>NZ_JAHESF010000001.1 GCF_018598225.1 Chryseosolibacter histidinae | reverse complement strand
GAAGAAGAACAACACCTGACGGCGCGGGGCATCCCACACATTAAAGTGGGCAACAAGCTCGACAAAGCCAACGCCGGTCTTGTTGAAAAGTTGAGAGCCAAAGATTTTATTTTCATTTCCGCGGCAGGCAAGACCAACATCCAGGAACTGAAGAACACCATTCTCTCCCGTTTCCAGGTGAAGTCAGTTAAAAGTGGCGACGTGATGGTGACCAACCTGCGCCATTACCAGAACCTGACTCAGACCTACGATGCGCTTACCCGTGTGCTCGACGGCATGGACAACGGTATCACTGGTGATTTCCTGGCTATGGACATCCGCCAGGCCCTGCATTACCTTGGAGAGATCACTGGAAATATCACAACCGAAGATCTGCTGGCGAATATCTTTTCGAAGTTTTGCATCGGTAAGTAGTTGGTAATCAGGTAGTTACAATAATATCAATGCAAGCTGATTGATTGAACTTCTTTTCCCTAGGATGTCGTGTCCCGGACTGATCTTGAATCGACAGATGTTTGATTTTCGTAGGTCTCTATTTGAAATCAGTACACACAATTTCTTGCACTTGATTTTCCTTTGTAGGCAAAACGAGAACAGACTATAGCTGTCGCTTGATCAAGCAAGGTGGCTAGGTTTTGTATCTTTGTATATCGATGGAAAAAGCGGAAACATTACAGGAATTCTATAAAAGGAAGTTTGCAGAGGTGCCTGGAACCTTTACAGCCGAGATTGGTCATTTTAACCTGTTCCGGCTTGAGCCATTTATTGAAGGGAGACCTACAAATATCCCTTACCACAGACGCGACTTTTATAAGATAATGCTGGTTAAGGGTCAAAGTGAAGTTCACTTCGCTGACCGTACGGTCGCAATCAAGAAGCAGGGCCTTTCGTTCTCCAATCCACAGATTCCATACAAATGGGAACACTTGGATAAGATCCGCGAGGGCGTTTACTGTATCTTCAATCAACAGCTCTTTCATCAATATGGACAGCTTACTCAGTACGAGGTATTTCAACCGAATGGGAAACATATCTTCGAACTTTCTGATGAGCAAGTCGAAATCGTGAGCGACATCTTTAATCGCATTGAAAAAGAATTCAACACCGACTACAAATACAAGTACGACATCATCCGCAATCATATCTCGGAATTGATTCATTTCGGGATGAGGCTACAACCTCCGATTGAGCAGGAGAAGCAAGCACCTAATGCATCACAGCGTATCTCTGCCCTCTTTATTGAATTGTTGGAAAGACAATTTCCAATCGATGATCAGCATCCATCGATACAACTTCGTACAGCTTCGGGATACGCGGATCAACTCAACGTCCATGTGAATCATCTGAACCGTTCTGTCAAAGACACCTTGCAAAAGACCACCACGCAAGTCATAGCTGAACGACTAGTTCAGGAAGCAAAGATCCTGCTTCGACATAGCAAGTGGGGTGTTGCAGAAATAGCGTATGCACTCGGTTTTACTGAACCGACTCATTTCAATAACTTCTTTAAAAAGCATACTGGCGCTAGCCCAACCGGGTTTCGGAATGTTTGATTTTCGTAGGTCCCTATTTGAAATGAGTTAGTAGTCAGGTCAATTTCCACCCCACCTTTGTATCAAAAATAGGGCAATTGATTGCCATTCCTGAAAGAATGGTCAGTTAACGTGTTGTCAGATCACCGACCATGTTTATTGACAGAGGCACTTCAATTGTCCTGATAATTGGCTAATAACACTTTTCTCGTAACTCAAAACTATGAAAACACTGCTGTTAGAGTCTATCGAAAAGGAAATCAAAGAACTCTTGCTAGACAAGTTCAACTGGAAGACAAGCGGCAGCTTTGACAAGCTTGATGGGAGTTGGTGAATTTACAAATGAGCTGCGATTAACATAAACATCAGAAAATGAAAAAAAGAAAATTAGGTAAAAGTGGTCTTGAAGTATCTGCGCTAGGGCTTGGATGTATGGGCCTGAACTTCGGATATGGCCCCGAAACCAATAAGGAAGACGCCATCAAACTAATCAGAAAAGCTTTTGAATTAGGCGTGACCTTCTTTGATACAGCAGAAGCATATGGCCCCTACAAGAACGAAGAAGTTGTTGGTGAAGCGCTCGCTCCTTTCAGAGATGAAGTGGTGATTGCAACCAAATTCGGATTTGAAAAGGGAAAAACAGATCTCGGATTGAATAGCAAGCCGGACAACATTCGTGCAATGACAGATGCGGCACTTAAACGATTAAGAACAGACCGCATCGATCTATTGTACCAGCACCGGGTTGATCCAACAGTGCCCATGGAAGATGTGGCTGGAACTGTGAAGGAACTTATCGCAGCAGGAAAGGTAAAATATTTTGGCATGTCCGAAGCTGGGGTTGAGAGTATCAGAAAAGCACATGCAGTGCAACCAGTGGCTGCTCTTCAAAGCGAGTTCTCACTCTGGTGGCGAGAGCCTGAAAAAGAAATCCTTCCATTACTTGAGGAACTCGGGATCGGATTCGTTCCGTTCAGTCCCCTTGGAAAAGGATTTCTTACAGGTGCTATTAATGCTCACACGAAATTCGACAAAACAGATTTTCGCAATGTCGTTCCGCGATTTGCCGAAGAAAATCGAAAAGCAAACCAGGTTGTGGTCGAAAAAATCACCGAGTTCTCGAAAAGCGAAAATGCAACACCTGCACAAGTCGCTCTTGCATGGGTGCTCGCACAAAAGCCATGGATCGTACCGATTCCTGGTACAACGAAAATTAATCGTCTCGAAGAAAATCTTCGAGCAGAACAACTTACGCTAACAAATGACGACCTGAAAGAAATTAAAGAAGCCTTTTCAGGAATCGAGGTACAGGGAGCGCGTTATCCACAGCATCTTCAACAACGCGTAGGCCGATAAACATAAACAATAGAAAACATGGAAGTACAAACAGCAGCATTAGCAGGGAAAGTAACTATCAATACCAGAAACGTTAAAGCTATTGGAACCGAGTCCGAAAAAAAGCCACTTGGCAAAATGAGCATTCCTCGAAGAGAGGTTTTACCTAATGACGTTGAGATGGAAATTTTGTTCTGTGGTATTTGTCACTCTGATTTACACCAGATCAAAAATGATTTTGGTGGTACAATGTTTCCGATCGTACCCGGTCATGAAATCGTTGGTCGCGTCACTCGTGTTGGAAATATGGTTACAAAATTCAAAGTAGGAGATCTTGCAGCAGTTGGATGCATTGTGGACTCATGTGGAAAATGTGAATACTGTAAAGACGATATCCAACAGTTCTGTGACGAAGGCGTTACATATTCATTTAATTCCCTCGATAAACATCTTGGTGTCGCAACCTATGGGGGATTTTCTGAGAGCATCGTAACGAACGAAGATTATGTTCTGCACATGCCAGAGAAACTTGATCTCGCGGGTGCGGCTCCCCTACTATGCGCGGGCATCACCGTCTATTCACCATTGAAACATTGGAAAGCAGGTCCGGGCAAAAAAGTCGGGATTCTTGGAATTGGTGGTCTCGGACATCTCGCGATTAAAATTGCTAAGGCAATGGGTGCGCATGTTGTTGTCTTTACAACTTCTGCGTCTAAAGTAGAAGATGCCAAACGACTCGGAGCAGACGAGGCAGTTTTGTCAACCGATGCAGATCAAATGCAGAAGTATGCTCGGAGCTTGCATTTCATTCTCGACACAGTCTCAGCAAAGCATGATGTAAATACATACTTGAATCTCCTTCGTCATGATGGAAGCGTGGTGCTTGTTGGTTTACCGCCACAACCACTTGAGATCGGAGCATTCAGCGTTGTTGTAGGCCGTAGAAGTTTCTCAGGGTCGAACATTGGTGGCATTGCAGAAACACAGGAAATGCTTGATTTCTGCGCCAAGCACAACATCACAGCCGAGATTGAATTAATCAATCCCGATCAAGTTAACGAAGCATTTGTCCGCCTTGAAAAAGGAGATGTGAAATATCGTTTTGTTATCGACATGTCACCTTTGAAAAAATAGCATGGAACAGGTCATTGTTCTCATCGGAGCTGGATCTATTGGACAGGCAATAGCGCGAAGGGTTGGCGCTGGCAAGCAAATTCTAATCGCTGATCTGCGAAAGGAAAATGCAGAAGCAGCAGCGAAGACATTATATGATGCCGGATTTAGAGTTACAGCCAGTGTGGTGGATGTTTCAAACCGTTAGTCAGTCCTGGCTTTGCGTGAAAAGGCTACATCTCTTGGAGAAGTGTTTGGTGTAATTCATGCAGCCGGAGTTTCTCCATCTCAAGCATCACCTGAAACTATTTTGAAAGTTGACCTCTACGGAACGGCTTTGATATTAGAACAATTCGGAGATGTAATTGCAAATGGCGGATCTGCCATTGTTATATCGTCACAATCCGGACATCGTCTTCCACCGCTTACTGTTGAACAAAATAAGGCGTTGGCAACAACACCGGCCGAAGATCTTCTTGAGCTTCCATTTGTTCAACTTGATCAAGTGAAAGACTCGCTTCACGCCTATCAATTGGCAAAGAGAGGCAATGCCTTGAGAGTGATGGCAGAAGCAGTCCGATGAGGTAAGCGCGGAGCACGAGTAAATGCCATTAGCCCAGGTATAATAATTACACCGCTGGCGAATGATGAATTGACCGGCCCTCGTGGAGAAGGCTACCGAAAGATGATAGAAATGTCTTCGGCAAAACGTGCGGGTACTCCAGATGAAGTCGGCAATGTTGCAGCACTTTTGATGGGCAACGATGGCGCATTTATTACAGGTAGCGACTTCCTTATGGACGGAGGTGTGACCGCAGCTTATTGGTATGGTGAATTAGCTCCGAAGTAGGACGAGCTGGTAAAATTCAGTACGATGAAAACATTTATTCTGATTGCATTGTCAATCATGATTATGAATCCCAATCATGCTCAAAATATATCAGGTGAAAAACTTCAAATGACACAAGAGGAAGATCAAATAATAGTGGTAACGGATAAAATAATTCATTACATGATCGAAAAGAATCTTGATGGTCTGAATTCTGTGCTCGATAAAGACTTTACGCTTACACACATGACAGGATACGTGCAAAGCAGAAACGAATGGCTATCCGAGATCGAAAGTGAAGGCATGAAGTACTATTCCGCAAAAAAGGTAAAACAAGAAATTAAGATCAGTGGAAACGAAGCAGTGGCGACATTACACCACGTGGTAGATGCGCGAATCTGGGGTTCAAGAAATACCTGGCGTCTACAACAAAAGGTAAAACTTGAAAAACGAAATAGCCAGTGGATTGCGCTCAACTCAGTGGCTTCTACTTTTTAACCTCTTAACGAAAAATGAAAAAAGTAATAATTATCGGAGCATCAGGAAGCCTTGCTTCTTACGTTATCGAAGCCATCAAAGGCGCAGAGCTGACCTTGTTCGTAAGAAATAAGTCACGACTGTCTCCGAAGTTCGCGAAAGATCACAATGTGGTTGAGGGTGATGCGATGAAGTATGACAATGTCAAGAACGCGATTAACGGCAATGATATAGTTTACGTGAATCTCGCTGGCAACCTTGAGGCCATGGCTAACAATATTGTCAAGGCAATGAAGGAATGTAGTGTCAAAAGAATTATTGCTATCAGTTCGATTGGAATTTATGAACAGCCATTAAAACCAGTCTTAGTTCCTTACCGGAAACTTGCTGACGTTATAGAGGCATCTGGGCTGGATTATACTATCCTCCGTCCCGATTGGTTCACGAGTTCTAATGAAGTTGATTATGCCATCACTCATAAGGGTGAACCGGAAACGGGAAGCGCAATTTCGCGCAAGAGCATTGCTTCATTTGTTGCCAGCATCATCGACAATCCCGAACTGCACATAAATGCCAACCTAGGCATCAGTAAACCTTAATATTTCCAAACCAAAACTTATAAATTATGGCTGATACTTCTTTCAAACATGATCGCGAAAATGATCAGACCAGATCTAAGACAGATCGTAGAGGATTTCTAAAAGCAGGCGCTACAATTAGTGCTGCATTGCTAGCTGCGCCTTCGTTGGCAGGATCAGCTGCGAATGACTCAAGTAAACAAAACCATTCACCAGCTCCGGCCACAAAGGAGCGAACTTTAGGTTCTGGAAAATGGGCGATGAAAGTTTCTACTTTGGGCCTTGGGTGTATGGGAATGAGTTACCATCGCAGCTTTATCCCCGAGAAGAAGCACATGATCACCTTAATTCGAAAGGCAGTCGACATGGGTGTGAATCTCTTTGATACTGCTGAAGCCTATGGACCATATACAAATGAGGTGTTGGTTGGAGAAGCATTGCAACCTGTTAGGAAACAGATTCAAGTCTGCACCAAGTTTGGATTCAACATTCAGAACAATCAATTGTCTGGACTGAATAGTAAACCGGAGCAGATCAAAAAAGTTGTAGAGAACTCGTTAAAGAGTCTTAGGACGGACTACATAGACCTACTGTACCAGCATCGTGTTGATCCAAATGTACCAATCGAGGAAGTCGCAGGCACAGTGCAGCAACTAATCAAAGAAGGAAAGGTAAAGCATTTTGGTTTGAGTGAAGCCGGAGCCGACAACATCCGAAAGGCTCATGCAGTACAACCTGTAACTGCGCTGCAAAGTGAATACTCCCTTATGACGCGCGAACCGGAGAAAGATGTGATTCCCGTCTGTGAAGAGCTCGGTATCGGATTCGTACCATACAGTCCGTTGAGCCGTGCGTTTCTGTCGGGTTACATCAATGAGAATACAAAATACAACGCGTCAAACGACAATCGCCCAACCCTCCCAAGGTATCAGCCAGATGCGATCAAAGCGAATTGGATAATGATTGATACGCTTGCTTCATTCGGAAATCACCACGGATTAACTCCGGCACAAGTGGCTTTAGCATGGCTGCTCGCTCAGAAGCCATTTATTGTTCCTATACCTGGTACGACAAAGCTTGCACATCTTCAAGAAAATTTATGGTCCGCGGATTTCGAGTTTACACCAGAAGAATTGAAGCAGTTAACGGAAGAAGTGTCCATGATAAAAATTGTTGGTGATCGATATACAGGCGCACAGGCTGAGCAGACAAAGAAATGATGTCGTACGTATTGTTTGATTTTCGTAAGGCATAATGACTTAGTTTATTCTTAAATTATAAGCACTAAAAAGAATATATGGCGGCAATAAATCTAAACATCAACGGCAAGAAACAGACCCTTGATATTGATCCGAAGACACCTGTTCTCTGGGTGTTACGCGACCATTTGAATCTTGTAGGAACAAAGTTCGGATGCGGTATGGCCCAATGCGGTGCATGTACAATTCACGTGGATGGAAATGCCACACGTTCGTGTATTCTACCAGTGTCATCTGTTGAAAATAAAGAGATCGTTACCATAGAAGGACTTTCTGAAGATGGTGATCATCCCGTGCAGAAAGCGTGGCTTGAGCACGATGTTGCTCAGTGTGGTTATTGCCAGGCTGGTCAGATCATGAGTGCTGCGGCTCTGTTGAAGAGCAAACCAACTCCGAGCGATGATGAAATAGAGAATGCGATGAATGGCAACATCTGCCGTTGTGCAACATATTTAAGAATCAAAGCTGCCATCAAGACCGCTGCTAACGCCTAACAAAACTTTTTCACTATGGCACAAGCAAAGACAACCATAAACAGAAGATCATTCCTGAAAGCCTCTGCATTGGCAGGTGGTGGACTAATGTTAAGCTTTAGCTGGCTCGCAGGTTGCAAACCAAAAGACGAGGAGCTACTAACAATGCCTGACGAATGGTTTGACCTCAATAACTATATCAAGATCGGCAACAACGGTGTAGTCACATTGATGTCACCAAATCCTGAATTCGGATCGAATGTAAAGACATCGATGCCGATGATCCTTGCAGAAGAACTTGATGTCGATTGGAAAAATGTAATAGTGCAGCAAGCCGATTTCTACCCGGAACGATACGACAGACAATTCACTGGGGGCAGTCAAGGTATTCGTCAAGGATGGAAACCATTGCGTACAGCAGGAGCAACTGCGCGTCACATGCTAATCGAGGCATCTGCAAAACAGTGGAATGTTCCCGCAAACGAAATTACAACTGAGGGTGGCGTTCTCCATCACAAAGGATCAGGCAAGAAAGCGGGATATGGAGAGATGGCTTCAATTGCTGCAACGATACCTGTTCCAACTGAAGTTGCAATTAAGAAGATTAGCGATTTTAAAATTATCGGTAACTCTAAGCTGAATGTTGAGGGTAAGAATATCGTGACTGGAAAACCACTCTTTGGAATTGATCACAAAGAGGAAGGAATGTTAATCGCCATGATCGTACATCCTCCGTTTGGGATGATGATAAAATCACTTGATGCTTCTTCAGTAAAGTCAATGCCTGGGATCAAAGACGCGTTTACGATCAAGACGCTCACGGAAGATTACGAGCGAAACGGTTTTGATACAACAAGCTTTCTTGAATTAGGAGTCATAGTTGGAAATACTACATGGGAAGTGATGAATGCTAAGAAAGCATTGAAATTGGAGTTTGAGCTGATGCCTGAATATTCAATGACCATGCAGCACCATAGGCTCGGAAAAGTAACGGCTGTTATGCCGAAAGGATTGGAGAGCTCAGATGGGCATCGGGTAGAAATGGAAAAGGCTTCAAAGGGTAAAGGCGACATTCTTCGTAAAGACGGAAATCCCGAGGCTGCTTTTAAGAATGCTGCGAAGGTGTTGGAAAGAACATACTCCGCTCCTCACCTTGCTCACAATACGATGGAGCCTGCAAATTGTTTTGCGAACGTCACTGCTGACAAGTGCGAAATCTATGGTCCAATCCAGGCTCCCGGATTTATTACCGACACACTCGCTGCGCGCCTCGGTCTTCCAAAAGAAAAAATACATATCAAGCTCGCGCGAATGGGCGGAGGTTTTGGTGTGCGCGCTTATGGCCATCACCTTGTCGAAGCTGCTGTTATTTCGCAACAAGTCAAAGCACCGATCAAACTGATCTACACACGAGAAGATGACATGACATATGGAATCTATCGCCCTGCATACACTGCAACATATCGCGCTGCACTCGACAAAGACAACAACCTGATCGGCTTCCATGTTAGTGGTGGTGGAATACCAGAGCATCCCATCCACGCGAATCGTTTTCCCGCAGGAGCTGTTGACAATTATCTTGCGGAAGGTTGGGCAATTCCATCAAACATAACAATCGGGGCATTTCGCGCTCCACGTTCTAACTTCAACGCAGCTGCCGAACAATCATTTTTAGATGAGCTTGCCGAATTAGTTGGTAAAGATCCGATTGATTTCAGACTTGAACTTTTAGAAAGGGCGAAAACAAAACCTGTTGGTGAAAACAATGACTATGATCCTGACCGGTATGCTGGAGTTTTGAAGCTTGTAAGAGAAAAATCAAACTGGAATCAAAAACCAGCAAACGTCAGTCGTGGTGTAGCCGCATACTTCTGCCACAATACTTATGTGGCTGAAGTTGTGGATCTCAAACTCAGCGGAAATAATCCCGTCATCGAGAATGTATTTGCAGCGGTTGATTGCGGTATTGTTGTTAATCCCGATGCTGCGAAAAATATGGGTGAAGGTGGAATCGTTGATGGAATCGGTAATGCCCTGTTCGGAGAAATGACTTTCAAGGAAGGCGTTCCAGACAAGAATAATTTCCATCAGTACAGAATGATTCGTCAAAAGGAAACTCCGAAAAATATCGAAGTTCATTTCGTGAAAAACGAGGAAGATCCCACGGGACTTGGTGAGCCTCTCTTCCCTCCTGTCTTTGCTGCCGTGGCGAATGCGTTGTACAAAGCAACTGGCAAGCGCTACTACAATCAGCCTTTCGCAAAGGATATTGAAACAAGTCCTCAGCGGATGTAATGAAGCGTTCGGAGTTTGTAAAGCGTATTTTTGCATTGAGCCTGTTGACCACAACGACAGGCTCACTCTTTGCCCGAATCATTCGTTCGAAGGAGCAAACACTGATTGTTTATTTATCGCGCACAAATAATACAAAGGCCATTGCCCAAATGATCCAGAAGGAACTGGGCGGTGACCTGTTATTGCTTGAACTCGCCAAACCTTATCCGGAAGACTATAAAAAAACTGTCGACCAGGTATCTAACGAGAATGAAACAGGATACCTGCCTGAGTTGCCAACCAAGGTTTACGACATCGGCAGATACAATACAATATTTATCGGCTATCCTACATGGGACATGCAACTTCCTCCACCGATGAAAAGCTTTTTAACTAACCATGACCTGCGAAACAAAACGATTGTTCCGTTCAACACGAATGCTGGCTATGGATTGGGCACCAGTGTGGAAACAATTAAGAAGCTATCGAAGAGTAGTAAAGTACTAGAACCATTTAAGATCGAAGGCGGCAAAGAACGCGATGGAATTTTATTTGTAATGAAGGGCGAAAAAGAAAAGCAGGCACAAATCAAAATCAAGAAATGGCTGCTGGAACTCCAACTGATCAAGTGAGTCAGGTCAATCAACTCCTCTAAATTTTGTTCAACTCCCCCACTCCCCTTACCTTTGCTTCCGAGTAACAGAAGCTCAAAACTTCATTTAGGTTTCTTTAGAGTTGTTGAGTGATGGTCAGGCATTTTTCGTTACCATTTTGTTACTCGAGTCAGCTAACACGCTGGCTAATAATGAAGTTCACATATTGCATCGGGAAGTGATTTAAAGTCACTTTAGTTAAATCGAATTTGAAAGTATTGAATGTTATGGGGATGCAGGACTAAATCGATAAAAGATCATTCTCATCCTTCTTAATGATCCGGACGCTCATTCTGTCATTGACTATGAAGTAAGACCTCCTATCTCCATCCTCGAATGATTAACCCTGCAAATGCTTGCGCAAGTAAGTAGCAGTTTCAGACCTTTCGCTTTTAAGAAGACTCTGAACAGTACCTTCAAACATTAACTGTCCGCCATACTTCCCTGCCCCCGGACCGATATCAATAATCCAATCTGCCTGACTAATGATGTCCAGGTTATGTTCGATGACAATAAGTGTATTCTTCTTTTCGACAAGATGCTGCAGTACGTTCATCAACTTATTGGTATCCGATGGATGTAAACCAGTGCTTGGTTCATCAAGCACCAGGATCTCGTGGGCGGTTGAAAGCTCACGGGTCAACTTCAAACGCTGACGTTCGCCACCAGAGAACGTGTTAAGCCTTTGACCTAGTTTGAGGTAGTCCATACCGAGTTCCGTTAAGAGGTCAAAATTTTTAACAAACTCGTGTCCGTCAAAAAATTCCCGAGCCTCATTCGTAGAAAGATTTAATACATCCACGATTGTTTTCCCGTTATAAGTATACTTTAGCACGTCCGGATTAAATCCACTGCCCATGCATACCTCACACGGCTGCTCAATGTCTTCCATAAATGCGAGATCTATCCTCTCAATACCCTGTCCGCTACAATTTGGACATGCCCCTTCACTATTGTTGCTGAAGAAACGATTGGTCACTTTATTTTCCCGGGCAAACATATTCCGGATCTGATCTGAAATATCCAGATAGGTTAACAGGTTTGAACGAATGCTCCCGCCTATCGAGGACTGATCAATAATTCTGACTTCAGGATGTTGTATCGGCAATACCTTGCTAATCAGTGTGCTTTTGCCTGAACCTGCAACTCCAGTTACAACTGTGAGCATGTTCTTTGGAATCGATACTGAAATATTTTGGAGGTTATAAAGCCTGGCATTTTTTATCTTTACAAGTTCCTGCGCAGGTCGAGGATTCGTATTGAACATTCTTCCGCGCGAAAAGTATTCCCCTGTCTTTCCACCTGACTTACGTAATCCTTCAAATTCACCTTGATAAACGATTTGACCACCACCGCTTCCGGAAAGCGGCCCCATATCAACAACATGATTCGCAATACGAATCAGGTCGGGATCGTGCTCAACAATTAAAACCGTATTGCCTTTGTTAGCAATATCCCGAATGATTCTTGAAATGTTATCAAGATCCTTTGGATGTAATCCAATGCTGGGCTCATCAAAAATGTATAACAGGTTTTCCAGACTGTTTCCCAGATGCCGAACCATTTTAATGCGTTGAGATTCCCCTCCTGACAAAGTGTTTGTCGCTCTGTCTAATGTCAGATACTGAAGTCCGATCGTTACCAGATTTTGCAATTTCTTTTCAAGCTCTTGCAGAACCGTTTCAAGCGAAGATGATTTCAGCGATTTAACAAATGAAAGCAATTCATCAATTGGCAAGGCTGAACAATCCGCGATGCTCTTACCGTTGATCTTGTTACTAAGAATCTTTTTATTTAATCTCTTGCCTTTACATTCCGGGCAAACATCGGTAATCAGAATTTTCTCCAAATCCTTTTTGCGTTTGCCATGCTCTGTTGAATCCTTTCGGAGGATGTCATTTTGTATCCGTGGTATAATTCCCTGATACATCATCGTCTTTCCCCACTCACGAGACGGTTTCACAGGCCTATGTTCTTCCGCATGAAGTAGCAGCTCCCACTCTTTCCTGGTGTAGTCCCTTAACTTTTTGTCATTATTGAAATAACCTGAGTTTGTATAGCGTGACCAGCGAAAACCTCCAGGTTGGAATGTTGGAAATAAAATCGCCCCCTCGTTAAGCGATTTCGTTTTATCGATCAATGCTTCCACATCGATAGCACTGACATATCCAAGACCCTGACATCTCGGGCACATGCCTTGAGGATGATTGAATGAGAAAACAAATGAATATCCCACAAAAGGTTTTCCCATCCGCGAGAACAGCAATCGCAGCGATGCATAAACATCAGTGGCCGTTCCTACCGTGGATCGCGCATTTCCACCTAATCGCTTTTGATTAATGATAACCGGGACATTCAAGTGCTCGATCTTATCTACATCCGGTACGCCTAATTGCGCAAGGCGATTTCTTACAAAACTGCTTTGTGTTTCATTGATTTGTCGCTGCGCTTCCGCACCAATTGTTTCAAATACAAGGGACGACTTACCTGATCCCGAAACGCCTGTAAAGACAGTGATCCTGTTCTTAGGTATTTCCAGCGAAATATTCTTGAGGTTATTCTGACGTGCTCCGATAACTTTAATTGGATTCATGCCGCTTATCTACAGTAATACTGTACCAATTTCATTCGTCAAAAAAAACTGGCCTGGAATACTTCTCATTTGTGTGATTAATCCCCTAATTGGGTAATGAAGGCAACATCGCGCTGCCACTACGGCAACCGTTGCAGCCTGATGCGTACTGTCCGATTTTAACGGCTGTGTTTGTAACAATCTTTTGAACCTGGTACTTCACAAAAAAGGAAGCCGGTAACGTATCAATATGCTTCTCCGGGAAATGAAAATCCAGCTGCATTTCATTCCGAAGATTGCACCCCACAACTTAAAAATAAAGGTTTAGCATTCAGGGATATTTTCAAAAAGGTTCCTGCCTTACTCCCATTGAATACAGATGCAGGTATAAGAATTGATAAATAGGGTAAGGTGCAGGACGTGGCATTTTAATCACAACTAAAACAATGGCCTGACAGCGTCAAATTTATGAACAGGTTCAATTTCATAAAAACCGTATGTGCCATCATCGTAGTACTAGCTGTTTCCTGCCGCAGAGACCCCGGAGAAACCAGTGCCGGTACGCCAATAAGCAGCGATAACAAACAGCAGGCTCCGAAATCCAAATCAGAACAACCTATGAACTACGTTACTTCCAAAGATGGCACTAAGATCGCTTTTGAAAAAAGTGGCACGGGTCCAGTGATTATAATTGTTAGCGGTGCTTTATCAGCACGCGCTCTATTTGCGGGAGAACCCATGCTGCTGGTCGAAACGCTTTCAAAGCATTTTACCGTTTATATTTATGACAGGCGCGGTCGGGGTGAAAGCACAGATGAACAACCGTACACTGTCGCCCGAGAAATCGATGATCTTGAAGCGCTGATCGACAAGGCTGGTGGACAGGCAGGTCTTTATGGTGTCTCCTCCGGAGGGGCGTTATCACTGCAAGCAGCTGCAAGGTTAGGAATGGCTAAAGTATCGAAGCTGGCGATCTATGAGGTCCCTTACGGTCAGGACAAGAAAACTTTCGACAAGCAGAAACAAGGCGTGAATGAACGTATTAAAAACGGCAAGCCCGGTGATGCGGCTGCGTTTTTTCTGTCAGAGATTGGAACTCCCAGGGAAGCGCTCGAAAAAATGAAATTAAGTACGGCATGGAGAACTATTGAAAAGATTGACTTTACGCTTGGCTACGACTATCAGGTTTTAGGTGACGGGACCATTCCACGCGATGTCGTTAAGACCATTACTATTCCGACACTGGTAATGGTGGGCGAAAAAGGTATGGATTTTATGCACACCACGACTGAACAACTCGCAAGGCTCATGCCCAATGCTGAGCACAAAACACTTAAAGGTCAACTGCATCAACCCAAAGCTGAAGCGGTGGCGCCAGTATTAATTGACTTTTTTAATAAATAGCCTTCAATCGCGTCATACGCTTACAATACAACCAGGCTCTGAAAATCTTACGCTCGTTATAAACGAGATTGAGGAGACCGCTCAAATATTGCGGATCAAGTAAGACTCTTTTTCGGCTCATTCAACAAAAGAAGCTTAAAAAGAAAAAGCCATTGTCAAGGACAACCATACGACTATTCATAGCGCAGGCTGTTGGACGGGTTGGTGAGCGCGGCTTTGAGGGTTTGGATGCTGACGGTGAGCAGGGCTAGCACCACGGCGGCGATCGCAGCCAGCACATAGACCAGCACATTCATATCGACGTGATAGGCGAAGGAGCTCAGCCATTGGCTCATGACGTACCACGCCACGGGCCAGGCAATGAAGCTTGCTACCAGCATCAGTGTGATGATCTCTTTTGATAACAGGCCCAGGATATTGGGCACGGATGCCCCCAGCACTTTGCGAATGCCGATCTCCTTGATGCGCTGCAGGGTGTTGAAGGTGGCGAGGCCGAACAGCCCTAAGCAGGCTATGAAGATGGCCATACCGGAGAAGAGGGTGAAGAGCTGGCTCTGTTTCTGATCGTCATCATAGAGTCTGCGGTAGCGATCGCTCAGGACCTGGTATTCGAAAGGATGCAGGGGGAGAAAAGCTTTCCATTTCTTTTCCAGGTCGGCTATGCCTTGCTGGAAGTGGGCGTCGTCGATGTTGACGGAAAGGTTCTGGTTGCTTCCGTCGCCGATGAAGAACACCATGGGCAAGATCTCCTGGTGGAGGGATTCAAAATTGAAATCTTTGACGACGCCGATGAGCTTTCCTTTCTTGTCGCCGTATTTGAAATCCTTTCCGATTCCTTCGTCGAGAGATTTCCAGCCGATTCTGCGGGCGGCGGTTTCATTGATGACGAAGGCGGGTGAGGCATCGGAATGATCTGAAGCGATGGCGTGTGAAAAGGAACGACCAGCGATAAGCGGAATGCCGTAGGTGGAGAAGAACTCGTAGTCTATGGCCAGGGATTTGGGCACGATGCCGGTGTCCACGAGGCTGTCGCCTTTAGTGACCGACACACCGCCCCACCAGTCGAGCAATCTGCCCGTGGGGAGGCGTGAGGAGCGGCCGATGTTGCGTATGGCGGCGGACTGTGTGACCTCGTTGTAGAAGGCGTCGTAATTTCTCTCCAGCTCCGGGTAGCCGCGCAGGGTGATGATCTGGTCTTTGTCATAGCCAATGTCACGGGTGTTGAGATAGCCCAACTGTTGGGTGGTGACGGCGGTGGCGATGAGGAGGACGATGGAGATGGCGAACTGCGTGACGACAAGCGCACGGCGCATTCCTCCTTTTCCATTTACAAGCGCTTGCTGGGCTTTGAGCGCGGCGGCGGGTCTGAAGGCGGCAATGATGAATGCGGGATAGGCGCCGGCGAGAATACCGACGATGCAAGCGAACACAATCATGCCAGCGAACACAGGCCAGTGACTGGTGATGTCGAGACTGATGGACTTGCCGGTGAAACTGTTCATCCAGGGTAATGCAGCGGTGGCGAGGCTTAAGGCCAATACGAGGGCGAACAATGCGATGAGCACGGACTCGCTGAGGTACTGGCCGATGAGCTGGCTTTTGAGCGCGCCGGCTACTTTACGCATGCCCACTTCCTTGGCGCGTTTGGTGGCGCGGGCGGTGGAGAGGTTGATGAAATTGAAACAAGCGATCAGGATGATGAACAAGCCGATGACCCCCATCATGTAGACATTGTTGATGTTGCCGTTCACCTCGATCTCATCGTCGAGGTGAGAGTGAAGGTGGATGTCCGCCACGGACTGTACGTGGAGCCTATTGCCTTTGGAAGCCACCCAGTCCGGCGACGTGCCCCAGTTGGCGCGGGCATAGTTGCCCAAATGCTTGTCGATAAACGCCGGCATGGCGGCTTCGAGTTTTTGGGGATCGGCACCGGCCTCCAGGAGGATGTACGTATCAAAAGCATTGCCGCCATAGCTCTCGAGTGCATCGCGGCCGAGAATGGTGCTGTCGTTCAGTGTGCTGAACGCCATGAGGAAATCAGGGTGCCAGTGTGACTGTGCCGGGAAATCTTTGTAGACGCCGGTTACTTCCAGGTCATAGTTGTCGGTGGCCGCCATCTTCATGGCCGCGATGGCTTTGAGGCGTTTACCGACGACGTCGGTGCTGGAAAAATATTTTTGTGCGGTTTTCTCAGAGAGCATGACGGTGAAAGGACGTTCGAGGTCTTTGACAGGGTTGCCGCTCAGGACAGGGATGTCGAATATCTTGAACACGTCGGGCTCTGCCAGGAAGACGTTTTCTTCATGGGCGGTCCGGGTTCGTTCACCGTTTTCTTCCACGGCCATGTCGAAGTCCAATAAAGACAAGGTGCGGGTCATGGCCTCGATCTGCCCGAAGTCGTTTTTAAGGGCGGGGCCGAAAGCAGGCGCGATGGCGGAAAAGTGGCCATCGACGGCACCCTCGTTGTCCAGGAACTCGCGGGTTACGCGGTAGGTGCGATCTATTTTGGAATGATAACGGTCGTAGCTCATCTCGTCGGTGATGAATAAGTAGATGAGCAGTGCGGCGGCCATGGCAAAGGCGAGGCCGGCGATGTTGATGAAGGCCGTGAGCTTGTTCCGGAAAATAGTGCGGAGGGCGATTTTGATGTAGTTCCTGATCATATAAAAAAAACTCAAGGATTGCTGATGACAAATTGGTTGAAATCCTGGACCGTGGACTACCAAATTCAGACCAAAATAAAAAAGGCGGTTTTGGGGAGTAAAACTGCCTTTTTTGATCAGTGTGCCGTGCGGATTCGGTCGGGGGAGTTCGAAACCGGACTGGTAGTAGCGCCGTGGAATGTTAGACGGATTGGTGAGCGCGGCCCTGAAGAGCTGCACGCTGACCGTGATCAGCATGTAGGTGGCTAGGGGTAAATAGCAATTGAGTTGTCTTAAAACAAAGTCCATTTTACCCCCCGGTCCTCATGTATCTATTTTTTAAACCACTTTTATCAATTCTGCCATTAACCATGCTTATTACAATTTCTCTAAAGGCCCAGTCGACCACCCAGACTGTAAGAAGAGAAGTTGTCGACCAGGAAATGACTCACGATCCAGGTCTAAATCTGAACAAAGCACATTTTAACGCACCGCATCATTTAATAACCGATTACTTAAATAGTGATCCTCCTACGTTTCAAAGGAATCTTTTCATTAAAAAAATCTCACTAAAGTCAGTTGCATTCCGACGGGCAGTTATTGCACCAGTACTATTTACGGCAGCAGGATTGTGTACTTTAGACGATGATAATGATGATAATTATGAGGTTCAGGAAGAAAGAAATAGATATATACCCAACTTCCGCCATCATGCTGATGACTACTTGCAACATTCTCCTATTATGGCTGTGTACGGGCTAAATTGGCTTGGCGTAAAAGGTAAAAATGATTTCGCTAATCGTACGGCCATTTTAATTAAGTCTGAGATGATGATGGGGATCCTAACATTTTCTTTGAAACGAATAACAAAAGTACCCAGACCAGATACTAAAGAATTAACATCTTTCCCTTCGGGACACACTGCGCAGGCTTTTGCAGCAGCAACTTTTATGGCCAAAGAGTATGGTCATAAAAATATAGGGTATAGTATCGGAGCCTATACAGTGGCTACCGGAGTCGCGGCAATGCGTGTTATGAATAACAGGCATTGGGTTTCTGATGTCTTAGTAGGAGCTGGTATTGGTATACTATCCACAAATCTGGCGTACCTCACCCACCAGTACCGTTGGGGAAAGAAAAATAAAGTTGGTCAAACCAGTGTAATGCCTTCTTATGACGGACAAACCGGAATGGTCAACATTATTCATCGAATTAATTAGCCATTCCATGTGTTGATGACTTACTCGTTAAGCAAATAATTTCGGACGAAGCAGACGGAGTACCATGCCCAGCCTCCGGCACTCACTATCCGTCACAGCGTACACGATATTGCCGGAACTGCCTGCCGTCAATTGTAAATGAATTGTAAAAGGAAGTGTAAAAAAGCATTCAATCGCGCATTCTACATTATTCGAATGCAAAATTGTAATTTTACATTTCGTTAACATTCTTTAACAAGTTTTTTACCTCCCGGACTCGCAGGAAGCTTTAGCTTTGGGTACTTCACGAATAAAACAACGCACGATACCACGTGATGGGCATGTGCTGTAGTGAGGGCCATATTCTTACGTTATTATTTTACCAATCCAATTAAAGTCATGAGAACATACAGTCTTGTTTTTTTTGCATTCTTTCAATTTCTCCTGGTATTAGATCAGGCATCAGAACTTATGCCATCGGATCCAGTCGGTCGTGTCAACCGGAATTCAGCTGGCATTACACCTGCTAAGATCGTTTTCAAATCGGCTGATGGCGGACGGACGTGGCAGGACATTACCGAAGGGCTTCCCGACAATTCGGGTCAGGAAGGTTTCATGATAGGCGGAGGCTTTGCTACTAACGATGGCTTCTATTTACGCGCTGGAGATGGGCTATTCTTCAACAAACGAAATTCCTCAGCTCCTAATTGGAGCAAAGAGATTCTTTCCGACAATCGAGTCGGTATATTCCCCAGCAAGACGGGGATGTTGGCATTCAACTACAATGATGGGCAGGTTTTGCAGGCGATAAACGGAAAGAAAGATTGGTTGCCTGTCTATCAGAATTTTCAGCGCAAAGACGTACTTACATTTTTTGAAACTGACAAAGGCACAGCTTTCATCGGAACAAACACAGGCTTGTTTAAATTCGTTGACGCTGAGAAAGCCTGGAAGCAGGTCTTTGCAGGATCCAAGGGGGTCAGGAAACTGGCAGAATCAGGTGGTGTACTCATGGCTGTAACTCAGAAAGGCATCATGCGGTCTACGGATAATGGCGACCACTGGAATTTGGTGACAGACGAAGGTGACCACGGTATGGATGTACAACGAATCAATGGCGGGTTTGCCGCTATAACAGAGTCTACGGAAAGAAGATTTCGGGTACGAACATCGCACGACGGCGGAATCACCTGGCAATTTATTGATGACGGACTTCCTGTTTACGTTTTTAATATTGTGCAGGTTGGTGCAAATTTATTTTGCAGCCACCAGAACGGCATTTCTGGTTCATCAGACAATGGAAAGACATGGAAGCTCCTGCTTCCTTCCATTGATAAGGATGTTTTCAACTTATCGGTTTCCGGCAATGTGATTTATGCGACGCGTAATGTAGGTGGGTGCTAAGATCAATTTCAAATTTTCGAATGTCGAATTGCGGACCGAACGGACATTGCCCGTTGTTGTGTTTGCAGGCCTCTGCGGTTTAATTGGTAACGTTACGTCACCTACCGATCGGCGCCGCTTCTTAGGACCGACACTCGATGCGGGCGGTTTGTCGCTCGCGCTTCACGACGGTTCTAAGCATACTTTGACAATGTCGCTGATAAGGTGTTGAGCCTTTGGAAGGACTACTCGATCGCGGAAATGAGATCCCTCAACACCCCTCAAGAAAAATCCCGGTACGCTACTGAATAACCCTCGGACTTGCTCAGCAATTCTTAGGGTTATTCTTTTTTTCTCCTTGACAGTCTGTTACGCATTGTTTTTACCACGAGGCGTAAAACAAAAAAAATGCGGGTCGACTATGAACGCATCGCAGTCACCTGACATAGCCCGCACCCCGCCCTACGGATTTAAACTTCTAGGCTAAAATAATTTCGTGATTCATTTTGCGCAACCAAGTAATTGCATTATAATTGCAACTACTTAGTTGCAAATAAACACACATCATGGAAACAAGACGTGACGTTTTTCAGGCTATTGCCGATCCTACACGCAGGGCGATTTTGCTTTTGCTGGCTGCACAGGCCATGACACCCAATGCCATGGCTGAAGAATTCCATACCAGCAGGCAGGCGGTTTCAAAACACATCCGGATTCTCACAGAGTGTGAAATGGTGAAGCAGGAACAAAGGGGAAGGGAAATTTATTACCACGTTAACGCCGCTAAAATGAAAGAGATCGATAAATGGATTGCACAGTTCAAGAGTATCCTGGAAACTCAGTTCAACCAATTAGACAAAGTATTACAAACACTTAAAAAACAGAAAAAATGAAAAGCGCTCTTCTATTTTGCTTTCACCGTTGACAAAGCTGCGAAAAAGGTATTCGCCACACGCAGTCAAAAAATTAAGAAAGTAACAATTCAAAAAACTTTAAAATATAAAATTATGGCACTCATCAATCCTCACATTAACTTCAATGGAAATGCCGAAGAAGCATTTACCTTTTACAAATCAGTATTTGGCGGAGAGTTCACTAAGGTCATTCGTTTCAAAGATCTTGCAGGTCCTGAATTCAACGTTGCAAAAAATGAAGAAGATAAAATTATGCACATTGTTTTGCCCATCGGTAAAAACAGTATGTTGATGGCCAATGATGTTCCCGCAGCTATGGGGAGGACAAACGAAAATGAGAACAGAAGCAAAATTGTAATAAGTGCAGAAAGTAAACAGGAGGCAGATAAATTATTTAATGGGCTTTCGGCTGGAGGGCAAATAGAAGGGCCCATCGGTGACAGTGGCTGGGGTTCATATTTTGGTTGTTTTAGAGACAAATACGGTATTGAATGGATTGTGGAATTTGCTCAAAACTAAGAGGCCAGTAAGGTATGGCCTTGTATTATCATAGATTAAAATTTAAACCCTCGTTATGAAAAATTCATTCAAAACACATCGTCCTCTTAGCGCAATACTACTGATTGCAATGATGTTTATAGCGTCTTCATCACACGGACAACAGATCAAACCTTCCAGGAGTGGTTATGCCCCTGTTAATAACATTAAAGTTTATTACGAAGTTTATGGTGAGGGCAGGCCTTTGGTTTTGCTGCATGGCGCTTTTTTTACAATTGATCTGAATTGGGGAGCGTTGATACCTGAGCTGTCAAAAACCAGGAAAGTAATTGCAATTGAAATGCAGGGACATGGACATTCGCCGTTTTCAGATAGAGAATTATCGATTACTACTTTAGCAAGTGACGTAGAGAAATTAATGGATTACCTGAAAATAGACAGTGCAGATGTTGCAGGCTTTAGTATGGGGGGCTCTGTGGCCTACCAGTTTGCTGTACAAAGTCCAAAACGATTAAGAAAATTAGTGATCATTTCTTCTACGTATAAAAGTAATGGTTGGCTCCCCATAGTAAATGACGGATTAAAAGATTTTAAGCCTGAATTTTTCGATAACACACCAATAAAAGCTGCATACGATGCAGTGGCACCTGATAAAACAAAATGGAGAAAGTACTTGGAGCAGATGTTTGCTTTCGCCGAAGTACCATTCAACGTCGGCGACTCCAATATCGCGAAAATTACTTCGCCTGTACTGATCATATCGGGCGATAACGATGGAACGGATAAAATCGAGTTGATGAAAACGTACCAATTGTTGGGAGGTGGCGTTGCTGCTGACCTGCAGCCGATGCCAAAATCGCAACTGGCCATTGTTCCTTCACAAGGGCATATGAGCCTGATGATGCAAACGAAAACAATATTAGATTACCTGGATAATTTTTTGAAGTAACATAATCTTATCCGTTATTAAAAAAATGCCTCAATAAAAGGATTCGGCTTTCAAATAAATGAACAATAAAGCAAACTAAGCAAGTTTAAAAAAAGGCTGGACAGCAATATTTCACATTGCACTTAGTCCAGCCTACTTTCCGCAAGAAATGCCTCGCAAGATTGTCAAGCGATGATTAGATTTTAGATGCCGGAACATACTTAAGCACTGTTACGCCGCATGAGAAGGCTTGCGCCTCCATTAATTTCAAATTTGTTCGCTCGTTAAATATCTTCAATCCATTTCCCAGGGCGACCGGATTAACAAATAAATAATACTCGTCAATTAATTCTGCGCTGATCAGTGAGCTCACAAATGATGAACCACCGTACACAATGAGATCCTTATGACTTGTTTTCTTTAAGGTCATTACTTCATTGACCAACTCGTTCCTGGCCAAAGTTGTATTCGGCCAGGTCGAAGCCTTCAATGTCCTGGAAAAGACAACCTTGTCAGACGCTGCTATGATCCTGGCAAAGGTGGATTGAGGATTCGCTGCATCTTGGCCGATAGCTGCCCAGTGATCAATAAATCCTTCTTCGGCCATTTTTCTACTGAGCAGAACACAACTGATCGACGACGTTAAGTGAATAAAATAATTCTGTAGCGCCTCATCCCATGTCCATTCCTTACCCCAGGCCCAAACTAACCAATCCTGGCTATTGTAAGGAGAAATGTATCCATCAATACTGATCTGTACCTGCAATTTCAATTTTTTCATAAATCACCACGCGCGTTCGTTTAAACTGGTTTTAAAACGCAACTGGTTGTAAATGTATAAAAGTGGTTGTATTTTGCAATCGGTTTTAGGTAAATTATTTTCTTATGGAAAAACACCGGTCGTTATGCCCAATAAATCTCTCGTTAGAAGTTTTCGGAGATAAGTGGACGTTGATGATCATCAGAGACATCATGTTTGGCGGGAAGCGTTATTTCAGGGAACTGTTGCAGTCCGAAGAGAAAATTGCGTCTAATATCCTCACCGACAGACTCAACATGCTTGAACGGGAAGGAATCATCAGCAAAACAGAAGACCCGGACCATAAGCAGAAGATCATCTACAGGTTAACGCAGAGAGGGATCGATCTTCTGCCGATCCTCGTTCAGATCGGTGCGTGGAGCCTCAAGCATAAACCTGTGGATACAAAAAAACATAAACATGCCGTTGACCTGGTTCGCGGTGGGGATGATATGCTTAAAGAAGTTCGAAAGGGATTGATAAAACATCATCTTAAGTCGTAGCCGGTAACTTCACGGCTAATCCTTTGCGTGTCGATCGCCCGGGTCTACGGGGATAGCATTAGCGTTGCTCATAGACCGGATCCTTACCCGCGTATTTTAAATATTGAAAAGATGCCTTGCTTGCTGTTTCCCTTCCAGACGACGTCGCATACATACCAAACAGGCAACCAATAAAACCTCCGGCAACCTGTGTGCTCAAAAAAGTGCCATCGACGTTATCCTTCAGCAGACTCCACTTCCCGGGTTTGAGTGCATAATGAAAACTGTATTGTTCGCCTTTGGCATCGATCCGAAAAAAAACGGCGCCCGTGGGAACATAAGCCTGTGCGAGCAACTCCATCGCGTTGCCTTCTGCAGGACTTTTATAAAGCTGAACGACATTTTTTCCGTCTGCAACCGATTTACACAGATAGTAGAAATGATGCTCATCCTGAAAGATCACCAACCCAGCCTTTTCGTTATCTGATGTTGCCGAAAAGCTCAGCGCAGTTTCAGCACTGCAATACAAATGTTGCTGGCGTTTCCCTATGAACGAGGGGTTTCCTGTCTCCATACATGTTTCCGGTTTCAGCACCAATGTGAGACCATTGGCTTTCGTCAGGCTAAAGGAGGTACTATCCACAGTTCGCAAAAACAAAAGCGCCGGGTCCAATTGATCTTCGAAAGTGATCGTATACTGAAAGTTTCCACTCTGTGGGCGCGCATTTACCTTCGTCTCGCCATACGCCACGGGATAACGGTACTGCAGCTCCTGGTGGGCAGGATCAACCACCGGCCAGTCATTTTTCCATTCTACCGGCGCAATAAATGTTTCCCGTCCTGTATTATAGAAATTATCGCGATAAGGTCTCACCGCCAGAAAGATGGCATACGTTTTTCCATCGGGGCCTTCCACAAACTGCGCGTGGCCGGCCGATGTAATAGGGTCTCTCCGATCGGCTGGCAAATGGCGTTGCGTGAGTATCGGATTTCCCTCATACGGCTGATAGGGTCCCCAGACATTTCTGCTTCGTAAGACCACCTCTGAATGATTAACCGACGTCCCTCCTTCCGCGGCGTATAAGTAATACCAACCGTTTCTCCTGAGTATGTGCGGCGCTTCGATCCAGACCGGCTTCTTGGAGATGTCAACACCGCCATTCACCAGAATTTTCTCTTCGCCAACAACCTTAAGGCTGACAGGATCGAATTCGTACATACGGATCGTTCTATGGCCCGGATACAATGGCTTATAGTCCGGAGCGTCACTGTTGTACATAATGTACGCCTTCGCATCATCAAAATAGAGAGAAGGGTCAATTCCCTTTACCTCCGGAAGGAACGTTGGATCACTCCAGGGTCCCGCTGGATCTTTTGCTGTCACCACAAAATTCCCGCCCTTGTCAATCAGTGTACAGACAACATAATATATTCCATTGTTGTAACTGATCGACGGCGCAAATAAACCTCTCGTCATCCGATGCCCCATAAAATTCATTTGGGAAGGTCTGCTGATGACGTTCCCGATCTGCTTCCAATGCTTTAGATCTTTACTGTGAAAAACCGGGAGCCCTGGAAAATATGAAAAGGTAGAATTGGTCAAATAGTAATCGGTCCCCACTTTTATGGCACTTGGGTCCGGGTAAAATCCTGCGAGGATCGGGTTATTCAACGTTGTCGACTGGCCATGGGCATAAAAAGCCTGCAGCCCGCTTACAAAAAATGTAAAAACAAGAGTCCTTATCATATATCAGGTAATTACGTCAAAATTTTCACTGAGGCGATTCATCCACATTGCAAGGAATATGCGTGGCATGATTTCATTGCGGCAAATCGCAACAGGTTGTTATGGCCAAATATATTTTAAACAGGACCCGTACAGTTATACCAGCGTTACAGGAATTTCTCCGCATGTAACATAAGGTTATTAAATTGGTACTCAGATTATTAACTTCCTAAAGACGGTACGGTTGATATTCAGAAGGCAAATAATTACGAACGAAATACAATTGGCAGCACCACATTTATGGTGTTGGTCACCATTCTGATTGCTGCATATTCTGCTGATCCGGTTGGCGGCGGGATAAAACCGGATGAATCATTTAAAGTTAGCGCTCAACGACATCGTCTGGAAAGTACCGAGAGAATTGGTTATCTTATAGTCAAATGTACCATTTTAACGTAACGATCGTGAAACGCAAGGGCCCTATTGTAATCCTTCTTCTTTTTGCATTTTTCAATGGCTATCCACAGCCAGGAAAGCTATTCACTGTTGACTCCGAACTTTCCAGCAGCCTGGTTAACGATATTTATCAGGATCATAACCAGATCATCTGGATGGCGACAGACAATGGGTTAAATCGTTATGATGGATCAAAATTCACCGTTTACAAAAACGATAAGAATGACAGTACTTCATTGTTGCATAATTACGTCAGGTTAGTGTCGGAAGACCGAAAAGGCAGACTGTTTGTGGGCCTGGTAAATGGTCTGCAACTCTATGACCATGCATTCGACAGGTTTCAGAACATTCCGTTGGTGCTGTTAGATGGTAATCCGTTTCCAGCGCACATCACATCAATTCTGGAGCGGAAAAATGGCAACATTCTTATTGGGACAACAGGTCATGGGATCTTTGTACTCAAGGCGCATGGAGGAAAACTTATCGCGCAACAGCTTGCTGGCCCGATGCCGAGTTATCTGATCAAGACACTCTATGAGGATTCGCGTCAAAATTTATGGATCTGTACCCAAGACAAAGGCCTCTTCCGGGTTGACCGGCATAACCAGCTCACACAACCTGGCATTGCCGGAGACAATGGAAATATTTTTACTTTATGCGAAGACGCGCAAGGAACCCTTTATGCGGGAAGTGTCACCACCGGGCTCTATACATACAACGAAAACTCAAATACTTTTTCCGCTACGCTGCCAGCCGCAACGCGCTTGCCCATCACAAAGTTATCGCTGACACGTGCAGGCAGGGTCCTGATCGGCACGGAAGGGCGAGGCCTCAAAGTGTTTGACCCTGAAAAACAGGAGCTCTCGAACGGTGATTTCACCATCAGCACCATTGACCTTTCGCGAAATAAAATTCACGCGTTATGCGAAGACGATGCCGGTAATCTGTGGATTGGAATATTTCAAAAAGGTGTCGTTTTATTACCTGCCAGAACAAAACGTTTTCAATATTATGGCCATCGCTCCGTACAGAATGATGTTATCGGCTCTTCCAACGTAACAGCGCTATACAGAGACCGGCTTGGTATGCTTTGGATAGGTACGGATGGTGATGGTGTTTATGGCCTGGACAGTGCCGGGATTCGGAAAGTACACTTTAAACCTTCCGGTGATGTCGGGAGTGTACCTGCCACGATCCTGGATATTTACGAAGATTCTGACCAGAACCTTTGGCTGGGATCGTACGACAATGGGATCTGTATCCTAAACCGTGTAACAGGACGGTGCCGGTACATTAACCAGTTGCTCATACCGCAAGGAGCGCAGTTGCCAAAAGTATTTGAGATCGCCGAAGACGATGAAAAGCATCTTTGGATTGCAACGATGGGGCTGGGGCTTTATTCGCTCGATCTAAAAACATCAGAAGTCAGACAATACAGAGCGATAGGCCCCGGTTACCGGCCGGATCTGGATGTGTTACACAACGACTGGATCAATTCGGTCCTCGTGAGCAGCAAAGATAAGAAAGTATACATCGGAACTGCCGACGGGCTTGGATGTCTTGACTTGAAAACTGGCAAGTTTACGTCTGCCTTCAATGGTTCAAGCCGGATACTTCCCGGCATCATTGTACATTCATTATATGAGGACCCGGAGGGAATGCTTTGGATGGGCACCTCGGAAGGTTTGATCTCCTATGACAAGACGGATGGCAGCTTGATGAAGCTGACGATGGAAGACGGCTTACCCAGTAACGTAGTGGCTGCTGTACTGAACGATACATCGGATCACCTTTGGATCAGCACCAATTACGGCCTCTCACGGATCCATAAAAAAACACACAGCATCGTCAATTACTATCAGGACGACGGGTTGCAGGGAAATGAATTTTCAGACGCCGCCTATGCCGACACCCATGAACTGCTGTTTGGGGGCATCAACGGGGTCACGATCTTCAATCCCAGTCAAATAACCGACGAAGAAAAAAAACTGGAAGTGCGCGTTACCGGCTTCTACATCCACAACCAGGCGGTGAAAAAGGGAATGAAGTCAGGCTCCCGTGACATTGTAGACTCTGCAGTGATGGATGCCAAAGTGTTCGAGCTCTCGCAGAAAGACAATTCTTTTACCATCGAGTTTTCAGTAATGGAGTTCAGCAACCCGGACCGTATCACCTACATGTATTCATTACAGGGAGGCAATGAATGGATCGAGCTTCCACCCGGAAAAAACACTGTATCCTTCAGCGATATGTCGCCCGGCAACTATGAGTTCCGTGTGCGGGCGAAAGACTACGGCACATATTCGGAAGCGAAGGTCATTTCAATCATCGTCCATCCTTTCTGGTACTTTTCATTTTGGGCCAAATTGGTCTATGGAATTCTCGCGCTGACCATTGCCTATGTTATTGCGCAGCAGATCAGGCAGCGCAAAGAGACGAAGCGTAAGATGCAGGAGCATATTCATGCCAAACAGCTCAATGAAGCAAAGCTCCAGTTTTTTATTAATATCGCCCATGAGCTTCGCACGCCCATGACACTGATCCTGAGTCCGCTGAAAAAGCTCATGACCAAAGACAAAGACCGCGACCGGCAACGCTCGTACACGGCGATGCAAAGAAATTCAGACCGCATTCTGCATCTTGTAAATCAGCTGATGGATGTTCAGCGTATTGATCGTGGTCAGATGGTGTTAACCTTTCAGGAGACAGAACTGGTTGAATTCATTTCAGATCTGTGTTATGCGTTCGACGAGCAGACACGTATGAAGGAAATTGAGCTGACCTATACACACGACACAACATGTCTTTACGCGTGGGTAGATCCTTTCAACTTCGACAAAGTGATCCTGAACATTTTGGCCAATGCGCTCAAGTTTACGCCCATTGGAGGGAAGATCCACGTCGCCCTGAGCACTTGCGCAGAAGAAAATGCTGCTACCGGGCATCAGGAATATTTCCAGGTTGACATCTCCGACACAGGCAGCGGGATCAGGGAAGGAGAATTGGAGAAGGTATTCGAATGTTTTTACCAGGCGCGTAACAGTCATCACAGCTTTAGCTCAGGCGCCGGGATCGGCCTTCACCTGACGCGTTCCATTGTAGAGCTGCATCATGGCAGGATCTGGGCAGAGAACAATCAAAACGGGCAAGGCTGTCGTTTTGTTTTACGTGTGCCGTTGGGCCATGCGCATTTGAATGCCGATGAGATCAAGCTTCAGGAGGCAGGACGAAAACCAACGCATGCGTTCGAGACGCCGGCAATTTCAGTAGTTGACACGCCGGCGGTAAAAGTGAAGTCGAAAAGTCCTTACCGGGTTCTGGTAGTTGACGATGACGCAGATATCCGTCAATATATACAAACAGAAATGGCCGGCGATTACCACATGGCGACGTGTAAAGACGGGAAAGAAGCGTTGGCTTATGTATTGCAACATGCGCCGGATGTCGTCATCTCCGACATCAAGATGCCTGAAATGGATGGCATTACGCTCTGTCAGAAGATCAAACAAAACGTGAACATCAATCATATTCCTGTTATTCTCCTCACCGCCAAAATGGAAGAAGAATACAATATCGAGGGCCTGGGAATCGGAGCGGATGGATACATCCTGAAACCTTTCAATGTGGAGGTGCTTCGTAAGACTGTTCAGAATGTCATACGCACCCGCGAAATTCTTCGCAACAAATTCACAGGAAGTCAACACCAGAAAGATAAGGTTCAGGATGTAGTGCTGGCTTCTTCGAATGAGAAATTACTGACGCGGATCATGGACGCAATCAATAAGAATATATCGAACCCGGAATTGAATGTAGAGATGTTATCGCGCGAAGTAGGCATTAGCCGGGTACATTTGCACCGTAAGCTCAAAGAATTAACAAGCCAGTCTACCCGCGACCTGATCCGGAACCTTCGTCTTCAGCAAGCGGCTAAATTGCTTTCAGAAAAACACATGAACATCTCCGAGGTGGCTTTTTCAACTGGCTTTATCAACATCGGGCATTTCTCGAATTCGTTCAAGGACTTCTATGGTGTGCCTCCCTCCCAGTACATGGAAAATCACCTCAATGCGGCCAAAGAAAAAAAGCTTACGGACCGAGGCGTTCCAACAAAAAAGTAAGGGCCTCACTTTTGTGACGCCCTACTCCTAACCCAATAAAAATAATTATTATTTCAATGCATCACTGAATGCACCGTACGCGCGTTTGCGAACATATCCCTCTGTCCACAATCCAATGGGCTCGCCCGCTCTCCAGGATGAACCGGCCGGACTGTCTCTCGGGCTCCAGACGGTAATTCCGTACTGTTGTTTCGCTGGAATGATCTCAAAGTATTTCTCCACCACGAATTTATACATCTCAGCCTGGGCCTGATAATGTGCGTCTGTTGCCTTGTCAGTTTGAATGCCAACGCCAATATCCAGTTCAGAGATCTTGATCAGCTTGCCTGTCTCAGCCAGCAGTTGGAACATTGCCACGATCTTTTCTTTGTCTGCATTTGTACTGATGTGCATTTGTGTTCCGATGCCATCAACTCGCCCGCCCTGACTTTCGATGTACTTCGCGTACTGGATCAATCCTTTGCATTTATCCAGGCTATACTCGAGATTATAGTCATTGATAAACAGTTTATCCGTGCTATTGCCATATTGAGCAGCCAGTTTGAATGCCTCTACAGCATAATCTTTGCCCAGATAGTCCTGCCAGTAAAACTCGTCTTCTTTGAGCTCTTTCCCCACGCCGGTTTTCAATTCATACGGTTTTCCGTCATCCATCGGTTCATTCACAACGTCCCACGCTTTTACATACTCCTTTGAGACTTCCATCATACCGGCAATCCATCGATCCAGCTCATCGTGAATGATCTTCTTTTTCTCTTCCGGAGTTTTTTCAATGACTTGTGCGCCACCACCGTCCGGGTTGTACTTCGTCAGCGTTATATTATCGAAGTAATAGCTTGTAGCCGTGTTGCCAAGGTTAAAAGCAATGGCCGTTACACCCGATGTTTCTGCCGTGATCGTTATCTCCTTGACGAACGGTGCCCAGGTTGTGGTTGCGCTGATCTGACCGAAGAAATCCCAGTGTTTGTATTGATAAGGTACAACATGCGCCTGGGTAGAAAATGTTGCAGCAGCATCCGCGCGAATGTCCATGCGAAGGGTGTATTTTTCTCCTACTACCGTAGCTTGAGGAAACGTAAAAAAGAACTGACTGTTCCAATCGTTGGCCCGCACCGCCGCATTGGTCACTTTCAATGCACGACCTGCACCCGCTGCGCCCGGTGAAGAAAAACTTCTCGCCGCCTCAGCGTTTGACGTATAGTTGGATTCACTGTCCGTTTCAAAGTTGTTACCGGACATCAGATCCCACGTAGGTCCGCCACCACCGCTTTCATTAAACTTCTTCAGGGAGACGTTATCAAAATAATAACTTGTGGCGGTAGTTCCGAGATTAAAAGCGATGGCTTTTACACCAGAAGTTTCCGCCGATATCGTTATTTCCTTGACGAACGTTGTCCAGCCAGTAGTAGCATTAACCTGACCGAAGAAATCCCAGTGTTTGTATTGATAAGGGACAACGTGCGCCTGGGTGGAAAACGTTGCGGCAGCATCCGCGCGAACGTCCATGCTCAGCATATACTTCTCTCCTACTACCGTAGGCTGAGAAAATGTAATGAAGAACTGACTATTCCAATCATTTGCCCGAACCGCGGCATTGGTAACTTTCAGCGCACGACCTGTGCCATTTGCACCCGGCGAGGAGAAGCTTCGCTCAGCCTCGGCGTTGGATGTAAAATTGGATTCATCGCTGGTCTCAAAGTTTGCGCTGGTCACAACGTCCCAGGTGGGTCCACCGGTTCCGGGATTGACAGTCGGTGCAATGGTGCTGTTCAGATACTCGGCATTCTGATTGGAGTGCCAGCACAGCGTATGACCGTAAACAGCCATGTTAGCAGCTTTGGCTGTGGAGATCAGGTTGGCGACATTGGCAAGATTGAGTTTTCCGTCATCCTGAACAACGGCACCATGTTTCATTTCCCAACCGGCAACCACCTCATTGAAGTTAGATACAATCATACTGTAGTCTACTCCTTTTTTTGTGAAGTCGCTGACGGATATTCCGGCACCGAGTTTAAAATCCGGGTTGGTACTCCCGTCAACGTATGACTTCAGCGCATCGTATTCCTGGAGGTATTCCAATTGCGCCAGGTTAGCGGGCTTGTTTACCTCAAAGAGCAATTTACTATCATCTGCGCAGGAAGCTAACATTGAAAGGGCAACAGCACTTATCCAAAGTTTTTTAGAGCGTATCATATCCATCTCTGTTTATCAGTATATTATTCTTTATAGAAAGGCGTTAACACTTCCACCTTCACGCCGCGATCACGAACCACCAACGTATCGCTCGTGACATAACTTACCTGGTCAAGTCTGTCCGGAAGCCCCGCTTTAGGGTACTTTGTTTCAACCTGGTAGCTCACGTTGTACTCGAGATATAATGCATCCCTGTCCTTGTTGCCCCAGCTCTTCTTCTCTCCTTTTTTTACAAAAGCCCCGTTTCCGGTCGCGGCGATATTATTCACACGTACGGAGTCATTCACTGCGTATGTTGTAACCATGGGCGCAACGGTGCACTTTTCATTTTCATTGAAACTGAGTTTCAGCGACAAGTTGAGATTCAACCCGGAATACGTTTTGTAACTCTGCGGATACGCAAGGTCCTGCAGCGAGAGTGTGCTCAGCGCACGGACTTCATCCGCTTCAACCGTAGGCTGATGGCGGATTACCGTGGACTTTGTGCCATTAACGGTGATCTGATCTTTACCGCGCCTCAGATAGTTCGAGTGCCACGGGTTAATGAATTTAACGAAATACAGAACGTAGTCTTTGGGTTGAATATCCCAGTGTGCGGCATTCAGCCTGTCGGGGACTGCTACTTTGGCCACTCCTGAGAGGATGGCATCGGCATTAGTAACATTCACCATCTTCAGGGGAATGGCGTACGTATTTCGCATGGCATCCGGGTCGGCAAAAAATGCATCCGTCAACTGTACTCCTACTGCACCTTGCAATTGATGATCCAGCGAGATCTGGTTGCCCGCCAGCGTATAATAACTTGCCGGCATGGGGCGAACGGGAGCGGTGTGGGCGCCGTCGAAAAACAAGTTAGCAGACAGTGAGTTGTCCACAGCGATCTCGATGTCGATCTTCTTCTTGTTCTCGTACACGCCCCCTATGGTCGCATAGATCTCGCACTTATGCTCGTTGTCAAGCGATGTATTATAGATATCTTCTCCCAGCACGATCGTTCTTACTGGGTATTGATATGCGAAATACACTGTGCTCTTGTCATAGTCCGGGAATTGGATCTCCTGATTTTCGCACGACATCGTCAATACGGAAAGAACACCGGCACACAATATCGATTGTAAATTATACCATTTCATATTTTGTGATTTTGTCATCTTTACTAATCAACTATTTACCAGCCTGCGTTTTGTTGTAACAAGCTCCATTTATTGATCTCACCATACGGAATCGGCCCGTGATACATATGCGGCTGGTAATTTCTCGTTTCAACATTGACGGGTGCATAGTTGAGCGTATTGCCTGATTTCGAGATCTCAACGCCACGGGCTGTTTCATTCAACTGGCTGATCCCCACTTGCCAACGGCGGATATCCCTGAAGCGGTGGTTCTCAAAACAAAGCTCCAAACGACGTTCATTCCGGATCAGTTGTCTCATTTGTTCCTGATCGTTCTTCACCGATTCGAGATAGGCGTCGCCACCGGTAATACCGGCTCTTTGACGGATGGCCCGGATCACATCATAAGCAGCGTAGCTATTCGGGCCGGTACCTGTCGGCCCCCATGCCTCGTTCGCTGCCTCCGCATACGCAAGAAAGATCTCAGTATAACGGATGCGCGCGGTGTAGTGCTTCTGCGTAGTGTTAAACGCCGGATTCGGGTTAACATCAGACCGCAACAGCTTTCTCAAATAATAGCCGGTACGGGTCGAGAACCCTTTCTCGCGGTTGATGGCATCGTTGTTCGTACCATAAGTACCGGTAACGATCACATCTGTTCCCGGGCCTTGCTGGCTTTCGTTGACAACAATGTATTTTGCAAGACGCGGATCGCGATTATTATATGGACTATTAAGGTTATAGCCACTGGATGCATGCGTGATCGGATAACCATTGGCCATGGGAAATGCATCGACCAGATTCTGACTTGGGTTGACCCTGCCATTTCCGAATAATGACGGGGGATAGTTGTCCCGTTCTAAATCAAGGCTTTGTGCAACATCGCTCCGCCAGAGGATCTCCGAAGGTGTTTGGCCCGACGCCAATTGCTCTATGCCTGAATCTTTGGTATACCAGGTGCCACCATTCGATGCAAGGCCGCTGACCCCGCCAATACGATTGAGAACCTGAGCAGCATAGTTCGCTGCAGCTGCCCAGGTAATGTTGGTACCCGCACGGTACGCAGGACTCGCCGCCAGCAGCGCTGCCTGCGCGCGGATGGCTTCCACGATCCTTCCGGATATTCGACCGCGCATATGCTCGCCGTTGACGCGTTCGTACTGTGTAGCCGTGATCCCTTCTATACTTTTATACCTTTCCGGAATGTCGGACTGACTGAATTTCTTGTAGTCCAGTGGCAGAAGCTCCAGCGCCTGTTCAGCATCCGATAAGATCTGATCTATACACTCCTGGAAGGTGTTTCTGGGTTTGTTGAAATTTGAGGTCGGAGTTTCGGGTTCGTTGACAATGGGCACGCCGAGCAATTGTCCGTCCTGCGTCCAGCCACCGTGGGCTACCAGCAGGTGATACATCTGCAGCGCACGCAATCCGTAAGCTTCGCCCTTCAGCCGATCATTGAACAACATCCTGATTGTTTTGTCATTCGACCAGGCTACCTGGTCTGCGTTCGCCAGGAACAGGTTCAGGTACTGGATCGCGTTCTTCCGCCCTTGCCATTGAGATGTAGGGTCGTCGTTGGCCGACCATGAACCGGAGGCCATTCGCAGAAAGGCGTTATCGATGTTGTTTGAAACAGCGTCATCCGTTGCCACATCAGTAGTGGGCGATGCGGAGTAAGGAAGAAGAATATAAGCATTCGCCAGGATACCCTGGGCATAGCCTGGTTCCTTATACATGGCGTCGAGTCCGCGTATATTTTCCGTAGCCGGAGACAAGACATCGTCACAAGCTGTAACAAGAAGGACGAGGGCCGTAAGTTTTATGAGATTTTTCATCGTGTCATTCCTATTTAGTGAAGGATTTAAAATGCTGCCCGCACACCCACATTGTAGAATCGTGTTTGAGGAGCGCTTGTGATATTCATCTCGAGGATCTCACGTTCTTTGGAAAGGGTCAACAGGTTTGCACCGCTGATGTAAACCGAAATGTCTCTTGCAAAAGAATTCTTCAGGATCCTGCCCGGCACAGCATACGTAAGCTGGATCCTGGCGAGATTGAACCGGTTGGTTTTGTACAGCCAGAAATCAGAGCTGCGAAAATTGTTTATACCATTCTCCGAAGTCAATCGCGGATACGTGGCCGTTTCTTTTGTGTCTTCCGTCCATCGGCCGCGAACTACTTCTGAATATTTTCTATTGCCATAAACCCAGAAGTACGAATTATTTTTCAAGGCATATGCACCAAAGTTGCCGGTGCCAAGCGCAAACAGTGTAAAACCTTTCCATTGGGCCGTGACGTTCACACCGCCGGTAAACGGCGCACCATTCCAGCCCGCACGTCCAAGAAAAATTTCATCCCGCTCATCTATTTTATTATCGTTATTCTGGTCTACATACTTGATGTCTCCTGGGCGTATGGTGCCTCCGAATTTCTGTTGAGGGCTGTTGTCTATTTCCGCCTGATCCTGGAATAACCCCGCGCTCTGTAACCCCCAGATACCATCTAGAGGTTTGCCTGTGCGGTTTCGATAAGCGTCTTCAAAATTCTCATCGATCCGGGTTGCTTCACTTTTGTAGTACATGCCAACCAATCCCCATGAAAAACCGACCTCTCCTATTTGTTTGTTAACGTTTACAGCGAAGTCGATACCTTTGCGCTGGTGATTATTGTAATTGACAAAAGGCATGAATGAAGAATTAGGAAAGCCTGTTCCAAAATAGCTTGGATACAGCGTTGAAGGTTGAATGATCAGGCCCTCCATGGTGTTGATAAAGAACGAAGCATTGGCCGTGATCAGGTCATTCCACAATGATGTTCTGATGTTAGCAGCGATCTCTTTCCGGTTGACAAAATCCAAATTCTCATTGCTTCCCCTCAGGGAGTTGGTCGAGCGCTCTGCCGCTCCGTCATACCATCCCCACCATGCACCGTTTGCCTGCGTGAAATTCTCTTCCGAAAGATTATACTCATCGATATCCAGATCCGTTTTGAGTATGCTTCCGGAAACGTCTATGGTCAACCCATTAACGGCTGAGGAATTGGCGAGGAAACTTTCTTTGCTCAAATTCCATCCCAACGTTGCGGAAGAAGATAGTCCGTTACGGTGGCCGGCGGCAAGTTTCGCAGACCGAACCAATGCCGTTGCCGCGCTCACATAATACTTTTCGTGGTAATTGTAGTTGACTTCCAGGCCCAGATTGGCATTGCCGATGCGATGGTATACCTGCGAGCGGGTCTGTTGAAAGCCCGTTGCCAGAAGCCTGACCGCCATGTTATGCCCGCCCTGGAGAGGCGATACATAATTGAAATAGCTTGTGAAAGCAATGGTTTGCCGGTTGCTGCTCCCTGTGATATTCTGAACACCCGACTTCTTGTCGTTATTATATTTGGTAAGACCGGCAATAACATCAGGGCCATTATAATTATACCACGCAGGTTCATATACTGCATAAGAATTGTTATATGAAGAAGTGTATGATGTTGCGTAGTCAACCGCATATTGGGTATGAAACGTAAGGCCTTTGGTGACGCTTGACAGATCGAAATTCAATCCTGCGTCAAACTGAAATTGACGGCTTGTCCACTTGCTGCTGCCTGCGGCATAATAGTCGGCAAAAACATTTTGAAGATCGGTTTGGGAACCGCCCAGGAAGTATTTCCCGTCGATAATATTACTACCACCCTTTACTATCTCCAGGGCACTCAAGGCATTCGGATCAATGTATTCCAATGGAATCAGCGGTGCCACACGGTTGGGACGCATGGTGGCTGCATACGTCCAATAGTTATCCGTGTTATTCGGATCGCTGTCCGCGGTATTTCCACTGCGTGCGTTGTAGAATGTGGCGTTTGCATTTACAAATGCGGTGATCTTCTGCGTTATATTCAGATCAATATTTCCCCGAACGTTGAAACGATCTGTGTAATTGTTTTTAACCTCGCCAAAATTAAAAACATCGCCCTGACGCTGATAACCGATGTTGGTATAGAAACGGGACCGCTCGTTGCCACCTGTTAATTCGGCGGTCACATCGGTACGGTTATAGGCTTTTTTCAGGTATTCAGAGGCGTAAAAATCAACATCGGGATAACGATACGGATTTGATCCGGAAGCGTAGTGATAAATATCATCATCATTGTATTGAACAGCCTGACCGTCATTGATGCGCGCCTCGTTGTAGAGGGTCATGTACTCGGCAGATCCAAGATATTTCGGATAGCGCTTCGATACGTGAAAACCGGTATTGGCACGCACATTAACGCCTAACGGCTCGGCTTTACCTCTTTTTGTCGTGATGTAAACCACACCTTTCGCGGCGCGGCTGCCATAGAGCAATACAGAAGCTGCACTTTTCAAAAAAGTGATCTGTTCAATTTCAGTGGGCATTACATTGTTTGCGTCGCGGGGAACGCCGTCTACCAACACAAGGTATTCGTCCATACCCCACATCGAATTGCCGGTCCATCCACCGATCAGACCTTCCATGTTGTCAAGGCTATAGGTCGTATAGTTCTTCTCCAGAAGGCTTGTCATGTTCACTACGGATACACCGTCCGGGAGATCGTTCTGAGCGACTTTACGAAAAGTATTCTGTGTGAACGTTTCCGTTTGATCGCCAACCATCGTCGAGTCGGCCTTATCTCCATTGATGTTCTGCGCAACGATGATGGAAGGGCTACACAACGCAGCGCATAAAATGAAACTTATTCGTATATAATATTTCATGTGGTATATTTTTTTGTCCAAAGCATATGAAAAGTCATCCGTGTCCACTCATGTTAGCGTGCAACGTATGGTATTCTCATATTCATTTTCTGAGTCAAAATTTTAATGTCGTCAGCGGATTACCATCCCGGATTCTGTGCAAACTCAGGATACATCGATACATCTGAAACTTTCAGCGGGAACCAGTAGTGACGCGTGCCGAACTGCCGGGTCAAAATTGTCACTTCCCGGAAATTGGCCACCCGTGCTTCCCTGGGGTCGTGTGTCTTGAAAAAATCAACGTTCTCGAGCCGGTCAAATTCCTGGGCGGTCTTAACATTGTAAGGAGGCTCCGTCAGCAACAACCAACGCTGCAGATCATTGAAGCGAAATCCTTCGAACGACAATTCCACGGCACGTTCTCTTCGCACCTCATCGATAAACTTCGTGCGGCTTCCTGTATAAGATGCGTGCACATGTCCGGCCCCAACACGGTCGCGGATGGTATTGATAGCATCTTCGGCAGTCTTCGTAAAATTTGTTGATTTGCCCCCGGCACCACCGAAGGCCGCGCACGCTTCAGCGTACATCAGATAAATGTCAGCCAGACGCATGTATGGAAGGTAAACATGAAGATTGCCACTCCAGTTATAAGCGCCATCGTATTTATTGGCTGTGTGCGGAACGAGCTTTTGAATAAAATATCCTGTACGGCTACCGTTGGTCGCTCCCCTCATGGTGCCGTTGGTATGAAGGCCGGCATACCGCAGATACTCCACATCGGCTGGCATTGCTGCATTGACATATTTAAATCCGTCAAAAACGATGTCGTGATAAAACCGTGGGTCGCGGTCCTTAAAGGGATAAGCAGGATCAAATCCGGAAGCAGGGTCGTCCAATGGCAAACCATTCGCCATGCCGTAGAACTTTACATAGTTTGCCGTGGGTTGATGAATGATATTGTCATGTTCAACAATACCTTGCACTTTCGGGCCAAACGTCTTTGTTGTGTTCCAGTTACTGCCATTGAAATCTGTAGAGGAGCCACGAAAAATTGCCTCCGTAGAACCAGGCATCAGCCAGTTTTGACCTGTCGTATAGAATATATCGCTGAAACGCGATGTCGCACCGTCTGCCTTTTCGTGATTATAAATATTTTTGTAGTTGAATTGCGCGAGCGAATACTGGGTTTGACCACTTTCAACGAGAGTCAGCAATTCTCCGAAAGCTTCCGCGGCTTTTTTGCTATAGGCGTCGTCATAATTATATGTATTCCCACCACCAACAGAAGCACCGTTCTTCATGAGCGGACTTGCTGCCCATAGATAGTTTTTGCCCAGATACCCGAGCGCCATTATTTTGTTGATCCGCAGCTGATTTTTTCCTGCTGTATTACTGCCGACGGAAGTTTTATCCCAATCGATTGGCAATAATGCAGCCGCCTTTGCGAGATCCTCCCCGGCTTTATCGGCACATTCCTGGTAGCTGAGCCGTGGCAGCATAGGGCTCTGGTCTGCCGGCAAAACCTGGTCTATGTACGGAAGCCCTCCAAAGTACTCCATCATTTCAAAGTGCCACCACGCTCTGTAAAAATATAACTGTCCCGCGATGAGGTTCTTCTCTTCCTGGGTGGCTGACACAAGCTTCTCGAGATTAGCAAGACCGATATTTACCTTGCGGATGCTATACCATGCATGGGGCCATAACGCGTGATCAAATTTATTGGTCGAAGTAGGATTGGTCGAGGGCTTGTCCAACCATGCGCCGGGCTGGCTAAGCCGGCCCGCCTGCCACGCCCAGAAATTGCCAAGATCGACCTGGTTGGTCATGTGCCAGTTTCCTTCCAGGTTGAAAACCTCATCGTCGCCCCAGTTCCATGAGGTTGTCCAATAATGTTTCTCCTTGTCGGGAATGCAATTATATATTTCCTCTATATAGCCCTGGAAGTTATTGAAGTTTTTGAACGCCTCGCCTTCGGCTACAATAGCATCAGCCTCTTTATCTAAAAAGTCTTGACATGAACAAATCACAGCTGCCGTCGCCAATAGCAAGCTGCTTCTTAACAGTATTTTATAAATCCTTTTCATTGCTGTCAGTTAAAGTGTAAGTCTGAGACCCAGGTTGTAGCGCTTTACGGTAGGATACGCGCCTTGCGAGCCAGCGCCTGCGAAATTGGATTCGCGATCGTCAGGCATGCGCGACCATACCCACAGGTTGTTACCATTGAGAAATATTCGTAAAGAAGTGAGACCGATCTTCTGAATCTGTTTTTCATTCAGGGTATAGGCAACTTCGGCGTTCTTGAGCCGGACATAAGAACCGTCGTACAAGAACTGGGTGCCGTTGTAATAGCTGGGGGTCGATAACCAGCGCGGCACAGGAACATCGGCATGGGGATCGTCTTTCGACCACCATGTACCATTATCGTAGACCGTATTAAGGCCACTTCCAAAACTTGTCAGCGGAACCTCACGTGTGACGTTGTTCACTCCATAGAACTGCGCGAAAATGCTGAAGCCTTTCCAATCCAGGCCTACCGTTGCACTGTATGTGTTCTGCGGAACGTCTGAGTAACCATACGGTATCCGGTCCAGGTCATCCACAACACCATCGCCATTAAAGTCAATGATGTAGTAGTTCCCGGGTAATTTTTGAGCATCGTTGGTGTTGTGCTGCGGACTTCCGTAGATCTGATCGTACGAGTTCAAGTATCCGGCATCTACCCAGGATCTATGCTGGTTGATGGCGTATCCAGCCTGTTTTCTGTAACCGGGATACAATTCGGGATCGTCTCTGTCGATGATCTTGTTCCTGGCGTGAGTCATGTTCAGATTTGCCCATAAGCGCAATCCATGAGATAACGTCTTATTGATATTGAGGACAATTTCATAACCTTGTGCCTCCACTTTTCCCAGATTGGCTGTGGGTGGCGTGCCGCCGAAGTAAGAAGGAACGGCCCGATCCGCGCCATTAACAAGAATATCAGTACGTTGGTCCCGAAAGAGATCAACACTTCCGGAAAAAAGCCCATTAAGAAATGCATAGTCCACTCCTACGTTTAGCTTCTTCACCGTTTCCCATCTCACATCGGGGTTTCCAATGGCAGCTTCACGATACCAGGGATAGGGACTCGTTCCCTGGTTCAGGTCGAGTGACGCGTTACCGCCGTAAGACCACTGTGTCATGTATAACCACCGATCGCGTACGTTATCATCTCCAATCGCACCAAACGATGATCTGACCTTCAGAAGATCCACGAACCGTAGGTTTTCCATGAATGATTCTTCCGAGATCATCCATCCGATGGCCCCGGAATTGAAGAAGGCATATCGATAATCTTTGCTGAACTGTTCAGAACCGTTATAGGCACCGTTATATTCAGCGAAATACTTGCCATTGAAATCATACGTCGCCCGAAAAACCCAGTCTTCCCTGTAGCGCGGCATTTCACTTCCCGTTGCTCTTTGCTGACGCATAAACATCGCCATTCCGTAGATGTTATGTTTGTCAAAGCTTCTTGACCAGCTCGGCTGGATCTGGTAGTTCAGGTTGCGTTGTGTATCGTTGTTGCGCACTTCGCCCCCGGATGTTGTCCACAGCACACCCTGCATAAAATCGAAATGGTTATTCTGATCGTAATCATACTTATAGGTGGCGGCACCCGTCAGCGGGTTGATCCATTTCTGCTGTGCATTATTGAAAAGGTCATTGACGCCGCGGTTCCATTCTATAAAGGCGTTGTCCCAGGAGATCGATCCCCTGAGCTTCAGCCCCTTGGTTATGAAATCCAGATCCTGCAGGAGGATAAAATCCGTATTGATGCGCGTATTGGTGGTGGTCATCGCACCGCCCAGCGCCAGGTTCGCGGCAGAATTGCTTACGTTGGATATATCGGGATAAAAACCCCATGAACCATCGGAATACTTTGGCAAGAATACATCGGGTGCGATATTATAAGCTCCTGCCCATTGCTGCGCCACGGCCCAGTCGGATGAGTTAGATTGATTCCAGGGACTTTTTCGAACACCGTTCGAACCCGCCAGGTTTATCTTGAATACACTTGTCTTCGTTAATTGAAAATCAAGGTTCGTGCGAACGTTCAAACGATTATAGCCATACCCTGCATCATAATTACGGCCGTTGTCCCACATTCTGAAAAGGTCGCCCTCGTGCTGAAAGTCTGCGGAAGTAAAGTATTTCACAAAAGCGGTACCGCCTGATACATTAAGGTTGGCGTTGTAAGCCATGGCGTAGTCTCTGAAGAGCTCTTTTTGCCAGTCGACATTTGGATAACGCTCTGCTTCCTCCAGGTTGGCTGGATGACGATACTTCTCAATAAAAGACTGGGGCCTGATGTATGACCATGAATTGGGCGACACCCCGAGCTCATGCTCGATCGCAACGTTGCGTGCCATCAGTGCGTCGTACGAATCATACTTGTTCGGAAGTTTTGAGGGTACCTTCATCGTTGCGCTACCGGTCACTTCGATCCGGGCGGCTCCTTCCTTTCCGCGTTTGGTCGTGATCAGGATCACACCGTTCGCGCCTTTTACACCGAAAACTGCTGTGGCGGAGGCATCCTTCAATACGGAGATGGATTCCACGGCATTGACGTCCAGCCCCTGCATGGGACGCTCAACGCCATCCACCAGGATCAACGGTTGCCTATTGTTCCATGAGCTCGCAGCACGGATCAGGATCATGGGATCTTCTTCTCCGGGCATCCCGCTGCTTGACATAGTGACAACGCCAGGCAGGTTTCCTGTAAGCGCTGCGCCCACATTCGAAACGCCCCCCGCCCGCTGCAGTACAGCACCGGTGGTTTGCGTAATCGACCCTACTATACTTTCCTTTTTCTGTTCGCCATACCCTACTACCACGATCTCTTCCAATGTGCTGATATCAGCGAGCATCCTGATATTGAGGATCGCCAACTGTCCGGCTTGCACTTCCTGCGGCATATAGCCTATGGAAGTGAATATCAGCACGCTTTCTGAAGACGGAACCTCTAATGAAAATGCACCTTCGGCATCTGTAACTGTACCGATATTGGTGCCCTTGATGATAATGCTCACACCCGGTATTCCTTCATTGCTTTCGCCGTCAACCACGGTGCCTGTCACCAGCCTGTTTTGCAAAATTGATCCCACAAGCAACGTATTTTTGCTTGCGATCTCGCTGGCGTTACATTCAGGAGTTGCGGCATAACTGCCTGTAGTAAAACAACATAGGAAGCAAAAGCCCAGGGCCAGACACTTTATAATGAAAGGGAATGTTTCTGGTAAATTTTTTTTCATGCTGAATGCTTATTAAGGTTTTTAGTTTCGGTAAAATTTTGTCGCTAGTGGGTTATTGGTTTTCGTTTCTCCATTTGGTATTGGGTTAGGGTTTGATTGGTCCTTAAGGTTATGAAATAGCCGATGGTCCGCCCGTTGGTGACAACGGGCCAGTAAAAAGGCGGGACAACGGTGTAGCATCTCTTTCATGGCGGGTTAGCTGGCTTTTTAGCAATCGATTGCCGCAAACGATTTCTAACCAAATATGAACCGGGAAGCACTGATGATGTTTACGTCCACGTTACACGGTTTTTTGAGCATGTAACATCCCGGTAACGAGTTGAATATCTGATTATTAAAATTATAAGAAACAGTGGCTCACTACCTGGATCGCAGGATCGGGCGCGCTCGTTTTTCGACAGGTGTGCGAGGAAGGGAATAGACGAGGCGGGTTGGCCTAAAAGATATACTTTCCAGGCCCACCCACACGCGCAGGCTAACGAATCCGTTGCCCTTCGTAAGAAATTAAGTGATGAGTAGAAGCACGTACGTGCAAATGGAAATAGGAATGCTGATACAATAAAGCCTTGCTACTTTTACTTCCTGGGTTTGACATTCAGAAAGTTGTTGACCTCCAGCCAGTATATGAACGAATCGAACCAACGATTGCTGGTACGATCGGGGTTTCCAAGACCAAAACCATGGCCTCCGTTCTGGTAAAGATGAAACTCGACAGGACGTCCTGCCTTGAACCAGGAATCGATAACTCCGAACTGACCGCGGAAAAGAAAATCATCACTGGCAATTACGTTAAACATCGGTGGAGCGTTTTTCGGCACCTCCACGGGGCCCATGCCACCGTAGATCGGCCCAATGAAATCCAGCTCCATAACTTTTGAATTGAGCGTGCAATGCATGGTGAGACCGGCGCCTGCCGAAAAACCGATCATACCCAACCGGGCAGTATCCACCCCCCACTCTTTGGCACGACTCACGATCATTGTATACGCAGCTTCGGCATCTTTAAGCTGATTGGAGAGATCCGGGCGCGGAGGGCGCGGCGCCTCTTTAGACGGGTCGGATGGTGGCGTTGCAGCAGCAAACGTTCTGTTCATTGACTCTTTAAATGCATCGAGCGACTCAGGTGTGGGATGAAGCCGGTACTTTAATACAAAGGCAGCGATTCCACGGTCCGCCAGTGCTTGCGCCACTTCCCAGCCTTCGTTGCCCATGGACAACCACCTGAAACCTCCGCCAGGTGCGACAATGACCGCGGCACCATTTCCCTGGCCTGGTTTCGGTAAGAACGGCGTCAGCGTTGCGGTAGAAATGTTTCGCGCCATCGGGTCGCCCCATTGACGGAACCAGCTCTCGGGTGCGGGTTGGTTTTCAACTTTGCCTGTATTAAGCAGAATAGCATTCGGCTCCGGGGGCGCCTGAAGTGGATAGATCGTGCCGTCCTGTGCCTTCACCACAATGGAGAGCGTCACCATGAGCAATAAAAGTATTTGTTTCCTCATCGTTCTAAAAATTATCGCCAGAGCGTAATAGCGTATCAGAAATAAGTGTTAATTAAACAATTATACCGATTTCAATCGAATTCGGAAAACAAAATACGCTTTTTCGGCATTCTGATCCTGAGAGAGACATTTGAGGAGGTCTTCGCCAACCTTTTGACCTGCCTTCATACGCCCCTGCTCAAGGTAAAAAAGGTTACGGCAGGAATGGCACAACGGAGGATCTGCTGGGCGAAGGGCAGCTTTTAAGAATTCATTTGCCGTGCAAAACTTCGAAAAAATGAGGTCGAAGCAAATATCCTGGCGAAGATATTGATGCCAACAGCTTGTATCAACCTTCGAAGTTTATGGACGTACTTAATCCGTCAACTCTTCGCAGAAAAATCCTGCATGGCCAATGATCTTCACAACATCTTCGGCACAAAGCCCCTGAGACTTTATTCTTAAAACACGATCGACGTCGTCACGGTCCACATTCCATGCCTGTATTCTCCGGTCACGCGAAAGTATAAGCTCCAGCCGCTTCAGGTCACTGTCTTCCTGAACATCGGTTCTGAAGATCAGAATATTAGAGATCATTTCGTTAGCGTAGTTCATCACCTCACCTTTTCATTTTGTTGCTGTAAGCTCATATAAAGCGATGGTTGAGAAAAGATCAGAGTCCCCTGTGCGTGACTCTGATCGGGTAAAATGTAATCACTTCTTGGATAAGGATGCCAACACGTTTTCCAAATTGGCCATTGACATTTTAAATCCTTCAGTGAAGCCCATTTCAATCATCTTCTGCATGCGCTCAAGCGATTCATTATAAATAGAAATACGCACTATGGTCTTACCGTTCTCTTCGCTGAAATTGTAATCCCAGTCAGAACCTGGTAATTCAGGGTTTTCATTTTTGTCTGCAAAAGCATTGAACATTTTGAAGTTGGTTTTGGGGCTGATGGACGTGTATCGCTGAACCGCCCAACGCTCATGCCCCTCCGGACTTACCATGGCATAGAATCTTCGCCCGCCAACTTTAAAGTCCATAAATTTTGTTCTCGATACATAGGGTTTCGGTGCTACCCATTGGTCAAGGATCTCTGCAGTCGTAAAAGCATCCCACACCAGCGAAAGCTCGGCATCAAATTCCCTGGTGATGAATACTTTTTTTGCAGCTTTGTCAACTGTAAAATCAAATAGCAGCGTGTTCATTTCTTTTTAGTTTTTAGGTTGTACAATACTTTATCGAGTCGCTGGAACTGGTCTTCCATGATCTTTCTGAACTGGTCGAGCCAAACATCGATCTCTTTCATTTTTTCGATTTCGAGTTGATAATAGATCTCACGTCCCTGGAATTCCTGCTTCACCATTTCGCACTCGGTTAAAACTCTCAGGTGTTTTGAGATCGCCTGACGTGAGGTATCGAAATGTTCGGCGAGTGCATTGGGTGTCATCGCCTGCACGGCGATTAAAGTGATGATCGCTCGCCGGGTAGGATCGGCAATAGCCTGAAAAACATCTCTTCTCATAAGATTGTTATTTTATGATGAAATCACATGGTTGCAATGCAACTAACTGGTTGCAAATATATGCGCAACCAATTGATTTCTCAAAATTTTTCACAGGATTTTTTTAAAGTACGAGCTTGATGGCGAAAATCAGCCTTTGTCCGATGACTGGGGATGGCGGTTTTGGGAATACCCTGGTCTGCCCAGGCGGGCAAATCCCACGCGTTTAGTTGAAGGTTTGCCGGTATGCTACCGGTGAAAGATTCGTTTTTGCCTTGAATAATTTCGTAAACGACGACAGATGCTCGAAACCTAATTGATAGGCTATTTCACTGATCGTTAAGCTGGTAGTCGATATTTTTTCCTTCGCTTTTTCGATCAGCTTTCCGTGGATATGCTGCTGGGCGTTTTGCCCCGTAAGGCTACGCAACATGTCGCTTAAATAACCGGGTGAAACATTTAGATGGTCTGCAAGAAATTGTACGGTTGGAATGCCTTGCATCAGCGACTTTTCATCATTGAAATAAGCCTCCAGAATTTCTTCCAGCTTTTGCAAAAGATCATTGCTCATTGCCTTGCGGGTGATGAATTGTCGCTTGTAGAACCGGTTGCTGTAATTCAACAACGTTTCAATTTGTGAAATAACGATGTCGTGACTAAAATCATCGATCCTATCCTGCAGCTCTTCCTGGATGCTCTTGAAAACAGAAACGATGATTATTCGCTCCTTTTCAGAAAGATGCAAAGCTTCATTGACCGAATACGAAAAGAAACCGTATTGCTTTATTCTTTTTGCCAGGGGATATCCGGCTAAAAATTCCGGATGAAAAAGCAGTGTGAAGCCCGTATGGTCGTTGTTGGTTTCGCCATTTGCGCTGACCTGGTTGGGCGCCTTGAATAACAAACCGCCTTCATCAAAGTCATAAAATCCCTGGCCGTATTTCAATTTTCCGCTCAGGCTTTTTTTATAGGAAACTTTATAAAAACCATGCGTGAAAGAGCTGGGAAATCTACGCAGGTCTATTTTATTGTCTTTGTTTTCAACCAGGCTTATCAACGGATGCAGCGGCTTGGGCATCCCTAACAACCGGTGCATCTCCGTGAGTGATTGAAACCTATGGGGAGCTTTATCTTCCTTCTTCATTGAACAAATTTAGTCAGGATTTTAAGCCTATGCCATCAATTACCGGTTTAGTGCGCTCATGAACCGCTCAGGGTAACGTGTGCCCGATACAACACCCGCGGGCATGATGGCCTCAATGGTTTGCAAATCATCTTCAGTGAGCTGTACCTTTTCAGCTGCTATGTTCTCTTCGAGATACCGGATATGTTTGGTACCGGGGATCGTAATAATATCTTTCCCCTGAGCAAGCACCCAGGCAATCGCCAGCTGAGAAGGGCTACAGCCTTTTTCTGCGGCCAGGGCCTTCACCTTCTCTACCAGCTCCAGGTTCTTGTAGAAGTTCTCTGCCTGAAACCGGGGCATGTGCACACGGTTGTCTTTAAGATCTTCAGGTCTTTTATATGCGCCACTCAGAAAACCCCTGCTAAGCGGCGCATAGGCGACCAGCCCGATTCCCAGCTCACGGATTGTTGGAAGGATCTCAGCTTCAATGTCGCGGGTCCAGAGAGAATATTCGATTTGAAGGGCGGTAATGGTATGAACGCTTGCCGCCTTGCGGATACTGGTGGCAGATGCTTCTGAGAGACCAATAAAACGAATGACTCCTTTTTTTACAAGTGCTGATAGCGCACCCACACTTTCCTCGATGGGAACGTTAGGGTCCACACGCCCAAGGGTATAAAGATCTATATAATCCGTTTTGAGACGTTGAAGGCTGTACATCACAGCGTTGTGCAGGAAATCAGGATGGCCATTGACCGGGCCATAACCCATGGGAGAAAGCATCATTCCGGTTTTTACCGAAAGGAAAGTTTTGTCTCTTTTACCGCTTATGGCTTGTGCGATGAGCTGTTCATTATGGCCGGCCAGGTAATAATCGGCTGTATCCAAAAAATTGTGATTGAGCTCAAGCGCTCTTTCGATGGTGGCAATTGATTCTTTTTCATCACCCTTTCCATACGCGCCAGACATTCCCATACAGCCCAGGCCAACGGCTGAAACCATGGGACCGTTTATTCCAAGTTCTCTGTTCATGATCGTTTTCGTTTTTTTGATTCGTGAAACAAAGATCCTGAGAAGGCTTGCACCGGGTTTAGTCGAATCGGGTATTTGTTTTGCCAAAATAGTCGCAAGCCGGCCCGATCATGGCCGCAAACGCACCGGAGAACATGGGCATTATACCGGAGGGAAGACAGGCCATCAATGAATGAAGGCGTGACAGTGAGGAAGTTAGAAAAGCAAAGTGAATAGCTGGATCCGCCAAGCAAATCCGGATCCAATGTTTATTTCTGGTACTCAATTTTAGTAATGCGCCAGGTGAACTCCCCCGCTCCTGTTTTCACTATGGCTACATCACCCACTTGTTTTTTCATCAGCGCGTGTGCCATGGGCGAGTCTATCGAGATATAATCTTTGGTATTGAAGATCTCATCGTACCCGACTATACGAAAGCGTTTTTTCTGTCCTTTGTCATTTTCAATTTCCACCCATGCGCCAAACATTACTTTGCCTTCCTGGAAGGGCGAATAATCGATGACTTTCAGATCGTCAATACATTTGCGCAAATAGAGCAGGCGCCGGTCGATCTCACGCAGGCGTTTTTTGTTGTAGTGATAATCTGCGTTTTCAGAGCGATCGCCCAGGCTTGCGGCCCAGGCTACCTTTTGCGTGGTGTCGGGCCGTTCAACGCGCCACAAATGATCCAACTCAGCTTTTAACTTTTCTAAACCTTCCGGGGTGATAAAGGGTGTTTTCATATTTACTCAGTTCTCAGGCGTGGGTTGGACTGATCCTGACAGCTTTCCATGTCTCTAACGCTACGGTAAGTCAGGCGACAAGAAGTGCAAGAAATCCGGATGCAATATAAAACCACCTTTGTAAATCAATTCTGCAGGCAAAGTTATTTGCCGCAATCGGGCAGTGAAATATGCATTTTCAGGGAATTCTTCCGAATGTTTATGAAAATATTGTACTAACTTGTTGCTCAACCGGCACAACCCACTGGCTAACAAATCCAATAATCTTAGGAATATAAATTAATAGGATGATGAAAAACAAAAAAACAAAAGTATCGGGCATATCATTTCTGGTTTTGTCATGCTTAGCCTTACTGTCATCTTCGTTTGTTTCTGCCCCTTATGGAACTGAGTTTCTTACTAAAATAACGGCGGGTGAAAAGCCATCCATAGCGCCGGTCGATCTGGCAAAGGCAAAAATAGGTGATGGCTTTGGGTTCAGAATTCATCCTGCTACCAAAACGAACAAAATGCATAGCGGAATTGATTTTATCCTGCCGGAGGGCGAATCAGTTATGGCTACGGCATCCGGCGAAGTTGTTGACGTTGGATCGGATAAGGATCGGGGCACGTATGTGAATATAAAGCACGATGAGGTCTATACAACTGCTTACTCTCATTTGAAAAGCGCCGTTGTCAAAATTGGCGACGTCATTACTAAAAAACAATTGGTGGGATATGTAGGGTCTACCGGCAAGACATCCTCCGTTCCGCATCTGCATTATGAAGTTTTAAAAGAAGGCAAGCATGTTAATCCAATCGATTACCTCCCGAAGTCTGTTGCCGCCAAGCTCCCGGCCAACAAACCCTGAGCATTTCTGTTTGTATCATAACCAGTTGTCAATGTTAACCGCAGCTAATGCGCTAATCGGGTTTGCTGACCTTTACCAGTAATTGCAGGGCTCAGATGAGGTACTTGGTGATTTTTTGTGGCTTGTTGATATCATGCGCTTCGTACAGGGAAATAGACTTCAAGGATCGGGAACACGGCGCGATCACCGGCAGCGAATTCTACAAACGATCCTCTTCGCATGCCTGGAAGTTAAGGGACTCTCTCGCCGTTACAGAGATACTGAATGGCAACGTTCCCGATTTCATGAGAAAGTTTGTGGCGATCCAGACCGCGGTTGAAAGTGACCAGGGCAAAATAATAAAAGCGACCTACTATGTGAGTCCGGATTACCTGAGCATCGGCAGCGATGATGACTGGGCCCGCATTCCCCTCACGCCCATGGCAGCGCAAGCCATTGCCGACACCCTTCATTGTTTTCTTCCCACACGAAAAATTGTGGACGACATTTATCAACACGCCCGGGTGAAACTTGAGCCGGTCGCTATGTTCGCTTTCAGGGACAGCACGCCCACCATGTATCAGCACCACCTGATGATAGAAGGCCTTCGAAAGCAACGCAGCGGAATGATTGCGGGCATAAAAAAAGACGTTGTTATCAGCGGCAAGGTCAGCAGGGCGGGATTGTCGGTGAAGAACACCAACAACGGCACGCGGGATACAAGGCCAAACCGCGTTGCCATTTACGGATGGCACAAGCCTGACGCAAAAGCCATTCAACCCCTCTACACCGGGCACGTAAACTGGTACGTGGACTATAGTCACGGAATTCGCCTCGTTTATCGCCGGATCAAGGTGGATGGCAAGTGGATGGACTATACCGACGTTTTAAAAGACCCCGTGTTGCAAAAGCTGATCTGTGACGAAGACCATTGCGACTTTTACAGATATTAACTTTCGTTTGTGTTTCGGGGACTTTTTTCCAATCTTTAAGCCGTTTTTTTTCTCAAACCCCCCGTTGTGATGTCTGACGACCATTTCCATTTTTCGGGTGCACCCGAACCCCATCGTATACGCACGCTCCAGATACTCAAACAACATCCCGAAGTGAAGGCGCTGATGGGAAAGAATCCGTTCACAAGCCTGGCGGTGATCGGGCTGGTGGGTGCTATGGTTGGTCTCTCCTATTGGGTGAAAGACAGTGCGTGGTGGATTATATTGCTGCTGGCCTACGGGGTTGGCGCTTTTCTGAACCATTCACTGTTCGTCATGATCCACGAGTGCTCGCATTACCTGCTGTTCCGCAGCAAGGCGCTCAACAACATCTTCGCTATCATCTCCAACCTGCCACACGTGGTGCCATCGGCCATTTCGTTCCAGCGTTACCACATCAAGCACCATTCCTTTCAGGGGGTGCATGAGCTGGATGCCGACCTTCCGGACTTCTGGGAAGCGCGCCTGGTCCGTAACTCCACTGCCGGCAAAGCACTCTGGCTGCTGCTGTTCCCTTTCTTCCAGGTAACGAGAACGTTCCGGCTCAAGGAGATCAAGCCGGTAGACGGCTGGATCGTGACCAACTTCGTGGTACAGGTCGCCTTTGATTTTGCCATCTGGTACTTCTTCGGCCCCGGCGCCCTGATGTTCATGGTGCTCAGCTTCTTTTTCTCGATCGGCCTGCATCCCCTCGGCGCACGGTGGATCCAGGAACACTATCTGACGCTGGACAAGAACCAGGAGACCTACAGTTATTATGGTCCCTTGAATACCGTTGCCTTCAACGTGGGCTTTCACAACGAGCACCACGACTTTCCGTCGATACCCTGGAACCGGCTGCCACGGCTCAAAAAACAAGCGCCGGCATTTTACGATTCCCTCCTGTCGCACCCATCGTGGACACGCCTCTTTTTCCGCTTCCTGTTCGATAAGAACATCTCGCTGTTTTCACGTACGATCCGGCAGGAACGGGGTAAGGTGAAGCTCACCGACGAATCGAAGCCGGACCTGGATCTGGTGGAAGCGGGGAGACGTTAGAAGTTTAAAGTTTAAAGTTAGAAGTTTAAAGTTGAGGGCTGGTGCCTGATTCACTCCGAATCAGGATACTGTTCATCGATACTTTTCACGATGTCGTTAATTCTGGATATACAGGTATCGTAACGTTTGATAATTTCAGTTGGGAAAGCGCCCAGTGTAGCCGACATGATTTTCGCCTGGTCCATTTTCATCACGTCTTCGATCACCAATCTTCGCTGAACGTCATCGATCCGCGCGTGCTGTTCAACAAGAACGATAAGCCGGTCTTTCTGCAGGTTATACAGCTGCGTTGTATTCAGCAGGGATGGGATCAATTCCTGATAAAGATCAAGAATATCGTTCTGCATTTTTTTATTTTCGATGTTCCCGATCTTGCCAGAAGACTTGAACCCTTCAAAACGTCCATTGTTCTGAACCAATTCTACCTTATTAAAGATCGCGTTGGTGTATTTTCTCAGGCTATCCGTTGCCCCGGCAGCATCCGCCTTCATAGAACGAAAATAAAGAAACGCTGCCTGCTGATATCGATATCCGGCCTGGTCCGCCTGCATTTCGGAGAGGTCGTTGGTTAAATCGTTTTTCAATCCGATCAAAAACTCCTTCACTTCCTTCTGCTGGTGCCGGTGTTCGGCCATGTCATGGAACCAGATAGTGATACCCACGGCGAACACGATAATGAATATTTCCAGTAAGAACTCCTTTATTTTATGAAAGAGAGAACTATCACTACCGAAGATCTGATATGCTTTTTTGGTGTGCTTGATTACTTCGAGTTCTGCCATAAGTAGGATTGAAAAACCCCAAACTTAGCGCTTTTTTTCAAAATCAGCGACAGAATCATATGGATAATGACTCTGCGCTGATTGAACCGAGTACCCTACACCCTGTTCTTCTTTACTTGCTATAATCGTCTTTCGGCCGGTCGCCCATTTGCAGCACCAGCTTACCGCCCCTCTTTACATCTTCGAGGTCAACAAATGACTTCTTAACCTTTCTGCCATTCAGGTTGATGGACTGCACATAGATGTTCTGACCGTTGTTGTTCTGTGTCTCGATGACGAACTCCTTACCCGTTGCATAGGGTGCACGGAGCTGAATGGTGACCTTGTCGAACACCGGGCTCCCGATGCCAAACGATGGCTTCAGGTCCGTGAGGCCTTTTACATCGAACAGGCCCATGCTGGCAATAACGTACCAGGCGCCCAGTTGCCCCTGGTCTTCATCCTGCCCATAGCCATACCCATGAATACCCGTGGTGCCATAGAACTCATTGCAGATGGCCCGCACCCATTTCTGGGTAAGCGATGGCTTGCCGGAGAAGTTGAAGAGCCACGAGGTATGAAGATTGGGTTGATTGCCGTGGTTGTACAGGCCTGCCAGACCGGAGAATGCATCGAGGGTGGTGCCGCCGCCAAAAGCATTTTTCTGTGAGGTTGTGAAGATGCTGTCGAGGCGCATGTTAAAGCGCTCACGGCCAATTTTTTTCACAAGGGCCTCCGGGTCATGCGGCACATAGAAGGTATACTGCCAGGCATTTCCTTCCTGGAAACCACGCCATGGCTCACCCGGCTTAAAGTTATCAATGAACTGACCATTGGCCAGCCTCGGGCGCACAAGCTTCAGCTTCGGATCGAACAGGTGCTCCCACCCGCGGGACAGGCGCATCAGTTTTTCGTAGTCCTCTTTTTTACCCAATGCCTTTGCCCATTGTGCTACCGCATACGAGCTGAACGAATACTCGAGTGTGTGGGATGCTGAAAACTGCCAGCGCTCTCCTCCCCCAACGCCCTTGTCAAGGTGAGGCACGTATCCAAGTTTCACAAACTGGTCTACATCCAGCTTACCCGATCCGTGCGGACGATCTTTTCCATCGATCTCGTTTTTGAGTGATGCCTCGTAGGCCTTTGCTACATCGAAGTCGCGAATGCCTGCCATGTAAGCACCGGCCATCACCAGGCTGACGAAGTTGGTGCCCACACCTGAAACGTAACGGCTGTTGGCAATGCCATCGCCCAACCAACCCGCATCCTGGTACACCAGCAGCTGGCTTTTCACGAAGTCGGAGTAATACTCAGGATAAGCCAGCGCCCACAGTTGTGTGAGGTTCCAGTAGGCGCCCCACACGGCATCGGTATTATAATGATTATGTACAGGCTTGCCTTTCGCGTCCAGCGGGATCTGCCCAACGGTACCGTTGTTTCTCGGATAAGCGCCATTCACATCACTGGCAAGACCGCGGCCCAGCAAAGCGTGGAACAACCCTGTATAGAACTTCAGTTTGTCTTCGCGTACTTTTCCTTCTACACGGATACGGCCCAGGTAGTCGTTCCAGGTGGTGTGCGCTTTCGCTTTTGCCTGATCGAAGGTGAGGTCTTTCGCTTCTGCCTGCAGATTAAGGCGAGCGTTTTCGATGGAGGTGTACGAGAAGCCAGCCTTGACGGTGATACTTTCCTGGTCCTGTGTGTCGAAGGTCAGGTAAACACCTGCGCCCGGGCCTGTTTCTTCAGTCACTCCTGCCCGCGCGGCTGCACCTTTAAAGACACCGAACGAAGCAGGCTTCTTATCAACCACCGCCGAGAAGTACATGCTGACTTCCGCACCGGGCTGATACTTTTGAACGTATACGGGAAGCGTGGTGACAAAACCTTCGATGCGACCATCGGGTGTCATGTATACTTTGGCATCTTTTACATTTCCACTCTCGCCCTGCTTGTTGCCGATGTCGAACAGAATATGCGACTCCTTGCCGGCCGGGAATGTGTAACGATGCAGTGCCACGCGCGCTGTGGCGGTTAGCTCCGCTTTGATGCGGTGATCTTTCAATATAACCGAGTAGTATCCAGGCGCCGCCACTTCATCTTTGTGATCGAACCGTGAGCGATAACCTTCTTCCGGCTTCTCCAGCTTTCCGGGAATTGTCTTCAGCGTACCGGTCGAGGCCATGAACACGATACCGCCTACCTGGAACTCGTGCAGGTTCGGGAATCCTTCGATGGACTCGTGGCGATGATCGTAGCCAACGGCGTCCCAGCCATGTACGTTGCCATAGTGCGCGTTGGTTGCCGGCGCAGGTTTCGCCATGCCAAACGGTACGGCTGCGGGCGTATAAAAGAACCAGCGGCTATGCGCGGTACCGATGTTGGGATCCACCCATTGTGTATAATCCTCCTGGGCGTGCACGGTGGTTGCCATGGCGATCAACAGGAACGCAGTCAGTATGTTTTTCAAAACTTGAACTTTCATTGGAAGTGATTTTCTGGTCTTAGAATTTATTGTTCTTCTCGTCGTACGGGTCGTTGTATTTACGCTGCAGGGACTTCAGCTGCGCTTTAAGCTTCTCCACGGTGTTCCTGTACGCTGGATCACCGTAAAGGTTATGCATTTCATGAGGATCGTTCTTCAGATCATACAGCTCCCATGAATTGCCCGGGTCGTAGAAGTGGATCAGCTTGTAACGTTCTGTGCGGATGCCATAATGCGCGGTAGCACCAAACGACTTTTCGTAGTAGTGATAATACAGCTCTTTGCGCCAATCCTTAACCTTTCCCTTTTGTAGAAGCGTTTTCATGGACTCGCCCTGCATGTCTCCCGGGATGGCAATACCGGCAAAGTCAAGGAATGTGGGCGCCACGTCCAGGTTCAGCACGTAAGCGTCGATCTGCTGACGCGGTGAAATAGCCTGCGGGAAACGGATCAGCATTGGCGTGCGGAATGACTCCTCGTACATGAAACGTTTGTCGTAGAGTCCATGCTCGCCGAGGTATACGCCCTGGTCAGACATATACACTACGATGGTCTTCCTGGCGAGTCCGTTGTCATCGAGGTACTTCAGCACACGGCCAATGTTGTCGTCTACCGAATGCACGCAACGAAGGTAATCTTCCATGAAGCGTTGATATTGCCATCGCAGCAACTGGTCTTTGTCCTTGATCTGTGCAAAGGTTTTGTATTCATCCTGGTATGCTTTGTCCCATGCCTGGCGTTCGGCAGGTGTCAGCCGCTCCATCTCGCGCTGGAACTCGGCCGGTGCCCAGTGATTTACATTCGCAACGGTACAGGTATCGCACGGAACTTTGCTGTCGTAACGCACGTCCAGTCCTTCTTTCATCGAGATCAGTTGTCGTTGCAATGCCTCGCGGCCGGCATAGTCATCATAGAAGTCATGGGGCAGCGCAAACCGGCGATCGTTAAACTCCCGCAGGTATTGCTGCGGTGGCATCCAGTTACGGTGCGGCGCCTTGTGATGTAACATGATAAAGAATGGCTGATCCCGGTGCCGCCCGATCCAATCGAGGGCCAGGTCTGTGGTGACATCCGTCACGTAACCCGTGTAGACCGTGTCCTTCCCCATCTTAATGAACTTGGGGTTGTAATAGTGCCCCTGGTCGGGAAGTATGTTCCAGTAATCGAAACCCGTTGGCTCACTGAACAGGTGCCACTTCCCTACCAACGCGGTGCGATATCCATTGGCTTTCAGGATCTTCGGAAGGGTCTGCTGATGGCCATCAAAGTACGTGCCGTTATCGCGCATGCCATTCATGTGCGAGTATTTACCGGTCATGATCACCGCACGGGCAGGACTGCAGATTGAGTTGGTCACAAACGCGTTCCGCATCACGGCGCCCTCACGGCCGATGCGGTCGATGTTGGGTGTCTGGATCAGCTTATTACTATAGGCACTCACAGCCTGGTAGCCGTGATCATCGGACATGATGAAGATGATGTTCGGCTTATGCTGTGACGATGATGCTCGGGACGTCTGTGCACGGGCAAGATCCATCACACCCATGAGCAGCAGCAACGCTACGGATATGGTACGTGCTATCTTCATTCTACCTTCCATGTTATGGTTCCGTAGGGCTTCATCCAAAATGAGTTGCTTGCTGGTTTAACACCCCGCTCTTCGTTATCACACTGGGAGACTTCGGCAGGTTTCAACGCATCCCATTCCAATGACGATTGTACCGGCTGAGGCGAAAGGTTCACCAACCGCACCAGGTAACCCTTTTGATCTTTCGAGGGATGTATTGTTGATACAGCGATCTTGTTATTACCGCCCACGCGGAACAATGTCTTGTAAGGCCTGGCATTGTCAGACATCACAGCAACCAGTGGTTGTGCTATTTCAACGCCACGCTGTTTAGCTTCGTGCGCATACGGTTCCAGTGGAATGATGGAATACCGAAACTCCACTTTACCCGATTGTGAGGCCTTATAGTTCGTTCTCCACGAATTATTCATCACCCATGAATAGACCGTTGGCGAGGATGAAGCAGCACGGCTCCAGTCAAGGAACTCTTTGGTATCAGACATCCACGCTTCACCCTGCATGCCTCCTACTTCCAGTATGGGTGTACCTACCGTTGTTAAAAGTATATTCCTCCGCATACCGGATATCGACACACCATTGTTGACGGAGTAGAAGTTTTTATTTGCACCGGTCAGCTGCTCACGCTCGGGGCGGATCTCACCAAAGGCCAGGTCGATGACCGTTTCAGCATTGCTGATGTTGAACGGGAATGCAAACCGCACACTTTCGCGCTCCCGGTTATCGATCTTGTCAACGACATTCCGGAGGTCGACACGTTTAATACCTTTGTACACGGTGATATCGCGCACCAGCGAATAACAGCCCGGTGCATCCGCCGTAACCCGTAGCGTAGCCGATACCGGGCCGTCATTCAAACGTTCGATGCTTCTCACCCTTGTTACATACTGTGGAGACGCTGCATTTCGTCCTGTATAAATATATTCGTTCAGTCCTTTACCGGTGGCGTAGTTGAAGCCCGTGTTATCGGTCAACGCCGTGATAGCTCCGGTCTGTGCATCAGCTGATACCGAGATGACACCGTTTGATAGTGTATTTCCTTCGAGGGAAAACGCGCTCTTAGATGCGGCTGTATTGGAAGTTACAATGCGATATACCTTTGAAGACAATGGCTGCACCCCGGTGGCCATGAACATCCATGTGTTCTCGCCCGTCTTCTGCAAACTTACCTCCTGGTTGTTTTCGTCTACGAGCTTCTTCCCCTGGAGATCCTGTGGTGTTGAAAAGGTTACCACATCCGTGCGGGGCCAGAGGTTCGTGTTAAATACCTGGATATACTGCCCGCGTTCGTTGGCATTGACAGCGGTATTAAACGCGTTGGTGATCTGGTTTGTAATAGAATCGGCGTTCAGGGCGAAAGCTTGTTTCTGTTTCCAGAGCGCGCGGGTAAACTCAGAATCGGGCTCCGGGCCGCTGGCAGATGCGCCCCAGGTATGTTCGGAGAACAGGGCTACATTACGCCATGCGTGGTAGAAGCTCTCTGACGGATAGTGTGTAGTCCGTACGGGAATCGAACCCGTGTTACCAGAATGAAGATCTGGTGTCCCATGGCTTGTTATCGACCACAGGATCTCCAATTGGTTGAGTCGTTCGGCATTGTACCGGTTCAGCGACAATTCTTCAGCCGTCGATGCAGCGCCATCTTCCCAGTAGGGCGTGAAGTCACCTTTGAATACGGGCAGCTTGTCTCCGTAGGCCTGCTCAAACCTTGTGAACAGCGCTTCCGTTGTGCCGATGTGAAACTTCGGATACTCATACTGCTCGTTCCACTTCCGGATAACGTCGGGCATGTCTGTATCCGGAGGGCCATTGTCGCCATTGACCGTGTATCGCAGGTATGAAAAGTTATAGGGGAATTCTTTTACTTCCAGTGTATTCAGGTATTCCCAGATGGGATCCAGGCCGCTGGACGAAAGTTTTCCCGTCAGCCAGTCGTGAAAGAACGAGTAACCTTTGCCGGTAGACCAGCACAACACTTTCTCCTCGCCCGATGCCGACGCCCAGTAGAACGGGTAGTCGCCCCACTCCTTGTTCGCGAGGCCTACGCGGCTGCCACCGGTTTCCAGGTACGGAACATAGTTGGGGGCCATGGAAAAATATTTCATGCCGTTTTCCGCCATCGCCGTAACCATTCCCCATGACTCCCCTGGCACGTCCGACATCATGACGGAACGCACCTCCACACCCAGGTCCTTTCCGACACGATGCGCGTCGTCGAACAAGTGTGTGATCTCTTCCTGCTTGCAAAGGCCTGTCAGGATATTGCCGATCGAAGCGTTCAAGGCAACGCGGCCATCTTTCACCGCTGCCTTGAATGCCTCGAGTTTTGCTGTATTCTTATAACGCTCCAGGTACTCGCTCACCGGCCACATGGTCTCTATATTCCACTTGAACGGCGATCCTTCAGGGTAATCTTTGGTGCGCTCCGCCAGCGTCACAGCCTGATCGATGTTCCGCAGCTGTAAATTCATCACATCTTCGTGGCGATGAGTGTAGCCAATGTCCAGGTGAGAATGCGGCAGAAAGTACACTTCCCATTTGCGTGCGCCTTCCATGACCATGTTCTTTTGCACGTTGCCCTGGCGGCTCTTGAATGTGACGGCTACTGGTACTGCTTCCTCCATCAGGCCTGGTGGAAACAAGGCTGTCAATTCATACAGCCCCATCTTCGAAGCCGGAATTTGCTCGCTGATCTTTTTGCCGGCGAACGAAACTTCTACAGTGCCACCGTCAAACAGCGGGTTGTTGAACTTAACTTTGTATTCGCGGCGCGGCCCTTCCGGTGTTTTGCGATAGCCCTGTGTCGGGATAAAGGAAATATCATCGATCTTTGCAACACTGCTTAATGCGCGTTTCTTTTTTTCGTAGAAGCGGATCTCGCTCAGTCCATAGTAATTAACGTTCTGGTGCTTCCACCGTGCGTCTTCCAGCACATTCGGCGAGCCGTCGTGGTAATAATTCCCTTCCTGTTTGTCAGCGGTGATGCAGAAATACTTGAAGCTGATGCCGGACAGGTCAAGGTGAAAGTCTGCCGGTTCTTCTTTCTTACCCAGTGATTCGGGGATCATAAAATAGTCGCGGTCACCGTTTTTCAGGGTCTGCCAGTGCTGGCCATCGCGGGAATATTGTAAATAAACTTTCCGCAGGCCACGACGTGTATGGTCGTGCTGATTATGATTCCAGATCTCAACAAAGGCGGGCTTCCGTTCTGTATTGAACGTATACAGCAGCCACACCACACCTTCATGGGTCTGCGGGCGGGCTTGTACGGATGTTTCTGAAACCTGAGAGATCCACATGGTCTTTCCCAGGTTGTGAGAAGTATGGCCGTGGCCTTTCATACCGCTTCCATTAACGGTCTCCTCATCCGGAAATCCGGAAAGCTCACTGCTGGATTCAACTTTGATCTCCCCGACAGGCACCGGCGTATATACGTCAAGTTGCTGGGCGCCGGCAATGTATGGGAAGAACAGCGCGGACACCATAAGGCATCCGCCTGTCAATATCTTTCTGATCATCTCGCTCCTGCTATTTTTTCGCTCCTGCTTCGATACCCCACTGCTTGTTTGGCTTGTCGCCCATCACCAGCGTGAGCTTGCCTCCTTTCAACAGCTCGCTTGCCGGGAACTTGAAGGAACTTAATGTTTTGCCATTGAGTGTAGCGGACTGTATATACTTGTTGTTGCGTGAAGCGTTCTTCGCTTCGATCACAAACTGCTTACCGCGGCCGTAGCGTCCACCGAGGTCGATCACGATCTGCTCATACAGCGGGCTGGCGATCTCGTACACGGGCTCAACTCGGCATCCACCATCGGTCTGGAAGAGCCCTATCGACGCCATCACAAACCAGGCGCTCATCTGGCCCTGGTCTTCGTCGCCGAGATACGCATTGGCCAGGCCGCCGCCGTAGTATTCTTCCAGGATCGAGCGACTCCACTTCTGCGTCAACCAGGGGTGGTCCACCCAGTTGAACAGGAAAGCAAAATGCATGGATTGCTGGTTGCCTTGCACCACGGGATAATCCCAGTACTGATCGTTTGGCGCGTTGTAACGCCATGGCTCGCTGGCCACAAAGCCCCAGTTCAGGCGATCGACGAAAGCCTTGCGTCCCATGATCTCAGCCATCGCGGGAACATCCTGCGGAACAAAGTAGCTGAGCTGCCACGAGTTGCCTTCCACGTATTCTTCGTTGCGGCCTGACTGGAACGGATCGAAGGGCTCTATGAACGCTCCTTTGCTATCGCGCAGTTGCGCATAACCATTCTTCGGGTTAAAGGCATTGCGCCACCATTCGCCTCGCTCGGCAAACACTTTATAATCTGCTTCCTTGCCAAGCGCTTTTGCAAACTGTGACACGGTCCAGTCGTCATAAGAATATTCCAGGGAGTTCGAGAATCGTCCCAGGTCGGCAGGCACATATTTATACTTCATGTACGGCACCAGATCGCGGTTGCCCGCAAAACCTCCCGCAACGGGGCCGGCGGGGGTCGTTTGCATTTTCTTCATTGCCTGGAAAGCTTTCTCTTTTTCGAAGTCGCGGATGCCCATCTGGTAGGCCGATACCATCAGCGGTATTTCGTGCTCCGCTACCATCACGGGGATATACTCCATTCCAGCCGGGCCTTTTGCCAGCCACCCGTTGACATCATACATTGCCAGCTGAGAATTGACCCACTTCGACGACCACTCCGGTGTGGCCAGGTTCCAGAGCTGGTTCAGGTTCCAGAACGTATTCCAAAAGGCATCACACCCCAGGGCCTCCTGATCTGGGTTGGTGAACTTATGTTTGGTCTCATCCGGCGCTATCCATTCGCCATTCACATCGCTCCACGTATTGCGGCAAAGCGAACGGAAGAAGTTGGTATAGAAGCGTACTTTCTCGAGGCGGTTATCGGAAGTGATGGCAATACGCGACAGGTAGTTGTTCCACACTTTCTTCTGGTTGGCCACCACGGCATCGTAACGCCAGCCGAAAGGTTTCGAGATCTCTTTGTCCAGATTCTCCCCTGCATTGGCTACGCTCACCAGCGAAATACCCGAACGGGCTTGCACCACTGCCGACTTCTTCGTGTCGAACTCTACATACGCTCCCGCCTCTTTCAGGTTCTTGCCTTGAAGCTTGCTGATGTCCACCACCTCGTTGTCCAGCCAGCCGCCGATCTTCTTGATGGGCTGGTCGAACTCGATCACAAAGTGCACCGTATATTCCTGGTCGGCATCATCGCTCCACACATGAGGCCTCGGTGAGATCTGATGGCTGCTGCCTTCGATGCGATAGTCGCTTACTTTTTTGATCTCAATATCCAACAGTTTGTAGTCGTATTCTCCCTGCACGTGCAAGTCTACCATCACGCGGCCGTCCTGATCTTTCGGAAATGTATAACGTTGAAAGCTGGCCCGTTCTGTGGCGGTTACTTCGGCCCAGATGCGGGTGTCGGTCATGTATATTTTATAGTAGCCCAGCGGTGCTTCTTCCGTAGCCTTGTCGATCCGTGACCGGTAGCCGGAATCCGGGTTGAACTGGTCTCCTACTTTTGTTTGCAATTCACCATTGGTAGGCATCAGGCCCAGGCCGGCCATTGTCCACTCGTGAATGTGGCTGAAGGTACCGATGGTCTCGAAGGTGGGCTGATATCCTGCCTGCCAGCCCATGTTCTGGTTATCGGGACTGAGCTTCACCATGCTGAACGGCATCCACGGACCGGGTGCGATCATCCAACGCGAGTGTGCTGTGCCGATGCGTGTATCCACATAGTCTGCCGGTGTTTGCACTTTACCGGGCGATCGCTGAATGGTTCCTGTTTCTGCTTCTTTGCCATTTACCAGGATGCGGTACTGTGCACTGCCTGTTTTAGCAACGGCCGGCATAGGCGCCTCCAGCTGGTAACGGGCAGAGTCTAATGTTGTCTGGTAAATTGTTTTTCCGTCTAACTGTACTTCGATGCGTGGCTTTCCGCTCAGGTGCTCTACATCCACCAGTAATGGCTGAATATTTTTCTTTCCCTGGTTCAGCTCATAGGCAGCTGGTTTTACGCTGCGGATAAATACTTCATCGTTCAATGCCAGCGTGGCGCCCTCGGGACCTTCGAGGCGTACGTGATCAAACACCACCCAGGCGCCTTCGAGCACGGAGATGGTGATGCCATTTCCTCCCCGGTGAATAACACCGTCGCGCAAGGGGATCTCCAGAATCTTTTCACGGCCGGCAGTGCCACCATCCGTCAGCGATGCATCGGAAACACCTTTGAGCAAAAACTTCTCATACTGCTGCTCATTGATCCCTACCTTCAGCAACGACTTGCGGGGATGCGTGTCAACAAGATCGATCACCAGCTTCCACTGCCCACCTGCGGGAAGCGATTTTAACGCGAAGAGGATGTTAATCTCATGCGTACGCCAGCCGGAGGTTCCCCAGGTTCCTCCCCAAGTGTCGTCCGGACCGGGTAATACATAAGGAAAATCAGCTGCGGCATTCGACCTCCCGATCAAAAAAAAGCGGTCTTCAAAGCCGAAGTCTTTGCTGAGAAATTTCTTGTAGTCTGCCGGTCCCAGTGCCAGGTCGGCAGAAGAATTATCATTCTTACCAATGCTCCAGATGTCGTTGGCCACCGCGCGATCCATACCGATACAGGACAGAAGCAAAAAAAGAAGTAGTCTGTTCATTATGCTAAAAATAGTTAAATGTTTCTGGCCATCATCAAGAATTGCAGTGGCCATTTGCCGTTTTCCGGCAATAGTTGAACAAAGGTGTATTCCCGAAGGCACCGGTTAGATGCCTTCGGAAAATGCACATGCTGCGCCCGCCGAAATTCTCCGTAGGCGGGTGAAGCTTAATTTGTGGTGATCTCCTTGATGGTGCTGTAGTTGAAAACATTGGTACTGAACGCCTGCTTGCTGGTTCTGGCGCCTACCCTGAGAAAATATTTTCTTGAATAGCCAGGGAATTTCTGCTGTGTACCACTGTTAACACCATTGGGCCAGCCCGTAGTAATGGAAACAGTTCCTCCCAATGCCGGCAACGTTGCACCTGTTAACTTGGTGGAATAGACCGTACTGTAGCTGACAAATCCGACGAACTGAACCTCGCTGACAAACAACCATACCTCTGTGAGTGGCTGCTGATAATCAGGATGCGTGGTGCCGCGGGTGATCCTGGCCTGAACAGTAGCTGTACCGTCGCCATTGACCACAGGCTCTCCTATCCACTCCACACGCAGGAACGGCTCAACCGCATAGTTCTTTTCAACCGTACCGGAGATCTGGATTCTTTCCTCAGGCACTGCAACAAACGCGCCTTCGGGTGTTACACCATATTCGCCTTTGAAGATCTTGGTATTATTGAACTTACCATCCATCATGGTATACATATAGTACGGCGTAGGCGTTTCGCTCCAGCTGTATTCCATCATCTTGATGCGGACACCGGAGGCGCCGGTAGTGCTGTACACGTCTGTCTGGAAGGGCTCACCGTTTTCGGCATCAACGATAGAACCTTTAAATGTTTCTGCCGGTGCAGGATAGTTGTCTTCTTCGCTGCAGGAAGCGATGCCTGCCATGAGAAGGAAAAACAAAACAATATATCTTATGCTTTTCATACGCAAGGATTTTGAATTGGATTAAAAACCAGGATTTTGTTTGCAGTTCGGATTCTTGTTGATCTCCCCCGGAGGAATCGGCTGATAGTAGTACTTCGTATCGAACGTAAAGAGATACTGGAATACATCACGGGGTTCCTGGAACTTGACAGACAGAAAATACTGCTGAGCCTTGGTTGAATAGAATGTATTGAGAATTCTCCAACGTCTGTTATTCTGTTCTTCGTGAAGCACTCTCCAACGCTTGAGATCCCAATAGGTTTTGTTCTCAAAGGCAAGCTCCTTACGCCGTTCTATGCGAACGATATTGATGTTGTTAAGATCGCCCTCCCCTGCAAGCAAGTTGGCACCGGCACGTTCGCGGATGCTATTGATGTTGTTAAAAGCCACCGTGAGGTAACTATCACCGGACTGACCCGCCTGGTATAATTCGTAGGCAGCTTCAGCCTGGTTCAGCAGCACCTCGGCGTAACGGATCTCGATCCAGCTCTGGGTGGAATTAGAACCCGTTGTGGTGCCGCTTTCTGCGAGGTATTTGGCAAGATAGGTACCACCGGTGTTTCCGAAATCCCAGGCGTTTACCGGGCCATTGGCACCGGCCGGTTTCATCGTTGCGCCACGAGGGTCGCCAGGTTCGAGGGGAATAGCCGTGTTGTTGCTCAAGCTTGGTGCAAGGCTAAGGTTTGACTGCGGTATGTTGCCAACATTTCCAATAGCACCTTCGCTGGCCAGCTTCGGAATTTTTCCTCCCACAGTGTTCCCCGTCCAGATACCGCGGCGAATTTCGATAACCTGCCCCCTGTACACATCCATGGGGAAGATCACCGTAGCCCGTAAGCGGGGTTCTGCATTGGCAAAAGCATCCAGCGGAGAATTGACAGCATTGTAGAATCCGTTGTCATCAATATTGTCGAAGTGCCCGTCCGGATCCTTGGCAATACCGTCGAACATTTCAATAAAGTCCATGGTAGGGCTTACTTCCGAATCGTTACCACCTGACTTAGTCTGGTAAGGCTGTACGGACTCATCGTAGTTGTGCGCCGCATTGGTTGCATCGTAATACTTTACAAAGATGTTCTCCGTCGTTTCAGTCAGGAACAAGCGCCTGAAGTTGGTTGCCTGCGCTGCCTTGTCACCCGCTTTCCAAAGCCCTTTGTACAGTGCATACTTATTTGATTGTACCACCAGTTTAGCTGCATCGTAGGCCGCTTTGAAATAGTCGTTTGCACGATTTGCCGGAATACCAACGGTACGTACCACGGTGCCATTCTGGTCCTGCGTCTGCTCGATCGTATTGTATTTTGCGATACTTCCGGCGTATAGCATGGCCCGTGATTTAAAGGCAGCAGCAACATACTTGTTGACACGTCCCCGCAACGGTGAATTTTCGGGCAGATTCTCTATCGCATAGTCAAGGTCAGCGGCAATAAAATCCCAAATAGCTTCTTCGGAAGCGCGGAAAAGGCGCGTCCCTTCAATATTAACAGAAGCCGGATAATCGATGGTGGTAGAGACCAAAGGAACCCCGCCATATCGCTTGGCCAGCGCAAAGTAGGTGAAGGCTCTGTTAAAACGGGCTTCAGCCAGGTACGTTTTGGTCTCTGTTGCGCCCAGCTTAGACGCATACTGCGGAATTTTTTCGAGCAGTGTATTGATATCGCGGATCTCGGCGTATCCCTCATCCCAGTAGTACCAGTTGGTAAGCTGGCCTTCGTTATCAGCACCTTGTGTATCGCGGCCCACGGCTTCACCCGTGAGGCAGGCCATTTGTTTATACAGGGCACCATTGACATTGAAGCCTTGCGGATAGTAATATTTAAAATCCTCTATCGGAAGCCGGCTGTAGATCCGTGCAACATTGCTCATCACGCCGTCGTTGCTGCCAAATATATCGTCTTCACCCGTCACGTTTTTGGGCGCAATATCCAGATCAGTGCAGGCCGAAAGCGCAAGAGTCAAACTTATAGTCGTTATGATTTTTTTCAATTTCATAGGTCGTGCGTTTTTAGAATTTGGCGGTTAAACCAATTGAATAGGACTTGTTGATAGGATAGGCATAACCAAGATCTACGAGGCCTGCTCTTGAGGTATCATTGTTTGTGTAGAACTCAGGGTCCATATACCTCAGCTTTGTGAACGTAAGCAGGTTGTATGCATTGGCATAGATCCTGATGCTCTGCAATGAGATCCTGCTCATGATGTTCTTCGGCACGGTGTAACCGATCTCGAGGCTCTTCAACCTGAGGTAACGGGCATTCTGAATGTTGAAATCGGAGATTGAAATGGGTAAGGTTCCGGTATAACCATATTCGCCGGATACCCATTGCGTTGCAGGGTCGTACGGATCTGCGCTGGGATCAGCCGGATGCCAGCGGTCCATAAAATCGCTCACAGCGTTGCTGGCGGACCAAAGCGGTTGGTACAGGAACTCCCTGGGGATAACGTATTTCTTACCCGATCCCTGCCAGAGCATGGTCAGATCCACACCTTTCCATTCAGCAACAAGGGTAACACCATAGTTGACGAGCGGAACCTGCCCATTGGTGGCAAGGGGGTGAATGTCGTAGTCGTTGATAATACCATCGCCGTTCCAATCAAGATACTGATAGTCTCCGGGCAGCAGCTGGCGCGTGAGTATGTTTGGATTATAAGAGGGATTATATTGGATATCATCCCAGTTTGTGAAACGTCCGGCACCTTCATAACCCCACCAGATGTTATTGTTCCGGTCGTTCGCACCGTTGCGCCAGTTCAGGTAAGAGTTGCCCGTGCGGGCCATCTCATAATATTTTGTCCTGGTCATCGTGTAGGACATGTTGCCTTTTACCTGGTAGTTGATATCGCCGATTTTATTCATGTGGCGCAGCTCTATTTCAAAACCACGGTTCTGGTCGCCGTTCAGGTTCTCTTGCGGAAGCGCTGCTCCCACAATGCCGGGCAGACTTTGCACACGGGTTGCCAAAAGGCCTGTACGGTCTCTTTTGAAAACCTCGAACGTTACGCCCAATAATCCGTTCCATGCCTCGGCGTCTAAACCGATGTTCGTTGTTTTTGCCTCGGTCCAGGTGATCGACTTATTGGCCAGGCCAGTGCTGGCCGATGCCGAGGTAAATGAATTAAAGACATAACCGGCCGGCAACGCGCCCTTGCCGATGCCATTACCTGAAACTGGATACTGGTAGCCGCTCACAAATTGATAGGCCAAAGCGCCATCATCACCGGTGATACCGTAAGATCCGCGAAGCTTCAGGTCGCTGATGAAATTAAGCGATGCATTGTTCGACCAGAAATTCTCGCCTGAGATCCTCCAGCCCGCTGACACGGCCGGGAAAAAGCCCCAACGATTGCTTTCCGGAAATTTCGATGAGCCTTCGTAACGGTATGAGAACTCAGCCAGGTACTTGCTCTTGAAGTTATAAGAAAGACGTCCTACCGATGCGCGGTTAGCGTACTCATAGAGTGCAGCCTTGTCGAGGCTTTGCAGTATCTCCTGGTTATCGGTGATGCCGGCAAAGATTTGATCCAGGGGCAGAACACCGTAACGACGTCCATAAAAATTGTCGCCGTCATAATGAGAATTCTCCAGCAGGTTCATGACGCTTACAGAATGATTTCCGAAGTCATGCTCATATGCGATCTGCAACCGCCACAGGTTCGCATTCTTCGCGTAGAAAAAGCGGGAAGTCCGGCTGTTGCCCTTGGTTTGCGCATTGATCAGCGACGGCGTACCATCCGGCTTATACAGTGTGAAGGCTCGCGTGTACTCCTTATTGTCGTTCATCGTGTAATCGTAGCTGTACATCGCCTTGAGTGAAAGGCCTTCTACCTGGGGAACATTATAGGTAAGGCTTGCGCTGGTTTGAAGCCATTTGCTCTGGTAACTGTTTTCTCCGACAATGTCCTTATTCATCATGGCCACGGGATTTGGAATTGAGTTCCAATCCATCATGCCATATTGCTTCTCCGCTTCGTTATACCAGATCTGATCGATGGGGCGGCTCAGCCACATCGCCCGGAGAATATCGCTCGCACCATAAGGTGCCTGCACCCGTGTATCAGTGAGGCCTGCCAGGTTCAGATCGAACTGGATATTTTTACTGACTTCTGCGGAGATGTTACTCCGGAGCGTATATTTTTTATAGTTGATGGCGTCGTTCTGCAGAAAGCTGCCCTGATACTGATATCCAAAGCTGGAATAATACGTGATCTTGTCGTTACCGCCCGTGGCACTCAACGTATGTTGGGTCTGCGGCGCACTGTTGCGCATAACAGCGTCTTTCCAGTTGGTAGATACCTTGGTGCCGTTGCGATATGCTTCAATATCCTCCGGAGTGTATTTGAGCGTTGGATTACTGTTGTTCACGTTGTGCCTTTGTGTCTCATTGTAGAGGGTCATCCAATCGGCAGCATTCACCAGGTCAGGATAATTGGAAGGTCTCTGCCAGCCCATGTTGCCGGAATAGGTGATGCTTGGCTCGCCTGTTTTAGATCCTTTTTTTGTGGTAATAATGATCACGCCGTTGGCAGCACGTGATCCGAACATGGCCGCTGATGCATCTTTTACCACGGAGATGCTTTCTATATCCTGCGGATCCAGGCGCGCCATGTTGTCTCTGGGAATTCCGTCAACAATCACCAGGGGAGTGCCGAAACCGCGGATATCCATCGTGTTGTTGAACTGTCCCGGTTCGCTGGAATTCTGACGAATGCGAAGACCGGGGATCTTGCCCGTGAGCATGTTCTGCACGTTCTCGTTCCGGGTGGTCACAATATCCTGATTGGTTACCTGGGAGACAGCGCCCGTGAGCGTAGCCTTCTTCTGTGTGCCATAAGCTACCACCACCACTTCGCCCAGTTGCTGAATATCCGGAGCCAGCGTTACGTTGAGCACTGTCTCGGTGCCAACCGTGAGCTCCTGCGTGGTAAAACCGATAAATGAAAAGACGAGCACGGCATCTCCATCGCGAACCTGGATCGTATACTTTCCATCCGAGTCTGTGGTTGTTCCCTGGCTTGTGCCCTTGATCGCTATCGCCACCCCTGGCAAAGGTGATCCGTCTTCAGAGGTCGTGACCGTACCTGTTACTGTGATCGCCGGGCCCGCATCCGCTTCATACACTTCGACGGGCGTTGCTGGTTTTAAAACGATCTCCTCTTCAACCACCACCGGCACGATCTCAGCACCAAAGAGCTGTTGTAAGACCTCACGAAGCGTGGCTTCGTTCATTTTTAATGTAACTTTTTTCGACGCCGGAATAGCGGTCGATCGGTATGTAAAGATCACGGAGGCCTGATCCTCGATCTCCATCAGCACCGCTTTGATTTTTTTGTCGTTAGCATCGATAGACACCTTCCGATCCAGCACACCTTGCCCTTTCAAATCGGCTGCCGATACCAACGATGTGAGGGCAGCCATTATCAGTGCTTGTGCTATTGTTACTCTCATAAGGGCAATGAAAAAACCTTGAATAAATTGTACTTTATCCATATTTTTGATAATGTTTTTGTGTGAAAGCAAGAACAAATTTTGTCGCCCCGACCTGTCGGGGCAGCAGATTAAAGGGCCGGTGATCTGATCCATCATCGGCTTCTTTGTTGAAGTGGTTATGTAGAATTTATCATAGGCACATTAGTTTGGTGAAACAAAGCCGCCATCAATTTTTACACCCAGGGCCAGTGACCACGATCCTATCCTCCTCCACCTGGAAGGTTGCATCAATAGCGCCACAAATAGCCTCCAGCCTGTTGTATAAGTCTCCATCATAAATGGAGGTTGTTAAAATGCATGACGCAAATACCTGATCGTCATACACAATATCGACTCCATACACCTTTTCGATCGCCGCCAGTATTTCACTGACCGTTGCCTCCTCGAGACGCATCCGCTTAACTTCTTCGTCAGGTATGATCCGCTGGGGAGAGTCGACGATCATACGCGCGATCGTATTCTCTTTTTTATTGTATACAACCTGCTGATTGGGTGTTAATATAATTCCCGCTGGCCCGTCGGCATTTTTTACCTCGCGATCACGATGCGTATAAACCGACACTTTGCCTGTTCGCACGGCAACGGTGATGTTCTTTTCTTCCTTAAAAGCTTTTACAGTGAAACTTGTGCCCAGAACTTTAGTCACTACCTGGCTGGCGTAGACGAGGAAGGGACGCGTTGCATCGTGTGACACTTTAAAGAACGCTTCACCTTCAAGATAAACTTCTCTCTGTGATCCGTCGAAAGACTTTGAAAATCTCAGCTCACTCGCCGGCGCAAGGGTTACTTCACTGCCATCGGGCAGAACTGCGACGTGCGCGGTATTCTGCGTGTTCACCACCCGTTTCAGATCGGATGGTACGCTGCTTTCAACATCTGCGGATGCGATGATCTCAGTCTGCTGACGATCAACAACAAGAAAGTAGGCGGCACAGCCTATCAGCAAAGAGGCGGCGATTCCTGTTGAATACCAAAGAAGCCTGGTCCGGCCACTCTTTTTTAACCTGTTTGTATTCCGAATGTGCTGCGCTACGTTCGACCAGTCCTCTTGCTTCAATTCACTATCCTCCGGAATATGAACTGGGTTGGCCGCTTCCATGGCCATGCACCATTCATCAACCAGTTTTTTTTCATCAGGCGTGGCGGTGCCGTTTCGGTATTTTTTTAAAATAACGAGAAAATCTTTTTGCTCCATATATAGTGTAAGACGGGCGCCAGGGATCTTTGCCTAAACCAAAAAGAACTTTATTCTACGGATCTCGCAAACGTTATTGTTTTTTAAACACTTTCTCCTAAACTTGTATTAAGAACCCAATAGAGTACAGTTACCACGCAATCAAGCCCAATTGTCACAGTACGTCTCTTATAGTGAGCAGGAATTATTGGAAGCCATTCGTAACGACAACGAAAAGGCTTTTGAAGAAATTTTCAATCGCTACTGGTCGAAAGTGTATGGAACGGCCTATTCACTGGTGCGGTCCAGGGAAGTAACGCAGGAGATCGTGCAGGGCTTATTTATTGCGCTGTGGGACAAGCGGGCGGCCCTTACCGTTAACAACCTGCTCTCTTATCTGACCATGGCCGCAAGGAACAGAGCGCTGGACGTGATCGAATCGCAGCTTGTGCGGAAAAAGCATTGGGACTATTATAAGAACTTTATTCCCCAACAGGCATGCACCACCGAGCAGGATGTTTCATTCAATGAGCTGGTGGTGGCCATCGAGGAAAAGCTGGAGCTGCTTCCTGAAAAATCGAAGACCGTGTTCATGTTAAATCGTATAGAAGGGCGTTCTGTTCAGGAGATCGCCAACATCCTGAACCTTTCGGAAAAAGCGATCCAATATCACCTGACCAAATCAACAAAGGAGCTGAAGCTTCATTTGAAAGATTATATCATCTCAGTGGTCATCTGCTGCTACCTGTTCCTCTGAAAGATCTTCCGTCTCCCCCTTACTGATCCAGGGGCAAAAAAATAACACTAATTTAATTTCGCGGTAAAGCTCTTCCGCAGATGAACGCAGATTAGTACATTTCAAAATCTGGGACAATCAGCGTGGTGTTTTAGAGCTGCTTGTAATTGAAGGCCATCTCGAGCTCTTCCTCAAACTCCTGCCCTGCTTCGAGAATGTCGTGATCATCTCTGTGATAGCACCACTCTACCTGCGCGCCTTTGATATCTTTCAATACATTCAGCATGTTGTAGATCACCTTGGAGGAAGACGAGTTGAAGTAGCTGAGCTTGAAGGTGAAGACCGTAGATGGGTTGGGTTGTTGGGCATAGTTGTTGAGCCACTCCACCACATCATCGTAAAACGAGCTGGCATCTTCCAGTATTGACCGGCCGGCGAGCTCGAAAATTCCGTCGCGCTTATTCAGCATGATCTTGGGCGTGTCTTGCGTGGCCTCGAGGAATAGAATGTTCATAGTAATTTTGTTTTGAGCCAGAACAAATATTCGGGACGATACCACAAAGTAACAGCGCTGATCTATTGCAGTCAATCAGGCAGTTGCCCGTCTGGTTGTAATTATCTGATAATGAGTTTGCTTAGCGATTCGTGTTCCGGTAACCGGTAGATTTACTCTGTGGTTGGGTTCCCTTGTGTCCCGCAGATCTCGCGGATTTACGCAGAAAATTTTGAATGAATCTGCGATCATCTGCGCAATCTGCGGGAAATGCATTTCTAAACTTCTCCAACTTAAGTAGCTCTTGTTTCTCTAAAGATCTTTAGAAAAAGCTCGATGTATTCTTTCAATTCTTCTTCCCGCTCTTTCGACCAGATAAATCGCATCTCAACTTTTGCAGGGCTATCAATAAGCTCGAAATATTTTATGTTCAGGTTCACACCTTTCACCGCTGACTTTGCAATGATGGTGACGCCAAGGCCTTCGCTCACCATTCTCAGGTTTGTAGATGCATTGGGCGATTCAAAAACCACCCTGGGTGTAAATCCACTTTTTTGAAAAAGTCCATTCAACAGATCATTGTACTGCGGGCCATCTTCGCGGGCTGGCAAGATCCAATCCGCATTGGCCAGCAGCTTCAGGTCGGTATTCTTTTTCAGGTTTACTTTCAAGCTCCTGGGCATTACAACTACAAAATTTTCTTTATACAACATTGCAGACCCAATGCCATCGGGCCCGACTTCATTTGGCAAAATTCCAAAGTGAAGCTCGCCATCCAGGATCCTGGTAAATGTCAGGTGGCACGAGTTCTCTAAAAGTCCGATCTTCAGATGAGGGTACGATGTTTTGATCGTCTTTAAAAAATAAGGCAATACGGAGTACATCGCCGAGCTCACGTGGCCGATCATGATCTCTCCCGCTTCCCCCCGGTGTATCTGGCCGGCCTTTTTCCGGGCCTGATCCAGATTCTTCAGAATCCGAGCGACCTCATTTTTAAAGAACACACCCGCGGCGGTAAGCCTGATCTGTTTTTTGGTTCGGTCGAACAACTCAGCGCCTACTTCATCCTCCAGGTTCTTTATCTGGCGGCTCAAAGCTGGCTGTGCTATGTACATGCTCTCACTTGCCTTATGAAAATTCAATACTTCAGCTACGGCAAGGAAATTCTTTAACTGATCCGTGCTCATCCATCGATGCGTTTTTGTTATTGATCAATGCAAATTAAGTATTTTTTGTTATCGTACAATTTAGCGTGATTTAGGTATCGAAAGACAACGGTTGAAAAATTAAAATAATACCGGCGGCAAATGATTATCAAAGCGTCAATACAACATGCAAGCGTGCTCAGCGAACTGGGTGCTGAAACTTTTTATGCATCGCACCAGCATAGCGCGCCGGCAAATCAGCTGGCTGCCTACATGAAGAAAGTTTATAGTTTGGAGGCGATTGAAAAGGAACTGGCGGATCCTGTGAACATCTACCACATCATCATGCATAACGATACGGTTGCCGGGTTTTCCAAAATGGAGCTTACCATAAAACATCCAGCCATTGAACCTGATCGTATCTCAAAAATGGATCAGATCTATTTACTGGATTCTTTTCACGGGCTTAAGCTCGGCGCCGAGCTCTTAAGTCATAATATCGACTACTCGAAAGCCAACGGGCAAAACGGAATGTGGCTGGTGGTGTGGGTCGGGAATACAACAGCAATTGCCTTCTACGAAAAATTCGGTTTTCGCATTGTTGCCAAAGATGACTTTCAGCTTACCGAAACGCATCTCAGCCCCTGCTATATCATGTTGTTAGCCTATGCCAGCAACAACAAGATCAGTTAATGAAATTGATGAACCCTTAAATATTATCCAATGACAAATGCCTTAGGTTTTTTAGCGCTTACCCTGAACCTGACCTCCATGGCCATGAAAGATCTTCTCACCCTGAGAAGCTTATCGCTGGTGGCAAATTCCATTTACATCGTATATGGTTTTCTGATCAGCTCCCCTCCCATTATAACCGGAAGCTTTGTTGCCGTAGTCATTCATGCCGTGAGTATCTACAGGCTGAAGCATCCCAGGCAAATTACACCGGTCAAAAAGATGGGATGAGTCACTACTTACCAGGAAACTAATTTTAAAATCGTAATCACAACGTTATGACAAAACATTTGATATTCTTTCACGGCGGCGGATCTGAAGAGGACTATGATGCAGACGCAAAACTTGTAGCCTCGCTTAAACTAAAATTGGGCACGGGGTATTCCATTCACTACCCGTTGCTGCCCAACGATGGAACACCTGACATGGGGAGACGCAAACAGATCAGCCACGAAATTTCCGCGACCGAAGACAATGTGATTTTAGTAGGCCATTCGCTGGGAGCTTCCATGTTGCTGGTGTGCCTCACAGAAATGAAGATCAAAAGGAAGATTGCCGGCATTTTTCTTTTAGGCACACCGTTCTGGAATAAAAATGAAGACTGGGTTGAGCCCTTCAAATTGCAGCCCGGCTTTGCAAAACATCTCGACCAGAAAATACCGTTGTACCTGTATCACTGTCGTGATGACCAGGAAGTACCGTTCTCACACTTCAGCATCTATCAGCAGCACCTTCCCTGGGCATCGTTCCGCGACATGGCGGTTGGCGGACATCAATTCAATAACGATCTTACCATGGTGGCTAACGATATTAAATCAATGAAATAGTGCTTTCCTACAACTACTCCGCTCTCAGGGATTCTATCGGGTTCGCCATGCCCGCCCTGATGGAGCGATATCCCACCGTTATTAGTGCAATCAAGGTGGTAACGATCAGGCCGGCGAGAAAGACACTCCAGTGGATGGCGATGTGGTATTCAAAATTCTGCAGCCATTTATCCATCAGAAAATAAGATAAAGGCGCAGCGATCGCGAATGCAATGAACACCAGGCGCACAAACTCCACAGAAAAGATCATCAGGATGCTGGGCACGGATGCGCCAAAAACTTTTCGCACGCCGATCTCTTTGAGCTTTTGATTCGCCATAAATGAAACCAGGCCGAGCAACCCGAGGCATCCGATGAAGATGGAGATGCCGGAGAAAACCCTGAACAATATCAGCTGCCGTTTTTCTGCCCGATAGAGATTCTCCAGGTGCTTATCCAGGAACTCATAGTCAAAATAGTCTCCCGGAAAGAGCTCTGTCCATGTCTTCTTAATGTGGTCGATGGTCTCAGGCATCTTTGTGGACTCGATAGCGATACCAGCGTCGTAGTACAATCCGGGATATATGATCATGACAACCGGGTCGATCTTGCTGCGGAGAGAAGTGATGTGAAAATCTTCAGCAACGCCAACGATCGGTGCTGCAATATCATTCAGTCCAATATGAACGCGTTTATCAAGGGCTTCTTCTGCCGAAAAGAAACCAAGCGTTTTCGCTGCTGCTTCATTAATGACAACGGAGTAGCGAACATCATTTTTTAAAGTTGTGTCCATCGCCGCTTTTTCTTCACTTTCGTTGAACCACCGGCCCGCGAGTAGCTTGATCCCATAAGTATCTTTGTAATGAACATCGACGGTCTTGACAGATACGCCATAGTTCTCGTCTGGTCCTTTCTCCATCAGGAAGAATCCTGTACCGATGTTGGCGTCGGAAGTTGGTGCTCCCACGGCAAAGGAAACATGCTTGATCGCCGGGTTCGATTCAAGCCGTGTGCGGAAATTGTTGAGTAACTCCGGGTCGTTGTCGGGCAGTGGAACGTTGACGATGGCTTCCGTAGCGAATCCGAGCGGCGCCGAATGGAAAAAATTCATTTGATCCGTTACGATGAGCATTCCAACGATCATCATTTGGGCAATGACAAACTGAAAGATCACCAGCATTCGTCTTACAAACGCCCCGGAGCTTCCCTTCACGGTGATCTTGTTCTTCAACACGGCTACCGGGTCAAAACCCGACAAAATTACCGCGGGATAGAAGCCTGACAGAAGCGTGGCAACGATAATCAGCGCAACCAGGAACAGCAATAGCGACGGGTTCGAAAAAAGGTTGAACTGAATGTCCTTCTCCAGGAATCCACGCAGCCACGGAAGGATCCACTCCACGAGACAAAGGGAAATGATCACCGTAGCGATGATGAGCAAAAATGTCTCGCTCAGAAAATACATGGTGAGCTGACCGCGTTTGGCGCCCAACGTTTTTCTGATCCCGATCTCCTTTGATTTTTTTACCGCGAGGGCGGTAGCCAGGTTGATAAAGTTGATGCACGCAATGATCAGAATGAACGAAGCCAGCACACCCAATACGATAAGGTCGGTGATCTCTACATTCGCCGCTGATCCCGGGGTTACCCTGTAGCGCGTATCGAAGTGTGTCTCAGAAAGTGGTTGAAGAAGATAGGTATTACGTTCCGCTTCCTCCGGGTCGTAGTACTTCTTTACAAAATCCTTAAAGCGGGAATTTACCTGGTCGACGGATATTTTTTCAGGCAACACAATGTAGCTGAATCCGGCAGAGTTAAGCCCCCACCTGTCAACGGGCCAGCCGAAGAATTCTTTCGTGAACGATGGCAGCGACACCATCATGGTGAAATGGATGTGTGAATTGGGTGGCGGATCTTGCAGCAGACCTACTACTTCCAGGTCGATCTTGTTGTTGAGCTTGAATTTGTCACCGACGCCAATGTTCAATTTTGTAGCCAGCGATGTTGTGAGAAAAGCCTTGTTGGGTTCTGCGAGATCTTTCCTGGGATTTCCGGATAGAACCTCGAAATCAAAAACGTCGAAAAAGAGTGAGTCGGCGAAGAGGGTTTCTTCTACCCGGTGCTTCTCGTCGCGAATGGCGATATAACCTTCGTCCTGGTAATGAAATTGAGTGGCCAGCGGAATATCCGTGAAGTCCTGGCGGAACGCAGCACCAAACGGATACGGCGTCACTGCTTCGTGCACAATGCCCGAGGCGCTCTTGTCTTCGCGAACCACACGATAGATCCTGTCATACTGGTGATGGAATTTATCGAAGCTCGATTCGTGCAGGATCAGTAAAAAGAGGATGATACACGATGTGATCCCTACTGACAGGCCCAAGATGTTGAGCAGTGTATAATTCTTGTTCCGGGCAAAATTGCGGAAAGCAAGGAGAAGATAATTGCGAATCATAGCCCGGCATCATTCAAACGTTGTACCATTTTGTACATTATACTGACAATCAGCAATATAGCTTAAAATCGAAGCACTTATGGATTTTGAGATGTAACGTTATTGATACACACTTCGGTTTGAATCTGATACAATGCAAATGTTTACAGGAACGCTTAAGCAATGATCACCTTCAGCCCTTTTTCTTCGAGTATCTCCACCGTGGCAGCAGGAACTTTGTCGTCGGTGACGAGGTACTGAACCTGGTCGAAGTCGCATACTTTACCGAGGCCTCTCCTGCCCAGCTTGGTGCTATCGGCCAGTACCGCTACTGCCCGGGCAGAGTTGATCATTTTCTGGTTGAGGCTGGCTTCGGCGAGGTTGGTGATGGAAAATCCGAAATCGAGGTCGATGCCGTCTACCCCCAGGAACAAAATGCCGCAGGAGATTTCCTCGAGGATACGCTCTGCATAAGAACCTGCTACTGATGAGGAATTCTGGCGCACGATCCCGCCGAGCTGCAGCACTTCCACGTTGGGCCTGTTACAAAGCTCCAGCGTTACTTTGGTGGCAGGTGTGATCACGGTAAGGTGGCTGGTCGGATAAAGACATCGCGCCAGCTCAAATACGGTTGTGCCGGAGCCTATCATAATAGAGTCGTTATGATCGATGATCGACAGGGCGGCTTTTGCGATCCTTTGCTTTTCACCGGCGTTGATCAGCTCCTTTTCATTGATGGACCGCTCATTCGCATAAGGATTATTAATAGAGCCACCGCCGCGTGTCCGGAAGAGCAAATTTTTGTCCTCCAGCAGCTTCAGGTCTTTTCTTATCGTAACGCCTGATACCTTAATAAGGTCGCTTAGCTCCGGAATGCTGACGTGCCCGTCTTCTTTTAATTTCTTTAAGATCAGCTCGTGCCTTTCAGTAATATTCATTTTGACAATATTAAGGTGGCCTAAATTAAATAATTTGAAAGTATTTGTAACCTTATTTTAAAGAAAAATGCGTTTTCTGTGGTTTTATCACGTATCCAATCAATTTCAAACGATTTAGTTTTGAGTTTCAAAATGTTTAATTACATTTAAATATACTTTCAAAATGTTTAATATTCTTTACTAATAGAAAGGAAATTAAACACCCTAGCCCGTTTAGTCCAATGGTTTGAACTAAAAGAAACACTATGCAAAAACTCTACGTCGTTTTCGGAGGTAAGCTCTCCTACCTCATTTTAACAATGCTCCTATCCTGTCAGCTGGCTTTTTCCCAGCAGGCCGGCGAAAGAACAGTTACAGGCGTTGTCCTGGATGACACCGGTCAGTCCCTTCCCGGGGTCAGCGTACTCCTTAAGCAAGGAAATGCCAGCCAAGGCACCACTACCGATGCCGATGGCCGGTTCGCGTTAACGGTCCCTCACGGATCTACACTCATCTTCTCCTTTATAGGTATGGCCACGAAAGAGGCTGCTGTTCCTGATGCCGGAGAAATGAGTGTGGTGCTTCAGCCGGATATTACCACGCTCGAAGAAGTGGTAGTGGTTGGCTACGGTACACAGAAGAAGATCAACCTTACGGGTGCCGTTGACCAGGTAGGCTCAGAGGTTCTGGAAAATCGTCCCCTGACAAACCTCACGCGCGGATTGCAAGGTGTGATCCCGAACCTGAACATCCGCATGACCGACGGTAAGCCTACCCGCAGCGCTGAATACAACGTGCGGGGTGCAACCTCGATCGGCGCGGGAGGAAGCGCATTGGTGCTGATCGACGGTGTTCCGGGTGATCCCAACCTGGTGAACCCGAATGATGTGGAGAGTGTCTCGGTATTAAAAGACGCCGCGTCAGCCGCGATCTATGGCGCCCGGGGCAGCTTTGGTGTAGTGCTCATCACCACCAAGAGGCCGCAGCAGGACCGGACACAGATCAACTATTCGGCCAGCTATTCCATGAACGACAGAACCGTCAAGCCCAAGCTCGTCACCGACGGATACGCCTGGGCTAAGATGTTCGATGACGCTTACTATTCCTGGAACGACTACAAGGCCCATCCTCAGAAGGCCAACAGTGTGTTCCCTTTTTCACTCGAGTACCTGGACGAGCTTCAAAGAAGGCAGCAAGACCCTTCGCTCCCCCTCACGGATATCAATCCCGCTACCGGTGAATATGTTTATTATGGAAACACAGACTGGCTGAAGGAACTGTATGCCGACCGCAACCCTACCATGGAGCACGCACTGAGCATTTCAGGCAGCAGCAACAAGGTCAATTACCTGATCTCGGGCCGGTATATGTCTCAGAAAGGCATCTTCCGTTACAACCCTGACAACTATAAGATGTATAACCTCAGGGCTAATGGCTCCGTGCAGGCCACATCATGGCTGAAGATCGAAAACGATCTTACGTTCTCACAGATGTCTTACTTTTTCCCGATGCTGAACCACCCTTCCAACACTCCGGTGTGGAGAAGGATCTCGGACGAAGCATTTCCCATTGCCATGCTCAGGAATCCCGATGGCACCCTGACGGAGAATGCGGCGATCGTTTTCGGAAGTTTCATTTCCGGCAACAACCATTCAGACCTGATCAGGCTTCAGATCAGGAACACATCACGCTTCAACGCCACGTTCTTCGACAAGAAGCTCCGGATCTCCGGCGACTATACATTCAGGAAGCTGACGGATACCGAGACCCGTTTGTACACGCCTGTTCCCTACAGCAAGGTGCCCGGCGTGATGCTTGAGCGTGGCGAAAACAAGATGAACGAGCAGGACGACAAAACCCAGTACCTCGCCACCAACATTTTTGCCGAGTACGAAGAAAAGTTCGGCAAGCACAATGCGAAGGCCCTGGTGGGTTACAACTATGAGAATTCACAGCTGTCGAGCCGTTTCATTCAGCGCGACGGTTTACTGAACCCGCAATTACCCGACTTCTCGCTGATGAACGGTGTGAACTACATCATGCGGGGCGGTGGAAACCAGTGGACCGTGCTGGGTGGATTCTTCCGCCTGAACTACAACTATGCCGAAAAGTACCTGCTGGAGATCAACGGCAGATACGATGGATCATCCAAGTTTCCGCAGGATCAGCAGTTCGGCTTCTTCCCTTCCGCTTCCGCGGGATGGCGTGTGTCTGACGAGTCGTTCTGGTCATTCGCCAAGAATGTGGTGCCCGAGCTGAAGATCAGGGCGTCATACGGAAGCCTGGGCAACGGAAACATCTCCCCTTACCAGTATGCCGAAACCATGGCGGTGAATCAGCTGCCGATGGTGATCAACGGTATACGTGCCGACTATACGCAGAAACCGGGTGTGGTTCCCGCGGGCCTCACCTGGGAAAAAGCGACTACACGGAACATCGGTGCGGACATTGGCTTTTTTGACAACCACCTGACCGCGTCGTTCGACGTTTACACGCGATACACCACCGATATGTTCACCGTAGGCTTGCCGTTGCCCTCCGTATTCGGGGCCTCCGTGCCCAAGGGAAATTACGCCGATATGAAGACCAAAGGTTGGGAGCTCTCGCTGGCATGGCGCGACCAGATCCAGGGAACCAAACCGTTCGGTTACGACCTGCGCTTTATCATCTCAGACAATGTCTCGTACATCACCAAATTCAACAACCCGCTCGGCATCATCGATAACACCTACTACAAAGGCATGCGCCTCGGCGATGTCTGGGGATTGGTGAACGAAGGCTACTATATCGACGACGCGGATATCGCCAGCCGCGGAATCGACCAAAGCTATATTCGCGTATCTGCCGCCAACACACCGATGCCCGGCGACATCAAATTCAAAGACCTGAATGGCGATGGCTTCATCAACATGGGCAAGGGCACGCTGGATGATCCCGGCGACCGTCAGGTGATCGGCAACACCACGCCGCGTTACCTGTTCAGCTTCAACGCCAATGCCGACTGGAACAGCTTCTTCATCTCGGCATTTTTCCAGGGTGTAGGCAAGAGAGACTTCTGGCCGGGAGCGGATGACGCACTTTTCTGGGGACCTTACAACAGGCCGTACAGCTGGCATCCTGAAGATGTGGTGAACAACATGTGGTCTGAAGAAAATCCCAATGCTTATTTCCCGAGGTTAAGAGGATACACAGCACTGAACGCACGTGCTGAGCTTACCGAGCCGCAATCCAAATACCTGCAGAACGTTGCTTACGTACGCCTGAAGAGTCTGACCATCGGATACTCGCTGCCGGCATCGCTGATCTCGAGGATCGGTGTCTCCAACGCGAAGGTTTTCCTCAGTGGCCAGAATCTCTGGACCTACTCTCCTATGTTCAAGGTCACCAGGAACCTGGATCCGGAAGTGATAGAAGGCTCGGATCCGGAGATGAACGCCGGCGCCGGAAACGGCATGTCGTACCCGATGCTGAAAACATACACACTGGGAATCAATGTCACATTCTAATTAACAGCCATGAAAAAGATATTGCTTATAATATTGTTCGGAGGATTGCTGGCTTGCACCGATGACCTTGATCAGCAGCCTGTCGATAAATTGTCGCCTGCAACAGCTTTCAATACGGAAAAGGATCTGCAGCTGTATTCCAATTCCTTTTACCTTATTCTGCCTACGGGAAATGACATCGTGCGCGGCGATGCCCTGAGCGACTACCTGGTGGGCAGAAGCCTTTCTACTTATGTTTCTCCCTCCTTCACGTCAGCCGAGGCTACTGGATGGAGCTGGGGCGACCTGAGAAACATCAATTATTTTTTGGAGCATTACAACAATGCCAGGATCACACAGGAGGCAAAAGACCACTATGCCGGTCTTGCGCGGTTCTTCCGGGCGTGGTTCTATTTCAGCAAGGTAAAGCAGTTCGGTGATGTACCGTGGTATGACAAGACCATGGACGTAAACGATCCCGACCTCTATAAGGCGCGTGATCCCCGTACGTTGGTCATGGACAAAGTGCTGGAAGACCTGGACTTCGCCTGCGCGCACATCCGTTCGGCAAAAGACAATTCGTCTTCGCAGATCACACGCTGGGTCGCACTGGCTTTCAAGTCGCGGGTGTGTCTTTATGAAGGAACGATGCGGAAATATCATCCCGAGCTCGAGCTCACCGAAACGGCTAACTTCTGGCTGACGGAAGCCGCGACGGCAGCGGCAGAGGTGATGAATGGCAACCAGTACAAGATCAGCACAGACCTGCCCAGTGACCTGAGCTATCGCAAGCTGTTCATCAACGAAACACCGAACGCGCAGGAAGTGATGCTTGCCGCCGTGAACAGTTTAACACTGCGGGTCTTCAACGATGCAAACTGGTATTGGACCAGCGCCACCTATGGCGGACGTTACAGCTTTACAAAGACGTTCATCAATACATACCTGAACAAAGACGGGAGTCGCTACACCGATGCCGCGGGATACATGAACGTTCCCTTTACGGACGAAGTAAAAAACCGCGATCTGCGCCTGGCACAAACGATCCGGCTGGGCAACTACAGCCGCAATGGTGTGGCCGCCCCTCCTGATTTTACTTACACCTATACCGGTTATCAGCCCATCAAGCTCGCGGTCGATTCAAAAGACACCGATGGCCGGGCGGAGAATTACAACTCACTGCCTATCATCCGCTATGCCGAGGTGCTGCTGAACTTCGCGGAAGCAAAGGCGGAATTGAAAACCTTTGCACCTGAAGACTGGGACAAGACCATCAAAGTGTTGCGTGCAAGAGCGGGCATCACGAATACGGCAATGCCTGCCGCTGCCGATGCTTACCTGATCGCGAATTACTTTCCGGATCTCTCTGATGCGGTGCTGCTGGAGATCAGAAGAGAGCGCGGCATCGAGCTGGCCCTGGAAGGATTTCGCTATGGCGACCTGATGCGTTGGAAGGCCGGGAAGCTGCTGGAGATGCAATACGTGGGCATGTACGTTCCCGCGCTGGATGCCACTTACGATCTGAATGAAGACGGCACCAAAGACGTTGCCTTTGTCAAGAAGGTTCCTGCCACCAAAGTGCCGGGTGTATACTACTTCCTCATCGACGACAAGCAGTTTAAATTATCTGCCGGCACCAGTGGAAACCTGATCCTGATGGATAATCTTGAACGAAGCTTCGAAGACAAAAAATACCTCTATCCGATCCCGTTCAACGAGGTCGTGCTCAACCCCAACCTGCAACAGAACCCCGACTGGTAGAATTATGAAGAGACTTTTTTTAACCGTTTTTTTCCTGGCTGCGCTTTTTTATCATCAGGCTTCCGGCCAGACAGCCAAGCATGTTGTGCTGATCACCATCGATGGGTTCAGGCCCGACTTCTATCTCGATCCCACCTGGGGCGCTGTGAACCTTCGCCAGCTGATGGCCAAAGGTGCGTGCGTCAAGGGTGTGAATGGCATCTTTCCCACGGTGACGTATCCTTCGCATACAACGCTGGTCACGGGTGTACTACCGGCAACGCATGGCATTTATTACAACGCACCCTTCGAAGCCAACGGACCTTCCAAAGACTGGTACTGGCATTTCAGCGCCATGAAGGCCCCCACCTTGTGGGAAGCCGCGAGGAAGGCCGGCATGACTACAGCGTCCGTATTATGGCCTGTATCCGCGGGCGCTCCGATCGATTACAACATTCCCGATATATGGAACGCCGGGGAGCGCGACCGTCGCGAGGTCACAGCCCGATACGCAACACCACCAGGACTGTGGAAGGAAGTTGAGCAGTATGCCACCGGCACGATGGAAGCGAATGACTTCAACCTTGACAAAGATTACCTGTCAATGGATGACAACGTAGCACGGATCGCCGGTTATCTCATCCGGAAGTACAAGCCGGCCTTTACAACGGTACACCTGCCCGCTGTAGATCATGCAGAACATGACGAAGGCCGCGACGGCGATGGGGTAAGGCGTGCAGTGGCAGGTGCCGACCGTTCTGTGCGCACCATCATGGAAGCCATCGATAAAGCGGGCATCAGTGAGATCACCGCCGTGATCATTACCGGCGACCACGGTTTTGTAAACCGGAACACGAACTTCAACCCCAATGTGCTGCTGGCAAAAGCAGGACTGATCACCGACATCAACAGCGGGAACTGGAAAGCACGTTTCTATAGCGCGGGGGGTTCGGCTTTCCTGCACCTGAAAGACAAGGGCGATCAAAAGACACTGGCTGAGGTGAAAAAGATCCTGGGCGCTTTACCAGCTGAGCAAAAGAAACTGTTCACGGTGATTGAAGAAAGCCAGCTGAAAAATTCCGGCGCTGATCCCAACGCAACGCTGGCGCTGACAGCCACACCTGGGTCCGCCATCGGCAATGCACTGAAGGGCGAGGCTGTAGAAGCTTCTCATGGCGGAACACATGGGCATTTTCCAGACTTCGCTGAAATTCAAACAGGGTTAATCGCCACGGGGCCGGGATTCAAGGCAGGCACTGTGATACCCGTAATGGAGATGACAGACATAGCGCCCCTTGTTGCCAGGCTCCTGGGTATTGATTTAAGCGGGGTGGACGGCAACCGTGATTACAGGCTGTTGTCAAAGTAGCATACACAACTTTTAAACAGATGAATGCAATGATCGATCGTGAGCAGTCTTTATTTGATAAAATCGGCATACCCGGTCCGCTGGCCTGGGGCTACCTCGGCATTTTGATCTTCATGATGGGTGATGGTGTGGAGCAAGGGTGGCTAAGCCCGTACCTGCTGGAGCGGGGCATGAGCATACAACAATCGGCATCACTCTTCACCGTGTACGGGATTACCATCGCCATCTCTTCCTGGTTCTCCGGCGTGCTGGCAGAAGGTTTTGGCCCGAAGCGGACCATGCTCATAGGCGTGGCGTTGTACATCCTGGGAACCATCGGCTTTGTGGGATATGGAATGCCCGACCTTCATTTCGGGGTGATGCTGATCACCTATGCCATACGTGGCTTCGGTTACCCGTTGTTTGCGTATTCGTTCCTGGTTTGGATCACTTACAGGAGCCCGCAGCAAAAGCTTGGCGCCGCGGTGGGATGGTTCTGGTTTGTGTTCACCGGAGGGCTGAACGTTTTTGGTGCCTATTATTCCAGCTGGGCGATCATCCACCTGGGCTACCTGGATACCTTGTGGAGCTCGATCTTCTGGGTGGTGTTGGGAGCGGTACTCGCCCTGGGCCTGACCCGTGACAAGTTCAGCGCTGAGAACAGGAATGCCGCCAGCTCGAAGGCGCGTGAGCTGATGAAGGGGCTGACGATCCTCAAAGAGGAGCCCAAGGTGCTGTTGGGAGGAATTGTCCGCATCATCAACACCACTGCCCAGTTTGCGTTCCCGGTGTTTTTGCCAACGTACATGGCGCGTTACGGATTTTCAACCACAGAATGGCTGCAGATCTGGGGCACCATTTTCACCAGCAACATTGTGTTCAACCTGATCTTTGGTTTCGTAGGCGATAAGCTTGGCTGGCGCAACACCGTGATGTGGTTCGGCGGCGTGGGCTGCGGCATCACAACACTCCTTTTTTTCTATACGCCGCAATTCGCCGAAGGAAATTTCTGGATGGTGCTGATACCCGGCGTATTATGGGGAGCATTCCTCGCGGGTTATGTGCCACTTTCTGCGCTGGTTCCATCGCTGGTGAAAAAAGACAAGGGTGCAGCCATGGCCATTCTGAATCTGGGGGCCGGCCTTCCCGTTTTCATCGGTCCGGCCATCGTCGGCATTTTCATCGGCATGGTGGGAGACGAAGGTGTGGTCTGGATCCTGGGAGGCCTTTACTTCATCAGCGCGATACTGACGAAGTATATCACGCTGCCCTCGGAAGCAAATGCCGCCGCTACTTCCGGGGAGGATGTATTGTTGAGCACTTCGAAATCATAAGTATTGACAGGGATAGGGTCCGGTTACAAAACTGGGGCCCATGACGGAATTTATCAGATATTAAAAAACGGGGTGTTTGGTGAAGAACACCAACACCGGTACTAAACTTTAAGCGAAGACTATGAGAATATTAATTACGGCACCGTACAACGACAAGGCTAGAAGCGTATTGGAACAGGTATTCGGTGAGATCATATACAGGCCCTGGAAGCCTCATGGCCGCGCCTACAATGAAGCCGAGCTGCTGGCGCTGTTGAAAGAAACGAAGGCAGAGGCACTGATCACGGAGCACGACCAGGTGACGCAGACCGTCATCGAGCGCAATCCGGCGCTGCAGTTCATTGGTGTATGCAGAGGCACACCCTCGAATGTATCGGTGGAGACTGCAAAACGGCTGGGCATACCGGTGTTCCATACACCCGCACGAAACGCGCAGGCGGTTGCCGAGATGTTCATTGCCAACGTGATCACGTTGATGCGGAACACCATCGCGGGATGGCAGTGGCTACAGGCCGGAAAGTGGGAAAAAGGAGCGCACACCTCGTATCTCCAGTTCAAAGGCAACGAGCTCGAAGGGAAAACCATCGGCATGGTCGGGTTCGGCGCTGTGGGACAACGCATTGCCAGGCTCGTAAAAATATTTCCCTGCCAGGTGCAATTCTTCGATCCCTTTGTTCACACCTTCGACCAGGACTATAAAAAAATTGAGCTCGAGGAGCTGTTCGAGACCAGCGATATTGTATCCATCCACTTACCGGTGAATGACCAGACCAAAGGTATGATCGATAGGCGGCTTCTGTCAAAAATGAAAAAAGAGGCGATCTTCGTGAACACGGCGAGGGCGATTGTGGTGAACCGTTACGACCTGCTGGAAGTACTGGAGAAGAACCTGATCCGCGGCGCTGTGCTCGATGTATTTGACCATGAGCCTCCGGACGACATCGACAATAAGATCATTCACCTGCCCAATGTGCTGGCCACACCGCACATCGCCGGTGCCACCTTTGAAGTGGAAGATCACCACGCCACCATCATGAACGAGGCGCTGCTCAACAATTTTGCCGTGGAAAGTACCGGGAAGAAGAAATTTTTTAACTTCATTCTTTAACTAAACAACTCCAACGTGGCAATGGCTGACCAGCAGGCATACATCATCATTGATATTGGCACCGGAAATGTACGGGTGGCGGTGACCAAAACCAATGGCGAGATTTTAAGTGTGGAAAGAGATGATGTTCACTATGAAAAAGATGACCGGTATCCGGATGCACTTCACTTTGATCCAGACCAGTTGTGGCTTCAGATCATGGAGCTGAGTCGCAAGGCGCTGCTTCGGGCTCCCGCAGTTACCGTAAAGGCGATCACCGCCAGCAGCCAGCGCGAAGGCATCGTGCTGCTGGATGGTAATGGCAAAGCCCTGATCGGATTGCCCAACCACGATCACCGCGGGCGGGAGTGGGAAGACACCATCACCGGAAAGAGCAAGGTCTACGCGTTGACGGGCCGTTACCCCAGCTCGCTGTTCTCGGCTTTTAAAGTGCTTGGCATCAAACATAAAAGGCCTGCGATCTTTCAGAAGCTCCACACCATTGTGAGCATCAGCGACTGGGCACAGTACCGATTAAGTGGTGTTGCCGGGTATGAGCATTCGCAGGCGTCGGAAACACAGTTGTACAACGTAGCGACGAAAACCTGGTCAAAAGAGCTGTGCACGTTGTTCGGACTACCGGAAAGTTTACTGCCTCCCCTGCTGGCTTCGGGCACCGTGTTGGGAAAAGTATTACCAACATATGCCACGCAGCTGAACATCTCACCCGATGCAGTGGTTGTGGTGGGAGGAGCCGATACACAGCTCGCCATCAGGAGCACACAACCCGCGGTGGACGATATTGTCATTGTTTCAGGAACAACAACGCCCATTGTCAAGATCATCGGCCGGTACACCATCGATGCGGACGAGCGTACCTGGACCAACCGTCACATCGACCAGGATAGTTTCATCCTCGAAGCGAATGCAGGCGTAACCGGTCTCAACTATCAGCGGCTGAAAGAGATCTTTTACCCGAATGAAGGCTACGACGTGATCGAAAAAGAGCTGGCTGCCCAACCTCCCGCGCTTTGCATGGCTTCGCTGGGATCTTTGGTGGCCGATGAGAAAGCACCGATGACGAGAGGTGGTTTCATTTTTACGACGCCGGTCACACACCAATTGACGCGGGCAAGCTTTGTGTGGGCCACACTCTGGGACATCGCCTGCTGTATCAAGGAGAATTATGATTGCCTTACCGATGTGACCGATCACACTTCGGATTATGTGTGGGCCTGTGGTGGTGGTTTTCAAAGCGCCATGCTACGGCAATGCATCGCCAACCTGATCAATAAAAAAGTAAAAGTGCGTGAAGGGTTCCGGCAGGCTTCGGTTGCAGGCGGCGCGCTGGTGTGCAGCGATGCGCTGAAAATAAACGAGCAGCACCGCGATGCTGTGGAAGTGATCCTTCCGGAAAAGCAGCATGACTACCAGGCGCTTTACGTGGAGTGGAAAAAAGTGCGTGCAGGTTTGAAACAGATCTTCTTGACATGACAGGACCATACTTTACAGGGATCGATGTTGGAACGCAGGGTGCCCGGGTAGTGCTCACCGACGCCGCTGGCAACGTGGTGGCTACCCACGAGGATGTCTTTCCGCTGAACGACCAGTCGCGTGAAGAACAGTCTCCCGAGCTGTGGTGGGACACCTGCCTGCGTTGCCTGACACTGCTGTTCAAAGAAGCAGGCAGCATGATCCCGCTTCACGAAGTCCGGGCCATCGCCGTCACATCAACCTCTGGAACGGTGATTCCGTTGGACAAGGACCACCGTCCGCTTCACTCCGCCATCATGTATAGCGACAACCGCTCTGCCGAAGAAGGCAAGTGGTGCAGGGAGATGGCGCTGACCCATCATCCTGACGGATACACGGGGTTCAACGCTTCCAGCGGTTTATCAAAAATGGTTTGGTTCGCCCGCCATTATCCTGAAAAAGCGCAGCAGATCGCCCAATGGATCCACGCTTCTGATTACATCACCGGTAAATTATCCGGTAGCTGGGGTGTCACTGATTATACCAATGCGTTGAAATCTGGCTTTGACGTGAGGCACGGCTTCTGGCCTGCGTACCTGCATGAGCAGCTTTCGCTGAAAAGGCAGTGGTTGCCTGCCGTAGTACCTTCCGGCACCCCGATAGGAACACTCTCGCTGGCGGTAGCTTCCGCGTTGGGCCTGAGTCAAAAGGTGCAGGTGGTGGCGGGCATGACCGACGGATGCGCGTCGCAGATCGCTTCCGGTGCCATCAAGCTGGGCGACTGGAATACGACCATCGGTACAACACTGGTGATCAAGGGTGTCACGAAAGAAGAGATCAGGGATCCGGACGGGGGCCTGTACTGTCATCGTCACCCGGAGGGATTTTGGATGCCTGGCGGCGCGAGCAATACCGGCGCCGACTGGGTCACGAATGAGTTCAAAGACCTTGCCGCGTTGAACGAACAGGCGAAGCACCTGATCCCGACAGGGCAACTGGCCTATCCGTTGCGCCAGCGAGGCGAGCGGTTTCCGTTTATTGCGCCACAGGCCCGGGGCTTTGCGCCCGAGGGTTTGCCCGAAGCAACGCTCTTTACCGTCAACATGGAAGGTGTGGCGTACATAGAACGTTACGCTTTCGAAATGATCGAAGCGCTCTCAGGAGAGCGGGTAAGAGCCGTATACACGGCGGGCGGCGGAAGCAACAGCGAGGCATGGCTGACCATCCGGGCCAATGCGCTGAATCTCCCTTTGTACAAGATGAAACACGTAACGGGTGCTGTAGGTGCCGCCATCCTCGCCGCAAGCAAAACACATTTTAATTCCCTCATCGAAGCAGGTAAGGCAATGACACAAATTGAAAAACAGGTAATTCCCGACAACCACCTGGCCAACGCGTATAATAACAGCTACCAGGCATTCATCGCATTGATGCAGGAGAAGGGATACATCAAAAAAACAATCGGAATGCATGCTTAACGTTTATTTACTTCGCCACGGACAGACCCAATGGAATGCTGAAGGCAACCGGTACTGCGGCAGAACTGACATTCCACTTACTGAAAAAGGGATCCGGCAGGCACAACTGGTACGGGAGCAGCTCGGGAAGATGTCTTTCATGGCTGTCTACGCATCTCCCCTTGAAAGGGCATACCGCACGGCTGTGATTGCCGCAGGCCGTGAAGATGTGATCCGGGATCAGCGGCTCATTGAAGCTGACTTTGGAAACTGGGAAGGGAAAACGAAAGAAGTGTTCATGGAAGAGAACGCCGCCCTCTGGAAAAACTGGATGAACGATCCCGCTACCGCGAGGGCTGGAGGCACAGGTGAAACAGGCATGGAAGTGGTACGCCGCGTAGACGATTTTTTCACGGAGATATTGAACAGACACCCATCCGGAAACATCCTTGTGGTGGGGCACAACGGCATTAACAGACTTTTTCTGGCTTATAAGCTCGGAATGCCCCTCAAACACTACCGTCGCATTGTGCAGGAGAATTCATCCGTGACACTCTTTAGTCTTGAGCCTGACGGTGAGCTCATGCTGAAACTTTTGAACAGCAAGGGATTGAACGAAGACGGATCTTTGTAGAGAAGCAGGCAGTAGGCAAATAAGCAGTAGGCAACGTTTCGCCTGAATTTATAACTACCGTCCCAGGACACCTCACCATTGCCTACTGCTCCCATCGCTCGCGATCGGAATTTCCCATTGCCTAACGGTTATTCAATTGTCTTGATAAACCTGGCCGGGATCCCTCCGACAATACTGTTATCAGCAACATCTTTGGTGACTACTGCTCCGGCAGCAACAATTGAATTTTCACCAATGGTAACGCCGGGGAGCATGGTAGCCCTGCTCCTATCCAGGCATTCGTTTGATCAAAATGGATCTTAGATCAAGATATTTTCGCTTTGCAGGATCTACCGGGTGATTCTCAGTGATCAGGTTTACTTTGGGGCCGATCTGCACATCATTCTGAATGGCGATGCCCCCGAGATCGAGAAACGTACAGGCATGGTTAATGAACACGTTCTTTCCCAGCTCAATGTGCTTTCCGAAGTTTGTATAGAATGGCACAAAGACGATTGTGCTCGTATCAATTTTAGTACCGATGATCTCGCTGAGGCGTTCCCGCATCTTATCGATCGTGGTTGAAGCATTCAGTACCGGTGATAATCTTTGCGTCCGGAACACAACTTCCCATGCTTCACCCATTTCATCATTCCGGATGATACCACCGGTGAGCATTTTTTTGAAAAATGTCAGATCTTTGAGACATCGACAGCGCATTTGGATTCACTTAAACTTCTGCCGGCCGGAGTGACATCGGATTCGTGCCGGTGACCCGTTTGAAAAAGTTATTGAAATAGGTAGGATATTCAAATCCCAAAGCATAAGCGATATCTGCAACATTCCAATCGGTGTGGAGAAGCAATGCTTTCGCTTCACTGGCAATACGTTCACTAATATGCGTGGTGGTAGACTTTCCTGTTATTTCTTTAACCGCCCTGTTGAGATGATTGACGAGCCGAAAGAGCTGGTGATCATACCCAATGCCGTTCACGTGGACCTGTATGACAGGCTTGACATCATTCCGTTCTACTAGCTGGAAAAATTCTTCAAAGACAACCTGAAATTGGAGTCAGCAGTGAAAGAAAGGGCGGCGCTCACCGAAGGAAAATAGTCTTAAGCAAAGGCCATGAAATGCACCCTGGCAACATTGCTGTTACTTTTCCCGATATTAATGGGAGCTGCGTGCGATCAGGCAGCTCCCATTCCCCCGCAGCGTAATGAAAACTATGTTGACGAAAATACGATCCGATGAGCCTCACCCTTATAATCAAAGTTGGAGGCGAGGCGTTCATGGCAACTTTTTGATAATCCGGCAACAGCTGCGCTCAAAACGATGCCTTTAACGATCAGTATGACCGAGCTAATAGAAATATTAAAGACTGGCAGGTGTCTTACCAATCCTTTGGAGCGATTTGAGAAAACGGCATCTTTTCGATGCTGGCCAGATTAGAAATGCTCTCATGTACATAAAATGAGTCGTAAGCATACTTGTTAGGCATACTATCGGAATTCCTTACAAACACATATCCGTTGTTGAACAATTTCTCATTCAACTCCACGGTGGGGCGTTCAACGGTCATCGATAAGAATGTGTATTTGTCAAATGGAAAATTCCGCATGATGCGGGTTTCACATCCCTCGACATCAAAGCTGAGGTAGTCAATTATTTTAGGGGCATTGCTTTGTTCGAGAATTTGCTCCAGCGTTATTGTTTCCATTTTCCGCACGCAATAGTTTTGTCGCGCGGTTTGAATTGCGCTCGCCCTGATCCGTTCATTGTTATCAGTATCATCGGCGATTACACCGCTCCCCATGCCATTATCGGTGCGAAACTCGATGGTATGCACCTTGTAGTCGACACATTTATCAACAATGGTGCACTGGCGATTCCTTTTCAGGTCTCCAATAAACCTGGGGTGCGGCTCGATGCAGACACCAGACCAATTCAGCTCAGTTTCCAATAGATACGTATTACTGATTGTTTTGCCATCACCCGCGGCAAGATCCACGAAAAATCCACCTCTCTTGTAATTGAAGACGTGCTTGATTACCCACTCATCCTGGTTCTTTTGCCCTATAAAGTTCATACCTGCAGATTTTGATAGATCGTACTATGAAACAATGCATCCACGAAGTATTCGATTTTCAGCTGTTCCTTTGTTTTTGAGTTGACCAAATACTGCCACGTTGTTTCAATCAAAGAATTGCTGGCCAATTTCTCAGAGGCTTCCGGCAGCGAGCGATAGTAAAATGGATAATCGTGGCCCAGATAATCGACCACACCCGGAAGTTTATTAATGAGGATCGGTGTATTCCGGCCCACGCATTCCACAACCGTTGTGTTCGAAGGCGCATCGAACAGATTTAAGAACACCAAACTTTCTGAAAGCATCTGGTCATACTCCTGGTCCGTCAACCGCTCCAGTACTTCTACCGAGGAATTCACGATCAGGTCCGCCTTCTTCGATCCTTTGTTCGCCAGCAGGATTTTTTGATAGCCTTTTGCCTGCAGATCATAAAAAGCCTGAAAATTCCTCAGGTACTCTCCGATAAAAAGCAGCTTCTTCGGGCCATGCAGAAAGGTTGTATAATCAAAATCTTTGAATCGCCGGTCGATGGCATAAGGGATACGATTGATGGGAATATCAAGGCCTTGTAAGTCCAGGTAGTCCTTTACATAGTTCGACAATGTAAAAATACCTTTGCAAAAAGGGAGGCTTTTTAACCATACCGGATCCTTCAGCAATCTTTCAAGATCCAGGTATCGCTTGTAATGATGCCGGGGCACCTGGTGGGCGAATCCTACCCACGGTTCTTCAATCGGTTTTCCAGCGATCATTGTGTCCTCAATGGAGCTCAGGAATAACACACCTTGCGGGTTGTGAAACTCTGACCGAAGAACTTCCATTATATATTTCCAGCCACCACGATGACTTTCCCACGCAAACGGGTCGTCTATGCGAAGCTTCTTGAGTCGTTGCATAGTTTAAGAAGTGTACTGTTCAGGGTCAACAAGATAGGCGCTTTAACCATACAGTCAATTATCCGATATTCATTTTCTCCATCAGGGTTTCGATAGACCTGCTCCAGGTCATGCTTTCCGCCGTGCGCCTCGCCTCCGATCGCATTTCTTTCAGGTTGTGCTTTTCGGCCATCAGTATTTGTACGAGGCCGATCAGCTCATCCACCGTCCTGAATGAAAACCCACACTTATCTTCAATGATCCTGCTGATCTCGCTTTCTGCATGCGCAAGGACCGGCACGCCACAACTCAGTGCCTCAAGTGCTACCAGGCCAAAGGTATCCCACTTGCCATAAAAAATCACAACATCCGAAAGTCCGATCTCGCGCGCCAATGCGTGCTGATCGAGCGTGCCAAGTCCCTGAACGTTGGGAGGCAGTTTTGTATCGGCTTCATTGCCTATGACGATCCAGTTGACATCGGGAACCCTGTTGAACAGCTCTACAAACGTTCCTGTACCTTTATCTTTCGACCACCGTCCTGCGTACAGGCATCTGAAAGATCTTCGGGCCGGTTTTTCAATTGGCTTAAATAATACTGTATCGACACCCGGAGTAAAGATCTGGATATTCGATTCTCCGTTCAGATGGAAAAATCTTTTTGAAGCTGGCGAAACTAGAAAAACATTTTTCGCGCTTTTTATGATCACCTGTTTCAATCGTTCCATGATCTTATTTTCAAGAACGTGAAACAGATCGTTTTCCGCGCCGGCGATCCTGATCGCATAGAAAGCAGCATAGTGTGTGTGCAGGCAAATAGATACATTTTCCCGGCCCAGCACGAACGCCATGGCGAATCCCAAAAACGACTGGGTGGCAACAAGGATCTGCTTTGCATCAATGCTGTCTACAAACTGCCTGCATTTTCTTTCAGCGTCTCCGAACCATTCTCTGTCCCCGTTCCAGGCATCCAGGTAAAAAGCATCTTTATAACTGATTCCGTGGTAGACGAGATCCGGATGTACTAATTCATGATCGTTTATAAGGGATAGAAACGGCCGTCTTTTTATTTCAGCGATCTTCGAGCTGTCGTCAACCAGGATATTCAAACGACATTTTATGGATTGGAAGGGAAGCTCTTCATCGGTATCGGAGATCAACGCTATTGATACATTGTTTGATGCGCACCATTCGAATAGCTTTAAGTACGTGGTCCTCACGCCGCAAGGGCGCGCTAAATGGTCAACTACTAACAGCAAATCAACTTTCATCGGCGGCAGACCAGTTTAATGGCTATTCCCGTTAGGCTCTATAATGTAATTTTCCAGGATCAATAGATCGATACCCTTATTCTGAACAATCGTGTTGACAGCCTCCATTGGACTTTCCACGATGGGATCTCTTAAGTTGAATGAAGTATTGATGAGTATAGGCACCCCGGTTTTTTTCTTAAACTCAACCAGTAACTTATGTAAAAATGGATTGTTCTTTTTGGATATAGTTTGCGGCCTGGCGGTCCCATCAACATGACAAATCGATGGCGCCATTTTTTTTGTCTTCTCCTTACATCCCGCCGCCATTGTCATGAAGGGAGATCTTTCAAAGGGTGCATCAAACCACTCATTAAAATCCTCTTCCAGTATCAAGGGCGCTACCGGCCGGTACCATTCGCGGCTTTTAATTACATTCATTCGATCTACCATTCCAGGCGAAAGCGGAGAAGCCAAAAAACTTCTGCTTCCCAACGCCCTGGGCCCAAATTCCGAGCGGCCTTTAAAAAGGGTGACCACCTTCTCGTCACAGAGAAATTTACACAGTATTGCTATTTGTTGATCCTCCTCTTCAACTTTGTAATGCCTGAAAGACCCATTCCAATTCATTTTAAATACATCATCGATCTCTTCCTGAGAATAGGTTTTGCCGAGCAAAGTAGAATAGTCATTTTCCAGATAGTATCTTTTGGTCTCCTTCAGGTGATTGTAAAATCCAAACATTGCTGCGCCAATGGCAATGCCGGCATCGGTCGAAGCAGGCTGTACGAACAAATTCTTAAAGGCGGTCTTCTTTAAAATTTTAGTACAGGCAACAACGTTCAGCATAGTACCACCGGCAACGCACAAATTTTCAGACTTAGTTGCTTCATAGGCAAAATCAACTACCTTAAGGATCGATGACTCTAACACCGCCTGCGCTTCGCCGGCCAGTTTCATATTATCTTCTTCGTGCAAGCTGCTCTTTCTATATTTCCAGGGAAGTAACTTTTTTGCTTCCCACGCATGCAGGCGCTCGGGATTCACGTCCGAAGTTTTTTCTACAAGCCCTCTGCATGCGAACAATTCAACCAATGACGCCAGCTTTATTGTCATTTTAGATCCGGTCCGGCCTTTCCACAAATGATCCAGGATCTCCGTTCTCTCTTCAAAGCTCCTTTTATCATACGAAGCGTAGCCCATTAATTTTCCACCGCTGGCCAGTGCATTGTCAGCACCATTTACGGAGCCTTTTTCCGGACTAAGTTGCAAAAGCGCCGCATACAGTACATACAATTCTCCAATTCCTATTTCTCCACGTTTTATTAGATCATTCTGCTTAAGCACAATCCCCTTCGCCGAACCATGGTGAATGGAATAGTTTTCAATACCGTCTTTGGTATGACTACCGTTTACGTCAATGGTAACAATGGCAGCTTCAGAAAACGGAGAACAATAGAAACTGGAAAAAGCATGCGCCAAATGATGTCCTGGTTCCGTCACCTCTATTATTTTATCTTCATCAATACCAATCAGTTGTTCGATCAAGGCCTGCCTCCCGCTGTGTGGCTCGCAAGAATTGACAACAAACAGGTCAACATCTTTGGCCTTTATCCCCAGATAGTTGCAACAATAATTGATAGAACGATAAGGAATTATTTTTCCGTAAATCGTAACGCCCCAGCAATATTTAACCCTATTTAATCTTTCTTCTTCTATCGCAACAACAACCTTCCCTCCTATTACAACCGCACAGGACATGTTATGGCTTAAATTGATACCGAAAATTATCTTTTCTTTCATAGCGTTATCAAAGCTTATTTTGTTTTACATGTCCAGGAATTGACTCATCGCAGCTATCGCACTTTGAACAAAAGATTTTCACCACCGAACTTATCCCAATAAAGGTCAATATCCTGCGCATACAGGTTCGCCACCATTTTCACCAATTGCGCCGAGTACAGACACTGAGGATCGACGATCGTATTTGCATGTTTCATTTTTTGGATCTGCGGTGCTGTCAACTGAAAGCCGTTCTCAACGACAACCTTTTTATACCGGTCTATTCCATGTTTTGCAAGGTGCCGCGTGTCAACAACATCCAGGTCAATTTTTTCCTTCAGTATCTTCGTGGCGGAACCCATATTTTCAACGCAGAAGTAATCGTCATACTCCTCATATAAAAGAAAATCTACTTGCGGGCGCCAATGCGCATTCAATCGTAGAAAGCCCGGATTATCACGTAATTTCAAAACAAAACGTTCGAATGTAATATGCCTGGCAACGATCTTATCAACGATATGCCTGTTAAAACCTTTTTTACGCTGACGCATGACATACATGTGGGGACGCCGAACGATCTGGTCAAGAAAAGCGCTTGCGAGTCGTGAGAAAGGGCACCGCAGGATTACAAACGTATAGTCAGCCAGCGTTTGAAACCGGAGCGAGGGCACAAAGGTCATGTTGTTTGCGTACACCCACGAAATATCAGTGCTGGGCGTTATTAAACGGTTTGCCAACGCCACCGAATACCGCATGGTTGAGCTCGCATTCTTCGGAATATGACTGTATATGCTATTGCTCGCGTAGATCTCCTGGGCAAAGTCGGCCGCAAACTGGTGCCTGGTATTGCGCCTCCAGTTCTCGGATGTTACCGAAGGATTCCGAAACTTCAATCGCTTGGTGCAATTTATACTAGTATGCATCGGCCACTATTTACACGCGTTCAAAATTTTCCGCACCAAAACATTAATTACCATTCACAGATTCCGGCTCGAGCACCAGTTTTTTCATATACTCTTTCGCAGCAGGCAGCTCTTGGGGGATCATGCCGAGATGGAGTCGTTCAGACCATACGCCACCACGATAACAGCCCTGACTCGTATTACCAAACACACTCTTAAAACTGGCTGGCAACCTGCTGTTGTTATTGGAGATCCATACCCGGAGCAGCAACCTGTCACTTCCGGCAGGGTAACCGTTGCGCGCATGGAGCGAACCCGTGCTGCTCATGATCAAAATATCGCCTCGTTGCAGGTTGACCTGCTCGCCGTATTGGCCGGTGTTTATGATCGTGCTCATAACGTCCAACGCTTCGGCCTGTGCGTCGCTCAGTTTTGGACAGTCCGAATGTCTCTGGCTGTCCTCTATGTAGCCCCTGCAATACCAAAGCAACGCCTTTTCATTTTCAATTTCAGAAAATACGGGCACATCATACCATGATTGATGATCGCCAAATCCGGCGATTCTCATATCGAAGGGAAACGGACGTTTAAGCAGATTGTAGATTGTCGGGTAATCCTTTCGCACCCGCTCATGAATTTTCTTTGCGCTCACTACAATTGTTTCGCCGCCTACGGGCGCTGGATTTACGCCACACAACAGCAGCAAGTCACATCTGTCGCTATGATATGGTAACGCCTGCGCGTGTTGATAGCCCCGTGGTTTAGCGCCCACTTTCCCTTTCAGATCCTCTACCCTGCAGATAAACTCGTTATCGGTATTTTGAGACACGGGAACGCCTAACAAAAATGAAAAATCCAAAACGTCCCGCTCACTTTCCTTCATGGAAGATTCGTTTATAGGAAATCCCCTGATGAGCACATAACCGTCTCCATCAAAAAGAACATTGAACAGCTCATTTTTAATATCCTCGTTCTGAAATTCAAATCCATTGCTTTCCCTCGAAAAAGCATTTTTAAACTCAAAAATTTTCATCTTTTTAAGAAATTTTAATGTGCGACTTCGAAATATTCATTTCGTCACCAGGGCAAAACTTTACCACACGGCGACCTCTTCTGTGCGCTGTCACAGCAAACCTTTCCGTTCACCGGAATCTTTGCTTTTTATCCTTTATGTAATTCAATTACAATTATGTTATAGAACTTTTGTCATTCATCCGAATTAGCAACTGAACATGCTAACTGGAGAATTTTTCAATAAAACATCGGTATCGCTACTGGTGATTCCCTTTCGTCGAATGAAAATTAAACAAATAAGTCGTTCTTTCAAATAACTGGCAAGAATTCCGCATTTTGTCCTGGTATAATGACACGGAAAGCCAACCAGGATCGGACGGTCAAAATGAACTATCGACTTTCCCGCCATGCTATTCTGCCGTGATTGATTTGGCAGATTCCAAAAAAATAGTACTTTTATCTTATTCAAGGACGCAATACCGCAAGATCAAAAAAAAACAACGCACCGTTTATTGGCGCAATTGTTTGCTGTCTCTAAAGGCAACGCCCGTGACGCCTGCGTGTTCCCGCATTTGAAGTATATTCATTGCGTAGTGAAGTTTTCATAAATGGATCACAAAATTTAAGTGCCATGGTTAAGAACATCAATGTGAGAGATGATTTTCGCCGGGATGGGCTCGCGGCTTCGTTTCTTGTAGACAAGGACCTGTATACGACCTACGTTGGAGCCTACCCCGAGGGAACAAGGTTCAATATCGGCTATCCCTCTATTTGCAGCGAGGAATACAACACCTGCGCGAGGATCCTCGAGATAGCAGACGAAAAAAGAAATATTGAATTATGCCTGGTAGGTCATGCAAGGGAGGCTGATCTCCTGCTGATGTCTCAATTGCTTGAGAACAAACAACATGTTTCTGCCAACGTTTGGATCCCGTCCAGTGAACAGGCAACAAAAAATATACTGGGGCTAAGCACGGATGGCGCATTTCAGCTGGCCGAGAACGCGATCAGGTACTGGAAAAGAATAACGTCCCACCCCCTGGATATTGCGTTAACAGATGTAACCGGCAAGGAAAAAGACATCGACGAGCGGGTGATCGATTGGTATTATAAACTCAAATCCCTCGGTTACAGAAGCATTATACTATGCGACACGAAAGGTATCGGGGACGAAGACAGGTTGCGAAAGATCTTTGCAAACATCGATGACTTCGAATGGCATCCGCACAACGACAACCTGAAGGCCCTGCTTACGAGCGAGATCTCTGCCCGCTATGGCGTCACCTACGTGGGAAGCTCCTACCTGGGGTTTAGCGAAAGAATGAACATGTTAGATCCCAGGCAATTGGTACACGACAGAATGAACCTGGATCAACTGAATAAATTTTATATCGAACTGCGCGAATTGCTTGGCGAGGAGCCGTTAACAATGGCAAACAAGATCTATAATAAGGAGACGGCCATTACAGGAACCCATTTTAAATTATGGAATAGCTCGCAGGTCAAAAGAATGTATTTTGGAGTTACATCAGACACCCGGCTATTTACCCTGATGACGGGCGTGACAATTTCAGCCAGGGAATTATCCTTTCTGAAAGACGAATACCTGTATAGAATGAAAATGAAATATATAGATCAGGAGCAGGTCAGGAAACTCGTCACCAGCATTTCGTCCCTGCGTCTGGCACACGGGTAAACGGCTCCTTCACGAAACAAACAACGATTTGATCTGGCTAACCAGTTCGTCGTAGTCACGATCGGGCATCAGATAATTGTCCCGTACCTTATAAAGTTTCACCATCAGGGGCTTTTGGGCTTCGAGCGCTTCAAGGATGAGCAAAGGGTTTTCCGAGTACCTGAGCCAGTTGATCGTTGCTGCTGCGTTCTTCTCTGCAAAAACATACTCCGGTGCGCTGATATTATCCAGCCAGACCCCGTACAGGTGAAATTCTGTCCATGACATCACCGGATATCTCGCGGTCTCCAATAACACCTCGATCGGGTTTCGCGAAGACCGTTCCCCGATGTGGTGCAGCAATCCGAGAACATGTTTCTTCATCAGCACCTGGTTGACGTTCCTGATCTTCAACAGTTTTTTGCTGAGTCCCAAATACCGGAATGATCCTTCCTCGAATTTCAGGTCTTCATCGTTGCAATGATTGACCTCATACACCCACTGATTACCTATTTTAAGATCGGCTTGCGTCAGCGGTCCGTTGATCAATGTATTAGAGTCCAGAACCAGGTAATGGTCGGCCTTTAAAACGGAACACGCTGCAAGTTTTACAACCTGTTGCGAGTACCAGGTACTGCAGTATTTAGCCTGGCACCCGGCTTCTGCTAAAATATCCTCGTCAGAAAATAAATCAAAGGAAGCTGTGATATGCTTCCTGAACAACGCCATATCTTCTTGCGGCACAATGACACTGACCGCACCGTTCAATCGTGCGTTTGCCAGGATATCGCGCTGCAGTTGCAAAAATGTGTACAGGTCTCTGTTAAATGACTTAATGATGATATCCATTGACACAATTTAATAATGGCGGCCTGCTTCTATAATTAATTGACACACTCCAGCGTTCTTAGCTGCCGGCGTCCCGGAAATTGCTCAAATTGGTCAGGTCGACGACCGGCGACGCAAAAATTTCAGAAGACAGCAGTTGTTTGAATTCCTGGTGATCAGGATGCGTCTCTTCATGTACTTCCCGCAATTTGAAATCGTCAGGTGTATAGGTACCCCAGTTGATGATCCTTTGAAAGAGCACCTTATCGCAGTTCAACCTCTCCCCTAGCTGTACAAAATCAGGCATTTCCCGAAAGTTATTTTGCTGAACAACAAAGCTTATTTCGAAATGGCGGATGGTCAAAGATCGCCGGATGGAGGCAACAAACTCCAGGTTCTCCAACAGCAGCGAAAAATCGCCACCCCTGTTCAGCGAATAGGTTGCTTCGCTGCAGCCGTCAACCGAGACGTGAATAGAATCGATGAGCCGATGGGCGCCAGGCATTGACTCCCACATTTTAGGTGTGAGCAGCAGGGCATTGGTCATGAGGGCTATTCTCAGGGAGGGAAACTTCTCCCTTGACACCGTCCGGAGAAAATCCCTGAAAACGGCACTTGAAAACGGATCGCCATAACCTGTCATATGGATCCGTTCCAGGTCCTTTAGAGAAAATTCAAAGAGCGCGTCGTGAATTTTCTTTACCTGCGCCCGTTGCTTTCTGTCGAAAATGATATAGTCTGACCGGCACGACGGGCACTTTAAATTGCATGTTGCATCGTACGTCAGGCTGATGGATTTAGGCGATGGGTGCTTTTCCGAGTCGCTGCCGGGCGCGATGGCCTTCTCCCATTTTTCCAGGCTGGCCTCCGTTACCATGGGCAAGCTGTCGGATGCCAGCGCAGGACATTGACTGCTGTCGCAATAGCTGAAGCTTTGATCTATTATTGAACGGCGTATCGATTTTGCAACCTCGCCATTCCAGATGTCTTCAAAGCTGGAATCATTCAAATTGCCGATCGGCGTCGAGAGCCAGTCATGACAGCACATCCAAACACTGCCGTCAGCATGAACAGCAATGTTCTCAAATGGTTTCGAACAGAATTTTTTCACCTTATTACATTAGATTTCAGTTGGGCCTAAGACATCGAATGGCCTAGGCGCAATGAAATTAACAACTTGTGGTTAAAATTCAAATAGCAAGCCTGGGTCCGGGTCTGGCGCAAGGCATCAGCCCCGGAGATTGACAAATCATCGAACGCTCAAAATGAACATTCGATCTGCCAGTCAGCCTTGATGTGTCAGGCACGAGTAAAAAAATAAAGGGCCGTAATTCCAACGAACGCCGTTTTAATTCAATTTGATTTGGTAGAAATTAAAAAAATAGTACTTTTAACATATCCAAGCAGACGATATGCAGAGCGCACTGAGATGAAAAACCGTCTAACGGATATTTTAATTATTCATTTATACGTCGGATAAAATTTGGCCGGTAGCCCGGGAGATGGCGAATGGATGCCCTGATGGTATTTGTCAGGACAGCACCGTTTGCATGGCAGCGCTTCGCCCAAACGGATATCCAGCATTTTGCCCGGTGACCTTCGGTGGTCCCGGTGGCAAGGTTCCCGTAACTGATATAATGTTTTAAACCAACATTTCACTAATGATCGACATATCAAATTCCACCGTTATGGTAGCCGGCGGGGCTGGCTTTGTAGGGTCTGCTATTGTAAGAGAGCTGTTAAACTACAATTGCCGGGTGATCTGCTTTGACAACTATCTTCATGGTGTTCCGGAAAACGTCGCCAACCTAAACGGGGTTACCGTCATTCAGGGTGATGCGCTGAATCAGATGGACATCGTTAAATGCATGCTTGACAACAAGGTTGAATTCGTCCTGAATTGTATTGGCGACACTTATGTGCCCTCCGCCTATTTATGGCCCAAAAGGTTCTTTGACGTGAACGTTACCGCCTGTTTGAATTTGCTGGAAGCCTGCAATATCTGCGGTGTAAAACGCATGCTTTACGTTTCCTCTACCGAGGTTTATGGCGTTGCCGATGTCGCCATCCTCGATGAGAACATTTGTTTAAGTCCGGTTAACACTTATGCGGTTTCTAAGCTCGCTGCCGACCGGTTATGTTATACCCACAACTTAGAGCACCATACGCCGGTTGTCATTGCCAGGATCTTCAACTGTTACGGCCCGCGCGAAACAGAGCCCTACATTGTTCCCGAAATTATTTATCAGCTCAACAGAAGCAATACCCTGCTGCTGGGAAATTACAAAGCCGAAAGGGACTTTACGTTTGTTCATGATACAGCACGCGCCCTGATCATGGTGTTGCAATCTGATGTCAAGAATGGTGACGCCGTTAATGTCGGATCGAACAATTCCTATTCTGTGGAATGGCTGGCGGAAAATATCGCGAAGATAATGAAGGTGAAAAACCTGCGGATCGAGCAGGACCCGAAAAGGCTGAGGCGACTGGACATCGATAAGTTTCAATGCAATAACACAAAACTGCTCCACTACACTGGGTGGAAACCGAAAACGAGCATGATGGATGGTCTTGAAGAAACAGTAAGTTGGTTTTATAAGAATAACAGCAGGTGGAGCTGGGAAAGTTTCGTCAGTGGAAACCAAATGCTTAAATAATCTCATCGCATGCAGTCATACCAGCCACAGACCATAAACATACCTGTTTGCAAGCCGTACCTCTGGGAAAATGAGATCAGGTATGTTAATGAGGCACTTCACGAGGGATGGATCTCTTCGAAGGGGCGGTTCATCAACGACTTTGAAAACAAGTTCGCGAGCTTTTGTAAAAGCCGGTACGCCGTAACGGTGAGCAACGCCACCAATGCGCTTCATCTTGCCATTGACGTTTTGGGGCTGGGTGACGGTGATGAAATAATCATTCCGGATTTTACAATGATGGCACCGGTTTTTGCGATCCTGCAGAACAGGTGTATACCGGTATTTGTCGACATCGACGAGACCTGGAACATGGACGTCGATCAGATCGAAAGTAAGGTATCCAAAAAAACAAAAGCTATTATGGTGGTCCATAATTATGGCCATCCTGCTTATATGCCTGCCATTAAAAGGATCTGCGACAAACACGGCCTGCTGTTGATCGAAGATTGCTCGGAAGCCATCGGAGCAGAAGTGGACGGTGAATTTATAGGCAACTGGGGAAATATATCCTGTTACAGCTTCTATGCCAACAAGATCATCACGACGGGTGAAGGCGGCATGATCACCACCAACGATCCCAAGATCTTTGAGCTGGTGAAGTCAAAGAAAAACATGGCCTTTGGAACGGAGCAGTTTCGGTTTGAGCATACCGCTGTAGGCTATAACTATCGCATGACAAACATCCAGGCTGCGATTGGCCTGGGGCAGCTCGAATACGTCGATCACGCCATCGAGAAAAAAATACAGATCGCAAATTTGTACATGCGCTATCTCAACGGGGTGCCTGGGGTGGTCTTTCCACCGAACAAACCCTGGGCAAAAAATGTCTATTGGGTTTTTGGTATACTGGTCACAGAGGAATTCGGGTGTTCCATGGCATACCTTCAGTCGATACTCAGCGCCCAGGGAATAGAAACCAGGAACTTCTTTACACCGGCGCACAAGCAGCCTTTCTTAAAAGGTCTTGCCATTAAAGGTGAGTTCCCCAATTCAACATTTATTCATTTGCACGGGTTATATCTTCCATCCTTTGTAGCGCTCAAAGACTCGGAGATAGAAGATATCTGCAATATCATTAAGGATACGCAGCAGGGATTGAATCGTTAAAAAAAGTCGTTTAGTCTGGGCAACCAGGTTTTCATCCTTAGTCTTATACTATGTCGTATAATAAGTTTGTAGTGATTTGCACCGCCAGAACCGGTTCGGTGTATCTGTCAACGAAGCTCCACAGCCATAGCAATATTTTGTGCTACCTGGAGATGTTTGATGGCAAAGAAAAAGACCTGGACTTCTTTGCGGGCGATCTGATCTCAGGCTTACCGGTCTCGTTACAGGAAGCAAAAAAAATGAGAAACGAAAAACCGGATGAATTTCTCCAGAAAATAATTTTCAGGGACTATCCGGAGAACATCAAAGCTGTCGGGTTCAAATTCCATTACCCGCACGCGAAAGATTATCCTTCTGTCTTGAATAAGATCATCGATGACCGGTCGATCAGGATCCTGCACCTGAAAAGGCCCAACATACTTGATTCCCTTGTTTCCCTGAAGAAAGCAATGCTCACCAGGAAATGGATCAATCATCCCCATCACGAAGACACCGTAAGCGAGGATGCCAAGGTCACGCTCGATTATGAAAACTGCAGGGCGTACTTCAACGAGATTGAGGAAGAATGGAGCAGGTTTGACCGATATTTCAGACATCACCAGGTCTTGAATCTTGACTATGACGAAGTTACCGCCGATAAAACGGATGAAGCAATAATGGATTTTTTAGAAGTACCCAGGTGTGAGATCAAATCCAGGTTACGTAAACATCCGGTCGTTAAACATTCGGTGGCCGTGCAGAACTATTACGAGCTGAAGGAGAAGTTCCGGGACACACAATGGTCTGCTTTTTTTGCATCGGAATGACCCCGAATCTGAATACATTAAAATGAAGAACACTTGAGTACACGTTTTATCATATTAAGCACTGCACGAACGGGCTCAAACCTGCTGACGTTCCTGTTAAAGGCTCACAAAAATGTGGTCATGCATGGAGAGATCTTTAACCTGTATGCACTGGAGGAGCCTCAGCTGGAAAAGGCGCTCACGGCTCCCCTATCATATGTTTCTGAATACTTTGATCCCGGGCAATCTGAAGAGGTGAAGGCAGTAGGGTTTAAACAATTCTACAATCATCTCAGGATGGAATATTTTATGGGCATGGATCACCCGGGGGAAATACCGGATGAGCTGAATAAAAAGATCACGGGGCTCATGGCAAGCGTCACGCAGGAATCGGACATCGGAGCGCTTTTCGACAGGTTTGAAAAAACATGGCAGTACCTGCGCGATGAAAAAGATATCAGGGTCATCCACCTGAAAAGGGATAACAAATTTGAAACACTGGTCTCATTAAAGACAGCTTTTATCACCGATCAATGGCTGACGTACCGTGGCCAGGGCTCTCCGAAGACGTTGCTCGAGGTGCATCCGGAAGAGTGCCGGCTTTTTTTTGAACAAATTGACTTTTACGAAAAGTTCTACGCCGATCTGTTCAGGATGCATCCGCTCCTTGAGGTTGAGTATGAGCGCCTCGCAGAAGACAGGGATTTAATTTTACACGAGATCTTCGAATTCCTGGACCTGCCTCCCGATCCGGTGAAAGCTGCGCTAAAAAAACAGATCGCCTATCCCATGAACGAAATCGTGACGAACTATCATGCGCTGAAGCAGCACTTCCGTGATACCCAGTGGGCTCGCTATTTCCACCTGTAATTACCTGCGCCGATGTCTGTTCCAAAAACACATATTACAGTCGCGCAACTGCTGGCAGAGAACAAGGCATGTATCTATCACAAGATCCGGGAAGAAGAAGCCATCCCCCTGCCGCTCTTTCCGCTGGATCCCGACCATCAATGGAAGCATGCCAGGTTCCCGGAGAACTTCGTACTGGAAATACCGATGGGCAAGGTATTCGGACGTCATGGCGTGGTTATTACACCAGACAATAAAATAATCAAGGAAACCGGTTTTGAATGGACAAGACCTATCGAAAAGCACACAGTCTTTGAGATGGAGGCAATGCCCGAGCTGACATACGTTGATCTCACCGTAGCTGTGATCGCGGCACAGGCACCCGCTAATTATTATCACTGGATGCTTGAGATCATTCCACGTATCAAAATGCTAAAGGACAGTAAAGTCCCGTTCGATAAGCTATATGTACCGTATCTGAGATTCAATTTTCAATGGGAGTCTTTAGGCAAGCTCGGTTTCACCGAAAAAGATCTGATCTTAGGCTACCAGGGATTGTATATACAGGCCGCGCGTGTTGTTGCACCCTCGCTGGTAAATTATAAGTGCGCAACCAACCCGCCATGGGCCATCCAGTTTCTACGCGACGTTTTTTTACCTGGAGACAGCAATGGCCTTCCGCAAAATAAAAGACTCTATATCTCCCGTAAAGATGTCACTACCGATTGGGCGAGGCGCTACATTACCAATGCCGGGGAGGTATGGTCTTACCTGCAATCGAAAGGCTTTGACAAAGTTGTTCTGGAGGACTTACCACTTGATGCGCAAGTAAAACTCTTTAACGCCGCCGAGATTGTGCTCGGACCTCACGGAGCCGGACTCGCCAATTTGGTGTTCTGCCGTCCGGGAACCAAGGTGTTCGAATTTTTTCATCCCGAGCTACTGGATCAAGCCTATTGGTTCTTAAGTGATCAGCTGAAGCTGGAACATCATTGCCTGACTACTTCCCTGGATGCGCTGACACCCACAGAAAAGGAAAAGGGTGATATCTTCATTCCGGTAAAAACGCTGGAAGATAACCTCAGGCTGGTTGAACCAAATTAAACACGGGTCAAATAGAATAGAGGAATTTCAGATCTAAGATCTCAATTTTTGAATCTAAAAAACGCACAAAAATCTGAAACTGTAAATCTGAAATCCAACGTAAAGGTTACGCGTCCTTTAAATTAAAGGAGAGTTTTATGTCGGGTAAAACAATCCGTTTTTGATAAGCGCGAGTCCACGTTTCCTGCTTTTCGGTTGTAAATGCCATTTCTCCCTGGACGGGGTCTTCAATTTGCGAGAAGTTCTCGTTGAGTGTCAGGAAACTTACACGCATCGTTTCTTTATTATTCGAACTTGCTATCTCACCGCAAAATGCCATCAGGATATTCAGTCTTTCTCCGAAATTCTTTTCAATAAAAAAGGACAGTCTGAATCCGGATTCCTGCTCGATGTAAACTCCCTTTAGGGCCTGTCTGATGGGGCTGTTGTTTCGTTGCATATATCCGTTCAGAACACCTGAGATTTCAAAATGCAAAAAAAGTACGTGGTCACTCGAATAGAAGGTTTTTTCCATTGTAGGTCTGTTTTTAGTGGAATTTTTTAAATATTAATTAAGATCTCAGCGATTCCATAGTTACTTAATTTAGTAAGGAAAATCAATACCATTTAGGATACCAAAGTGCTGTCGGGCACGGGGATCCAGTTCTTTCGTCGATGATAGAGATGAAATACGATCTTCTGGTATCTCACATGCCTGTTCCGCCACATCGCTACTTGCCCATTGGCATCGTCAGCGAAGCTCATGATCGCATCGCCTTTGATCTTGACAAGCCTGGCGCCCAGCTCCTGTGAAAGGACATACGACAACCAGTAATCATCCACCAGCCCGGTCTCCAGTGTCGGCATTCTGAAGGTGGCTGCTTTTCTCATGAGCTCCTTGCTGAGAATGCATGAATTGCCATGGAATATACTGACCAGCATTTCGTCCTGATCAACGGTATGCAATGCCACGCCGTCACCCTCCCACACCAGGTGCGGAAGGTTTTCATCGATATCCGGCGATAAGAAAGTGTGACCGCTGATACAAACCAGGGCATTGGGACCGAATTGCAGGTGCTTCTCATACAAGTGACTCAAATAGTTGGGCTTGATGATAATATCGTCATCGCACCAAACCACGCAATTTCCACGCAACAGGCCGGTGAGCGCGATGCGGGGCATGCAGAAATAATTTTTAACAGAGTGAATTACCTTGATCTCCATCAAATCCTTGTATGCCGCATACAAACGGTCGATCTCTTTAACGTTGTCAACGTTGTTATTCCAAATGATGAGCTCAAAGGTTCCAGAGAAATCCTGTTTCTGAAACCGCTCGATCAGGCCGGCCAGGTGATGTATTCTTGAATACGAACAAATAACCACCGACAGGTCATAACTCTTGAAATGGATACTTTTGCCACCCCACGGCTGGTGGGCCGCCGGCAGCAAATTATCTGACAGGTTATTTTTCCTTCCAGCGGATCCGTTCTGCTGAAGGGAAGTTTGCATGATGGAATTGGGCCATCCCTTCTTCATGTGGTACACGTAAAAGTTGACGCGCTCCTTCCGCACCTTCGGATTGTGAAACAGGGCAATTCCCTTATCATCCGCACAGGGCGTAAAGGCCATTTCCGCGTCTAATTGAATTTTAAGGATAGGGATCCTCAGCTCGTGCGATATAATGTAGGACATCCAGTAATCGTCCACCAAAATAAAGTCAGGATTATCCAGCTCAAATGCGTTGAGCTTCAACAACACGGACTTGGGAATGAAACAGTTGTCGGCATGAAAGAAATGAAGGTAGGTATCGGCCACTGATTCGTCATAGAAGCGGATGCCTTTCAACGTCTCCCAGACTTTTTCAGGGTGCTGCTCATCCAGCTCATGCGGCTCGAAAAGATGCCCGCGGGCGCAGAGCACCACATCCTGTCCGTACTGGTGAAATTTATTCCAAAAAGTTGTTATATAGTTGGGGCCTGGTACAACGTCATCATCGCAGATCAGGAGATGTTCGCCCTGCATCAGGTGGGCCATGGCAAGTCGCATGGCACAATAGTAGTTCTCCGTGGAATGAATCAAACGAATGGTGAGCCGCTCACGGTATTTCTGATAGAGGTTGTCCAGCTCCGCCGCGTTGTCAATGTTATTATTCCAGAGGATGACCTCAAAACTTCCTTCGAACTCCTGCCGGCAGAGGGCATCCAGCAATCCGTCTATATTATAAAGGCGCTTATAAGAGGTGATCACAACCGTTACATCGAATGGCTCAAATCCGCTGGGCTTCTGATTCCGGGGAATTGGAAGGCTCCGATAAACTGAGCCCGTATGAATGGCGTTGATAAAATACTCCTTTCGCAGTTTTTGTTTGTTGGGCGAATCCCGCAGGTACGCAACGGTTTGCCCGATCAACTGATCGTCGCTCAGCTTCATGGCGGCTTCCTCGAGCGAACTGTAGTAAAACGGGTAGTCTTCACCTAGATAATCGACGACGCCTGGAAGTTTGTTGATCAATATAGGTGTATTCCTGGCCAGGCATTCCACAACGGTGGTGTTAGCAGGTGCATCCAGCAAATTCAGGAATACAATGTTCCTGGCCAGCATCGCATCGTATTCTTCATCACTGACCCGGTCCATAATGGTCACCGATGGCGATAAGCTGATATTGTTCCTGATGAACGTCTCGGAGACCAATAATAATTTCCGGTAGCCCTTTGCATCCAGGTCAGAAAATGCCTGAAAGTTTCTCATAAACTCGCCAACAAATAACAGGTTCCGCGGGCTGTTCAGAAAAGCATCATAGTCGAATTCCTTGAATTGAAAATCAACGGCGTATGGAACACAATTGACCGGGAACGGAAACGATTGCCGGTCCAGGTACTCCTTTAAGTAATTGGAGATCGTAAAAAGCCCCTGGCAATGCTTCAGGCTCGCGAGCCACGTTTTGTCTTTCAGCAGGCGTTCAAGGTCCGGAAAATTGGGCAGATTATTCCGGGGCACCTGATGGATAAATCCCGTCCAGGGTTCGGTGATCGGCCTTCCTCCCTTGATCGCATCCTCGACAGCCGTCAGGAGAAGGGTTCCATCCGGCGTATGAAATTCGGATTGTAAAATATCCACTACATAACGCCAGCCGCCCCGGTGCGTATTCCATGAAACTGGTTTATCAATTCTGAATTTCTTAAATCTGAGCGTTTCCATACTCCGTATTGGTATTGAGTCGTTGTGAACATTTTCGAACGATCCATCATCAGATATCCTTCAGCCTACCGGCTGCAAAGGCTAACAAACAGCTCCTGCTGCGCCAAGACCAACGCTCCTTTTAATACCAACAACTGGCTGCGGATATCGATGTTTAAACTACAAAGAAGATCCTGCGTGTGACACACCTCACCGTTTACAGGTTCAGTTTCACCGTGATGTTTCCGTTAAAGATAACAGGGCTACCGATCAACTTTGCAAATCAAAATGAAGTTTTATCAACTCATTTGAATTTTGTTTCCAATTTAGCTGTATTGAGTCCCGCGTCCCTTTGCTGGATTCCACTGAATCGAAGATAACAGGTTCCCGCCTATTTAACACCATCTATTCAGCAGAAATTTCATCAGGTTATCGGATAGGATATGCGTTACCTCCGAGGCAACGGATTCCACCCCTGCTTTCTGCCGTCTACCGATCATCGGATGGTCAATTTGATCTTTCGATCCGGGTGGCGATTGGTGCAGTCCGTTGCTATCTATAATAATTGATTCGCCGCTGGCATCTGAAAGTTTTGAAAAATACGCAGATGAACAGCCCATCGAAAAAACAATACTGAAGACCGTTATTCCGATGAGATTACTCTCCTGATATCCATTCCGACCTGGATTTTTTTTATATTCGTACAAATGTTCGCCGCAATGGCAATTTCACATTGATTTCAGTTATGACCATTTTCTGATATGATACCTTTGCCCGGCACCTGAATGTTTTTCAAACATTGAATTTGTCCTTTATATCATTTGCCTGAAACTATCTGACAATGCTTAAGGAATACTTTACAAGCACCATTGCATCCTTGCGTTATTCTACCCGCTATGCAGGAGGACTCAGCATCGCCATGATCGTATTGTCGATCGTTCTTTCCTCTACATCCTATCTCAATTCTTACGGCCTCAAGGTGCTGCTGAATTCATTGGAGGGCCTGTCACAAGAAGAGCTGTTCTCCGTCCGGACCATACCGATCATTATCTTGTTTTCACTGCTCGTAACCACTCCCGAAGTTATAAAAGTGATCTTCGAGCTCGTCAACAAGCTCTGGCTGTTCCGGATATCTGAAAAGATCGAGGCCATGATCCTGCAAAAAAAGATCGAGATTGAAATTGTGCTTCACGAAAGCTCTGACTTTCAAAATTTAATGCAACGGGCATTTCACCGGGGAATTCATCCGCTGATCGATCTTACCCGGCATCACTTCACCATGATCCAGTCGGGCGTTGCCTTTGCTGTTGGCGCAGCGCTGGCGTGCAGTGTCAGCCCCGTTGCGTTCATTATACTGATCGTCTGTTGTATCCCCCAGATCATCGTTCAATATAAATATGGGAACGGCATCTGGAGCATCCGGGCCGAAGACTCCCCGGAGCAACGGAGGTTTTTGGACCTGAAAAGGTATTTTACAACGGCCGATGTTATTATCGAGACCAAACTATATCAGACAGGCCCTAAACTGATCGAGTGGCTGCAGGACATCCTGAAAAAATTTCACCGGAAACACTCGCGCTTCGAACGGAAAAGGGTTGCGCTGGCCATCGGCGCCGAACTGGTCTTCTTTGCGGGCAGCTCGATATGCCTTTACCTGTTGTTGAAACTGTTTGTCGGACAGGGCTGGAAACTGGGCGACCTCGTGTTTGCGATCGGCACGTTTACAGCGGCCGGGGCTTCCATCAGGGACATTTTCAGGGTCATGAACCGGAGCTACGAAGAACATCTTAGTGTGAGAGATATCCTTCAATTTCTGAATATACCCACCCCGGCCTCGAAGAAACAGGGATCCGACAGCTTCGCCCTGGAAAGCGCGCCAGAAATTGTTTTTGAAAATGTCTGGTTCAAATACCAGTCGTCAGACAGGTGGATACTAAAAGGCGTTTCATTTAAGCTTGAGAAAAACAGGAAAACGGCGTTGGTCGGAGCCAATGGTTCGGGGAAGTCGACCATCATAAAATTGTTATGCAAGATCTATGAGCCGACAAAAGGCAAGATCTATATCAACGGACGCGACCTCAGCGAGATAGACACCGACGATTGGTGGTCGAACGTTGCTACGCTGTTCCAGGATTCCATCGACTATTACTTCCCCACCAACCAGGCCATCGCTGTTGGCAACATCCGAAAACCGATGGACAAAGCAAAAGTTACAACATCGGCTTATTTAAGCAGGGCCAGCGAATTCATCGAAAAATGGGAAAAGAAATATGAGACCCAGCTGGGCCTTGTCTTCGATGGGCAAGCTCCTTCCAAAGGCCAAAGACAAAAATTGTCACTTGCCAAAACCATTTACCGCGACGCCTACCTGACGATCCTGGACGAGCCAACAACGTCTATGGATGTTGATTCAGTTAAATTTATAGCGGACAATCTTCACCAGACAGGGCTGGGTAAATCACTCATTGTTGTCTCTCACGATACATCGCTGATAAAAAAATGCGACGAGCTGCTGATGATCAAAAACGGCACTGTGGCCATGCATGGCTCGCATTCAGACCTGCTGGAGAACGAGCACTATAAGGAAATCGTTTGATCTGTTTCCTGCAGCGCTAACTGTGCCTATCGTTGTCTATAATGCTACTGCCGCATTATTTGCATTGACGTGAACTACCCTGGGCACAAATGACTTTGCCTGTTCAGGCTCCATATGGATATAACTGATGATGATAATAAGATCGCCAACCATACATTTCCGGGCAGCCGCACCATTCAGGCAAATCACTCCCGAGCCGCGTTCGCCCCTGATGGTGTACGTCTCAAATCGTTCACCGTTATTGATGTTGACCACGTGAACCTTTTCATGTTCAATGATATTGCTTTTTTCAAGCAAGTCAGCATCGATGGTAATGCTGCCGACATAATTCAATTCAGCCTGTGTGACCGTGGCGCGGTGAATTTTAGATTTGAGGATTTCTATGAACGCCATAATTTATACTGTTGACTGGTGAATGGTTTGCTGCTGATCTTACGTTGCTTTCACTTCTTGATAAAATAGGCCTGGCTTTGTCCGCCGCATAAGAGCACCTGGACCTTTTCCGGTTTATCCGCAAAAAAATCATCGCAGGCTTTTTTTACACCGGGTAAAATATTGTGAATATCGAGCACCGAAGGGTCGCAAAAATCATCGATCACCGCCACCGCGCCGGGAGACAACCTCGGATAGACGTTTACCAGGCTGTCCATGATGGAGTCGTAAAAATCACCATCCAGGTGAGCGAACGCTATTTTTTCCGGCAGCTGCGTGGGAAGTGTTTCGTTGAACCAGCCCTCATGGATCTCCGGAAGCTCAAGCCCCCTGGATCTGAATAACCCGATCAAATTGTCCTTACTGGTTTTGAGCTGTCCCTTTTTCAATAACCTGGACGGCCCGTCGAAGCTGCTCTCATCAGGTAGTCCCTGAAAGGAATCGTATACATGGAAACGTTTATTGGAGGAAAATTGATTGAGCATTTCCCGGATAACGGCAGCAGAGGTACCCCGGTAGCATCCCAACTCGACAACATCTCCTTCAATATTCAAACGCAACGTCTGCTGTAGCAGGAAATAAATATTCATCATCTTTTCGATACTGGTGCAATCACCGATCAAAAGATTTTCATACTGAGGTTTTCTGATGGACAATTTCCGGTTCAGCTCGTCATTCTTGTAATAGATGCGAATGTTCAGATCGAGGTCATTGAACTTTTTAATCAACGGATGAAAAAACCGTTGTGCCCGGGTCAGCTCTCTTTTTCTCAGGTATTTTAATATGAATGTTGTATGCTCCATAAATTAAACACTATCACGTAAGGTTCTCTTCAATCCGATCATAATATTCAGGAAAATCCGTGCGGAGATGGTGCGCCACCAGGTCGTTGATCACCGGGTCGCGCTTATACGGCCCGATGGCATGTATGTACTTCGTTGCGTGCGGCACATCCTGAAAATTCACGATCCAGGGATCGTAACGGGAAATTGTTTCGTCAAATAACCGTGTAATGGCGTGGGAGTTTTGCTGCGCCATGTAAAAAAACAGGATCTGCTCAAATATCATATTGAACTCGGCCAGTGCAACCCCGGCGAAGAATCGCTGGTTTTCGCGAACGAAACGGATGGCCATCTGCGCGTATTCTTTTATAAAAGCACAGTCATTTCCGCCAAATATGCCCGCGTTGACAGACCATACGATCTCCTTCGAGTCGACACACGCTTCCACACACGGAGGGAAATACGGGAACACAGCCCGGTAGTTGCGCAGGATGTCGTTAAAGTACGAGTGCTTCTCGAAATTCTGCACCATCAGTGGCGCCCCGTCCAGCTGTGTCAACCGGTCCCAGATATAAACATCGCTGTCTACATGAATGAAAGGTTTATCCTGCAAGCTATATGCATACACCTTTCCCAGGGCCCACAGATCATTGGGCGCCTCTGCGAGGCAGTCAAGGTCCATCCTGACCGATGTGTAGGGCAATCCCATCCGGTCAATCAAGATCTCCTTCCCTGCCGCGTCTGTCACCAGCTCGACGTTGTCATAATATTGCCGCAATCGCAGGCAGCTGAATGCCCAACTCCTGTAGTAAGCTTTTTTATCCAGCCAACCACCGGTCTCACCACGCTTCAACGCGCCATCCCAATCATGATCAGGCTTCAGGGCAGGTTTAGACCAAAAACTTTGTACGATCTTCATCAACGTTACTGTTAGCCTTTTTTAATCTCCCGCGTATACAAGGGAATATTTCATTCGCTGAATATCGGCTGTGTACGAGCCTTCGAACCTGCCCTCATCATAATTGCTCAAGGCCTGCCTGAACATCTTATCACGGCTCAGCCAGCGGTTCTTTTCCGGGTACTGACCGGTGCGCGAAACGTCGTCGTGTGAAATGTGCTGGGCATGCCCCAGGGTAATGCGGGTAAGGCCGGCGCCGAGTGTCAAACGCCCGATCATATCCTGGTCTTCCCATCCCCAACCGATCAGCTCTGAGTTGTAGCCATTCACGGCATAAAAATGTTCTTTCCTGACCATCAACAGACCTGGTGCATTCCGGTAACCGTTGTTCGCATCTTCTTCCTGATCTACGATCTTCAAAATTCTTCCATTCGCGGTACGGATCCGTAACTCATATCCAAAATTAACAACATGCTTGCCGCCCAGCGAATTTATCTGCGTTTCAGTAACACCAGACAATGTGCCGAACGCATTGTCGTTATTCCGGATCGAGTCATACAACACCTGCAATTCAGCGGGGTTCAGAATAATATCGCAGTCACAAAAGAAGAGCATATCGTTCTTTGCAAATGACGCCCCCAGGTTGGCGGCCAGGGTTTTATGAAAATGGGTCTGCCCCGAAACTTTAACGACCCGGTAAAAGTCCTGATGGTTTTCGATCTGCTCATCCAGCAGTTCCTCATCTCCGTCGAAATTGACCAGGATCAGCTCTCCGTTAAAAAATCGAGCGGTTTTTTCAAATGAGTCCATGGCATGACGCAACTCCTTTCTGTTTTTCCAAGTGACGATAATCGATAGCATAGTATTCTTAATTGAGCGTTAATACTTCCTGACAAATGCGGTGTGGGTTGAGATCATAGTGATGGAGGATCTCCTCATAATCGCCCGATTGCCCTGTAAAATTCATACCCCATCCTTTTGCATGAATTCTGCAGGATAAACGGTGGATCGATAACATGCTGGCCAGCCCTCCTACCTGGTAATGGTCTTCGATCACGATTATCTCCGTGCACAAGGCGTTGATGGAATGAAGCAAACTTTCAGGCAGGGGCACGATCTTGTTGACATTGATCACGCCTACTTCCATATTCATTTTTGAAAGAAGCTTGTGCACCTGCAGTGCAATGTGAACAGATAACCCCGTGGCTACCAGTGTAACGCGCCGGGCCGGTTTCAACCAATACCACTCCTTAGGCTCAGAAGGCAAGTCACCCAAAGGCTCCCGCGGCAGTCGCAAATATGTGGGATGCTCATCTTTCAGCATTCGATCCATGGCGTAGGCCAGGTCCCCTTTACAAGCCGGCGACCAGATATGAATATTGGGCAATGACGCCATCACGGCAATGTCATTGATGGCAGCATGTGTCTGGCCGTTGCGTCCTGTAAAACCGCCTGCATGAGAGCCCACCAGTTTTACATTCATCTTTGCCTGCGACAGGCCGATCCTGATCTGGTCGTAAGCCCGGTAGCACAAAAAAGCCGCGAATGAAAAGACCCATGGCTTCAATTGCACCGATGCCATACCGGCGGCCACAGAAACCATTGACTGTTCGGCAATACCGGCCATGATGAACCGTTCGGGATGTTGTTGATGAACACAAATGGCACCGTTGGAGTCTGCGAGGTCGCCATCCAGTACATAGATCTTCTCATCGTTCTTCATGTGCGCGGCAAGCATTCGGCCGCAATGCATTCCCATTTTTTCCATCGTAACCATGTTTATAATTTAACCGGTATTTTCTGCGCTGTGATCCCACGTTGTTCTTCTTCCGACAGCTCGCCGCAATGAAACCGGATCGGGTCACGTTCTATCAATGCGTATCCTTTTCCTTTGATGGTGTGGGCCAGTACAACACACGGGCCTTCCTGATATTCGGCAACCATCTTAAAAGTATCTTGCAGCTGCAGGTGATCATGACCGTCTACATCCCATACCTTCCAGCCAAAGGACTCGAATTTCCGCCCCAGCTTTTCAACGGGCTCTTTGTTGCACTCGGGATCAAAAAACCATCCGTACTCCTGGTATTTATTGTAGTCAACAACGGCTTTTAAGTTTCCCCGCTTGTATCGTTCTGCCAGCTGCACCGCCTCCCACACCTGGCCCTCCTGGCATTCTCCGTCGCCCATGATCACCCACACATCACGCCTGGCTTTTGCCAACCCCATCGCCATGCCGAGGCCGATTGACAACCCCTGCCCTAGTGATCCGGAAGAGAAGTCAATGCCCGGCGTTTTCAGCATGTCAGGATGTCCTTCAAGCAGCGAGTTGAATTGCGCGTACCGTTCCAGCTCCTCCAGGTCAAAATATCCCAGCTTGGCAAGAATGGCATATTGCGCGATGCATGCGTGGCCCTTTGATAGTATAATACGGTCATGTCGATCAAAGGCTGACCGGTCAAGACGAAGGATCCGTTTATACAAAACCCAGAGAATATCCGTCACGCTCAGCGCGCCTCCAAAATGACCGCCACCGCACCGGACGAGGGAGTCGACAATTATATCGCGGATCTCTGCTACTTCTTCTGCATTTGTCGTCATAGGCTAAAAAATTTATTTGTTGATCATGCTGCCAGAAAATCCAGTGTATTAAAAACCTCGAGCCTGGAGTGATTTTTTTTCAGGTACCGTATTACGCGGGCATCCAGGAAAATCGAATTGTTGGTCCACGCTATCCCCTCCCGCGAGCTCAGCGCAATATTGCGACGGAGCGCTTTCTGAAACGTCCAGCCATCCGGTAACAACAGCTCTGCGCGTCCCCCCCTGATCAGCACCGGGTACCCACCTGGCAAGCCAAGCGGGCCTGGCAAATTGAAATTGCCTTCTTTATTGGTTGCCAGGCAATGCAGCAGCGGGACCATGGTCAGGGCTGTAATGCTGTTGAGCGAAGCATCGGAGGGAAGCCGAACGTGGGACAACTTTTCAGGAAGCCCGTCAACTTTTTTCCCGTTGATCAACACCTGTGGGTATGCCAACGGATCGCTTACGCGCCGCGAGATGAGCTGGCCAACGTGATAATGGTGCCCGATAATGTCTATTGAATCATCGCCATTCAGTTGGTAACACTGTCGCAACACGGCCTCCAGTATCGCCACGTTGCCCACGCCGCTCAATACCTCGAAACCAGTCATTGCTAACAGGGCATTGCAGACGTCGGGATAACAGCCATTGAGAATAACGGTTTTTGGAAATTCCTTCTTAACAACCCGGGCCAGCTTCAGTAGCAAGTGCATTTGAAGCGGTGCCGTAATTCCAAAACCAAATTTCTTCACCAACAACGACCACTCCGATTTTACCGACAACTGCCAGGGCGACTGCAGCGATGACAGGTGAACGATGATCTTCGGCGTCTGCTGTAGAAGCAATGCAGCAAGCCCCTCATCATTCCATTTCACCGACGAAGCACTGAAGACAGTTTCTGAGCCCGCCATTCTGGCCCGGCTGTTTCCAATGAGCGCCAGCATCGAAGCCTTCTCACCATCCCTGCCCGCAACGCATATTCCAAAACGACAATGGGTTGTCATGGAAAGTGCTTCCACCAGTTCCTGCGCAAGGCTTCCTGTTCCCAGGATCAATATGTCGCATGCTTTTGTCATATCAGCGTATAGCGGTTAATACATTCGTCAGCGCTTCTGCCATGGAAGCACGCGCAGGGTTCCTGCCCAGCACAACACCCGCCAGCAGGAAATGCGTTGATGAATAAAATGCTTCACCTGCATGCTTCATTTCCATCAGCCGTTCCCAAACAGGTTTCTCTCTGCTATATTCCCCTATCGTCATAGGCGACACCAGGAAATCCTGCACCACGTATTCCGAGTCAAATGCTGCCGACAGAATCTTCAGCGGATTGGAATAGCTGGCGATCATGAGCATCAACGTATCATATCCCCGTTCAATAAGCCTTAAATAAATATCGCTTCCGTCGTTACCGCCCCAGAGCAGAGGGTCCATGATACGATTGGTCTTTGCGGGAAGGAATGGAGGATCGGAGATCAAAATATCTTCGCTGCGAAAGCTGGCTTCATCAAAAAAAGATCCGTGGATGACCTCATACCGGTCCTGTAGCCCGCAGGCGGCGATCAGGTCCCGCGCTTTTTCACTCGCCACCGGGTTCACTTCAAAGCCCGTGACGAGCCCCTGGAAATTCGATTTTTTTATAGCGCTCACAACGGGGACACCATCGCCCGATCCGAATTCCACCACATTTTGCGCTGCATTCAACCGGTCGAACACGAGATACCGAAGGCAATGAGAATAGTAAATAGACTCTTCCGGAGAATTGAATACATTAAAATCAAGGCCGTTAACGATCGGGTATTCCATCACCAGCTTGTTTTGGGTTGCTTTATCAAAGGTTCTTTACATCCCGCCTCCATCAACCGGAGGGAGTGAATAAAATTATATGAATCGATGTACTCCCGGTTGTTGTCCAGGAGGAACCGATGAACTTTCGGCAGGTTGTAAAACGGCACAGACGGATACAGGTGATGGATCTGATGATAGCCATCGCCGTGCGGGTGAAGAATATAGGTTTGAAAAAAACCCAGGTTGTTGCGGGCGCTTTTATGGGCGAAATTGAAATCCACGGCAGTGTGCTCATTGGCGCGTGCGTGGAACCGCAGTATAGGCAACAAAATGAAAAAAGGAATTACATAGTATACGAAGACAATGCTCCAGGCGTCGAGATAATAAAGAACAGCAAGCACTGCCGCCCAATAGATCACTTTCGACAGCCGGTCAGCCTTTATTCGCCAGTAGTTTGCAAACGTGCTTCTGAAGTAGTCCAGGGTAAAGAACAGGATCAGCGGCCTCACGTAAAGCACCCAGATCTTATTCTCCGGCAGCTTGTCAAGGCCCCATTTTTTATAGATAAGAATATCCGGGTCATTGTCGAAATCACCGATCTGCTGATGGTGTGCCATGTGAATACCAACATAACTTTGCACATGCAAAAAAACGGGATAGGCAAACAGGAATTGTAGTTTGCGATTTAAGCTACGTGTACCGAATACGTTATTGTGCGAGGCTTCATGAACCAGAATTTCAAGGCCCCTGTACCGCGAAGCAAGTATTAAACAGGCTGCGCTATAAGCGCTATAGAATAGCCATGAGGGACACGATACCCTGATCCATTCGCTGGCCACGATCGTTATCGCGATAACACTATAGTCGGTGGCGATGGCGAGAAATCCCCTGACGTTGCTTCTGCTGCCAAACCGCGTTAGAACGATTTTCGATATTTCTTTATCTGTCATGTCCATTCACATTGCGCTTAACGAGCCGATAAATTTCTATGCCTCCGGAGCCCTGAGAACATCATATCCCCGGAACACCGGATCAACTACTTTTCTATACGCTTCGTTTTTCATAATGATCCCAACAACGTCCGCAATAGTTAGTTTCCATTCCTTCAACATCAGCATGAAGAAGCTGTAGCGATGCAACGAAGGGAACTGGTTGCACTCCAGGAAATAGATCCTGCCATTCCGTACGATAAAATCGAAACGGGCAATATTGGTTAAATTCAGATCAAGGAATAATTGCACCACGCCTGTGGCCAGTTGTTGCAAAACAGGCTCATAAGGGTGTGGAATGATCTCCTTCCAATTCAATGCAGCATCATTTTTTTCCGGGAATCCGAAAAACTTCCGGGTTGTATTTACTTTGCCGATCGCCAGCACCGAAACCTTGCCTTGCTGCTCGAGCACGCCACAGGTATACTCCTCTCCTTCAATATACTCCTGCATGAGGGCATGGGAGTCGTGGACAAGAATTTTTTCGATGATCGTCCAGGCCGTATCCTCGTTGCCCTTTAATGTGAGCTTCTCCGTGAGGATGCTGCTTCCCAATGCGTTTGGCTTAACCACAACCACATCGTTCATAAACACTGGCAAGGCGGCATCGAAGTCTGTGCGGGATGCTATACGCAAGGTTTTGGGAATGTAGAAATCCCGGGCGGTACCCATCAGATACCGGTTCAGGTGATATTTGCTGAGACACAGGCTCGATGGCAGCGGCTCGCCGAGATTACTTTGCAAGCCGATAAGCTTTACTGCACCCTGCATGCGGCCATCTTCCCCGTTCTGACTGAAAAGGGTAGAGAAGAGAAAACATCCCTCCTGCTTCAGTTCCACCAACGTATCGAACAGATCAGCTTTTATTACACCCTCCCTATACGCGGTTGACTCCCGCCGAAAATCGACCTCATGAAGGTAAGCGGTGTTGTTAAGACCGATGTATATAACATGTGCCAGCGTGTAGTCAAGCGTGGCATGGTTCTCCCGGATCACATTGTAAAGGTTATCAAATGACTCTACGGAGTCTTTATGCTCAGACGATTGTCCGCCATAAATGATACAAAGCTTATGTGCCATAAATCTTTATCATTGGAAATTCTTTCTTATCAGCCCATTGGCAAACCATATACAACAACCACAACTGGAACGGGCGCTGCCACTGGTTCAGCAGGGTTGGTTGGTCGACCCCGGAGAAAAGTTTCTTTAATGTCTCCTGCCGCACGCCGATCTGCTTCCAAACCGGATGATGTACCACTTCGTGCTCGATACCCCCCCGGTAATCCGCCTCCTGAAGCCACCACGCAAACGGTGCTGAAAAGGCCATCCGCGCACGCGCCTGAATATCAACGGGCAGCACGTCTTCAAATGCCAGCCGAAGGATGTATTTATCGATGCCCTGGTAAACCTTCGGAAAATGACGCAGCATCCCTTCATGTGAAAATTTAAACCTGAGATCGAGCGGAATATTATTAAAAGCGCTCACCATCTTCGTTGTATAAAACGGGTACACCACTCTCATTCCCGTAATACGTTCGGCCGTAAGGTAGTCGGGATACAACATCTCCGACGTCCGGAGCTCTGCCTCCCACGCCGACATCAGCGAGGCTATGTCTGCCTCCGGGTGACGCTGATGAAGGGACCGGTAAAATTCCACGACATCTTCTTCAAAAAATGATCGCTCCGGAGGACTCTCCATCAGCTCCTGGATCAGCTCATAGGAAAACGGTGTTGCATTTCCCATGAACAGGATCTCACTGCGCGCCGGAGAAGCGGGCCCGAGCAATACTTCCCATGCACTGCCCTCGCCGTTGTGGCGCTCATATTCCAGAAAGGCCTTGTACTTGTGCCCCATCAGCGAATAACCGGTAAACAGCTCGTCACTTCCTACGCCTGAGAACAGAATATCACATTGATCTTCTGCTGCCTGCTGCGAGACCGCCAGCTGCGGAATGGCGCTCCAGCATGTCAACGGCCTGTCTTTTACCGACAGGATCTTTTTTAGCAATGCTGCAAAAGTCTCCCGGTTGATCTTCACTACTTTCAACTGAAGGCCATACCTGTCGGCAGCCATTCGTGCATAGTGTGTTTCGTCCGTCACCGGAAAGTCAGGGAATTGGCACACATAACAGATGATCTCCGCTCCGGTCTGTTTCAGCAACGAAGCCAAAATGGTCGAATCTAGCCCTCCGGAAAGGAACAAGCCGATCCGTTTATGCCCTGCCGCCAAACCCGTTACTGACGCGGTCAACGTCTCTCTGATCTGCCTGGCAATTTCTTCCTGCTTCACTCCTGACCAGCGCTGGCCGTCCACGGGGGTCCATACGCGATCGAAACTTTGCAACCGATCATTTATTGTAAGCCGATGGCCCGGCGGCAATACGCGGACACCATCGAAGAACGAATAGCTGAACCGTGGCGTTCCGCGCCTGAAATACATAGCCATGTCCAGACTACTCAGCCGGAGCCCATTCGAAGGGGTGTCACGCCAAAAAACAGTAGGCTGCCCCAGGGTGCGTGTATACTCGACTTCTTTCATCCCGTTTGCTTCAGTATGCGCTTTTCAAAAAAATTACTGATAAAATCAACCCCATGCCTGCAGTCTTCCTGATCCAGAAAGACCTGTTGCATCGCCCTGACCGCCGATTGAATGCCGGTATCCGTTGTAACGTGCAGCAATGCCTGACGCAGCACGTCTGGCGAAACGGTTTCAATATCCAGCCGAACACCCAATGAGTGATACAACACCCGCGCACTGTTGCCAAAGCCGTCGTTATTCCAGGGCACCACGATCATGGGCGTGCCTGTGATAATGCACTCTTTCAACGAGCTGCAACCTGCATGCGTGATGGCAGCGCTTGCCCGCTTCAGCACTTCCAGCTGCGGAACATGCGAAAGCACCCTGACATTTGACGGTGCTTTGAAATCAGACCCGATAAGACCCTCCTTCATATGTATCACTGCTTCCCATTCCGGCAAGCGCCGCATCATATCAACAACAGCAAGCACCAAACGCACCTGCGCTTTACAAAAATGTCCGTACGTACCCAGCGAGCAGTACAACAAAGGCAGCCCCGAAAAACTCAACGAACAATCGCCGTCACTTCTGTTTTTTAAGATGCTGGCTCCTGCATAGCAACGACGGTCTTCGTCTGCAACGATCCTGAAATCGATCTGCCGCGGCGCCAGAATAAGTTCCGGACAAGCCAGGCGATATCCATATTCTCCCCAAACGTAACGGTGCCCATACCGCCTGATCTTTCGGCGCGCCGTATTCACCGTTCTTGTAGGAACCAGGCCGTGCTGCCGATGCCAGTTCAGATCTTTGACAACGATCCTGATCCACAGCAAAACCCACGTCGTGACAATGGTGAACCAGGCACGCAAGCTTTTGTTTCCCGGCGAAACCCGCTTCGAAAAAACCGGATAGCACACGCTGTTCATCCGGTACGCAAAAGTGGTGTTCAGGTGTATGACCGGGATCTGACGTTTGATGAACGGAATACAACAGTTCATCAGGATCGGATCCAGCAAAACCAGGTCCACCGGCTTTGTGAAAAAAACCTGCAGGTTCTTTTCAAGGTATTCTTCCAACAAGTCATTCCTTTTTAAAAATATGCGCAGCATCGCCAGCATCCTGAAGACGCGGGAAGTTTTCCCTGCGCCATTGCGAACCCGCATGCGAAGCCCGTCATAAAAAGGAGTCAGATCAAACAGCTCACAATGAAAGCCCTGCGCCCGGACATGCTCCACAAAAAAGGAATTGGTTAAATAAGTAATGTCAAATCCTTCGATGGCCAGCTGTCTTGCCAGCATAAAACTGGCATTCAGGGCACCCCGCTCGGGAAATATCAATATAATAATCCGCGCTTTCAAGCCGTCAATATTTTTTTTCGCTGCAAGGGCAATGACGAACAACGCAACGAGCCACCCGTCAGTGGCACAGCGTTAAAGGGCAGTTCGATCACAGAACATATTTTCCGGAGCTCGGCATTGACCCGGGCACACTCGTCATGGTCCCTGCTGATCACAACTTCATGTGACAGGCTCAGCACATTCGTACACAACGCTGCCTGTTCCGCAGCCGATATCTCGATGAGCTCATAGTCGCCTGACAGTTGCGCGGGCACCTCCTGAATGCCGGGCGCATGGATCAACGCGTGACGTTTGCCCACCGGGTTAAAGACGCAGTCGAGGTGAAGGTAAAGATTCTCTTCCGTGCTCGCCGCAAGGGTAATGGGCACTACACGAAACCGGTCGCCAAAGTTTTTCCGGATAAACTCCACCGCCTGACGATTGGTGCGTTCGGAGATGCCAATATAGATCGTCTGCTTATCAACGATCACATCGCCTCCCTCGATAAAACAATCCGCCGGCGGGATGAGAATATTGGGCTCCGATAGATCATAATGCATGATCAGGTCGAAGATCCCCACACATTCGTAGCGCCTGCTTTGTTTTCTCATGTTGCAAAGCACAAACCGGTCGCCGATCACCACACCGATATCACGGGGCGTCAGCTGATCATAAACGATCTTTCCAACAGGCCTGGGTACAAGCACCTCTACGCCCATCGATTCAAGCACACTTTTAAATCCCTCCAGCTCATCTTTCAATAAGTCCCTGGCCGGCGCTGCCATTTGTTCCTGAACAGCATTGACCTTTTCAATATAGAATTCAGATTGCCGGTATCCCTCCCACGATCCGATAATGACCCTGCGCAGGACATCCGACTCATTGTGACAACAAAATTCAGTGGCCGTCATTTTCTTAAAGGAGCGATAAAAGTATTTTCTCAAGATCACCGGGGTGCTCCGACGCCGACAGCACCTCACCTTTCTCTGCGGAGCACGATTCATCACGCACATCCCGGGTCTTTTGATTGTAAAGCCAATAGTTATACTGCGGTACGTGATTGCTGAATTCCTCCAGCAGCCGGATGGATTTTCTGGCGTGCCCCGTGAAGACCACCACCACTGAATCGCCAGGCCTGAGCAATCGTTCCTGCTTCATCTTCCGCACGGCCGTTAACGAAAGCACCGAACAGGGTTCGGGCATCAGGTCATGCGCCAGCAGGGTCTCCATCTCCAACGCAAACAACTGGCGGTATTCATGACGGATATCGCGTGCGTTACCTTCGTAGGCGAAACCATTCGATTCTTTGATCGCACGGTGTCCGTTAAAAAGATCAAAACTTTCCTCCGCGATCAGTGTACTTCCTATGGATGAATTTTTATTGTCCAGGAACCTCAAATCACATTTTGTGTTTTCCGTCAGAATGTCGTGCTGCCTGAGTTCAAAGATCGGCGAGGCATTTTCGATGCCAATGGAAACCATCTTGGGCATTTTAGAGATCAGGCCCAGATCGAAAAGCTCTTTAAAACCTTTCCAGATACCACTCAGGCAACTTCCATTAGCGGTCGGCAACACAACAAAGTCGGGAACCTGGAAAGTGCCTTGCATGTGTCCGGACTGATGAATGATCTCCAGTGCGATCGATTTGTCACCTTCCACACGGTATGGGTTATTGACAGACCAATCGTCAATGCCATTCAGCTCAAACTCGATGTGTCGCTTGGCGCGCAAAAAAACCTGGTAGGCCTTCTCAAAATAGCATGACGGACCGCCAATGATAATGACGTCGATGCCACGATCGGTCATGTAGGTCAGCTTCTCGTGATAGATATCACCTGAAACGACGGCAATAAAACGCTGGCCCGACCGTGAGGCGACATGGGCGGCTGAACAGCAGGCGTTGCCCGAAGAAAAGCCGATGGTTGTGTGGTAGCCTCGCTCAACGGAGCCCAGGTGCGCGATGAGCGTCTCACGGTCTTTAAAAGATCCGCTCGGGTTCTGATGCTCGCATTTCACCAGTAAATTTATATTCAACTGTTCACCTAGGGTAGAAAGTGGAACCAGGGGCGTGAGACCAATACCCAGTCCGTTCGCAGGAACATTTTTTAACGGCAGCAACGGGTATTGAAGGATGCCCGCGGCCGATGAAAAATTATAACGCAGGGCCTGCCCCATCAGCAAATCGCGCATTTCACCGGCCCAGTGATAACAAAAATCACTGGTACGATATCCAACCGTATCGATTGCATATAACTTCTGCTGCAATAAATAATGAGCCATGGCCTGGGGCCGGCTTTCATGAGCAATCATCACCATAAATAAAACTTAAGCGCTCAAGCGCATCGTTGCTTTGCTATTACACGATCGATGAAACCGCTGAAGACTAAGATTTTTGTTCAATTTAATACTTAATTCCGTTTTTCAAAATCACGTTCGCATCGATTGGTCAATTTGACCGTTCGATTCAAACGGATCCGGATTGCAATTATTCGATCACTCACTTATATATTATTGAGAACCGTCACCTCATCTCAACGAGAAATAAAGCGCACATTCGAAGATACCCGGGACCGGGGTTTGACTAAGTCCGGATAATCGGTTACTTTTAATTTTTAACATAGAATAAGCTAAGCCAAATAAACAGTTACAAACGCGTAATGTGATTCAACAACGACTCGTTTTTGAATTGCATTATCGTCAGATAAAATATTTTTATGATCGCTAAAAAACTTCCCATCGTCGTGGGCCTGAACCGCTCACAAGACGCCAGCATTACTATTTTTCACGGCAACGAACATCATGGATCCATTCAAAAAGAAAGGCTTACACACATCAAGCACGATTGGGGAAAAGTGAACGACTTATCGCTTTATAAAAAAGTCTTCCCTATCCTTCATCACCCGGTCGACCTGATCGTTGAATGCTTTTCTTCCGATGTAGAAATCAAAAACGAAAAACTGTATATCGAAGAAATCGAAAATACATTCAAGCTTGCCGACGGCTATCAGCGGATCCACATGTCTCACCACCTGGCTCATTTATACAGCACGCTTTCAGCATCTCGGTATGACCGTGGCGCAGGGCTTGTCATCGACTTTCAGGGGAGCTATACCAAAGACATCACAGAGGCCTACCCGCCAACCTCGCCTGCGGACGGACTTGAAGTTGCTTCGTTCTATTCCTTTCTGGGATCCAACATCACCTGCATCCACAAACATATCTGGAATGGTGACCGCAACCACCCGGAAGGATTGGGTATGTTTTACAATTTCCTCAGCAAATGTTTCTACACGGGCGACGGTAAAGAGGGAAAGGTAATGGGGCTTGCAAGTCATGGCAAAATGATGGACCTCCCCGATCTCGACGTCGAGGGCGGTAACGTATATATCGGACGGGAATGGATCGACATTTTTAAACAAACTGCGCTGTACGATTTTTCAGCGAACAAGAAAACCTTTCAGGAAAAGGCCGACCTCGCCGCCACGGGCCAAATGAAATTTCAGCAGGCATTGTTAAAAATAACCCAATGGCTTCAGCAAACAACGCAAGAAAAGAATCTGTGCTATTCAGGGGGCTGTGCCTTGAACGTGATCGGCAACTCATTTATCCGGCAAAATTCCGGCTTCAATAGTGTCTTCATTCCTCCGGCGCCAGGTGACGGCGGAACCTCCATCGGATGCGCGCTCTATGGGCTGCAACACATCATCAAGAAACCATCCAATTTTGTTTGGGCCAATGACTATCTCGGGCCTGCTCAACCGATCGGGCACATCGAAGATACCGTCAGCCGTTATCCTTCCTTAACGATCGAACGTCCTTCCAACCTGGAGGAACGTTGCGCGCACCTGCTCCATGAAGGACAGGTTGCCGCGTTATTTCAGGAGCGAAGTGAATTCGGGCCGCGTGCTTTAGGGAACCGCAGCATCATTGCAGATCCACGATATGGCGTCACCAAGTTCTGGATAAACCAATTTATCAAGGGCCGGGAGTGGTACCGGCCTATTGCCCCGGTTGTATTGGAGGAAGATGCCGCCACGTATTTCGACTTGCATGATCCATCGCCGTTTATGCTCTATACAGCGCAGATCAAAAGAAAATATGAACGGGAGCTGGAAGCGATACGGCACAACGATAACTCCGCCCGTGTGCAAACCGTCAATGAGCAGATGAATCCATTTTTGTATCGTGTCATTAAAAACTTCAAAGTGCTTTCCTCGATCGGCATCGTCTTAAATACTTCCTTTAATCTGAAAGGCGACACGATCGTTGAGACCGTGGAAGAAGCCATTGATTCTTTTTCTAAAAAACCTTTTCATTGCCTGATCGTTCCGCCTTATTTGATCACCAAGAAAAACCCTCCCGAAAACATTCTGCAGATAAGCGACATATACTATGATTGAAATCCTGTCACCGCACATTGATGATGCTGCATTTTCCCTGGCTTGTTTTATACTTCAGAAATCTGACGAAAACGTCCCGATCGAAATCACAACCTGCTTTAGCATTTCCGATTACCTGGCAAACGGCAACGGATCAAATGTTCTGGAAGAAGTGGTCAGGATCCGAAAGGCAGAAGATCATGATTTTAGCCGTCAGCTGAACCCCTCTGTGAAGTTCAATTATCTCGATCTGGATGATGCACCCTTGCGCGGTTACCAAAAATGCGGATTTCAGGACTGTTTTTCGGAAGCCGATCAACAGCAAATAAGGTCACTCCAGGCGTATTTGAAAAGTAAAGATTCGCCTGTCATCGCTCCACTCGGGTTAGGAAACCATGTGGATCACATCATTTGTCACCGGGCTGCAGAAGCCGTGCGAAACAGGATCTTCGCTTTTTACGAAGACCTTCCCTACGCGGGCCGGATACCCGAAGCAGAGATCCTTGAACGTGTGGAATACATTCAAAATAACAGCCGATTGCGACTCATGCCCCTCATTGCGGGAACAAACTACACACACCGGAAGGAACAACTTTGCAGCCTCTACCCGTCTCAGCTGAAAGACTGGTATCTTGAAAAAATACTTCACCAGCTGAACCGCCTGCGGGGCGAAAGGTTATGGGTGGTTCAGGAGTACGGATAGGCATTTTTTCATCACTGGATATTCGGAGCAAGGTTGAGCTTTTTGTACAGGTACTCACGATTCTTCCGGGTAAGCTCGCCATCGTTCCAGTCTGCAACGTGGCCGTGCTCGAGGTGCAGATAAACGATGTCGGGAGAGGTCAGCAGAAAACGATCGGTGCCGAGGTAACGGTGGATCATGTCCTGGTCTTCCGCGCCCCACCCTACGTAATGCTCGTCCCATCCATTTAACACGTCGACATATTTTTTCCGAAACAGCGGCGTATGGCCGAACCGGTGTTTGTTCAGCAATTGGTCCCGCAGAAAGCCTTCATGAAGGTTTTCCCGCGCTACCCCGGCCGTGGCCTGAACGTTCGCGAGGTCTTCTATTGAAAAAGACCGCCACGTGGTGGTCATCCGGTATCCCGCGACCAGTATTTTCTCCGATTCCCGTGCCAGCGCCAAATGGCTTTTGAATGACAGATCATAGGGAAACAAGTCGACATCGAATGAAGTAACAAACTCGCCGGTTGCCCGTGCAAGCCCACGGTTCAAGAGTCGTGATTTATTGAACGGGCCGTCTTCACACTCATAATGATATTTGACGCCGGGCGGAAGTGATGCGTTGTCAAGGCTGGGTGCCGTGCTTGATTCCACGACGATCAGCTCCAGGGCGGCGGCAGACCTCCTTACAGCTTCGGGAAACCAGTTGAGCAAAGAACGCAATTGCTCGGGGCGATTACGATAGGCAACGATGAGGCTCAGGTCCATAGTGCGATGTGGAAATAAGTTATCAATTGTTTATAGTTCTCTGGATTATCGCTTATTTTAGGAGGAAGGATAATCAATAGATGACAAAGAAAATACTTCGTGGTATATCGCTATACCATTCATGAGTCCAATATAAAAGAAGTTCATTTAAATAGTCAAACACTTGAGCGAATGGGACTACACTTTGTACGAGCCATGTTGGGTGAAAACTTTGCGTGGAGGGAAGCCAGCCATAATACGGGCACCGATATAAAAGACTTAAAAGAGCGGTCAAAAAATGATCCGTTTCTGGGCGAGCTGACGATCCTTGCCAAAGAAATGCATCTGCTGCTGAATGACGAGCAACCTTCGGCCTTCACACGGGTTGCTGAATTGTCGGCGGACTTTCGAAAGAAGTATGCCCGCGAAATTGACAGCACACCAGGATTAAAGGAATTCTTTGAAAACGTATCCTTTGTGCTGGCCAGGGGATATCAGGCGGGTGTCGACCGGTCATCGTGGCGCGGCGAGCAAGTCCGGCCGGAAGCTCACATGATCCCGCACATGCTGCATGGCGAGTCGTTCCAGTATTACAAATGGCTCGGCAGGATGAGCTCCGGTTTCGGAGACATCGTTGAGATCGGATGCTGGATGGGCGCCACTACTTTTCAATTAGCCGACGGTCTTTCAGAAAACAATCTCAACCCGAAAAAAAAGATCCATGTGATCGATACATTCCGGTGGGATGATGATCTTGCATTATACGGAGACCACAAGTCGTTAAAAAATAAAAGAACCGGTGATGATTTCCTGGACGACTTTAATGCGTACACAAACCTGTACCGGGAGCACATCATTCCGCACCGGCATATGTTCGTGTGCGACGAAGCATTGACCCAGGATAGCGCCAGACAGGCCGTTACAAACTCAAGCAACCCCATCGAATATCTCATTCAGGACATCGCACCTGATTACGAGTTCAACGAATACATCTGGAAATTGTATTCTCCTTTTTTTGTCGATGGAAAAACAATTCTCGTGTACGGCGAGTATGGAAACTTTTTCGCCACCAGTCTGCGGCGTTTTGTACAAGACTACTCAGACCATTTGATCCCCATTCACAAAGTATATGGAAATGTCAAGGCCTTTTTATACCGTCAATAGCGGCATAGGCCGTCTGGCGTTCTGAAAATTAACCAACAACGACGAAGTATTTTCGTTAAATTTGCTTCGGGCAACGAAACCATGATAAAATGAAACGGGTTGTGTTTTTAACGGCATTGTTCCTTTTGATAGCCGTCTCCTTTTACGCGTACAGGGCATTTTACAGCGCCAATATATTGGTTGATAAAGAAGACAGTCTTTTTGTTATCAACGCTGGCGCATCCTATCAGACAGTGCTTGGCGAATTAACCGGGCAGAACATAGTTCAGGACCGGCTCTCATTCCAACTATTGGCGAGGCTGAAAGGCTTCGATAAAAAGATCCAGCCGGGCCGTTATAAGCTGCGGCGGAACATGACAAACCTGGCGGCGATGAGCGCGCTGATGGAAAGCCAGGAGCCCGTCAATATCACATTCAACAATGTGCGCCTGCTGCCGGAGTTGTATGAGAAAATAACGCGGGGCACCGATGTAACGCCCAAAGAGTTTGAAGAGGCACTGAACCAGTTCATTGCTACCAACCAGGAAGGCTTTACCAAAGAGAACATTCTTTGCATGTTCATTCCCAATACCTACCAGGTGTATGCCAACGTGTCGCCTGCTGGTCTGGTTGAAAGAATGCACAAGGAATATGTTCGTTTCTGGACAGACGATAGAAAGGCCAAGGCCGCGAAGCTGGGGATGACGCCCATCGAGGTGTCCATTCTTGCGTCTATTGTTCAGGCAGAGTCCATCAAGCCTGAAGAAGCGCCCCTGATCGCCTGTCTTTATCTGAACAGGTTGAAAACCGGCATGCCATTACAGGCAGACCCTACGTTGGTTTTTGCTTCCGGTGATTTCGGGCTTAAACGGGTGTTGAATGTTCACAAGGAGATCGACTCGCCCTATAACACCTATAAGTTTGCAGGGCTTCCGCCAGGACCGATCAACATGCCTACCATATCAAATCTCGATGCCGTGCTGAATCCGGCACCCAAAGACTACCTGTATATGTGTGCCCGCGAGGATTTTTCGGGTTATCATAATTTTGCATCAGACATTTATGAGCATGGTCGTAACGCAGCCCGCTACCGTGCCGCGCTTACAATTGAGATGCGCAAAGGTGCTGCATTGAGAAAGAAGGCTAAAAAAGGTTGATCCCGTAACGGGGAAGCTACGCGCTACCGGAAATTAGTCAAAGATCACCTGGGCAAGATCATCGATCAATTTCTTCAGCTCCTTGATCGCCTTGGTGTCCTTTTTATTAATGGCCTTGTTGATGGAGCTGATGATCATACCTTTTATTTTTTTCACACGGTCTTCTTTTTTCAAAAAGATCGGCTCCGCATCCTGCAGGGTCTTTTGAGCTCTGGTGATCCGTTCCTGCTCGATCTTCTTCACCTTTGACTCGATGTCATTCAAAAGGGATTCCCTGATATTTTTCGCTTTGTTATGAAGATCGGCTTCATTGCGGATGCTGATGGTGTCTGCGTTCTTAGCTTCTGCCAGCACCTGGACATCGGCCTTTTTGACTTTGACAGCACCCGAGAGGATCTTTGTTTTCAGTTCCGGGTTGCTTCGCTGGATGATGTTCATTCCTTCGGCGAATTTCGCATCACGCCGCACGGTTGATTCGCTGACGTTAAATTGTTCGCCGAGTGCCTCCGATGTAGAGATCTCGGCGGCGCCCTTCGCCTTCACGTTGGTATAACCTCCCAAAGGTTTACGCAGTGCGATGTATTTCAGGCCGCGATAATAGCTCAGCTGATCGGGCGTCAAATTTCTTCTGCCCATCTGGTTATTCACCATCCATAACTTCACCTCATCAACATTGGCAAAAGGAATTTTTTTTATGTTGAATGGGATGTCATGCTTCTGGCAGATCTTGTATCGATTGTGGCCATCCACCAGGACGAGTGAGCCATTATCCTTTGGCCAAACGACCAGGGGATCACGGCACCCTTCCTTGATGATGTTGTTTTCAAGCTGTTTAAATTCTTCGGTATTTAATGGAATGATGTAATCCTGCAATTCCTTTGAAATAACCAGTTTCTTTTCCGTAGTAGCCATCACTATGATCTGCAATTATCGCACAAATTTAGTTGCAAAAGTGTTAAGAACAAGACATACACGTACTATAGGGGTAATGTATGAAGTTTTTCCAACTTAAAAAATAGTGAGCCAATTTTGTTAGCATAAAAAAATCAGCGTACGGGTAACCGTGAGGATAGACTATCACACAGAGGTCGAGTGTGAATCAAGGCAAGTTGTTGCACACCGGAATTCGCATGCTAGTGATCCGATGTGATCTTCTCAGACAGGTATAGTGCGCTAATGATCGGCCGATCGATGACACCGCAGTGGTTATCAAAAATGGCCGTTATCTTTCCATCCAGTTCTTTTCTGGACTCCGGCGTAAGGTCCTGGTACCCCGCTCCCGTGCTTAAAAAATTAATAAGATCGCTGGCAGTGCTCCTCACCACGCGTGAAAACGTGTAGACCATGGGTGAGTGAAAAAGTTTGCTGTCTTCAATTTCACGCACATTGTATTGGATCTCATGTTCCATTTCAGGGGCTGTGAGAAAGCTCAGCACTCCGTACGCCTTGCAAACCGCTGACAGTTCGCTTACGGGAGCCGTCTCGTCATTAACATAGATGTTCCAAAAGAGTGCGAGGCACCCGTTGTTCTTCAGTGCGCGCGCACACTTTTCGTATTTCACTGTTTTTTTCACCCAGTGGAATGCCTGGGCGGAGAAGGCAAGGTCGAAACACGCTTCCTGCAAAGGCCAGTCCTCGAACGAAGAGACGATAAAATCGATTCCGGCTTTGTCGTGCAATGTCTTCCGGGCGATCGCGACAAGCTGCTGTCCCGGCTCGACGCAGGTAAGGTGAAATCCCCTATCGGCAAACATACCGGTAGCCTTGCCACTTCCCGCGCCTACCTCCAGGATGTGATCGCCTGGCTTAACCCCGGTTTGAGCGATCAGCGTTTCGATCAGGGCCAGCGGATAATCTGAACAGTACTTGCTGTAGACATCAGCGGTCTCTTCGAACTGCATCGGTTTTTCTTCCCAGGTTCTGTATCTGGTTCTCACCATTCCATTGCTTGTTTAAAATGTTTTTTAAATAAGTCCCGAATCTCAAGCTAGATCCGTATCAAAGCACCATACCGGCCATACTGGTCACGTGTTCCCGGCAGAAACTGTATGTTATACTCCTTGCACCTGGCGTGCACATACTCCCTGTAAAAAGGAACGTGCACATCATCCACATAAAAGAACCTGCGGCACGTGTTGAGGGCTGGCAGGAAATTGTAGATCCTCGTTTCCATGTTCCCATAATCGTAAAAGACAAGATCGAATTTTTTATCCCTGACCGATGCGAGGTCGGTGATCGCTATTTTTTTTTCAAGGTTCTTTTCTACAAAAGCCTGTGTCCTGGAAGCCCAGTATGGATCATCATCGATGGTGGACACGTTCTCAAAATTTGAATGAAAATAATACGAGCTCAGTCCGCTGCCCGCATCCAGTACGGAAGAAATTTTCTGAGACTGAATAAGGTCACCACAATAAATCAATGATTTCGGGCTTGCCGCCCACGATTTTTGTGACTCTCCGAATTCTTCAAAGTACAAATCGGCAAACGAAAGATCCTGCGAGCTTAAGACTTTTACGTTCATGGTATTTTGGTTTTTATATTTCTGCAGTGTTCAAGTGTTGCCAATCGAGCAGCTCAAAGTGACGCAGGTCCTTCACCCCGCCGGAATCCCCTCCCCACTGTACTTTTTCACCGGTGTCTACTTCCCTGACCAGTGCGGCAAACCAGACAAATAAATTATCAACTGCCCTGGGCTGGCCGTAGACGTCTTTAAATACAACGTCGAAGGCAAGACTTGGATAACTGACCGGTTTTTCATTGCCATTGATACCGTTGTCTCGTTCGTAATCTTTACGGGCAAAGCTCCCCTCTGGCCGACGTGGGGCCGTACACGACACAAACGGGCACGGCTTACCTCTGTGGCGCCGTAACCACAGGTTTAACGCTTTTAAATAAGTTTCTTTCAGTGTAACGTGCAGATGATCCATCTCCCGGCGCAGGAAAAGTGTACCCAGGCCGTTGGCGAACCGTACCTCAAACTGCATGCTGCTGAAGTCCTCAAGACTAATTAACCTGTTGTTCAGCAACCGCCTGGAAGCACCCTCGAAATGTACACCCAGGTTTCTTATAAGCTGCGGTGTTTTTTCGAGCAACGCAGCATGAAAGAACTTCGGGCGTGGTATAATGTAGGTCATCACCAGGGTCTCACTCAACGTGAGGTCCGCAGGCTTCTTCGAAAAGTAATATTCAGAGGCCTCCGTGATGCCATAGATGCCGGGACCAAACTCAATTATATTCAGGTATATCTCCAACTGCCGGCTTTTGTCTACTTTCACAAAGTCTGTCACCAGCCAGGACAGAAAATACTCCTCAACTTTCCGGTACAGGTTTTTCTGCTGACTCAGGAATAGGTTCTTCACCAATTGCATGGTGATGGTGCTCCCGCCGCTGGAAAATTTGCCGGTGATCATATTTTGCCGCAGCGCAGCTCCCAGCGAATCGATGCTGACCCCGTGGTGTTCATAAAACTCAGAATCTTCGGCAAATACAACCGCTTTTTTGAAATACGGTGAAATGTCTTCAACAACCGTAAATCCGGGACTCTCAGGACTGAGCTCCATCGCTCTGACCGGCTTGCCGTTAACAGATATGGAATGGGTAAACGGTCCCTGAAGGCTCCGAAGATCCAAATCGCCCCAATCGATAACCGAGAGGTCGTGTGCAGGGGTAAAATCAATCTGGTGCGGAAATGGCTGAGTGGCCTTTAATTTAAACGCGGCTTCAAATCCAAATCCTCCTGTAAATGAAGCCGTGTAAATAGCTGTATTCACGAAAGCAGGAAAAGAGTATAAGAAGTCGTTGACCGTGCCATAATGCAATTTTACATTGAGCGCTACATGCTCGCTGCGATCAATCCAGTGATCGTACGAAAATGCAAAGCGCATCTTGTTAAAATTCAGGTATGAGTCTTTTCCGATCGACAATCCGTTGGCGCCTGATGTGCCCGCCATGTGCACCGTGACGGGATCAATAACAAGCTCCTGGTCAGTAATGACGAACGGACTCAGAAAACGAATGGCACTCGTCGTGGTGGATATCCCGAATCTAATCTTGTCAGGGCTTTCCACGTTGTAGTCAAGCTTAACCTGGAAAGAGGCCAACGTCATGCTGTGGGCACCCAACGCCAGGCTGAGTCCACCCTGTGAATCCACGCTGATCGCCCCAGGATCACATGGATTTTTCAACACCGTCAAATTACCGACGTGCAAGCTGCCCTTCCGGTTTTCGCTGGTGCGGATAGAGAATGACATGTCACTGAGCCGCAGCACCTCCGGGGTACGCTTTAAAAATAACCGGAGCGCCTTGTGCAACACGGGATAAATCGCGTGAAGTTTGTCAAGGCTGGGAGCGCCGGAAGCGGACGACGATGCACTGGGAGTTTTAACTGCCCGTGGGTTATATTCCACTGTCATACCTTTGATGGCAATTCCCCGGATGGCCCACCCGCGAAGATGGATCACCGGGCGAAGGCGAAAGGTCTTGATCCGAACGGTGCAATCTTTTCGCTCGTCGGAGAAAAACAGTCCGGATACAGTCAGGCCTTTAAAGTTTATGGTTACCACATCCAAAGAAATATGCCGGCCATATTTAACCCGGAGCCGCTCCTGAACGTTTCGGTGCCATCGTGAAGCCAGCGGTAATTTTATGATGCAGGCGCTCACAAGCAATAAAAGCAGTTCCTTTTTCATATGATCCCTATTTTCAGCGATCCTTGCTATCCACGCGCGAGCTTCCAGACACTATGGTGCCACATCCGGGCCGGCGAGACACGAGTCATAAAACCATGAGCAATATCCTTCCGGCAGCGGACGTTTTAAACAAGCCAATGCCGCCTCACAGCAAATAGCCTTTCCGTATTATTGAATTACGCTGATCTTATTTATTTCGCTTCAAGTCGAACGTTCATTTTGCCCTTTTGATCCGGGGCGCCTCTGACTCTGCAATAATGTTGTACTAAAATGGATATTTTCTTTAAAGAAACCAATTTTTGTTTAAACTCATATTACAAACATCCACCAAACTCCCCATTCGTCACAGACCGTGTGTAAACATCTCTCCGCAGGTGAGTTCAACGAATTTCGCTGGACCGGCCATCACAAGGCATTAAATTTGTCGGTGACACACAAATTACGGAACACAGGAAGATTTTACGGGTCAGGTTGGTTATATTAATGCCGGATTTGACTGTATAAAACATGAATTAGCCATTTTTCAACACAATATAACATCAAGCATGCTCATACACTATCTAAAAACCGTTCTCAGAAACCTCTACAGGACCAAGCTCTATTCTTCCATCAACATCCTTGGCCTTGCCGTAGGGATAGCCGCCACGTTGCTGCTGGCCAAATATGTGGGCTTCAACCTGACCTTCGACAACTTTCACCAGCATAAAGACCGCATCTTTTTGGTTCAGCAGAAGGAATCCAAGGGTGGATTGCAGGGGTCGGAGCAATCTAACACTTACTGGGGTGTGGCGAAAATGGCGGCAGACCTGTATCCGGAAGTCAGCATGGCTACTCACTTTACGCCCAACGTCGAGATGCTGGTGATGGCAACCTCCAAAGAAGGTGAGCCCATAAGCTTCAATGAAAACCGGATCTGCACCGTTGACACTTCCTTCTTTTCGATCTTTTCCTTTTCTGCCGTTGCCGGAAGCATAGAGACCGCGTTGGCAACACCCGATGCCATGGTTCTGACAAGCTCGGTAGCCAAAAAATACTTTGGAGACAGCGATCCCATCGGGCAAATACTGACGACCCGTGTTTCGTGGGGTGCGCAATCCACCCATAAGGTAACGTGCGTGATACCCGATCCTCCCATCAATTCGACCCTGCAGTTCGATTTTCTGATCTGCGCCGGCGCAGGCCCTCCCACGGAAGCTTACTGGAGCGATCCCTCCTACGCCACTTATCTTTTGCTGAATGAAACCGCCAGTGCGGATGCCTTGTCTCGGAAAATGTCAAAAGATATCGGCACGAACCAGGTCGTAACGTCAGACGGAAAGAAGATCGATTTTTCCCTGAAGCAGCTAAGTGACACGAGCCTCTCACCGAATGACAATATGCTGGCCATGACCGGCATCTTTATATTGATCATTTCCTGGATCAATTTTATAAACTTATCCATTGGCAGTGCACAGGCGCGGTCGAAAGAGACCGGTGTCAGAAAAGTGATCGGTGCAACACGAAAACAGGTTATCACCCAGTTCGTGTTTGAGTGCGTTCTGATCAACGGGTTTGCGTTGCTTTTTGCGGTGCTGCTCTTTGCCCTGGCTCGGCCCCTGCTGCTGGATTTCAGCAACAATAAAGTGCTTCCGCTTTTCAACGACCCTACTCCGGTTAACGGGATATTCGCTGCCGTTTTTATTGCGGGAGCCCTCGCATCCTCAGCCTACCCCGCACTGGTGATGTCTTCTTTAAACCCGATCAATTCGTTGAAAGGAAAATTGACACAGGGTCGTTACAGCATGACCTTCCGGAAAGCGCTGGTGATCGCCCAGTTCACCATTTCCATTGTTGCCGCGATCGGCGTCTTTATCGTATCCGACCAGCTCGATTTTTTTCTGCGTCACGACCTGAAGATCAAGCTCAACCACATCGTTGCCATCAAGGCTCCTAAAGATCTTTCGGAAGGGAAAATGGAGCGGCTGAACTCGTTCAAAAGCGAGGCCATGGACCTGGCGATGGTTGAAGACGTAGCCTCGTGCACAACCACCCCCGGAGAGGATTACAGGCACGAAGTGAATTTCGGCCTGACCACCAGCCAGGACCGCCACTTGTTCTATCTGAACGATGTGGATGCGAATTTTTTACCGCTTTACGGGATCCAGTTCCTTGCCGGTGAAAATTACAAGGTAGACAAGCCCGGCAAAAACAGGGGCGGCATCATCCTGAACAAGGCTGCCGTGAACGCCCTCGGCCTGGTCAATATGGAAGATGCTATAGGACAGACGGTGACGGAGACCGAAAACAACAACACCTACGAGATCATCGGTGTGGTGGATGACTATCATCAGATCTCGCTGAAATATCAGATCAAACCGCAGGCATTCCGCTTCAACAGAAACCGCGGAGACATCTCCGTTAAAATACACGCCCAGAACTACGCGTCCTTCGATGACCTGCAGGATTGCATCGCCTCGTTAAAAAAATTATGGGCCAGGATCTATCCGGATCAGTCGTTCGAGTATCACTTCCTCGATTCAAGATTCAATGACCAGTATCACGCAGAGTTCAGCTTCAGAAAATTGTTCGCGTGGTTCACAGGGTTATCGCTGGTGATAGCGTGTCTCGGACTTTTTGGCCTCTCACTTTTCATATCCCTGAAAAGGAAAAAAGAAGTTGGCGTTCGAAAAGTTTTTGGCGCTTCTTCGCTCACCATCCTCGTGTTGTTTACCAGGGACTACCTGAAGCAAATGCTCATTTCCATTGTACTGGGGGCTCCGATAGCCTATTTTATCATGAAGGCGTGGCTGGAAAGTTTCAGCTTCAAGACCTCGATCAATGCAGTCTCGTTCCTCGTTCCTTGTTTATTCCTGGTGATCGTATCGATACTCACAACGGCCTACCAGACGGTTCGCGCCTCGCTGGCCAACCCGACAAAAACCTTGAAGGAAGAATAACATAAAAATGGATCATGGACTTACCAAAGCCGCGTGGCTTCCGTAAGTTCATGATCTACTTTAAAGAAAGACAGGCTTTCGTTTACCAACTGCTCGTCTGACATTTGCTTCCGGGAGAAGAAAACAGCTCCGTTGCCACGTTTCCGTTTAAAGATGCCCTCAGTATACCATCCGTTGTCCTGGCAGAAGACCACATCGCCGGTGTGATGTACCTTTTGCACCGCTGCTCCAACATCGGCAGGATTGACCATGGTAAAAAAGTCCCACACGGCAACGGTATCATACAACGCGGCATTCAGCGCTATGCCGATGTACCTGCCTACGTCATATTTCTCCCTGCTTCGGATATACTTGGCGTTTTTCCGGTTGGGCAAATATTTGCAGTTCTTCGAATCGCCTTCCGCTATGATAACCTCATAGTTCTTAAACTTCCTTTCGAGGTATCCAACAAAATGATTCAGGGGCGGAAGCCACCATTTGTCCGGAATGCGCACCGGCACAATGATAGAGGTGTGTTGCAGGTCAACCTTATCGGCATCATTCATTGCTATGGAAAACCGGGTGCCTGTATTGATCACCTCCAGCTCCTTCGCCACATCGTACTTTATTCTTTTGAACCCGTTCAGGGCATAGTGTCTCAGCTCTTCTTCCGTCATGCTTAGAACGTGCTCGTATTCCTGTTCGTTGGAGCGGTAGAAGTTATTGTAAATACTCTCCTTCCCCCTTTCGTGCTGCAAATGATAAATGTTGTTCGTTCTGAACTTACGGTGCCTGTATCCGAGCTTTTTAAAACGGTAAACAAATTCGTCGTCCTCAAAACCATACGAGATCATGTTCGTATTCCACCCCCCTGCCAGGTAAAAATCCCGCTTCCGGTACAGAATACATCCGCCCATGTTAAAATAGTTTTCATTGCCATACAGGGGATACATTTTTGAATAATCCGGATCCTTGCCATTCTTGTTGAAATCTCTTGTAAAAAAAGTCCGCTGGCCGAGCACGGCAGCGGGAGGTGTATGCATGAAATGTTCTTTGGCGATCTCGGTCATGATGCCATTGTGCGGCGAGATCAGGGCCGACTCCTGCTCCAGGATCTGTACCGCTTTATGCAGGGCTTCGGGCGGACACAGCACGTCACAGTCACACATCATAATGATCTCCCTGCTGGCCAGGTTGGTAGCCAGGTTCAGGTTCCTGGTCTTGTAGTGCACGCCATCGTGGTCAATGGAATGGTAAATGGACCTAACGGAGTGGCTGTAAGCATCAAGGCATTCCCTCACCTGTCCTCTCCCATCCTGTTCGACAACCACCAGCTCCAGGTCGCTAAAATACGCATGCAGGTATTCGACATTGAACCTGAAATTATTGAGCCGGTCTGGGGAGTCGATCTTTACGGAAAAGATGATCGACAGATTGCTCAAGCTGATCTTTTCCCTTCCGGAATGTGTTTGGTGGGCCACTACCATGGTCAGTGTTTTGCGTTAATGATTTTCAGCCAGGTCGCGAATGCCAACGTTGTCGAAATTACCAGACAGGCATTCATTGTATAACCTGAGATCGTGCTGCATCTTTGCACGCAGTATTTCCGTAGCCGGCGGCAGCTCCTTTTCGAGGATATAATTTTTTGGGGTCACGTTCACATACTGAACTTCGGCTCTCATGTTCAAAAGCTTCATCAATCCCAGGTAATCGTCCTTATGCTCCGTTATACCGATGAAATGGAACTTGCGTAAAATAGACTGTGCTCTCGCCACTTCCTGTTCTGAATAGTGACTATTTACAACAGGTACACCGTTGGCATTGTCGAATTGAAAAAGAAGGTCGATGATCGGGTTATGTTGTTCCGGCAGCTTGTTGACCCATTCGGTGAATGAGATGGGAATGCCCTGTGCATTTTTATAAAACCCGAGCCAGGAGTCGGTTGACCCGTTTTCCATGTTGAAGCGCGCGTAGTTATACAGGGATCTCATGCGGGAGACCGGGTTCCTGATAAAGGTAAAGTAACGGAAGGGCCTGCCTGGGAAATGTTCATGAACGCCCATGTAGGTACTATGTCCTACAATGAACTTCATCCGGTTCTTCTCCGCGGGAGACAGGTTTGCGAGGTAATCTTCCAGAACCGTCTGGCCTGTGATCAGGGGAACTGTATCTGCGTTGTTTTTTCCGGCAGGATCCGTAAAATGCACATGCAGGCACTGTCGTTTCAGCTTCTCGCCCTTGATCTTGCGGATCACGGAAGACCCCGCACACTTATAGATGTGAAAGAAAATATATAAAAAATCACGCATCGTGTTTTTTAATTACATCCGGGAAGTACGCTGCCAATCAGTACAGGAAATCGAATCTCGAAAACGATGATAACGGCAAATCAGTCCGCAGCCACGAAAATATCCTGGTTTTTCAAAATCCGTTCGTCACCCGCCGATTGTGTCGAATGCTCATGATCTGCCCATCCGGATCGAAAGTTCATTTTGGCATTCCGATTTCCTTCTCGCTTTCACCAATATACTCAAATGTAGGAATTGTTAGCCCAATCCACAAATCGGGCTTTTGCCTATTCGCACTTCAGCGTCTCAGCCGGGTTGCTCCTGGCGGTCTTCAGGGTCTGCGATCCGATCATGATGAAGGCGATCGTCAAAACGGCCAGCAGCCCACCGAACAGCTCCACAATACCGATGGGATTGTGGAAAGGGAAATGCGTAAGCACCACACGTTCGAAGAAGAGGTAAGTGATGGGAAGGGCTATCAGCGCGGAAACGGCAAGCAGAACAACGAATCCGCGGCTAAGCAATAACACCAGGCTGCCGGAGGTTGCGCCCATTACCTTGCGTATGCTCATCTCCTTGAGTCTGGTTTCAGTAGTGAATACCACCATGCCAAGCAAGCCCAATGAAGCGATGGAGATAGCGATAAATGAAAGGAATCCGATCACCTTGATCATGGCGGAGAGCTCGCTGTAAGCGTCCTCGATCGAATCGTCGTAAAATTGTGCCTCGAGTGGATGAACGGGGTCAACGCTTTTCCACACCTCCCGGATCCTTGCCATGGTCTCGACAGGGTCGCTGGTATTGATGCGTACGTTCACCAGGCCATCTCTCTTATCGCGGGTGAGGAATGCATCGGGTGTGAGGTATGTAAACACAACCGGTTTGATGTTGTCATCGAGCTTGCCATAATGAAAGTCCTTGATCACCCCCACAATGGTGAGCTTTTTATTATCCAGCAGGACTTCCTCGCCAATCGCTTTTTCCGGATCGCGATGGGCGATGTTAAATTGCCGCAGCGTTCTTTCGTTCACGATCACTTCGCTGGTAGCCTCGCGCGTTACCGGCCTGGTGATAAAATTCTGGCCCGCGATCAGCTTATAACCATGCAGCGGTATATAGTTCTCGTCGATGATGTTGGTGAACACGAGCGAGGAATCACGCAAGTTTTTGTATTTCATCTGCACACCCCAGGCGTTGCCGACGCTGGTCAGGAGTCGCGACTGCGAGACCCCGGTCACTTCGGGCATGGCCTTCAACTTATCGATCAAAGCATTGGGCGCATTTTTCTGCAAACTGATATTGAGAATGTTCTCTGTATTAAAACCGAGATCGAAAGCGAGAATATCCTTATACTGAACGTAACCGATGAGGGTGCTGGTGATGAAGATCAGCGTAAGCGTATATTGAACAACCACCAGCCCCCGCCTGAAGCTAAGTCCTTTAAACATTCTTACGGTCGATACATCTTTCAAGGCGTGGATGATGTTGACTCTCGCGAAGAAGATCGCAGGCAAGAACCCGGCCACGATGCCCACCGCCATGGAGAAAACAATAAACGCCAACGCCATCGGCACGGTTATCTCAAGCTTTACCATTTTCAGGAGTTCGGGGGCGATGCTCATAAATTGCGGACGGAGCACCAGGAACATTGCAAAGGAGATAAGAAGCGCGGCCAGCGATATGACGACCGCCTCGGCAAGGAACTGATGGCGCACCTGGCTCCTTCCCGCGCCGATCACCTTCCGTAATCCCACTTCCTTGAAACGCCGCATCGACCTTGCAATGGAAAGGTTGGTGTAATTGAAACATGCGGACAGGATCACCACCAACGCGAGCCCGCTGATGATCCACAGCACAATACCCGGCATCACGGGCCGAAGCGTGTGCTGCAGGTCTTCTCCCAACATGATGTCGTACAGTGGCAGAAGCGTGAGGTGTATGGTTGCTTTGTCGTCCGTTTTGTTCTCTTCCGCACAGATCGCATCGATCTGCGCCTGGACGACGGAGGCGCTTGAACTCTCCGGGAGCAACAAATAAACATAGTTCCTGTGCCAAACGCTTGACCATTTCAGAAAGTCCTGGTCTTTCGTCATCCGGCTTTCGATCGTGCTGAAAGAAACGAGCGATTCAAACTGGATGTGTGAAAAGAATGGAACGTCTTTGAGGATGCCGGTAACCTGGTAATCAAGGCTATCCATATGAATGGTCTTGCCGAAAGCTTCGCTGGTGCCGAACAATTTTTTTGCCGAGGTCTCTGTGAGCACGATGGAATATGGTTCTTCCAGGGCCGTGGCCGCATCGCCTTTCAACATCGGCAACGTGAAGATCCGGAGCATCGAAGGCTCGGCATAAAAGCCCGTCAAAGGAACAACATTGTCGCTGACCTGCGCGTCTCCGGAGAACTCGCTCCGCATGATGACGACCTCTTCCACACCCGGCACTTTTTCCCGGATCAGCTTACCGATCCTGACAGACGTCGACGCAAACTTTTCACGGTAGCCGTCCCTGAACTTGGCATGCGAGGTCATGCGGTAGATGCGACTTCCCTTCTCGTTGAATTTATCATACGAGAGCAGGTCGTGCATAAAAGCGATCAGCAACAGGCCGACCGACATCCCGATGGCAAGGCCTACGATGTTGATGGTCGAGAACAGCTTATTACGCGATACATTGCGCACCGATGTTTTGACGTAGCTTCCGATCATGATCCAGTTGATTAAGACGTTTACAAATTTGGGGGTCCGCACCGTGTAGGTCCTGAAGAACTTGAACGCATCGATGATGTAAATGAGCTTGGCACGGCGCGGGCCCATCGATCTGACATTCCGCTCGAAATATTCATTGAGGTCTCCCACCAGGTCTTCCGCGAGGTGCGGCTTGCAATACCATTCAACAAATCGTTGCGCCCACCTGGGTGGCTGATGGTTCCTACCGGAATTAGATGCTGGTTGCCGCGCGCTCATGTTTTTTGCCGGGCCATGAAGAGATCCGTTCATTCCGGCCATTAAGTACGTAAATGTATGTATAATTATGATATAATACATACACAATATGAGTAAATATGAAACTCATACGCGTGGCGTTGTGCCAAGAAGCAGCGACATACCTTCTTAAACCGGCTATTGAAATTCCCGCAGATATTTGTAACCTGTAAATATTACGCCGGTAATCAGAAAGTACTATGCAGGTATCGTTGTATTCGTTATCTTGATATCATCTATAAATCATCGTTCTATGCTTTTCAATTATCTCAAGGCAGCCTGGAGAAACATGTACAAGCAAAAGCTGTACGCGTCGATCAATGTTGGCGGGCTGGCGATCGGACTTGCCGCCTTTCTCATGATCGCACTGTACATTCACAACGAGCTCAGCTACGATCTTTGTTATCCGCTTCATGAACGAACCTACCGGGTTGTGGAGGTTTACAATAAAGGTGGTGAAGTCAACAAGCGGGTCTACTTTCCCGCTCCCCTGGCCGGAGCACTGAAAGATGACTATCCCGAGATCGAGCAGACTGCGCGCATCAATTCGCAGGCACTTTTCGGAGCGGGGAACAACGAGATCCGGCGGGCGGATCAATCGGAGAACACCCATGAAGAAGGTTTCATCTTCGCAGACAAAACGCTGTTGAACATCTTCACGCTGTCGTTTATCCACGGTAGCCCTGAGCGCGCGCTGGATGAAGCGAACTCGATCGTTATCACCAAACGCAAAGCAGACAAATATTTTCCTGAAGGCGACCCGCTGGGCAAGATATTCATCCTGAACAACGACAAGGCCAGGTCTTATAAAGTTACCGGCGTCATTGAGGATCTTCCGGTCACATCGCACCTTCAGTTCGACTTCCTGATCTCGATGACCGGTCAGGAATTCTGGCCTGGCGAGCAAACCTTGTGGCGTAACTACAATTACCAGACCTATGTACTGCTGCGTGACGGAAGTGATGCCGCGCAACTGGAGCAAAAATTACCCACACTGATGACGAAGTACTTTATGCCTACCATGATCGAGTCGGGTGAGACGGAAGCGATCGAGGCCTCCAAATATATCAGTTTCAAATTGCAGCCTGTGACGGACATATACCTGGATGCCGAGATCCGGGATAATCTCTCGCACGGCGATGTGCGGTATCTGTGGTTATTCGGAACCATCGCCGTATTCATTCTCACGTTGGCCTGTATTAACTTCATCAACCTTACCACGGCCAGGTCGGCCAATCGTGCCAAAGAAGTGGGGCTGCGTAAAGTGGTCGGATCCTTTCGCATTCACCTCGTCAAGCAGTTCCTTATGGAGTCGATACTCTTCAGTTTCTTTTCATTTGTTATCGCGATGGTGCTGGTGTGGCTGCTGCTGCCTTATTTCAACATGCTGGTAGGAAAGCCGATGAGCATACCCATAGCGTGGTGGCTGCTGCCTGTGCTGATCCTGGCGATCGTGGCCATCGGAACCCTGGCGGGACTCTATCCCTCCTTCTACCTCTCTTCCTTCAAACCGGTCAATATTTTAAAGGGCAACCTCAGCCTGGGCAGCCGGAGCGCCGGCATCCGCAGCCTGCTGGTAGTTTTCCAGTTCACGATATCCGTTGTGCTCATTATCAGCACCCTGATCATTTATCGTCAGATGGCGTTCATCAACAACAAACGACTGGGATTTGATAAGAACCAGGTGCTGCTGATCAGAAGTACGAACATCCTCGGCGAGCAGATCAATACTTTTAAAAATGAACTTTTAGACCTGCCGGGCATACAATCGGCAACCATCAGTGGATACCTGCCTGTGAAAGGAACGGAGCGAAACAGAAACGCCTTCTGGAATGAAGGCGGTGCAGAGGCAGAGTCTGTTAACGGGCAGATATGGCGCGTGGACCATGACTATATAAAGACCATGGGTATGAACCTTGTGCAGGGACGGGATTTCCAGCAAGAAATGGCGTCTGACTCGCAGGCCATGATCATCAACCAGTCTTTAGCACGCCAGCTCAACCTGAAGGAGCCGCTGGGCAAGTTCATTCGGAATTCAGGCGGCAGCTGGCAGGTGATCGGCGTGGTGGAGGACTTCCATTTCGAGACCCTGAAAGAAAATATCGGTGGTCTCTGCCTTGTTCTCGGCAGCAGCCCTTCCACCCTGTCGGTCAAGGCAAGCGCAGACGATATGGCCGGGCTTGTGAATAAGGTAACGGCAACCTGGAAAAAATTCTCTCCGAATCAACCCATGCGTTACACGTTCCTGGATGAGAGCTTTGCCAGAATGTATGATGATGTTCAAAGCGTGGGGAGGATCTTCAGCAGCTTCGCCATCCTCGCCATCATCATCGCCTGCCTGGGGCTGTTCGCGCTTTCAGCCTTCATGGCGGAGCAACGCAGCAAAGAGATCAGCATACGAATGGTATTGGGCGCCTCGCTGAACAGCATCTTCAGGCTACTGACATTTGATTTTGTCAAGCTGGTGGTGATCGCCGCGTTGATCGCATCACCCCTTGCCTGGTACATGATGGACCGATGGCTGGAGGATTTCGCTTACAGAACAGGGATCGGCTGGGACATCTTCCTGGTCTCGGGGCTTGCAGCGCTGCTCATTGCAGTAGTCACCATCAGCTACCAATCCATTCGTGTATCGCTTCAGGCGCCTGTCAAGAACCTCAAGCGAAATTGACGCAACCGGTTCTTATGACATTGCCTTTTTGTAGGCAGCGTCGTAATAGGTGATCATGTTAGACCAATCCAATAGCCGGGAACATTCCTGCAACGTCGGCCTGTAATTTTTACGATCGGTCACAAAATCCTTCATCACGTCGAAAAGCGCGTCTGTCGGGTCGCCCTGGTGCCGGTCAAGGATAAAGATGCCGGAATCTTTAACGGCATGGGTATGGGTGGAGATATAACGAGCGAACCCGGTCATGCTGGTGGTAACCGTTGGCACGCAGGCACTGATGCATTCCGCGGGTGTAAGGCCCCACGGTTCATAATGACTTGGAAAGATCCCGAGATCACAACCTTTGACAAAATCCAGGTACGTCATCCGAAGGCCCGGCCCCTGCGCGGTTACAAACTGTGGATGATACAATACCTTAACGCGGTCTGAAGGCTGGTTGTTGAGCTTGTATTTTTTGAGATCGCTGACGAGGTGGCTGTTACTGACGTGGTCAGGTACCTCGTAAAGAAAAAGTCCCGGAGATGCGCTCTTCCGAAAAGAGAACACCCGGGATGCCCATTGCCTGATGCGATAAACCCAATGCGAATATTTGGGATAAGGTGGGTCGGTGATAAAAAACATTACCACCGTGGCTGTGGTGGAAGATTCCCGAAACCACCGGTTGAGCTTTGCCAATGCCCGCACTACAACGTCGTAACCTTTATTCCGGTACTCGTAACGGCCGGAAGTGAAGAAATAATATGTACTTCCGTTCACCGCCGGGTCTCCGGCGAAATGTTTTGACACTACACTCCTGATCGCTTCCCGGCTGTGTACACCATTAGTGCCTTGAATGTTCCCAAGGTTCAGCCCGTTGGGAGTGATCACTTCAGGGGCCCTTCCCAGAAACCTGGAACATTCCGCAGCCGTAACCGCGCTCACCGATGTAAGCACATGACAATGACGGGCGGCAAGGCGCTCGAGCATCAGGCAGAACCGATGGTATCGCGACATGAGACGCACTTTGTCATGCCAGTCATCTTCCGGCGTGTGTTTGCCGTACCACCTGTCACGCGATGCGAGAAACCGACCCAGCACCGTAGCGTGTGTTGTAAAAACCGTGTGTACGGGTAACTGCCGGATCGCGGGTAGCGCCACCGTGGTCATATACTCATGGAAATGAGCCATCACCTTGCAGTGGTCGCGTTGCATGCCCACACACAATTCCCGGAAAAATGCCTCCAGGTAATAACCGAACCGGATGTATAAGTTGATGAGGTCGCCTTTTGCGGGTGCCTCGATACGATGCTTATGAAGAAATTCAGACCTGTAGCTGTCAAAACCGGGAGGTACCGGAACAGGATCGATCAATATAACAAACGGGTTACCGGGCACCTGCCATATACCCGCGTGGATGTTTACACCCATTTCACGCAACGCCACCACGCCCTGCTGCACATGAGGGCTGGGGATCTGATGATCGGGAACTGCTTCGAATACACCCGTATAGTTGAAGGACGATATGTAAGGTCCTATGAGCGCGTAACGGTCTCCCCACAGGCGCTGCATGTGCTGGATCTTGGAAAGGATCACCGTGTGTATTCCACCCATCTGGAAACACACCTCGGCCGAGATCTCAAACATCAATTCGTACGGCCCCATACGCCTATCAGAACTTTATATTTGCAGCTTCGTTTTCCCTCACGATCTCCATCACCTTTTGATAGTACTGCGGGTGGCTCCCATTCAACTTGGCGGCCAGCACCCCACAGATGCGCTCATTCTTTTTGGCATCTTCGCCAAACAGGTGGATGTATTGCGTGCTGTGGGGCGTCCACATGAACTGATCGATCCCCTTCAGCATTGTATTCAGCAGCTTCTCGTCCGTTATGTCCGTGTAACACTGCACCGGTATATTCCGCTGTTTTGCCATACAATAGTACAGGTGCTGCTCGCAGATCGGGTTAAACATGCCCAGCGATATATTGCCCAGGTTCGTCAGGTTGTTATCGACGAACTGCAGTGCCTGGGTGGTATAATCGCGAAAAAAAGAAACGTCGTTGCCACCAATGATGCCTGCATTGTAGGCATTGATAAAAATCTCATTCTCATAGTTATCCAGCATGACCGGGGGCACATAACATCTTTCCGCGATCAGCTCACGGAGCACCGCGCTATAAAAGGAAAAGTTATGCTCGAGGTTCTGTGCTACCAGCGCTGCCTCTGTGAGTCTTGCCGGGAACTTTTGCCAGATAAAAACATCTCCGTCAACATGGATGAACGGTGTTCTTTGAAGGCTGAATGTACGGATCTTGCCAAGGGCCCATAAACCCGGATCGTACCTGTTGAGCTCATCCAATACAACATGCACTTTTGTATAAGGCAGCTGCAACCGGTCTATCAGCAATCTTTTGCCGGCAAGGTCAGTGAAAAGCTCTACTTCATTATAAAATGTTCGTAGCTGCAGGCAACTGAGTGCCCAGCTCATCAGGTGATATTTCCAGTCGAGCCAGCCTCCGGAAAAACGGTTATTGGTAATGGATTCCATACCACTGATCATCGGCATCGTCCAGAAGCTCTGAATTATCTTCATGGTATCACGCGAATTTGTGCAAGAGATGGTTTATATACTGCTGCGCCGGCGTATAGTATTTGGCGCGGGTGCTGCCTTCTCCTACCCTCAGTGTATAAGCCTCTGCCGGCAGTGCTTTAAAGAGCTCTTCATCGGCATCGTCATCACCGATGGCCAGGATAAAATCATATTTTTCTTTCTCCAGCCAGTAGGCCACCGCATTACCCTTATCGCTGCCCGCATTGCGTACGATGAAGGAATTCTCACCTCTCAGCACATCCAGGTGTGAATAAAATTCCGAGTCAAGCCGGAGCTCGCCTGCAAGCTCGTTGATGCGCAACCTGCTCAGCTCAGGGTCAGCCATGCGGTGGTCCCATACGATGGCACATTCCTTTTCTTCCACAAAAGACAACGGCAGCTTACAGACATACCTGTCAAGAATGGGTTTGATGCTCCTTTTCCAATCGCGGTCAAACCGGTGCAGCATCTCCCAGCTTCCATTGCCATTGATCCAGGCTCCGAAGTCGGCGCTGAAGGATATGTTGCATCCTGTAAACCAGTCTGACAGCGTTCTCCGATCGCGTCCACTGACAATCACCACTTTATTGCCTTGTTGTCCCGCGATCTTCTGCAAGAGCGCCAGCAGATCGCCGGTAGGCTTTGCTTCGTCCGGGCGCTGGACAAACGGAGAGAGCGTGCCATCATAATCGAACAGGAACAGCCGCGACCGCGCTTGTTTGTAATGTGAGACCATCCATGCCTCATCTTCCTGCCCCAGCAGTCTGGTGGATCGCACGGGCTTGTTGTTCTTATTGTTGATAGTTGCCTCCATGATCTCGTGTGCCCACTTCACAACGGAATATTTTTTGAGCCTCAGGTGCATCCGTTCATTGCGAAATGCCTGCTCTTCGCAGCTCATGGTCAGGGCCCGGACCAATGCAGCGACCATCTCTTCTGTGCTGTAAGGGTTGACGGCGACAGCATCAACCAGCTCGTTGATGGCACCCGCCATTTCGCTCAGGATCAGCACACCCTTTTTATCGGTATGCGATGCAATGAATTCTTTCGCGATCAGGTTCATGCCATCCCTGAGAGGCGTCACCAGCGCAACATCACTCGCAGCATAGAGCGCGCAAAGCTCCGTGAGGTTGAACTGCTTGTATTGATAAATGACCGGCACCCACTTATTGGTGCCATATGATCCGTTGATGCGGCCCACCCACTCGTCAATGCTTCTCTTGATCTGCTGATAAGCCCCGATCTCCCGTCGTGAAGGAGCGACGATCATCATCAGCACAACTTTTTCTCTCCATTCCGGAAACTGCTCCAGCAACTGCTCAAATGCGATCAGTCGGTTCAAAATGCCTTTCGTATAATCGAGGCGGTCGACGGAAAGGATCAGCTTGTATCCGGAAAAATCCTGCCTGATGCTCTCCCTGATGCTTCCACACTGCTTCGACAGGGAAAGCCGCCGTATCCCCGCATAGTCAATGCCCATGGGAAATATATCGACCTTCACTTTCCTGTCGTTCAGCACAATTTCATGCTGATCGCTTTTGAGCTTCAGCACTTTTAAAATGCATTGTAAAAATTCGTGCGCGTAGCCATAGGTATGGAAACCGATGACATCGGCACCGAGCAACCCTTCCAGTATGCCAACCTGTTCTGCTCTCGACAGATGCCTGAAAATATCCGTTGTTGGAAAAGGGATGTGCAGGAAAAAACTGACAGATACTTCCGGAAAACCACGGCGGATCATCTGCGGTAAAAGCATCAGGTGATAATCGTGGATCCAGACAACATCATCGGGCCTGAGGCATTGCTGCAACGTGGCATAAAACATGGCGTTCGCCTCTTCATAATATTGCCATGACCTGAAATTGTGACTGACATGGTCCGGGAAATAATGAAATAAAGGCCAGATCGTGCGGTTACAGAATTCGTAATAATACTCCTGGATGATCTCGGCACTCAGGTAGACAGGAAGAAGCTTGTGCTCATCCAACAGGTGCCGGCGCACACGATTCTGATCTTTTTCATCAACATCGGTCCCCGGCCATCCTATCCAGAGATAGTCATCGAAGCGTGTTTTTCCACTTGCGATCATCTTCACGTACGAATCAATACCGGTAACCAGTCCACCGATGCTTCTTTCGAATCCGGCGTTGGGCATTTCGCCATGAACGATCACGGGCAACCTGTTTGAAATGATCACCAGGCGCATACAGGGAGAAGTTTGGTCATGCTGACAGGTTTAGATAACAGATAAGTTAGAACTACGGTGTGGCTACTCCTCAATTAGGTCTGCCCCTGGATTCCGGCTCATTCTTTCAAGCACATCGACGTACCGGTTCATCAGTATCTCTATCGTTGCGGATGAATAGTTGCTCAGCTTATAGTTCACATCCAGCATCATACCGTTGTCATATTCGGCCACCTGGCAGTCAAGATTGAAATGACCCGACCCGCGATTGTTGTGAACCGGATTGAAGTCGGCTATTTTATTTCCGGTCATGTTCACCAGGTTCATTACTGCCGGCGCCAGCACCTGCAGCGGCAGATCAAGGTCGTCCAGGATCTTTTCATGTGGATAAAACCGATGATTTGATGTTTCGAGGACGACACCCGCTACATGTTGAATAAAGCTCCTAACGGTAGCACCCCTGCTCACTTCGATGCACAGCACAATCTCACTCGTAAGCCACCCGACGATATGTTCGAACTCTTCAAACACCCTTGTGGAAAACGGGATGTATATGCGGATGTAGGGATTTCCGCTGGCTTCGTACAGGGTTACCGCCAGCGCGGCCGTTAAAATATTAAAGAGGCTCGATTGGCAGTCGACGGCAAGCTTCCTGATCCTGTCCAGCAGGTCACCGCTCACAAATGTCCTGTAAAAGGCGCCCATTGGGGGAAACAAGTTCACAAGGGTGCCATAGACGGCAGTGTACTGACTGCTTTTTTGTTCAGCGCCTGCTTTGATCAGCTCCTGCTGCAGGTCCTTCTTATAGGATCCAATCGCTGACCGTGGCCAGCTATCGCGGTCGGGCACGCCATACTCATGACAGACGCTGCCGGCCACCGTTCTCTTGTAAAATTCAGCTGATGCTCTGCCCCGATCGCTGTGAAGAAGATCATTCACCCAATGGGCGTAATCTTTGATCTGAAGCTTCAGCGGCTCGAGTGGATTTACGGACCCGGTGCGGTAAGCATCATACAACTGCCTGATCTCACGTTTCAGCACTTCCGTAGAGAAGGCATCACAGTTTACATGGTGGATGGTAAACAGCAGAAAATGCGCACCTTCAAAATAATGGGCCACCTTCACCTCTGCCAGCGGCACACGCTCGAAGTTGAATTGTCGTTTGATGCCCTCGTTGAACAGCCTTTCGGCGATCTTTTGCTTATCCGTCTCGTTGACAAGGTCGATGTATTCGATGTTGATGACAAAGGAGCCGGTCTCATGAACATGCTGACGGATCTGCCCATCTGTTTGTGAAAAAGTGGTGCGCAGACTCTCGTGCCTGTCGAAAAGGGTTTTTATCGCTTGCTCCAGCGCTTTTTTATCCAGCGCCTCAAACGGAAGTATAAAGTTCATGTTGAAGGCATGATCACCCAGTATCAAAAAGCGCAAATACTCTTTTTTTTGCTGGTGAGAAACGTCGTAGGATTGCTGTCTCTTTACCGGTTCAGGCTTACGTGTTTCGAATCCGGAAGCTTCCCTGGCGTTCCTGATGTAAGAGATGAGCTCCTGCTTATTCTTTCTCACCTCCTTCACAATTTCCGTTGCGTCAAGATCATGAGGAATGTTCAGCCTCAGCTGATCATCCACCACGGTGATGCTGATGCGCGATTGCCTGAGCTTGTACAGGAGGTTTTCCATTCATCCGGATGATTTTGTGTGGAAGCGCTTTCCTAGGCCTGGTAAACTTCGGCCGGCTGGGCCATTACCTCGCGGTTAGCGCTTTCAAAGATCTCCATCGCATTGTTGATGATCACCTTGTTGATGATCAGCGGTGGCAGAAAGCGAATGACATTGTTGTAATGCCCGCCTACTTCAAACAGCAGGCCTCTGGAGAAACAGAGCTCCCGTATCTTCTTCACCATCTCGGGCGCGGGCGTTTTAGACGTTCTGTCCGTTACATATTCGATCCCGATCATCAGTCCTTTGCCTCTGACCTCGCCGATGCAGGGGAACGTTGCCTTGAGCTGTTCCAGCCTGTTCATGAGGTACGCACCCATCTCGATGGTATGCTGCGCCACGTCAAAATTCCTGATAAACTCAAATGCGCCGTTTCCCGCGGCGATGCTTACCTGATTTCCCCTGAAGGTGCCGATGTGATCTCCCGGCCCCCACGATTCAACAGACTTGTTGTAAATAATAGCTGAGATGGGGAAGCCAATACCGCCAAGCCCTTTAGACATGGTGATGATATCCGGAAAGGTATGGGCATCTTCAAACGCCCAGAAGTTTCCGGTTCTGAAAAAGCCGCACTGGATCTCGTCGAAGATCACAACAATATCATGTGCCCGCGCAATGGCCACGATCTTTTCAAGAAAACCCGGCCTGGGTATCACGGTTCCCCCCTCGCCCTGGATAGGCTCCAGTATGATGGCAGCCGGTTTTCCAAAACCTGAGTGCGGGTTCTCCAGAACATACCTGAGGTAATCAGCGCAATCAAGCTTGCACGAAGCGGCTTCTTTATTGAACGGGCAACGGTAGCAGTAGCTGTAGGGTATGAAGCTGATGTTGGGAACGAGCGAGCTGATGCGGCTGCGCAGCTTTACGTTGCTTGTTACCGACAGCGCGCCGGAGGTCATGCCGTGATAGGAGCCGTGGAAGGCGATCACTCCCTCCCTACCGGTCTTGTGCTTGGCCAGCTTGATCGCCGCTTCCACAGCGTCTGACCCGGTAGGGCCGCAAAAGCTCACCTTGAATTCATCCCGGATTTTTTCAGGGATCTGCTCAAATATTTTCCTGACGAGGTCCGTTCGGTTCTCGGTAGGAAAATCCAGCGCATGAACCAGCTTCTCCTGCTGCTCCTTCACGTATTCCAGCACAAAGGCATTGCAATGGCCAACATTCAGCACACCGGCCCCGCTGAAAAAATCCAGGAACAGGTTCCCGTCGGCATCTTCAATAACGGCACCTTTGGCACGGTTGATGGCGATGGGCATGTTCCGTGGATAAGAGACAATACTGCCTTCTCTTTCCTGCTGGAACGCCAGGATCTCTTTCGATTTTTTTCCGGGAAGCGCCGGAGAAACCACGCTGGCATTTTCCGCCAGGTGAAAACTTTCAAAGTTATTCATACTGTATGCAATTATGCTAGGGAAAAATGACCGCCGCGGGAGACGCATGGGCATGCTGCCGCGTGTAGATCTCCGGTTGTCCCTGACTCATTTTCAGGATCTTGTCGGCCACATCGAAGTAATGATCGTCATGGGTGATGGCAATGACGATCTTGCCCATGGCCTTCATTTCAGGGAGAAGTGTGCGGTAAAAGAAATTGCGATAATCAGGGTCCTGGTCGGCCGCCCACTCGTCGAACAAATAAATGGGCGATTCTTCCAGGTAACATTGCAACAACGCCAACCGTTTCCGCTGGCCACCGGAGAGATCGATGGTGCTGTACCGGTTACCCACTACCCTTACCTTGCTGTCAAGGTTCAGCACCTGCAAATACTTCTCTATCGCTGCCGATTTTTGTACGGGGTCTATGTTGTACAGTTTCTCGAACAGGAAGGCAGGGCTGAACACGGTTGAAAAGTACTCACCGAGCTGGGCGGACCTGATGGTTTTGTTGTTGATGAGAAATTCTCCTTCATCAGGTTCATACAGACCTGTGATAAGCTTGGCCAGGGTGGTCTTTCCGCTTCCGTTACCACCGATGATAAAGAGGATCTCTCCTTTTCTCACCTCCAGGTCGATGGGACCGACGGTAAACACATCCTGTTCGCTTCCATTCTTATATTGAAATTTTACACCCCGTGCTTTGATGCTGTCTACCGCCGGTGGCATGGCGATGGGCTGCGGCCTTGTAATATCCATGTTTGCCGGAATATCGCTCAGGAACTGCTGGATCCTGTTCCAGGCGATCCTGAGCCGCACAAGGCCGGGCACCGATGTGAGGATGGTATTGATGGGCCCGATCAGGTACAGCAGCACGATGACAAAACTCATCAGGGTATACACCTCGATGCCCGAAAAGATCCGGGGAAACGCAAAGGCTACTGCGCCGAGGGTAATGATCAACAGGATCTCACCCACCAGCGAGGCATTGACAAACCGGACGCTGGCCACCGTGATCTTGCTCCTGTATTCTTCAGCTGTTGCTGCCACGTCATCTTTATACTCCAGCTTTTTCTGACGATGGAGGCTTATCTCCTTAAATCCATCGATCATACCATTGATGAGACGCATGAACACATTTTGGGTGTCACGGGCCTGCTCGTAGTATTTATTGGTGCTCCGCGTCGCCAGGAAATACAACGTAGCCAGTATCGAGATCAGCAGCACCGTAGTGAGCGCCGCCCAGAAAGCAATGGACGCCAGGTACAGCAACGCGCCCACTGTGGTAAGGCAGTGTGTGATCAACACAACGAACATGCTGGTAGATTCACCTACCGTACTCACGTCGTTGTTCATGGCGGTATACACCCGGCCACGATCCATCTTCTCGAACTTTTGATAGGACGTGGAAAAGATCTTGTCAATGAGCTTGATGCGCAGCTCGTACACCAGCTCCATGGTAAACCTGATCAGGCTTATTTCGACAAACCTGCGGCCCAGGAGGTAAACAGATACTGACAACACGTAATAAAACACCAGGTACACGGGCAGTGTGCTGCTGCCCAGCGCAGAGGTGATGAGTATGATGATGGTCATGTAGGCCAGGCTTGAAAGAATGCTGGTGAGCAATACCCTGGGAATGATGCGTTTAAATTTGTTCGGCTCCGGAAAGAACAGGCTCACAGCGTAGGTGAGATAGCTGGCGCCGAAAGCGATCAGCAAAAGTGTTACAAACGTGAGAAAACTTATCGGGGTCCACACTACGATGGCCTGCCATTCAAAACCCGCCCATGCCCTGGGCAGGAGATAGATCGCAACAAGAAAAGGAAGAAACGCCACCAGCTGCAGCACCAGGCTCTTCAGCTTGCGCAGGGTGAACGGCTCATACCGTCTTCTGCCTTTGACAATGTCGACGATCATGAGCGAAGCAAAGGCTGTAACGAGTAACAGATAGATGCCTGCCATCACCGATGCAACCGAGAACAACCTGTCGTTTCCGTCTCCGGGATCGCTGGTAAGGCTGCTCTTCTCGCCTGCCAGCAGCTTCATCACCTTGTCGCCGATCACCAACGTAAAGTTACTGTTTGCATTCGCCAGCACGGCAACGCCCAGCTTTTGCTCCCGTCTGAATACCATAAAGGATGTATAGTTGGGATTCAGTCCGTTGTGAAAGATCTCCCGGTTGCCATTCAGCGATACGTCCCAGCCCATTGCGTAAGAGGACATATCGTGTAGTGGCACCGTTTCATCGCGCTGGTGTGTTGCCTGGGCCAGCTCATAAAGCTCATGATCGGCAAGGCCCATTTGAAAACGTAACCACCGGCCGATATCCGCTGCGTTGGAGGAAACGTATCCCGCTGCGTTGTTGCCTTTGAAAACCGGGGCCACATATTCTCTCGGTTGCAGAAACCCGATCTTGTAGCCGGTAGCCTTCAATGTGCTGTCAACAGGATAACCGATGCTGGTATGCCGAAGCTCAAGCCGGTCGATCACGTTCTCCTGCAGGAAAGTCTCAAAAGGTTTTCCCGCAATGCGCTGAACGATGAGCGCCAGCACATCATAATTGATGGTGGCATATTCAAATTTTTCTCCCGGCAGGTGGCTCAGCTCCTGTCCTTCCAATGTTCGAACGGTGCGCTCGAGCGCATCTTCTGTGTCATCCTCGGGAATTTCTGAGATGGTATTCCATGGGATACCGCTCGTGTGGTGCAACAGGTTGCGGATGGTGATTTTTGCGGGAGCCGATTCGTGATACACCCTGAACCACGGAATGTACAGCGACACGTCGTCATCCAGCGCCAGTTTGCCCTGGTGTACCAGCACCATCACAGCCAGTGACGTAAAAGCTTTGCTGCAGGAGCCCAGCTCGAACAAGGTGGTGTCCGTCACCCTTCGCTGCGATCTCAGGTCAGCATAACCAAAGTTCCGGATGGTCTGCCTGCCGTCGCGGATCATCACAAGGCTCAGCCCGGGGATGTCACCTTTCTCCATCAGGCGACTGACTTCTTTCTCTATCTGGCGCATCAATACCTCGTCCGTGACCTGCTGGGCAACGGAACACGGCATCACACAGAAAATGCCAAGGATCAAAAATATAAAAGCGTAAATGCGTCGGGTCTTCACAACGGAGTGGGTATGTTTTATCTGCAATGAGTGAAAGGGATTGTTATTGCGCACCGAGCAGCTTTCTTTTATAATGCATGAACCCTGCGTAACATCCCAGCAAGGGAAGCAGGAATGTTTTTACACCCAAAGGCCACATGGCTCCGCGGTACAGATCGCGCACGAAGAAGTTGGAAAAATCGCCCAGGATGTGAATGGGACTCGGCCAGCAAAAGGCAAGGGTAAACCCGATCTCTCCGTCTTTAGGAACAACACCGTGATGCCAGTATGGAGGAATGTACAAAGCGTCACCTTCTTCCACGTCTGCGATGATGGGTTTCAGGTCCAGGTCTTTGTCCAAGGTCTGTCCTTCGAGGTACTTTTCTTTGAGCAGAAAATTGGTAACGTGCTTCGCTTGTGGAATGGACGGCGAGAACAAGGCCACACGTTTGGCTCCGTTCACCTGACACATGAGGGTTTCATCCACACCGTGGTAATGCCAGGCGGTGTGGGCACGCCGGTACGAGAAGAACCGTCTTTTTTCGTACCACCTTGGCGGGTCTGGAGAAGGCATGAACGTAAAGGTGCCGAGGTCATTCAGGATCGCGGCGAACCGGTTGTTTTCAGTGATCTGTTCTCCCGGCATGCTGAACACATGGTCTTTGTTGGAAAACAGGCGCTCGATCGCATCGTGATACTGCATGCGCTCATGCCCATTGTTGTGAAGTGTCTGGTTGATATAATTCTGGTGCGGATAAACGCTCACTTCAAAGTTCTCGCATTTGCTCAGCCAGTATTCCTTATGTCGCCATTTTTCCACGGCGGGCCAGTGCTTAACGGCACCTTTGATCAGGCATGGCCTGTTCCTGGAAACCCACTCCCTGATAAAAACATCTTCCTTCAGGGTCTGCGCATCCACAGCAGGCGCCGGCGCAGCATTTTCTATTCCCGGAATAATGGAAAAGAAATCATTGATCGTCTTTTCCATCTCATTCACTTCTTCCTTAACAAGCACAGATAAGTTATCCATAATGATGAGTTAAATGTTGTAATAAGCATAATGATAGCGCACATCAAAGCTGTGGGGCCTGGGCAAGCGCAACGGTAGCTTCCCTGATCAGGGCAAGGGCCAGGGCTTCGGTAGAATCGATGATAACGAAGTCGCGGCTCAATTCCTGTTTCAGCAGCGACAGCTCCGTGCATCCGAGGATAATGGCTTCCGCCTGGTGCTGCCGGAAAAATTCAATCGCTTCGGCCGCGCGTAATTTTACTTCAGGCGTAATGCGTCCCGGGTTGGCTTTGATACCGAAGTGCTTGTCATAGATCATCCTGTGAACAACGTCGTTCTGAAACATCGCATCCGGTACGATGGCATGAAAACCAAAATCCAGCAGCAGATTTTCATACAGTGCTGAACGATACGTTCCGTTCGTTGTCATCAGTCCTACACGGTGCACCTGCGCATGGTGGCGCCTGATATAACGGCAAGTCTCCGCCGGCATATTGAGCAACCGCACCTGGCTGTTCTTTTTACGAAGCTCTGCTGCAATAACATCAAAGATCTCCGGCACATGCACGGTATTACACGCCAGACCGACCACCCTGGCACCCGCATACTCAAGCCTGCAGATCATGTCGCTCACGTTATAGGCCGGATTGATCTCTTCGTCACCTTGCAGGAACAATGTGCGGTCTGTGATATGCCGGGGAAAAGACATCAACAACACCGACAAGTGCTCCTGATCTGTGGCAGCGCGTGTATGGGTGAGTATGGAATTGAACAAAGCCATTCCCGCTTCAGGCCCCATACCGCCTACGATGCCGATCACGTTATCGTTGGCAACGTCCATCGCACGGTGGTTAAAGATCATTCTGACATCGCCACCAGCACCCGGCGGTCTCCGGTGTATGAGTTCCTCCCGTGACACACCAGCTCGTTGTCTACGATCATCAATTCATGCTTCTGCCATGGCGGATAGATGGTGACCTGATCAATGGTGTCGAGTATTTCCTGTACCATCTTCTTGTCTATCGCCTTGCCGTCGCCGTAGGTCACGTACATGGGAAAGTTCTGCTCGTCGCCGTACATGATCATGATCGTTTCAAACATCTCTTCTCCCAGGTGGCAAGGATGGAACTGATCGATCTGGTTGAACCACAGCTTCTCCCCGCTCTGCCGGTGCTCGATCACACCCTTGCTGAATTGTTTGAGTCTAAGCATATCGTTGTCGCGCCACTCGAAGTCTATTCCGTATGATGTGCAGTATTGCTCGAGCTGTGCTTTGTCGCGGGTTTCAAACGTATCCTGCCAGGAAGGCCCCATTCCCATACCTCCGTGCAGGTTCCGGATGTAGGTAATTCCCCGCTTCTCGATCTCCGACACGATAGACCGGCTCATCTTCCGGTAGATCTCGCGGCTGTCTGCGATCAGCGTTTCCCCACCGCTCTCGGCCGGCTGAAGGCAGCTAAAGAACAGTTTGTTGGGCCACTTCGCCGAGTATGACAGCTCATTGTGCATCGTTATCTTTTGTGTTTTATCGTACTCCGTAGAGGTGTATACATTGCCCGACAGCTTCGTACGCGGAGAGTTGCCATCGATGTAGTTCAGAAACTTGCTGGATATGGAATCAACGATGTGCTGGAAATCCTGCAAGGAGTTTATCGTAACACCCGTAAACTTCAATGCGCCGCTCTTCGACAGCTTTCGCGTGATCTCGTTTTCATTTTTCCGATAGTAAGCAATGAATGCGTCCTTATCCATGTCGTCGAGCTGCACCACCAGCGGCAGCCCGATCGCCTCGATCGTTTTTGTTTCGTTCATAGGTTTATGTGGTTTACAAGGTGAGTAATCGTGCCGCGCTATTTTGGTTTCGCCCCTTCGGATGCGGTGAGCCGGAGCCAGTTGATATTAAAACCGCCGTTAGTGGTAAAAAGCCGTAACGTCTGCTCTCCGGCGGGCAACGTAACATCGGCCGTGAGGGTTGTCCAGGTCTGCCATCCGGCGGTAGCGGGAACATCAACAGTGGCCAGTATGTCATCAGCCGAGCGCAACTGGATCTGGCTGCCTCCATTAAAGCTGGCAACCCGGAACGAGACTGCGTATGTTCCAGCAGCCCGCACGTTGATGCGGTAGTCCATCCAGTCTCCGGTTTCTATAAAACCTACGTTCTGGCCGCCGCCCGCATCTGCAGTTTTCTCCATGGCAATACCTTTCATTGTATTGTAGTCTTCGGCTTGTATGGTGGCGCTTTCATTCGGAACAACGCTAACGATGAGGGCCTCCCGCCGCCTGGCATCCGCCATCATTTCACTGCAATGCTTCAGCGCCTGGTCTATGTCGGGCAGTGCCGGATCAAGCGCACGGGCTTTTGTATAATTCTTAAAGGCGGAGTCATACTGTGTTTCATTCTTGTACAGATCACCCAACCGGTAATGGGTTTCGGCAGATGGCGGAAACAACCTGACGGCCATGTACAGCAATTTAGAGGAGATGGCCCGGTCATGGTCGATAAAAACGCGCGCTACCTCATTGAGGGTTTTTATATCAAGCTTGCCCTCCTGCTTCCACTGTGTTATCGTCTGAAACATCGCGGTGGCGCCCTGGTCGCGGTAGATCTTCAGCACGTCTATGGCTTTGCTCGGATACTGGTCTGGATAAAATGGTATGTAGTAGTGATCGATGTCAAAGCCCGCCGTCATCCTGCTCAGCCTGGTAGTGATCAGTTTTCCACGCTCGCTGTTGGTCAGAAACACAAAACCTCTTTTGTTGACAACGGAATAAAACACGTGTCCCTTGAATCCCGGATTGCTTCCGCTATGCGCGATGAGGGTATCCTTCCCCAGATAAAAAACCTCGAAGCCGGCACCGTAGTAATAAGGCATGTCCTTATCCATTTTGCTGATGGGCTGAAGAATGTCACGAATACTTTTCGCCGACAGGTGTTTGCCGTCAAAAGTGGCAATGATAAGCCTGGCATAGTCCTCAGCGGTAACGATGTTTGCGCTGGAAGGCACTGCTTCCGTATTTTTCCATTTGTCATGGGGATTACCAAACGCATCGTGGCCGAGTGCAAAATTTGACGGTGTTTCCTTGCCGTCCCGCGTTTCGAACATCACATAAGAACGCCGCAGCTTCAAGGGTTTGATCACCATCCTTTCGATGTATTTCTCATACGGTTCTCCCAGCATCAACCCGATCGCCTCGGCCATGTAGTTATAACCCGTACCGGAATAAACAAATTTTTCACCGGGGTTGCTCAAGATCTCGAGTGAGTCCCTGTTGTTCTCCCATCGCCAGTTCTCGATGCCGGAGGTATGGCTGAGGATCATCCTCGGAGTGATCGCCTTGTGACGTGGATCATACTTCAGGGGCGGCCCCGGGTCCATATACTCGTGCATGGGCTTGTCAAGATCAAACTTTCCTTCATCTACCAGTTTGAACACGGCGTACACCAGGAAACTCTTAGATAGTGAAGCGGCCTCAAAAATTGTGTTCTTATCGACACGCTGTTTCTCGGGCAGGTTCTTGTATCCATAGGCATTGGAAAAAACGATCTTGTTGTTATCGATCACTGCCAATGAAACCGCCGGTATGCCGGTCTCATCCAGCATCTTTTCAATTTCCCGGTTGAAGGTGCTGACGGTAATATTCCGGCCTGCAACGGTGAAACGTTCCTGTGCCTGAAGCATCATGCTCCAGCATACTGGCAGCATCAAGATCGTGCGCATGAGCGCTTTGTTCGGGAATGATCGTCCCATGATGATGGATGTGTTTTTCATAAAAGTTGTATTAAGTGAAGGAATGCCCGGCACTGGCTTCCTGTAAGGTTTGGTTGTCTATTTTTCCGTTGGAGGTCAGGGGCAGTTTTTGCATGCTTACATAATAAGCGGGCACCATATAGGCCGGGAGCCGTAGCAAGAGGAAGCTACGCAACGCGGCAGGGTCTATCGGCTCCTCGGAAACATAACATGCCACCAGGAACCGGCGTGTGCCCTTCTCTTTTTCGATGACGGCAACGTGGTCGATACCGCCATGCGCATAGAGTGCATCCTCGATCTCTTCGGGATCTATGCGGCAGCCGTTGACCTTCACCTGCCGGTCAATTCTCCCGACAAATTCAATGGTTCCGTCGGGCATCCATTTGCCGAGGTCGCCGGTCCTGTACATCAGCGCCTTGCTATCGTAAGGATTGGGCACAAACGACCGGTGTGTGCGCTGGGAAGCATCGCCGGCATAACCACTGGCGAGCCCCGCTCCGGAAACACATATTTCACCGGGAACACCGATGGGCTGCACACGGTCATATCTATCCACGATCACGATCTTCGTATTGTACAACGGCCGGCCTATTGATACTTTCCGGTGCTCGCTCCTTCGTCCTGCATTTTCGTGCTCCGGCAGGTCATCCATCCTGAACGGCTCAGGCACCGCACGGAATTCGTTTCGGTCACCGCTAAGCGCTTCAATGATGCTGAACTGGTCTTTCAAAACATTGATCAGGTCATCCTGTGTTGTCAGCGGATTGGAAAGTACGGCGCGGAAGACAACAATTTCGCCATGTGCCACGTGCCGGATGATGGTCTTGGAGACGAATGTTCTGCCCTGATAGAATTGATTCTCCTGTATGTCGTTGTTGAGCTTATTGATCGTTGCATTCATCGCCGGGGTCAACGCACCTTTGCGCAGCGTATCCCTCATGGCAGAGGGAATATACCGGTAGTTCACAATATTGATCTGGCAGCTCACCAGCTCAAAAGCATCCTGCGCCCCGATGAGGTGTGCAAAAGATGCAGCGCGTTCAATGCCGTTGTCGATCAGCAGCGCGTATCCTTTTTTTCCGATCACGCTCAGCGATGCATGCAGGCACATTGACAACGCGGGCCTCGAGCCTTCTATGGTGAACCTGCCCGTATCATACGAGTCCTGCTTCGCCTGGTAATTGGCCACCGTTGAATTGTAGCTCAATTGTGAGGGATCCCTGAACAGGCAGATGCTGATGCCCTGGGGAAGGAACAATTGTTTGTGGCCGCAGAAGGTGATGGAATCGGCGTTCTCAATGCCCCGGATCAGGTGCCGGTGTACCTCTGAAAAGATCAGCGCCCCACCCCATGCCGCGTCTACGTGAAAATGGATGTGATGGGCCGCTGCGATCCGTCCTATCTCGGGCAACGGATCTATGCTCCCACGTTCCGTCGAGCCCGCAATGCCAACGATGGCCAGGATCAAACGCTTTTGTTGCTTGCAAGCAGCAATTTTTTCTTCAAGATCCGCGATGCTCATCCGTCCGTATATATCATTCTTCACATAAACGATGTTGTCGGTACCCAATCCCAATACCGACACCGCCTTCCTGAACGAATAATGCATGAGCTCCGATCCGATCAATACCATGTCTTCATATCCCTGCGCACGCAGCAGTGTGTAGATGCTTGCGCCGTGTTTCCCGTTCTCACTGGCGCGTGCCCCATACAATGCCCTGTTTCGCGCGGTTAACAACGCGGAGATATTTGCCGTACTGCCGCCGCTGGTGATGATCCCCAGGTTGGTGTTCAGCTTTTGAACATTCTCGTCATAGAACTGAGTCGGGAACGCGTAGAAAACGCGGTGCAGTATAGCGATGGCTTCTCTTTCGAGGAAGGTGACGGATTTTGACGTCTCGATCTTCACCAGGTTTTGGTTCAACCGCGAAATGAGCTTGCTGAGATCATGCACATAATCCGGGAGAACGGAGGTCATGTGTCCTATGAACGCAGGAGATGAGGTATCGATGGTATAAGGAATGACGTCACGGTCAAGCTTCGCATAATATTCCGAGAGCGGAACGGGGTAATCGGCGATCTCGCTATTGAGAAACTTTTTTGCCAGCCGTGCCACGTCTACCTGCCCCGAGGTAAAGCCACGCATGCCACCATCCTGGGCCTGCCCGGAGGCGATACCGGAAGTGTTCCTGAAGTATTTTAAAACATCGTCTACATTATAACGGTCAACGTTACAATATGATACATCGGCACCTACTTCGGTTGAGCCGTAAATATTCACCAGGCGTGAACGGCCAAACTCCCGGTAGAACTGCTGCGCGAGGTAAAACGTAAGAACCTCGCCACTGCAGAAAACATACCGCAGTGAGTCCATCTGAACATTGTTGTGACGTTTCGCCTTGATAAGCGACTGCAGCAGCGAAGGCACCAGTGTGATCCTGCCAATACGATGTTGGGCCAGCAGCGCCAGCATCGCTCCCGGGTCTGTCATCTGCTGATCGTTGAGCACTACCAGGCGCACACCGCTGAGCAGGGGTGAAAACAACTCCACCACATGGTCTACAAAGCAAAAACCGGTTTTATGACAGCATACTTCTTCCGGAGTGTAAGGATAGTGATCCCATCCCCAGTGCAACCTGTTGACCAATGCTTTCTGGCTTCCCAGAACTCCTTTTGGTTTCCCCGTTGAACCGGAAGTATAGATAACATAAATGTCGCGCGCATGCGGGGCGAACTCTATGTGACCGGCGCAAGCTGTTATCATCTGCGCCTCCTGGTCGAGGCATATCAGTGTAGCCGAACATTCCACATGCTTGTTCTGCAGAATATTTTTCTTAGTGATGAGAAAATCGGCAAGGCTATCGCGCAGCATAAAATCAAGCCGCCATTCGGGATGCCCCGGATCCAAAGGCAGATAGAGGCCACCGTTTTTCAGCACGGCCAGTACAGCCACAATGTATGCCACCGATCGCTCCAGCAGCACACCCACTACCTGGTCCGGTTGCATGCCTTTGTGCCGGAGATATGCCGCAAGCTTACACGCTTCCCTGTTAAGCTCAGCATAGGTGATCTGCTGCGTTTCAAATAGGATGGCTACTGTATCCGGCGTTTTTGTAACCTGCTTTTCGAACAGAGCAATCACACACTCATCGGGAAAGTCATGTGCAGTATCGTTGAACTGGACCAGAACCTGGTTGATCTCCTGTTCACCGATGATGCGGATATCCGAGATCCTGATATCCGGAATGGCTGTAACAACTGAGATGATCCTTTTCAGGTAGCCCGCAAATCGCTCTACCGTATCGCGTGAGAAGCTGCGAACAGCGTATGTCAGGCACAGGTGCATTTCGCCAGACTTTTCTCCAGCTTCCAGCGCGAGATCAAAATGCGTATGGCTCAGGAGGGGAAAACGCTCAGGGAAAGTGTTGGCGTTGAAACATCCCGGGGACAGCACTGCAAAAAAGACATTGGAAGAAAACTGCTCACCTCCTGCCGTAGTTCCGCTGGCTTGTGGCGCAAACACATCATGGCCTCCGGGGAACGCATTGGAGCTCTGCATCACTTCGGCAACCAGATCGCTGAACTGCCGATCTCCGCCCGGAACGCTGACCAGGGGAATGGTGTATTCACGTGTGTCTTCAAGACCGGAGCACACATCGCCCGGAGCAGCAATGTTCATGACGATGTCTTCCTGTCCGCTGAGCTTGCTTAATAAAACGGAGTAGCAGGCCAACATCACTGCGAACAGAGACGCTTCCTGTTGTTGCACCATGACCTTCAGCTTGTTTGTTTCAACGGCATCCAGCACTGTGCAAACCTGTGCCGATCTGCCCTGGCCTACCGAAGCACCGACCACGTCTCTGGGCAATTGTACGGGACGCATCACCCTGGCATCTGCCATGTTGCCGGATATTTCCCGTGGCCTGATCGGCGGTTCTTTTTCTGGTCTGGCTTGCATTACGCTACCCATCGCCGGGCGGTTAAATGATCACTTCTGTCGCATCCACAGCTTCCACAGAAGGCGCCGCTTGCAGCCACCTATGCGTTTCGATGTACTCTGCCGTAAACCGGATGGTTGGCTTCATGAAGAACTCTTTCAGCAGCACTTTTACCTGAAATTCTTTATAAACCCGGTTGAGCAATATGATCGCGCTCAAAGAATGACCGCCCATGGTAAAGAAGCTGGATTCTACGCCGATCCTGTCGGCATCGAGTTTTAAAACTGACGACCATACAACGGCCAGTCGCTCTTCCATTTCGTTGGCAGGTGCAACATACTGCATCTCGGTTTTTATGTCGGGCTCGGGTAGCGCCCGCCTGTCGAGCTTTCCGTTAGGGGTCAATGGCAGCTTCGCCAGCCTCACATAATAAGACGGGATCATGTATTGTGGCAGCCGGTCTGCCAGGAATTTTTCAATATCAGCGGGCGCGATCTCTTCCGGCGCCGCGTAATAGGCAACAAGGTACCGGATGCCGTCGGACTCTTTCGCCTGAACAGTCACTTCCTGGATCATGTCATGCTGCAACAACTGTCCCTCTACCTCATTCAGCTCGATCCTGTATCCCCTGATCTTGACCTGATCATCTCTCCGGCCGCAGCACATGATGCTTCCATCCGGAAGATAGTAGCCGATATCGCCGGTCTTATACAGCGTAGCGTAGTCCGGATCGTTTTCGGTCTGCACAAAGGGATTGGATACAAACGCGCTCCTGGTTTTTTCTTCATCACGCCAGTATCCCTTGCCAACACCGATGCCCGCCACACATATTTCTCCTTTCACACCCACCGGGCAGATCTTCATCGAGTCATTCACAATGTACACCTGCATATTCTGAATGGGTGTTCCGATGGGCACCGCGAGCTGGCCTTCCTCAGGAGGCGCCACAACATACGTGGTAACATCGTCTGATGCTTCCGCCGGCCCATAGGCGTTCAGCAACGGAATATGCGGATAGTATGAATACCACTTTTTGGCTAGTGGCGCTGTCAGCGATTCGCCTGTTGGAATCATCCAGCGCAGTTTTTCCAGCTTACGGCTGCCTTCGGGGACCTCATCCAGGAAGGTGGCCAGCAACGACGGAACAGCCTGGAATATCGTGACGCCCTCTCGTTGCAGGGTTTCCACCAGCACGGCCGGCTCCATGATCTTTTCCTTATCAATGATACACGTGGTGGCGCCTGTGACCAACGCCGTCAGGAACTGCCACACGGATATATCGAAACAAGGTGAAGCGGTTTGGGCGATAACGTCCTTTTCGTCCACTTTTAAAATGTCGATCATGGCGTGCAGGTGGTTGATCATGCCGAGCTGGTGGATCATCACACCTTTGGGCTTTCCGGTGGTGCCCGAAGTATAAATGATGTAAGCGAGGTCATCGCCTTGTTGCTGCACGGGTTCAATTAACTTTTTGTTTGCCTCATCCGGGGGGTCGATACAAATAACTTCCATCATTTCGTGGATGCCTTTGATCCCGTCGATGAGGTGCAAGGTCTCCGCCGACACGATAACAACCTGTGGCCGGCAGCCCGAGAGGATCTCCTGGATACGTTGAAGGGGAAAGTCAACATCCACGGGCACATAGGCGCCGCCCGCATGAAAGACCGCGAGAATACTGGTAAGCATGCCAATTCCCCTCGGCAACAGCAAGGCAACATTCCTGTCAGGTGCTACTCCCCTCGCCTTCAGCCGGGATGCGAGGTGTACCGATTCACGGCTCAACGCTTCATAGGTCAGCGCGGAATCGTTATGCCTGACGGCGATATTCAGTGGTGTTCTGCTGACCTGGTCCCTGAACAGCGCTGAAAATCCTTTGTCCCGTGCGATGCTTTTCCTGTTGTTGCCGGCATGCGCGACATACGCCCTGTTATCTCCTTCCGTCATTTCAATGTCTGCGATGCGGACGCCGGTGTCTCTGATCACCACGTTGACGATATGCCGGAAGTATTTCGCCAGCCGCTCCATGGTTTCTTTTTTGAAGAGGGCTGTAGCATACACCAGCCTGAAACATAACTGGTCCCTGTTCTCGATCACCGTCAGGTTGAGCTTTTCATAGGCTACGGTGTTCTGTTCCTTATAAGGTGTCACCACCACGCCGGGAATCGCCAGCGACGACCTCTCGAAATTCTGATACAGGTACATCACATCGAACCAGGGGTTTCTCGCGGTGGTGCGCTCCAGGTTCAGCTCCTTCGCAAGCTCTTCGTACTGATAGCTTTGATTATCGAATGAAGATAGGAACGTAGCTTTCAACGAGGTCAAAAATTCCCGGAAGCTTAGCTCGGCCTTAGGATAGGTACGCAACGGCAGCACTACTGGAAACATGCCGATCATACCTTCCAGCTCAAACTGTTCCCGTCCGGCCACCGCCATACCTACCACCACATCTTCCTGGTTGGCCATCTTTCCCAGCAGGATATTGAGCACGGACAGTATGATCATCGAAATGGTTGCCACCTCCTTCTCAGCGATGGCCCGCAGCTGCCTTGTCTCGTCTGCGCTGAGCGCAAATGCAAACGTGCCACCTTCCGTAGTAGTGGGTCTCGCAAAGTCTATCGGAAGATCGAGCGGCACAATGGCCTCCGAAAACTGTTTTACCCAAAAATCCTTCTGGCGGGCGATCTTATTCTGGTACCCTGCACTCTGCTGCCACATCGCATAATCTTTGTAGTCGAGCTCCAGCGGAAGCAATGGCACATCGTTATACAACAGCATAAAATCGTTGATCAGCAACCCGATAGACGCACCGTCTGAGATGATGTGATGCATATCAACCATCAGGTAATGCACCTGCTGAGCCGTTTGCACGAGCCCTACCCTGAACAACGGCGCCTGGCTCAGATCAAAAGGCCGGATAAATTGATGGATGATGGAGTCGAGCCCGTCTTCTGTACACTGAAATTCTTCTATCGGGAGCGTAAAGTCCTTATGGATAAATTGGGCCGGTTTGTCATTGACGATCCTGAAAGAAGCATGTAAGGTTTCATGGCGATTAACAAGCTGCATAAAGACGCTCCGGAGCTTTTCCATATCGAGCGGGCCTTCGATCCTGGTGACGGCCGGCAAATTAAAAGCGAGCGAAAGTTTATCAAGCTCGTAAAAGTAGTAAACACGCTGCTGCGCGATGGATAACTCATAGTATTCGCGCGATTCGGCCCGTTTCAGTCTTGAGATCACAGACCGTTCCGAAGTACGCAATAGCCTGCCCAGGCTCCGGATGTCTTTCCGGTCGAACACCTCACGGATGGAAATGGTTATGCCAAATACTTCCTGGATCTTGTTAACCAGCGACATGGCCCTGAGCGAGTGGCCACCCAACTCGAAGAAGCTGGCGGTAACGCTGATCACCGGTGCTTCCAGCCTGAGCACATCGGCCCATATGCTGACGAGCTTTTTCTCGGTCTCATCCGAAGGCGCCTGGTAATCTTCACCTGCCCTGATCTCCGGTTCCGGCAATGCATGCCGGTCTGTTTTACCGCTGGGTGTCAACGGAAGCTGCTGCAGCCGGATGTAGTGTGACGGCACCATGTAGCCGGGCAATTTCCCCGAGAGATAGAGTCGCAGGTCCGAGCTTCTGAGATCGGTTTCGCTCACATAATACGCCACCAGCTGCTGGTCTCCTTCCATTCCCCTGGCAACCACTGCCACCTTGTGGATAGCAGTCAGGGTTCTCAGCGCGTCTTCTATTTCTCCGAGCCTGATCCTGAATCCCCTGATCTTCACTTCATGGTCGAGCCTGCCGAGATACTCGATGTTTCCGTCGGGCAACCACCGGCCGAGGTCGCCCGTCCTGTACATTTTCTGTTTCCTGAAGAACGGGTTGTCCGTCATTCTGCTGGCGGTGAGCTCCTGGCCGTTCAGATATCCGGGTGCCACAGCATCGCCGGAAACACAGATCTCCCCGGGCACGCCTATCGGCATCAGCCGGTCATTCCTGTCAAGGATCAGTATCCTGGTGTTGAACATCGGGGTGCCTATGGGTACTTTACGGTTCTCCACATAAAGAGACGTTTGTTCTTCAGCGTGGAACATATCATTCACCGTATATGCCGTAACATCGGCGCTGACCTCCGTTGAGCCATAGATATTCACCAGCTTCACCGATGGAAAAACCTCGAAGAACTCCCTGGCAAGTGGGAGCGGCAAATTCTCTCCGCTGCAAAACACATATTGCAACGTAGTGATCTCTATTTTCTTTTCCCGCACAACCTGTATCAGCGCCTGCAGCAACGAAGGCACCAGCGTGATCCTGCTGATCTTCCTTCCGGTGATGCAATGCACGAGCTTGTTCACATCCATGACATCTTCCGCGTCGATCACTGCCAGCGGCACGCCCATAAGCAGCGGTGAAAACATTTCCGCCACATGATCCACAAAGCTCAGGCTGGTTTTTTGGCTGCACACTTCCCCGGCGGTGTAAGGGTACTTGTGCCATCCCCAGCGAAGCCTGTTCAGCAGCCCCACCTGGGTGCCGATCACACCTTTCGGTTTACCGGTGGATCCGGAAGTATAGATCACATAAATACTGCCACCGTTCTTTCTGCCTGGGTTGAGTATCGGGCAAGCCTGTATCTCCTTCCTGTTTGTATCGAGCGCGATCTTTACTACAGATGTTTGTATCGTGGTGGCAGCCAGCAGCTCGTCATGTGTAATGAGAAACCCGGCATGGCTGTCTTTCAGCAAGTAGTTGATGCGCTCACCAGGGTAGTCAGGGTCAATGGGCAGGTACACGCCTCCCACCTTGAGCACAGCCAGTACGCTCACCACAAAATCAACAGAGCGACGCAGCAGGATCGCCACAGGCTCATTGGGCCTGACACCCGCCTGATAGAGGTAATGTGACAACTTATTTACCTCGATGTTCAGGTTGTGAAAGCTGATGGCCTGTCCACCGCTTTCCAGGGCTGTAGAAAAAGGGTTCTTTTCCACACGCGATTCAAACATCTCAATGACAGACTCACTCCTGTCGTATTTGCTGTCGGTATCGTTAAACTCATTGATGATGCGACTCCGCTCCTGTTCCGAGATGAGCTCCACGGCTTCGATGCTCTTTTTAACATCACGCACAAGGTTGCCCAGCAGGCTGAAATAAAGTCCTGGAAGCAGCGACACGTATTTTTCGTCATGGGTGTTTTGGTCGTACCGGAGCGTGAGAGCAAGCGCATCTTGTATCTTAAAGCAGAACAACATGCCGGGCTGCAGCACATCAAACGCTTGCGAAGGGTGTTTGCCTTCCAGCAGCATACCTACCGGCGACGCGTGTTCCAACACTTCCAGGCTGAATATTTTCTCCACCGGGTAATGCCTGTGCTTCAGATCCTGGAGCATGTTCTGTTTCAGCTGAGACAGGAATGTTCTGAAGTCCGTCCCGGCAAAACCGTTCATTCTCACCGGCATCAGGTTGTGCTCACGTTTCGCGTCATTCGTGTATGGCAAGCTGAACACGCAGACATCATCAGTTGAAGCGTACTTCGAAATAAAAATACCCAGCGCCGATAGCAGGATGAGGTGCCTGGCGTTGTCTGACGGTGCTATTTCACAGAGGTCCTGATAGAGTCCGGCGGATGCCTTCGACTGGCATGCACCCGGGCGTTTGTGATCAAGCGGTCGTTGCGTGAGCTGAATGTGCTCGAAATATGTCCTGAACTCAAAATCCGAAAACCGATTCTTCCAGTAATTCCGCGAGGCGATGTTCTGATTTACCTTGAGCGCTTTCAGGTTTAAGGTTGATTCTTCGATCATAGGGGTTTCAGTAGATGGCTATTACAGTGAACTGATATTCTGCCCGGCAGCAGGCAAAAAAAACGGATGCACTAAAAATTGAAAAGGATATCATCTTCAACCAGGCCGTCTGTGGACTCATTGCCGCCAATGATCTCGATGAGGCTGGCGTCGAGGTTCTCGGATACTTTCTCACACAAGAGCTTAAAACGGCTTACGAGCAGCTCCACGTCTGCTTTTGTAAAGTACGACGAGAGGTATTCAAACCTGAACACGAACGCGTCGTCATCTTCGCTCGCAAAAAGAACGATCGGATATTTGGCGCTGATGTTCTCGAAGGAATGAAGAGAAAATTCTCCGGCCCCTTTCGCCCGGTTGCGCTCCCCGAAGTTCTGAAAGACAAACGCAGCGTCGAACAGGCTTTTAATGGGTGTAGCCCTGTTGTTGTTCAGCTCGATCACGATGTTGGCAAGATCATACACCTGTTTGCTGTTGGCCTGTATCAGATGGTGGTTGATGCCTTTCACCAAACCGCTGAAAGAAATATCAGGATCCATTTGATAACGGATGGGAAGGGTTTTTACGAACATGCCCACAACTTCCTCCAGCTCCTGCTGCATCCTGCCGGACGTAGCCGTGCCGATGACGATGTCTTCCTGCCCGGTCAGCTGGCATAAGAAGGCATGGTATAGTGAGAACAATCCCGGAAAGGCGGTCATGCCTTCGTTATGCAGATAATCCAGCAATGGTTGAAGGGTTTTCTTGCCGACCTCGAACTGCAGGCTGCCGCCATGATCGGTATCATCAGTGCCCGCGGAGATCACGGGAAGGTCAAGCGCAGGCATAGTACCTTCAAAGCTCCGGAGCCAGAATTCCCGGTGAGAAAGATATTCCTCTGTTGACCTGAAATGATACTCCCACTCTGCGTAATCTTTATACTGGATCGCCGGCTGCTTCAACACTTCTCCGCTGTAAAGTTTTGAAAAATCCGCCAGCAGGTTCCATTGTGACATGCCATCGCAAATAATATGATGCAGGTCAACCACGAGCATTTTTCTCCCGGCAGGTGTATGGATGGCCGCGCACCGCAGCAAAGGCGCCTTGCCGAGATCAAAGGGTTTTATAGATCTCCTGATCGCGTGGTCGACATTCTCGTCGGTGATGCTGACCTCCGTTATTTCAAAGTCGACTTCCTTTTCCACAAACTGGAACAACTCGCCCTGATCGATACGGAATGCGGTTCTCAAGACCTCATGCCGGTGGATCAACGCCTTGAAAACGGATTCCACCCTGGCCTTGTCAAATGCACCTTTGACCTCCCAGGCCATGGGCAGGTTGTAGGAAGTACTTTCCTTTTTCAGCTCCTGGTTATAATACATACGCTCCTGCACCGAAGACACATGGTAAAAAGCTTTCGGCGAAGTTCGTGGGATCATGTACAGCATGTCTTTGTTGGAGCGCTGCACCAGCAGGGCCTGTTGCTTGATGGTGAGGTTATTGAACAGCTCGCTCAGGCTGATCCTGACATTGTACTCTTTGTAGATCCTGCCGATCAGCTTCATGATGCTTAACGAGTTGCCGCCGATCTTATGAAAGCTGTCGTCTGTAGAGATGGATTTGTCGCCGAGCACATCTTTCCAGATCGACAAGATCTTCGCCTCGACGGCATTGGCCGGGGCGATGATGGTTTCCTGCACCGGTAAGCTGGCAAGTGCCTGGTAGTCGATCTTGCCGTTGCTCAGCTGCGGGTATTGCTCCACCGCTACAATATCCGCGGGAACCATATAGTCGGGCAAATGTAACGCAAGGTACTGCCTGAGGTTACCTGACAGGTCTGTGACGTCTTCGGCTGCGGGGATCACAAAAGCCACCAGCGACTCATCGCCATTTTCAAACGTGCGCTTGACCACTGCCACATTTCTGACAACCTCGGCACCCGCAAGCACACGCTCGATCTCGTCGAGCTCTATTCTCATGCCCCGCAGTTTTATCTGGCGGTCTTCCCTGCCAATAAGATCAATGGTTCCATCCGCCAGCATCCTGGCTTTATCGCCTGTTTTGAAAGCGATCTTTTCGTCCGGCGTTCCCGCGTTCAGCCTGATGAACTTCTCGTGAGTCAGCTCAGGGTTGTTCAGATAACCTTTTGTCACATAGTTGGAGATGATAAAAAGATCACCGGCGATCAATGGCTTACAAGGCTTGAAGTCGTTGTTGGAGATCAGCAATTGTGTATCATGAATGGGCATGCCCACGGGGATCCGCGCCGCCCTGACATCTTCCGGTTTGATGGGATAATACGACCTGATCATGGTGGTCTCCGTGGTTCCGTAGAGGTTCACAAGCTGCACCCCCGATCCCATGACGTTGTACCACCGGGCAAGCGCTGAAGGGGGGATCTTCTCGCCCGAAAGCAAAACATGTTTCAACGCTTTGAAATGATCGGCCGTGAGGAGCTCGCTGCTGAATTGGCGGAATACGCTGGGAACGCAATGGATCAGGGTGATCGCTGCTTCATCGATCCACGACACCAGTTTTTCAGGCGAAAAAAGACCTGCGTCAGAAGGCGGTATGCATACAGTGCCACCGGCGAGCAACGGAACAAATACATCCCTCAAAAAGGCGTCAAAGTACGGGCTGATCAGCTGACTCACCCGTGCGTCGCTGGTAATGCTAAAGGTGGCTATCTCCCAACGGATGAACTGTAACAGGCTCGCATTCCTTCCAACGATACCTTTAGGCGTTCCGGTGGAGCCTGACGTAAAGAATACGTAAAGGCTGTCGTCAGGGTGATACTCGGGGTACTGGATCTTTTCGTCGGCATCGGCCACCAGTAACGACGCATAGGTATAGATCACGGCATCGCTCCCAGCTATTGGAAAGCGGCCATCCCGATCATCCGTAATGATGTGATGAAGGTCAAGGTCCCTGATCATGGCCGAAAGCCTGTTGTCCGGAAGTGTGCTGTCAAGCAAAACAAATGCGCACCGTGCGTTGAGAATACCGATGATGGTGCAAATGAGATCGCCCCGGTTCTTCAGGCTTACGCCGATCACTGTTTCACTGGCGATATCACTGTCCAGCAAAAAACCGGATATGCGGTTGGCCGTCGCCAGCAGGGCTGCGTAAGAGATCTTCCGGTCAGGGCTTTCTATGGCAATCCGCTCACGGTGCGTCTTCAGGCTTTTGATGAGTGCATTCTGAAAAATCATCTGATCTGGTTTATGGGTTGTCTGCGATGGTGAAAGACCGTTGGCACTGAATGGATATCGGCTTACGAGGTCTTGAGAAGACTTTCTTCCAGCAGCTGCGCCACCTGCGCGCCACCCTGCTTTTTGGCGAGGTCAAATGCCGCCGCCCTGTTGCTGGTCTGGAGATCATCTGCGCCAAACCTCAGCAGGAGCCGGACGATCTCCGGGTTCCTGTTTGCAATGGCGAGCAGAAGCGCCGAAGTACCGTCAGGGTTTGACCGGTATGACTTAACATTGGGGTCGGCCCCGAGCGTAAGGAAGGCTTCCACAACATTGGCGTATCCTTTCCGGATCGCTTTCAGCAGCAGCGGTTCTCCGTCAACGTCTTTGTGATCGATGCTTGCACCCCTATCCACGAACTGTTTGATGAGTCCGCAGAGGTCTTGCACGCCCGCCGATTCAAGTCCCGAGCTGTCCACCACATCGAACCGTGTAAACCAATAATTGATGCTGATGGAGGTATCCAGCGAGCGCACATGATGCCACCAGTTGTGCGGTATGAACAACATATCGCCGGCTTCCACAATACAATGGTATTTTCTGGCATGGCGGGCCAGCGGAAAACGCTCATGGTCGATGTTGTCGAGGTCTATCTCACTCATGTGTGTACCACCCGCTTTTTCACTCTGGTACAGGTAAATGGTATCCGCCGGGGAAAAGAGGTATACTTCTTTCCTTCCCTTGATCTGGATCAAAAAATTGTCTTCGTTGTCGAAGTGCAGGCGTGATACACATCCCGCGGCACCCAGCCACAGGTACGGATCGTTCACCATGTCTGTGTCGAGGATCAGCCCGGGACGCTCCACGTCTTCCAGCAGCTCGGGCAGGTGCTCAACAATGGAGGCCTGTTGCAGGTAGTACGACTTGTTATCACTTCTTTCAGAGGTGGCCAGCGCAATCAGCTCGTCAAAGGGCACTTTGGTTCTTTCGGCATTGTAGTTGAAGACGCCCACCTTGTTGTAGCTGACCTGCACCATCCTGGATCCTATTTTGGATTGCAGGTAAGGCAGAGTCCAGCGGTTGAACATTTTCGAGTTCTTCACGCCGCCTTTAATGACCACAGGTTTGTCACATATGTACGACCTGTGAAACTCAAGCTGACTGAGCTGATTTACGGTATCAATGGCTTCCATGGCTTTGTTGTTTTAAGGTTAAAGATTTGTATTACGAATTCACGCGGCAGCATCAGCGCTCCGGAGACGACAGCATCGGTTGTAGATAACGGGCCGGTTATGCGCTGAAGAACTTATCGAGCAGGATGCCAAACGTGATCACGATAATGAGCAGATCACTTTCATACGGCGCGTTGACGGTGAATCCTTCCTGGCTGTAAGTTTTTTTCAGCGCTTCTATTTTGTCAGGGTTGAAATATCCCTGCCGCCGGATGCGGTCATAGGAAAGAATATCCTGGATATATTCAATGTTCTTCTGCAACAGGTATGGGCTTCCTGGAGCAATGAAATGAAACTTCTCCCTTTCGAAGACAGCCTGTGGCACAAAACGGCTGGCCATCTTTTTCAGGATGTACTTCTCCGTGAAATCATGAAGCTTCAGCGATGACGGTATTTGCGTCGAGTACTCCACCAGGTCCTTATCCAGAAAGGGATATCTCACCTCTACTGAATTGGCAAGGGCCATCCGGTCTCCGTGATCCGATACCAGGTGGTCTACCAGCCGGATCTTGTAATCGATGTATGCTCTTTTGTTCAGCACATTCCGGTTGAGCAGGCGCTCCTTGTTGAGCAGCGGATAATTCAGGCAGTTGATCGTTTCAAAAGACGATGCAACATCCGCGGCATACAGGGATCGTTTCACCTCGTCGAACTGCAGGAAGTTCATTTCATAAAAGAAAGACCTGTCGCCCCATAGCCGCTCGCGCAAGGTCTCTTCAGCAGGGTCCGGAGCAGACTGCGACGGGTTCATCGCCCGCATCTTATCGAAACGGTAGCCCACGTAGCCTGCGAAGAACTCGTCGGCTCCCTCGCCTGACAGGATCACCTTGATGCCCTTCGATCTAACAGCCTGTGACAAGGACAGCGACGCTGTGTTATAGGTTTCTTTGATAGGACATTCGCTGTGATAAACAGAATGCTGCAACCGTGTGCTGATGTCGTCGTAAAAGAAAGTCTTCTGATTCAGGCGTGAGTTGCTTTCGCGTGCGATCAGCTTCTGATACAACGACTCAGAATGCTGTGACTCCATAAAATCAATGGAGAAAGCTTCTTTGTTCGCTTGTGGCACCAGCTGATTCACCTTCATGGCGATCATGGATGAGTCGAGCCCCCCGCTCAGGTAAAGTCCCGAAGGTACATCCGCCCGCAGCCGCAAACGGATCGACGCCTCGAATAAGTCCTCGAGCCTGTCTACGTAATCGTTCACCGATCGGCCATTCCCGGGGTCGCCTTCCGGGTACACCAGGTCCCAGTATTCTTCCTTCGTGATCTTGCCCCTGGGGTTAACGTTGATAAAATGCCCGTTCTCGAGGCTATTGATGTGCCTGAACATGGTGCGGGGGCTCACCAGGCCGGCAAAGGTGAAAACCTGGTCCAGGCCAACCCGGTCCACTTCGCGCACACACTCCGGGTGTTCCAGAATCGCCTTGATCTCAGACCCGAAGATGAATGCGTTGTCGGTGAGGGTGTAAAAGAAAGGGTTGATGCCCATCTGGTCGCGGGCACAGAAAAGCTCGTTGGTCCGCAAATCGTACAACGCAAAGGCGAACTGGCCGTTCAGCTTGTTCAGGAAATCCATGCCGTGGTCTTCGTAGAGATGCACGATCACTTCCACGTCAGAGGCCGTTCTGAAAATATGCCCTGCTTTCTTAAGCTGCTCACGGAGCTCTATGTAGTTAAATATTTCTCCATTGCAGATCAGCACCACGGTGCCATCTTCATTCCTGATCGGTTGCATGCCATTCTCGAGACCGATGATGCTGAGCCGGCTGAACCCCAGCGCCACACGGTCAAACAGAACGGTATCCTGCGCGTCCGGTCCGCGATGAATGAGCTTGCTGTTCATCTTGCCGATGATCGCACGGTCAGCTTCCGTAACCGCGCCGTTGAATCTTATAAATCCACAGATACCACACATGTTAGTCTTGTTTTATCAGTTTTCCGGTTTTTCAGGCCACGGCGTTCACAGCGCTTTCCAGCTCGAAGGTTTCGATATCGGTGAGGTTATTCTCGAGCGCGGCCGTGAGAATGTTCGCGTAATACTCCATGAATAGCTCGATCGTCTGGGCATCGTAGAGGGCATCACTGTAGATGAAGATGACATCCAGCTGCCCATCGCTTTCACTCACGCTCAGCTCGAGCTCATAGCGCGTTGTGTTCACGTGCCTGTTGATGCGGGTAGGAACAAATTGCAGGGCGCTTATTTCAGCTTCGTTGTCGAGGAAATCGGCTGACGAAAAATACACATCGATGATCTGCTTCTTCTCGTCTTTGTTCACCAGCGAGAACATCTGGTCAAAAGGGAATTCCTGGTTATCGAAGGCGTCGAGCACACAACTTTTTACCTGCTGAAGAAATTCCCTGTACGAGGCCTGCGTGGCTATCTGCATCCTCAGCGGAAGCACGTTGATGAAGGTACCGACCACATTCTTCAGCCCGGCGTGTGTTCTTCCGATCGCGTCGGTCCCTATGATGATGTCCGTATTGCCCGACATCTTGTGGAGCAGGATATAATAAGCAGACAGAAGGAACATGAAGGTTGAAACATTCGTTTCGGTGGTGAACTTTTTGATCTGCTGATACTGTGCCGCGTCGATCCGCAATACTTTTCTGCACGCCCTGTAGATCTCTGTAGTTTCGCGGTTGCCCGTCAGCGGCAGATCGATGTGCGGAAGCCGGCCCGACAGCTGCCTTGCCCAGAACTCCCGGCTCTGATGCAAGCTGTTCTTCCGGTGCTTCTGCCAGTGAGCGTAGTCGACATACCGCAGGCTCACAGGAGGCAATTGCACACCTTCGTAGATCATTTTGAATTCGTTCATCAAAACATTGACAGAAATGCCGTCGCATACAATGTGATGAATATCCACAAAAAGGAACCTGCGCTGCGTGCTGTCCTGGTACAATGCGCACCGGATCAGGGGGAACGACAGGAGGTCGAATGGCCTTACAAAATCGTGAAAGGCATCTTCAACGGTGGCATACCGGCCTGGTGGCAAAAACAAGATATCAAAATCCATTTCTGCTTCGATCTGTTGTACCGGGTCCTGAGCGTGGAGCGAAAAACTGGTTCTTAAACCTTCGTGGCGTTTTATCAGTGCCCTGAATGACTGCCTCAACCGCTCCGTATCCAGCGCTCCTTTGATCTCATAAAGGCTCGAATTGTTGCTGGTAATGCTATCCTTGTTCAGCATCTGTTCATAGAAAAGGCGCTCCTGTGCCGACGACACGGTATAGAACTCTTTCTTCTCAGCCTTGTTGATGGGGTTGACATTCCGGTGCGTGCTGCGGCCAAGCAAGGCACACTGCTTTTCAACGGTGGCGCATTCGAATATTTCTTTCAGGTTCAGGAGAATGGAGAAATGCTGTTCGATACTCTGGATCAAACGAACCGCCATGATCGAATGGCCTCCCAGGGCAAAGAAGTCGTCGCGGATGCCAATGTTGTTCTCGTCGAGGCGAAGGATACCGGCCCAGATCCTGACCAGCTTCCGTTCCTGTTCCGTAGATGGTTTTACGTAATTCGCGCCTGCCTTGACCTCCGGGTCCGGGAATGCTTTCCGGTCAATCTTACCGTTGGGTGTCACCAACATGCGGCCTATACGCATCAGGTACGAAGGCACCATATAGTGCGGAAGTTTCCCTGACAGGTAGCTTCGCAGCGCAGCGTTGTCTACTTCCATGGCAGATGTATAGTACGCCACCAGGAACTTCTCCTCATCCTTCTCCCTGGCAATGACCACCGCTTCCTGCAGGGTACCATATCCCAGCAACGCGCTCTCGATCTCTTCCAGCTCTATCCGGTACCCCCGGATCTTCACCTGGTGGTCTTCCCTTCCCAGAAGCTCAAGCGTACCCTCGGCTGTCCACCTGCCGATGTCGCCCGTCTTATACATTTTCCGATCCCTGCTGAAGGGATTTTCAATAAACCGTTCCGCCGTCAATGCAGCACGGTGCCAGTATCCTTTTGAAAGTCCGTCGCCGGCGATATAAACATCTCCAGCCATGCCCGCAGGAACCACCTGGAGGTTTTTGTTCAGCACATAGACCTGCGTATTCGCGATCGGCTTCCCTACACTGATGCGCCCGGTCTTCTCTTCAAACCGGTGCACGCATGACCATACCGTTGTTTCAGTCGGGCCGTACATATTATACAGATCAGCTTTCGTATCAGACCTGAGCTTATCGATCAGCGAAAGGGGTACGTTCTCTCCCCCTAGCAACAACAGGCGCAGCGCTTTCAGAAATTTGTGCGAGCCGTTTCCATCCCTGGCGAGCTTCACGAAGGACGGTGTGGATTGCATCATGGTAATGGGGCGGTGAAGCATATCGCCTCTCCTGGAGAACAGCTCTTTTAATGCTTTCAGGTTCTTCAGCCCTTCAAGCACCTTGTCTTGCGCCACACCAAAATCCACCAGGCACGCGATCTCATCCACGCCGATCCTTTTCAGCTTCTGGATCATTTCACTGCAGCTGCTGCGGGTACCGATCAAGGCACTGGTCTTATAATAACGGCGGAAGGAATTCTTCAAAATAGTATCCATTCTTTCCTTCGGCAGGTCCTCGTCTTTCAGGCCCGTTTCCTCTATCAGGATCTTGCTCAGGCCGATGGAGCTCTTGAGGTATTCTATAAAAGGCCCCTCCACCAGCCGCTCCACCTCGTCTATGTCGTCACCGATGTAGGTGTGCAGCATCAATGCCACCTTACCGGATGCAACGTCATGGCCATTCGCCCTCAGTGCTTCACGGTAAAGCCTGATCTTCTTGCCTAATTCCTCCGGGTCTTGCCCTAAGAGATGGGTCAGCAAGTTGGCACCGATCGCTCCGGCCGCTTTAAAGGTCTCCTCATTGCCACTGGAAGTGATCCATATGGGGAGATCTTTTTGAACCGGTGCCGGAAAGATCCTGAACTCTACTTCCTTGTTGAATCCGTTCTCACGTTTAAGGGTTCCCCCTTTCCAAAGCATTTTGACCGTTTCGATCTGCTCGTACATGATCCGCTGCCGCTCTTTATAATTGGCCGGCGCAAGAACAAAGTCGTTTGGATTCCATCCCGATGCAAAAGAGAGCCCTACCCTGCCGCCGGATAAGTTATCCACCACAGACCACTCTTCGGCTATACGGGCCACGTCGTGCAGGGGTGATACGATGCTGCCACTCCTTAATTCGATCTGCCGGGTGATCATCGCCAGCGCCGCGCTGGTTACTGCCGGGTTGGGATACAGACCTCCAAACTCATGGAAATGCCGTTCCGGAGTCCACACAGCTTTGAAGCCTTCGCGGTCGGCATACTTCACCGATTCAAGCAGCAGGTTGTACTTGTTCTCTTCACGGTTATCGTAGCTGGAGAAGAAGAACAGGCTGAAATCGATCGAAAGGTCTTCACCCTGAACATACCGGTCGAGACCCGTCAGTGGAATGTCAGACGGGTGCACCACTACCTCTATTCCGTGGCAGAGGGTCCAGAAGATCTCGAGTACCGAAATATCGAACGATATGCTGGTGACCGCGAGCATGCAGTCGTCCTGGCGCCGTGTCAGACGCTCATTCATGCCCGCAAAGAAATTGACCACGTTGCCATGCGAGATCATTACTCCCTTGGGCTTTCCTGTTGACCCGGAGGTATAGATCAGGTAACACAGGTCTGTGGGTGTGTTCACCGGCACTGGATCGGCTGCAAAGTCTTCGGTAAACGTATCGAAGTTGATCACGTCACCCTGAAAAGGGGTTGCTGCCTGCAACGCCTGGCTCATCAATGCAACCTTCGCCCCGGAGTCTTCCAGGATGTAGTGTATCCGGTCTTTCGGATAAGAAGGATCAACAGGAACATAAGCTGCTCCCGACTTCAGGATGCCCAGCAACGCAATCACCATGCGCTCGGACCGCGGCATTACCACCCCTACCAGCGCGCCAGGTTTCACATGATATTTGTCCCTGAGATGGTGCGCCAATACGTTCGCCCGATCGTTAAGCTCCCGGTAGGTTAGCTTTTTCCCCTCGTATACCAGGGCCGTCTTGTCGGGTGTGCTTCGTGCCTGACGCTCGAACAATGACACAATGGTTTCGTGGTGCTCGTAATTGATAGCCGTGTCGTTGAATCCGGAGAGCAACATGTGCTTTTCCTGATCCGAAACCATCTCTACATCGTCAATGATCTTGCTGTTTTCCGAGAGAAGATTGTGCAGCAGGTTGAAGTAACGCGCACTTAATTGAGCGATGTACGACGCGCTGAATTTTCCGATCTTGTACCTGACCTCCAGCGTCAGTGAATCCCTGACGCTGAAAGAAAACAGGATGTCGGGTGACAACGCCTCGAATGCCACCAGGTTATGGATCTCCTCTACCAGCATGGCGGTGACTGGCACATCGCTCATCTCCTCCCTGCCGACACCCAATATCTTTTCGACAGGGTAATTGCCATGGCGCAGGTCTTCGACAACATCATCCTTTACAACCTTCAGGAATTTCACAAACTGTATGCTGGTGAAATTTTTCATTCTTACAGGAATGACCCCCAAAGGAGACGGCCCATTGCTTGCGTACAACGGTGTGAACACACCGATGTCAGTGGCGGCAGAACACTTTTGAGCAAGCACACCGAGCGCCGAAAGCAGCACAATGTGTTTCGCTTCGTCAGATGTAGCAATCCTGGCCAGCATGCCGGAAAGCTGCGCCGCCGCAATGGCTGTATCAGTCGCATAATGCTTCTTTGCCATCCGTGAGGCCTGTGTCGAATCGTCGAAATAAACACCGGGTGTATAGCCCTCCAGGCGATTTTGCCAATAATTGCGGGCACCAACATTCCGGTTGGCCCTGATGGTCTCAAGATCCAGTTTTGATTTATCAGCCATAGGTTGCGTCAGGTTAAGGAAAAATTTTCAGATGGTGCGTTAAAAGTTGAAAGCGATATCCTTGCTTACCTGCGGCTGTGCTTCCACGCCATGATCAACATAGTCCATAATACGGTCGTCAGGTTTTTCAGCGATGTCCTTCACCAGCGACTGGAATTGCGCGATCAATAACTCCATATCGGCTTTGGTAAAATAGCTTGTCATGTACTCGATGCGAAAGTGGAATGCGCCATCGACCTCTGTAGCAAACAGGTGAAGCGGGTACTTCGCTGCGATGCGCTCCAGGGCATAACTCGAAAAGTGCTCAGAGCTTGTCTGTCTTTGTACATAGCCATGGTCCTGGAACGAAAACATGGTCTCAAAAAGATCCTTGACAGGCACCGGCCTGTTTTTGTTCAGCTCGCTAACGATATCGGTCAGGTCGTAGAATTGTTTGCTGTTGGCCTCAACCAGATACTGATGAACACCTTCCGCAAACGTCGTGAAGCGCAGGCCGGCGTTGACCCGGTACCGGATGGGAAGTGTTTTGGCGAACATGCCGACAACACCTTCAAGCTCATCCTGCAACCTGCCGGCGGTGTTGATGCCGATCACAAGGTCCTCCTGCCCTGTAAGCTGGTAGAGATAGATCAGGTAGATCGCAAACAACCCGGAAAAAGGTGTGATGCCGCGGGCCTTTAACGTCTCGGCTAACCGCTTGAGGGTGGCTTCATGGATCACAAAAGATGCCATCGCTCCGTTGTCAGCATCCTCGCCTTCATCCGCCACTGCTACAGGCAACGTCAGCTTCGGCAGCGCGCCGTCAAAAGCCTTCAACCAGAACTCGCGGCCCGTGATGTATTCGTGGTTCGTTTTCAGGTGCGCGTGCTCCCATTCGGCGTAATCCTTGTACTGCAGGGCGAGTGGCTTCAGTACTTCCCCCTGGAACAGGCGCAGAAAATCTGTGAACAGGATCATCTGTGACAGCCCGTCACACACGATGTGATGAATGTCGGTGAACAGGAACTTGCGGCTACCAGCCGATAGGATCGCGGCCCTCAGCAGCGGAGCCCTTTCGAGGTCAAAGGGTTTGACAAGTCCGGCGATCGTGGTATCGATCGATTCTTCGGTGGTTGTTATTTCCCTGATCTTCAGATCGACGTTCGCTGACACCACCTGGTGCACCTGGTCGTTGCTAAAAACAAATTGCGTGCGCAGGCTTTCATGCCGTTGGATCAGCGCCCGGAATGTTTCCCCTATATGATTGGCTGAAACCTCACCCTTGATCTCCCACACCATCGGCAGGTTGAAGGCCGTGCTGGCCGGATCCATCAGGGCGTTGAAGTAGATCCTTTCCTGCGACGATGATAGCCGGTAGGCAGGTTTTTCCGGAGCTTTTACAATGGCCAGTGAGTGATCATGCGACGAACGCCGGATGAGCTCCGCCTGCTTGCGGATGGTCAGATTATTGAACAGCTCGCTCAGGGCCACCCTGACATTATATACTTTATAGATCTTGGCGATCAGGCGCATGATGGAGAGTGAATTTCCCCCGATCTGGTGAAAGTTATCGGTTGTAGAGATCTCCTTATCACCCAGGATCTCTTTCCACACCGCCAGCAGCGCTTTCTCCGTTTCATTTTCCGGTGCCGTGACCTGACGGCGGGTCAGGGTGCTCAGCAAACCTCTTTGGTCTATTTTACCGTTGCTCAGGAGCGGAAAGGCGGTCATCACAATGATGTTCGACGGCAACATGTATTCGGGCAGGTAACCTTTCAGGTATACCAGCAGCTTGTTCTCCAGGTCTGCGTTTCCCACCGTAGTTCCAATCACGAATGCAGCAAGCGATTCCTGGCCATCTCCGCATTTCATTACAATGGCATTATTCACGAGGCGTGATTGCAGCAGCACACGTTCAATTTCCTCCAGCTCGATCCTGATGCCCCTGATCTTCACCTGCCGGTCTTCACGGCCTATGAGGTCGATGTTCCCCGCTTCGATCATCCGGGCTTTATCACCCGTTCTGAAAGCGATCGATTCGGAAGATGTTCCCTGATCTATTGTGAAGAATTTCTCATGCGTGAGCTCAGGCGAATTAAGATAGCCATGACTCACATACCGGGAAATAATGTATAGGTCACCCGGCACATACATTTTGCAGGGCTGAAGATCCTTGCCGGCGATGAGCAGCCTTGTATCACGTATCGGCGGGCCTACTGGTATGCTTGTCTTATCTGCATCTTCGGGCCTGATCCGGTAACAGGAACGGATCATGGTAGTTTCCGTTGCCCCGTAGAGATTTACAAGGCCGATCCTGCCTCCGTAAACTTTATACCAGCGCTCGAGCTGCGATGGCACGATCCGCTCACCCGACAACAGAACATGCCTCAACGTTTTGAAATGATCCGGAGACAGGTCGCCGCTACAGATCACGTTGAATACGCTCGGCACACAATGGATCAATGTTATCTGCGCGCGATCGATCCAGGACACTACTTTAGATGGCGTAAAAAAATCCGCATCGCGGGGTGGCAAACATATCGTACCGCCCGCCAGCAGGGGCACAAATACGTCGCGCAGGAAGGCATCAAAATAAGGGCTGATGAACTGGCTCACCCTGCAGTTATGATCTAGGTTGAATTCATCGATCTCCCAACGCAGGTACTGCAGCAGGCTACCGTTCTTGCCCACGATACCTTTCGGTCTTCCCGTTGAACCTGACGTGAAATAAATGTAGATGGCATCCTCTTCTGAAAACTCAGGATACCCGGTTGACAAGAGTGGAACGTTATCGGTTTCTGCCACAATATCCTCGATCCGGTACCTGCTCATCCCTTCACCTTCGCCGCAGACGTTTGCTGTTTCCGACGACAGGATCATACAACGCAGGTCTAGGTCATTGATCATGTGCATCATGCGTTTCGCAGGCAGCTCCGGGTTGAGCGGTACGGCGACACATCCTGCATTCATCACGCCGATCATGGAACAGATCAGGTTCACACGATCGTTCAGCAGTATGCCCACCAGGGTCCCTGGCGTTGCTTTCGCGTGACGCAAAAAATGAGTGATACGGTTTGACCGCGAGAGCACATCGCGAAAGGTGAGTTTGCGGTCACCTTCTTCCATGGCTATCCTGTTGCCGTTCGATGTAAGGCTTTTAAGTAATGCTTCCTGAAAGGCCATAAATATGATATAAGGGTTGTTTCCTGATTCGCCCAGGCGGCTCAACGGCTAGGCCATCTGCAGGGAGTCCTGCAAGGCGATATTGCCGATCTCAATGGAATCATCCGTCAAAACCACCTTCAATATGTTGTGATAGTATTCTGTCAATGTTTCGATGAACAGGTCGTCGTACATTTCCCGGCTGTATACGAAATCTAAGTTCAGTTTCCCATTTCGCTCGACGGCCTCCAGCTTGAACTCATACTGCGTGGTAAAGTCCCTGCTGATCTTCAAAGGCCTGAGATGAGGATCGTCTTCCTGCGCATCGAAGAAATTGGCAAAAGCAAAATGCACCTGAACAATGGGGTTCTCTTCCATGCGCGCGTCGCGGTTGAGCAATGAAACCATCTGGTCGAATTGAAAATCCTGGTTATCAAAAGCACCCAGCACACACGCCTTCACTTCCTGCACAAACTGCCTGCAGGTGATCGCAGGATCTAACTGCATTCTCAGGGGCAGCAGGTTGATGAAAGTACCAACAACATTTCTCAGTCCGGCTCCCGTTCGTCCGAGGACATCTGTGCCGATGATGATATCGGTATTCCCGGAGATCCGCGACAGCAGGATAAAAAATCCGGAAAGCAGGAACATGAAGTCGGAAATGCCGGAATCTGCCGCGTAACGTTTCATCGCACGGCGGTGCACATCGTCGATCTCCAGGATCCTTTTTGATGCGGGATGTATTGCCGCTACTTTTCTGGTGCGCACCGGCAGGTCCAATACCGGAACCTCTCCCGCCAACTGGCTCATCCAATAAGCCCTTTGTGCTTCCATGTGGCCGCGTTGCTTCCTTTGCCATGACGAATAGTCTACATACCGAAGGTCGACCGGCTCCAGCGATTCGCCATGGCAAAGCTTTCTGAAATCGTGCATCAGTATGTTCAATGAAAAACCGTCGCAGATGATATGATGGATATCGATGAACAACACATGGCCTTCCCTGCGCTTCAGTAAAGCACACCGCAGGAGCGGCTGCACTCCAAGATCGAACGGGCGAACAAAATCCCGGAAGGCTTCTTCCACCGTGGCATACCGGGTTTCATCCAGCATCACAGGATTAAAAACAACGTCCGGGCTAACTTCCTGCACTACACTTTCGTCGGATAACAGGAACCTTGTTCGCAGGCTTTCATGTCTGCCGATCAGCAACCTGAACGCATGGTTAACAGCATCGATAGAAATATCAGCCCTGATCTCGAGCGCGCCTGAAACATTGTAAGCCAGCGTGCTCTTGTTCAGCAGCTGCTGATAGAACAACCGTTCCTGTGCAGGCGAGGCAGCGTAGCGTTCCTTCTTCTCCACCCTGGCAATCTTAGTCGCTTTCCCGCGACGCTCACCGGCGATCAGTATGGCTAATCTCCGGATAGAAGGATTTTCGAATAGCTTTCTCAATTCAATACCGACAGAGAATTGCTGACGGATCATATTGATCAGGTGCACGGCCATGATCGAATGACCGCCCAGCGCGAAGAAGCTGCTGTCTGCACTGATCGTTGCCGGATCCATTTTCAGCACCTGCGCCCAGATCGCCACGAGCTTTTTCTCAACCGCTCCCACCGGCGCTGCGTATGTCTCGTCCGTGGTGATTACCGGAGCCGGAAGCGCTTTCCGGTTCAGCTTACCGCTGGCTGTGAGCGGAAAGTCATCCAGCCTTACATAATATTGGGGAACCATGTAGACGGGTAGCTTCTCCAGCAGAAGATCCTTCAACGCAGCTGATTCCCGCGGCGATTCGGAGACATAATAGGCGACCAGATATTGATTGCCGTTTTCCTCGCGGAGCACGACGGCTGCCTTCGTGACCTGCGCATGGGCCATGAGCTGGTTCTCGATCTCTTCCAGCTCGATCCGGAAGCCCCGCATTTTGACCTGCGTATCGATCCTGCCCAGGTACTCGACGTTACCATCCGGCAACCACCTTGCGAGGTCGCCGGTCCTGTACATTCGCTCTCCCGGCCTGAAAGGATTGCGCACGAACTTTTCAGCAGTCATAGCCTCGTTGTTCAGGTACCCTCTGGCAAGGCCGGCACCGCCGATGCACAATTCACCAGGCACACCCAGTGGCAGCAGGTTATTGTAACGGTCAACAATGTAAAGCCGGATGTTGCTCAAAGGTTTGCCGATAGGCACCCTCATATTTTCTTGCAGGTCTCTTGTTGCGTACCCCGAGCTATAGATCGTTCCTTCAGTAGGTCCATAGATATTTTCCAGCGAAGCGTTGGCACGCAGCGCGTTGAATGCGTTCACCATCGATGCCGGCAGAGCTTCTCCCGCCAGGAATATATATCGCAGGCTCTCAATACGTTTTACACCGCTGTCTTTCAACATCTCTATAAAAACAGCAAACATGGAAGGAACAAAATTGATGTGTGTGACCTGGTCCCTTGCTATGACGGCAGCGATCGCATCCGGATCGGCCTCTGCACCAGCTGGCAGGATCGACAGACAACCTCCATCCAGAAACCAACCGAAGATCTCTGCCACAGACACGTCGAAAGTAAACGTGGTCTTCAGCAGATAGGTATCTCCGGCACCCAGCGGATAGCGTTGCTGCAGGTCCAGGATGATGTTCAACAAGGCGCCATGCTCGATCATGACACCTTTGGGCGTACCTGTAGAACCTGAGGTATAAATAACGTAGGCAAGATCATTGCTCCTGACCTCCGGCAATTCGGTCACCTGCTGCCGGACGATAGCCTGCTCAACCTCATCAAGGTCTATTACCGTAAAGCCAGGTTTCGTTGCCACTTTCCGGTACCGGCCCCTGGTGATAAAGAATTTCATCGCAGCATTTCCGGCGATCGCATCGATCCGTTCATCCGGATAACCCGGGTCTATGGGAACGTAGGCGGCGCCGGCTTTTATGATGCCATAGATACAAGGCAACAACAACATCTCCCGTTCCAGCATCAGCCCTACCAGGTCTCCCGTGCGCACGCCATGAGCTTCTCTGAGGTACGATGCAACTTTCGTTGTCATTTCCTTCAGCGCACCATAAGTAAGTGTTTCGTTATGCCACTTCAACGCTACACGCTCGCCATCCCTTGCGGCCTGTTTTTCAAACAGCGACAGCACCGTTCCTTCATACGGCCAAACGGTATCCGTATCGTTGAAGCGCTCCAATTGCTGATGCCGCTCCTCCTCCTGCATGATCGCGATCGCAGAGATCTTCATATCCATATTGGCAATAACCGCCGATAAAATGTTCCTGAAATAGGCAATGAACCGGGCCACGGTCTCTTCCCTGAACAGGGATGTGGCATATTGGAGCTCGAAGAACACCTGATCTGCACTTTCAATGGCTTTGAGCAAAAGATCGAATTTTGCAACCTGGTGGGTATTGGGAAACGGCTGAAGCTTAAGGCCCTCCATCTCAAACGCGACGTCGGCGGAATTTTCGAAGACGAACATCACATCGAACAGCGGGTTTCTGGCAGTATCACGTTCAACTTTCAATTCCTGGATCAACTCCTCATACTGATACGCCTGGTTCTCCAGGCAAGCCAATGTTTTGGACCGGACAGCGGATAAAAATTCCCGGAAGCTGAGCTCGCCCTTTGGCTGGTTACGCATTACCAGGGTGTTGACAAACATGCCGATGATCTGCTCGAGGTCCGGATGTTGCCGGCCTGCCGAGGGTGTGCCCACAGCGATGTCTTCGATGTTACAAAGCCTGGTCAGCAGGATGTTGTAAACCGATAGGATGACCATGAACATGGTGCTGCCCTCCGCGTCGGCTATTGACCTCAATCCCGCAGTCTCCTCCAGCGTCAGTGAAAAGCTCATGGCGCTGCCCGCATAATCCTTCACAGGCGGTCTTGAAAAATCCATCGGAAGGTTGAGCGCCGGGAGTTCTTCAGCAAATTCATTCAGCCAAAACTCTTTCTGCTTGCGGATGGCCTCCTGCTGTGATTCGCTTTGTTGCCAGGCCGCATAATCTTTATACTGGGTGGTCACCGGAGGAAGCGCTTCACCATGGTAGCATGAAACAAAATCCTTGATCATGAGTCCGTGCGATACGCCGTCGGAAATAATGTGATGCATGTCCACGATCAGGATGTTCTCACCCGGCGTACATGCCACCAGGCCAACCCTGAGCAGCGGCGCATGGCGGAGGTCAAAAGGCCTTACAAATTTTTCCATCAACACGCCCACATCACCCGTGCCTGCATTGAAACGTTCTATTTCAAGTTCCGCCGTAGCCGAGACCTTCTGTACAGGTTCCCCCTCAACGATCTCAAAAGAAGTACGCAAGCTTTCATGACGTGCAACCAGCTTCTTAAAGACCTGGATCAACCGGTCAGTTTGCAGGTTGCCCTCGATGCGAACAGCATAGGGTACGTTGTATGCCAGCGATTGCCGGTTGAACTCATACAAGAAATACAACCGTTTTTGTGCAGAGGAAAGCTTGTACCAGGGACTGACAGCTACTTTTTCGATCTTATAGTGCGCTGAAGTTTTGCTGTCACGGATGAATCCGCTGAGCCCTGCTATGTCCGGATGTCTGAACACCTCTTTTAAGGGCACCTCAACGCCAAACCGTTCCCTGATCCTGTTCACGAGGGTCATAGCCTTTAAGGAATGTCCTCCGAGCGCAAAGAAGCTTTTGTTCATGCCGATCATGTCCTGGCCGATGTTCAACACTTCCGACCAGATCTGCTGAAGCGCTTCTTCCGTCTCGCCAGATGGCAGAACGTATTCACCTTCACCGGCGACGGCTGGATCAGGGAGCGCTTTTTTGTCGAGTTTTCCACTCGGGGTAGCCGGCATCTGCTCCAGCCGGAGGTAACGGGCCGGTAGCATATAAGGAGGCAACCTGTCGCGTAGAAAATCATTGAGCATCGCCTCGTCCACGGTCCCCTCTGCGACATAGTACGCCACCAGGAAACGGTCATCACCACTTTCTCTGATCACCACGGCAGCCTCGCGGACCAGCGTGTGCTCGAGGATCCTGGTTTCAATTTCGCCGGGTTCGATCCTGAATCCCCGGAGCTTGACCTGCGCATCGGCTCTGCCGCAGTATTCCAGGTCTCCATCGGAACGCCACCGTGCAAGGTCACCCGTTCTGTACATCTTCTCACCCGGCATGAACGGGTTTGTTATGAACTTCTCACCGGTCAGCGCCTCATCTCCGAGGTAACCTTTGGCTACACCCGCGCCACCTACATACAATTCGCCGGTTGCACCGAGCGGCAACAGCTCTGCGTGCCTGCCCAGAATATAAACGAATGTATTGTTGATCGGTGTGCCGATGGCGATGCGGTCCTTTTCGAACTCGCGGCTGTCGACGCGTTTCACCAGCGATGTGACCGTGGTCTCCGTAGGGCCATATTCATTGTAGAACTCATAATCGACGTAAAACTTCCTGGCCAATGAAGGCTTGCATTCTTCGCCGCCCGCGATGACACGTTTGAGCTGAGGATGCTTGGTGAGCGAGATGCGCTCGAGGAATGATGGCGTTGCGTGAAGATGGGTAACACCCTTCGTGGCAAGATATTCATTGAACCGCACGTTGTCTGTCATCGTTTCGTGATCGATCAGTACCAGCGAAGCGCCGCTGGTCAGGGCAAGCCAGATCTGCTCAACGGAGGCATCGAAGCTAATGGTGGAGAACTGGAGAATGCGGTCTTTCTCATTGATCCCGAACAAGGCCTTTTGTGAGTGGATCAGGTTCGCCACCGACCGGTGCTGGACCATAACTCCTTTCGGCTTGCCTGTTGATCCGGAGGTGTAGATGATGTAGGCTACATCCGTATTGGGGATCGAAAGCCCAAGATCGCTTCCGGCATAGCCACAATGCCCACAATTGAAGATCCGCGCCGTAGCAACATGTTTTTCGTACGTGGGGGCGTGATCATGATCGGCCAACAGCAACGAAGCACTGCTATCGTTGAGCATCGCGAGAATTCTCTTCTCGGGTGCCGCTGTATCCAACGGCAGGTATGTACCACCTGCTTTCAGGATGCCGATCATGGCTACGATCATGTCTACAGACCGTTCAATCATGAGCCCTACTACCTTACCACTTTCTACTCCCCTGCCTGCCAGGCATCGCGCCAGCCGGTTGGAACGTTCATTCAGCTCGCGGTAGGTGATGGCACTGTCATGATAAACGAGCGCCGTTTGTTCAGGTGTGATGCGGGCCTGGCGCTCGAACAACGACACCACGGTTTCCTCAGGAAAAAAGGTAGGGTGAGGATTTAACCAGGACAACAGCCTGAGCTTTTCATTTTCCGTAGTGATCTCAAGTCCGGCCACCTTGGCGCCTGCATCGGCACTGACTTGTGTGATGATCTGATCCAGCTGGGCGAGCACATTTTTGATCAGCTCATGATCATAGATGGTGGCGCTGTAATCGATCCTGATGCGGAGCTCTTCGCCTGGGATCATCGTGACCACCAGGTCATAGTTGGTCCGGTCAAAGATCCGTACATCCGTGATCGACAGATCTTCCGGAGAACCCGATGCGTCTTTCAGGATCTTTTCTGACAACGGATAGTTTTCCACCACTATGATGTGGTCAAACAACCGGTTGCCTGGTGTACTGAGCGATTGGATCTCGGCCAGCTTCGTATAATGGTGTGCTTCACTTTCGAGCGCCCGGTGCTGGATCTTCCTGAGCATGTCTGCAATGGAGTCGCCGGCCTCATAGCTTACCCGCACCGGAATGGTATTGATGAACAGGCCTACCATGGTCTCGACGCCTTCTATCGCTGAAGGGCGGCCGGAAACAACAGCTCCGAACACGCAGTCTGTGACGTTGTTGTATTTTGCCAGCAGGATACCCCAGGCCGTCTGCAGCACGGTGTTTAAGGTCACACCATGGGCAGCAGATACCTTGCCTAATTGTACGGTCTTCATCCTGTCGATGACAAGTAACTGCGACCCATACGCTGTGCGTTGTATGCTTTCGCGATAACGTACTTTGGCAGGAAGGGACGCAGGCGTTTCATAATCCCGCAGGTAGTCTTTCCAGTACACAACAGAAGATTGCGCTTCCCTGCTTTCCAGCCAATCGATGTAACGGGCGTAGCGGGGCGCCAGCGTAACCGGCATATCACGGCGCATGCGGTTATCAGCGTAAAACTTCCTGAAGTCCCGCAGGAGAATGTCCATGCACCAGCCATCCATGATGATATGGTGATGGCTCAATATCAAAACGAATTTTGACGGTGCAACGCAGAACAGGGATGCCCGTATAAGGCAATCGTTGCGCAGGTCGAACCTGTTGTGCCTGTCTTTTTCCTGGCAGACCGCGATGGTGCTCTCGATGCCATTTACGGCACATTCTTCCTGCAGATCGCGGTAGTGGAATGTTGCTTTCCGGTCTTTCAAAACCAGCTGCAGGGCACGGTCTTGTCCCTGGTAATAGAACGCAGTGCGCAGGGTGGCATACCTGGATACAATATCGTTCATGGTTTTTTCTACTGCCTCGATATCCACATCTCCTTCCAGGACCAAGGTCATCTGGGCAAAGTAGCTATCCGCATCTGCGTCCAGCAGCGAATGAAACAGGATGCCCTCCTGCATGGGAGAAAGCGGATACACATCTTCCAGCTGGTATTGCTGCTGCAGCGTTTCAAGCGTGGAAGCAGGCAGGTCTTTGTACGTCACGTCCGAAGGCGTCAGCTCTGTTGCCCCGTAAGTGGAGCAGCACCCGATCAGCGAGACCAGCTGGCGCCGGTAATGATCGGCGAAAGCGTGCATCGTTCCCGTTGTATATTGTGCATGGCTGTAAGCGATCTTAAGCGCGAGCCTGCCATCGACGAGCATACCCGATATTTCCCAATCGTGAAACCTTGTTTCCTTGTCCGAAATGTTATTGCCCGTAAGATCAAGGCTCACGGTATAGGCAGCATTTTTCATATCGGCATCGAACTGGCCGAGGTAATTAAAGCTGACCTGCGGTGCTGGAAAAGCCTGCAGGCTAGTTCCGGCAGCGTGTTTCACCAACAGGTAGTCTATACCTCCATGGGGTACTTTTCTCAAGGTCTCTTTGACCTGTTTGATGGCCGCGCGCCAATCACCGGAGCCCGCGTCGAGCAAAACTGGATAGATGCTGGTAAACCATCCGACGGTGCGGCTGATATTGACGTCACGTACCACGTCGTGCCGTCCGTGTCCTTCCAGCTCGATCCACAACCTTGTGTTGCCATACATTTCTCTGAAGGCAAGCATAAGCGCTGTCAGCAGGATATCGGTGATGCCCGTGTTAAAGGGACGATGCACTTCCCCGAGGAGCCTGGCTGTATCGTCAACGCTGAAGCTGATGGTTTCGACGGCTTCGCTTTCCCTGGTGTTGCGACCTGCCGGGAAATCTCTTGTGATAACGGCGCCCGCTTCACCTGCAACGGTATGCCAATACGCCGAAGCGCGCTGAAAGGCAGTGCCCTGCACATAAGACCGTAAGGCTTTCGACCAGGACTGAAATGAGTCAGTTTTAGGCGGCAAAGACAGCGGCAGATTACCCTTCACCTGCGCATACAGGCTTTCGATGTCTTCAAACAATATACGCCACGAAACCCCGTCAATAACGAGGTGATGGATGACGATCAGCAAACGGCTCTCATTGGCAAGATGAAAGAGCGCGAGCTTCATCAGGGGTCCGTTTTCGAGGTCAATGCTTCTTTGCAGTGCACCGGCATATTCCAGCAGTGTTTCATGCCAGCCTGTTTCCTGCTGCAGGTGAATCACCTGGAGGGATACGGGCAGATCAACGTCACGATTGGTTTGCACTACCTCATCCGCAGACTGCGTAAATACCATTCGCAGGGCATCATGGTGACGCTGCAGCTCCTCGAAGATCCCGTGTACAACTTCTTCTGTTATTCCGCCTTCGAACCGCAGCATCACAGCCTGGTTGAAGTGGTGCGTATGCTTCAAACGATTGTCAAAGAACCATTGCTGCACCGGCGTGAGCGGTACAGGGCCGGTGACCGGACGTTGGTCGGCATACTGCGCAACAGTTTTCAATTGTGGCGCCAGCTGCTGTATGGTTTGATGCGTAAAAATATCCTTCACAGCCACATCATAGCCGAGGCTGCGCATCCTGGAGCAGATCTGGATCGACTTGATGGAGTCGCCGCCGGCAGCGAAAAAGTTGTCGGTAACGCCAATGTTTTCCATCCCCAGCACGCTGGCCCATACTTCCACCAGCAGGCGCTCTTCACCCGTGGTTGGAAGTGCTTCACCCGTTTTCATGACAGGCACGGGAAGCGCCTTCGTATCGATCTTGCCATTGGCCGTCAGCGGCATCTTTTGAACATGAACAAAACAGGCCGGAACCATGTAGTCTGGAAGCCTGCTTAAGAGAAAATTCCGGAGCTCTGTAAAACTTATCTCCTGATCGGCAACGTAGTAGGCTACCAGGTACTTGTTATTGCCTGTGTCCCTTGCGTTCACAATCACTTCGCGGATCAGCGGGTATTTGGAAAGCTGCCCTTCGATCTCGCCGGGCTCAATGCGGAAGCCTCTTATCTTCACCTGGCTGTCTATGCGCCCGATGAGCACAATACTGCCGTCGTCTCTCCACCGGGCAAGATCACCAGTACGGTACATGCGTTCTCCGGCAATGAAAGGATGGTCACAGAACTTCGCGCTGGTCAGGCTTTCATTCCGGATATATCCCTGCGCGAGTCCCGCGCCGGCAATGCACAGCTCCCCGCATGCGCCGACCGGAATCAGCACATCACCTTTTCCAAGAATATAGATGCGGGTATTGGCAATCGGTTTTCCGATCACATTAACATTATCTGCGCAGAGATTGTCATTCCAGGTTGCCCCGATCGATGTCTCCGTAGGCCCGTATTCATTGCAGCATACGGTACCCGGCAGCAAACGGCCGCTCCGCTCGATCAGCTCCGGCGCGGCTTTTTCACCCGCCAGCACGATCAGCCGCAATGATTCGCATGCCTGGCCGTTCAGCTCACGTAACAGGATGTCGTAAATGAGGGGTGTAACAACGGCATTCGTGATCTTCTCCGACCTCACAACATGCGCGATATGCTCCGCATTCAGGCGTTCCGTTTCTCGCAGCAACATCAGCGTTCCACCCGTCAGCAAGCTGGGATACAGGTTGGCGCCGAAGCCATCGAAATGATAAGGGAACAATTGCAGGGTAACATCTCTTTCCGTGAAGGCATAGGTGGTGATGCGCCATTGCGCAAAATTGACGATGCCCTGATGTTTTATCGCCACACCTTTGGGTTGCCCGGTGGTTCCCGAAGTATAAATAACATACATCAGGTCATCAGGGCGTATGCTCTTTTGAAGATCCACTACTTCGCCTTCCAAACATGATTCCACAAAGACAACGGTCCGCCCGGCACCCGACAACGTTTGTCCGCCATACTGCATGTATACTGACCGTTGCGTCAGCAGGAGCGCCGCTTCGCTGTCGGCAAGAATGAAACTGTTTCGCTCACCGGGAGTCTGCGGCGACAGCGGAACATAAGCACAGCCTGCCTTCAGAACACCCAGCATACCGGCGATCATTTCAACCGATGAATCGAAGAGTAACCCTACTTTATGGCCATTACCCTCCGGAAGCTTCATGGTTATTGCGGTGGCAACGGCATTTGCCTTCCGCTCCAATGCCGCGTACGTTACGATGTTGTTCCCGCAACGGAGCGCGATATTCTCGGGCGTCTTTTTAACCTGCTTTTCAAATAATGAAATGATCGTTTCATTCAGCGGGTAGTCGGTGCCTGTGTTGTTAAAGTCATCCATCACGCGGCGCACTTCATCATCCGGAAGCATGCCGATGTCCGCTATTTTTTTATCAGGGCCGGCAACGATCGCCGATACAATATTTTTAAAATAAACCGCCCATCGTGCAATGGTTTCGGCATTGAACAACGCCACCGCATATTCAAACGTGAACAGCAGCTCCTCTCCTTTTTCATAAGCCAGCAGGGCAAGGTCAAACTTCGCCAGCCTTTGCTCACCTGAAAAAGGTGTGAGTCGAAGCCCGGGGATCTGAAGTTCAGCCTCCTTAAAGCTCTGGTAAGCAAACATGATATCGAACAAGGGATTACGGCCACTATGGCGCTCAACCTTCAAAGCCGAGAGCAGCTCATCATAGGGAAAAGCCTGGTGTTCAAAACATGACAGGGTCGTGGATTTTACAGCCGAAAGAAATTCAGTGAAAGTGTGCTGATGGGCAGGGTGGTTCCTGACGGGGATCGTGTTCACGAACATTCCCACAACGTGCTCCAGGTCGGGGTGCTCGCGCCCGGCAATAGCAGTACCCACCACGATATCGTCGCTGCCTGCGAGCCGGCTTAACAGGATATTGTAAATGGCCAAGGTCACCATAAACAAGGTTGCGCCTTCCCGCGCTGCGATCGCCCTGAGCGCGTTTGCCTCTGCGGCACCCACCCTGAAATCGATGGCTCCTCCGCGATGGTCCTGAGTTACAGGCCTGGAAAAATCATAGGGCAGCGTAAGCACCTCCGGCATATCCGCGAACATGCTCGTCCAGAACTCCCGCTGGCGGACTGCGACAAGCTCGCGTTTTTCTTCCTGCTGCCATACCGCATAGTCCTTGTATTGCACCCGCAGGTCTGGAAGCGCCTGATTGTCGTACATCGCCATGAACTCCCGCGTCAGGATCTCCTGCGAGATGCCATCACAAACAATGTGATGAATATCCACGATCAGCACATGCCGGTCCGGGGCAATTTCGATCAACGCCGTGCGCATCAGTGGCGCGGTCTGCAGATCAAAGGGCCGAACAAATCCATGCATGATGGCGCTCACCTGTTCTTCATCTGCCTGGAAATGTTCCATCACCAGTTCCACCTGTGGCCGTATACGCTGCACCGGCACGTCGTTGATGATCTCAAAACAGGTGCGCAATGTTTCATGACGGGCGACAAGCCGGGTAAAGGTATCCTCGAGCAGGGCTTTGTCCAGCGTACCCTCCAGCACCACGGTGAAGATGCCGTTGTAGGCCAGCGACGACCTGTCAAAAGCATAGCTGAAATAGATACGTTTCTGCTCAGCAGAGAGCGGGTAAAAATCCCGTGAAACCGCTGGTTGTATGGGAGAAAACCCTGTGGCTATACGCGTCTGAAGGGCTGTGGCCAGGCTTCTGATATCCGGCTGGGTAAATACTTCATTGATGGAGATCCTCACGTCAAACTCCCTGAAGATCCTGTTCACCAGCGTGGTCGCTTTCAGGGAATGACCGCCAAGCTCGAAAAAGCTGGCAAGCACGCTGATCCTGTCGCTGTCGATCTTCAGGATCTCGGACCAGATCTTTACAAGCCGCTCTTCTGTAGCGTTGGCGGGTGCTACAGGTCCGTCTTGCGGCGATATCGCGGGCTCGGGCAATGAACGCCTGTCAAGCTTCCGGTTGGGTGTCAACGGCAAGGCTGCGAGGTGCACAAAGTAAGCAGGCACCATATAATCAGGCAGCTTGCCAGAGAGGTATGATCTCAGGGTTGCGTTTCCGATCTCCTCTCCGCAAACATAATAGGCCACGAGGTGCGTATCATTGCCACTCGCTTTGGCGATCACCACGGCGTCTTTGATTTGCGGATGCTCCTTTAACAACGATTCGATCTCCCCTGTTTCAATCCGGTGTCCCCTGATCTTGACCTGGAAATCGACCCTGCCCAGGTATTCAACGGTGCCACTGTCTGTCCACCTGGCCTTGTCGCCCGTCTTATACATTTTAAATCCAGGTCGAAAAGGGTTGCTGATAAAGCGCTGATCGCTCAGCGCTTTGTTGTTCCAGTACCCGTGCGCGAGTCCATCACCACTTATGTATAACTCTCCGGCCGCGCCCCTGGGTTGCAGGTGCAGGTGGCGATCCAATACGTAGAGCTGTGTGTTACCCAAAGGCCGGCCAATCGTGATCCTGTCTTCTTCCGTCAGATCGATCAGCGACGACCACACCGTTGTTTCGGTGGGACCATAGACGTTGATGATCCTGGCACGACTGTACTTTTTCAGTGACCGCAAAAGGTCTTCCTGAAAGGCCTCCCCGCCTACCAGGAGATAACGAACGCCGCGCATCGCTTTCGCAAATCCCTCGCTATCATCAATCATCAGCTTGTACCGTGACGGGGTGGTCTGAATCAGCTCAACCTTTTCTCTTTCGATCAATGCCAGCAGCAAGGCGGCATCTTTCTGGCATGCTTCATCTGCTATCACCACCCGCATGCCCTGTGTCAGTGCCAACAGCGACTCCGTAACAAAAATATCGAACGAGAAGGTGGTGACTGAAACCATCGTGCCGCCAGCAGGCAGGTGGCGCATCATGGATTCGATATAATTGTGTACCGCCCTGTGTGGCAGCATCACACCTTTAGGTTTGCCCGTTGAGCCCGATGTGTAGATCAGGTAAGCAAGGTCTTCGGCGTCGTTGACGATCGGGAGATCGGCAGCCTGCCCCAGTGCTCCGGAATCCACTGTAATGACCGTGAGCATGCTTCCCGGGTCTATGTCTGCCACGCTGAGGTCACGCGTCGTCAGCAATACCCGGGCGCCGCTATCGGCCAGCATATACGCAAGGCGGTCTTTTGGGTATGAGGGATCCAACGGCAGGTAACATCCGCCCGACTTGAGCACGGCCAGCATGCCGATGTACAGCTCGAGCGATCGGTTCGTATACAACCCAACCACCTGGTTAGGCTTAACACCTTTGTTGCGCAGGGCTGCGGCCAGGGAATTAGCTTTTCCATTCAGTTCCCTATAGGTAAGTGACTGACCGTTGAATGATAATGCAACGTCGGCAGATGAGCGCCGCGCCTGAGACTGGAACAGCTCAACGATGGTCTTTTCTTTTGCGTATTCAAGAACGGTATCGTTGAACCCTGTCAGCAGCTGGTCTTTTTCCGTTTCCGACAAAATATCCAACGAGGCCGCTGTACTTTCTCCGTTGTTGATGATCGTTGCAATGATGGCGAAAAAATGGCCGGCGAATGCTTTCACAAAATCATCAGCCACATCTCCATCCCGGTACGCAAACTCCACCTTTACCCCCTGATTGAAGAATACGGTGATCGTCAGCGGAATGCCGGTGTTCTCATGCACAGACTTCAATGAGACCTGGAATTCGTCGTTGGCCCCGAGCACATTTTCATCGATGGGATAATTTTCTACGATCACCACCGAATCAAACAGGTCTTCGGCAGGCTTCAGCCCCAGCATTTGTTTGATCTCATGGTACGATACGTTGCTGAACTCGCTGCGCGCTGCAAGATCCCTGTTCACTTCCTTGACAATTTCCTTCAGCGACCGTTCATCCCCGGTAAGGCGCAGGGGAATGGTATTGATAAAGTTGCCCATAACCTTGTCGATACCAGGCACTGACATATCACGACTGGATACCACCGTTCCAAATACCACATCCGGTGTATCCAGGTATTTTTGAAGCAATAAACCATAAGCCGCATAAATGACCGAGACCTTGCTCACCCGGTGTTGCCGGGCCCATGTTTCTATGGCATCGGTGGGATCACAAATCCCGAGCTTTTTAACTTCTCTTTTTTTCGCTGACGTGCGTACCGTACCTGAAACCAGCGGAGCGATCTCGTGGCCACTCAGATAATGCTTCCAGTAGTCCGATGCTTTTACCGGATCAATGGCCTTGTGAAGCTGGCGAAGCAGGTCACCATACTTGATCTTACCATTGAATCCCTGCACGATGTTGCCATTCACATGGCCGTAGTATTGAAAAAGCTCCTTCAAAAAGATGGCGGTGCTCCAACCATCATACAGGATGTGGTGATGCGTGATGAAAAGGACATGGGTGGCAGCTGAAATTCTGATCAACCCCGCCCTGAGGGGAAGGCGGGTAAGATCAAATCTACTATTGCGGTCATTCAACAAATAAGCGGCAACCTGCCCGGATATTTCACTGACAGCGTATCGTTGTGAAAAATCCTCAAAAGTGAAGTCAAGAGGATGTGATTTAAGTATGATCTGAAGTGGCGTATTGGCTTCCTCCCACCTGAAAACAGACCGCAACGCCTCATGCCGCGCCTGAACGTTGCTGAAAGCGCTTCTGAGCTTGTTTACATCCAGCTGCCCTTCGATCTGAAAAGACAACTGAACATTATACAGGCTCTGCTCCGACTCCCGCAGGTAATGGAACAACATACCTTGTTGCGCCATGTTGAGCTCAACAATGTCTTCAACGTTGGATTTGTCTATCTTGGTGTTCATGATGCGGAATCTGTAAGGATCAATACGCGGCCTGCTGAAAAGAACGCGCTGCAACGGTATGACTGGACAAAGGAAATTCAGCTGAACAATGCATTGAACGTTTTTTCGTCAAGGCCTACAGCATCAAAATCTGATGCAACAAGGGCGTCATCACTTTTATCTTTGCTCACCAGAATACCGGCCAGGCAGTCGGAAAACGCGGCGGCAAACCACCGGATGGTTGTGGCGTTATGGGCACGCCGGTTATACTTGATGCTCAGGTTCAGGTGCTCTCTAATAACCATGGCGTTGATCTCGAGTTTTGCGGTCATAACATTGGCGGGATCGCTTTCCCGTCCATGCGGAATATCACTGATCGAAAAAAGCTCATTGTGCAGCTCGCGACCGAACTGGCCAAGGTAGTTCAATCTCACTTCGGCGATCCGCGAAGGCAGGTGTCTTACCGGCGGGTATTTACGCAAGCCATAACCCAGTCCATGGTTCGGAATGGCGTGCAGCTGTTCCCTGACGGATCTTAGCTGGTCATCAACAGGCCCCTCTGGCAACCGAATGGCTACAGGATACAGGGCAGTGAACCAACCCACCGTTCTGGAAACGTCTGTGTCTTCAAGGTGGCGTCCGTGGTTCTCCATTTCGATCACAAGATGGCTTGATCCCGTCCAGCGCTTCAGCGTTTGGGCCAGGGCCGCGGTCAGCAGTACCGGTACGTCTGATTGATGCTGCTTCCCCTTCTGACGCAACAGGGAGGCTGTATGCTCGCGTGTGGTAGTCACCGACAATGTATCGGAATACATTTCGGTCCAATCAGTAGTCTCATGATCACACGGAATGGTAAATGGCACCTGCTCAACCTCCTGCCAGTAATCCGTCTCCGCATCCAGGTTCCGGTCAGCGGCAAGCGCGGAAAGAGCCCGCTGCCAGTCGATCAACGATGCCGTTTTTCTCAGATTACCCACGGTCTCTCCTTTTTCAAGTGAATGATAAAAGAAATGCAGGTCTTCCAGCAGGATCCTCCAGGAAACGCCATCCACCACCAGGTGGTGCGCGGTGATCAGCAACAGATCATGGGCGTCTTGCCGCCGGATCAACGCAGCCTTCAGCAGCGTGCCGGAGGCCAGATCAAAACCGCTTTTGACTTTCTCGCAGGCTTCTGTCACACTGTCAATGCTTCCACCGGAGCCGGCATGGTACTCTTCAACGGTGAACCCGTTCAGGTGCTGCGGGTTGAAGAATACTACCCTGCGGTCAGAGTCATAATTCATCCTCAACCCGTCATGCTGCCTCACGAGGTATTTAAACGCTTCGTTCAAAAGCCGTGGGTCTGTTTTTCTGTTCAGTGTAAGCAGGATGGATTGGTTGTAGTAACCTGGTTTATTGAATGGCTGGCAGGCAAACCAGGTTTCAATCGGTGTCAGCGCCCGCGCTCCTTCCACCAATCCTTGCGTATAGTGCTTGCTTACATGCGCCACGCGTGCATGAAGCAGGATCTGCCCGATGCTTTGATACGTGAGAATATCTTTTACAGGCAGGTGTATCTGATGATCGGCCAGCCGCGAGACAACCTGCACCGCCTTGATAGAATCTCCGCCGAGCTCAAAGAAATTGTCACTACGCGAGATCCGTTCTTCGCCCAACACATCTCCCCAGATCTTCACCATCAATGCTTCCATTGTATCATCATGCCTTGTGGTTTCGGCCACCCGCTCCGCAGGTGCTGGTAAAAGGTCATAAGCGATCTTTCCGTTCTGCGTAAGGGGGATCTCAGCGATGTGTGTAAAGCGCAGGGGAATCATATAATACGGCAGGCGCCTCGTGAGGTAGTGCTGAATGACGGTCTCGTCGACAGGCTCTGTACGCTGATAGTAGGCGTATAAATTCTTCTCGCCTTTTTTATTTACGTTGACGGTCACCAGGGCCGTGGTAATTCCCGGATAGCCCACAAGGTGACGCTCGATCTCCTGAAGCTCGATGCGATGTCCATTGATCTTTACCTGCAGGTCGGCACGCCCGATAAATTCGATGTATCCTTCCGGAAGTATCCTGGCAAGATCGCCGGTCTTATACATCTTTTGTTCCTGTACGAAAGGGTCAGGAACGAACCTGGCGTTGGTGAGCGACTCCTGATTCAGGTATCCCTTCGCCAATCCATCTCCTGCAATATAAAGCTCACCGCTGACGCCTTCCGGAACCGGCTTCAGGAATTTATCCAGCACATAGATCCGGGTGTTGGCGGCCGGCACGCCGATGGGCACAGCGATCCGTTCTTCCTCAGGATCGAACCGGTGGATCATACACCCTACCGTTGCCTCGGTAGGTCCGTATTCATTATATATTTCCACCTTGCCCTGAAACGCATCGAAGATCTTCCGGGCAAGGCTGGTCTCCAATTGCTCGCCACCAACGATAAATCGTTTAACCCTTATCTCAGAGAATGGCCATTGTCCTTCTGCGAGCAGCCGGAGATGTGACGGTGTCAGTTTGATCACATCACACTTATTATCGGAGATAACATCCGCCAGTGCAAGGTTCCGTTCCGACTCTTCATAGATCACGATCCTGTTGCCCGTAATGAGCGGCGTGAAGATCGAGGTAACGGTCAGGTCAAAAGAGATGGACGTGAACAAGGGAAAAGCAACCTGCTCACCCTTGCAGTAGTGCTCCGCCGCCCAGCAGCTATAATTGGTCAGTGAGCGATGCCCGATCATAACACCTTTGGGCGATCCGGTAGTACCAGAAGTATAAATGATGTATGCCAGGTCGCTGGCATTGGTGGTACTGGCCAGCGAGAATCCCTGTGATGCCAGGGGCTGCACATCGGTATCAACTACCGGGATATCGAACATGGGAGAAAGTGCGCCCTGAAAATTTTTACCGGCGATGATCAATTGGCAACGGCTGTCGGCAATGAGAAAGTCAATGCGCTCGGCGGGCAGATCAGGGTCGACCGGCAAATAGCAGCCTCCCGCCTTCAGCACCGCCAGCAAGCTGATCACCAGTTTCGGAGACCGCCTGAGCAGAATGGCAGCAATGCCGTTGGGCAGCAAGCCCTGCTCGCGGAGGTGCACCGCCAGGTCGTTTGCCTGCGCGTTCAGTTGCCCGTACGTGATCCTGTCATCCCCGAATTCAATGGCTATCCTGTCCGGAGCAGACCTGGCCTGCTCCTCGAACAACTGGTGCACTGTTTTATGCAACGGATAACTCCGTTCTGTGGCATTGAATGTGAATATTAACTTTTGATGATCATGCGCCTTCAGCAGCGACAGATCACACAACCTTTGTGAAGGGTCGTTCAGCACGTCAAGCACCAGGTTAGTGAAATGGCCGACCAGCCTGTCGATGGTAGCGCTCTGAAAAAGATGGGTTGAATATTCGAATGCAAATTGCGGGCGGTCGCTGTTATCAAACACCTCCAGTGAAAGATCGAATTTGGAAATGCCCGGATCGAAAAAATACGGCTGCACTGAAAATCCACAACCGGGTACTGCCGGCATGTCCATGTTCTGATAATTGAACATCGTGTCGAATACAACGTTCCTGCTAACGTCTCTCGCCGTCTGCACCAGCGGCACAATATCTTCGAAGGCAAGATCCTGGTGGTCGAGGGCCGCAATGACGTTTTGCTTAACGGCCTTCATGTATTCCGTAAAAGTCTGGTCTGCCCGTGCGGGCGTTCTGATCGCGAGGTTATTGACGAACATGCCCTGCACACGCAGAAGGTCTGCATGCCTGCGACCTGAGACCGGGATGCCGATGACGATATCTTCCTGCGCTGTGTATTTCGACAAGAGCACATGATAGACTGCCAGGAGCAAAACCTGGAATGTGCACTGATGGGTCTCCGCCAATCGCCGCAGTCTTTCCGTGATTTGTTTGTCAAGGTTAAACGCAACCTTTCCACCTTCTGTACTCCATACCGCCGGCCTGGTAAAATCCAGTGGCATTTCCAGTACGGGAAGCCCATGCAGATAATGTTGCCAGTAGCGCTTCAGCGCCTGCGATTGTTTTGTCACCTCGCTTCGCTCCCACGCAGTGTAGTCCTTATACTGCACACGCTGCTCGGGAAGTGTTTTGCCGGCATAGCATTGAAGCAGCTCATCGAGGAAATACCCGATGGATAACCCATCAGCAATGATGTGATGAAAATCAAAAAACAACACGTGCTCCGCGGGACTGATCGTCAGCAGACGCGCCCTGAACAAAGGGCCACCCAGGTCAAAGGGTTGAACCAGCGCTTTCAGCTGCACATGGAGATCACTTTGAGTGCACGGCTGGGTTTCCAGGAAAAATCGGGTGCTGTCGTGCACGATGAAGCGGGGCTCCGCTCCTGCGCGAAAGGTTGTTCTCAGGGAATCGTGGCGCCTGATCACGGCCCTGATCGCCTGTTCGAGGCGGCGCGCATCCACAACGCCGGAGATCCGGAAGGCTACCGGAATATTGTAACCGGTGGAAGACTTGTCGGCCGCCCACAGGTAATAGAGTCGTCTTTGTGCCGAGGACAAAGCATAGTGCGCCGCCTTCTCAATGACGGGCACCGGCTTCTGCATCACGCTTTCCCGCGCATCGATCTCTTTCGCCAGCGCAGCGATGGTTTGGTTGGTATACAACACTTCAAAGGGAAGATCGACACCCAGCTGCCGCTGCACCATCATGCCGGCTTCCGCTGCCTTCAGGGAATTTCCGCCGATCTCAAAAAATCTGTCCGTCAGGGTAACGGTGTCAGTCTTCAAAACTTCTTTCCAGATCGCGAGGAGCCGTTCTTCGGTTGACGAAAGCTTGTCACCTCGATCAAATGCCTTTGCATCCGGTTCACCAGTCAGCATCGGCTCCAATGCTTCTATTGCATCCTTGAAATAACCTTCCCTGTATTGCTCCAGTAATTTGAATCGCTGAAGTTTTCCACTGGTGGTTCGTGGAATATCTTTTACCGGTACCACACGGTCGATCTCGAGCCCTGCCCGAAGGTTAACGACTGATCGCAGCGCATTGGCTATCGGCACAAACGTCTCCAGGGAAGCCCTGTGGAAAACAAACGCCACAATTTCGTCTCTTCCCGTTGCTGCATTGAAAAAACCAGCCACCACAACCTTGTTAAGCTCCACACCTTCTATCGTTTCGGCTATACGCTCAATGTCGTGAGGGTAATAATTCTGGCCGTTGACAAAAAAGATGTCCTTGGCCCTTCCGGTAACATACAATGTGTTATGCCTGAAAAAGCCCAGGTCGCCGGTGCGCAGCCAGCCATCGCGGCCAATGGCATTATCGGTCTCGGCTTCGTTATTATAGTACCCGGAGGTAACGTTGTTGCCTTTGATTTGTATGTGGCCGATCGTATCATCACCAACTTCGGCATTGTTCTCATCCGTGATCCTTACCTGGCAGTGATCGATGGGTTTTCCAACATTCACAAATGAAACGGACTGGTCACGGCTTGCGTTCTCCGATACTTTGCCCCCTACCATCAGCTGGTTTCGATCCAGGTGAACCGATATCACTTCATCTTCAATACCGGAGATCGTAACAGCCAGGCTTGCTTCCGCCAGCCCGTATACAGGGCACATCGCGCTGCTTCTTAGTCCGTACTGCCCAAACCGCTGCATGAACTCATGGCACAACGTGTCGGATACTGGCTCGGCTCCGTTATATAGTATTCTTACACGCGACAGGTCCCAGGAATACTCATCAGCAGTCGCACAGTGTTTTAAGAGGTACTTGTACCCGAAATTAGGAGAGCACAGAATGCTGATGCCGTACTCACTGGCTTTGTCCAGCCACAACGCCGGTCTTCTGACAAAGAGACTGGTGGGAATAAGGTATTGATTCATTCCGCAGAGCAGCGGATTGAGGTGAAAACCGATCAGGCCCATGTCGTGCGTCAGCGGCATCCAGCTGATCATGGAGTCAGTCGCCGAATACCCCGCGGCACGGCTGATGGCCGTCATGTTCGTCAGCAGGTTCTTATGGGTGAGCACCACACCCTTGGGTGCGCCTGTTGATCCGGAAGAGAACTGTATGAACGCGATGTCATCTTCCTTGACGGGATGGATATTCCCCTGACTGGTGGACGCCAGCACCGCTTCCACATCGATCACACGGTCAACAATTGCCGCGTAGGTTGTTCCGTAGCCACGCCGGCTGGCGAACTCACCGAGCTTCTGCAGCGCATCGGCCTGCGCCACCAGGTACGCGTTATCCAACACGGGCCATACATTGAACAACTTCTGCACGTGGTCGTCTGTGCGGCCTGTCGCCAGTGGCACCGGTATCATATTTCCGAGAACGCATCCCCAAAAAAGAACGAGAAAAGTACTGAGGTCGTCGATCTGGAATACAACTTCGTCTTTGGGGGAGATGCCTTTTTGCTGCAGGTATGACAACGCATTCAGGGCGCGATGATACAAGGTATCATACGGGAGAAATTCTTCGCGGTTGCCTTCTTTCAAAAAAGTGATGCCCGCATGAGAATATCTCACTGCCTCAAGCGCCTCGATAAGATTGGCAGGTTGCATGAATCGGTAACTGGTTATGATATGCTAAAAACTGTAAACCTTCGGCTGAAGGATGTGGTTGATATGTTGCACGATCTGCTGCGTATGATCGTGCAGAAAGAAATGTCCGCCGTCGAAATACCGGATGTTACAGGTTTGTTGCGTATGCTCCTTCCATCCCTGGCATTCGTCATCATCAAGATCATCGTATTTCCCCAAAAAAACAGTGATGCTGCTTTCCAGGGGGCGCACGTCGCTGCGGCGGATTGCCGTTTCCGTTATCCTGAAATCGTTCTTCAACACGGGCAGAAACAAGTCCAAAAGCTCTGGGTGATCGAAAAATTCCGGTGGTGTTCCGCCCAGCTTGAGAACCTCATCCCTGAAGCGCTCGTCACTCATCAGGTGAAACATTTTTTCGTCGTCACGCTTGATATGGGGAGCGCCTTTACCTGAAAAGAAAATATGTGCGGGCTGCGGCTTCCCTCTTTCGCGAAGAAATTGGGCCAGCTCATAGGTGATGAGGCACCCCATGCTGTGGCCGAAAAGCGCATAGGGCATACGATCGATCTCGTTAGCGATCAGCTTGTAAATATCCATTACCGCGGCGGGTATGTCCTTGTAAAGCGGTTCATGCATACGGGTTCCCCTTCCTGCCAGTTCCACCGGTCGCAATCTGACACTGCGATCGAGATGCGCTACCCATGGGTTATACACCATGGCCGATCCGCCCGCATAGGGAAAACAGAATAGCGTGATCTTATTCATGCTGCAAAAAGGTGCGCTTCACTGTTAAAGCTCAAAACCCTTGTTGAACTCCACCCTCCATTCCAGGCGTGAGAGTTTTTTTTCCTCGTTCTGCCGGTATTGAAACATCTTATGCCGGCTTAACTCCTTCCATATTTCTTCGAGCCTCGAATCTTCAGTAGGTGTTAAAAAAAAGATGGCCGCCGTCAGCCTGGTCAGAATGCCTTCGTAGGGAATTTCCCATTCCTTAACCAGGCGCTGCTCTTTTAACTGATCCAGGTGCTGCTTCACCGCGTTGATCTCTGGTACGTTTCCAATTCTCATAGTGTGTGAATTTTACTGTTCTCGTAAGCTGATCATTCGTAAAACCAATAGGTTACTGGCCTCGTCAGGCATTATCATAATAGCCGGGATACTCACCTTCATCATCGATCTGTGGATGATACCGGTCACGCCATTCTCTGAGCACGGTCTGCGTCTCGTCGGGTGAGGCGCCCGGGATAATCTCGAACACCAGCATCTTGATCCAGGGGCCCTGCATGAACTTCAGCAAGCCTGTACCCTCCGGCTTTTCAAAAAGCATTTTTACCGCTTCTCTCAGGTTGTCGGTTTCAGCTACATACCTGCAGTTGACCGGAGCTTCGTCAACGATCCCAAAAATGCCGAACACCGCTTTTTCGGCAGGGACTTCATCGAGGTTATCTTTTCCCTTCAGGTTATACGCCCTGTGCCAGATCTCGAACGTAACAAGTGTGCTTATACTTTCCATGGTAATGATAATTTAGGTACGGCTACAATAAGGTAATATCCGGGCGGAATTTCAGATCGCGCAGTGTCACGATTTGTGATCGCGTCGCCTGGCGAAAGAAATGAGTGCGAGACTCCAGGCGATACAGTCGAGTGATATCTTGAATAGCGGATAATATAAAATGGAGTACATGCGTCGGTTCCTGAATTCATACGATTCGCGCGGGGCGATGAGCAAAGCATTCACCGATAAAAAAAGTGACGAACAATAAACCAATCCCAGGTAGATCAGCAGCAGCTGCACATTCGCAAAAACGCCTATCAGCATAATGAATGGAAACAGCAGCACAAAATTAACCCGCAAAAAGTCTGCGATCGTTCGGATGCCGATGGTGCTGAATTTCCTGATCTGATGGAAGTAATATCGTCTCTCCTTATGAAAGGTCTCGATATACCCCAGGTTCCAGCGTACCCGTTGCTTGATGAGCGACCGGAAGGTTGAAGGCGGTTTGGTGAGCGTCAGGATATTCTCGAAGTAAAACGTCTTGTATCCGAGCTTGAGCCCGAGCAACGTAGCCTCCCGGTCTTCACCACTTCGAAGGCCGCTGTGCCGCTTGTAAATATCCTCCAGGGTCTTTCTCTTGTAACAGCAGCCTGCCCCCGGCATCACCGGAACGCTTTGTTCGCTGCGATGGAACTTATAACACGTTCTTGACATGGAATATTCGAGCTGCTGGAACAGGAAAACGCTTCCATTTCCTTCAAAGGGCAGCATCCTGAAATAACATCCCATCAGGCTGTCGTTTCGCAAAACCGACAAATTGCTGAAGAATAAGTCCAACCCGTGAATCTCGGTATCAAAATCCGACAGGATCACAAACTCGTGCGAAAGCGCCAGTATGGTCTTGTATAACGCGCCCACCTTGTTGGCGTTCGGTGTGATCATGGAAACAAAAAATGAGTCCGGGTTACGGTCCTTGAAAGACTTGATCTGGGCGAGGCTGTCATCTGTCGATCCATCGTCGATCACCACCACGTCCAGCGTTTGGTGAAACTGTTTTGCGATAGCACTGAAGTAAGCCAGTCTCGATCGGAAATCGGTGCCATTAGAGCTTTCGTTATACTGGGGAATGAGAAGCGCGGCGGGCTTCTTCCCATCAGGAGCATCGCCATACCAGTGTATCGCGGCTGGCTGTTTTTCTAAAGAATCCATCTTCTGTTATCGCTTTCTGACAGCAGACCATGAAACGTGGAGTGGCGAATCCGGTGCCTCCAGCGTTTTGTCAACGATCTGCATGAATTGATCGATCGCACTGAAATCGAGCTCCTTATCGAGCACGGATCTCCGGTAATGGCATGACACCAGCCAACCATTGGTGAAATGGCTGATATCGAACCTGACCGGGTAAAAAGGCGTGTGCGCAGCCCCGGTCGTTTTCAGATTCCTGACGTCAAACATTTCATCCTTCCTGATGTGTGTTACATTGTTATAATAGGCAACACAATACGGATCAGCATTAAAATCGAGCGCCCTTCTCGCATAGTACCGGTGTGACAACGCCTGGGTGTACTGTTGAACAACCGTATCGAACAGGGTACTGAACGTATCATTTTCCTTTATCGACACTTTCAGGTAGATGCCCGAGATCAAATAACCAACCACACCTTCCAGCTTTTCCCGATCACGGCACAAAAAAGGCATCCCCAGGACAAACTGCGATTGCTGAAAAGTAACATAAAGCCACAGGTAAAGGCACGCGATGAAAAACAACGACTCGTTATCGTATTTGCTTTTGATCTTATGCAACCTGCCGGCATCCAGAAAGAACTGATGGATCGCAGCATTGTCTTCCGTTCCACTTTTTATAATGGGCAGTTCCCCAATCCCGGCTACAAGCTCACGCTTCCAGTATGCCAGGTTCTGCGATCCGGTCTTCGAAGCGTTAAACGTCTTTTCCCAAAGCGCGAACTCTTTCATCTGAAAATCCAATACCGGCAACTGCGGAGCACGCCCTTTGGAAAAATTTTCGTAACAATGGATGAAATCTTTCTTGAGGATCTCCAGCGACAGATCGTCAGCAATGATATGCGCGATCACGAGCACCAGCACATATTGTCTGTCGCGCATTTTCGCCACCACCACTTTGAAGGGTGGACCGGTGCAAAGATCCAGCCTGGCACTGACAAATGATTCATAGTTCTCGCTCAGCGCATCCGCATCGGGCATTTCTGACGAGAAATCGATGAGCGCTATGGGAAGCTTGAATTTATGATGATCATGGATCACCTGCGTGAGCGTGTTACCGGAATATGAAAATGTTGTCCGCAAACCCTCATGCTGTTTCATCAATGCAAGAACCGACTGCTTTAATATTTCATAATCGAGCGTATCGAATATAAAGGAGCATGAAATATTACCGGAATAGTTTTTCGTGTTCAGCGTATACTCCCACTCAGAGTGCTGGCGCTCCGTGGCGGGATATTCAGCCTGTGGCGGGATCCTGATATTGTCTGAGCTTGTTTCCTCTGAAGCGAGGCCTGGTTCGGAAAGAAGCACGGTTTGAATGTACGTGATCAACTCTTCCTTGTGAGTCCTCACCTCGTCAATGATCCGCTGGTCCGCAAATCCCTGAGGCAATTGCAGCTTGAGGTTATTTTCGATGACCCGTATGGTCACCCCGGAACGTTTCAATCTGGAGATCAGTTCTTCCATTCAAGTTCCTCCGGGCTGGACTGTAGTGACGTAACAGCCTCCACCACATGGCTCGCTATATTAAATGAAAAGGCTTTCATGAGTCCATCTATTTTGACCACTAACCGGGTGCTGTTATTCTTTTTAACAATCACACCCTCCATTCCAACAAACTGCCCGTATCCGATCCTCACCCTCATGCCTTCCTGAAAATATTCTTCGGTGGCCACCTGCACATCTTCGCTCAGCACCTTCTTTATGTTCATGATCTCTTTTTCGCGAACAACAACGGGTTTCTTTTCTATCGAGACGAATTTTATCAGCTCCTTGATTGAAAAAAGGGATACCCGCTTGGTTTCGTTAACCTTTACAAATACATAGCTGGGAAACAGCGGCACCTCCAATTTTTTCTTCCTGTCACTCCACTGCCTGATCACTTTGTGCATGGGCAGGTATGACTCGATGCCCATTCCGTTGATACTTTCGGCCACCTTTTTTTCTGATTTTGGCATGGTGTACACAACATACCATTGAGGGTCAAACATTTTTTCCATATAAAGAAATGAATAAGCGCCTGACAGCTGAAAAATGTGAACCTGTAATTCATTGTTCACCAGGCCAGCCGTTGCTGGTCCGGTAGTGAGTATTGCTCGTCACAACTGTGGGGCGGTGTGGCGACGGCAAATGCACCTGGCTAAAATGATTTTCGTCGACGCAACTTATACGAATAGAAGCACGGCGGGGCTGGTCTGGGCAACATGCATTGCGCCAGATAGAGCTTCGCTAATGATAAGTCACAACCGACTTAAATACCTTGATGAATTACTTTTCCGAGATCGGGAATTCTGGAAAATACTTTGGTCAACATTCACGGCTACAGCCATCTGGTGGGGTTGCGCACATGCTAACTGTAGGCATATGCGATGGCGTTGCGCATGAACGTAGTCAAACTTAGAAAAAAAGAATTTTCCGAACAAGATATGGTTTCGAAAAAACGCAGCGAAACACGATGAACCTCCGGCGAATATTTTTTTATTGACGTCGATCGTCAAAAACAGACGTTAATCAAACAACTCACCCTCTAATCGCTCGATAAGTTTTTTCAATTCCTTGATCGCCGTGACATCTTTATCGTTGATGGCTCTGTTGATAACACTTACAATCGACGCTTTTATTTTTTTCATCCTGTCTTCCTTATTCAGAAATGCCGGTTCCAGACTCTTGAGAGTCTCCTGCGCTTTTGTTATTTTCTGGGCTTTGATTCGTTTAACGTCTTGCTCCACCTCGTCGAGGATCTCATCCCTGATCCGTTTGGCCTTGTTAAAAAGGTCTGCTTCATTCCTGAAAGTAAGCTTATCGGATTCTTTATGCTCCGTTAGAATGCGGATGTCGGCTTTTTTAATTTTAGACTCACCGGAGAGGATCTGCAATTTCAGACTGGGATTGCTTTTTCCGATGATCTCCACACCCTCGGCAAATTTCGCATCGCGTTTGATGGTGCTCTCACTGACCTTAAACTGCCCGGCCAGCACCTCCGACGTCGAAAGTCCACTTTGACCTTTAGATTGGATGTTTTTATATCCGCCTTTCGCCTGCTTGATCGAAAGGTATTTCACGCCCCTGTAATAGCTCATCTGGTCAGGGGTCAGGTTCCTTCTGCCCATCTGGTTGTCAAGCATCCAGTCCTTCACCTGGTCCATGTCCGAAAAACCAAGCTTCTTTATTTTATAGGGCAATCCGTGCTTCTGGCAGATCTTCAACCTGTTATGGCCGTCCACCAGAATGTTTGTTCCGTCTGGTTTTTGCCATACTATCAGGGGATCCCTGCATCCATCGCTCAATATACTTTGCTCTAAAATATTGAACTCTTCCGCTGACAGGGGCAAAATGAAATCCTTAAGTACTTTCAGTACTGTTATTGAGCTACCTTCAACCATGATTAACGTAAGGCTTACCGGCATTTCAAATTTATAACGCTCCGGCTACAGTAATAACGTGTAATAATGTGTCCGGTTTTCGCCATTTTCGAACGGTTAAATCCTACCAATTGAGTGAATCAACGATTAAATAAAACTTAAACGTGTTGAACTATGCCTAAATCAATGTAATAAAAAAGACAAAAAACGCAAAATAATGCATGTATGGTTTTCTATATTTCAATTCATTAACCTGACATAGAAAGGAGGGTTTCCAATGTGCGAATTGAATGAAGACCTGCATTTCCACACCGTGGATTTTAATCTGGTATTGAATCTCAGTATCTCAGGAAGCGTCACCGGCACCTTTCTCCCCCTGACAGAATATGGAACAAAGAAGGAGTATCCCTGCGTAGGATGCTACTACATTTCGGAGACCGATGTTATCAATCTCGCATTCATGATAGAATGGAGTCCCTCTACCGAGACAACATGCGACTTCACCTGCTTCTCCGGGCAGATCATAAAACAGAATATTCTGATGCTTGACTGGATCCTGATCAATCAGAAAGACGGCAACAACTATGCAGTGAATGGAAATGCTTTTCTGTATTCATCCAAGTCTCAGGAAAGAAAAGAGAATATCACGGAGGGTGTAATGCCCTTCCCCATAAACGTTAAGCTGGTTGAGAACTGACCCGTGTTGGGTTCTTGTGATCGGCTTCAAAGCTTCAACATGATTGCTGAAGCTGCAGATACTTATTCTGGCCCGTCTCTTAATCACCCATGGGCTCCCACAACTCAATTTTGTTGCCTTCGATGTCAAGGATGTGAACGAACTTTCCGTAATCATACGTTTCTATCTCATCCAGCACCGTCACGCCTTCCTTCTTCAACTCCGCCACCAGTGCCTCCAGGTTTTCGACTGTATAATTGATCATGAAGTCCCGCGATGAGGGCTCAAAATATTTGGTCTTGTCTGAAAAAGGACTCCATAATGTATATCCCTTACGGCCCGGATCCCCCTCCTGCTGCCACATAAACTTGGCGCCGTATTGGTCCATGTCTAAGCCGAGATGGGTCTTGTACCATTGTTTGATCTTTTCCGGATCCTGGCATTTGAAAAAAATGCCGCCAAGTCCTGTTACGCGTTTCATTGTATGCTTTTTAGCCGGGTTGTTAAAATTGAATTGATCACAAGATAGTTGAATTTCCCCGATCATTTATCGAGCCGGCGTATCGGACTTTGTGACTTTCCTTACAACACAAAACGGACCTTTAGCGGCGTTTAACAGTTTATCACCGTAGTTGACTATCGCCAAAATGATTTTTCAGCTACAATTGTCTTGCGCTACAAGAAAGTACCGGTGCTTTGCAACAAATGTCCGATGCACAATCGCCAGGCAGGTGAAAACATAAAACCTGGGTAACCATAAAATATGACAACCTCTTCACTGCTTCCGCTGCTGGTAATTCTAATCAGCTGTGCTCCCAAGAGGACAACAACGGCTGATGTAACGCCGGCAGACAGTCTCAAACCAGTTCCCCCGGCAGTAAACGAAGCCATCCAGCACGAATTTCCAGGAGCATTACCCTATGCAACAGCCATCGACTCGATCCTGGCAAGGCTCGCTCGTGCAGGGATTTCCAGCGAAGACATTCTTTGGGGCCAGTCAACCTGCGTGGACGACATTACGAACACCAAGAACAAGATCGTCCATCCAGAAATCAAAGGCCCCTTTATTTTCGGTGGACTCGCCGGTTTGCCCTTCACGGGGATCACGGGCACTGTTGCATTCGCGCATCATGTTCCACATGGCGGAACAGCTGTGCTGTTTCTGGGACCGCACATAGGGTACAGCACAGACGACGGATGGGGTAAAATTCACAGGCATGGCCAGGATCATGCCAGCACCTGTTGTGGCGCACTCCATGCCGCGCTCGACAAGCTCAGACAACATACCATTCACCTGGCAACACCATCCGAAGAAGATTACCAGGAACAAACCATCGAGCAGTTGGCACTGGCTCACCAGGACGAAATACTTTCAGCAAAGGAACCGCTGGTGCAGTTCACGCGAATTGTGCATAGCGAAGCCGAGAAAAGAATGACCTACTATGCATCAAAAGTAAAATCGAGGGACTTCGCCTATGGTGTCGTACTGGTTGGTGTCATTATCAATACGGATTCCGCCTTTAACGATTACCTGTGGATCGATCATTTCGCCATCATCGACATTGAGAACGAACGATGGCTGAATGATCTCCAGGATATGAAAGCCGAAACGTCGTCTCACTAACGTCGATGCCAGGCAGATAAATTCCTCCTGCTACCGGCACAACGCAACCCTTTAACTTCAGTGGAGCGAGTGCAATCCTAATTTATTTCCTTCTGTATCGGTAAACACGGCATAGAAACCCATATCAGGTCCTATTTCAGTTTTTGGGGTCACTATCCTGCCGCCATTCGCTTCTATCTTGTCTGCCACTTTTTGCAAATCATCACCCCCATTCAAATAAATCACGGTGCCGTCAACGGAAGGTTTATAGCCATCAGCATGGAGCAGCTGCACAACTGTACCATCACCTGCGTTGGGGAATAACCCCATCTTTATACCTTCCATCTCCACCACCTCGATGTTGATGGCTAAGATCTTCTGGTAAAAATCCATTGCCCTGGAAAAATCAGCGGTAGGAATTTCAACGATTGAAACTAAATTTTTCATACGACCCGTTTTTTGATGTACAATGGTGCTACTTTTCTCGGTTTGCGAATGAGTGCTGTCGCGTTGGGTGCAAGCCGTTACACACACGCTTGCCGCGATCAATGAGCTGATGATTGACCTGATCATTTTCTTCAATAGTGAATTAACAATGCAAGTGTACGGGGCCTGACAAGGCGGGAATTGTAAAAATGCGACACACTAATCTTTTTTATAAAAAAGTGACGACAGCGCCATGGTGCCGTCTTCTAAAAATGCGCGGGGTGTTGTGCCGGTAAATTCTTTAAAGTCTTTAATAAAGTGGGCCTGGTCGTAATAATCACTTTCATAGGCGATCTCCGTCAAACTTTCGGGCTGCCGGTTCAGCAATCTCTTCAGGGCAGATTGCAGCCTGATCACTTTACCCAGTTGTTTCGGGCTGATGCCGATCTGTTGAACGAACTTCCGCTCCATCTGCCTTCTCTTTGACAGGTCATCTTTCAGAATGGTGTTTATCGCGGTGTTTCCACCGGTTGAAAGTATGGTATCAATGGTCCGCTTCACAACGTTATCAATGATCGTTTTGTCGGTCAGCTTTTCCAAAAGGAAGGCTTCTACTATTTCGATCCTTGCGGACGTGTTCGCTGCCTGTATGATGGCTTCGGTCAATGCTTGTGAAGGCTCATCACCGAACAATAAAGCCAGCGGTGTCTCTTTGTTGGCTAATTTCTTGATGGACGAAGAAACAAAATTTGAAAAACCATAAGGATAAAAACGAACGGCAAAGGAACTGACGTAACCTGATGGCTGCACATAAAATGGCCCGGTGATTTGTCCGAGAACCATTTCGCGGGGTTGAATGATAAATTCATCTCCGGAGGTAAATCGCTTTACATCGTCGCCGAGAATAAAGATCATGTCGATGCATCCGTCAGGGATGATGAGCTGTTTTTCAACGTCTTTTTGAGCGGGAATTTCCAACGTCCAATAACATTTTACGACCGATCTCAGATCTGACTGGGGCTGGAATGTTTGGTAGTTCATTGAATAGCCGCGTTTTCCTAACTGATAACGTTTAGTCCGGGCTACAATTTACGTTTTTAGCACCATGCAACATAAAAATGCTGTCATTAGCGTGCGGTTGAAAACTGTTTTTTTTCTGGCGTACGTCTATATTTGAAACGATCGTTATTCAGCAAGAAATTTTTTGATCCCGGCAATTACCTCCTGGGGCGATGTGAGCTGGGGAAAGTGCCCCTTGCCTTTCAGCCTGATCAGCATACTCTGTGTAAGGTGGGCGTGCAGGTAATCGCCAACTTGCAGCGGCGCCATAACATCATCTCCGCTTTGCAGTATCAGGCATGGCTTATCGAATTTCAGCAGGTCCTTTCTGTAGTCGATAAAGAATGAAGCAAGCGCGAATTGTTTTAGCAGGTCCTTGTCATTGGCAATAAATGTACGGATCACTTCATCAACCAGCTCAGGCGGGTTCGACTGATTCACTATCGATGGCATCGCACTTTTGGCCCACCCGATGTAATCTTCCTCTATTTGTTTAATGATCTTGTCCACATCACTTTTTTGATGGCCACCAATGTAGCCTTCAACGTCATCGAGGTATCGGGGCGATGGTGCGATGAATACCAATCTGCTGTAAATGTCCGGTCTATTAAGCGCTGCGATCAGGCCTATCATCGAGCTGATCGAGTGGCCGATAAAGATCACATTCCGCAGGTGAAGATGGTCACACAAATCGTTCACATCATTGGCATAACCTTCAAGGCTACGATACTTTTCGCAGTTGAATAAATTTCTATCAGACCTGCCACACCCCACATAATCGAACAACACTATTTTGTGATCGGCTTCAAACGCTGGAGCTACCAGCCGCCAGGTTTGCTGATCAAGCCCCAGGCCATGCCCAAAGAGCATAACCTTGTCTCCCTGGCCTGTTATGTTCAGATTGTGCTTCTTATGAAGATCTTTTGCTGTTGCTTCCATGCGGCAGACTTGAAGCCTGAATGATCAAATAACATGCCCGAAGCGCCAACTGTCAGCCGCTTCACCGGTCAGGCTGGAGCGCAAACGGTCCCTGATGTGCCAACAGCAACCGATAGCCTGAACGGGTACTGATAAAAACTTCAGCACAGCCGGTAAATCTTTTTTGGCATGTAAATAATACGTGGAATCTGATAAGTCATTAAAAGGTGATTAGAACAATTCTGAACCTGGATGTATTCGAGCAGCGCTTCAAGAGCATGTTCAAGGAAGCTCCTTTCTCGGCGGCCTTGCTCTCGGGCGATGACTTTCTCATTGAGATGGCCAACGATGCCACATTGATGCTGTGGGGCAAGGACGAGTCCATCGTTGGAAAACCGCTGCTCGAAGCGATGCCAGAAATGGCGGGGCAAGCCGTTTTTGAAGATCTCAGGCGGGTTTACAGCACCGGTGAAACTTTTGAAGGACAAGAGCGGACGGCTTATCTGAATCTGGGTGGCACGCTTAAAAAGGTTTACGTTAACTTCATTTTTAAAGCAATCCGTGACGACAACGGTCAGATCGCGGGTGTGCTGGCAGTGGGTTACAACGTCACCGACCAGGTTGTGGCCAAACAGCGCCTTGAACAGGCGGAGGCCCGTGCAAGAATAGCAATTGAATCCGTGGGGCTCGGCACGTTTGAAAAAGATCTGGAAAGGGGTGAATTTTATGCTTCCAAAAGACTTGATCAGATATTCGGCTTCGAACGGCCGGGGCGGCATGAAGATTACGTTTCAAGGCTCCATCCCAACGATCAGGGTATACGTGAAGCAGCCCATGGCGCCGGTTTAGAGAGCGGGCTGCTTTCTTATGAAGCCCGGATCTTTAAGCACAATGGTGATGAAAGATGGGTGAAGGTGCACGGCACTTATCTGTTCGACGAAAATCACCGGGCTGTACGATTGATCGGCACCGTACATGATATCACAGAGGAAAAGCTTTCGCTTGAAAATCTAAAGGAAAGCGAAGCACGGTTCAGAACCTTGATCACGGAAACCCCGGAAGTTGGCATGGCGCTGTATTCAGGGCCGGAGATACGGATCAAATACGTCAACAACGTGATGCTTGGGTTCTGGGATAAAGATGAATCGGTGATTGGAAAAACGATCCGGGAGGCCATGCCGGTACTGGAGGGCCAGCCATTTTTTGATCAGTTCGATCAGGTATATAAAACCGGGATCGCTTATACGGGAACCGAGCAAAAGGCAATACTGGAACGCGGCGACAAGCTTGAGGCGCGTTATTTCAACTACACTTACAAACCACTCAAAGACAGCGCTGGAAAAGTTTACGGCATTCATCACATGACCGTTGATGTGACCGACCAGGTGAAATATAAACTTGCTCTGATAGAACGGGAAGAAAGTGTGCAAAGATTGTTTGAGCAAACGCCCGTAGGAATTGCCGTATTCAAAGGGCCTTTGCTGGTGATTGAGATGGCGAATGAGACCATGCTTCAGTTTTGGGGCCGCAAGCGGAATGAAGTAATTGATCAGCCGGCATGGAAAGCGCTGCCGGAAATAAAGGACCAGGGAATAGACAAAATTGCGGAAAATGTCTTGCAAACCGGAGCCCCCTATACGTCGCCGGAAACGCAGATCACGGTGATGAGGGCCGGCAAACAGGAAACCATTACCGTCAACTTCGCCTTCCAGCCACTTCGCAATACTGAGGGAGGTATTGAAGGGCTTTTAGCGATTGCCAACGATGTGACAGAGATCGCGAACGCCAGGCAGAACGCTGAAAGAAACGAGATGCGTTTGCGCGCGCTTGCAAACTCGATGCCCCAGGTTGTATGGATCGCCAATGAAGACGGAAGTGTTGCCTATTACAACGACAGGGTCCAGGCGTTTGCAGGCGCAAGAAAGGATGATAACGGCGTATGGCATTGGGAGGGCATGGTGCATCCGGATGATCTTACGCAAACATGGGAAACATGGAGCAGGGCTGTTAAAACACATCAGGTGTATCAGATCGAACACAGGATCAAGATGAAAGACGGCTCGCACCGGTGGCATTTGAGCAGGGCTTATCCCTATGAGACCGATGAGGGCATAAAATGGTATGGTACCGCCACGGATGTGCATGATCAGAAGACCCTCGAAATGAATCTTGAAAGTCTGGTCAGGGAACGCACGCTCGAGCTTCAGCGATCCAATGACGATCTGCAACAGTTTGCCCACGTGGCGAGCCACGACCTGAAAGAGCCGCTAAGAAAGATCAAAACATTCAGCTTCAAACTTCAGGACGAGTTCCAGAACACACTGGGTGACAGGGGAAACACCTTTATCAGGAAGATCATCAGTGCAACGGATCGGATGTACGCGATGATCAACGGGGTGCTGAACTACGCCTCGTTAAACGCGGGCGAACATGGCCTTCAGCATGTTGACCTCAATAGAATCGTCAAACACATCCTGATAGACCTTGAAGTACCGATCGGCGAAAAGAAAGCGATCATTGATTTTGCGAACCTGCCGCAAGTGTATGGCAATGCAGACCTTCTTTATCAGTTATTCTACAATTTGATCAACAATGCATTAAAGTTCTCGCACGAAGGGATCCCGTCGAAGATCTCGATCTCATCCGCCACGGAGGAACAGGATTCAAAGGAATACCATGAGATAACGGTTGCAGACAATGGGATCGGGTTTGACCAGGTGTATGCGGAAAAGATCTTCAGCACATTTTTCCGTTTAAATTCCAAAGACAAATATGAAGGCTCGGGCCTTGGCCTTGCGCTATGCAAGAAGATCGTGGAAAGTCACCGTGGATCCATCAGCGCCAAAGGGCAAAAAAATGTCGGTGCTGAATTCAAAATTCTATTACCCAAAGAATGAAAAAAATCCTGTTAGCCGATGACGACTCAGACGATGCTGAGATATTCCAGGAAGCCCTGCAGTACGCTTGTCCCTCGGCGCTGTTCATGCGCTTTGAAGATGGCAAGCAGTTGCTTCAACACCTGGAAACAAACCTATCGAGCCTGCCCGATCTGATCTTCCTGGATCTTAATATGCCGGAGATGAATGGATGGCAGTGCCTTGCCGCATTAAAAACGAATCATAAACTAAAAAGCATTCCTGTGATCATCTACACCACTTCCTCCAATCCAAGGGACAAGGAAATTGCGATCGATCTGAATGCGCACGGTCTCATTGTAAAACCAAGCAATCAAAAAGCGCTTGAGCGAATCCTGTCCATTGTCGTTTGTAAGCTGGGCAGCCATGACCTGGAGCACGCCATTAACGACGCATACCTTCTTTCAAAAGAAAACTGATTCCCTCTCCTGCTTATACTATTTTAACAGCCAGCGAAAATGGTATCTTTGTTAACAAACGCGGAATAAATGAAAACAATGACCTGCAAACAACTGGGCGGAGCCTGCAACCAGACCTTCAGCGCCAATAGTTTCGACGAGATCGCCATGATGGTGAGCAAGCACGCGCGTGAAATGGTACAACAGGGCGACGCAGCGCATATCGAAGCGATGAACGAGATGCGTAACGCCATGACGTCCCAGGAAGCGATGACTGCCTGGATGGACGAAAAACGAAAAGCATTCAACAGCACACCGGATGACAATGGATAAACGATGAAAAACGCGTCACTATTAATTTTCGCTCTTTTGCTTTGCAGCAATCTGTTAGCACAGGATGAAAACAAACAAATGGTCCGCCTGGCAAAACTGGTGATCGATTCAACGCAGCTGGAAAGTTATAACACGTTTCTGAAGGAAGAAATCGAGGCCTCGGTTAAGGCTGAGCCCGGTGTATTGACCTTATATGCCGTTGCCGAAAAGAACAGACCAACGCACATCACTATTCTTGAGATCTACGCAAACGATGAAGCGTACAGAAAACACATCCGGACGCCACACTTTCTTAAGTACAAGAACGGTACTCAGGGTATGGTAAAGTCGCTGGAGCTTATCGAAACAATACCGCTGATCCCTCACATGAAGATCAAGTAGGGCAGGCTTTCAAAAAAAAACACTCCATGCAATTCGATCCGGAAAACAACATTGTCAGGCTTTGCGGCGGTGGGATGCTGCTAGAAGGCGAAGGAAAATCTGCCGAGGCCGCCGAACGGTTTCAACAGGCATGGCGAGAGGCCACAACCGTCACTGAAAAGTTTATCGCTGCGCACTATGTTGCCCGGCATCAGCCCACGGTAGCAGATAAATTGAAATGGGATGAAACAGCCTTAAGCCAGGCCCTCCAGATCGACAGCGAGGAAGTTAGATCCGTATATCCCTCTCTCTACTTGAATATTGCCAAGTGTTATGAGGATATGAACGATCTTGAGCAGGCACGCGAAAATTATCAGCTGGCTTCTCATTATGCTGCTTTCTTACCGGATGACGGTTACGGCAATATGATCAGGACCGGCATCAATAAAGGAATAGAACGCGTACAACAGTAAGCGCAAATTACTCCGTTGGATAGTTCCCCGTCAGAATAGCCCTGACCTTCGGCTCGATCACCTGTAACATTCTATCAAAGCCCAGATCGTTGGGATGTGTGCCATCGACCGTGCCTTCGTGATCGTGCCCGAGAAGATCGTCTCCATTGATCAGATAAAGTTTCTCCATCCCCTCTTGCACCAATTTGGCGTGCATTCTCCGGAAATTATTGTTTTGATCCCATACCCTCTTTTGGATCTTCTGATCGAAGTTGCCACCTTCACGCACTACACTTTCGATCATCAGAATGGGCACACCAGGATGTTTTACACGGATCTGCTTCACAAAATTTTCCGTGCGATCGAGGATCTCCTGCGGTGATGGATTGGCAGCACAGTCAAGGATGAAAAGGTCTGCCCCCGCATCGGCCACCATGCGGCCAACACTTTCTTCCATCTTACCACTGCCGCTGAAACCCAGGTTCACAATCTCATATCCCAGGCGGCGGGAGAGCTGCGCGGGGTACGCCATACCCGGTCTTGACGCCGATGCACCTTGTGTGATGCTAGATCCGTAGATCACGATCTTACCTTTCCATTCTATTGTTAATGGGCGTACATAACTCCCCTTTTCAACACCCACCGCCAGTTCCAGCAACTCATCATACGTAGGCAGAAAGAGCAGGCATTCTTTTTTGCCATCCGCCATATTGCCAACGATCTTGTGTGTGGTAACGGTATCGCCGGGCACACCTGCTCCCGCAAAAACCCATTGACCATCGCGCTTTATGTACAGGTCCAGTCCACGGCTGGCGATCATTGTCATGTTCTTATACGACCTGCCATGTTTTATGCGCCATCGCCCATAGATCTCCTTGCTGTCGGTCTTAAACGCGATGGCCAGTCCTGCCGGGTAAGTTGCCAAGACCTTCACGTGTTTTGGCATGTCGTTATAACGCGCGGTATCAACACGGTGAAAATGCGGACCGGATACAGCGGATCTGCCGTACAACGTCAGCGCCTTTGCATCGGTGTATTGAACATCCTGCGCCGATCCTGCGTAATAGACAAAAAACAAAAAAACGATCGTTAGACTTATTTTCATGGTTGTTATTTTAATAAGTATGGAAATAGTAGGCAGTAGGCAATCATGATAGCTGAAGCTATCATGCAGTAGGCAAAGGATGGGTGGTGCGAATCAAGGCCGTATTATGATTTGCTGGTTGAGCACACGGCCCGATGAATGTTAGGTGCACCTTTGCCTACTGCTCCGATCGCCTGCGATCGGAAATTGCCTACTGCCTACTATTTCAATGAACGGCAACTATATTCGCCACCGGCCGCTCGCCTTCATGATCGAACTTCTTATTATCACAGGGCATGTTTACAACACCCTGATCCGCCAGCCACATCGTTGTGGAGCCGCCGCCATCCAGGTTGATGGCCTCCTTGCACCCCAGGGAGATCATCAGGTCTGTAAGCTCGTTCAGGTTCATGCCATCGGCCTGCTCGAACCTGCCGTCTACGGTCACCAGGATCATTTTATTTTTGGAGATCAAACCCAGGCACGTTCTCGGATGGCGTTTCGTTACAAAGGGTTCATCCTTCAGGGCAACCCTTGCGCCGTCGTCTATCAGCAGGTGCCCCGTGATGAGCACGTCGTCATACTTCCTGTTGGCTGTATAAGCCTTGTAATTGCCTCTTTTTTCAATGACGATCTGCCCTTTTGTGGTGATGATCAGCGCACCTGAATAACGGGAGTGCGACAACCATTTCAGCGTGTCCTTGTCCGGCACAGCGCCATCTACTTTGATGTACGACTCGGAACCGCCGTTTTTCATATCAAAGAATCCACCGTTGACGGAAGCCAGCGCTTTTGCTGCCTGCGACATTTCACTCGTGATCCTGTTCTTATCCTTATCATAGACCAGCGTCACTGATCTTTTCCGGGTGTCTATTTCAAGGATGTTGATATTTTGTGCTGCATTCAGCAAGGCCGTTGTGTGGGCATGCTTCCACGTAATGCCCTTGGCCACTTCTTCCGTTTTCCATTCCACTTTTTCAAATCCTGGCAGCTGACCAAAAACTGCCGTCTGTGACAATACAACACAAACAATGAGCCATGCCTTTCGCATCGTTCTTTTCTTCATAACACTTTATTTTTTATAAATTTTCCTTATCCGGTGGTTCGTGAGATCCGGCACATAAATGATCCCGTTGTGGATGGCAATATCCGTGGGCGAATTAAATTTAGCCAGGATCCCTGCGCCGTCCAAAAATCCGGTAGTGCTTCCGGCAATGGTGGTTACTGTACCACCTTCGATCATCCGGATCTTGTTGTTGTTCAGGTCGGCGATAACGACGGCGCCGTCTTCTCCCACCTCGATGCCGTATGGGTTATTGAACTGTGCTTCAGCCGCAATGCCATCACGTGTTCCGGTGGTGCCGGCTCCGGCCACGGTGGTGACCTGCCCCGAAGTTATGTCGATCTTCCGGATCCGGTGGTTCAGCCTGTCCGCTATGTAGACATTGCCGTCGGGGCCTACCGTTAGCCCTGACGGGTTCCGGAACAACGCCGTTGCGAGGTCGCCATCTTTAAATCCGGCTGTACCGCCTGCCAGGGTGCTCACTACGCCCTCAGGTGAGATCTTCCTGATCCGGTGATTGTTGTTGTCCGCCACATACAACACGCCGTTGCCATCTACGGCGACGTCGAGGGGCTGATTGAACTTTGCCTGGGCTCCGGCACCATCGGCAAACCCTGCGGTGCCTGCGCCTGCCACGGTGCTCACCAGTCCGTTGCTGATATCGATCTTGCGGATGGCGTGATTGTCTCTGTCAGCGATGAAGATATTTCCGTTCTTGTCAACGCACGACTTCCACGGAAAAGCAAGCGTGGCCACCGATACATCGCCATTCGAGAACCCGCTCGTTCCATTGCCAAGGATCGTTGTCACCACGCCATCATCCGTGACTTTCCGGATGCTGTTATTTGCCCTATCCGTTACGATAATGTCTCCGCCAGGCGTGATCGCCACACCTTCTGGGTTTCTGAAAAGCGCCGACGGCCCTGTGCCATCCTGCAACCCGGCGTTGCTGCTTCCCGCCAGCGTAACCACCGCGTAGTCCGTAAGCTCCAGGTACGTGAACGCAGGTACGGCGCCCTGTGCTTCCTGACCTCCTACCCGCACATGCACCATGGCCTGGCCCACACCTGACGGAACCACTACCTGCAACTCATTACTGTTGGCTTCGATCACCACCGCCTGCAGGTCATTGAACATTACTTCATTGTTCTCTCTGATGCCGCTGAAATTGCGTCCCTGAATTCTGATCACCTCCTTTGGCTGACCCTGCACGGGTGAAACAGACATCACAAACGGTGACCTGTTTCTGGCGGGTGAATCGTCGTCAGAGGAGCACGCGCAAAAGGCAGCGCAAAAAAATGTTATGATGATATATTGAATAGATTTCATGATGTACAAATTTTGTCGCCCTTAATTTTTATTGACCAATATGGCCCAGCCATTTCCAACGGGCCTGGGGGTTCCGTCCGACGGCTTGTTTCTCACATGCCACACATCGGCAACGGAATGCAGCGTAACGAAGGTAGAGGAGCCGCCGCCGTCAAGGTTGGTGGCGTCTTTAGCCCCCAATGCCATGAACACTTCAGAGACCTCGGCAAGAGACATACCGTTGGAGTATTCAAATCTTCTTCCGTCGATCACCACAAAATACACCACATTGTCTGCGGTGAATCCCACGGCAGTTCTCGGTTCCGGATCCACCAGTGACGCTTCGGCGGGAATGGGGGTCTGCAGGTAATCTTTCACCAGGATGTTGCTGGCACCCAGCGCCTCGAACAATGTACTTTTCGCTGCAGGGTAATCATTGGAGTGTACGATCATTGGCTTTCCCTGATCGTTTAAACCAAATATCGACCTTCCGGCCATCGGGGTGTCTTTGATGATCGCCCCGTCGAGGTGCACAACACCTCTTGGCAAACCCGAGGCCATATCAAAAAAATCGGCATTGAACCCGGCCACCACTTTTTTGCCGGGCACATCAACCCATTTCATCATCTCGGGTATGGACTGCATCCCGAAACTTGTGGCCCCGTAAGGAGTCATCGGCGAAAGCTGCACACCCTCCGCATTCAGATCGACCTTCAGCACAAACATGTGCATGCCAAGGCCCTTCATCGAGAGGTAATGAATGTCCGTCTCCTCAACACCAGGCGCCACCACAAAGGTTGTATCCCAGAATACGGTGCTCACCAGGTCTGAATTATCCATCAACGCACGGGTTACGGGTGCATAGTCGCGTTTCGCAATGCCAGGTTCGTCTTCCCCGCAGCCCGCCGCACACAGCAGCGCAGCGAACGCAAGAATTGAATAACAACGTTTTATATAATTGTTCATGATTGATCTCTTTATTCCGATAGATTAATAGTCGTCATTTTGCTTCAGCTTCTTATTGAGCAGCAGCTCTGTTTCCGGAAGGGGCATCAATACTTCGCGGTCCTGGATGCCAAGCACCGCCTTCGCCTTGCCGGTCCTCACAAGGTCTACCCACCGGAATCCTTCGGCGAACAATTCCCGCCTTCTTTCTTCCAGGATGAGGTTGAGGTACTGATCATCCGAGCCTGCGCTCACGGCGCCAAGCCCTCTTGCCGCCCGCAGCTCGTTAAGCCTGCCAATTCCTGCAAGGCCCTGCCCCTCTGCGCTGATGAGATACAACTCCGCCAGCCTGCTCACGTTGATGGGATCCGTTCCCTTTTGTCCGCTGGGATATTTGTTCACCACGTTCAGGCCACTGTATGTATCGACCGATATGGCAGCCCTCAGGTCGCCCGACTCGAACATCGTCATGGCGCCGGGGTTGGGTTTGTAAACATAAGAGCCACTTTGCGGGTGAGCGTAAGTGTAAAAGAGTGTAGACATGTTGATGCTGGACTCCGACGTTTGATTTTTAAAGCCGAAGATCAGCTCGGTGTTGGCAGCGCCGCGGAAGATCTTGTCAAAGCGATCGAGCCTGAAAGTTGGCAAAGCGATCAGTTGCTCGGCCAGCGCAGCAGCTTCACTGTTTTTGCCTTGTGTGAGCTTGGCACGTGCCATCAACGCCTGTGCGGCTTCGCGGGAAACGAAATAAAAATCCCCTCCTATTTCGGTGAAGGCCGGGGCATTGTTCATGGCAATGGTCAGGTCTTCTTCTACAAGCTGCCACACCTCTGCAGCCGAACTTCTGGGCAGTTTCTCCAGGGTATTTTCTCTCAGCAAGGGCACACCACCAAACTTGGTCACCAGGTTGTAATAGAGGTAAGCCCTGAAATAATGTGCCACACCCTTTATTTGCAGCCTTCTTGGAGTCTCCGACATCCGGTTAAGGCTGGTGATCAGCGTATTCACCTGGTAAAGCGCTTTGAAATAGCCGTTCCAGGTAGCGCTGATGTAGCCGTGCTCGGGCCTCAGCAGGTTGCTGATGAAAATGTTGGTACCGGCACCGTTGGTAGCACTGGCCGAGTTCAGGTCTCCGCCGAGCAGATCGGGAAATATATAAGACTCCCTGCCCGGATTGTTTTGAACAGAAGCGTAAACCCCGATGAGGAAAGATTCAACATCATCCTCCGTGAGCTCCGAATCCGCAGACACGGCAGACCTGGGGTAAAGGTCCAACTGATCGCTGCACGACGTCACTGCCACCAGCGCGATCAATAAATATGTTTTAAGAAGTAATTTCATAGATATGAGATGTGAGATTTGAGATATGAGACACGGGACATGAGATTTGATTAAAATCCTGCATTGATACCAAAACTGATCGTCCTCGGCTGCGGAAGGTTCATGTTGTCATCAGACATAAAACGCGCATCGTAATCTTTGGAGACCTCCGGATCGATACCGGAATAACGCGTGAGCAGGGCCAGGTTATCGCCCTGAACGTATACCCGCAACCTTGCCATGTGCAGCTTGTCCAGGACCGGTTTTGGAAGTGAATAACCCAACGTCACCGACCTCAGTCGAACAAAAGACGCGTCTTCCAGAAAACGTGAAGAGTTCTGAAGGTTGTAACTGTTCCCATAGATCGCTCTCGGCACCTCGTTGCTGGTACCAGGGCCTGTCCACCGGTTCAGGGCTTCCTCCCGCCGGATACCTTGCTTGCCGGAGCCTAACCTATCCGTTGTAATTCTCCAGGTGGCGTAGATCTCCGCTCCCTGCGCATACGTGACGAAAGCGCTCAGGTCGAAACTCCTGTAGCGGAATGTATTGGACCATCCACCATAGAAATCAGGGTTGGAGCTTCCTACGATCTGCCGGTCGTCAACCGTGATGGTTCCGCTGTCATCCACATCTTCATAACGCACATCGCCCGCTCTTACACCTTGTGCGTACAGCGGTGCAGGAACCTCTTCATCAGACTGATAGATCCCCAGCATCTTGTACATATAGAAGCTTCCCACCTCCTTACCTACCTGCAGGGTCCTGTTCGCGCCAATGAGCAGCGGCTCGTCACCCAGCAGTGCCGTGAGCTTGTTGCGGATGAATGAAATGTTGAAATCAGACGTCCACGTTACCGGGCCGATGCTGTGACCGAAGTTCACCATCAATTCCAATCCACTGTTTCGCATCGAGCCGATGTTGCTCGTCACACTTGAAAAACCGCTGGTAGAATGGATGGGCATGCTGTAAAGCAGGTTCTTTGTATTCTTCACAAAATAGTCGGTGGTGATATTGAGCTTACCCTCCAGCATCGCAAGGTCCATCCCTACGTCAAACTGTTCGGCGGTTTCCCATGTCAGATCCGGATTGCCAAACGTAGTGATAGACAATCCGCTCTTGTTGTTGTAGTTTGTTCCACCGCTCATGAGCGCCTGTGACGCGTAGCTGCCGATACCATCCTGGTTGCCGGTAGAGCCGTAACTTCCCCGCAGCTTCAGGTCGGTGCTGTTCAGGGGCCAGAAAGATTCATTGGAGATATTCCATCCCACGGAAGCCGACGGAAACGAACCGTATCTTTTTTCGGGCGAGAATTTCGAAGAGCCATCGGCACGGATCGAAAGGGACAACAGGTACTTATCGGACCAGTTCAAATTGGCGCGGCTATAATAAGATTCCAGGGCATACTGACCGTAGCCGGTGGAAGCACTGGCGATCTGGCTTGCCACGCTGATCACATCAAAAGAAGGAGAAGGAAACCCGCGGCCGTCGATGTACGATGTGCTGGTGTTCACTTTCTGGAACGAATGCCCCACGAGCGCGCTGACCGACAGGTTGCCGAAAGTTTTATCGAAATGAAGTGTGTTCTCGATCAGCCCGTTGGTGATCATCCTTCTGTCGTCGAGGATCTGGCCCTGGCCTGCGCCGTACGGGTGCTTTTCGTTGTAGTACGTGAAGTCTTCCGTGTAAATAACATCGACACCTAAAGAATTTTTAAGATGCAGGTACGGCGTAAACCTGACATCGCCAATGAAGTTGCCCAAATACCGGAAGTTGTCGAGCTGGTTGTCCTGCTCATTCAGGATCTGAAGGTTGTTGTGATATACCAGCTCTTCCGTGCCGCCGGTGTAGTACTCACCGTTTGGTTTGTAAGGGCGATCATAAGGGCGCTGGCCAACACTTCTCAGCATGATGGCCGAACCGATCGTTCCATTGGGGATCCGTTCATTCCTCGTGAAGCTGAAAGTGGAGTTCGTGCCCAGTTCCAGCCATGACGTTGGCGCGTGCTGTACATTCACTTTGGCATTGTACTTCCTGAACCGGTTGGTCAGCACAACACCTTCCTGGTCGAGGTAGCCCGCAGACAGGTAAAGTTTTGTTTTGTCGGTGCCGTTGGAGAATGAAACATTCACGTTTTGCGTGACCGCGTTCCTCGTTACCTGGTTCAGCCAGTCGTTATCCGGCAATCCGGGATAAGGGTTGACCTGGTAATCGACAAAGTTCGCCGCCCCGGGCTGGAAACCATTCTGACTATTATAGTTATAAATGGCCTCATTCATTACCTCGAGGTAAAGATCCGAATCAGCCATTTTCAGCTTGTTGGTGTAAGGCAGATACTGAACGCCAAAGTTTGCCGTCACGTCCAGGCGTGAGATACCTTTCTTACCTGTCTTGGTGGTGATGATCACAACACCATTGGTTGCGCGCGAACCGTAGATCGCCGCGGCAGCCGCATCTTTCAATACTTCAATGGACTCAATATCATTGGGGTTCAATTGCGCGAGCGGGTTCATGCCCTCTCCCATATCAAACATGGCAGCGTTGTGATTGGCCAGCGGAATACCATCCACCACATAGAGCGGTTCGTTCTGACCACTGAGTGAGCCAATGCCGCGAATGCTCACGCGTACATTGCTGCCGGGAGTACCTGCACCGGCGCCCACATACACGCCAGGCATCCTTCCCTGCATCACCTGGTCAGGGCCCAGCACAGGCCGTGCGTTTTCGTTCGTAGGTTTAAAGCTTGCGATGGCCGCGGTCACCTCTTTCCGCTCCTGTTGTCCATAGCCGATCACCACCACTTCGCCCAGGCCCAAAATGTCTGGCTCCAGCGCTACATTGATGGTGGTGCTGGTGCCAACCGTAACTTCCTTCTGCCGGTAGCCGATGAAAGAGATCACCAGCACACTGCCCTCGGGCGCTGAAAGCGTAAAGCTCCCGTTGGCATCGGTAACAGTTCCAATAGAGGTATCCTTCACTTGCACGGTGGCACCGGGCATGGGCTCGCCTTTCTCATCGAGCACCTGGCCCGTGATCCGGATGTCGCCGCGCGATTCCTGTGGCACCTCCACAGAAGTTTGCCGGCTCCGCGCCCTGATCACCGAGATGTTGTTGTTGACCTGGCGAAACTCCAGGTTACTCTTCCGCGAAATTTCGTTCAGTACCTGTTCAACCGATATTTCATCATGGTCGAACGAATAGCGATCGTCGCCCAGTGTGCTTTTCCTGTAAGTGAAAGCAAAGGGAGTCTGCGACTCGATCACCCCGAAGACCTTTACCAGCTCCACGTTGCGCACGTGAATACCGATCTTCGTCTCCTTCAGCGACTGACTGGAGGAAGTGTTGGCGAGCAACAGCTGCATGGCAGCAACCTGCAGCATAAAGACATAAAGTGTCTGCTTTGATGCGAACATCAACGTTTTTAGTAAATTTGAATGCATTTAGTGTAAAATCTTAGTTATTAAGGTTTTCGAAGCCCAAACCTGTTGGCGCAGGGGCGGGCTTTCTTTTTTGGAGGGATCAGTGTCCCCGATGTTGTCAGGTTATCAGCATTTCTTCATAGGCATGGTGGTTTAGTGACATGATTCTCCATCTATAATTACTTTGTTGCCTTCCCCGATGCGGTACTCGATGCCCATCAGGAAGCGTATGTTCTCAAGAATATTCTCCAGCTTGTCGTTCCTGAATTTTCCGTCGATCGTGCAGGTTTCCAGGGCCGGATTTTTGAAGACAAATTCGGCATCATACCGCCGGCTCAATATATCCGTGGCCTCCTTCAATGAAACACCTTCCAGCAGAATGGTACCACCTTGCCACGCCAGGTATTTCTCCAGCTTCACCTGCATCTTTGCTATGCTGGCAGATTGCTTGTTGTAGAGTCCCTGCTCACCGGGAACGAGAAGTTGGCTTTCTGTCTGCTGATGTTGATCACCTGCGGTTTCGATTTTTACTTTTCCCGTGGCCACGGTGACAGCGATCGTCTGATCTTCGGGGTAGTCGCGGATGTTGAAGCTTGTGCCGAGAACGGTGGTGATGAGATCGCCTGAACGGATGGCAAAAGGTTTTGCTTCGTCGCGCGCTACTTCGAAAAATGCTTCGCCCTTCAGTTGAACATTTCGCGTTTCCAGCGCTGTGAATTCCTCAGGATAAGTGATGGAGCTTTCGGCGTTAAGCCAGATGCGGGAGCCATCGGGCAGGGTCACGGTTTTCTGCTCGCCCCGGTGTGTAATTATGGTCAGATACTGTATTTCTTTCGAAGCAAACCGTGCGAGGTAAAGCCCGAGGCCAACGGCAAGCACAACGGCGATGGAAGCTGCTACCCGCCAGATCCGTGCAAAACGGGCGCGGCGCTGTTGACGCACATCTTCATCGATGGCGCGGTTGAGCGATTCGAACACCTCTAAGCGGATGCGTTCCTTTTCTGTGAACGTCCACTTCTGTTGCGACTGCGCGAGCTGATGGCGGTAAAAATCGTCCAGCAGCTTTTGTTCAGCTTCTGTGGCGGTGCCATCGAGGTTTTTTTCCAGTATAGCGAGAAACTCCGCTTTGGTCATATGATCCTTTTACACATAAGAGTAAAAAGGACCGGGTCACACGGGGTCGAACAGCGGATTTAATATTGATGTAAACCCGGCAACATATAATTAACTTACAAAAACGGGGAAATGGTCAATACCACCCATGTGGCCAGGTGGTTCATGGACTGACGCAAATGCTGCAGGGCACTGGAGATGTGCCATTCAACCGTGCGCTGCGATAAGCTCAGCTTTTGCGCGATCTCTTTATTAGAGAGCTCCTGGAAACGACTCAGGTAGAACACTTCGCGTGATTTCTGTGGCAGTTTTTCCAATGTTTCTTTCACCTGATCTTCCAGGTCGGCCAGGTGCAGGTGCGCCTCTGAGGAATGGGGCGAAGGCAATGCGGAAAGGCATTCTTCGTGCGATGCAGTGAGCTTTCCATTGCGAAGGGCACGCGTTACTTCATATCTGACCGCGGTGTGGAGGTACGCAGAAACGGACCTGATCTCCAGCGCCTCTCTGTTTCGCCAGATGGCAAAGAAGATATCCTGGAGGATGTCTTTAGCCTGGTCTTCGTCTCCCAGGATGCCATAACCGAAACGGTAAAGCTCCTCCCAGTAGCGAAGGTACAGCGCATTGAAGGCAACACGATTGCCTTTTTTGATCTGCTCGATGAGATGTAAATCCTGTTCCACGTTCTGACTGCAAGTTAAATGGGCTCCCGAACCTGGCAGGGCAGGTTTTGTTAACAAATTATTAAAAACCTGCGAAAGAACATCGCACCGGAAATAAAAAAAGTCCCTGCATGGAGGGACTTTTTACTGAAAGCGATACTTGTTTAGAAGTCAGTACTGGTAGCGAGCGCCCTGACTTCGGCCATGTCTTTGGCAACGGCTGCGATCTTCTGGTCGACAAAGCCATAGGCGTCGCTTCCAAGAAAGAGATGGGTCAATGCTTTTCCAGCCTCGGCTACCTGAATAATCGCGTCAATTGCTTTTTCAGGATCGCCCGGTTGATTACCATTGATGCCATGCTGGTGAAGAGACAGTACCTCCCGCACAGATCTATAATCTGCAATTTCATGCTTCGGTACCTGGAGCGAATCGTTTTGCAGAAAGTTTGTGCGGAAGTATCCGGGAGACACGATCGTGACGCGGATGTTAAACGGTTTTACCTCTTCGGCGAGCGATTCGGAAAAACCATGAACAGCAAACTTTGTAGCGCAGTAGATGCCGAAGCCGGGGAACGAGCCGATAAAGCCTGCAACGGAGGCGATGTTGAAAATATGGCCTGACTGCTGCCTGCGCATGTGGGGCAACACCCGCCGGATCACGTTCAATGAGCCGAATACATTGACATCAAAGTTGGCGCGCGCCTCTGCGTCGGAAAGCTCTTCCAGCGAGCCAGCCAATCCATAACCAGCGTTGTTTGCAATAACATCGATGGAGCCAAATTGCCCGACCGTTTCATCGATCGCGTTACCGACACTGTCTTCGTCAACGAGATCGACAGCAAGCGGTAAGAAGCTGGAGGTACTCTCTCCTACAGCCTTCTTCAGCTCTTTCAGGTTTCGTGAAGTTGCAGCAACATTATAACCTGCTGCCAGCAACTTCTTCACCATTACCAATCCCAAGCCTTTGGATGCGCCTGTAACAAACCATGTTTTTTTCATATGTGACATTTTGTTTTTGATTTATTCAACAAAATTATCACCCGTTACAGGCTCCACATTGTTACATTGAAACCAATACTTGTCCGATTCAAACAGTGTTGCGAAAATGCAATTTTGTAATGATGTGGATGAACTCGATCAGATAAGTTTTCTGAAGATGGCTGGAGAAAATATACGTCGAGCGTTTTTCGCTATCAAGTTTGCGCAATACTTCTACGATAGCCCTGTCGTCCTTTGCGCTCAGCTGATAACTAACTTTCTTCCGGGAAAAGACCCCGAGGGCATTTACATGGCGCACCGTGGTGGCGGGCAGAAAATCGGCAGAAAATGAATACACGAGCCGACGCCTGTTTGGTTCGATGTGTGGGTGATATCGAACTGACCGTTATTCCGGCTTAAGGTGAGCATGGCCGTTACTTCCTGTATGCGGAAGGTGTGACCTGCGCATGTTTTTTGAAGAAATGATTGAAGTGAGCAGGATCTTCAAAACCCAACGCGTAACTGATCTCGGCAATATTCCAGTTGGTATGTTTCAACAGTATCTTCGCTTCACTGGCCAGCCGGTTAAAAATATGATCGCTGGTGGTGCGGCCAGTGGTAATACGAACTGCGCGGTTAAGGTGGTTCACGTGAACAGAAAGCTGTGCAGCAAAGTCACTTGCCGAACGAAGCGTGAAACGTTGCGTGGGCGATTCGATGGGAAATTGTCTTTCGAGAAGCTCTGTAAAGATCGCGGTGATCCGAGTGTTGGCCGGAGTGTGCTGATACAATGTTTCGGTCGGCTGGATCTTCAGGGCATAGTGTGCGATCTCCATGGTGTAATTTCTCAGCAGATCGTACTTGTAAACATAGTCTGATTTGATCTCTCCGAGCATCTTCTCGAATACACCGCTCACGTATTTGTCCTGGGTTTTATTGAGAAAGTAACCTGGCATGTTAGCGGGTTGAAACATTGGTAAGTCGCCGATACTTCCCGGAAGGTGCCGCGTGAAGAAGCCTTCTTTAAAAATGATAAAATATCCCGTCGGGTCACCGGAGAGCTGTTCAAATGTATAGGGGACCTGGGGATTGAAAAAAATGAGCGATGTACCGGATACCTCCACACTTTTTTCGGCATAGTGGTACACATGGCGGCCGCGTATGAGCGTGACCTTGTAATAATCACGCCTGCTATAGGCCACCGGCTGGGCGTTAGGACCAACACAATCTTCAATACGAAAAACATTGAAATGACCGATCTCCTGCCTCAGGTTCTCGGGCATCCAGTTGAACTTCTGCTGATAGAATTCCTCGATTGTTTCCGTCTTCTTTATCTTCGCCATGAATTGCTTGTTTATCAACGCTCGCTATCGATATATCCTTAAAAAAGCCCTCCGCTTCAGATCCGGTATCTTTATTCAAAGTTACTAAATCAAAACCGGCGCCGCTTGACAGATTCAAACCAATACTTGCGAAATTCAAACAATTGATTGCGGTACGCCACGGTTAAATGCAAAACGCAAAGACCGCCAAGGAAGCGCAAAGACCGCGGAGAAAATGTATGTGATACTTCCTTTGGCCTGCACAGATCTGCTTGAATCGCTTATCTGATATTACTGGAGAACGCAAAGGTTTCGCTAACGCTCGTTCAAGGAGTGTGCAAGAAAAAGCTCTGCGGCCCTCTGCGTCTTCTCAGCGTTCTCCGCGGTTAAAAATTCTTCGCGGTCTTTGTGTGAACCTGCATTTAAGGCTCGATGCTCATCGTCAATAAGGGCACAACCTTCACATAACCGTTCGCATCCTTTCTGAACTTATACGTATAGTTGTAATGCGTTTCGAGCTTGCTTTCGTTGGGCAATCCGTTGATGAGGCAGATGTTCCGCTCTTCGGCAAAGGCGATCAGTTCCTTCAGGTACGAAGCCGAGATCTGCCCTACTTCGTCGATGATACAATGTACGCTAAAGTTGCGCGCCGTCTTCTCGGTGGATTCTTTAATGAACACATTGAGCAGGGTAATGTAGATAACGGCTTTCACCAGCATATCGGTGCCGGTAGAGCCCACCTTGTCAATTTTTTCGATCCATCCCGTATCGTTACGGCCTTCCTTGATCCTGAAACGCAGCTCGAACAGATCCTGTACGCGGATCTCCTCATAGTGCTCTTCGCTGATGGTCTTCTGCAGATCGCTCAGTAATTCCACAGAACGTTTGTCGATCTCGCTTTTTGCTTTGTTGCCCTGGCTGAACAGGTTGGTTTCGCCATACAGGAACGGGTTCTGCTCGCGAAACTCCGTTATCCGCTGAAGCTTGCGAAGCACCTTATTCTCACTGTCTTCCGACTTCAGCTTGATGTACTCGATCAGTCTTGAGCCTTCGAACGACGCTTTACTGAAATCAGATTCCATTTTGCTGATCATCTTATTGATCCTGCCTTTATGCTCGGTAAGCGCTTTCATCTTGCTGGCTATGGCATCGATCAGCATACCATGGCTCTTGGCAACCTCTGCAATGGAGATCTGGATCTTGTTTTCGTTGTGAAAGTCTTCCAGGTAGGCCGCAAAGCGTTCATATTCCAGGTCTCCTGCGGCCGGGTTGACTTTGAAATTAAGGTGATTATCAGGGCGGAACCTTCCTGCATACTCGGCGATGTTGCTTCTGAACTTATCAAACTGGGTATGGAACTCCGTATCGTTCGCCAGCAGCTGCGAGCACAATCCCACGATACCGGCATCCGCATATTCGGCAGGCGCTTCTTCGATGAGGTAACGAAGGCGGTCGTACAACGCGCGGTCTCTGAAGTGATTGTCGAAGTGATTGAGGCCCTCGGTGTATTTCCGCAGCGATTCGCTCAGGTCACGCACTTCTTCCTGCAGCTGCTTGCGTCGCTTTTCATAAGCTTCCCGCTCCTGTTCAAAGTGCCGGTCAGACTGTTTGATCCGCTCCTCCAGCTTTTCACGATCACGTTTAAATTCGTCGATGCGATCGAACAGCTCGCGTTTATCTTTGCGGTAATCATTGATCAGCTCCCCGTTCTTCTCCAGGTTCTCGAGCGCCTTGCGGATGGAATCGATATTAGCCTTCAGCTTTTTGATGCGGGTGTCATCGATGCCTTTTTTCTTGAGCACAGCGGATTTTTCCTTCTGAAGCTTGCCTTTACGGTCTTCAAATTCCTCGAGCTTTTCGTCGCGCTGCTCTTTGATCTTCTCGGCTTCCTTGTCGAAGGTACGCTTCAGCTTCACATACCGGTCATTGTAATCCTGCTGAACACGTTTGATATTCTCCGCCAGGGCGCTGCCCAGCTCTTCCAGCTGCTGCTGCAGGGTTGCGATCTCTTTCTTTAACGTATCGTGGTGGGTATAAACCTCCACCAGCTCTTGCTCACGCTGCTCCTCTCCTTTTCGTTTCCACTCGTGGAAGTCGAGGTCGTATTGTTTCTCCTTCGTAGCATCCTGCGCCGCCTCATAGTCGAGCTGCGCGATCTCATTTTTCAGTTGTGCTGTCTTCTTTCCAATGCCGGCGAGCTTACTTTGCTCTTCATGCGCCTGGGCTTCGCGGAACTCCAGGAAGGCCTGGTTCAATGCCGCGATCTGTTCCCTGGTGGCGCTTCGCTCCTGCTCATACTCTTCGAGCGTTTTGGAATATACTTTTACCTGCGACAGGTCGAGCTGAATACCATACAACGCATCCACTCCTTTCTTCAGCAATTTGGGATTGAGGTCCTTATTGAACAGGATCTCTTCATTACACACCTTGCCAATGGTCTCATACCAATCGGGGTAGTTATCCTGCAGGTACCCGAAGAATGCATGCTGATGCACTGAAAGCTTTTCGTCAATAACCTTTATTTTTTCTTCCAGTACGGCTGCTTCCTGTTTGTTCTTTTCAATGTATTGCTCGGACGTGATCCTGTTTCGCTCCCGGATGTGCTCGCCTTCCTTGCGTAGCGAGTCCACGTTGTTATGCTTCACTGACAATGCGGAAGCGCGTTCTATTTTCCGTTTCGCGAGGTCTTCAAGGTGCCCCTTCAGCAACGATATTTCGTGGTCAAAATACCGCCGTTGCTGGATCTCCTTCTCACGGTAGCTTGCGTCCTTACGCTCGAGCTCCTTTTGTGTTTTCAATTCCCGGACACGGTCTGCCTCGGCCGCATGTCTTTCCTTCAGCGCGGTTTCTTCTTTGCGATGCGATTCTATCAGGTCGTTCTTGTCGTCGTTGAATTTTTTATCGAGCTGCAGGCCGGTTTTGTTCAGCACGTGTTCGAACTCCTTCTTTTCATTCTCCAGCGCGTCGAATAAAGTCTTGAACTGTTGTTCTATGTCACTGAATCCGGCTGTCAGTGTTGCATACTCATGTTCACGGGCCTGGAGCTCCAGCAGCAGTTGTGGCTTCTCGGCAGCTTCGCGCAGCAGGTCTGCGATATTCCTGTCTTCGTACTCCTTTTGTTTTTTATCCGCTTCCTTCAGCTTCGATTTCAGCGCCCCGATCTCCTGGATCACTTCCTTGTTCTCGTCACGGTGCACCAGCTCCCGTTCCCTGAAGTCGTTCTCAACCTTGGCCAGGTGCTCTTTGCGCTCATGAACTTGCGTACCGATGGTATCTTTTTGCAATTCGGCATACTTCAACGCTCCGCCCAGTTCTTTGGCCAGGGCTCGTTGTTTTACCTTCAGCTGCTGGATGTGTGAAAAGTTGTCGCGGATAAGGTCGCCCCGTTGTGTATTCTCCTTCCGGAAGAAGGTCTCAATGTCGTGATAACGCTCCGTGAACTGCCTGAGCTGCCGCTCGATGGTTTTCAGCTCGATGGTGGTATGCTTCGAGCTGATGGAGTTGGCGATACATTCCTTCACAAACTCGGCCCTGATCACCGACTCCGAGCTCAGGAATATCGAAGTGATGGCCAGCGGGATATTGTGGTAGTTGGCATTGCCTTTCATCAGCGCGAACTTCTTGTACTTCTTGTCCGGATCGGCGCCGTAGATGATGTTACGGTATCGTTCGAACGTTTCGATCTGGTCGCTGTAGTTCACCCGGTGCTCGTTGAACTTTGTGAGCACTGCCTTGGGAAGCAATGCCTCCTTATCAGTGATGTAATGTTCCTGTACAAACTCGTTTTCAACAAACCTGTAGAAGAGCTTGTTGTTACGGTATACCATCACATGAAACCGCTCGTCTCCCGCCGCGATCTCGTAAATGATATAGGAATTCGGGTATTGAAAATAATAATCCTCGAACGTCTTTTGCGATGACGCTATTCCTAATCCGCGGGTATTGGCGCTGTAAAAAAACAAAATGGCACGCTGCAGGGTCGTTTTACCCATGTTGTTCGTACCCACAAAGCAGGTATTGCCCGCTATTTCAACACTGCTGTAGTCGGTATTGGCTATATTGATAAAAATGATCCGGTTAAGGATTCTTCTGTTCTCCATCTTGTTCAATTGTTATCAATGAAATCACGGCTTCCAGGTAGTGAATGGCATCCATTACTTTAAACGTGTCCTCATCCTCCTGTTCAAAAAATCCAGCCTGCGCCAGGTCGCCCGCGATCTCTGCTACCTTATCAACCATCTTCTCCTTCCGCGAAAGCGCAAAAACTTTCTGCTTTAACCGTTCGTTCGAAAAACATTCTTCTGCGATCTGGGTAACACGGTATCGCGTTCCCACGGTGGGCTTCGTATCCATCGACGAAAAGAAATCCATCACATCGATATAGTATGAAAATGCTTCCAGCTTCTTTTCCAGGATGAGGTTGGGCTCATCGGATTGACTGAAGTACACGTAGTTGTGTCCACGCTCCAACGTGTATCCTGTATGACGGAAATACTCTTTCAACAGTTCGTAGTTGCCCTCATGATCAATGATATCATAGAGCTTTCCCCTGCTTCCGTTCGAACTGATAAAGTTGCCCCTGCTCAGGATGCTGAAGATCTCCGGTGTCTGTTTCGGTAAATTCATTCCTTCATTTGTTTTTTATTGGGGATAATGATCGCATATCCGAGGCGCAGCCGCTGTTTCTTTTCATTAATATATTCCATTCTGCCGGTCTTGCCCGAGATCACCAGGTTATGGTCGTAATCTATCGAGATGCCTACATACAGGGATATTCTCTTCTCCAGGGTCAGCTCGCCCACTTTTTCCGGGAACTTGTAATCCAGCACGAAGCGGAACAGGTCTGTATCGCTGTGCATGAATTTTTTCACAAGCCCTTCAATGTTGAGGCTTGCCGACTCTTCGAGGTTATTGAGATCGAATCCTTCGGCCATTTTTCCCGCCGGTTTGCGCACGGTGTTGCGCAGCATATTGATCTTGGCGGCAACTTTCTGAACAATGGCGTAACCCTGGTCTGTGTGCAGGAAGTCGAGGGACAACTTCGATTTGAGGGGATTCCGCTTCTGGAACATCAGGGCTTTCGTCTCTGCCACTACCTCGACGAAATTTGTTTTATACTTCAGCTCTTCGTAGTCTTTCAGCTCCTTCAGCCGCTGGATCTTTTTATAGATCTCGGCCTGGTATTGGATCCTGTTAATGTAGTCGATGATCTGTGCCTGGATCTCATTGAGGTAGTCACGGTTGCGCACCAGGATGTACCGCAGGTCGATCACGATCGAGTTCAGCTCCGCGTCAATGATCGTATTGAAGAATCCCTGCGCCTCTGACACAATCTGCTCCGATTCTTTGATCAGGTTGATAATATCATCGCGCTTGCGTTTGTATTTATCCAGCTCCTCCAGCTTGATGAGGTAGTTATCCTGGTTCTTATAGGTTTCGTCAATGTTCTTGTGCAGCTTCATCACCTCGCGTGATGTGGTGGAGCTGATCTTCTTCAACGAACGTTTGATGTTGCGCAGAAACCTGGGGTTGTTGTCGATGCGGTAATATTTCAGGTTCTCATTCAGCGACTGGATATTGTCGTTGATAAAGCTGGTTGTTACCTCGCCGATCTCCAGGAACTCTTCAATAAAAGTGACGATCCTGTCGTCGAGCCCGATGACGTTGTTGTTCTCATGGATGATCTCATACGCCACCAGCTTCTCCAGCTTTTCATCAGACATGTCATCCCTGGCCAGTATTTCTGACTTGTTCACGGAGTCCTTGCTGCCGAACAGCAATTCAACCAAGTCGCGGCTCTGGTAGAGCAGGTTCAGGAGATCGCGTATTGTCAGGGGATGCTTCAGAAAGTCGAGCTGTTAAACCTCAAAAATACCAACAAATTGCAATCAATTTGCCAGGCAGGCGTGATATAGCGTGTCGAAATTCAGATCTAAAGAAAAGCTTCTTATAACTTATATAAATTATTGGTAACTAGATGGTTATCTATAAATAAATCTATGTTCACGCGAAGACCGAAAAGAAATGATCATCAAAATATCTTGGCGTTCTTTGCGCTTCTTAGCGACTTTGCGTGAACTGCATTTTTGCTGATGTCCGGACGCCGGTGATACCAGAGATCTGTTGGCGTCCCTTGCTTCACCCGACGATCAGTATTTGTGGCGCAGCGTTCTTGATCCGCGTCTCTACCCACATACTCTCTTTATTTAAGTGTGCAAGGGCTTCCTTACAAACAAGCTCCAGCCGGGTATTGCGTTGCGCCATGGCTCCCTGCTGAAGAATGGTCCAGCTGGTGTGGGCATCATGGATCAGCAGTGAGAGTGCATGCAGGTCGCGCAGCAAACCGTACGGTCCTATGCGCATGTTTGCAAAAAGTGCTTTAAAAAGCCCGGGCGATTCCTCTTCATTGGTATTGTCCTCGGCGTTAAACATCTCCAGCGAAGCCTTGTGCTCGTCTGACCACCGCACGAAACGTTCGCACATTTCCACCACATCAGTCTCAAAAGAATGTTGTCTCATGATCTTCTTCAAACCAAGACCCAGGTTTTCTTCTGCCTCCCGCACGTGGGATAAATATTGATCTACATGCATACCTATAATTTTAAAGTTTCTTTTGTCGTTTGCACCGCGCTTTTCACGGCGCTGCGCAACGTATCCTTCGTCTTTGATGCTAATTCGCTGAGCTTTGTATCGAGCCTGACAAGGTTTACCGCATTGTATTTGAAGTGCGGCTGCTTGCTCACAGGATCCCAGCTCGGTTTCGTCAATTCGTTGGCCGCGGTCTTTGCGTCTTCACCGTCCCAGTAGCCATAGTGAAAAGGAACAAACACCAGTCCCGGTGCGATGCCTCCGATCCTGGCCGGCCCCTGCACGCTGCCAAACCTCGATTCCAGCCTGACGAGGTCCCCTTCCTGGATGTTGTGCTCATTCGCATCTTCCTGAGAGATCTGGATGAACACGTCCGGCGCCGCATCATTGAGCTCTTTGACGCGGCCTGTTTTTGTTCGTGTGTGAAAATGATACACCACCCTTCCCGTGGTGAGCAGGAGCGGATATGATTCGTCAGTGAAGCCAAGCGGCGGATCGTATTCGCAGGGAAGAATGATCGCGCGGCCGGCAGGATTGTTCTCTTTATACTTCTCCGGGGGAACGGCTCCGCCAGTTGTCAGATCATGCGTATAACCTTCACACAGCTCATAGTCGGTATTAAAATAACCGTCGGTATATAATCTTTCCTTGCCATCGGGATATTGCTCGTTGCAGGGCCACTGGATGCCCGAGCCCTGGCTGAGCTTTTCGTAGCTCAGGCCTGAATAGTCACAGGGTCTTCCTTTCGAGCAGCGCTTCCAGCCCTCGAAGGCCTCTTCTGGCGACGACCATTTTACCAGGGGCTGCCCATCCTTGTCCCGAAGATCCATGCGCCTGGCGTAGTCGATGAAAATATCGAGATCCGACTTTGCCTCACCGGGTGGATCTATGGCCTTGTGAGAAATGTGAACGGTGCGGTCTGCGTTGGTAAAACAACCGGTTTTCTCTCCCCATAGCGCGGTTGGCAGAACCACGTCTGCGAGCTGCGCGGTTTCGGTCATGAACGCATCCTGCACCACAACGAACAAGTCATTTTTTTTCAATATGTGCCTGATCCGTGAGAGGCCTGGTAACGACACTGCTGGATTGGTGCCTGCGATCCACAACATCTTAACCGAGCCGAGCTCTGCATACCGCATGATCTCCATGATCGGTGTGGGTGGCCCCCAATGCGGAATGATGGACGGATCAACGTTCCAGATATCGGCTAATTGCCGCACATGTTTTTCGTTATGCCAGTTGAAGAATGCCGGAAGCTCTCCGTTGGCACCACACTCCCGTGTGTTTTGCGCTGTTGGCTGACCATTCATCTGGAACACGCCGCTTCCTTCTTTTCCAAGCAAGCCGCGAATGAGGTGAAGGTTGTTGATCTGCACGGCCGCGCCCGTAGCCTGCCATGCCTGGAAGACTCCCTGCAGCGCAGTAGATACCAACGACGGTGTTGACGCAATGATGCTGGCCGCTTTTAACAGCAGGCTCGCCGGAACACCGGTAACTTTTTCGACAAGCTCGGGTGTCCATTGCGAGACCGTTGACTTGAGGGCATCGAAGCCAACAGTGTGTTTCTCAAGATAGTCATGGTCAACAGCGTCCCATTCGATCAGCTGGTGCAGCAACCCGTTCAGGAGCGGTACATTGGTTCCAACGCGGGGCATCAGGTGAACGTCAGCCATTTCAGCCGTGGCCGTTCTGCGCGGATCGACCACAATGAGCTTGGGTGGCCTGGGACCTTTCATCCGGTCCAGCACACGCGACCACAGTACGGTTTGTGTGAATGCCATATTATGACCCACGAGCAAAAGCGCATCCGTCAGATCAATATCACGATAAGAAGCCGGCTGCCCGTCTGCACCAAACGAAAGTTTTAAAGCCCATGCCGACGTCGATGTGCAAAGCCTTGTGTTGCCGTCCACGTGATTTGTTCCAAGGCCGGCTTTTGTTATAACGCTCAGGGTGTAGTACTCCTCGAGAAAAAGTTGTCCGCTGTTATAAAACGCAAGCGACCCACTGGTGTGCCTGGCAATAAGCTCTTTGCTCCTGGTAACGATCAGGTCCATCGCTTCCTGCCATGTAGCTTTCCGAAAGCTGCCATTTTCTTTGATCAGCGGCACCGTCAGGCGGTCGTTACTATGGTTGGCCTTCCACCCGTGCAATCCCTTCGGGCCAAGCCTGCCATGGTTAATACGGTCCACCGCCCGGCCCCTTACGCCCACGATGCGATTATCTTTGACACCAATGTCAATACCACAACCGTTCGAGCAGAGAACACAGGCTGACTGTACCCATTTGTCAGGCTCTTCAGTAATGTATTGATCGACCCTTTCAGGCCATTGGTCATAATAAGGAGTTCTTTCACCCCAGATCTCCCTGATGCTGTTGCGGCTGGCATTTATCATGGCATGACTGTGAATTGTTAAGTTTATCCGCACCAAATGTATGCCCGCACTGCTTCGTCGTCTATTGTCGGTTGGGGACGCTGGCGCCATGCCACGACGGGGAGTTTTTTGCCATTAATTTCAAATTAATAACTTCTTAAGCCTGCGCGGGTATTTTTACTTCCATGACAATCAACCTACGCATGCTCCTGGTCGTTTTGCCGGTGCTGTTAGTGGCCGCGGGTGCTGGCTCCCAGAAACGATCCTATCACTTTGACCGAAACGGTATTTCAAGAGAAGTGCTCGAGAATTATCTCGACCGTTCCATTACCATGGCCTTTTTCCTGGTGCCTGCAAAACCTGAGGGCAAACGTACCTACCCTTATCATGAAGACGATCTGCGCATGATCAGAAACACCGGTGCCAAATTTATCGGGAGGGCTATTTACCGCTGGGGTGGTGAAGGTCTTTTGAACGATCCTGAATTCTGGAACAGGGCAAGATCGATCATCGACACCCTTCATCGCTTCGACCACGAGATCATTTTCCAGGGATGCCTCTTCGAGATTGTCACGGAAGAAGTGGAGCAGGTAAAAATACCGGCGTGGGTGTTTACAGATCACAAGCTGCCTGCAGAAGACCGCACCTTCTCTTACCGCGCCATGCTGAACGGGAACGGAAAGTTTGTGGATCACTGGCGAAAAGGAAGCAGCGTGCCTGATATCAGCCGACTGGAAACACAACTCTGGTTCTACTACCTGGCTGCTTCTTATATCAACATCGGTGTGGAGGCCTTTCACCTGGGGCAGGTTGAGCTCATTGGCATGAATGATCCTGAAAGAACTTCGTGGGTGTCGCTTGTGTCGATGATCAGGCAATTTGCAGCCAACCATGCGCGGCGCCATTGGGTGTTGCTCGACGCGCATGTACCCAAAGGTGGAATGGTGAAAGACGGCACGAGCCTTATCGACTTCAACTCGTTTCCGCTGCGTATAAAACCGATACCCCGGAAACCATACCAGGGTAAACTGGAAGCGGGCCACCTCGATGCGCTCTATAACAAAAGCAAGGGCTGCGTGGCGCCCAGCGGTTGGACCTGTGAGAGCCTGCCCTACCTGGTGGAGTTCGATAACTTCGGACGAAGCAACAAAACCAACGTAGCCGATACCACCTCTCACTTTATCTGGGGATGGGATGAGATCTCGTGGTTCTCCTTACAACCCGAGCATTACCGTAACGAATGGCTGAGGTACGCTTATCAATGGATCAGAAAGACAGACCCGAACGGACATCTGCAAATGCCTGGCTGCCGAATGATCACCTGCCCCAACGAGACCTCCGGAAGCTACAGGGCCAACACACGAAGTGAAGCCTGCCCCATAGGATACTCGCAGGAAGAGGTGATCAAGGAACTCTGGCGTAATTAGATGTGAGATTGTGAGATGGGAGATATGAGACTTGCTACCCTCCTCTCCGCACTGGTTGTAACAAAGGTCCCGTGTCTCATCCCGATAGCTAATCGGGACTCATATCTCAAATCTGCTCTTAGAAGGTTGGTGGCGGTGCGTTGAGGTCTGCGTCCAGGAAGTCAGTGATCATGGGGATGAGCCAGTTTGTTCGCTGGATCATACCTATATGAGTTGTACCGGGTATAATGGCCAGGCGGGATTTCGGCAAGCCATTGAGATCTCCCATCTTTCCACCTCCTTTGGCGCGAAACAACTCCAGCGCATGCTCATACCGCACACCGTCGGCATCGCCAATGGCCATGAATATCGGCGCCTGGATCTTTTTCACATCCTTGGTCCAATCGTAGGGCTTCAGGTCTATGCTGATCACCTTTTTTACAAATTCCTGGAAATGGGCCGGGTCGTTTCCGAGGCTGTCGTATTGTTTTTGTATAGGCGTACCGTTAAACATATCGGCCGTGAAAGTACCATACATGGCTTCTACTTCGGGCCACCATCCATCGTGGGTATAGGTGCCTGACAACACCACGAGCCTGCGTACCTGCTCAGGATGGCGCACCGCTACCTGGAAGGCTACCCCACCGCCCATGCTATATCCCAATACATCGGCACTATCGATGGCGAGGTGCTTCAGCAGACCGGCTACATCGTCAGCCATACCTTCGTAACTGATTTCGCGGGCGATATCCCTTGTGCGTCCGTGGCCTTGCAGCTCGGTTACGATTACCTTCCGGTCTTTAGCCAGCAAGGGTATAATATGCTGCCAGTTCAGCGGTATGGTCATATACGAGCCGTGAATCAGTACAATGGGCTTACCGTTGCCGTAGACCTCATAATACATTTTCAATCCGTTTACGTCTGCATAGCCGCTTTCACCCGGCTTCAGGGTCTGGCTGGCAACAGTGTCTTTCGGCCCAGGTGACGTTGCCTGATTTTCTTTTTGGCAGGCTACCATGAGCGTTACAACCATGGCAATCAGGAGACCAGTTATAATACGTGTGTTCATAATTGTGTCGTTTTGTTATGATACAAAGCTCGTAAACAACACCAATTCACTTATAGGGCACATGCGACAATTACCGGGGTTAAAAGCGACATTACAAAAAAAGATGCAGCGCTTGGACGGTTGACTAAAAAAAAAGAAATGCACACCAACCAATTAGCACACCATTTATTGGGTGACAGTTGCGAATGATGCCACAATGAAAGACCTTGACCTGGATTTACGACCGGGATTTATAAGATTTACGGATTTACAGGATTAAAATCCAGTTAATCCTGTGAATCTTGGCAATCCAGGTCTAATCTTGTAAATCTTGGTAATCCAGATCTAAATCTTATAATCCTGTTCTAATCATGGTCATATTCATTACCGGCTCGGCGGATGGGCTGGGTCATCTGTCAGCCAGGTTGCTGGTGGAACAAGGTCATCAGGTTGTATTGCATGCCCGGAATGCGGAGCGTGGACGTGAGGCGTTGAAAAAAATTGCCGGCGCAGCACAGGTGCTAACGGCAGATCTGTCGAGCATCGAAGAAACAAAAGCGCTGGCAACGCAGGTGAACGAATTGGGCGCCTTCGATGCGGTGATCCATAATGCCGGTGTTTACCAGACTTCCGCAAAGCTTATCTTCGCGGTGAACACACTGGCGCCTTATATTCTCACGAGCCTGATCCAAAAACCGAAACGGCTGATCTACCTGAGCTCCGGAATGCATTTGCACGGGCGGCCCAATCTTGAGTATTTTAAACAGGGCATTGATCGCATAAGCTATTCTGATTCCAAATTGCATGTGATGATGCTCGCTTTGGCTGTTGCGCGAAAGTGGCCGGAGGTATATTCCAATGCCGTGGATCCCGGATGGGTTCCAACAAAGATGGGTGGAAAAAATGCACCTGACGATCTTCAGAAGGGATATGAAACACAAACCTGGCTCGCGGTAAGCAACGATGAACGCGCCAAAGTAAGCGGCCGCTATTTCTTTCATCAAAAAGAAAGATCTTACAATGCCGCCGCTAACGATGTGGCTGCGCAGGAAAAACTGCTGAAACTGTGCGAGGAGATCACGGGTGTTGCGTTTCCACAGCATCCCAAAGGTTGAAGGAGCAGGTTAAAATAATTCCTTCTCCAACCTGTCGATGAGCTTTTTCAATTCCTTGATCGCCCCCGTATCTTTTTCATTGATAGCTTTATTGATGGCCGATACGATCATTCCTTTTATTTTTTTCAGCCTGTCATCGCGGTCCAGGAACGCAGGCTCTTTTTCGGCCAGCACAGCACGGGCTGTTTCAATTTTCTTTTTCTGAACATCTTTGATCTTGCTCTCCACATCATCCAGGATCTCGTCCCTGATCACCTTTGCCTTGTTAAAAAGGTCAGCCTCATTTTTAAAGGTCAGCCTGTCTGGATCCTTATGCTCCGTTAAGACCTGGATGTCGGACTTCTTGACCTTTGACTGACCTGAAAGGATCTGGAACTTCAGCTTGGCATTACTTTTACCAATGATATCCACCCCTTCCGCAAACTTGGCGTCTCGCTTGATCGTGCTTTCGCTGACCTTAAATTGTTCAGCCAGCATCTCCGAGGTCGAAAGCTCATTTTGTCCTTTCGACAGCACATTTTTATATCCGCCCTTTGAATTTTTTAAAGCCAGGTACTTCACGCCCCTGTAGTAGCTCATCTGATCCGGGTTCAGATTCCTCCTCCCCAACTGGTTATCCACCATCCAGTCTTTCACTTCGCCCATGTCTGCGAAATGGACTTTTTTGATCTTGTATGGCAAATCATGTTTCTGGCAGATCTTCAATCGGTTGTGACCATCTACCAGAACGTTGGAACCGTCAGGTCTTTGCCATACCACCAGCGGATCTCTGCATCCTTGACTCAGGATATTCTGCTCCAGCGTGCTGAACTCCTCTTTCGATAGAGGCACAATAAATTCCTTGAGTGCTTTTAATACAGTTACGGGACTGCTTTCAACCATTGTATCAACATTACGGGCCGAACCAAATTTACAGGTTATCAATTAAAATAACAACCACACCCGCCATGCAGCGTAAAGCCATGTTCCTCAACGTGGAGCTTGCTGACTCAGACGCTCACAAGTAGTAAGTGATGTACGCAGTTATCTGTGAGGTCCTACAATTTTGTCGATATTTTCCCGGAACGTCGCGCTGACAGGAATTTCAGTTGTACCGATGTAAACAAAGTCGCGTTTAATGGTTGTGATCCTGGATATTGCCACCAGGAAGGATTTGTGCGTACGTACAAAAGTGCCGGCGGGAAGTTTTGCTTCCATTGCCTTAAGCGACATACGGGTGAGAACAGGTTTAACGCTTGAAGAAAGATAGATCTTGATATAATCCTTGAGGCCTTCAATGTAGTTGATATCGGCAACAACGATCTTAACGAGTGAATACTCCACGTTCACAAAAAAATCGCCGCGCTTCTCCGGTTGCAACCCCGCGACTGCATGCTTCATGCGGAACAAGTCAGCGGCACGATTGCACGCTTTCAGGAACCGCTCAAAACCAAAGGGCTTCAGGATATAATCAACAACCTGGAGGTTGAACCCCTCCACAGCGTATTGCTCATAAGCCGTGACCATGATCACCAGGGGCGGGTTGCCCAGTGATTGCAGAAACTGCAGGCCGTTTAACCGGGGCATCTGGATGTCAAGAAAAACCAGATCGACCGGCGCTTTCTGCAACGTTTCCATTGCCTCCAGCGCGTTTTTGCAAGAGCGTACGAGCTCCAGGAAAGGTACCTGGCTTATGTGATCCTCGATCAATTCCCGAACCAAAGGCTCATCATCCACAACAACACAACGCATCCTCATAAAAGACTCAGGGTTAAATTAATACTGAACAAGTTGTTACCGGTATCGATCACCAGGTTGTGCCTGCCCGGATACAGTAATGCCAGCCGCGAACGCACGTTGCTCAAACCGACCCCGGAGCTTTCATCCTTGCTGGTATCCGGCTGCGGCGAAAACTTGTTCGTCAGCTGAAAGCTCAGCACTTCTTTTCTGAAAGTTAAGCTGATGTTTATAACGGGCTCATCCACATACCCCGTTCCATGTTTAAAAGCATTCTCGATAAATGGGATCAACAGCATCGGCTCGATGTTATGGGTTTTCACTTCATCCGACACATTCACATGGAATATAATTTTCACATCGCGTCCGAACCTTAATTCCTGTAAGGCAACGTAGCTTTGAAGATACTCCACCTCCTCTTGCAGCGATATTTTTTTACTGCCCTCAGAAAACATATAACGCATTAACCGGGAAAGCATCAGCAGTGAATTCTCCATCTGGTCAGACTTCTTTCTTGCGAGCGAAACCAGGTTTGTCAAAATATTGAACAAAAAATGCGGGCTGATCTGCGAACGCAGGAACTTCACTTCCATCGCCAGCTGCAGGGCTTCGTTTTCTTTCTGGAGTTTTTCAGCGCGGATCTTATCAATTGTGATGTTATAAAAAACGCTGACAATAAATACCAGCATGGAAGGGAACAGCACGTGCGCTCGCGCGTCGGGTGTTGCGTCAGGGAACCATTGTTCGAGTATGTAGAACTTTACCATGACGGATAAGAGAACGAGTGAAACAACCGAGACCATGTATAACAGCCAGTAAGACCTGTTAAGAAGCTTCGGATAGAGAACCTGGGCATTCCCATAAAATATCACCATGTGGACGAGACCCGACAAAGTAAAGTAGCCCCCTGGAAGCGGACCAATTTTATACTGGTTGGCGGCATCAGAAACCAGATAAGGGAGAAAGAGCACCAGGCTCCACGCAAAAGCATGGAGTATCCAATTCAAATATTTGTATCTGGTTATGTTCATCGCCTCATCCCGACCACTAGTGCCCGGCCTTCGGGGATCTTTCCGGATGTTTATGTCGCAAGAAGATGAACATTTTTTTTACTTGCAACAGCTGGGTTCCGCAGGCTCTCGCCTTCAAGCACTTACTCATTTATCAGCGTCAAATAAAGTCGCCAGACTTTACAACATTATCGCCGTGCCCCTGATGGTTGTCTATTCATTAAAAAAGGTATCGCTACTGCAATTTAGTTTGTGGTGTCCTGGCAAACATCCATGACAGATCTCAATCAAAACAGAAACAAAAGGTAAAATTATGGGTATTAAAAAGTTGCTTCGTCTTTGCTTGTTATATATCATCATTGCAATGCCATTGGCCGCTCACGCCGCATCAGGAGCGGGTGGTTTGGGAGCAGGGCGACTCTTACCGGGCTTAGCGGCGTTAGCAGGTCTGACCGGTATGATCATTGGGTGGCGCGCCCGCAACGGCAGCAGTCAAGCAAGGGCCATCGTTGCCGGTGTTTTAGGATTAACAAGCTTGTTTATCGGTGTGCTGCATGCTGCCAACGCCGCCGGTGGTTTTGGAACCGGTAATGGGCTTGCCGGCGCAATCGTGGCCATACTGTTGGGCCTTGCAAGCATGGTAGTCGGTTTAATAGGCCTGGTGCGTTTTCGTCGTATTGCCAAATGAAAGCCCTCCGTCTGTTAAACCAACCCCAGCCCAATGGCGATAGAGAGGATGATGAGCATCACGGTGACCACAACCTGTACAGTTTCCAGGGTGATCTTCTTCAGCAACCTGCTTCCGGCGAATGCACCGACGAAGGCTGATAAAGTGGCCGCGATCACCAGCGTGAGATTCTCCTGTAAACCCGACGCCGAAAATCGTGAAAGGTAAACACCCAGTCTTGAAAAATCCACAAGGCAGGCAATGACTATTCCTGTGGCGATGAAAGACTCTTTGCTTAACCCGGTTTTGACCAGGAACGCGCTCCGCAGCGCACCCTGGTTGCCGGACAGCCCTCCGAAAAAGCCGCTTAAGATACCTCCCAATACCAGGTTATTTCCGAATTGAATGTTCTTCAGCACCGGAATGGATTCCATCAGCGCGAAGATGATCAGCAGCACGGAAACCACAGCCTTCACGGGTGTTATCACAAACTCCTTGCCCATCAGCGTATAGGCATACAGTGGCCCGAGGCCGGTGATCTTCAGCAAGACAAAAGCGCCAAAGAACGCAAAAACGAACGCCGGAATGCCGAACCTTAAAACAATACGTTTGTCGGCATGGTGACCCACGAGCGTAAACTTAAAAATGTTGTTCAGGAAGTGTACCACGCCGGTCAGGGCAATAGAAATTTCAATCGGAAAAAAGATCGCAAACACGGGCGTCAGGATCGTGCCCAGTCCGAAGCCGGTGAAAAATGTCAGCAGCGACGTGACCAGCGCAGCAACGCAAAGAATAACAAGCTCCATTTCTTAACAGCCATGATCGCCCGCTCCTGTCGCGGGCTTACTGCTTCGAAAATACAACTTTAATAGAACTTATTTTCCTGATCCATCGCGCGGTCTTCTGATTTGCAGGGTTCATAAAGTCCGTCGAGGTATGACATACCGGTAGCATCTTAAACGATCAGGATCAGGGTCTCGTAGAGACGGCACAAGCTCAAAAAAAAGGAGCCCTCGGGCAGCCAGTCGCTGTACCGCCAGGGGGCTCTTTATACTTTTCGATTACCAGCTACACCCTATATCAGTCAACCTTTTTCAGGATCCATTCTCCGGGCACCGTAAGCGCGTTCACAGGGTCTTGTTTCTTTTTATTAAGGATCACGTGCTCCGTTAACCGAAGCGTAAGCCTGATCACATTCGGGTCCTGCAGAAGCAATGTGCCGGCGTGATTTCTTTCGCGCGAGAGGTCACGAAAGGTTGTCAGGTTAACCTGCACCTGGCCTTCTGACGATCCAAGAATGGTGACGTTCTTGTCATACGGGCCTCCGGCAAAGCTCAGGGTACTTTCCACAACTTGCCCGTTGATGGTAAGCTCATGCCAGCCGATCAGCAGATCGCGCGAGTAATCGAAGCCTTTGAAATAGACTTTTTCCTTCTTCAGCACCAGCTTCAACGATTGACCACCCTGCGTGCCCTGCCAGGTTCCGGCAAACTTATCAAGCGCAGTGTCCGTGACGTAGTCGCCTTTTTTCGGCTCCTGTGCCCACGAATCAACTAGCGATATAAACAGGACTAATACCAGAATATATTTCATACGTTATATGCTTTAATAATTTTTTAGAAACATTCAGCGGCGGATACATTGTTGTTTGCATCCAGTTCCAGCACATCCCAGTCGCCCCAGGTGCCATCAGCTTTCAGGAGCTTCAATCCCGAGTGAAGGGTATTCAACATCTGTAAGAATGATTTTTCATTTTGTGCGACGCTGTTTGTTTCAGTAATTTTATATACAGAACCATAAACACTTGCGAACAAGTTAAAATTGACGTCATCATTCAGGAAATTATTCGCGAACGCCCGGAACTGGTCTACATCATCGATGACCAAAGCATAGCTGGTACCACTCGCTGTAACAACACCCGCCATAAAAGATGAAGGGTTAACCATGTTGCCACCGTTAAGGACCTGGGCAATGGAGCGAATATCATCCGGCGAAAAGATCGACAGGAGGCCGGCATAATGCGTGTGAATAAATCCATCGATGGGCGAATTGATATTGATATTGATCGATGCCTCGCCTGCGACACCGTTCACCGGCGTATACGTCGAGGTTCCATCCGCATTGTTTTTGAAGGTATGACCTGTCTCATAGTTAAGATTTGTCTTGGAATCCAGTTCCGACATCTTGCCCCTCAGCGCCTGGTTTTGCTCGAGCGCTCTTGCAATAACGCAAGGATCTACCGGAGAAATGGTTCCCATCCATTGGTTCCAGTTGGCGTTATACGTATAGAGCAACCCGTCAGGCCCGATCACAAAATAGTTGGGAAAGGGAGCCGGTGGCAGAAAGTAGTAGGTGTTGCGTTGTGCTGTGACAACAACGGCCGGAAGGGTTACCATTATGGTCTGCCATGCACAACCCCAGTCGTAACAGTTATATTGGAGCACTTTGACGGTGCCATCAGCAAGTGTCACCGTAGTTTGTTCGCCGGGTTGCGGATTGGTGGGAATTCCCGTGTTGGGAGGAGGAGCACTTCCGCCACCACCACCGCCACCTCCACACAAGCTCCGGCCTATACGCGTCTCCTGACAATCACACGTAGTATACAGGAATTCCCACGTCTCAGAGGTTGTTCCGTCAGAATAATAAGTAGTGGTCACAAGATACCAGGCCGTGCAGAGCGCCGTCCTCCCTCCTTTTTCCGTATCGCCAATCGTGACCCTGCCATTGATTTTTACCTGGCCGTCTTCGTATTCATTAAAGAACAAAATATCCTGATAAAGAGAATAAACGGAAGCCCTGCCTGTAAAATCATGAACTTCGTTTCCGATAAACTTGATGATCAACTCATCCGGTTCAATGTTCGTCTCCCCTTCAAATGCAACGATCCGGAAATCCGTTAGCGCACCATTGTTCATTTGAAAAACGGCCCTTCGGGTTCCACCTTTCACGCCAGACAACTCACCTAATCTCACGGTGAATAACTCCTGCCCTCCCGCGAGCGTGTATTTTCTGACGTCGTAAAAATCAAGCTTGTTGATCACCTCTTGCATTTTTTCATAGAGCTCGGAAGAGCTCTTTACTTTCCTCGAGTCCAGGGAGGAAAGCAGCATTCCTTTAAAAGGAGATTCAATGGGTTGATAGTCGGAGTGATCCTGCATACAGGAAGCCAGCAATAGCGACATCAACAAAATCAAATAACGGGTACGTAGGCGTTTATCCATAGTAAAACGGTTTAGGTTACGTAGTGACAATTGCGAAATGGCTGGGTGGGAAGTGCTTTCGCTTTTGGAATAAAAGCCAACGGAGCGATATAAAGGTAAACGAACCGGCGAAAAAAAGAAACAAATTGTACAAATTATCTATACCCCTATACGCCGGATTGGCCTCCGCACGACGGCTTTCCGGTGAAGGTTCGCATTCCATTTTGCTTAATGCTGGTTCATTTTGATGCCTTTTTTTCCTTCCTGCACAGGTTTCATAAAAAAAATCCTGAAAACACTTGCGCAGCTACTTGACTGCACATATATTTGCAGTCAAATAACTGCATAAAATGGATCTGCGAAGAGATGTATTTCAGGCAATTGCCGACCCTACCCGGAGGGCGATCATTACGTTACTGGCCCTCCAGGCCATGACCCCTACGGCCATCGCGGAGAATTTTTCTTCTTCGCGGCAAACCATTTCCAAACATATACAGATCCTTACCGAGTGTGAATTGCTCACGCAGGAGCAAAACGGAAGGGAAATTTATTATCATTTTAATCCCAAAAAGATGAAAGAGATCGCGGACTTTATTGAGCCATTCCGGAACATGTGGGATGACCGTTTTAATAAACTGGAAACCATCATGAAAAAATACAAATCAAAAAAATAGACTATGGAACGGAAAACAAAAGTCCATGCTGAAGAAGGAAAACACGACGTGGTGATCACCCGGGAATTCGACCTGCCGGTGGAATTACTTTTCAAGGCGCACATGGAGCCCGAGATCTTCGAGCAGTGGATGACCCACGACTATGGCACCGTGAAAGTGCTGAAGTTCGAAAATAAAAAACACGGCGGCTGGCAATTTCAAAACGCCGACCCGAATGGGAACGTGGTGTTCCGCGCCAATGGTGTATTCCATGAGGTTATCCCCAACCAGAAGATCATCCGGACCTTTGAGATGGAAGGTTCGCCGTTGGAGGTACAGCTCGAGTTCCTGGAATTTGAAAAGCTCACCGACGACACCAGCAGGCTCAGGATGCACTCCATTTACAGAACACCCGAGCTCAGAGATCAGCTGCTGAAGCAACCTTTTGCCGCAGGACTGAACATGGCACACAACCGACTCCAAAACGTACTCAGCAAACTAAAATAACTACAACTATGACTAAGAGAAACAAGATCATCTATTGGGTTGCCACCATTTGGCTTTCGTTAGGAATGTTATCCACAGGGTTCGTTCAGTTGCTCAACATAAAAGAGGAAACGGCCTTTATTATAAAGCTCGGCTATCCTGTCTATTTTCTGACGATCCTCGGCATTTCGAAGATCCTGGGTGTTGTGGCATTGCTTGTTCCCAGGTTTCCGTTACTGAAGGAATGGGCTTACGCGGGCTTCATTTTTACAATGCTGGGCGCGCTCTTTTCTCATACGGCTTCCGGAAGCGCCGCCAGCGAGTTTTTCGGTCCCGCGTTATTGCTCACCCTCACAGTCATATCATGGTATTTCAGGCCGGCCAATAGAAAGATCGTTGCCGTTGCTCAATAATAATTCATCAATAATAGCTAATATCGTATGCAAATGATCAGCAAGCTTATCATGTTCACGGTGCCTGTCAACGACATGCCCAAAGCAAAAACGTTTTATGCAGACAGGCTGGGTCTGAAGGCCGCGTCTGACTACCGGCAGGATGACAACCGCTGGTGGGTATCCCTCACCCTTCCCGATGGCAAGGTTTCCATCACACTCACCACCTACCACGAGCACCTGAAGCCCGGTAACATGGTGGTATACTTTGCAACGCCCGACGTTGCCGCTGCCCACAAAACACTCAGTGAACAAGGTGTTGAAGTCAACGAAGTTAAAGATGATCTGTACGGCCCGGGCTCGAAGGTAAAGTGGTTTACCCTGAAAGATCCGGACGGCAACGTGGTATACCTGGTACAGGAATAATCATAATGAACAAATAAAAAAAAAGCGCATGAACCCAAAGATCGATTGGTTTTTTAATAAGGCTACACCGTGGCAGAAGGAATTTCAGCAGCTGAGAGATATCATTCTCGACTGCGACCTGGTGGAAGAATTGAAGTGGGGCCAGCCTTGTTATACGTTCGAGAAAAAGAACATCGTGCTGATCCACGGGTTCAAAGAATATTGTGCGCTCCTATTTTTCAAAGGGGCCTTGATGAAGGATCCCAAAAAGATCCTGATCCAGCAAACGGAAAATGTACAGGTGGCACGCCAGATCCGGTTCACCAGTCTCGCGGAGATCGTAAAGATGAAATCAACCTTGAAGAAGTACGTTTACGAGGCCATTGCCGTGGAGGAATCTGGTGTAAAAGTGACGTTGAAAAAGACTTCGGATTTTAAGATGCCCGAAGAATTACAAGTCAGGCTGAATAAGAACCGCGCCCTGAAAACTGCCTTCAACGCATTGACACCCGGGCGGCAACGAGCGTACATTTTTTATTTCTCGTCGGCCAAACAGTCCAAAACTCGGGAGGCAAGGGTTGAAAAGTATACGCAGAAGATCCTTGATGGAATGGGATTGGATGATGAATAGGCAGTAGTTAATCCGAAATAACATAAAGTATGAAAAGCACTAAAAAGAAGGTATCCTCAGAAGACTACACAGGGCTGCTCAAGGTATTAAAAAACCGTTTTGAGAAAAACATGAATCGCCACAAAGGCATCAAATGGGCCGATGTGGAAGCGAAGCTGGAGGCCAATCCTGAAAAGCTGCGGTCGCTGGATGAAATGGAATTAACGGAGGGCGAACCCGATGTGGTTGGGTACGATAAGAAGACCGGCGAATATATTTTTTTCGACTGTTCAGCGGAGAGTCCCAAAGGCCGCAGAAGTATTTGTTTCGACGATGAAGCGCTGGAGTCAAGAAAAGAGCACAAACCGAAAAACAGCGCCATGAATATGGCAGCCGAGATGGGCATCGAAATGCTGACTGAAGAACAATACCGGGCATTGCAGGAGCTTGGAGAATTCGACCTGAAAACATCCAGCTGGGTACAAACACCGGCCAAGGTCAGAAAACTCGGCGGAGCGCTCTTTTGTGACCGCCGCTTCGACCAGGTCTTCGTGTATCACAACGGGGCCGAATCTTACTATGCCGCCAGGGGATTCCGGGGCTCGCTCAGGGTCTAGATTTATACCTGAGCTGGTGTATCACTCCTGTAATGAATAATGTGAACGCCTGACTTCAGGTGGTTGCTGTTCACATAAGAAAGCAGGCGCTTTTCCGGCAGGTTCAAGTTGCCAAACAGGCGCATACCATCTTTACCCGCGCCGGCAATGAAGGGATGAATAAAGAAATAATAGTCGTCTATCAGGTTCATGCCTGCCAGCGCTGCCACAAGGCCCGGACTTCCTACCGTCAGTAATCCGCCACTTCCCTCCTGCTTATAGGAATTGATATCTTTCAGATCAATTTCCCGTACAATGGTCGAGTTGTTCCACGCAGTCGATTTTAAGGTCGATGAAAAAACCACCTTGTGGATATCGTTCATGGTCTTCGCCATCTTAGCTTGTGATTCCGGTACACCTTCTTTTTCCAGGATGAGCGGCCAACGGTTCTGGAACAGCTCGAACCTATTGCGGCCAAAGGCAATTGCCCTGCTGTACGAGAACAGGCCAAGCGTAAACTCGTAAAATTCGCTATCGGCAATGGTGTACTGCGCATCGACAAATCCATCCGGCGTTGTATTGATCAAACTCATTATCCTTCCCATTGTTTCAGTGTTTTAGTATTCCCAGGCGCTGCAAATTATCACTTAACTATCTCGTTCACAGGGGGTAAAACGGACTTTTAGCGGGGCTGATCCGGACAGACCAGGAAGCCTGGGCAGCAGGAAATGACAAACATTAAAAAGTTCTTTGAAATACAAAGTGCTTTTAAATATCTTTGCCTTACCGGGAACCAAAACCTCTTTTAATTCCGGGCATCTGCCAGTTCGAAATACGAGCCATCGAAACCATGACGTTAAAGATCACCAATATCTCAAAAGCTTATCCCAACGGCGTTCAGGCGCTGAAAAATGTAACGCTCTCCATTCCTAACGGGATGTATGGACTGCTGGGGCCTAACGGTGCAGGTAAGTCGACACTGATGCGCATACTGGCCACGTTACAGGAGCCGGATGAAGGAAGCATTCACCTGATCGAGCCCCCGCAGATCGCGCCCTTGAAACCCGGGCGCATCATCGACGTGGTGAACGAAAAAGACGAAGTGCGCAAAACACTCGGGTACCTGCCACAGGAGTTCGGCGTTTATCCGAAAGCAAAAGCACAGGACCTGCTGGAGCATTTTGCGATCCTCAAAGGGTTCTCCGAACGCAAGTCGCGCAAAGAGGTTGTAGAGGCGCTGCTGCGAAAGACCAATCTCTGGGATGTTCGTAAACAAAAGCTGGGCGGATATTCGGGAGGCATGCGTCAGCGCTTCGGTGTTGCTGTGGCACTCCTGGGCGATCCGAAGCTGTTGATCGTAGACGAGCCTACTGCAGGGCTGGATCCCGCCGAACGGGTACGTTTTCTGAACCTGCTGAGCGAGCTCGGTGAGAACAGCGTGGTGATCCTTTCCACCCATATTGTAGAAGATGTCAGTGAGCTCTGCACGCGCATGGCAATCATCGATCGCGGCGAGATCCTGCTGGAGGCACAACCGATGGGTGTTATGAAGTCGCTGCAGGGAAAGATCTGGCGACAGATGATCGGCAAGGAAAGGCTGGCGGAGATCGCGAAGGATCATTGCGTGATCTCCACCAAATTGTTTGCCGGCCAAACCGTGGTGCATGTTTTCAGCGATGACAAGCCTGGCAATGATTTCGAACCTGTGGAGGCCGACCTGGAAGATGTTTACTTCAGCGCCATGGCAGGCCACATTGGCAACCGTAAACCGGAGCCCGTACTATGAAGTTCCTGGAGATCTTCCGCTTCGAGCTTTCCTATCAAGTACAGCGGGTCTGGACCTGGCTCTTCTTCGCCGCCCTGCTTGGGTTCTCTTTCCTGATGACAAGAGACAACGCGCTTTCCGAGGCGCTTTACGACGACTTCTTTCTCAACTCGCCCTTCGCCATCGCCAAAACCACGGTTGCCGGCAGCCTCATCTGGCTCCTGGTGACTGCCGTGCTGGCGGGTGATGCAGCGGGCCGGGACGTAGCGACAGGCATGCACTCCCTCTTCTATACAGCGCCTATCAGCAAAGCCGCATACCTCGGGGGAAGATTCTTCGCAGCTTTCGTTCTCAACGCATTGATCCTGCTGGCCGTACAGGCAGGTGTTTTGCTCGGCGTCTATTTACCCGGTGTGGAGGCCGCACTCATCGGTCCGTTCAGGCCGGCGGCATACCTTACAGCCTATGGCTTTCTCGCACTTCCAAATGCCCTGGTTGCTACCGCCGTACAATTCGGCCTGGCTACACGCGCGGGGCGGCCCATGGCGGCCTACCTCGGAAGTGTGCTCATCTTCTTCATGTCTTACATTGTAGGCCTCTTTCTTTTTTTACAGGGGCGGCAGGACCTCGCCAACCTGCTGGACCCGATCGGTGTACACTTCATCTTATCGGAGCTCTCGCATTTATGGACTCCCACCGAAAAAAGCTGGCGCCTGATCGCGCTCGAGGGAACGGTGCTCACAAACCGCCTGCTATGGCTGGGTGTTGCACTGGCAACCATGGCCCTCACCTACCTGCGCTTCCGTTTTGCGCATCGTACGGAAAGTAGCTGGTGGAAGCGCTGGATCCGCCGCCGTGATCAGTACACAACAAGGACTGACAGCTTCAGCGCCCCGGCAGACACATCAATCTCACAAACGCTGCGCTCACAAGACAGGCGGACGTTCGGGTTTATTATGCATGTGCGGCAAACACTCGCCATCGCATGGGCATCGTTCAGAACGATCGCCACAAGCTGGGCCGGGCTTGCCATGCTGGTAGCCATCCCGATGCTCACCGTGCTTGTTATCATCGACCAAATGGAGGCCAATGGTGTGCCACTGTTGCCCACCACCCTGCGCGTTGTGAGCGAGCTCACCACTACCCTATCCGCCGAGCAGAGCCGGTGGGTGATCGTGCCACTGCTCGTCGTTTTTTTTGCCGGCGAGCTGGTGTGGCGCGAACGGGAAGCCGGACTGGGCGAGATCACTGACGCCATGCCGGGGTCGGAATGGGCTCCTTTCGTTGGCAAGTTCCTGGGACTTGGTCTGGTACTTACGGTGTTCATGGCGCTGCTCACAACCGCCGGGATACTGGCTCAGACAATGCTTGACTACCACGCGTTTGAAATTGGTTTATACCTGAAGATCCTGTTCGGGCTTCAGCTTCCGGAATATCTGCTCTTCACATTGCTTGCCCTGGCGATCCATGTGGTGGTGGACCAGAAATACATCGGCCACCTGGTGACGATCATCGTTTATGTGATCATAGCGCTCGCGCCCATGTTCGGCATCGAGCATAACCTGCTCATTTATGGCGCGGGGCCGGCATGGTCTTATACCGAGATGCAGGGTTTCGGTGCTTCGCTCGGTCCGTGGTTGTGGTTCAAACTTTATTGGGTTGCCTGGACACTGCTTCTCGCGGTTGTGGCGAAGCTGCTGTGGGCACGCGGCAGGCAGAAAGGCTTCAAAGTCCGGCTCCGGGTGGCGCGCAGTCGTTTCACACGTGCTACGGCCCTGACTGCCACGGTGGCGACAATGCTCATCCTAACGTTGGGTGGCTACATTTTCTATAACACGAATGTACTGAACGAATATCTCACTGAAGCCGACATAGAAGAGCGCAGCGCAGCATACGAGCTCCGTTACGGACGATATGCGCAGATCCCTCAGCCCCAACTGACGGGCACCAACCTGCGCGTGGAGATCTACCCCCGGCGCCGGGCGGTGGAGATCCGCGGTTCATATCACCTGGTGAATCACAGCGCCATGACCATCGACTCCATCCATGTGGCTACTGTACCGGGTGTGGAGACGGGAACCATCACCTTCAACAGGAAGGTTTCGCTGGCAGTGGCTGACCAGGATCTCAACCATCGTATCTATGCCCTGGAGCACGCACTGCAACCAGGAGACTCGCTGCAGCTCGCCTTCGAAGTGAACGTTGAGCCTCATGGCTTTCGCGAAAACGGAGTAGACGCCGCAGTGGTTGCCAACGGCACGTTCTTCAATGTTCAGGACTGGCTCCCTGCTATTGGCTATCAGCGCGATCGTGAGCTCATCCGTGCCACAGACCGGCGGAAGTACGGTCTGCCTGCGCGACCGCTGATAGCCTCGCTCTACGACGCTGAAGCCCCGAAAGACCGGAGCGCGGGAATTGTCTTCGATGCTGTGATCGGCACCGATGATGATCAGGTGGCCGTGGCGCCGGGAGCACTGCTGCGAACGTGGACCGGACCTTCCGAACCTGCGAAAAACGTTGTGGCAGGCGCAGCCCAAAACACAGCTTCATCTCCTCCGGCTTCACCTCACGACCAACAAGATCGACGCTATTTCCATTACACCACCGATGGACCGATCGGCACCGAATGGACGATCTTCTCTGCCAACTACGCCGTGCATGAAGCCCGGTGGAGTCCTGAGCAAGGTGAAAAATCTCCCGTTGACAGCACACAGCAGGTCGCGATCCGGATCTTCCACGACCCACGCCACACAGCACATCTCGATCGCATGATGCGGAGTATCCGGGCTTCGCTGGACTATTACACGGAGCATTTTGGTCCGTACCAATATCACCAGATCAACGTTGTTGAACGTCCGGGTAACGGCACGGGCATGCATGCCGACCCTAGTATGATCACTCATGCCGAAGGATTTTCGCACTGGAAGCCGAACGATGATCCGAACAGCCTCGACCTTCCCTATGCGGTGGTGGCGCATGAGATAGCCCATCAATGGACTGTGCCCTACGCCACTGTTGAAGGAGCACCGGTGATGTCTGAAAGCGTGGCCTGGTATTACGGCATGAAGGTGGTGGAGCACGCGAGAGGTGTCGACCAGCTCAAACGCCTGCTGAGCTTCATGCGTCAACCGTACCCATATCCGCCGATCCGCCGGGGTGAGCCATTGCTGCGAGGGCTGGATCCATACCTGTCGTACCGCAGAGGTCCCTTTGCGTTGTACGCAGTGAGCGAGTACATCGGCGAGGCGCGTGTGAACACAGCGTTGCGAACCATGCTGAAGAAACACCGGCCACAAAACGCTCCCCTGGCCACTACGCTTGACCTGTACAGCGAGTTGAAGGCGGTAACACCTGACTCCCTGCACTACCTGCTGCACGACCTGTCCGAGGTAAATACCTATTGGGAGCTGGAGGCCACTGGCGCAACAGCAAAGCAGACGCAAACAGGCAACTGGCAGCTGACGCTCCACCTGCAGGCACGCAAGGTGGTGGTTGATAGCGCAGGTATGGAAACTGAGGTCGCCATGGATGACTGGATCGAGATCGGCGTCTTCGCTTCCGCGAGTGGCGACGCACAAAAGAAGCCGCTCTATCTTCAGAAGCATCACATCCGTTCCGGGAAGCAGACATTAGTTCTCCATATGCCGGAAAAGCCAGAGCGTGCCGGCATTGATCCGAGGCAGTTGCTGATAGACCTGGAGACGGATAACAATACCAGAAAGGTGGATGCGTTAAACGCAAAGCAGGAATGACCGAAGCACGTGACTGAAGATTTTACACTATGCTCACATTCAACAAAAAATACTTCGGCCTGGCCGTTTTGATCTTTACCATTGAAGTGCTGATCGCCCTCTTTGTCAGAGACACTTTTGTTCGCCCCTACCTGGGTGATGTGCTGGTGGTAATCCTGATCTACTGTTTCGCAAGGTCTTTTCTCAACGTGCCGGTTTTGACGATGGCTGTTGCCGTATTGGCTTTCGCCTTCACCGTTGAATTTCTTCAATACCTTAACATTGTTGAAAAGCTGGGATTGCAGGGATCCGCCATTGCGAGAACCGTGATCGGAACCTCTTTCGCCTGGAAGGACCTGCTTGCCTATGTCGCCGGTTTTGTGCTCGTGCTCGTTGTTGAAAAATATGCCCTGAGAAGAAATACCGGGGTGACTTACTGATCAAATGCATGACAGCACATTTTAATAAAATTGGTTGTTGTATGGATATGGAATACTTTGTGGACAAGCACTCGGTGGTGCGGCAGATCTGGGGGAAGAGTGATACCATTCTTTTCATATTCGCGGGTGCTGCGGCGGAGTTTGCGCTCAACAAGGCTGTAGACTGGCTCTACTTTACGGGCCGCCTGCCTGTCGATCCGCTGGGAAGGTTGTTCTCCACCGTATCGTATGCGCAGGCGATCGTCTTCTCTGAAAAACAAGCTGCCCTTCGCGCCATTGATTCCATGGCAAAGATCCACGCCGGCGTAGAAGCGAAGCGCTCTGTAAACATTCCTGACTGGGCTTACCGCGATGTGCTCTTCATGCTCATCGATTATTCCATCAGATCGTTTGAAGTGCTGGACCGCCAGATGAGCATCGCTGAAAAGAATGAAGTATTCCTGGTCTTCACACGAATGGGGATCCGGATGGGATTGAAGGGTTTACCTGAAACCTTCGAAGCCTGGGAAAAAATGCGGCAAGAGCACCTGCAACAAAACATGCAGCACAGCAACTACACCGATGACCTGTTCATGCAATATCGCAAGCACTTAGGTGCGATACGATACCGGATACTGATAGAAACACAGATACTGGTTGTGCCATCGAAGGTGCGGGAGATGCTGGGGTTCCGGAGGATTTCGTTGATGAATCCGATCATTGCAATCTACAAGGTGAGCAGGAGTCTGAAACTTGATTGGGTGCTGAAGGAGTTGATATTACCGAAGAAGTATAAGAAGGAGATCAGGGGGTTGGATAGTGTGAACGAGAAAGATGAAGGGTTACGGAAGTAACTTCCGTGGTGAGGGTTTTTCTTCGAACAGGATTTCTTTGAAACGAGGCCAGAAGAAACTTCCAGTGAGGCTGGCAACTTTGAGGGCGTGCCCCGCCTTCAGACAATCTGTGTATACGGCGGTCCTTGCAAAGCAAACTGGCATTGAGTCAGCAGGCTGTGGCCGAGGCGGGTCGCGCTTTCGCTACTCGCCAGTCTGCGCACATGCCATTTCGGGCTCAAACATGCCGCTCAATCGCTCACGCGGCGCATTTCCTCGAAGCGAAGCAAAAGCAAGAAAGATTCACTGCCCTGCGTGAGGGATAGTAGCGGAAAGCCCGGAGCGGTAGTGGCATGTGGGTGGGGCGAGGACTTGCAGCGGATAGCCCGACCCGCCTACGCCCCGGCGCGCTGGCCTGGCGCGGGCTTCGGCGGGCGCGGCCGGCGCGGGGAGCTAAATGACTCGTGATGTTTTGAGGCGGGGCACGCCATGAGTTCCTTACAAGTCCTGGTTACGGAAGTAACTTCCGTTGTCAGGGTTTCCTTCGAAGAAGATTCTTGGAAATGGGTCGGAAGAAACTTCCTCCCCAGTGGGTTACGAAACTTCCGACCCGGTTTTATTACAGTATCGTTACAAGACCGGTATCCATATCGTAGTAGGCTCCGGCGATCTTGATCTCACCGCTTTTCTCCATCTCGCGGAGTACTTCACTTTGCGCGCGGATGGCATCGACGGTTACTTTTACGTTTTCGCGGATGACGAGGTCTACGAACTCGGGACTCTTGGAAGTTTTTTCTCCTTTGAAGTCGCAGCACTTATCGATGGCTGGTTTGATCTTGTTCAACAGTGTGGAAAGATTTCCCAGCTTCACATTGTCAATGGCGCCTTTGATCGCGCCGCAGTACTCGTGACCGATCACCAGCACGAGCTTCGCTCCTGCGAGCTTGCAGCTGAACTCCATGGAACCAAGAATATCTTCGTTCACAATGTTACCGGCAACCCTTGCCACGAACAGGTCACCGATGCCTTTATCAAAAACATCTTCTACCGGCACGCGTGAATCGATGCACGAAAGGATGATCGCTTTGGGAAACTGGCCGTTCACGGCATCACGGATCTGTTTGGAGTGGTCGCGCAGTGTCAGTGTGCCAGCCACAAATCGCTTGTTACCTTCTATCAGGCTCTTCAAAACGTCGTCAGGCGACAGTTTCTTTTGCTCTTCCGCAGATAATACCCGTTCAATTAATGGTTCCTGGTTAATTAGCATGAATCAAAATTTTGCGCAAAATATTGAAAAAGTGGTCAAATAAAAAAAAGAAGCCAGGAGTCAGGAGCCAGGAGTCAGAAGGCCTTCGAAGCAAGGCGTGTGATGCATCTTTTTTGGTCTCCGATGTAAGTATGAAGTGGTTTATATTTTAAAAAGTGTGATCTGAAATTTTAAACAGACGGGACAACCGCTTAAGGAAACGCGGCAAAGGCTTAAGGACTTGATGGATTCTTTTAGAAGACGTCCGAATCTTCTTAAGAAGGCGAAGCATTTACCTAAGAGGACGGTGCCTTTCCTTAAGAAGTTGGAGCGTTTTCTTAAGAAGACGAGTACTTTCTTAAGAAAATGGGATCAAAGCCTTAAGAAGATTACTCATTTCCTTGAGACTGTTGAGCATCTTCTTAAGAAGATGGACCTGAGCCTAAAAAAGATCTATCAACCTCTTAAGGAAATACAGCAGCGTTTTAAGAAAATTGAGCGTTTCCTTAAGGAAATTCGACGATGTTTTTTAACCATTAAAGGTTTTAACCCTCAAAGGGGCAAAGGCTATGATCTTGCTGCGATCGGCAGAAGTCATCAGCCGCGTAGCTGCTTCCGGTCTACCACAAGATAAAAGCACTGACCGGGCAGAAAGTAGTGGAGTACAGGCATTGGGCTGACGGAGCTATTGTCACTTGAACGTAGTTTGATTGGAAGAAGAGGTGTAAAAAATTATCTTCCTTTACCCTTATCAAAATTTTTCGTTCTATGAAAAAGCTAATCAACACCAGCTGTTGCGTCCTGTTGTTTGCCACGTATGTTGTGGCACAGGAAGCGCCCGTGCGATTTGTGGTCTTCGAGGACAATGTCAAACCATCAATGGATGTTCAGTACAAACAATCCCTGAAGAAGCTGAAGACTGCGTGTGAAGAGAACAAGGTCGGTACTGTGTCGTGGAGAACGGTGCAGCATGATGACAACACCTACCGCCATCTTGTGCCGATCACCGGTATGGGAGACCTGGACAAAAACATGATGGCCGATCTTGAAGATAAAATGGGCAAAGAAGCAGTAGGTTCGATCTTCGCCAATATGAGCAAATGCGTCGACGGCCAACGCTCCTTTGTTGTTTCTCTGCAGAAAGACCTTTCTTATATGGAGCCGCCGCCAGGCGACAATTACAGGGAGATCATGTATTGGTATGTGCTGCCTGAAAAGGAAATGGAAGCGCAGCAGATAGCCATGGAATGGAAAAAACTGTATGAAAGTAAAAAGATCCCCCAGGGGTATGCAACCTACAAGATGGACTTCGGGCAGGAACCCTGCTACGTCATTGTTTCGTGGGGAAAAGATGAAGCGGATTTTGCCGCCAACATGGCCAAAAAGAGAACGATGCTTGGTGACGAAGGTGCCAAGCTCGAGGCCAAGACCATGCTGATCACTAAGAAGTTTAGCATAGATAGGGCATGGCTGTTACCTGAATACAGCTACAGACCTGAGATCACTACCGCACAGAAATAGTGACCGGTAAATAGTAATCGGTAACTGGTATTCAGTTTTTGGGAAGTTTGTATTGTAGGCGCGTTACTGATCACCGGTTACTGATTACCCGATTACCGACCAGCCTGGCATTAGATTTTCCGGGATGCTGGTCTATGAAAAGTGAAAAGCAGAAAATGCTCGATGGAGAGTTGTACAATGCGCTGGACCCGGTGCTGGTCGGTGACCGTATGAGGACCAGGCTCTTATTGAAAGAGTTGAACGACAGCGCAGAAGATCAGATCGAGCTTCGTTCCAACATCTTAAGGCAGCTCATCCCCAATGCTTTGAAGGGGCTGTGGCTGCAACCGCCCTTTTATTGCGACTATGGTTATAATATGATGCTGGGAGAAAATGTATTCTTCAACTTCAATTGTGTGGTGCTCGATGTTACGTATGTAAAGATCGGCAGCCGCACGTTGTTTGGTCCGAACGCGCAGATCTATACGGCAACACATCCTATCAATCATGTGGAAAGGGCATCGGGACTGGAGTATGCAAAACCCATCACCATTGGTGAAGATGTGTGGGTTGGCGGAAGCGCTGTGATCTGCCCCGGCATCACTATCGGGGACCGTACGGTGATTGGTGCAGGAAGCGTTGTAACGAAAGATATCCCTTCTGATGTGTTTGCTGCCGGCAATCCGTGCAAGGTGATCCGGAGTCTGAAGTGAGAGGTGGTCGGTGATCAGTAATCGGTAGTTGGTGAGCAGTCTGAAGACTGCGCGGGTTATAGGCACAAGTGACCTTGCGCGCTGCCATGCACACAACACTTGCGCCAGGCGATGATGATCGGTAATCGGTAAACGGCTCTACAGTCTCATGTCTCAATATTCAAAACAATTTTGCCTGTCGTTCTACCACTTTGAAACAGGGTAAGCGCTTCGTGCATTTGTGAAAAATTGAAACGGTGACCCACGATCGGTGCCGGCAGCTTCAGCGCTTCGATCTCTGTGAGCATCTCCTTCATGATCTCTTTCTGATCGTAGATCCAGATAAGGTTAAAAGCCATCACTGACTTGTTGGACTTGATCATGGTGAGCGGGTCTACCCGTGGGCGGAACAGGTACCTGAACAGCAGGCTGATATAGTTCGGCCTGTGCGACGAAGGTGTGAACTGGGCAGAGCCATATGCCACCAGCCTGCCCATGGGTGCCATCATGTTGTAGCTATCATAGAAATATTTGCCACCGGTGGTCTCCAGCACGAGGTTGAGCGGCCTTCCTCCCAGGGCACGGCGAAGATCATCGCTGAAGTGTTTTCCCCTGACGATGGTTTCATCGAAGCCTTCACGTTTGAGCAGGTCTACCTTCGCTTCATGGCCTACCACACCAATGGTAAAGGCATTGTATTGCTTCGCGATGCGGTTAGCCTGCAACCCCACCCCTCCTGCCGCGCTGTGGATGAGCACGGTCTGTCCGGACCTCAGATCGCCCAGGCTACGGAGCGCGTAATATGCTGTCAGCGTCTGCACGGGAAATGCAGCACCTTCTTCGAACGACCATCCTGCCGGCAATGGAAACAGGTAATCAGGGTCCGCAACGATGTGGCTGTCGTAGCCACCAAAGCGGGTCACACCCATTACTTTTTGTCCTGGCACAAAACTACCGGAATCCGAGGCGAGCACTTCGCCGCTGAACTCCAGTCCTGGAATAAAAGGACCTTCCGGTGTAGCGCTGTAGAGGCCCATGATGGCAAAGATGTCGGCATAGTTCAGGCCTACACTCTTCACGGCCACCAGCACCTTACCCTTCTGCAGGGTCGGGATCTCTGACCGGTCCAGTTTCAGGTTTCGCAGGGAGCCTGTTTTCCTGACAAGATAAAATTCACGCATGCGTATCGCTGGAATGTTTCACCATCGAGCAAAAATGCAATGAATTTTGGAACAATGTGTAATTTTGTTTTAAAATGCAGAACGTAAAGGACTCTTATTTGAACCACGTCATCCTGAGCGTATGCCCTCGTGTGCAGGCATGTGGGAGCGAAGGATCCCCAGGTCGCTCACTGCGTACTTAATTCGAGTGCATGGCACTTTCGTAAGCACGCTGTTTAAATGGGGATCCTTCATTCGCGCATACCAACGCTCAAACCCCCATTCAGGATGACGGCAAAACGAGACACCTTCGCGCCTTTGCGTGAAAGGTATTCACTATGAAACGATACAAGGGATTTATTTTTGATATGAATGGCACCATGATAGACGATATGGCCTATCATGAACTGGCGTGGCACGATGTGCTTGTCAACCAGCTCAAGGCGCCGTTAACACGAGAGCAGGTAAGGCGGGAGTTGTATGGAAAACACGATGAGATGTTCTATCGCATCTTCGGCGAGACGCGGTTCACACGCGCCGAGATCGACGCGATCAGCTTTCAGAAAGAGCAACGGTACAGAGACGAGTTCCTGCCCAACCTGAAACTGATCGACGGCCTTGACTCATTTCTCGCCCAGGCAAAAAGCAGAGGCATTGCTTTATCCATCGGTACTGCTGCCCCACCCGAGAACGTTGACTTTGTGCTCGACAACCTGAAGATCAGACACTACTTTCCCGTGATCGTTGGCCAGACGGATGTAAAAACAAGCAAACCACATCCCGAAGTGTTCTCAAAAGCAGCGGCGCTGATGAACCTGCCACCGGAAGAGTGCCTTGTGTTCGAAGATGCTCCCAAAGGAATTGAGGCTGCAAAAAGAGCCGGCATCGATGCGGTAGCGGTCACTTCTTTTCACACGGCAAAGGAACTGGAGAATGATAATGTGATTGCCACCATCAGCAACTATAACGATGCGGTGCTGAAGGCGTTGATATCCTAATGCAAAACGCAAAGACCGAAGAAGCTCTTCGTTTGAAGCCCGTCATCCTGAGTGGAAGCCCGTGCGGTAGCCTGTGGGAACGAAGGATCCCCCGATCGCTTACTGCGTACTTAATTCGAGCGCATGGCTCTTTCGAGTGCACGTTGTCAAACGGGGATCCTTCATTCGCGCGTAGCAACGCTCAAACCTCCATTCAGGATGACGGCGAAACGAAACACCGCTCTCTTTGCGTGAACCGGTATCTAAAAAAAATCCCTGCCATCTTGAGAACGGCAGGGATTTAAACCCTAACTATACCGGCGGGGCCTAATTCCAGCCGCCGCCAAGTGCCTTATAAATATTCACCTTCGCGTTCATCTGCTTGGTCTTGATCTCGATCAGGTCCATCTTCGCTTCCAATGCCTCGCGCTGTGTCAACAACACTTCCACGTAATCGGCTCTGGCCGACCGGAAGAGGTTATTGGAGATGTCAACGGATTGCACAAGAATGTCAACCTGCTGCTTCTTCGTCTCGTAGCTCTTTGAAAAGTTCTGGACTCGCGACAGCTGATTCACCACATCGACATACGCATTCAAAATGGTGCGTTCATAGTTATACACTTCCTGCAATTGTCTGGCATTGGCATTTCTGTACTCAGCCTTGATAGCATTTCTGTTGATCAGGGGAGCCATGAGGTCACCTGCCAGGTTATACAACATGGATTCAGGAGAGGTCAGGTATGCCGTCTTAAAGGCCTGAAATCCTGCACCGGCCGTGATCCTGAAGGAAGGATAAAAATTCGCACGCGCCACAACCACATCCAGCCTGGCAGCCGCGAGCTGCAGCTCTGCCTGACGGATGTCGGGCCTGTTCTTCAACAACTGCGAAGGAATGCCCGAAAAAACGGAATCCACTGCAATGTCATTGAAGGCGGCAGAGTTCCTTTGAATGTTCTTCGGGAAACCACCGGTCAGGAAAGCGATCCTGTTCTCTGTTTCAATGATGTCCTGCCTGATCTGGTATTGCAGGTTGCGCGTATTGAGCAACTGTGCCTCGAACCTGTTCACCGCGAGCTGCGTCAGCTTGGCTGCATCTTTCTGCTGCTTCACGATCTGAAGCGCATCGGTCTGGATGGCGATGTTCTGCTGAATGATCCCCAGCAGGTTATCCAGCGCCATCAGCTCATAATAAGAGCTGGCGATCTCTGCGATCAGGTTGGTCACCATAAAGTTCCTGCCTTCCACGGATGCCAGGTACCGAAGCGTTGCGGACTTTTTAGCGTTCCGCAGTTTCTTCCAGACGTCCAGCTCCCACGACGCAAAAGCGCCGGCCATAAAATCAGGAAGGGGCTCGGGGAATCTTGTTTCAGGCCTGATCTCCAGGTTCTCTTCCACGGCGCCATCCCTTGTATACTGCCCAACTTTTTCAACACCGGCACCAGCGCGCAATCCTACAAACGGAAGGTATTCACCTTTTCTTGCCCTGATCTCGTTGCTGCTGATCTCGATCTCCTGCAGCGTGATGTTCAGCTCCTGGTTCTTTTTCAACGCCGAGTCTATCAGCGCCACCAGGTTCTGGTCTGCGAAATATTGCTTCCAGTTGACCCTGGCAATACTTGTTGAATCCGTCGAGCTTCTGAAGCTTTCGGGCACTGCATTGCTTTCACGTCGTACCACTTGTTGCTGGGGCACACACCCCATGATGGAGACGGTCAGCAGAATGAAGGCCAGGGTCTTAAAAACTATCTTCTTTCTCATTTTTCACTCGGAGTTTTTTCATGAACTTTTTTAACAGGGAGGCCCGTGAGCTGCTCTCTACAAACTCTTCGCTCAAAGGATTGACATCTTCGTCGCGAATGAGCGTTCTGCCGTCGGCCATTGTTCCAAAAATGTAGTACAGCCCTGGCACGATAATAACGCCAAAGATGGTACCGAACAACATACCTCCGAGTGCTGAAGAACCGATGGTACGGTTACCGATAGCACCGGGTCCTGTAGCGACCACGAGGGGGATCAGACCTGCAATGAACGCGAATGACGTCATGAGGATCGGGCGGAAGCGCACCTTCGCTCCTTCGATGGCGGCCTCCAAAACGGTAGCCCCCTGCTGATGCTTCTGTACGGCAAACTCCACGATCAACACCGCGTTCTTACCGAGCAGACCCACCAGCATGATCAAACCGATCTGCGCGTAAATGTCGTTGGCGAGCCCCATGCCCTTGAGCAACAGGAACGAACCGAACACACCCGCGGGAAGTGAAAGCACCACCGCCAGCGGAATGATAAAGCTCTCGTATTGCGCCGCGAGCACCAGGTAAACGAAGATCAACACCACAATAAAGATGTAAAGCGCCTCATTACCCCTGCGGGCTTCGTCGTATGAAAGACCTTCCCACGCAATATCGTATCCGTGAGGAAGGGTCTGCGACGCTACCTCCTGGATGGCCTTGATGGCATCACCACTGGTGTAACCCGGCGCCGGAATACCCCTGATAGACGACGACGTGTAAAGGTTGAATCGTGTGATCTCGTTAGGTCCCTGGGTCTTCCGCATTTTCATGAACGATGAATACGGCACCATATCCCCATGATCATTTTTAATGAACAGGTTCAGGATATCGGTGGGCAGCTTCCGGTACTGGGGCGCCGCCTGCGTATAAACCTTGTAGAAAGTACGGAACCGCACGAAGCCCTGCTCATACGTACTACCGATGAGAATGTCCAGGTTTTCCATGGCCTTGCCGATGGACACGCCTTTCTGCATCGCCAGCTCGTTGTCGATGATGAGCTCGTACTGAGGATAGTTGGCGGCGAAGAAGGTGAAGAGGCCGGTCAGCTCCTTTCGTTTTCCCAGCGCTGCCATAAACTCGGAGTTCACCTTGTCGAAGTCCTGGTAATTGATCTCGCTGCCTTTATCCAGCAGACGCAACGAAAAACCGTCAGACGATCCGTAACCGGGAACAGCGGGTGGTTCGAAGAATTCTATCACGGCGCCGAGGTCTTTGGTTTTTTCTTCCAGTTCCTCTACGATCTGGTTCACCGAATGATGTCTCTCCGACCAGTCTTTTAAGTTGATGATACAGGTACCTGCGTTCGATCCGCGGCCTTCTGTCAACACCTCATATCCGGCCAGTGAAGACACCGACTGAATTCCATCTACCTCTTCCGCGATCTTCTGCAGGTGACGCGCCACATCGTTGGTCCGCTCCAGCGTACTGCCGGGAGGTGTCTGAATGATGGCGTAGATCATACCCTGGTCTTCGTTAGGAATGAAGCCCGCGGGAAGTGTTTTATCTACTGAGAAGATACCAAAGGCAAACAGGATGAGCATGCCAAAGGTGATCGCCCTTCTGTCAACGATCTTCGTGAGCAGCCCTGTGTACTTGCCGGTGACCTTTTCAAACTTGCGGTTGAACCAGTCGATGAACATGCTCACCGGCGTTTTCCGTTTCGGCTTTCCATGGGTATTCTTCAGGATCATGGCACAGAGCACGGGTGTCAGCGTCAAGGCAACCACACCCGAGAGCACGATCGCACTCGCCATGGTGATGGAGAACTGCCTGTAGAAGATACCTACGGGACCGGTCATGAACGCCACCGGCACAAACACCGCTGTCATGATCAGGGTGATGGCGATGATGGCACCGCTGATCTCACCGAGCACTTTCTTCACCGCTTTGTACGGAGAGAGATGCTCCTCCTCCATTTTTGCGTGCACCGCTTCCACCACCACGATCGCGTCGTCAACCACGATACCGATCGCGAGCACAAGGGCAAACAGCGTGATCAGGTTGATCGTGAGCCCGAACATCTGCATGAACACAAACGCACCGATGAGCGAGACAGGAACGGCAATGGTGGGGATGAGCGTAGAGCGCCAGTCTCCGAGGAACACGAACACCACGAGGGCCACCAGCACGAACGCTTCCACCAGGGTGTGCATTACTTTATCGATAGATGCATTTACGAAGCGGGAAACGTCATAGTTGATCTCATACTGCATGCCCGGAGGAAAATCTTTTTCGAGCTCCTTCAGTTTTTCTTTCACCCCTCCGATCACCTTGCTCGCATTACTTCCGAAGTTCTGCTTCAACACGATGGAAGCCGACGGGTACCCATCTTTATTCGAGTAGATATCGAAGAATTCGCTACCGAGCTCGATCTCGGCAACATCCCTCAATTTGAGGATCTCGCCATCAGGGTTCGCCTTGATGATAATATCGCCATACTCTTCCGGTTTATTGAAACGACCTTTGTAGGTCAACACAAACTCCAGTGACTGCGGCGTTTTTCCGGATGCCTGGCCTAACCTGCCGGGCCTTCCGATAACGCTCTGTTCCTGCACGGCTTCCATCACTTCATCTGTCGATACATTATAGGCGCGCATCCGGTCGGGTTTCAGCCAGATACGCATGGCGAACTGGCGGCTTCCCAGGATCTGGGCACGGCCCATACCACTGATCCGCTGAAGCTCGGGCAGGATGTGAACGCTGGCATAGTTGTACAGGAACTTTTCGTCTGCATTCTTGTCAGTGCTGTACAGGTTCACATACATGAGCATGCTGGGCTGGATCGGCGTAATGATCACACCTTCGCGCTGCACCAGTGGCGGCAGGTTGTTCATCACCTGGTCAACCCTTGTTTTTACGTTCACCACCGCTGCGTTGGCATCGGTACCAGGTTCGAATATGATCTGGATGGTAGCTTCCCCTGCGCTGGTTGCGTCAGAGATAATGTACTGCATACCCTGAACACCGTTGATCGCCCTTTCCAATGGAATGAGCGTGGAGTTCACAAGTACATCAGCGCTTGAGCCAGGGTATGCGATGAAAATGTTCACCCTTGGAGGCGCGATATCGGGAAATTGTGATATCGGCCGGGTGTTGATCGCCAGGATACCCAGAAATATGATTGCAAGCGATATGGCAATAGCCAATACCGGCCGCTGAATAAATTTGCTAAACATGTTGGATTTCTTTTAGGCTATAACTTACTCGGCGTGCAACTGCTTCAATTGCGCGATGATCTCTTTCTGGCCCTGGAAATCGTAGTGGATCTCATCGTTGTTCTTCACCTTGCGTAAACCTTCCACGAGGATCTTGTCATTCTCGCTCAGGCCTTTGGTGACAACGTATAAGTGAGGTACCTCTGTTCCGATGGTGATTTCCCTTGACTTGACAACGTTCTTATCGTCAACGACGAACACATACTTCTTATCAAGAATTTCAAAGGTCGCTTTCTGCGGGATCAACACGGCATCTTTCAGTACAACAGGCATCATGATGTTACCTGTCTCACCGTGCCTCAGGATTCCTTTAGGATTGGGGAACGTTGCACGGAAAGCGATGTTACCGGTTTCATTGTTGAAATCAGCTTCGATGGTCTCAACCACACCGGTATGTTCGAACAACTGGCTGTTGGCCATTTGCAACCTCACCTCGAGTGGCTTGCCCGACTTGGCGCGTGTTGCATAATCCAGGTATTCGGCTTCAGGCACGTTGAAATACACCCACATCTTGCTGTTATCCGAAAGCGTGGTCAGCAGCTCGCCCTCGTCAACAAGGCTTCCCTGCCGCACATGGAAACGGTCCATGATCCCATCAAAGGGAGCGCGTATTTTCGTAAAGCCAAGGTGCGCCTGTGACAGTGACAGCTCAGCCTTTGCTTTGTTCAATCTTGCCTGCGACAGGGCAAGCTCGTTTTTCGAAACGATGTTGCTGTCCGCAAGACTCTTTGTATTAAGATATTCTATTTCAGCAAACTTTACCTCTGCCTCTGCCTTCTCCATTTCAGCCTGATAAACCATCGGCATGATCTGGAACATGAGTGTGCCTTTCTTCACCACTTGCCCTTCATCTACATAGATGTGCTGCAAATATCCTTTTTCAAGGGCCCTGACCTCAATATGCTGGATCGAGCGGATCTGACAGACGTATTCATTATAAACTAACGTATCTTTTTTGACCGGGCTGGTCACTACAAATTTCGTATCCTCGTGTTTTTCATGCTCACCGTGCCGGCAGCCAGTAAAACAGAGCGCCGCCACGCACAGGAGAATTGAAATTCTTATCGTTGTCATTGTAATTAATTAAATGTGTCTAATAATGGGGGACCGTGTACCTGAAAAGTAAGAAGACAAATGCCGGCTAACGATGGCGGTACACGAAAACAGACGTCTTAATGACTCGCATTAAGAAGAATGGACAATCGACTTACGATAAGTAGCTTTTCCAGGAATGATGGAGGACAAAAAGATCGATCCTTGCACGGCTCTCGTTACAGAGCTTCAGGTGCAGGAATAAAGACTTTTCCGAGTGGAGACTTAACGTGATCTCCGCGGGAAGGATGTGGCTTAGTTTGCCGGTCTCATCATCCGAGTCGTTTTCCGACTCGCTCTCGAACATCCTGCGTTCTACCGGCGCCGGTTCGGCCCCGAAAGGATGATGCGCTGAATGATGGGCGCTGAAAATGAAACCGTCGAAGGGAAGATGAGAAGCATGGTCGCGAACCTCGCATTGCTGTGATGGCACATCGGCCAGCGCAACACCATGCTGAACAACGAGGAAAAGTGCCGCGAAGACTACAAAGCAGCAGTTCAGCGCCAGGTCCGACCAGGACCTTTGCCGATGTTGTGTGCTTGAATAGTCGTTGCTTCCTTTCATTTCGAAGTCGCAAATGTACACTTTAGAATCCCATTTAAAAAAAAATAGTAACCACCGTTCTTAAAATAAGGCCCTTACGGGATCTTGCTGTGCGACTATCCTGTATACGTGCTCAACAGTATAAGGATAGCGCCGCTCAAAAAAAGTATGGCAATTTTTTTACCAGACCTAACGAGTGTTACGAAATTCTACTTACGTATTTGCCGTAAACACAGGTAGATCTTACACGTGAACGCACTCCATCCTCTTCCGGGAGATACACCTGTAACAATCTAATAATCAGCATTTTAATAACGTATTACTCTGGCTGTTTTGGCATTTACAAGATTATTAATCTGATTTGTGCTGCTGGCTTCTTACAGGAGACCGCCAGTGTTTCAGATTGCAAAATGGGAGGCCTCATTCCTGTTTTGATACCCTGAGATGTCAACACAGCAAAACCAAAAGTAGTTTACAATGGCTTACAGCATCGCACTCGCCGACAGGGTCAGAGAATTTCTTCAAACGATTCCGGAACTTGAAATCGAAGAAAAGAAAATGTTCCGCGGACTCGCATTTTTAGTGAACGGAAAGATGTGTGTGAATGTAAGCGGCGACAACCTCATGTGCCGTTTCGACCCGACGCTTCAGGAAGAAGTAGCAGAGCGGAACGGCTTTCAGACAATGATCATGAGAGGTCGTGAGTTCAAAGGTTATTGTTACGTGAGCGAAGAAGGATATAAGTCCAAAAGAGATTTTGAGTACTGGTTGAAGTTGTGCCTGAGCTTCAATGAAAATGCCAAGGCTTCGAAGAAGAAAAAGGCTTCGAAGTCCCGCAGCGGCACCGTTCGTTCCCGCAGATCCCGCTGATTCACGCTGATAAAATCCATACCCTCTGCGCTGATCCGCGTAATCCGCGGGAAACCGTTCGGAGCCCCGGCCGCGTCGCGCATCCAGTTCCCGCAGATCCCGCTGATTCACGCTGATAAAATCCATAACCCCTCTGCGCTGATCTGCGTAATCTGCGGGAAACCGTTCCGGAGCCCAACGATTTGTAATAACCCGCCAAAACAGTATCTTAGCGACAAGCCCAAGAATAGCGTTGCCTACGCTGCCCGTTGGGCTTGTTTTTTTATCCCCACTTTAAACCTTACCAAGCTAGTAGGCATGTTACTGAGGCACTCTCCTATCAAACGAAAAATCCGATGGGTCATTCTGCTCACAAGTGCCGCGGTGCTTCTTTTCACCTTTTCAGCATATTTCGTTTACGAGGTCGTTACCTTCCGGCAGACGTATGCACGCCAGCTTTCCGTGCTGGCAAAGATCGTTGCCAATAACTCTACGGCTGCCCTGGCTTTCAATATCGAGGAAGATGCCAATGAAATCCTCCTGGCCCTGAAGGCCGAGAAACACATCCTGGCGGCAGCCCTTTATGACAAGCATGGCAATTTGTTTACCCACTATTCACAGAGCGATGCGGCGCCGTCACTGCCCCGGCATCTGCCACAAAAACAGGGAAGCCATCACTTCGAAGACTCCAACCTGGTGGTGCTGGAGCCGGTCACTCAAAACAACAACGCACTGGGCATGCTCTACCTGAAATCGGATATGGATGCCATGTACGACAGGCTGCGGCTGTACGCAACCATCGGCAGTGTTGTGATAGCCCTCTCCTTCGTGGTAGCTTATGTTCTTTCCAACAGGTTGCAGCGCAGTATCTCCAGGCCCGTGCACGCGCTTACCCGCACAGCCAAGGTGGTCTCGGAGCAAAAAGACTATTCAGTGAGGGCATTGAAGTCAGGCAACGACGAGATCGGGTACCTGACCGACGCCTTCAACCAGATGCTCGCGGAGATCCAGGCACAGAACGAAAGGATCCAGTCGTTCAACCAGGAGCTGGAGCTGACGATCGAAAAGCGTACCCATGACCTCGAAGCGGTCAACAAAGAGCTGGAAGCATTCTCCTATTCGGTCTCCCATGACCTCCGCGCGCCTTTAAGATCCATCAACGGATTCTCCCGGATCCTGCTGGAAGACCATGGACACGTTCTCGGCGAAGAAGGCGTGCAGACCCTGAACACCATCATGAGAAATGGCCTGCGCATGGGCCAGCTGATCGACGACCTCCTGGCATTTTCGAGGCTGGGTAAACAAAGCGTGACCCGGCTCAACCTCGATATGACCTCGATCGCTAAAACTGTAACAGAAGAGCTCAAAGGACAATACGGGAACAAAACGGAAGTCATCATCAAACAGATGCCCCAGATCCAGGGCGATAGCAGCATGTTACGACAGGTGATGCAGAACCTTGTCTCCAACGCGCTGAAGTATTCCATGAAAAAAGAACGGCCCGTGGTTGAGATCGGCTCATTTAAAGAACATGGCGAACATGTGTTCTATGTGAAAGACAACGGCGCCGGCTTCAATATGGAGTATTACAACAAACTGTTCGGTGTGTTCCAGCGCCTTCATAACGGCGGAGAGTTCGAGGGTACCGGTGTGGGACTGGCGCTCGTTCACCGCATCATCACAAAACACAACGGCAGAATATGGGCCGAGGCGAAGGAAAATGAGGGTGCAACATTTTATTTCTCGATCCCTTCCACCAAAAACGAAACCATGCTTTATGAATAGCTCAATTCATGATGTAGACATATTACTGGTCGAGGACAATCCCGATGATGCAACCCTCGTGATGCGCGCCTTGAAGAAATGCAACCTCGGTAATAACCTCATTCACCTGTCAGACGGCGAGCAGGCCCTGAACTTCATTTTTGGCAAAGGGCCATTCTCAGACCGAAAAGTGGAAGACAAACCCAAGGTAATTCTGCTGGACCTGAAGATGCCGAAAGTAGACGGTCTGCAGGTGCTGAAGGCGATCCGTGAAGACGAGCGTACGAGGGCGATTCCCGTGGTGATCATGACCTCTTCCGGAGAAGAAAAAGACATTGTGGCCACGTACGCCTCCGGTGTGAATGCCTATGTGGTAAAACCCGTAGGCTTCGATAACTTTTCGAAAGCCGTTGCCGAGCTCGGTATGTTCTGGCTGCTCGTGAACCAGTCACCCAAATAACGCCACGCCAGCATGACACACCCCGCCAAGACCATGTACCGCTTACTTGTCCTTGCGCTCACTTTATGCCTATGCGCACGCGTTGGCAAAACGCAGGACCTGGAGCTAACCAAGCTGAAGGCACTGAGCATGGAAGAATTGATGGACATCGAGGTGATCTCTGTCTCCAAACAAAAGGAAAAGATCGTTCAGGCTGCCTCCGCCGTGCAGGTGATCACATATGAAGATATCCGCAGCTCGGGCGCAACCAGTGTGCCAGAAGCGTTGAAGCTGGCGTCTAACCTCCAGGTTGCCCAGGTCAATGCCAGTCAATGGGCCATCAGCGCCCGCGGCTTCAACAATGTGCTGGCCAACAAGCTGCTGGTGCTCATCGATGGCCGTGTGGTGTATACACCGATGTATGCCGGCGTTTTCTGGGATGTGCAGAACCTTGTGCTTGAAGACATCGAACGTATTGAAGTGATCAGCGGACCGGGGGGCACACTTTGGGGCGCCAACGCTGTGAATGGTGTGATCAACATTATTACCAAAAACACAAGCCAGACCCAGGGCCTTTATGCAGAAGCTGCTGCCGGCACAGAGCTCCGGGGCCTCGGCAGCCTGCGCTACGGCGGAAAACTTTCTGACAAGCTCACCTACCGCGCTTATGCCACCGCCTTCAAACGTGACAACACGATCTTTCAGGATAGCGTTGACGCTTACGACGACTGGCAGATGGCACAGGGAGGATTAAGAATGGATTGGGTGCGCTCAGAAAAAAGTACCGTAATGGCCCAGGCTAATTTTTATGACGGCAGGCCCGATCCCGATGGAAACAAACCCGTGGTGGCGCGTGGCAATAATGTGGTGGCCCGGTGGAACCAATCGCAGTCTGAAAAGTCTGACTTCCAGGTACAGGTATTTTACGACAGAACCTGGCGCGACTTCAGGAATGACTTTACCGAAAAACTTTCCACCTACGACGTTGAAGGACTTCACCGGCTGCAGCTCGGAAGAAACCATACGCTCATTTACGGTCTCGGATTCCGCATGATGGAGCATGATGTAGAGAACCTGGAGCTGTTCGCTTTCAAACCCGCGAAAAAATCGCTCTACCTCTACAACGTTTTTGTACAAGATCAGATCTCGCTGGTAAAAGACAAGCTTCAGGCGACACTGGGCATCAAAGCGGAGCATAACACCTACACGAATTACCAGTATCAGCCCAACGCACGGCTAACCTGGACGCCACGCCCCAACCAGACCGTGTGGGCAGCGGTTTCCAGGGCGGTACGAAACCCGGCCAGGATCGATCGCGAGTTTAACCTGTACCTCGCACCCGGCATTCCCTTTATAGCTGGCAGCGATTTCAAGTCGGAAGAGCTTATTGCTTATGAGCTGGGCTGGCGAACACAACTGCCCAGCAATACGTCGATGGCCGTGTCGGCATTTTACAACCGGTACGACGGGATCCGCAGCGTGCAACCTGGCCCTGCGCCGTTTGGCATTCCCGTTACCTTCGCCAACGGTGTTGAAGGCAACAGTCATGGCGTGGAGCTCTCGGCAACACAGCAGGTCACAGAAAAGTGGAAGCTGCGGTTCGGCTACACGTATCTTAACAAAGATCTCAACGTGAAGCCCGGTAACACCGACTTGAACAACGCCTCGGCAGAAAGCAACGATCCCGAACATCAGGCCCTGATCCAGTCCACCACACAATTGTTCGAGATCTTGCGTTTAGGGATCGTGATGCGTTATATCGGCAGATTACCTGATCCCTATGTGTCAGAATATGCGGGCCTCGATGTGAGCCTGGGAATACGCCTGGCCAAAATGATCGAGCTGAACATCACCGGTCAAAACCTGCTGCAAGATCACCATACGGAATTCATTCCCTCGTCACCGGCACCCAAAGACATCGAGCGAAGCGTTTACGGAAAAATAGTATGCAGGTTCTGATGAAAATATTTTCCATATCGCGGATAGCGGGTACTTCCATCGCCGGAAGGTTCATGCTGTCTGCCGCTATGGTTTTGGTGGTCACGGGAATGCGTCCGCCGCTTCAGAGCCCCGAAAGCCGGGCAACGCAGGTAAAGGCAGTCTTTCTTTATAACTTCACCCAATTTATTGGCTGGCCTTCGTCGTCGTTTGATGACGCCCAATCGCCCTTTGTGATCGGCGTGCTTGGACAAAATACTTTCGGCACTTACCTGAGCGAGGTGGTAGAAAATGAGAAGGTCAACGATCGTCCCATCACCATCAAATACTTCAGCAGCATTACACCCGAGGTTGGTGAATGTGAGATCCTCTTCATCGACAAATCTTTTCCGGCCATGAAGCAGGTGATCCAAAGCACGCATGGCAAACCTGTGCTGACCGTCAGCGACCACGAGCATTTTACAAAACAGGCCGGTATCTTAAGATTCTACATCGAGGGCGGCAAGCTTCGGATCGAGATCAACCAGGAAGCCACCGCCGGATCAGGATTGGAGGTGAGCTCCAAGTTGTTGAGGATTGCTACCCTCTATAAACCATAACCTTGATTACGCAGGATTTACGGGATTAAATGCAGTCATATCGCCGACAGTTCATACCTTTAATCCTGTTTATCCAGTTAATCATATTAATCCTGTTCCATGATCGTGCATCTTATCGACGGTACGTATGAGCTCTTCCGCCACTTTTATGGGCAGCGCAGGTTCAACAAGGGCCAAGACAAACCATTCGGCGCGGTGGTGGGCGTCCTGAATGGCGTATTGCAGATGATCGAAGAAGGTGCCACCCATGTAGGCGTTGCCACCGACCACGTGATCGAGTCGTTTCGTAATGAGCTTTGGCCGGGATACAAGACCGGGGCGGGCATCGAGTGGGCGCTGCGTGCGCAGTTCCATCCGCTGGAAAACGCGCTCGCATCGATGGGTGTTATGGTGTGGCCCATGGTCGAGTTGGAAGCCGATGACGCCCTTGCCTCTGCAGCGCACCTGGCATCTGCCGATCCGCAGGTATTGAAAGTGTGCATCTGGACACCCGACAAAGATCTCGCGCAATGTGTACGCGAAGACCGCGTAGTGCAGATCGATCGCAAGGCGGGAGCGATCCGGGATGCGAACGGTGTATTTAAAAAATTTGGAGTCAGTCCCGCGCTTATTCCTGATTTCCTGGCCCTCGTCGGCGACAGCGCAGACGGCTACCCCGGGATTGCCGGCATCGGAAAAACTGGCGCGGCCCGCCTCCTGAACGACTATGGACCGATAGAAGCTTTCCCTGAAAAGGTATTGAAGGACCGCCGTGAAGAGGCATTGCTTTTCAAAAATCTCGCTACCCTGCGGACCAACGCACCGCTGTTCTGCAATGTCGAGGAACTTCGATGGCGCGGGCCCACGCCAGCTTTTGCCGAGCTTACCGAAAAAATGGGAGAGCCCCGTTTACTCGTCCGGGCAAACGCAGCCTTTGCAAAGGTGGCCCAGGATTAAAACCCAGATTATATGATGAACCGTACATTGGCTGAGTTTTATGAGCGCGATATCCGCAAGCTTATTGAAGAGATCAACCTGTTTAAAAATGAAGAGGATCTCTGGAGAACCGTGGGGTCTGTGAAGAACTCAAGCGGTAACCTCGCGTTGCATATCGTTGGAGGCCTGAATTATCTTATCGGCGCTACACTCGCTAAAACCGGATATGTACGCAACCGCGACCAGGAGTTTACCGTGAAGGGCGTGCCAAGAAAAGAACTTGTTGAGAAGCTGGAAGCGCTCATCCCGATGATCACGCAAACCTTGAATGCGCTCACACCGGAAGATATGGAGGCCGAGTACCCAATCTTTTTTGATAAACCGAAAACTTCTCACAGCTACGTTCTTGTGCAGTTATTGGCCCATCTGAATTACCATCTTGGTCAGGTGAATTATCTCCGCCGCTCCCTGGACCAGGGACCAGGATTGATGTGAGTAACAGGATAGACAAGATTGATACAGCAAAATCAGTGGGATCGAACTATTGTATTGATCTTGTTATCTTACTATTCCTATCTTGCAATCATGGCCAGGATTGATACATTAAAAATGAACAACAGAACTCGTTGGATGAACTACATTAATCCTGTTAATCCTTAATAATCTTGTATAATCCTGGTATCCAAGCATGAAGTCTCTCAAATATTGCATCCGTTTCATCCTCATTGTTAATTGCCTGACCATCTTCCTGCAGGGTTACAGCCAGAAAACATTCATTCGCGCGGGGAGAGTTATTGACCCTGCATCCGGCGCCGTATTATTGAATCAGGTCCTTGTAGTCGAAAACAAAAAGATCGTTGACATAGGCGCAAACATCCCCATACCAGCCAACGGTCAGGTTATTGATCTTGGAAAAGCAACCCTGATGCCCGGCCTCTTTGATGCCCATACCCATGTGTGTTCTACGGTAAGCAAGTTTGCCGACTGGCTTGGCGTTGATTACTTCGATATGGTGTTGCTCAACCCGAACGGCTACCGTGCCATTCAGGGAGCTGTTCATGCAAGGGAAATGCTCGAATCGGGATTTACCACCATCAGGGATGCCGGTAACTCCGGAAAATATGCCGATGTGGATGTAAAACGTGCGATCAATGAAGGCCTCGTTCCCGGACCTACCATGATTGTTGCCGGAAAGATCATCGCCCCGTTCGGCGGCCAGTTCCGCACCCGGGCAGATCAACAATTTCTTATCAATGATGAATATCTTTTTGCTGATACCAGAGACGAGATCATCAAAGGTATCCGGGAAAACATTTACTACGGCGCTGATGTGATCAAGATCGTAGTCGATGGCCAGCGTTATTCCTATGGCTATGAGGATATAAAATTGTTCGTTGACGAGGCGAAGAAGGCGGGCGTAAAAGTGATGGCGCACTGCCAGTCGCCGAAAGGTGAATACGCTGCCGCCAAAGCAGGGGTCGCATCGATAGAACACGGATGGACCATCCCGGATAGTGTTGCCACGATCATGAAAGAAAAAAACATCGTTCTTGTAAGCACCGATTTTACGGAAGAAACACTCAAGGAATTCGGACATCCGGAAGAACGTGCCAGGTCCATTCATGGCCGGCGTGTTGAGCGGTTAAAAAGGGTTTACAAGGCTGGCGTGACCATTGCCTTTGGAACGGACATCATGATCGATGTCGAAAATAAGACACGCGGTCAGCTCGCCATCAATTACATCGACAGCTTCTCCGAGGCGGGCATCCCTCCCATCGACATACTCAAAGCATTGACGATCCATGCCGCACGACTCCTGGGCATGGAGGCACAACGCGGAAAAATAGAAAAGGGAATGTTTGCCGATTTCATTGCCGTAGCGGGAAATCCGCTGGACGATATCAATACACTGAAACAGGTCAGGTTTGTGATGAAGGAAGGAAAAGTGGTCGTCAACAGAATGCCTCTTCCCGCTGATCCCGCAGATAAACGCAGATGAGATGTTGCCTTTATCTGCGTTCATCAGCGCAATCTGTGGGAACAAAGTCGTACCTTCGGTTATGAAAAACCTCATCATTTCAGCAACCATCCTCCTGCTCCTCTCCTGCCAGGCCAAAAACGACCTGAAGGATGAGAAGACCTCGTATCTTGATCTCCGGGAAACCGGTGTAAAAAGTGCAGGCATCAAAATGATCCCTGTTCACAACGGTGCTTACAAGGTGTGGACAAAACGTATTGGCAACAATCCACGCATGAAGGTGCTGCTGTTGCATGGTGGTCCCGCTGCAACCCACGAATATTTTGAGTCATTCGAAAGTTTCTTCCCGCAGGAAGGCATCGAGTTCTATTATTATGACCAGCTGGGTTCTTATTATAGTGACCAGCCCACGGACAGCAGCCTCTGGACTACCGCGCGGTTTGTTGAAGAGGTTGAAGAAGTGAGAAAAGCGCTGCAGCTCGACAACAGCAACTTTTATCTGCTGGGCAATTCCTGGGGTGGCATTCTTGCCATGGAATATGCGTTGAAGTACCAACAGAACCTGAAGGGGCTGATCATCTGCAACATGATGGCCAGCTGCCCCGACTACGGTAAATACGCCGACGAGGTGCTGGCCAAACAATTTGAACCTTCGGTGCTGCAGGAGATCCGGGCCATTGAAGCAAAGAAAGATTTCTCGAATCCGCGGTACATGGAGCTGCTGATGCCAAACTTTTACGAGAAACACCTCTGCCGCTTTCCGGCGTCAGAAATGCCAGACCCTGTGAACCGCACCTTCAAACACCTGAACCCAACCATCTACACGCTGATGCAGGGACCGAGTGAGTTCGGCATTTCAGGACGCCTTGAAAAATGGGATATCAAAGCCCGCCTGCCGGAGATCACCGTACCAACGCTCACCGTAGGCGCAACACACGACACGATGGATCCCAAGCACATGGAGTGGATGTCGACACAAGTGAAAAAAGGACATTTTTTACTGTGCCCCGAGGGAAGCCACATGAGTATGTGGGATGATCAGCAGCACTTCTTTCCGGGGGTCGTTAAGTTTATCAAGGCTGTTGACAATAACAGCTTTTAGTTGCCGGTTGCAGAGCAGTTACCAGTTGCCGGTTACCGGTTGCCGGTTGCCAGTTGGTTGGTTTAAGAATCTCTCCGGAGTTTCGCTCAACGTGAGTGAAATGTGGCGTGATTCCAGGCACTGCCCTGAACCGGCTATCCGGCAACTGGCAACTATTCATACGCCAGCGCCTCCCTCGTTGTCAACCTGCTCGCTCTCCTTGCCGGGAAATAAGCTGCGGCAAATGATCCGACGAGAATGATCAGGATCCACAAGACGAACGCTGTTACCGAGATGGTGAGCGAGAGCGGTGTTCTGAAGGCCATGTTACCAATGAACTCACCCATCCACGACGATAAGATCAACGCCAGTATGAACGCGATCACAATGCTAATCATGCCGATAAGCAGCCCTTCATAGACAACGATGCTCCTGATCTTACCCGGCGTACCTCCTATCGCACGCATCACGCCTATCTCCCGGGTCCTTTCCATGATGCTCATGCTCATAGTTGAAGTCAGACCGAGCGTGCCCACCACGGCCATCAGCAGGGCCATTGCCATCAGGGAATTCACCAGCACCTTCATGTGCGCCGCCACGGCATTGTGAAGCAGCCACACCGGAAGGGATGAGCTCACTGATACTTTTTTGCTTTCCAGGAGCACTTCGATCTCACGATTCTTCGCGTAAGCGAAATCCCGCGAACGATCCGAATAAGCAACCCGTAACATTTTCACCATACCAATCGAGTGATTGACCCTGGAGAAATCATCAATGGAAACGTAAGCCGCGGCTCCGGACCCCACGTCTTCACAAAACCCGGTCACCTTCCATGCGGTGATCTTTCCTTCTACGGCGAGCTTCACGCTGTCGCCAATTTTTACACCCGATCGTGCCAGCTGGTTCAGTACAATTTCATTTTTCGCTTTACCCGATAGCCACATGCCTTCCACCAACGTGGGATCTAACAGCTTCGATCCGGGAGGCAACGCGAGGAGTGTAAAGCTCCCGTGAGCCTTATCAGGATAGGTGTGGCTTACCTGGCGTGACGTCTCTCTTACAACAGAAGTGGCGCTGTAGTCCCACCCCTCAGCAGCGGTTACACCTGGCATAGACCGCAGCGTTTCCAGAATGGTGTCGGGCTTGATCCGTTCATTCAGTTTTACATCGAGGTCATAAAGGCGCTGCTGGTAGATCCGTTTCAGGTTATCGTCCCAGGCGTCGGCAACATTCAGGGCAGTCATGAACATGGCTCCGCCAGTGGCAAGCAAACCGACAGTCATCATCAAACGTGAATGCAGCCTGAACACGTTCCTGACAGAAAGTTTGAACGACTCGCTGATAAAAGATAACCGCGATATAAAGTTAAGCGCGCCCTGCCTGGTCTGGGCAGCTTTTACACCGTAGTTGTCGAGCGCGCTTCTCACACTGATAAAACTTCCACGAAGCACCGGCAACGCAGCGGCTAGCAGCGGAATAACGATGCCCGAGCCTATCTGGAGCAACGGCACCCACAAAGGCACGGATCGGTCTGCCAGCTCAAGGTTCAGCAATACAGCGATTTGTTGATAAAAAGCGGCCGCGGCAACACGGCTGAGGGGGATGGCCAGCGCGAGCGCCACAACACAGATCATCACGATCATCAGCACGTACATCATTGTAATTTGCAGCGACGTAGCACCGATCGTTTTCATGACACCGATCTGCCGCACCTGCTTCACCATCAACGTGGCCACCGATGTTGCCACCAGTATGGAGCCCAGCACGAGGATCAGAAAACTGAATGTCGTAAAAATGGTGAGCACAGCCCTCATCTGGCTTTGATGGGGATGTTTTCCCGGCGGCGGAACCTGGATCTCGTGAACTTTGATGCCGCGTGCTTCCAGCCAGTCTGAAAGCTCCCCTGCTTTTGCCGTGATCGCTTCCCGCGAAAGCGCATTTTCCGATACCACTATTCGAAGCTGATCAAATCCCTGTGATTCTCCGAGGTAATGCAACGTGGAAAGTGTAATGTAACCGTATCCCGCCTGCTCTTGCCACGCGGGGGCCAGCCCTGCATCGTGCACCGTTCCGGAGATCTTCAGCGGAGCAGGCTCGCCATTAGATGTTTTTACACCGATCTCATCACCTTCATTAGCCTGCATCACTACAAGCGCCGTTCTTTCCACAAGCATTTCACCAGTAGCAGGTGTTGTGCTTCCCGTGAGGTGCGATACCTGGTTGGTCTTCTTCGACGCAAAGTCATCGATCACAAAGAGCAGCATCGGATACCATTTATCACCCACCTTCATGCGGGCAGAGACCGTGGCATGTCGCTCGGCTTCCTGAATGCCGGGAAACTGCCGGACACTATCCAGCAACCCCCTACTGATTTCCGATTCCGTTTCAAGCGTAGCTGACGCTGGATTGGTGCCCAGGTAGTTTGACGACATCTCCCTTGTCAGCACACTGTAAGCGCCCAATATCGAACCGATCCCAAAAACGCCGATCGCAATGGCCAGCACCAGCATCAGGTTCTTTGCATAGTCTGACGTGATATCTCGTATCACTTTCAATAGTCTGATATTCATCGCATGAAATGTTAAACGTTAACAGAAGTACCGGCTGCGATCACGCCATCGGCAATGGAGATGCACTGCTCAAAATAAGACGAGAACTCCCGCTCATGGGTGACCACGATCACGGTCTTGCCTGACCTGGCCAAAGAAGCAAACAGCTCGAAAATAGAAGTAGCCGTATTCGAATCAAGATTGCCTGTAGGCTCATCGGCAATGATGATAGAGGGGTCGTTGGCCAGGGCCCGCGCGATGGCGGCACGCTGCTGCTGTCCTCCTGACAATGAAGACGGAAATTTGTCGGCCTGCTCGATGATATCAACCGACTGCAGGATTGAAAGTGCCCGCTTCCTTCGATCGCTTCTGGGGTAAGTGTTGCAAAAATCCATCGGCAGCATAACGTTCTCCGCGATGGTGAGCGTGGGGATCAGCTGGAAGAACTGAAATACCACGCCAATGTTCTTACCCCGCCACGATGCAAGGTCGCTTTCCGATAACTTATCGATCCTGACACCATTGACGCTGACACTGCCTTCGGTGGTCTTGTCTATTCCGGTAATGATGTTCAGCAACGTGGACTTGCCACTACCAGACTTACCCGTGATCGACACCATCTGCCCCTTCCGGATCTCAAGGTCAACGTTCTTTAAAGCGCTGAACCTGCCAGATCCAACCATAAAAGATTTGGTGACTCCCGTCAACCGGATTAAAATTTTGTGATGCTCATTCATAATGTTTTTTGATACAACATTATGACGGCGCGTTTTGGAATTCGTCCTCCAACGCATCTGGACGTCCCCTGGGATCTGTATAGACGAGCAGGATTAATATGATTTACAGGATTAGCAGGATTAATACCGTCATCCTGTAAATCCATTAATCCCGGTCCTAATCCTGGTTCCGGTTTTTGCGGTACTCCGTTGGGGTGAGTCCCGTAAACCGTTTAAAGATCAAATTAAAAGTAGACTTCGATTTAAATCCGGCCTCCAGCGCCAGGCCCAATACGTTGTAGTTACTGAACTTAGGATCAGCCATCAGCTTTTTCACCTCTTCCACGCGATACTTGTTCACAAAATCGTAAAAGTTGTCACCGATACCGTCATTGATCAGCTGCGAAAGCTGGCTCCGGCTCATGTTCAGCTCCCGGGCAAGCATGCTGAGGGTGAGCTCAGGATCGAGATAAGGTTTTCGTTCTTCCATGAAGCCGGTTACCTGCCGGATCAGCGATTCATCTTTGGGCGTTGGCGATACCTTGAGCTCCGGTGGTTCCTGCTCTTCCTGATGACGTGTGTCAAAGATCTCTTTCTGTAAAATGCCTTTGTATCCCAGCGCGAAGATCGACAACGAGAACGTGAGGGCTACTGACCGCCATAGCCACTCCCCGCCTTGCAGGTGGATGGTGGCAAAAAGACTGAACAGGAAAAAGGCGTTGACCAGGAGGAAAACGCCCATAAAGAAGCGTACCCATGAGATGTTCACGTCCTCCATGTTAGACACCTCATGCTGCATGATCTCGCGTGACCGGATCCAGCGTTTGTGAATGAAGAACTGGTAACACGAAAATTGAAGAAGCACCATCGTCCAGAACACTACGTTAGGCCGCCAATGCCCTCTGTTTGGAAACGGGGCAAGTTTCAGCGCTCCGAACGTCAACGAGAAAGCGATCACCAGCAGGAACGGAAGAAAGTGAAGCAGTGTACGCCAGCCCGGCCTTACCCTTTTTCCGGTAAGCTCTAAAACATAGAACCAGATCAATGGTGCGATTAGCAGGAAGGTGGGGTCGCCGATGGAATACACCCTGACCGACAGGTGCGTGACCACCCGGCCTGCAAACACGGTGTGGGCAATGCTGAATGAAAGCGCAATGAGCAGCACCGACAGGAACACGTTGGCCCGGCTCCTTCGCACAACCCGGCTGTTCAGCAAAAAAGCGACAAAAAGCCCCTGCACGATGCCTGCGTAGATCACCACCAGGGAAAGCTGTTCAAGTACTGGCAAACTAAGATTTTAAGACAAAGAAAGCGGATTTTCCCGGTCAAATTCGTCCATAGGGATGTTATTGGACTGAATTTTTGAGCCGGTTACGCCAGCGCTTCCTTGTTGTACTTGCTTCTGTAGGTGATGGGTGACATGCCGGTGATCTTCCTGAACACCTCACGGAAAGCTTTCACATCAGAGTAGCCCACATCGTACATGACTTCGCCAACCGTTTTACGCGTGGTCTCCAGTGCCTTCTTTGCCCATTCGACCTTTACCCGCTGCGAATATTCAATCGGGGTATTCCCGGTAGCTTTGATGAAGCGCCTGTCAAAATTACGCCTGGCGATGTTGAACCGGGAAGACATATCCTCGACAGAGATCTTTTCATGGAGCTTGCTTTCAATGTAAGCCTGCGCTTTTTTCACCATCTCATCGCCGTGCATCTTCTGAGGAGAAAAGATGGCAAATGCGGATTGACTTTGCCTGTCCATCTCGATCTGAAATATCTTAGCGCAGAAGATGGCGGTCTCCCTGCCATAATATTTTTCGATGAGGTAGATCAACAGGTTCAGGAAAGAAAAGGCGCCACCGTTGGTGTAGATGCCGTTCTCATCTGTGATCAGCTTATCGACCTGCAGGTTCACTTTAGGAAACCGTGTTCTGAAAACATCGGCCGCCAGCCAGTGGGTGGAGCACGTTCTTCCATCCAGCAAGCCTGACACGGCCAGCATAAAAACACCGGTGCAGATACTGGCCACTTCAGCACCCGTCTTATACTGCTCCCTGATCCATGCGATGAGCGGCTGATTCTCCCGGATCGTCTTTTCAAAGTCGTGGTTGAGTGATGGAATGATGATGAGGTCGGTCCTGTCGATCTCAGCGATGTTTACCTGCGGCCGGCTGGTAAACAGTCCGTTGTAGAACTCAACCTTCTCGGAAGCTCCCGCCAGCTCGATCCTGAACAGTGCCTTTCCTCCCGTTCTCTTCGCGTAGTCGTTGGCCTGTGTAAAGATCTCATAGGCGCCTGCGATGCTGCTCAGGTTGTTGTCGCCTTCCGGCACCACGATGGTAAGGTGTTTCATAGCAATTTTTTAGACAATGATAGACAGTCACCCCCGTCTGAATCAACCCGCTATAAAGTCCATATTACCCCCCACGTGGAGATATTTCAGACGCTAGCTTTGTCGGAAATAGTTGCCAGTTGCCGGTTTCCAGGTGGCCCGTTGAAAGCGTGCCCGGTTGTCGCATGACTGTTTCAATTCACGTTGAGAAAGTCCGAACAGAGTTTTTAATACCGGACTGAACCGGCAACCGGTAACTGGCAACCGGCAACCTAAAAATTAAACAATCCAAAAAAAATGAAAACACAAGATTTCACAACAACAATCTCTGTAGACCGGACACCGGAAGAAGTATTCCGGGCCCTCAGCAATGTTCGCGGATGGTGGAATAACATGGCGATAGGCGCTTCTGAAAAACTGGGCGACGAGTTCGAGACCTATTTCGCCAATGTACATTACTCCAAGCAGAAACTGGTCGAGGTGATCCCCGGCAAAAAAATGGTGTGGCTTGTTACCGACAGCCAACTGAGCTTCCTCACCGATAAAACGGAATGGACCGGAACCAAGATCAGCTTCGAGATCGCCAGGAACGGAGACAAAACCGAGCTTCGTTTAACACACGTTGGGCTAATGCCTAAGGTCGAGTGCTACGATGTATGCTCAACATCATGGGATCAGTATCTGCAATACAGTTTGTTGCCCCTGATCACGGAAGGCAGAGGGAAGCCAGGATTTCCACCGGAAAACTAGTTGCCAGTTACCAGTTGCCGGTTGCCGGATGACCAGTTGAGGGAAGAGCACGGTCGTCACATGATTGTTTCAATTCACATTGAGGCAAAGTCCGAACAGATTTTTAATACCCGACTGAACCGGCAACCTATTCAAGCTCACTACTATAGATAAACCTGAGAAACGCAGCTTCACCTTCTACGCCGATCTTCAGCTTGATGTTCTTGCGGTGGGTTTCGGCAGTGTAGAATGAGATGTTGAGTTTTTCGGCAATCTCCTTTGTTTTGAGGCCGGCCTTGACCAGCTTGATCACTTCGATCTCGCGGGAGGAGAGCTTCAGCTTTTTGAGGAAAAGGTCATCGGCGTGGTTGCTTTTGGTATACGTGGCCGGAAAATGCAGGTCGCCATCATGGACCTTGCGGATGGCCGACACCACTTCACCTACCGAGGCGGTTTTAAAAAGATATCCCCTGCTGCCGGCTTTCCTGAAGCTCTCGATGTACATCTCCTCGTTGTACATGCTCAGGATGAGCACCTTTGTATCTCCCCGCTTTGCCGTAAGCTGTTTGGTGAGGTCGATGCCGTTGATGTGGGGCATGTTGAAGTCCACGAGCACCACGTCGGGTTTGAGCTCGGCTATCTTGTGCTCGGCTTCGCGGCTGTCGTACACCTGGGCCAGCACCTCTATTTCAGGTTCCGATCGTAACATGGCGTTCAGGCCGTCGTTGAAGAGGCGGTGATCGTCAACAATGATCACTTTGATGGTATCGTCAGATGGTCTCATAGGGAACTTCAAGAATGATGAGTGTGCCTTTGTCGTCGCTTTCTATATTCAGCTGAGCATTGATGTACGCTGCCCGCAGCCGGATGCTTCTCATGCCGATGCCTTCGCCAGCCTTTAATTTTTCCATGCCGATGCCGTTGTCTTCAGCCGTCACCACCAGGGTCTCTTTCTGGTAGATGAGCTGGATGAACGCTGTGGTGGCGCGCGAATGTTTCAGGATGTTGTTGATGACCTCGTTGATGATGCGAAAGATAACGAGTTCGGTAAGCGGTGTGATCTTGACGGGCTCTCCCGTATAATCGAACTCGAGATTTACCGACGGATGGTCTTTGAACTTGTTCACCGTATGGCCGATGATGTCGTGCAGGTTGAATTCGTTGAAATCTACCGGCATCAGATTGTGGCTGATGTTGCGGATGGTACCGATGAGGTTGTCGATCTCTTTTTCCACGGCCACGGACTCGCGCTTCTGGATCACCATGTTCTTGACAGCGGCCAGGGAGTTGCCCACGTCGTCATGAAGGTCCTGGGCAATGCGGCGGCGCTCATCTTCCTGGATGGTGATGATCTGGTTCTGCGTCTGGTTGAGGGCGAGCTGCACCCTGAAGCGTTCCTTGACATTGCGGGAGAAATGGATGCCCAATCCCACCACCATGAAGAGGATCTCCACCAAAGGTGTGAAGTAGTAGATGTCCGTATTCTGGTTCACACCATCGAGGATCTGCAGGTCGGCCAGCACCAGGATGGTAGCCACGATCAGCGTTACCATGAACCCGGCCAGGTAAAAGTAGACCACGGGCTCGCCTTTCACGATGCTGATGCTGATGGCATACAGGATGTAGACGTTCATGAAGAATACGATGTAATAGGAAAAGAGCAAGATCCACCAGCGAAGCTCGTCGGGCAGTGCCGGGATCATCAGCAGTATGGAGATGATGCAGAACAACCAACCGCTGGTGAATCCAAGCCAGTAAACGGATTTGAAACGGTAATCTTTGATGCGCAGCAGCTCGATGGTGAACAGGATATGCCAGCCGCAGATCCAGTAATAAAAGATGGTGGTGAACGTGTTGATCACCTCCTGGTACTGCGGGTGTGAGATCACGCTGTGCGCAAAGCCCGTGTCTACCATGATCAGCACAAAAAAGCTCAGGCAATAAACGCTGTAGTAGAGGTACACCTTTTGCCTCACAAAGAAATACAGCACCAGGCCGATGAGGCCCGCCAGCAGGATCATGCCGCTGATGAAAGCGATGCCAACGCTGAACACGTGCTCATAGTTTTGGAAGTAACCCTCGCGCTGCAGGTTGAGGATGGTGGCATGGCGCCCATGCTTACGCTGAGTATAAAGGTAGCAGGTAACGGTCTCATCTTTTTCAATGGGGATCCGGTAAACAAAGTGCATGGCGTACACCGGACGTTGCCTGATGGTATGGAAGTGTCCCGTGAGCGGGTATCGTTCCAGCGCCCCGTTTTTCCTCACCACAAAGAGCTGCACGGAATCCAGCCGTGTCTGGTGTATCCGGAGGATCCAGTCGGGCTGGCTGGACGTATTTTTGATCAGGAACTTGCACCATCCCCGCGGCTGAAGAAACCCATACGTGACTTCCTGCTCATAAATATTCCGTTCAAACGCCGAAGCGGGCAACGTCACCAGCCTGTCGATGGCTTCGAGCCCTGCCCGGTGATCTTTGTACAACCACGCATGCGGATTCAGCACCACATCATCATCGCCCTCCCCTACTACCACCGGTGCCTGTGCCCACGTCACATGACGGCACAACAGTATCGCGCAAAAAATAAGAACGCCCTGTACTTTCTTCATGAACCCGTGGATTTTACATCGTTATAGCTTTTCAAATTTAACATTATCTTCGGCATCTGCATCTTCGAACAGGGGATCCTTCGCTCCCACATTCCCACCACACTACCACCGCTCAGGATGACGGTTTAGGGTGTAAAGGAGAAGCCCCTTCGCTGCACGGTACGCCCTCTACTTACTCCTTAATTCTTACTTCTTACTCCTTTTTAAAAGCTCAAAACAACGCTAAATTCCTCACCTCCAAAATACCTGCCATCAGGTATTGATCCCTGTCACGTTCCCATCCTACTTTTGATCGTTGAGAATCGAAATCCAAACCACTCCATGAAAAGTATATCCAATCATTTAAAGAGAGAAATTTACAGTGCCTTGGTCATCATGATGTTCCTGGCATTGCTGGCGGTGCTGACGCGGGTGCTCGCCTGAGTACCTGACGTCGGTCAGGCGATCTTGTACCGGAGTAACTTGTGGTTTTTGGCAGGAACCATACAGGCAACGAGACGGGGGCGTCTTTATGGCCCTGCCACCGGTACTAACCTTGAAGTTCTGGAAGTAGTTAGTTAGTTTAGTTTTCCAATGGAGTTACAGAGAAAGGCCCTTCTTCCAGAACGAGGGCCTTTTTCTATTTGCGTATACCCAAGTCGTTATAAACAAGGTACGAGGTACGATCCCGATAGCTATCGGGAACGAGGTACGGCAGCTCGATCTGCATTCATCGTACCTCGTATTTCGTACCTCGTACCTTATGTACCTTCTAATAGGGGGATCCTTCGCTCCCACACTTCCACCACTCCATCACCGCTCAGGTTCAAAATACCTGCCCTCAGGTATTGATGCAGCGATCACGCGCACGATACTTTTGAACCAGCAATAAGCTAACCCCCAATTCTTATGAACAAACTATCAATTGTCTTTCTGATGCTTGTGTTGCTGGCCACCGGAGGTATGGCGCAGCCCCTGGTAGTCACAAGCGTCACGCCATCGCAGGGTGCTGTTGGCTCTACCGTGACCATCAACGGTAGCGGCTTCGGGACACAGCTAACCGATCAGATCATTTACTTTGGCGCCGTACGCGCAGAACAAGTTGTTTCCGTGTCCACCACGCACATCACAGTCAAGGTGCCTGCCGGAGCTACCTATGCACCGATCTCTGTTCTCAGGTGGTATACAGGTCAATGTGCGTTGTCTCCTCAGCCGTTCAATGTAACGTTTGGCAGCGGAAGCACAAGAGCTTTGGATAACAACACCTATGTTGCGGCGACACCAATCTCGCTGAACGCACAAAGCTACAGCGTAGCATTCGGCGATCTCAGCCAGGACCTGAAAACAGATATGGTTGTCTCAGACGCGTACAACGGCAAGCTTTATCTTTACAAGAACACGTCGACCACAGGAACAAACACGTTCGCGACGCCCATCGAGCTTTCTTCCAGCGATGGCCCCCGCGCCGTAACCTTAGCGGACATCGATAATGATGGAGACCTGGATATACTTGTCGCCAATTACCTGGCGAATTCTTTATCCATTTTTACCAACAAGATCACTATTGGAAGCTCCGAATGGTGGCCGCAAAAATTTGAGCGCACTGACTTTACTACCGGTTCCCATCCGAGTGATGTTGATGTTCAGGATGTGGACCGTGACGGAAGGCTCGATGTGGTCGTCGTCAATTCCTGGGCCGCTTCTGTCTCGGTTTACAGGAACACCGCTACTACTATGAACGTCATTGATGTAAACTCGCTGGCAGCTCCCGTGGACTTCGGTATGGGCGGCGCTAATGCGTTGGCGCTTGATGATATGAACGGCGATGGCAAGCCTGATATGATCGTTGCCAACTATGGCACCAACGACGTTGCCTACCGGATCAACACATCTTCTCCCGGCAATATTTCATTCGACAACGCGAGCGACACATCCATTCCCGGTGACGCGTACGACGTAAAGACCGCTGATCTCGATGGAGATGGCAAGACTGACGTGATCGTCGGACAAAGCGGAGAGGCTGTGTCGATCCTGCACAATGCCTCCACCCTTGGAAATATTGTCTTTGATACCCGTACAGATCTGCCGGTGGCCACTGAGCCACGCTATATCGCCATCAGCGACCTCAACGGAGATGGTAAACCGGATATCGTGACGGCGAACACAAATCCTAATGATAATACTGGCACCGTCTCGCTGTTTCAGAACAAATCTTCTTCCGGAAGCCTTAGCACAGGTTCTTTTTCAAGTGCTGTAACGCTTCCCGCAAGGAATGCCAATTATTCCGTGGCGGTTGCCAATATCGACAATGACGGCCAGCCCGACATCGCTGCGCTGGACATAAATCGCGTAACACTTTTCCGCAATGTGCTTGATTTTGTCGCACCGGCAGTTCCTTCCGGATTGCGCGCGTCCGCTGGAAACCAACAGAGCGCCGTGGTGTGGAATGCCAATGCAGAAAGTGACATTGCTTCATATAAAATCTACGGAGGTACCACACCCAATCCTACCGCATTGCTGGCAACGGTCAATGCGCCGGGCAACAGCTACCGGCATACAGGACTGTCTAACAACGTTGTGTACTACTACCGGCTCACGGCTGTCGATGCATCGGGAAATGAAAGCTCACCTACAGCAGATGTTACCGTTACACCCGTCGTTGCGCCTGCGCTGCCCGCCGTTGCCTCCATCTCGCCGGCTTGGGCCCGCGTCGGGAGCGCGGTTACCATTACCGGAATGAACTTCAATACCACAGCCTCACAGAACAACGTTTACTTTGGTGCCACGCGCGCTGCTGTAACGGCTGCCAGTGCCACGCAGCTTACGGTGACGGTTCCCTCAGGCGCCTCCTATCAGCCTGTAACGGTGACGAACCTCGCCAACGGGTTGTCAGCCAGATCGCCTTATCCCTTTGCGGTCAGGATCATGGCCGGCACAGGAAGGGATTTTGCGCCAGAAAGCTATAATGCAAGCCTGCGTATGAACTATCCGAGTAATTTTGCGCAATCGACCGCCATCGGCGATCTTGATGACGATGGCAAACCGGACCTGGTTGTAGGATTACACGGCAAGATCCTCCTGTACCGTAACACGTCCGCAAGTGGTGACCTGACCGCTTCGGCATTCAGCGCCCCCGTTGTGTTTGACTACGCGCAGGACGGTGTATCGTCCAACCAGATCGTGATCGACGACATCGATGGCGATGGCAGGCAGGACATTGTGATCGCTGTAGGAGGATGGTATGATGGATTCCTGGTGCTTCGCAATACAGGCAATAGCATCAGCATCAATTCATTTACCTTGAGCTACTTTGATGTCAATACCTGGCCTATCTCAGCGATGGCCGTAGCCGATATCGATGGTGACGGCCTCAAAGATGTGGTGATCAGCGACGGCTATTATTCCGACAGGATCACCGTTTGCAGAAATACATCGTTGCCAGGTTCAATGACGTTCGATTTTGCATCGATCGGTGGCTTCGGCGCCGAAATAACCAGCCTGGCACTCGGCGATCTCGATGGCGACGGAAAGCCAGACCTGATCGCCGCCAGCAACACCGAGAATTTCTATTCTGTATTCCGTAATATATCTTCTCCCGGAAGTGTTACCGCTGCATCCTTTGACGCCAAGGTCAATGTGAGTATCACCTCGCCTGTGGCGGTCCGTGGACTGGTGACCGCAGACGTGGATGGCGATGGCAAAACGGACCTTGTCACGGCCAGCGAACAAGGTAAAAAGGTTACCATTTTCCGCAATACGTCTTCAGCAGGGAGTATCGTAGCAGCCTCTTTTGCCGCTACGGATTTCAGCACCGCACCATTAGCGCCTGATAAAGTTGGCGTGGCCGACCTCGACGGCGATGGAAAGCCCGATATGGTGGTTACGACCGGCGACAATACCAGCCACACTTACACCCTGTCCATTTACAGGAACAAGTCAGTTGCCGGAAGCATCTCCGCAGGTTCGTTCCAGGAACGCCAGGATGTTGCCGCCACCTCAAAATCAGGTGTGATGGACATCGGTGATCTGAACGGAGACGGAGCTCCCGATATTGCCATATCGCAATGGAGCTCCAATGACTTTGTCATTTACAGGAACGACATGGATTTCACCCCTCCCACGATCGCTGCGGTGAGGGCTGTGCCCGGCAATGCCAAAAACACCGTGTCATGGCAACCTGGTCCGGAGAGTGATATAGCATCTTACAATGTGTACGGCGGGACATCATCCGGCGCCAGTACACTGCTGGCCACCATCGAGTATCCTCAAACGCTTTATGCCCATACAGGGCTTGTCAACGGAACAACCTATTATTACCGGGTAACCGCTACGGACAACCTTGGCAACGTAAGTGATCCTTCTTCAGAGATCACGTCAATACCGGTCAACATCGAGGTACCTTCCATCACACAGGTAACGCCTTCTACAGGCAATATCGGAACCGCGGTAACCATTACCGGCGCACATTTCGGAGCGACGCCCGGCAATAACGTGGTAAACTTCGGCGCCACCAGGGCAACCGTGACATCAGCGAGCGCTACGCAGCTCACCGTCACTGTTCCGGCGGGAGCAACCTATGCGTCCATCTCAGTATTGAATACAACCACAGGACTGACAGGAAGCTCTCCCACGTCTTTCGCGCCAACTTTCGGAGGCGACCAGAATGCGAATTTTAACAGCCATACTTTCGGTCCCATGGCCGATCTTAATGTAGGATCAGCGCCCGTTGCTGTCGTGACCGGTGATATCGATGGTGATGGGAAATCCGATATGGCAGTGGTGAATTATGATGGGAACTCAGTTTCGCTGTATCGCAACACGGCGGTTACGGGCACCGTCTCAGATGATTCATTTGCTGCTCCGGTGGAGATGAGCACAGGCGACCACCCGGTGGCGGCAGCGCTCGCAGACCTTGACAATGACGGAAAGCAGGATCTCATTGTAGTACACCTGGATGCCATCCACCTGATGTACCTCTACCGCAACACAGCCACAGCAGGAGAGCTTACCGCTGCTTCTTTCGCAGCACCTGTAACCATTGATACCGGATCACCTGCCACGGCGCTTGCTGTTGGCGACGTAGACGGCGATGGAAAACGTGATATCGTCGTGGTGCACCGGTTGGGAAATTTTGATGTTGCTGTATTCAGAAATATGACCTCACCAGGCAGCATGACAGCAGGTGATTTCGAATATGGTGTAAGCCTTGTTCCCGGAGGCGAGCCCCTGGATGCCACGCTTACCGACCTGGATGGCGACGGTGCCCTTGACCTGGCGGTGGCCCATGGCAATTCGTTCTCTGTGTACCGCAATACTGCTACACCAGGAAGCATTGGCAACACATCTTTTGCAGCACGGACCAGCTTCAATGTACCCCGGGCGTCAGGACTCGTTGCCGGTGACCTCGACCGTGACGGGAAGCAGGATGTTGCCGTGATCAGCTACAACAATCGAAGAGCGGTGGTATTCCGCAACACCGCCTCGCAGGGAAGTCTTACCACAAACTCTTTCGCAGCCGGCATAGATTTGCCAGTAGACGACTATCCCAGCGACATCGGCATTGGCGATATTGATGGCGATGGCAGGCAGGATCTCGTTGTGAGCTTCAATGTTAACTATTATTTGATGAGAGCCTTCCGGAATACCTCTCAGCCGGGAACGATAAACAATAATTCTTTCCGTTACGTGGATTTCGAAACAGGTAATAACGGCCCCTCGGCAATTGCCCTCAGTGATGTGGATAACGACGGACAGCCAGACCTGCTGTGGGTAAGCCAGTATGGACACAACGTATCCGGATTCCGTAACACCGTTGATTTCACAGCGCCCGCTACGCCGCAAAACGTAACGGCTACCGGTGGTGATGCGATCGTCACGATCCGGTTAACCCCGAACACAGAAGAAGACCTTTACTCCTACGTCGTCTATGGCGGCACAACACCCGGAGACGAGCAATTGATGGCGGCATATGAAGCCACAGGAGACAGCTTTACAATGACAGGTCCGGGAGAAGGATTGTTTTTGAATGGCACTACATACTATATCAAGGTGGTTGCCGTAGACACTTACGGAAACAAAAGCCCTTTCAGTCCGGAAATAGCAGTGACACCTAATGTGCTTCCCGGCACTGTCATCACAGCAGTAGCACCTGGCTCGGCCGTGGCGGGAACATCAGTCACCATTACAGGTGAGAATTTCAATACAACACCTGCCAATAACCTTGTTCATTTCGGCGTCACCAAGGCTGAAGTGACACAGGCCAGCGCAACACAGCTGAAGGTAACGGTATCGGTGAGCGCAACATACGGCCCCGTCTCTGTCACGAACATTGAAACAGGGCGTTCAGCAACGTCACCCATACCATTTGCCGGCAAGGTAGGCGCGGGCATGGGACAAGATTTTACAGAAAATTCCTTCGATCCGGCCGTGAAGATCACGAACACTCCCTGGGCCATGGGCATGACGATGGGCGATATCGATGGCGACGGAAAGCCAGATCTTGTTGCCGCTACCTATGACACTGACCCGCCTGTTGTATCCCTCTACCGAAACATATCTTCTTCTGGAAGTATTACCGCAAGCTCATTCGCTGAACCGGTAACCATCGGTACCGGATGGGGCCCTCAATATGTGGCCCTGGCCGACCTCGACAACGACGGCAAGAAAGACCTGGTGGTAACAACCGATGAAAGCACGCTGTACATTTACCACAATACATCATCTGCAGGTGGCATCGATGCTGACTCTTTCGCAGAACCTGAAGTTTTGAATACTGAATGGACCAATGGACTGAGCATCGCCGACATCGACCTTGATGGAAAGCTGGATATTATCCGCTCAACACTAGATGGGATCTTTGTTCACCGCAACCGTTCTACTCCGGGAAATATCAATGCCGAAGATTTGGGAAGCTATGTCCGCGTGGGTGATCATATCACATACCGTGGATTAGCGGTAGGCGACCTCAATGGCGACGGCAAGCCGGAGATCGTTGGAACGGATTATTACGCCAGCACAGTAATAGTGTATCAGAACCTCAGCAGCATGGGAAATATTTCACGAGAGGATTTTGTACCCGTGGCGTTCGGTACGGGAGCCGCACCTGCCCCTGTGGCCCTTGCTGATATAGACCGCGATGGAAAGACAGACGTCCTGGTGGGAGCCTTGGGAGAGACCATTATTTCGATATTTCGTAATACATGGGCTGCGGGAGCGATCGATGAAAGCTCATTTACCCCGAAAGTCGATATCACTTCTACCAATACTGTCTTTACACTTGCCGTTGATGATCTCGATGGCGACGGAAGACCGGATATTACCTCCATCCATCCTTCCCATGGTGACATCACCGTGTTCCGCAACCTGTCTTCACCGGGAAGTATCACATCAGAATCCTTCGGGGCCAAGATCGATTTCTCCATGGGGAACGTTCAAGATTCTTACGTCATGCTGCTTGGTGACCTGGATGGTGATGGAAAGTCTGACATGATCGTTCCAAATGGTACTGACTACGAGATCCAGATCTTCCACAATGCGATGGATCTTGCGGCTCCCGCGACTCCTGTAGATCTGGTCGCTACTGCCGGAGTGAACGACATCGTGCTCACCTGGGATGCGAACACAGATATCAACCTGGCATCGTACAAAGTTTACGGCGGCACAACGCCGGAGCCCACTACCCTGCTCACTACCATCGATGCTCCGGCAACTACCTACACACACGCCGGCGTTGAACATGGAACGTTATATTATTATCGCATTTCAGCGGTGAAGACCTTCGGTTATGAAAGTGAGAAGACCGCAGATGCCCGCGCTGCCATCCGTGTGAATGCAACGATCACGTTCCCGGCACTGGCCGCGGTTGCTTACGGTGTTGCAGACTTCGCGCCCGGCGCCACCAGCACCAACACTGCTACGCCTGTTCTTTATGCCAGCAGCAATGCAGCTGTGGCCACCATCGTGGATGGAAAGATCCATCTGACGGGTGCAGGTACTACCACCATCACTGCCAGTCAGCCACAGAGTGAAACACACTTCGCCGCTACTGATGTTCCGCGAGCGCTTGTTGTATCGAAGGGAACCCAGACCATTGCGTTCCTGCCACTTGCCGACAAGAAGATCGGTGATAACGCCTTCACACTGACAGCAGCGTCTACGTCAGGGCTGTCAGTAAACTTCAGCAGCACCACCACGGAGCTGATCGGCATCACGAACAACACAGTCACGCTATTGAAGCCAGGAAGGGCAAGCATCACTGCCAATCAGCCGGGGGATGACAGGTACACAGCCGCAACATCTGTAACACACACTTTTTGCATTGTACCTGCCCGGCCTGCAGTGAGCCTGAACCTCGACAATCCTGAAACGCCCATGCTCACATCAAACGCAGCTTCAGGCAACCAGTGGTTCCTGAACGGTACTGCCATCGCAGGGGCCACACAAGCTTCGCATACTGTATCGGCGCAAGGCATCTATACGGTTAAGGTTACTGCCGATGATTGCGCGAGCGAGTTGTCAGCGGCCATGCCCATTGTGATCACGGCAACCCTACCAGCCGAGGCCACAACCCTGTTGACGGTGTACCCGAACCCTGCCGCGGAAAAGATCAGCGTCACACTGCCCGGAAAAGGGAACAAACGCCTCAGCATCACCAGTCATGACGGCAAGGTGGTGCATGAACAGGAAACATCCGGGCAGGCTGTGATCATCAGCGTTGCAGATTATGCCGCCGGTGTTTACCTGGTTTCGGTCAGCTCGGCCCGTGGCAACGAGGTTGTGCGATTTGTAAAAAAGTAAAATCACAAAGTTTAAACCTTTATGAATAAAATATTCAGATTCCCCTACGCACTCCTCTGCCTCTGCACCGTACTCCTGCTGCAGGGCTGCGGAAAAGACGACGAGAGCGCCACAGAAAGAACAAGCCGCCTGCTGCGATCAGCAACCTGGACGTTGAACAAGCTCACGGTTGATGGTACCGACCAGACCAGCCTCTTTCAGGACATGGTTCTCTCGATCACGGCCAGCACGTACACAGTGCAAAACGGTGAACCGGTGTGGCCGGCATCCGGCACCTGGAAGCTGACCGATGCCACTACCATCGACCGTGACAACGGCACCATCGTAAAGATCGAACACCTCGACGCCAGCACCCTGACCCTCTCCCTGCACTGGTCCAGGACCACTTATGCGGGAGGAAGGGCACGATCAGTGAGTGGGGAGCACGTGTTTGAGTTAGTGAAGAGATAAAAAAGAAGCCAGAAGTCAGGAGCCAGAAGTCAGGAGCCAGGAGTCAGAAGGAGGAGTAAGAATTAAGGAGTAAGGAATAAGGAGGGAAACTCCCACGGATGGCGAAGTGGAGCTTCGTACCATATTAAAGACCGTTTTCCTGAGCGGTGTTTTATGTGACGGTCCGGATAGCTATGGGAGTGCGAGCGAAGGATCCAGGTGAGGACTGGTGCCCGCATTAAATAGCACGAGGTAGATAAATAGTAGGTTCGCAAGGTTGTCGCCGTGAGGTGACAGCCTTTTTTTATGCGCCCTAAACCATGGACCATCGACTATGAACCATGGACTTTTGAATTGAATCTCAGGCAGATACGAAGAATCCTAGAAAATCTTTAAAAGTTGGTCACGTTTTTCCGGGGGTGTTTGTCTTGTGGGTGAAAAATCGATCATTCACTAAATACGGAAAAGATGACAGAAAGAATTTCATTTCAGGATACCCGGAAAGGGTTACTGGATGGTATGGTAAAGACAGAATCTTATCTCAAAGGTTCGGGGGTGGACCACAAGCTGCTGGAGCTGCTGAAGTACAGGGTGTCGCAGATCAACGGTTGTGCTTATTGCCTCGACATGCACCACAAAGAAGCGATCGCGGCGGGTGAAACAGAGCTGCGGCTTCATACCCTTGCGGCGTGGACGGAGTGTGCCTACTACGATGACAAAGAGCGCGCGGCACTGGCTTTCGCCGAAGCATTGACTGCCTCAGACCATCACGCCATCGACAGCACCTTTGAGCGCTTGTCGACATTGTTCCCGAAGGCTGAAATAGCAGACCTGACGCTGGCCATTTCCCAGACCAATAGCTGGAACCGGATCAACTGTGCATTCAAACGGATCCCCGGAAATTACGCCGTGGGGATGCATGGGTAATAGATATGAGATATGAGGATGGCGGGTTCGGTCTCAAGTCTCATATCTCAAGTCTCAAATCTCAAATCTAAAACTTAACAACTAAGAATATGAAAACCATTAAAGTAACATACACGGTAAAACAGGCCTTTGCGCAGAAGAATCAGGAAAACGTGCGGGCATTTATCAAAGACCTTGAAAAGATCAACCACCCGGCTATCCGCTACATCGCATACCTGGGCGAGGATGGCAAAACGTTCACACACATCGCTTCGTATGAAAGTGACGAAGGACAGAAGGTGCTCTTTGGACTGGAGTCGTTCAGGTCATTTCAGCAGCAGCGCGACGACAGCGGGCTGGAAGTGGCTCCCCGCATCGAGACCATCGAAACAGTAGCCGCATCGTACAACCAGTTCCAGGAGGTTTAACAGGTCATGACAAAACCACCAAAAAAATGGAAGATGGCCGTCATCGTCTGGCTGGCCATCTACCCTACCATCACGATCCTCTACGCGCTGATGGGCAGTTACTTCGAGCTGATCACACCAATGCCGCTTCGCACGCTGGCCACTACAGTGCTGGTGGTGCCCCTGATGGTATTCTCCATCATACCCGCCTTGCAAAAGCTGTTTCAGCAATGGTTGAACAATTGATTGCGTGAAATCCTGCCACATTAATCCTGTCAATCCTCTTAATCATATCAATCCTGGTCCTAAATTTGACCACCAATGAAAGACTATCATAACCTGCTGTTTCCCTATGCTTATAACATCCTCGGGTCGTCAGACGATGCCAAGGATGCCGTGCAGGAAGTGTTATCCAATTTTATCGCTTCGCCACGGGAAGGCATTGCGAACGAAAAAGGGTACCTGATCAAAAGTGTTATCAATCATTCCATCAACGTTAAGAACAGGCAGAAGAAGCTCCGGCATGGAGAGGTGTGGCTACCGGAGCCGCTGGCCACGGAAGAGGCAGATACGGATCTCAATCTTCGCGACATCGTGTCATACTCATTGCTGGTGCTGCTGGAACAACTGAATCCCAAAGAGCGCGCCGTGTTCATTCTGAAAGAGGGCTTCGGTTATTCGCACGAGGAGATCGCAGAAGTGCTTTCCAGCAATGTTGAAAACTCCCGGAAGCTGCTGAGCCGCGCCAGAGAGAAGCTCGATCAGTCGCACAAGCCTGCAGAGGAAACGTTGTCGCTGGAGTTCCTGGAAAATTACGTTCAGGCTATCCGTGACCGCGATACCCGCGCGCTGGAAAGCCTGCTCTCGAACGACATTGCCTTCTACGCCGATGGTGGCGACACCGTAAAAGTCATCAAGAAAATATGCACCGGCCTGCACGAGGTGGTGGAGCTGCTCATGGTCATCCATCAACGGTTCCAGCAATATTACCGGGTTGTTCCGGCCAGCATCAACCATCAGCTGGCGTTGCTGTATTACGATGGAGACGTCATCAAAAGCTGCCAGGTACTGGAGCTCTCCCCTGACGGCAAGATCCAGCGCATCAACACGGTGCTGGATCCTGAAAAACTGAAGGCACTGGCGAAACACTAATGCAGGTTCACGCAAAATGCAGGTTCACGCAAAGGGCGCAGAGACTCTATATCGAAGCCCGTCATCCTGAGCGATGCAGGTGTGATCGCACGCAGGAGCGAAGGATCCCAAGTCGCTTACTGCGTACTTAATTCGAGCGCATGGCACTTTCGTAGGCGCTTTGTCAAATGGGGATCCTTCATTCGCGCATCCTTACGCTCAAACCACCATTCAGGATGACGGCAAAAACGAGACGCTCCTCTGCGGTCTTTGCGTGCTTTTCTTTGCGGTCGTTGCGTTCTGCATTTCCGAAATCCGTTTTACCTCAATACTCCGTATATTTTGGAAACCAATACCTGTTTCCATGAAACTCGAAACGAACCTCACCGCTCCGGTCTTTAAGCTGAAAGATATTTATGGGAGAATGATCGACCTGGAAAGCTATCGCGATAAGCGGTTATTCATCGGCTTTTTCAGGCATGCCGGTTGTCCATTCTGCAACCTGAGGGTGCATGCGCTGACGAAGGCATATCCTGAGCTGAAAGAGAAAGGACTGGAGATGATCTTCTTTTTTGAATCGAAGGAGCACATCCTGCTGAAGAGCATTTTCCATAAGGAGGTCTCTCCTATCCCGTTGATCTCCGATCCACAGAAAATATGGTACAGCGCATATGGTCTTGAAACCTCCGGGCTGAAGTCTGCCGTAAGTCACCTGACATCGTTCGTTCAGACGGCATTCAAGGCGCGCTCACAAGGCCTGCCCATTCACATGATGGCCGATGGCGAATCCATCAGCACCATTCCGGCAGAATTCCTGGTAGACAAAGACCTGATCCTCAAGAAAGTTCATTATGCGCAGGGGCTCACAGACCGGATCGATATGGAAGTTGTCAGAGCGTTTGCATCTTGAAAAGCAGTAAGAATCAAGTAGTAAGTAGCAAGGAGTTGGAACTTACAAAGGCACTGAGCCGCAATTGGAAGTAACGGTATCTATGCAAGGCGCTGTTATTGCTATTGACAGATTGGGTCTGCCAGTAGTTGATGCATATTACGCCTGGGCTGCTGGTCTGACTCTGTGGATTGCCATTCAGCTCTTTCTTTTACGAAGTCCTTATTCTTCGTGCCCCATTCACCCAGCTGTTTCAGGATGGGCACGATGCTTTTGCCCAGAGGGGTAAGCGAGTACTCCACGTATAACGGAAAACCCGGCGCAGTTTGTTTGGTGACCACACCAAAATCCATCAGCTCACTTAGCTGCATATCGATCACGCGGGGACTGGTGAAAGCGATCTCACGATGAAGCTCGCTGGGGCGTTTTGCGCCACGGCTGATGGCGTCAATGATACAGGGTTTCCACTTTCCGCCAAACACCTTCATCGCCACCACGATCCCGCAGTCGAGGTCCTCCTTTATCTTTCTCTTGTACATGTTTTTTTCATGGAAAGGTAAGGCATTTACCCTTGAATCTCACATCCATCCATACCGAATAATTTTTCGGTATCCGATTAATTTTTCGGTTATTCTTTCACAAGGCTGCCCGTCGAAAATTTGCATTCAAAAAAATGCTGTTATATGAAATTTGAAACGAAGCTTGCCCTGAGAAACTGGGGCGCCACCGATATCGTTACGTTGGTCTTCTGGTTTTGCATTGTGGCCCTGACCTGGAACTTTATGCGTGGCGCCGATCACTTCCTGGCGCTGACGCCCGAGGCACTGGGAAAGTACTTTGAAGTAAGATGGGTCCTGATCGCCCATATCACTGCCGGCGGAGGAGCGCTGGTGCTTGGCCCCATGCAGTTCTGGAAGCGGCTACAACAAAGCAGTTGGAAAGTACACCGCGTCATGGGCATATTGTACCTGCTCGCCATCCTTACCAGTGCCACCTGCGCCGTTATCCTGGCCTTTACCACAGCCTATGTGATCAACTGGCCCTATGCATTTTCTCTCCAGGTTTGGGTAAGCGTGTGGATACTCTCCACCTTCATTGCGTACCGCGCCGCGTTGAAAAGAAAATTTAACCTGCACAGGGAATGGATGACCAGAAGCTACATTGTAACAGTGGCCTTCATCATTTCAGGCTCTGCTATTAAGCTGCCCTTTGTTCAACAGCTTGGCAACTTTGCTGATATCTCCCCTTCGCTGTTCTGGATGGGATGGTCCGTTCCGCTTTTTGTTTACGAAGTGATATTATCCCTGAAGCGGAAGACCTGAAGTGTGCATATCAAGCCGATCAGCGCCAGTCATGCCTGCATTATTTTTCTGATGCTGTATGGATCAAGGCGTCAATGACAGAAATCGATGATGGATGTTTTTAAAATACCGTAGAACAGTCTTACCGAAATAATTGATCAGCGTGGCGTTTACCGTGAAATTCACACCATAATAAAACAAACACGTTATGAGATTATTTTTAAACATCGCGACCCCACATCGTGCGCTTCCTGTTCTTGTGCTGGTATTCTTATGGGTTACCGGATGTATCCATCAGGACGAGGTTTCACCTGAACAGCCGTTTACTGCAAGCGGCCGTAGCCTTGAAGCCGACAACCCCAATGCCAAATCGGCGAGCTATCCCGGTGACTACAAAATAACTGTTACGGTAAATGGAAAGATCTGGACCTATTGCATCACGAAATGTGAAGGTGCCAAAGATCTCAGCAACTTCTCGATCAACTTACAGAACTGCGGACTGAACAGCTCCACCATCAACAATATCGTATGGGCAACCGTGAATGGTAAGCCAGCGACACTGGAAAGCTCCAACGGAAGAAACGGCTGCGACATCCAGTCTGTCACCACCAACTTTGTGAAGTTCGACAACCTACCCAGCGCCTCATCCTACAAGATCGTTTTCGAATTGGATAAGCTCATAGGAAATTTTGTTACATCAACGGCATGGCTGAAAGCAGGCACATCCTGCCATCCCTATGCCATCGTTGCACCGTGCTGTCCGTTATAATACACTGCATTAAATGAAAGTGCCGCCCCACGCACTTTCACTGCACACGGTCAGCTCATCTCAGACAGCAAGGATTGGGTGTATTGCCATTTCCCGTTCACGAGCTCATAAACAAGGATCTGGGTGTGCACCATGTCAGATGCCAGGTAGTGAACATAGATGATAGCAAGCTTTCCGTTCCTGGAGAAGACGGGCACGGCAACGCCATAGCTACCCGTTGAATAACTGCCTGAAGGCGAAAGCCGGAATGTTTTTACGCCTGGTAAACGGGCCTCATCCCATTTTTTGAAAGGGGTTTGTTGTGTTTGCCGGAGGATAAATGCTTTCTCCTCGCCTGAGATCTTGTTAAGTTTTACCAGTTCCTGGAGCAGGTCTTCATTGAGCCGCGAGAACGCCAGCGGTGTATCCAGAAGTTTTGTTTTGGATGCTGCGGGAAAAACTGCATTGATGACGCTGTAAACAGCAGAAAGGGAATCAGGAACCTGCGAAAAGCCGGTTCCTGATATCACAATCAAAGCTATCGACAAAAACGTTCGTATTCTCATTCAACGAAGGTAACGATGGCTTACCGGAATCTCAACTGCAGCCGGTGGATTTTCGGTAACGCATTATTATGCAACCTGAATTGGGTGGCGTTGCGGCCAGCTTCACTGCCAATGCTTTTTCCTAACTGGTAGCCCCACTGGTGCGCAGCCGTCTCGGTCATGTGTTTCGCAAAAGCCGGACCACCCATCGACAGCCAGACGTCAAAGACACCGTTGTAATAGTGCATGGCGTGATGCATCTCGTGGCCAACGGTCATGTACAGCTTGATGGCACGGGTGAACCGGTCAGGTGCCACATAAATGGTTGAGGTATAACGGCCGGAACCTGCTATCACTTCATTTCCCTGCACCGTGAGCGCTGCCACTTTTTGCGTGCCGGGCACGACCTGGCCGTTCACAAGCTGTGGCCTGGGCGCTTCAAAGAGCCCGCTGTTGGGATTCACATTGTAAGGTGAGTCCTGGGGTGTTCTGCCTGCTACCAACGTAGGGTTACCTGCATCGGCGTAAAGCTGATTGAGCTCTGGATGTGCCTGCACAAACCTGAGAAGCTCCTGATCGGTCATGGCAACTGCACCCTTCGGATCATAACCTGCTGCGATCAGCGCACGTCTTGCAGCTGCGATCTGCTGGCCATAGTTGATGCCTCCGAAGATCGCGCCGGAGACCAATCCCGTGATACCGCCAACGATGGCTCCCCTGCCCGCGCCCTGCAAGAAGTCGCCACCCATCATGGCACTGGTGAAGCCACCCGTGATGGCACCGCTGACAATACCCGCTGCCGTATACGAGAGCAGGTAACTGCCAAAGGTTGCCGTGCCTATCGACGTTTGCACCGCCGCACCTACGCCACCGGAGATCGCCCCGATGCCCGCGCTCATAAATGTGAATCCGAACAGCTCCCAGCCGCGCATGCCCATCGAACGCCCTGAGATGTAGCCAGTAATACCGCCCACAATGGCACCGATCACGATCTGGATCCACTCACCGTTCGGGTCAACAGCGAGGATCGGGTTATTGCCCATGGCCAGGTAAGGATTGGCAAACTGGTTGGCAGGGTCGGCAGCAAACCATCTTCCCAGGGCCGCATCATATTGGCGCGCCTGGAAATCGTGCCACTGCGTAAGGCTGTCAAACTGCTTGCCCTGGAACAGCTCATTGCAAAACTCTTCGCCTTCGCGGATATGCGAGCTTGCGAGCAATCCATATGGATAGAAGTTGTTGATCTGTACCACAGGGCCCTCTGCATGCTCAATGGTGAAGTCGTCAAAATACACTTCAACGGGCGTATCGTTCTCGTTGGAAAGGTACACGTACATGTATCCGGGCTGTTGCACCACCACCTCGCTGAAGAGGCGTTCATGGTCTACACCGGTTCCGTCTTCACGGGCGATGTCGGTCATCCGCACAAAGCCACCATCCACCACATTGAAGTTGCGGTCAAACAAGATGTAATTCAGATATGCTTTCGGTGATACGTTGCCCTGGTCTTCTTCCTTCAGCAGGAACGTAGCGTAAAAGTTGGGCACACCTCCCGTACTTCCGACGGCACCACCGTCAACGAGTGATCCCACCGGCGCAGTGCCCTGCGAGATGGCATCCAGGAAGTCTGCCAGCGGTGGCGACCATGTTTCAGGGTCCGGATCCAGATACTTGGCGAACACTTCCATGCGTACGGTATCACCCGGCATCACGCTGAGCGATTTTGCCAGACCCGTCCGTTCATTCGAAGTTCCGTTCAGCCGTGTTGAATAGAATGTACCGCCCTGTGCTGTATGGTCAAACAATGGGTAATTCACACGCACCGCTTCATTGTAATAAAGGAATTTGTTTTGCTCACTGCCGGCATTGGATGTCTCCAGGGTAGCAACGCTGGTATGAACCGGTGTGGACGTCTGCAGCACCACGCGCGGACTACCGGTTTGATCCACCAGGTAGTACTGGTAATTTCCGCCGGCAACCACGCCTTCGTCAAGGGCATAACGACCTTCATCGTGGTTGATGAATGAAAGCGTGTCATTGACGTAATTAAACCAGTCGCTCCAGTCGATTTTCAGTACCTGTTCATCGTCCGCATCGTAATGCGTCTGCCGCAGCCTGAGACCGGAGGCATCGTAGAGGTAGGTGATATACGATCCATCGGCAAAGTTCACCTGTGCAGGCAGGTTCAGCAAGTTATAAGTGATCGATTCGATCTCTTTGTTCAGGTCCTTGGTAAGATTTCCATTGGCATCGTATTCATAATCCGCGGTGCCGGTATTTCCGTCTCCGAAACCATCGTCGGCATTGTTAGTGGCATTGTCTGTCACAGATCCCAACTGGTTGCTGTTGGTAGGGTAAGTATAGCTCAGCGCATCGATCCGGTCCGCAATCTCGTACCCATCCACAACAGCCGCCACGCCAAACCTGTCAAGGGTCTGGATGTTGCCGTTCTTGTCGTACGAAATGTTGTTCTCCGAGTAGAGGTCGATCTTCTCGTTCCAGTTGCCCACATCGTTCTGCGCCTTATAATTGGCTTGCGTCAGTCGCCCCAGCTTGTCATATTGGAAGTTGTAAGACTCTTTTTTGGGATCCAGGTCGCTTTTCCAGTGGATCGCTGAGAGAAGACCATCCGCACGTGTTGTGTTACCGGAGCCAAGGGAGCTTTCATAGCCCAGCGACGCGCTGAAATAGTCAGCAGGATCATCCGTCTGCGGCGTGGTGGTGTTGATACCCGTGAGCCAGCCGCGGATATTGTATTCGAAGTCGATCACCTGCAAGGGTCCGTCGTCTGTGGTGTGGAAACGTTTCTGAACCAGTTGCCCCAACTCATTATAGCTCAGCTCCGAAAGCAGCACTTCCGGTTGGCCATCGATCTGGTGGAACGTCTGCAACAAACGGCCAGCATGATCATAGAGGAAACGTTTGGCGATGATATGCTCCCTGGCGTCATTTTCAAAATGGATGAAATTGGAATGGGTGATCCGGTTGGGAAAATCATAGCGCTGCGATGAACGGTCGATACCGGAAAGGTGATTGCCGGTCACGTTTTGAATAATGTTGTACCGTTCGTCATAGTAGGTCACCGTCCAGAGCCAGTTGGCAGTGCCCAATACTTTGAGCTTGCCACCGGTGGCCAATCCTTGCACCAGCGTACGTGCAGACGCAGGCAAGCCCTCGAGCGCACCGTCGTCGTAATTATAACGGCCATCGTTCAGCTGGGTAGTCGCAAAGTCATAGTTGTCGTAATAGATGACTGACAACACTTCGTTAATAGTGGTCGGGTAGGTCTGGTTAGAATATCCTTCCACATTACCGCCTGCGCTGGTAGTGAACTCAAAACGCTGGGTCTCGCCCTCGAGCGCTGCCTGGATATCGGCACGCGACCGGCTATCGGTTGTGAGCCCGGTTATGATCACACGGTTCCATGAATCATACTTGGTGAAGGTCCACTGCTGCGAAGGGCGCTGGTTGCCAGTCTGCGTCAGCACCAGGCGATCCCACCGGTCATATACCTGGTACACGGGCTCCACGCCAGGCACCTTCTTCTCCACCAGCCTGTTGAGCTTGTCGTAAGCGAACCGGTGACACAGGTTATTGATCACGGTTTCGCTCAGCACCTTCGGGAATCCGCCTTGCTGCTCGGCAATGCTGGCAGCCAGGGGCGAGATCTGGAACAGGATATTTCCCTGCCCGTCGTAAATGACGTATGACGACACCCAGTTTCCACCGGTGTCCGTATTTTTCTGCAGCACCGTTTTGCCTGTTTTGTCGGTATAGGTCACCGACTCCACACCTTCTTCGTTGGTCTTCGTGTTTTTGGTCAGCTCACCCTGCTCGTAATAGCGGTGGGCTTCCAGTGTGTTTCCATTGACCGTCCATAGAAGAACTTCACTGGCACCGTTCACAGCGTACGTAGACTTTATCGTTTTGCCGTTGCTCAGCTTCCATTCCTGGCCGGGTGAGCCCGACTCTTTGATCCTGCCGAGCGGTGAGTTCTCATAAACGATCTCGCTGAACGGAGTGGTGGTTTCAACCGGCACCCCGGGTGGTGTGGTGGTACCGTTGTAAAAGGATGCCTGCTCTCCCACTACATTTGTCCGCAAACTGCCAGGAGCTGTGGCGCTGATGGTGTACGGCAAATACTGCTTCGGAGTTCGTCCCAACGCGTCATATATACGCGGGTGGATCTCATCTTTCTCGCCGGGTGACGCCTGCTGCACCACCTCCTGCAAGGTGCGGGTTTCTCCGTCAAGGTAGTTCCAGGTGTGGATCCTTTCGCCTACCGGCAGCGTAGGCACCACGGCCGGGTTCGTCACTTCATCTTTCAGCACCACCGTTTCCTTGATGTAATGCTGGTCGACGCTGAAGGTCCTTTCCTCTTCTTCAGGCGAAGGGTCTGACTCTCCCGAGCTGTTGAAAGCTTTGATGCGATAGATATAGAGCGTGTTCGGCTGCAGGTTGCTGTCTGTGAATGAAGCAATGTCCATACCCAGCGATTGGATCACCTGGAATGTGCCCGCGGGCAGTTTCCGCTCGATGCGGACCCCGGTATAATTGGTGGCAACATTTCTCCAGGCCAACCGGATCTCCGTGGTGCTGATCGCCGCAGCCCTGAACTCTTCAGGTGTGGCCGGGCAGGTAACGTTTACTGTCACCGTAGACTGGGCTGTATTATGGCAGCCGGCACTGTTTGTAACGGTAACGGTATACGTGGTGTTAGCGGAGGGTGTAACCTTGACAACCCTGCCTGACGCACCATGCGACCATTGGTAGATAATGCCACCGGAAGCTGTCAGCGACGCACTTGATCCGGCACAGATCGTTACAGATGAAGGGGCGATCGAAGCATTGGGCAACGCATGGACCACCACCGTAACCTCGTCTGTCTGCTGGCAGCCGTTGGCGCCCGTACCCGTGACGGCGTAAGTAGTGGTAGCGTTGGGGGTCACTACCTGCACCTGTGACGAGCCCATTCCAAAATCCCAGTCGTATTGCACGGCATCACCCAGCACACTGATCGCGGCGGGTTCTCCCGCGCAGACCTCGACATCTTCACTGGCAGTGACAGTGGGTAACGGATTCACGGTCACCGTAACAGGGCGGCGGTCGCTGAGCGTGCCACCGACATCCTGCAGAACATAGTACGTTTTATCAGCTGTCAGTGCCACCGTTGTGTATTCGCTTTGCGGCGACAGCGGATCGCCACCAGTCTCTACTTCGTACCAGTAGATCGTTCCTGTGCCTGTAGCGGTCAGGGTAGCCGTTTGCCCCGAGCATATGGTCACGTTTTCAGCATCGGGCGGCAGCACCGGTCCCGTTGCTGTGATGGTAGTTATTTTTGAATAGATCTCAAGCCCTGTCACCCACTGGTTGGTGACCTTGAGACGGTATTGACCGTTAGCCGAAGCGCCCACCGGGTCGAACGTCAGTGTATTCGACGTTTCACCCGTCAGGTCTTCCCAGGCAGTACCATTCTTCTTCTGCCACTGATACAGGTTGTGCGCTCCGTTGGTTGCAATGGTGAGCGACTCGGTGCTGCCCGTAGTCCAGTAGAGCTGCTGCTCTGTGCCGATCTCCGCCTGGCCTGTGGCTGAAAATACCTTGAAGGGATGTGTGCCGGGGCCGGTGTAGTTCGGTTCGAGGTCGCCGAAGTCGAGCTGGTTGTTCTGCACATAGATCTCCAGGTTCGCCTTGTTCACGTGGGCCGAATAGCCCGGCATCTCGGTGAGCTTGTTGTTGGAAGCGTTGATATACCACAATTTCGTCAGGCTCGTCGTCCAGGCCGGCAGCGTTCCGATGTCCATTCCATCAGCGCCGATCCATTGTATGTTGGTGGCACCGGAAAGATTGGGTAACGCTCCGCGAACATTGCATTTTCCCAGATCCCATCCAACGAGGGGAAGGGCGGGAAGGGTTGGCGGTGCACCACCGATCTGCGTTCCGAAAGTATAAACGTATTGCAGCTTGGTCAACCCCGCTACCATCGTGCTGATATTTCCCGTAAGATTTGCGTTGTTGAAGATCGCCAGTTCTACAAGGTTGGTGAGGCTCGCGATGGTGTTGGGCGCCGTACCATCCAGATCGCTGTTGTCCAGGAAAATATATTGAAGCTTGATGCAGCTTCCGATGGATGCAGGGATCGGACCATATATCTTTTGTTTTTCGTAGACGCGGTCACCTAACCATCCCCCACCGAGCAGTTTGGTCATCTTGGTGAGGTTACCTATGTTTTCAGGAATGGTGCAGGTAAGATTGGGGTTACTGTAGAAGTAGAATTCCACTATCTGATTAAGCTGGCCCAGCCAGTCGAAGTTCCCCGTCAGGTCGTTCTGGTGGAAAGCCAGGATCTGCAGCTTGGTGAGATTGCCCAACGTAGAGGGTATGCTTCCTGAGAGGTTGTTCCTGTAAATGTACAGGTGTGTAAGGTTGATGAGATTGCCGAGACTTGCGGGGATCTCTCCCCCCAATGGATTGTCAAAGAGAAAAAGCTGCGTGAGCCCGGTGAGATTCCCTACGCTGTACGGTATGCCGCCGGAGAGCTGGTTCGTTTGCAGGTGAAGCCGGGTAAGTGCCGTAAGATCACCGATAGAGCTCGGGATAGTGCCTTGCAACTGGTTGGCATGCAGCAGCAGTTGCGTTACACGGCTTCCCGAAACGGTAACACCTTGCCAGGTATTCACTTTACCAACCATCCAGTTGGTTTTGCGCAGCCACCCCGGTCCATTCGCTGCATTGTACAAATCAACCAGCGCAAGTGAATCAGAGTATAAGTTGTACGTGCCTGGCGCCGGTGGTGTCAGCGCCAGCGTTGTTACAAGCCCGGATGTTGCTGCAGTCTTTCCTTTTTTGACGGGTTCAACAACTTCTGCAGGTGTTACTGCCGGGTCGGGATTTTCCAAAAGTGTCATCTGTGCCCTTGCTGAAAACGCAAAGCCCGCTGCCAGGATGAAGGTGAGGATGTTAAATTTCATAGTAGAACTGGGTCTTGGTTGGTTCTATTGATTTCTGAAATGATATGCCATGGTCCTGGTGATGCGGCCCTCGTGATCGCGGACCGTTACCTGCCTGTACTGACCATCATACTCGTAATGCGATGTGCGCAGGTTGGTGTCCGTTTGGCGGAGCAGGTTGCCCACTGCATCGTATACGTAGGTGGTCATCTGGGCATCCAGGGGTTTGAGCCGCAGCTCGTCCAGCAGTCCGGAGACCGGCACCTTGACGGTCACGGTGGCGCCGGCGGAAGCGTCTACAACGCCACGCACCAGGGTCCAGCCGTTGCGCTGCTCGATCTGCTGCGACGAGAGCACCGTGCCATTGGTGACCTCGATAGTAACCGAAGCCGTCTTCATCCAGTAGCTTACTTCGTATTTTCCGGCCGGTACCGTCCTGGAGATGTAGTTGAAGTTAGGATCACTCACCACCGTAGACGCAAAAGAGCGCGCCCCGGCAAATGGCGACGCCGTTGTAAACAACGCTTCATTGTATTGCCAGTTGCCTTCCGAGGGATCATCAAATCCGGTATAGGCGATCTGATCGTACGAGGCATACGAGGCGCTGGCGAGCACATTCAATTTCGATTCGTCGAAGATCGAGCTGCTCACCACCTGTGCGGCGGAGCGCATCTCCAGCACTGTTCCATCCGTTACATCGAGCCTGGTGATCAGGCCGTTGAGTGACCAGTCACCAGATGGTATATCATTGTTATTCCACGCGATGAAATCGGGGCTTCCATTTTTCAGCCACACATAACTTTCTTCGGGGAAGTATCGCTGTTCGGCAGCATGGTATTTCCAGCGCACCGCCGAACTGCTCACCGCTGAGCCATTCCGAACCACCTTCGACTGGATTACCGGCGATAGTATATTCTTCGCGCGGTTGATATCATATGCTTCCCACCAGTACTTCAGGTATGTAATGATCGACTCCGCGACAACACCCTCTCCTTTTGAATTGTTCTGAATACTTTGTTTCAGCAGGCCGGTCTCGGCATCAAATACACTTTGCCGCGAAGTCTGCAACCCGTCTGCCACCTCGTTTGACTGCACGCTTCTTACAAAATAACTTGAATCGATCAACTGGTTGCTGGAATTCCGGACTGCTTTTGAAAAGACCTTCTGAGCTTCTAACGTGGAGGCTACAACGACGCCGGTAGCGTTCACCGTCTCGATCCTGTAAGGCGCCCCTGTCAGCAGCTGCACCCGCGCGGGGTTGTGGTAGGATGGTGATACCAGGAGCTGGTCTTCCGGAAGGCCGTTGTAAAAGTAGTGAACCGTTTTTCCATAAGGTGTAACAGTGAGGCTATTGCTTCCCGGAACAACGGTCACCTTGTTGTAATGCGCGATGTTGCCTCCCGGCTGGGCTTTTCCTTTTTCATAGTTGTAAAAGGTCTCAAGCAACTGGTTTCCGTCGGTCCATGTTACGTGGCGCACAATGTGGGTATCCAGGTTTCCGGAAGACGCTCCGTCCACTACCCTTTTGAGTACAACAGCATTGGTTCCCAGGAAGGCGCCCACGGTGGTAGCACTGATGTTGCCCTGAAAACTTTTAACGGTGTGGCTAGGGTATTTTGTCTGTCCCACGATCTGCTTGTTCTCCAGGTAAGCGATGTAGATGCCACTGGCGCCGCCGTATTGTGTTGTCGTGTATTCATAAACGATGAAGTTCGGGGTGATCTGGGTGCTGTAACCTGACACCCACTCGATCTCCGCAAAAGGGACACCCTGCAGGTAGATCTTGTCGAGATAATCCCAGCTTCCATCAGTGTCGCGCTGGTAGATCCAGCCGTCTTTCATACCGATCAGGTTTCCACCGGATTTGAGAAGAATGCCGTTATTGCCGTTAAGGGATCCATTGCGATTATCGATGTACTGAATATCGGCGTTCCAGCTCCGTGTGTTTACATTGAAGGTGGAGAGGTAAACTTCCCGGGGATTGCTTCGGGCGTCGCGGTCGCGCACAAAGAAATCTTCGCCGACTCCGATATGGCGGAAATAGTAATTGCTGTACGGTCCTTTCACCAGCCAGTTCGCCCCATCAAATCGCGCGCTGATGCCTCCGCCTCCGGACTCAGCGATCGCCATCTGGCTGTTATTGGTTATATACACATAGGCGTCGTCCTGCCAGTAACCCAGGACATCTACTTTTGTGAAGTTGCTATAATTCTCATCCCAGTTATAAAGATATTCGTGGTTGTATTGGGGCAAAGCAACCAGGAATGAATTGGAGGCGTACCAGAAGTTCCTGTAATTGTTGTCGCCATCCGAGCTGAAAGAAACCGACGATGGAAGCGTGGTCTGCCGCCACTGGCGCTCTTCATCGAGATAAAACATGTGGATCACATCGAAGGCACCACCTTTGTCGTTATGGATGAGCATGTAATTCAGTCCGCCTGCCACATACAGCTCCGTGGAACCGCCATCCGAGATCGGGAGCCTGTGCTCCACCCACTGCTCGTCCTTCCACACCGCTGTGCGGATCTCCGCGAGGGTTCTCATGGAATACGCCACATAATTATCGCCTGACATGATATTTCCCGTCAGGTTCGGATCACCCCCTCCTGCGCCATGCGGCCAATGAAGCGTTGCCCACTGGCCAGCACCCGTGTAGAGCGTTTTCTTCCGGGCAATGTACATCTGCTGTGTACTGAACTGCGATTCATAGATGCGGTAAATGAAATGCCGCGGCGAAAGCAAGATCGCGCAACGATCATAGTCCGAGTTGGCTACAGCGGGAGTTTGCCAGAGCTCCTCGCCCATCCACCGGCCATCCCAGTAATAGGCGAAGATCTTCACGGGTTGTCTGCCGCTGTCTACGGAACCATCAGCTTTCAATTTTCGCCAGGTGATCACAACGTAGTCGTTATCTGCATATATTTTGGGTTGTCCGAATCCTGAAGGGGCAACGATGCCCAGCGACCGGTCTGAATCCGCGATGGTGATCGTCTCATAATAGTAGTCGATGTGGGCACCCAACGAGTTGTGCACACTCTTCAGATAACCTTTTGAGGCGCCATCCACAAAATAGTCGAACACGGTAGCAGGCTGGGTGTCATTTCCGGGAAATCGCTTCTGCACTTTCGTAAGCACACGTTTTACGGCGTCATCTTCCCCCACGAAATCATAAGTGCATTCCACGGAATAGATCAGCGCGCCGTCCTTCGTTTTAGTGTTGAGCTTGGTGAGGTATCGGGTTTCAAACTTCTCCTGGTAGCCATCGGGCTCCGACCGCTCCGTATGCGGGTCTTTGAATTCCTGGGAGGTCTTTTCCGCATATTCAAACTCCACGAATTGTCCCGTGGCGTTGGTGATCTTCTTCATGTACGAAGCTTTGGTATGCTGCTTCTCGGTGCTTGATGGCGTTCCGTTAGCCACATATTCATCTACGTGTTCGTATTGGAACAGCACCTGGTCGCCATACATATTGGTAATGGACGACAGGTTCCATACAAATGCCATTTGCTCCTGGTTCTGGGGCTGCGTGCTATTGCCGACCCAGTTCCCCCATTTCACCGCCCATTGTACGGCGTTCTGTGTTGTGTTCTTATCGCCGTAAGCATAAACAGAACCGTCTTCATGTTTTACCAACCACTTCTCATCAGCGGGGTAATATTCGATGGTCCACGGTGAAAAGTTCTTCAGCACATACTTGCTAAGGGAGGCGGTGTGCGAGATACAGATCAGCGGATTGGAGACCTCCCCTTCGATCAGGTAAAAAGTGTCATCGTGCCGGGTGCCGGTTTGTTTGTGATCAGAAACAATGCGGGGTTGGCTGATCGTCCAGCCCATTCCGAGGATCCCAGTGGGCGCAAACAGGTTCTTAAGCTTCGCCTGCTGGCCCACCGGCGCCGAATTGTACTGAAACGTTACGGTTACATCAGGCCCGTTCTTCCCCGTAAGGGATGCAACGGTAAGGGGAAACGCTACCTGCCCGCTCACCAGGTTCACACTGTTCTGTAGCGCGCTGATGTTGCGGGTGTTCAACGAAAATGTACCGCCATCCGAGGCTTGACTGCCCTGCGCGTACAAGCTTACATGACTCTGGCATACGGCCATGATCATACCGATGCCGAGGATTAATCTACGCATAAGTATCTGCTTTAGGTTATATGGAATTAAGTTGGTTGGAGAGACAATGGAGCGGCCCTGCTCCTTATAAAGGACGGGCACAAGTTTTACGAAGATGGCGTGTAGCCATATCGGTATAGGAGAGAGTTTCATGAGCGGGACTTTTAATACGATAAGTTTTACCTTTTTTTAGCAGAATAGCTATTCACCCTGGACGAAAATATTACGCCCTAAATCATAGTTCGAAAGGACTAAACAACGCCCTGGGTACTGAAAGAAAATTGGCTTATTTAACGCTGAAGCGATGCGCTGATGGAAGTGTTACAATGACCCGTAGGCCGGCAGATAACCGCCAAATTTACACAAAAAAACCATGGCACAATATTTTACAGGCGCGTCTGCGAAATTGCGGACAAAACAACCCCAGCGTGGGGCTGTGCCAAGGCGGAACATTTTTACCAGCGCGTATTTTTTAGTACGCCACAGCCCGGCAGAGGCATTGAAAAAATCAGACATCGGCACCAGGTTCCGCTTGTCTTCCGCATGCTAATCACCATGGAATGGATATGAAGATCCAAAGTACGACTGGTTGATTTCACGCTCATTCCTTGCATCTGCGGGCACCGGATGCACACCTTCCCGAATTGTTTGAATATCGTAATGATCCCTTTGAATCTCATAATAAGATTGCCGGCAGCTGCCCTTCTTTTGTACCATAAAAAGAAACAATTCCAGGATGCATTGACAAGCCAGGAGCGGATCTGAAATGGCGTATGTCAATCCCGCCTGGAATAAAGTTTCGTATCTTCGTTCAGGCATGAAAATCGAAATCAACACAACGGGTATTAAACCAACAAAGGAATGAAAACGAGAAAACTGGGAAACAGCGGCCTTGAGGTATCCGCACTGGGCCTTGGCTGCATGGGACTTAGCTTCGCCTACGGGCCGGCACCCAGCAAGGAAGATGCGATCAATCTGCTCCGCAAAGCGTTTGAGCTCGGTGTCACTTTCTTCGACACCGCCGAAGCGTACGGTCCTTTCAAAAATGAGGAGCTCCTGGGAGAAGCCCTCGCTCCTATCCGCGACCAGGTGGTGATCGCTACCAAGTTCGGTTTTGAACAAGGCAAGACAGACATGGGCCTGAACAGCAGACCTGACAATATCCGAAAGGTGGCCGACGCAGCATTGCAACGCCTGAGAACCGACCGGATCGATCTGTACTATCAGCATCGTGTTGATCCCAAGGTTCCCATCGAAGACGTTGCTGGCACTGTCAAAGACCTGATCCGCGAAGGCAAGGTGAAATATTTCGGCATGTCAGAGGCGGGAGCACAAACCATCAGGCGTGCCCATGCCGAGCAACCTGTATCGGCGCTCCAAAGCGAATATTCACTCTGGTGGCGGGAACAGGAGCAGCAGATCTTCCCTACCCTCGAGGCGCTGGGGATAGGCTTTGTACCGTTCAGTCCACTCGGCCGGGGATTTCTCACCGGCGCGGTCAACGAGAATACCAAATTCGACAAGACAGATTTCAGGAACCAGCTTCCCCGTTTTGCAGAAGAGAACCGAAAGGCCAACCAGGTGGTAGTAGAAAAGATCCGTGCGTTCGCAACAGTAAAAAATGTAACGCCGGCACAGGTAGCCCTCGCGTGGGTGCTTGCGCAGAAACCATGGATCGTTCCCATTCCGGGCACAACAAAAATTCAAAGGCTTGAAGAGAACCTGAAAGCGGAGCAGCTGATCCTGACAAAGGCAGACCTGAACGAGATCGAAAACGCATTCTCCGGCATCGAGGTTCAGGGCGCACGTTACCCGCAGCAGATGCAGCAAAGCGTTGACAGGTAACTCATAAACCGCCTGCATTCACTCAACGGGCCGCACCTTTCAAACAGATCATTATGACCTGCTTCCCGGGCATGTTAATTTATTCCATTAACTCTCCGGCATGCTCCGAATCGTTGATCCATACAAACCCTTTTCCCGGTCGCGACTGTGGGAATACCAGCGCCTTTATTTTGAAGAAGCCGGGATTGATGCCTGGAAAGACGGCGTTGTGCCGCATTATATCACCAGCAATCGTTTTACGGCCCGGGCTTATGCGGAAATTGTGTTTGCATTTTTAAGGGATGTGGCGCGCCAGCAGGTAACATCTGATGAGCCCCTCTACATTCTAGAGCTGGGTGGCGGCTCAGGCCGTTTCGCTTACCACTTTCTTACCTGCCTGGAAACATGCTGTGATGAAGCCGGCTTTACCGTACCACACTTCCGGTATGTGCTCACAGACCTGGCGCAAAAGAATGTAGACTTCTGGATGCAGCATGACCGGCTGAAGCCCTTCGTTGAAAGACAATGGCTCGATGTTGCACGGTTCGATGCTACAGCAGATGATACAATTCATCTGCTGTACGCAGGTGTCTCACTGCAAGCAGGCACGTGCCATCAGCCCCTCATCCTGATCGGCAATTATTTTTTTGATTCTATTCCCCAGGAGCTGTTCTATGTGGAAGACCACGAGCTCTATTCCTGTAAGGTTGCCCTGTGCGCGGAAGGGAATATGAAAGATACAACGAGCTTCACCCTTCCTGATCTCCAGCTGCGGTACGTTTACAAAAAATGCCGGAGCGGGTATTTCACGGAAAAGGAATTCAACAAAATACTCTCGCGCTACAAGGAACAGTTCGAGGCCAGCCACGTGCTTTTCCCGCACACCGGTTTGCGTTGCCTCGAGCGCCTCAGGTCGTTTTCGTCAAAAGGGTTCATGTTGCTCTCGTGCGATAAAGGACAGCACAGGCTTGAAGGCCTTGATAACATGCCGGCACCACAACCGGTGAACCATGGAAGCTTTTCGCTCAATGTGAACTACCACGCCATTCGGTTCTTTTACGAGCAGCAGGGCGCGCTGTCGCTCTTTCCTCCACACGGCTATACGGGCATCAATGTGGCATGCCTGCTCTCTCTGGAGGATGCGGAAAAATATTCCGAAACACGGTCAGCCTACCAGCGTTCCGTATCGGATCTTGGTCCTGATGATTTTTTCACGCTGAAGAAACACTTCGAAAAATTCATCGACACCATGAGCATTGCACACCTGCTGGCGCACTTCCGTCTGAGTCACTACGATGCGCGCTTTTTCAAACAGTGCACCGCTCATCTGATCACACTGCTTCCTCAAGCCAGTGAAGATGAAAAGGCAGCAGTCCGCGCCATGGCAGCGCAGATCTGGAAGGGATATTACTTCATTGGCGAATCGCAGGATCTTGCTTTCGACCTTGGCATCATATGTTATGAGATCAGTTATTACAAAGACGCCATCTTTTACTTTGGTAAGTCCATGAAAAACTATCCGGATGTGGCAGCGCCGCTCTTCTTTAATCTTGCGGCCTGTCATTATCAATTGAGAGAAGATGACCGCGCATGGCAGTACCTTCAAAAGACGCTGGCGCTCGATCCGGCACACGAGCCTGCGCAGTTGTTACTGCAGGAGATGGGGAGATGAAAAGAAGCCAGTAGCCAGGAGAAATTGTATAACCAAAGTCCGTAGGGATGACATATTACGCGTTATGAAGTTTCGGCGCACCGTCAAACATGTCACCCCTACGGGTATTCTTTACACACCTTCCTGCGTTGCGTGTGAAAGGCGTGCCAGTATAAAGGCACCGATGGCCATCACGATATCTCTTACGGCAACGTCGAGGTAATTGAATGAAAGGATCAGGGTGAGGGCGATACAGATCAGCCAGGCAGCCACTACATAAGCGCCTAGCTCCGTTTTCCATAGCACCAGGATGCCAGCGGCGATTTCGATCACGCCGACGATCATCATAAAAGTTGAAGCGTCAAAAGGCAGTACCTGGAGCAGATCCGGATTCAGGTACTTGCTCCAATCGGTCAATAAATTGGTGAACTTGTCCAACCCCGCAACCACCGGCACCAGGCCATAAGTAAGTTTTAAGATCAAGTGCAACCGGGAGATCTCAGAATGTTTTGCCCCCGCTGAAATAGCTGATGTGATCATGGTAATTTTGTTTAATGTTTGGGGTTGGATTACAAAACGTCAGTTGGGTTACAAAAAAAAATGCAAAATGCAGAAATGCAGGTTCACGCAAAGAGCGCGAGGTGTTTCGTTTTCGCCGTCATCCTGAATGGGGGCTTGAGCGTTGCATGCGCGAATGAAGGATCCCCGTTTGGCAACGCGCCTTCAAAATTGCCATGCGCTCGAATTAAGTACGCAGTAAGCGACCTGGGGATCCTTCGCTCACACAGGCCAGCGCACGAGCATCACTCAGGAAAACGGGTTTCAAAAGAAGAACGTACCTCCGCGGGTCTTTGCGTTCTGCATTTTGAATTTTTTAAGGCGTTCTTTTGTAACTAAATCAGGCACCTGTCATCTAATCCATTATGTACGCCATTAAACTGAATGAACCGGCGATCCAGAAGCTGCACGACCCTGTTGTCGTGGCGCGGATCATTGCGGGTGAAAAAGAGCTTTTTGAATTGCTGCTCAGACGCTACAACCAGAAATTGTACCGGGTGATCAGAAGTTATCTCCGTAACCCCGACGATATTGAAGATGCTATGCAGGATACTTACCTGAAAGCTTACAACCGGCTGGACCAATTCCGGGGTGATTCGAGCTTCTCTACATGGCTGATCAGGATCGGCATCAACGAAGCGCTGCAACGGATCAAAAAGGATACGAGGATAAAAAGGCTACACGAAGGAGACGCTGATCCCATGAACAAAGAGCTGATTCAACTACCCGACTCCAGGAACGTAAACCCCGAAAAGATCACGATCGGAAAAGAAGTGAAAAACCTGATCGAACGCGCCATTGACGAGCTTCCGGAAAAGTATCGTGTGATCTATGTGTTAAAGGAGATCCAGGGCATGGAGACGCACGAGCTCTGTGAATGCATCGGCATCCAGGAGAGCAACGTCAAAGTACGGTTGCACCGCGCTAAAAATCTCATGAAGGAGACCTTGCTGCGGCTTTCTTCCGATCCGGAAATTTTTGAATTTGGCAGCGCCCGGTGCGATGCGCTGGTGAATAATGTGATGAGAAAGATTTAATAGTCACGGTCGATAGTCCACAGCGGCCTCGAAAACCGGTATCCTGAGCGATGCATAAGCGGGGAATGTGTGAGCGAAGGATCGCTTGATGATTACTGCCAACTTATTTCGAATGAGCGCCTTGTGAAGTGCACTTTGCTTCAAGGAGATTCCTCGCTCCCACATGCCTGCACACCATGTGCCGCTCTGATGAATGACAGATCAAAAAAACAGTGTGGACTAATTCAATTCAGCTTCTTAAGACCTTTGGACTTGTCGTCAGCCTTGTCTGATTTGTCCTTCTCTTTTTCTTCTTTATCCTTGTTCTTGATCTTATCCTTCTCCTTCCATTCGTCCTTATCGTCGCGATGGTCGGAGTCGTTATCGTCGTCCCTGTTCCAGCGATGTCTGAATGATACGTCATCGTCGTCATCCACGTCGACGTCTACATCAACGTCTATGTCATCAATCTCGATATCGTCAATCTCTATCTCAATGGGATCTATGTCGATATCTATCTCGGGGATCTCGATGTCAATCGGGTCGATATCGATGTCTATGTCAGGGATCTCTATCTCGATGGGATCGATATCAACGTCTATGTCCGCGAGGTCCATCTGCAGGGCTTCCATGTCAATCTCCAGGTTTCCAAGTGTCCTCGAGAGCGATTGCATTGTTTCTTCAACAACTATTTCCAGATCGGGGTCGATATCCACGCGCACGTCAGAATCCCAATCACGATCCTCGCCGGTGGCACGCCTCCATTTGGCCAACCAGGCCTCTTTATCAGACTCCTCTTCTGATTTGGCTTCTTCTTTTGCCGGTTCCGGCTGATTCTTTCCTTTGGGTGCGGGCTTGGGATCGCTTTGCTGTGGGAACGCCAGTGTTGACGTCAGGCAAACGATCAACAAAACGGATGAAATGCGGCTAAATTGGTTCATAGGGATGTGATTATACTAATATAGTACTTCGCCGCGATAAAAAAGTTACAGACTTTCGCCAAAGATTCTCCCGGCAAAGGCCCATCCCTGGCAACAATAAATGCCGGCGCCGTGCTGAAGCAAACGGGATTATTCTAATTTTGGCAGTACACAATTGCTCAAGTGCCCATGAATAAGCCCCTCATCACCCCGTACGGGATCTTTATTGTTGTCGTACTCATATTCCTTCAGTTTACGGTCATTCTCGATTTTATGGTATTGTCGCCTCTGGGCGCCATGCTTTTAGAGGAGTTCGACATTACCGCAGCTCAATTTGGCATCCTGGTCTCTGCCTATGCCTGGAGCGCGGGCATCTCAGGACTGTTTTCCGCCGGCTTTGCGGATAAGTTCGACCGTAAGAAACTGTTGCTTTTCTTCTACACGGGATTCATTATCGGAACGGCCCTTTGCGGCATTGCCACCGATTACACATTTCTGCTCGCCGCACGCATTATTACGGGCATCTTTGGTGGCGTGATCGGGTCCGTGATCTATGCCATTGTTACCGACCTGTTTGTCATTCAAATTCGCGGCAGCGTGATGGGTTTTCTGCAGATGGCGTTCGCCGGCGCATCGGTGCTGGGGCTGCCCGCGGGACTTTACCTGGCTTCCTTCTTTGGATGGCACATTCCCTTCCTCCTGATCGCAGGATTGTGTGTCTTTGTGCTGCTTCTCATCATTGTTTTCATGAAGCCGGTGAACGCGCACCTGGCAAACAGTACCCTACGGAATCCGGCAGAACATCTCGCCCGAACCATCTCCAACCCTTCGTATGCCAAGGCTTTCGCCACCACCCTGCTACTGGCCACCGGAGGTTTTATGCTGATGCCCTTTGGCAGCGTATTCGCCGTACAGAATAACGGTATTTCGATGAGTGATCTTCCTCAACTGTATTTCATTACGGGTGTCTGCTCCATGTGTGCCGCGCCGCTCATCGGTGTGCTGTCAGACATCGTGGGAAAGTACGTTGTGTTCTGTATCTGCTCCGTTGTGCTGATCGTTTCCACGGTGATCTATTGTAACCTTGGCATCACACCCGTAGCGGTAGTGACCGTTTTCAGCGCGTTCATGTTCACCAGCTACGCCGGGCGTATGGTCTCCTCCTCCGCTTTGATCACCGCTGTTCCGGAGGCCCTCGACCGTGGTGCTTTCATGAGCATCAACTCCGCCGTGAACATGATATCGGGTGGTATCGCTTCGCTGATCGCCGGCGCCATCGTTTTTCAGTCCGAAGATGGGCGCATCAGGAACTATGACATCCTGGGGTATGTGGTTGCAGGTGCTACCGTTGTTACCATCGCTATGTTATATCTCATCGACAAAATGGTAAAACAGAAACAGCTAACGAAAGCCAGCCTTGTGGAGACTCCGAACGAGGTTGAGCCCATAAGGTAGTCGCCTTTAAGGGTAGCGCTTCTTTTTGAAACCCGTTAATCCTGAGTGATGCAACCATCCGGCGTCCGCTGCGGTTTAATTATTCAAGCTCCACGATCTTAAGCCCTCCGGTTCCTGTGGCCAGGAAAATGGTTTTGTTCCTGGCGGCAACGTGGTTGACAGATGAGTTGCCACTGAACCTGATCGGACTCAGGTCACTGAATTTTTCGCTCTCGCCATCAATTTTGGCGGCATATAACCCCGCCTCGCCATAGGCCATATAAAGCACATCACCAAACACTGCCACGCTGTTGCAGACAGACTCGTGCGGATCGAGGTCTTCATCCTGCGGCACGGGGATGTTAAAGTTTACCACGCCGGTGCTTTTGTTGATACAATAGGCTCCTCCATCTCCGGCGGCCACAAACACAGCGTTGCCATGCAAAGCCAGCATCGATTTGGATTCAGGAATGTTGGCGCCCTTGAACTCAAAACTGTTTTGGAGCGATCCAGCCGCATCGAACATACTGACCCTGGCGGGAGTCCCTTGTAATGTGATCATCCCGCCGGAGTTTTCGAAAGCAACGGCCCGCGCATCGTCGAGTCCGACAAAGGCAGTCCTCTCCAACGTCTTCCTGTTTAAAACAGATAGTCCGCCAGCAGAACCGGAAGTCACGGCGATATAATCTTTAGACACACTGACATCCGTAGCGGCGTAACTGGTCAGACCAACCCTTCTGGACTTCGTTGTGAGCCTGCCGTTCTCGATCTGGAGCGCTTCCAGCACTGCCGGCGCGTCAAACCCTGCGTCACCGGTCGCCTCGGCCAGGTAGACCACATTATCGTCATAACAGACAGAGCTTACATCCGTGTTGATGAAAATTGCCTGCGAATCAATAAAAGGATGCCTGATGTCGCTGATGTTAAAGATCTCGACGCCGCCCAGGTATGATTCACCTTCAAGGTTATAAACAACATAAGCATAGTCTTTATCAACATAAATATGGGAGGCCCGCAACGTGATGCCATTGTATACCGGTGGCAGCACCTCTGCCCTCAGCTTCAGGCTCAGGGCTGCTTTGGTCCTTCCGCCAGTGAGCGTTCCAACGGTGATGGTACTGTCTACGTTATAGTTAATACGGTCCTCAAACGAGGAGTTGTTAATGATCACCCTCTTTTGATCTACTTCGCCCTCGCGTTCGCAGGAGAATACGAGTACTGCGGCCATCAATAGGATTATCAATGGGGCCTTTTTGTTGGTTCTATGCATACATTTTGAGTTTTGGGGTCCGTTGCCCGAATTGCTTTTACAATAGCGGACGGACAAACTTATTATTAAGTAGGGTACCGGGGATCAGGGAATACCGTATTTTAAAAAACCAGTAGTTCTACTGAATACCGGGGTCGCTACTTAAAAAAGACCCGTCTTTGCTTATCGCGGTGGTGCTCAGCAAACTATGCGGGTAAAAAAGGAGTAAGGAGCCAGTAGTAAGGAGTAAGGAGCCTGTCGTTCGTGGGTAGGTGTGTGGATTCGGAGGCGTGTTTCATAAATGAGACATTGGGCGGGGGAACAGAAGAATGGGAAGTCTAAAGGAAGCAAGGCCATAGCGCTGAAACTTTATTAGAAAGATTTTTCGATCATCAGAACTTTTCGGGCGGGATCGACGTAATATGAAACATCGAAATATTTCGATAAATAGATAAGTAGGCTAACAGGCGATAGGGTAATGGAGCACAAGAAAGCAGAAAAGATCTCGAAAGCACTGGCCGATCCGAACAGGATCATGATCATCAAAGAGGTGAAAAAGCAAAACGATGCGCTTTATTGTTGCGACATCGATGCGATCATCGACCTCTCCCAGCCTTCGATCTGCCACCACCTGAAGCAGCTGACCGATACGGAGATCCTGATCCCGGAAAAGGAAGGCCGGTACGTCAAGTATGCGCTCAACAACAGCCTGATCGAGGAGTACATCGATTTCCTGCATTCACTGAAAACGACCTGATCTCTTGTATCTTATTTATCGAAATATTTAAATATTTCTATTAAACATTATGACATGACACGACACCCGATTACATTTGCCCCCCTTTTGAACAACATATCGAATTATTTAAATAAATCAATACATATGAACAGACTCTTCAAACACCCGTTATTCAGAAACCTGCAATACGTAGCAGGTTCTGCCGCACTCGCCGCCGTGGTGGTGGCCTGTGCTATCAAAGCTGAAGAATTGCCAGCCACCGCTGAAGCCGCTGCCGTTCCCGCCGGAATACCTGTAGATGCAACCGTGATCCACCCCAGCGAGCTGCAGGATCGTCTCGAAGTGACCGGAACAGTGCTCGCCAACCAGGAAGTTGACATCGTCAGCGAGCTTACCCGCAAAGTGGTGAAAGTGAATGTGAAGGAAGGCAGCAAAGTAAAGAAAGGTACGCTGCTGTTCCTGCTCGATCAGGCCGACCTGCTCGCGCAGCTGGAGCGCCTTCACCAGCAGGAAAAGCTCGCCATCCTGAACGAGAAACGCCTGAAAGACCTCATCGATCATGAAGCCGTTGCCCAGCAGGATTACGACGAAGTAGCCACCAACCTCAAAGTGCTGCAAGCCCAGATCACCGAGCTGCAGGCAACCATCGACAAAACCAGGATCACCGCGCCCTTCGACGGACAGATCGGCATGATCAACACACACGTGGGTGCCATCGTCTCTGTGAGCACCGTGCTGACAGACATCCAGGACAACAGCGTGGTGAAGATAGAATTCTCCGTTCCTGAGAAATACACCAACGTGATCCACGCCGGCAGTCAGCAAACGTTCACAACGCCGTCAGACCAGACCGAGTACAAGACAACGGTCGTAGCCAAGGCAGCGAGCCTGAGCACGGACACCCGCACCTTGTTGGTGAGGGGCGTGACAGCCAATCCGCAAGGCAAGCTGCTGCCAGGCCAAAGTGCCAGGATCAACCTCTCGCTCAACACCTCGGCCAACGCCCTCTCTGTATCGTCACAGGCATTGATCCCCTCTCCGCGCGGTTATGTGCTGTTCGTTGCTAAAAACAATAAAGCCGAAGCGCGTCCCGTGCAGATCGGACAACGGAGCACAGGTCAGGTGGAGATCCTGCAGGGCCTCACTCCTGGCGACACCGTGATCACCAGCAACCTGCTGAGACTTTCACCCGGTGCGCCTTTAACACTGGTCACTATCAAGTGATCTTTTAACTAATACTATAAGACCGTTTTAAACAAGTTTATGAGTGCAATTTCACAAGTAAGTATATCAAGACCAGTGCTGGCCGGCGTGATGTCGGTGCTGCTGATCTTGTTCGGGATCGTGGGCTACACCTTTCTGGGAACCCGCGAGTACCCTGTAACCGATTCTCCTATCGTAATGGTCACCACGGTGTATCCAGGCGCCAGTGCCGACATCATCGCCTCGCAGGTGACCAAACCACTGGAAGAAGCCATCGCCGAAGCTAATGGGATCCGCGCGTTATCTTCCGTTTCACGGGAGCAGGTGAGCATCATCACCGTAGAGTTCAACCTGGATGCAGACCTCGAAGCCGCGGCCAACGATGTGCGCGATAAAGTATCGAAGTCGCGCCAGCAGCTGCCTTCCGATATCGAGCCTACCATCGTTGAAAAGGCTGGCCCGCCGGATTTCCTCGTGTTCCTCACGGTGCAGAGCGATACCCGTACACTGGAAGACGTAACGGACTTCGTCAACATCAACATCAAGGAAAAGCTGCAGTCCATCCCCGGCGTAAGGCTGGTGGATACTTATGCAGGACGTAAGCGCGCCATGAGGTTACGAATGGATCCGCTGAAGCTCGCCTCGTACGGCCTCACTCCTTCCGATGTGCAGGCAGCCCTGCAACGGGAGAACGTAGACCTTCCGAGTGGACGTATCGAAGGTGAGAACACCGAAGTAACGCTGCGCACACAAGGCAGGCTGGTGACGGAAGACGATTTCAACAACATGATCGTAGTGCAGAAGAACGGTGCCATTGTACGGTTCAAGGATATCGGCACGGCCATCATGTCGTCGCAAAATGAGCGCACGGCCATGATCGTGGGTGAAGGTAAAACAGCCAGGTACGGTGTGGGCACGGGCGTACAACCCCAGCGTGGCGCCAATTCACTGGCCATCGTAGACGAGTTCAAGGACCGCTTCGACGAGATCGTAAAAACTGCTCCAAAAGAATATATCATCTCCCTGGGAAAAGACTTCACAGTACCGGTGCGTAACTCACTGTCTGAAGTGGAAGAGACGCTGATCCTGGCATTCGTACTGGTGGCGCTCATCATCTTCATCTTCCTGCGCGACTGGCGAAGCACCCTCATTCCCCTCGTGGCGATCCCTGTATCCATCATCTCGGCATTCTTTATCATGTACATCGGTGGTTTTACCATCAACGTGCTTACGCTGCTGGGACTTGTGCTGGCCATCGGGCTTGTGGTAGACGATGCCATTGTGGTGCTGGAGAACATCTACAGCAAGATCGAGCAGGGCATGAATCCCCTGGCGGCGGCGAGAAAAGGTTCTGACGAGATCTACTTTGCCGTGATCTCCACCACGGTGACGCTGGCGGCCGTTTTCCTGCCCATTCTTTTCCTTGGCGGGATCACGGGTAAGCTGTTCAAGGAGTTCGCCATTGTGGTGGCCGGCTCGGTGCTGATCTCTGCCTTTGTCGCGCTTACGTTGTCGCCGATGATGAGCGCCTACCTGCTCAAGTCAAACGCGTCGCACGGGTGGCTGTACCGGAAAACGGAGCCCTGGTTCCAGGGATTGAACAACGCCTATGAACGTTCCCTCAGGGCTTTCTTTAAAGTAAGGTGGATGGGGTTTGTGCTGCTGGTGCTTTCATTCGCCATAGCCTGGTACCTGCTGCCTACCCTGCCCTCTGAGCTTGCGCCGCTGGAAGACCGCTCCATGGTGGGCCTGGCAGTGATCGCTCCCGAGGGAACCTCCTATGAAAGTATGGAAGAGACCATGAAGGAGATCAACAACTATGTTTCTGACTCCATTCCTGATCTGAACGAGAACCGTACGTATGCCGGTATTGCAGCCTCGGTTGGAACACTGGTGCAGCCCGTGAACGGCGCCTTTCAGTGGATCTTCCTCAAAGATCCGCATGAGCGCAAAAGCGGCATGACGCAACAACAAGTGTACGAGAAGCTGATAGCGGCGTCGTCGCGGTTCCGTAATGTGATCGTTATACCGATCCAGATCCCGACCATCGGCGGATTCTCCAGCTCACAGCCCCTGCAATACGTGGTGCAGGCGCCTGACCTGAAGAGCCTCATTGAAGTTACGCCCAAGATCATGAACGAAGTATATCAGAGCAAGAAGCTGAGCTTCCAGGACCCTGACTTCAAGATCAACAGACCCGAGATCGGCATCACCATAGACCGCCAGCGCGCCGCACAGCTGGGCATCTCCACGCAAGAGATCGGCCGCACGTTGCAGTTGGCGCTCAGCGGAAGACGTTACGGGTATTTCATCTATAACGACAGGCAATATGAAGTGATCGGCCAGCTCGACCGTGAAGAACGCTCCGCACCGGAAGATCTGCAGTCGTTGTTCCTGCGCGCCGAGAATGGCGACATGGTGTCGCTCGATAACCTGGTGAGTTTGCAAGAAACAGTTAGCCCTCCCGCCATCTACCGCTACAACCAGTCCTACAGCGTAACCATCTCTGCAACGCCCGCGCCAGGCGTCAGCCTGGGTGAAGCCATCAGCGACATGGACCAGATCACCAAAAAAGTGCTGCCTCCGGGATTCACCACAGCGCTGGCCGGTCAAAGCCGCGACTACGCTGAAAGCAGCTCGAGTCTGATCTTTGCGTTCATCTTCGCCATCTTGCTCATCTACCTGGTACTTGCCGCACAGTTCGAAAGCCTCATCGATCCGTTCATCATCCTGCTCACGGTGCCTATGGCGCTCACAGGTGCGGTGCTGAGCCTCTGGATCACGGGGCAATCCATCAACGTGTTCAGCGAGATCGGCATCATCATGCTCATTGGTCTCATCACGAAAAACGGGATCCTCATCGTGGAGTTTGCCAATCAACGTAAGGAAGAAGGCCTCTCCGTAAGTGAAGCGGTGCTCTCCGCTGCCAGCTCACGCTTTCGTCCGATCCTGATGACCACGCTCGCCATGATCTTCGGTTCTCTGCCCATTGCGCTTTCGCTGGGTACATCGTCGGGCAGCAGAACATCGCTGGGTATCGCCGTGGTGGGCGGGCTTATCTTCGCCGGTATTCTCACCCTCTACGTGATCCCTTCGGTTTATTCATACATCTCGCGGCCTTATGCGCGCAAAGCTGGTGAACACGCCGAAGGAACACCCGATCTTAAAGCGCAGCCACTCACAGTTTAATCCGTTACAACACATGAAATTCATCAAACATACAGTTGCATGGTCGTTTGCCCTGGCCCTGGCAATACAGGTACATGCACAGCAAAAACTTTCGCTCCAGGAAGCCCTGTCCCTCGGACGGGCTTCCAACCCGGAGCTCAGATCCAGCGCCCTCGAGGTAGAGAAAGCGGAACGGCAAAGGGTCATTGCCAGGAGTCTCTTTTTACCCACAGTTTCCGCCGGCGCACAAGCCAACCACTACTTTCAGCTTCCCGCGTTCTTCGGCTTCGGTGAGAACAATGAGGGCGGCAAGATCCCGTACGGCAGGTTTGGCGGAAAAGACCAGCTCACGGCTGTTGTCTCCGCGGTTCAGCCCGTATACAACCCGTTGGCATTCCCGTCGCTCCAGCTTGCGCAGCTTCGCCAGCGTCAAAGCACGGTAGCCGCCAGGGCAAAAGAGATCGAGGTGCTGTCATCGATCAAGGAGACCTATCTTAAAGTGCTGGTGCTGAACGAGCGCATTCGCCTGAAACAGGAAAGCATCCACCGGAACAAAAGGGTGCTGCAGGACTCACGGTCGTTGTTCATCCAGGGCAAAGGTCTGCGGGTAGACACCCTGCGCGCCTACACCGCCGTGAAAAATCTCGAACCCGAGCTTGTGAAGCTTACGTTCGCCGCCGAAACAGAGAAGCTTCAGCTCAGGACTTTGATTGGCATCGATTCGTTGAATGACCTGGTGCTGACGGATTCGCTGACCATTCCCGTGGCGGAAGTGATTCCCGACGAAGCAACGGTCTACGAAGAGGTGAAACAGAACAATCCCGACTTCCAGGTGCTGAACCTGCAAACCCAGCTCGACAAACAACAGGTGCGCACGGCATCGGCCTACCGGAAGCCTGTGCTGTCGCTGCTGGCGCAATACCAGGTGCAGACGCAAACCAACAATCTTGAATACCAGAATGCTCACTATCCTTCGTCGTCATTTGTGGGCCTGCAGCTGTCCGTGCCGCTCTTCACCGGGCTCAGCACTTATGCAAGGGTGAAACAGGCAGACCTGACCAAAGAACAATCCGAGCTTCGTGTGGCTCACACACAGGAAAGACTCAGGGCATTGGTGCACGAGGCGATCGCCAGCAATAAAGAAGCATTGCTGCGCCTGGAGAACACGGCCATCGTACAAGAGACCGCCCAGCTGAGCTACAACATTATTCTCTACAGGTATAAGAATGGTATTTCGCCAAGACTGGAATTGACTGATGCCGAGCTTTCACTTGCCACGGCGCAATCCAACTACCTGGAGGCTGCTTATGATTATTTATCAGCACGAATCCAATTGAGAAAATTAATGGGGGTTAGTGAAGTGGATTGATTTGAAGAGTCCACAGTCCACGGTCGACAGTCCACAGCTGAGTGGAGTCTGTTTGTGAAGGCTGCGACAGGATTAAGACTGTGCCAAGCGGAGTTTTCCGGAGATGCCGGGAGCTCCGCTTTTTTTTGCCACTAAAGCACAAAGAACACGAGGAAAACACTACTGCTTTGCGGATGCTTTGTGACCTTAGTGCCTTCGTGGCGAGAAGATCTCTACGCTATGATGATGGCGTGCTTCTCCAGTAAGCCGGGGAGTCCGTTGATCGAGAACCGGGCTTTTTTCATGCGGTTTATTTCGGGATCGATGGAGAAATTGTAGGCTGTTCTGAAGTCCGAGCTTTCGAGCACAGTACCTTGAAAAACGGCCCTGTCGAGGTCGCAATTGTCAAAGCTTGCGTTGGTGAGGTCAGCCCCGGCAAACTCAACTTCCTGTAGCCTGCATTCCCTGAAGACAATTCCTTTCAGCTTCAGCCTGGCAAACGACGAGAAATTCAACGAGCACGTATCGAAAGAAAATGTCAACAACGTTTTGCTGCAATCGTCGAAACGTAATCCCAGCTGTTTGCAGTGCGCGAACGTCACATCCTGGAAAGTGGTGTTTCTCAGCTTTGCCATGCTGAGGTCGCAGCTTTCAAACCGGCAATCCATGAACATGCACTCAGACAAGTCGATACCGGAGAAATTGCAATTGCGAAAAGTGCAATGGTCATACTCTCCTGCCTCAAATCCTTTTTCAGTGAAATCAGTGTGATCGAAGTGTTTGTCTTTCAGGTAGGGTTTCATAAACTTTTAAAGTGCAGTTGCCAGCACAATAATACTATTTATCGGGAAGAGTCCACAGTCCACAGTCGACAGTCCACTGCCGGACATTGTTGGATTCTACGGCATGCTTCGAATAATTATTACAATATCTATATTAGTGTCAGGTAATTCATTTTGTATGCTCATTGCCTATGCTGAAAATAGCGCACCCTTCCCACCCAACGTATGGGATGGATATTTGTGCCGGCTGCCGAATGAACACCGGGAGCAGGTGCTGAGATACAAATTTCGGGAAGATGCGCAAGCTTGTCTTTATGGCAAGCTGTTGTTGCTGCGTTGCCTCGAAGAGCTCGGCATCGGTCATCTCCGTCTTGAAGACCTCCGCTATACCAGCCATCAAAGGCCGTACTTCAACGATGCTGCCATCGACTTCAACATCTCGCATTCGGGCAAGTTCGTGGTCTGTGCCGCAGCTAACAACATACGCCTGGGCATCGACATTGAACAGATCAAACCTGTGGCTGTAACTGACTTCAAGGAACAGTTTTCGGATGATGAAATGAGGTTGATACAATCAGACGATGGCAGTTTTGTGAACTTCTATAACCTTTGGACCAAAAAAGAAGCGCTGATCAAAGCGGATGGAAAAGGATTGAGCATTCCGTTGAAACAGGTTTCTGTTATAGGGGCTGGTGGAGTTGTTGGCGTTGTTGGTGAAGAACACCAACAACGGCGACACCAACAACCAGTTATTATTGAAAACCGTTCCTGGTTCTTAACCGAAATCAACATCTCGGAAGGGTATTGTTGTCACCTGGCCACGAGCGAGATGATAACGGAGGGGCTGAGAGTGAGGAGGTTTATGTTCTGAAAGGGTTGCCAGTTGCCGGTTACCGGTTGCCAGTTCTGGCGGTTGTGGGCAAACTTACTCGTGCTTAGTCGGTGAGGTTGTTGGTGAAGAACACCAACAACGGCGACACTACAACGGCGGGTGCGCTCTGTCCTCAATTTAATTTGAAAGGAGTATAGTGTAAGTATTGACCGCTTTAACCGGCCACCTGGCAACTGGCAACCGGCAACCATTTTTATTTTCCCCGGTGCGTATTATTTTTGGTCATCATGGAAGACATTCATCAACACCGGCCACTTTTGTTCTCGCTCGCTTATGATATGCTTGGAGAAGTGCAGGAGGCGGAAGACATCGTTCAGGATGTGTTTGAAAGCTGGTTTTCGAAACAACCGGAAGTTCAGTTTCCCAAAGCATACCTGAGCCGTGCCGTTGTAAACAAGTGTATTGATCGGCTCGAGGCGCTGAAGAAAACCCGTGAAGTCTACAAAGGTCCCTGGCTCCCGGTGCCGATAGTTTCAGAAACCGCTGCTGCGGACGACAGGCAATCGGGCGATCCGTTGCCCTACGCATTGCTCAGCACGCTCGAGAAGCTCAACCCGGTGGAAAGGGCAGCGTTCATCCTTCGTCATGCATTCGATTTTCCTTACAGCGAGATCTCCGAAATATGCAATCTGCCCGAAGAAAACGCCCGGCAGCTCGTGCACCGCGCCCAGGAAAAATTACAGAAGCCACGAACCCGGTATGAGGCCTCGCAAGAAGAAAGGCAACGGCTGATGAACGCCTTCCTCGACGCTTGCGCAAAGCTCGATGCCAGCACCTTGAAGGAGATCCTGCATCAGGATGTGATCCTGTACGCCGATGGTGGCGGCAAGATGAGTGCGTCGGTAGTGCCCCTGGTAGGGCCTCAGAAGATCATCACCTTCATGCTCAACATCCTGAAAGATACAGCCAACAACTTTGAGGTGAAACCGGCAGTGGTCAACGGTTCTGCGGGTGCAATTATACTGAACAAGGCTACGGGCCTGGTCGATACGATCTGTACCCTGGAAACAGACGGGCAAAGCATTATAGGCCTCTACTTTGTGCGAAACCCTGACAAACTCTCCCCGACCCTCTCTTAGGAAAGAGAGAGGGTGACGCCCATGAGCCCGGCTCATCAAAATTTTTCATAAAAAATGTCACAAAACAGGGTCTGACCCGTCATATGCCGTTTTAGCGTCCGTTAGCCTGCATCATTCAAAAAAATCTTTTTAAAAAACTGTCACAAGTTGCGTAGTCTCCGTCATATGGGCGAAAAGAAACAAAATCGCTTATATATGAAAACGAAACTTGCACCTATTGAAAAACCTTCCGGTTTGATGATGAAATTTGTCTATTGGATGACCCGGAAAAAGTATGGCAAAGTGATGACGCCCTTAAAAGTGATCTCCGCAAGACTTCCCCTGAGCTTCGGGCTGTTTGTTCAAAAGCTTGAAAAGCTCGAGAAAAAATACCAGCTCCCCCAATACCTTGCGGTGCTGGTGCGCACCCATGTAGCACAATTGAACGTCTGCGGATTCTGTATCGACATCGGCAAAATGCAGGCCATTACACATTACCCCGATCAACAGGAGAAATTCTTCAATGTATCAACTTTTAAGACTTCCCCCCTGTTCACGGCAGGCGAAAAGGCCGCGCTCCTGTTTGCCGAAGAGCTTACCCTCTACAAGAAGATCTCCGACGAAACTTTTGCCGAAGCACAGAAGCATTTCTCAGAACGTGAGCTTGTTGAGATCGCCTGGGCGGTAACGCGTGAACATATCTATAACCTGATGAACCGCGCTTTTGATATTGAGTCGGATGGGTTTTGTCAGATACCGGCACCATGGCCTGATACGAAGCGCAGCAAGGATGTGGTAGTAACTGCGTTGTGAAATGGTTGCCAGTTGCCGGTTACCGGTTACCAGTTGGGGTGGTGTAGGCAAACTTACTCTGCTTCGTATAGTGTGATAGTTGGTGAGGTTGTCGGTGAAGAACACCAACAACGGCAGAGACTACCCTAACCGGCCATCAGGCAACTGGCAACCGGCAACCAGCCTATTCCGTCTTCAGCGTCTCCGCTGGATTAAGCCTTGCTACCCGGAATGAAAGCAACGACACCGTGACCCACATCAGCACCAGGGCTGCGAGGCTGCACAGGATGAAGACGCCCGCGCTCATCTCGATACGGTAGGCAAAATCGCCGAGCCATTGTTTCATGAACCAGTATGACACGGGGATGGCAATGGCAGTGGCCAGCAGCACAAGCCGTGTGAAGTCGCGCGAGAAAAGTACGATGATCCCTGCCGCCGTAGCGCCGAGCACTTTGCGGATACCGATCTCCTTGGTGCGAAGCTCGGCCATAAAAGAAGCAAGGCCCGTTAACCCGAGCACAGCAATGATCAGGGCCAGCAGCGTGAACCCTCCGAAGAGCTTGCTCAGGCGTTGCTCCGAAAGGTATTGGCGCTCCAGGTCCTTGTCGAGGAAAGAATAAACGAAAGGGTTCTCTGGTTCGAACTTCTTCCAGGCTTTTTCGACCACAGAGAGTGCCTCAGAGGGATTGCCGGGATGGATGCGAACGGCAACATAGTCCATAGCATAGTCAGGTGTATAGTAGCGGAGCACAACGGGCTTGACCTCGCTGTGAAACGATTCAACATTGAAATCTTTTACCACGCCAATGATCTCCAGGTGCTCTTCGTCGGGCGCACCGTAGTTCATCACCAGTTGCCGGCCTACAGGCTCATCCAATGCCAGGATGCGGGCAGCGGTCTCGTTGATCACCACCTTTTGTGTGTTGGCTGTTTCATCGGGAGAAAACCAGGAGCCCTGCTGCAATTCGAGTCCGAGTGCAGCGAGATAATTTTCATCTGCCAGAAACCAGTGCATGCCTGTGTTGGCGGCATCGCCCCGGAGGCGGAAGTCGCGCATCACATTCAGGGGTTGCGCAGGAAGGCCTGTGGTGAAACTGACGCTGGTGATGGAAGCATGCACCTGAAGCTCGTCACGGAATGCGCGCCATTGATCCTGGATCTCGCGGTCGTTCTTGACGATGATCACATTTTCACGCTGATAACCCGGCGCCCTGTTTTGCAGGAACAACAACTGCTGAAGCACCAGCACACTGCAGATCATGAGGCCGATGGAGATGCTGAACTGCAGCACGACCAGCGCGTTGCGGAAGTTATTTTTTCCAGTTTGCTGCAGAAGGTTCCCCTTGAGCGCACGTACAGGACTGAAGGATGACAGATAGATGGAAGGATAACTTCCTGAAAAGAATACTACCAGCAGGAACACCGCAGCCATACCCGCGAACAACACGGGGTGCGTTCCCCAGTCGAACGAGAGCTGTTTTCCACTGAGCGCATTGAACGGAATAAGCAGCAGCTCGGCAAGCCCCAGGGCGAGCAGCGCCGCAATGAAGGTATACAACGAAGCCTCCACGAAGAACTGGAAAGCAAGACCACCTTTGCCTGACCCGAGCGTTTTGCGTACGCCCACTTCTTTGGCGCGGCGTGCCGACTGCACCGTAAAAAGGTTCACGAAATTGGCACAGGCCAGCACCAGGATGAGCACGGCAATGGTCACGAGCACCTGCACGGTTGTATGGTCTCCGTTGGGCTCATGCTCGCGCAGTAAATGCGAATGCAGGTGAATATCACGCAATGGCTGCAGCCTGAAATCGGCCGCGGAAACATCATCGTGGTCGCCGGCAGCAGGTTTGATGTACCGGGTGCTGATCGACGAAAGCTTGGCCTGCAACGCCTTGAGTCGGTCCGGGTCATTGGCCACAGCCTCGTTCACTTTTACATAGGTGTGCATGATGTTCCAGGTCCATACTTTTAACGTGCCCAACTCATCGTAACCGAATCCCATGTGCACCAGCATGTCAAAGTGAAAATGCGTGTTGGCCGGGGGATCGATCACTGCGGATACGATGCGTGCTGTGCGGTCACCGCCGAAGAGGATCGATTTGCCAATGACAGCGCCGCGGTCAAGGGCGTCCTGACCGAAATAACGCAAAGCAGTTTCTTTGGTGATAACGATCGATTCAGGCCGTGTGAAGGCAGACTTCCGCTCACCCGAGATCACAGGATATTGCATGATGTCCAGGAATTGCGGGTCCACGATAAAAATGCGCGTCTCACGGAACACCACCTCGTCCTTTCCTGCGTGCTCTTCCGCCGGTAGCCGCATCGTGGAGTGATTCCAGGTAAAGGCGCGTGCCACTTTTTCCACTTCGGGGATCTCTGCCTGGATCACTGCTGCGAGTGGCGGTGGCGTGGTGGCGTACATATTCGTCTCCGGGTCATCGCCCCAGTAGGTATTGATGCGGTACACCTGCGCTGCTCCGGGCAGGTTATCAAAGCTGATCTCATCGTACACATACCAGGCGATCAGGATCACGGACGCAAGGCCCACAGCGAGACCTGAAATATGAAGGATGGAAAACCGCATGCTCCGGGTCATGTTCCGGAAGGCAATGCGGAGGTAGTTTCGCAGCATCATGTCGTCAATTTACATGGAATTACCGTCCCTGTAGCCAATCCCCGTGCCACAAGATACAATCAACTTATTATCAACAGATTACATTAAATCAGCCAGGAATCAATCAAAAAAACATGTATCGAAAATGATACAAGATTCTGCATGCTTCCGATACACAGTTCTTTTTTTTGAGGCCCGTCATCCAGAGCGATGCAGGTGTGATAGCACGCGGGAGCGAAGGATCCCCCGGTCGTTACTGCGTACTTATTTCGAGCGCATTGTACTTCGCAAGCACGCTGTCAAATGGGATCCTTCATTCGCACCTTCGTGCGCTCAAACCGCCATTCCCGATGACGTGTCCACAGGAGGCTCCTATGGAGCCAATATAAACCAATCTTCCATTCTATAAACAGGGAGCTCCATCCGGAGCTAAAATGCATTTCACTCCGATAGGAGTGTTCTGTCTATAGGAATAGATCAATTTTATCCGCTTGGGCTCCGTAGGAGCCTCCTGAATTCGTAATTTGAAATGCCAGCAATGAAAACAAACGCACACGTCATTCTTATTGTCACTACGGCGCTCTGCTGTATAAATTCTCAGGATGACGGCGAAACGAAGTACGTTAGTCCTTTGCTGAACACGCAACAGCGCAGAGTCCCGGAGACCGGAGACTCCGCTAGTACATAGGAACATTGATCCGCCTGTTCTTCAGGAACTTCTCCAGCTCTACTGCCCAGAAGACGATGCTGGCAACAGCGATGGATATGGCAAGCTCACCGAGGGTCAGGGGTTGTGTTTTGAAGATCTCGTTGAAGAACGGTGTGTAGATCACCATCAGCTGTAGCCCGGAAGTAAACAGCAGCGCTCCCAGCAAGGGTTTGTTGGAGAGCAGGCTCGTTCTGAAAAAAGACCTGTGCTCGGAGCGTATGGCCATCACGTGGCCGAGCTGCGCGAAGCAGAGTACCGTGAAGGCCATGGTCTGCCAGTGGGCGCCGGCATAATGAATGGCCCAGGCCTGCATACCGAGGGTGACGAGGCCCATGAGCAGTCCTACCCAGAGGATATGCCAGCCCATGCCACCGGAGAAGATGCTCTGCTTCGGATCTCTCGGGGGTCTTTTCATGATGTCTGCTTCGGCTGGCTCGGAGGCGAGCGCCAGTCCCGGTAGCCCGTCCGTGATCAGGTTGACCCAGAGGATGTGGATGGCCAGCAGCGGGATGGGCAAATTGAAGAACGGCGCCAGGAAAAGGGCCCAGATCTCGCCCGAGTTACCGGTCATGATATACTTGATGAACTTGAGAATGTTATCGAAGATCCTGCGGCCATGTTTCACCGCCTTGACGATGGTGGCGAAATTGTCGTCGAGCAGGATCATGTGTGATGCTTCCTTGGATACTTCGGTGCCGTTGATGCCCATGGCGATACCGATGTCAGCATTCTTCAGTGCGGGTGCATCGTTCACGCCGTCACCGGTCATGGCTACGAAGTGATGGCGTCGCTGCAACGCACCGATGATGCGGAGCTTCTGTTCAGGATCTACCCGCGCATACACCCGCACCCGTTCTACTTCGGCGTCGAACTCATCGTCGCTCAGCTTCTGAAGCTCCGGGCCTGAGAGCACCAGGTCGCTTTCAGCAGAGAGGATGCCCAGGTTACGCGCGATGGCCTGTGCGGTGAGCTTGTGATCGCCCGTGATCATGACGGGATGGATGCCCGCTGTTTTACATTCCGTTACGGCCTGCCGCGCTTCATCACGGGGTGGGTCCATCATGCCGGCGAGACCAATGAACGTCAGGGATGATTCGATCTCTCCAGTATTTTGTGTAGCAGGCATGGTATCGAACATCCGGATGGCATAACCCAGCGTGCGGAAACCTTTCCCGGCCATCTCGTCTGCGCGGCGCTCGAGGGATGGGATCAGTGCTTGCTGTGTGGGCTCGAGCTTTCGCACCAATACATCAACGGCTCCTTTCACAATGGCTATTACACCCGAACCGTTCCGGTGAAAAGTGGTCATCGATTTTCGCTTGGAGTCGAACGGCAGCTCTGCCACACGCGCGTATTCAGATTCCAACGCAAACCGATCGTAGCCATGGTCCTGCGCATACTGCACGAGCGCCACTTCGGTGGACTCTCCTACCCACACGCCATCCTTATCTTTAGTGACATCGTTGTTCAGCGCGAGGGCGTGAAGCAGTATATCCTTTCCCTTAAAAACAGAAAGGGTTGAAGTGACCTCCTGCGGTTCAAAGATCTCCTGAACGGTCATCTTGTTCAGTGTAAGTGTCCCCGTCTTATCGGAGCAGATGTAGGTGACAGAACCCAGTGTCTCTACTGCCGGAAGCTTGCGGATGAGGGCGTTGCTTTTTACCAGGCGCCTGGCTCCCAACGCAAGCGCGATGGTTACAAGCGCAGGGAGCGCTTCGGGAATGGCAGCCACGGCCAGCGAGATGGATGTGAGCAGCATGGTAGACCAGGCTTCTCCCCGCCACCATCCTACCAGGAAGAACACAGCGCAGAGTATCAGAATGATCAGTGTAAGGCGTTTGCCAAAAACCTCCAGTCGTTTCTGCAGTGGTGTTTTGATCTCCGCTACCTGGATCATTTTAGCGATCCTTCCGAGCTCGGTCTTCATGCCGGTAGCCACCACGTAGCCGACACCACGTCCATTGGTGACGAAGGTGCCTTTGTATCCCATATTCACCCGGTCGCCCAGTGGATATGTTTTGGGCGGCAAGGGATCAACCGACTTCTCGATATTCATCGACTCACCTGTAAGGGAAGATTCGTCCACCTTGAGTGTGTACGTTTCAATAAACCTGATATCGGCAGGAATGATGTTGCCGGCCTCGAGCTGCACCACGTCACCCGGCACGAGGTCTGCCGCCGGTATGTCGAGGATCTGGTTGTTGCGCAGCACCCGGGCGTGGCTGGCGGCCATACTTTCCAAAGCTTCCATTGCCTTCTCCGCCCGCCACTCCTGGATCAACCCGATGATGGCATTGATCACGACGATGGCTAGGATGACGATGGTGTCGGTAAGGTCGCCGATGATACCTGAGATCACTGCGGCGGCCATGAGAATAAGGATCATAAAATCCGTCAGCTGGGTCAGCAGCATTCCGAGGAGGGTTTTCTTCTTTTTGACCTCCAGCACATTTTTTCCATGTTCTGTGATCCGCTGCTGCGCTGTTTGCGGGTCGAGGCCGGACCTGCTGGTCTTCAGCGCTTCGGCCACTTTCTCTGACGGTTGCAAGTGATGATCCATAAACCGATATTTCCTGTTTGTTGAAAGTTAGCCAACCTCTGTCAATTTATCTGAGGGGGAGAAACCTTTTAATCGATTTATAATCCTTGGATTAGAAACACATTATGAATGCGAAGAAGCTTGCAGCAGAAAAGGCTGTTGAAAAAATAGAGGATCACATGGTCGTTGGCCTGGGCACCGGCTCTACGGCATCGCACGCTATCAACAAGATCGGCGAACGGATCAAACAAGGGCTCGTCATCAAAGCCGTGGCTACATCAGTGGCGTCTGAAAAACTTGCGCTAGAAGTGAACATTCCATTGTTGCCGCTTGCCGCGATCGAGTCGGTTGATATCGCCATCGATGGTGCCGACGAGGTGGACGCCCGGGGAAACCTGATCAAAGGTGGTGGCGGGGCATTGCTGCGCGAAAAGATCGTGGCCTTTGCCAGCAGGCGGTTCATCGTTGTAGTAGATCAATCCAAGCTCACGGACACGTTAGGAAGTTTTCCACTTCCGGTAGAGATCGTGCCTTTTGCGCCGGCCCTCGCGCTGAAGCAACTGCGGGCGTTGGGATGCGAGCCCTCCATCCGCAAAAAAGAAGGAAAGGAATTTGTGACGGACAATGGAAACCTGATCATCGATTGCAGGTTTGCGCGTATTGAAGATCCTGCTTCGCTTGATACTGCCATCAAAAAAATTCCCGGCGTGGTGGAGACGGGCTTGTTTCTGAACACGATGGTGAGCGAGGTGATTGTGGGATACGAGAATGGAGAGACGGTTACGCGTACGATCACTGCCGCCCGATCATGATTCACCCGGTGATGCGCCATGAGCATGCATCGCCTGTGATCACGATCGAACGTGTCGCAAGTCTCCCATCACAGTCAATAACCCACGGCTTCACCGTGGGTTATTCATATTAAGCCCCGTTGGGGCTTCAATTGCATGGACAAGATTAACGCGACAAATGGTCTACTGACAAAAATAGGCAGGCCAGGCGGCGAACCAAGCCTGAAGGGCTTGAATGTAAATAAGAAGGGGGAACCCCCCGGCTCCCCCCTTGCCACACGCATCAGCGTGAACCTTAAAAACTCACTTTGTAGCTGATGGTTGGCAACATGCCCAGCTGCTTGCTCTTGTATATTGATTCGGTGGCGTTGATATAATCCTCTCCTACCACGGTCTGGTTGTTCAGGATGTTCTGAACGTCGAACTTGAACTCGGTAGTCGTGCGTTTCCTGTTCCTTCTCAGGCCGATAGAGAAATCGGTGCGGAAGATATCGTCGCCTTTTGCAGAGAACGGATTCAGCTCATCCGTAACTTCTTCGCCGCGGGCGATGGAGGCTTCCAGGTTGATGGGTGAATAACGTTTGCCACCGATCAGCGCCACTTTCGTATTCACGAACAGCACCTTGTTCTTCGAAGGGTTCCCTACTTTGAATTCCTTGCCGCCGATCAGGTTGGCCACGTAGTTATTGTCGAAGGCCGACTTGCGTTCGATGCCATCTTTGGCTGTATACAACGAGCGGAACAACGAGAGCGTGCTCATGTAGTAAAGGCCATTGTGTAAATACCGTTCAAGGGTCAGCTCCACACCGTAGTTCTTGCCTTTGCCGTCGTTCACCAGCTGACGTGTGGTATAACCTTCGCTGACGTTCAGCAACGAGTATGCACTGGTGTTGGAGTCTTCAACCGGTACGTCATAAAGGTGCTGATAGTAGGTTTCCACTTTCAGGTGCGTGTTCTCTCCCAGCCGGCGGTCGTATCCCAATACAAAGTGTGCGGCTTTGGTGATCTCCAGGTCCTTGTTAGGTTGTGTGAAGGTACCATCATCGGCATAACGTTTGGCCAGGTAAGTAGACACACCTTCGAGCTTGCTGTGCAGACCTGCTCCCACATTGAACGATTGTTTGTCGTCAACCTGCCACTTGAGGCCCATCCTCGGCTCTATGGAGTTGTTGTTGTTCAGGGCAAACTGCAGGTAGTGCAGACCGTTGATCATGGTGAGGTTCTCGCTGATCCGGTACTTCCAGCTGGCAAATGCCTGGAATGTGGCGGAGCTGCCCTCTTCTGAGAGCTCATTCGCCAGCACATCCTTGTCGAAATCCCACTCATCGGCTTTCATGTTGAAGTTCAACCTTGTCAGGATGATACCTGACTCCAGCTTGTGCTTAGCGTTAAGCTTGTAGTTGAAAGTGGTTGTTGCGATCATCGACGACTTGCTGATGTTGCCTTGCTCGATGACATGGAACTGATCGTCATCATTGGGCGTCGCGAACTTGTAATTGTTATCCGAACCGGTGGCTGCAAGCGAGCTCTTCAGGTACATATCGTCATTGATCTGGTACGTGTGTGATAACCCGAGCACACCCATTTTATTTCTGCCGTTGAATTTACCGGTGATGATGTCTTCATCTTTTTCGTCCTTCTCTTCCGTATCGATGCCGCTCATGCCACCGAGGCCGAAGATCGAAAGGCTGTGCTTGCCATTGACGGGCAGCTGGATCTTGAACGACATATCCTGGTAACGGGGCACACCACCGAAGTCGACCACACCTGCTTTGTCGAGGAGATCGAGGGCTGAATAACGGTAGTTGGCGATGTATGATCCGCGGCCACCGGCCTTGAAAGGACCTTCGGCTGTCATGTCGAGACCAAGGGTACTGATCGACGCTGTATATTCGCGTTGCTCGTTGTTGCCACGTTTGAGTCTCATATCGAACACACCGGAAGTAGCGTCGCCATACTCGGCTGCGAACGCTCCTGTGAAGAAATCCGAGTTGCTCAGCATCTTGCTGCTCAGCGCGTTGATCGGGCCACCGGTGGAACCTTCACCTGCAAAGTGGTTGGGGTTGGGGATGGCCACACCTTCAAGTCTCCAGAGGATACCTTTGGGAGAGTTACCCCGCACGATGATGTCGTTGTTGCCTTCCGCGTCGCCGTTCACACCGGCAAAGGCCACCACCATTCTGGCAGGGTCGTCAAAAGAACCTGCGTAGCGTGATGTTTCTTCCACGGAAAAAGTGTGTGCGCTGATCATGGCCATCTCGTTGAGCACTTCACCTTTGTTCTGGTCGCCGGTGATGGTGACCGCTTCGAGTGTATTCACGGATTCCGCCAGGGTGACGTTCAGGATCTCTTCCTTGGCCGATCCGATCAGCAGGTTGGGGATGGTTCTCTCTTCGTATCCCATGAACGTCACTTTCAACGTGACGCGACCAATAGGCACACCGGTAAGCCGGAAGTTTCCGTCGCCATCGGTCATGGTGCCGATGATCGGACTGGTACCTACCACCATCACGGTGGCACCAGCCAGTGGCATCTGACTGTCCTGGTCAACGATGGTGCCGCGTATGTTCTGGGTGATCTGCTGGGCCGTTACTGGTATTGCCAGCAGCAACGTGAAGGCCGCGAGCAAGTTGATGATTTGTGATTTCATGAAGCCTTGTTTTGTTTTTGTTTGCTTTATGACAATCACTTATCCGCATACCCCTATTGAAGTTCAAATCTTTTTTACCACGCGCCGAATTATCCCTTTTCAAAGTCATCCATGGCCCTGCTTCACCTCCTCCGGGGTGTTCATCACAAAATTGCCCTTCGCCGCCACGGGCTCGTTGATGGGCTCCGCAGACATAAAGAGTACCTGCGTATCGGTTTTGGCTACCACACCGATCTCATCATTCTCTTTTTCAAAAACGATCAGGTTGTGGATGGCGGCATCCCGGTCGTTGACGGTGACCTCTCCTTTTATAATATAGAGCAGGGTCCAGTAGCCGGGTGTCGCTTTCAGGTTCACCGCTTTGTCTTTGGCAATGCTTCCAATTACAAAGATCACCGGTGTATGTGTTTTCATTGGACCGGTCTTTCCATCATAAATGCCGCTGACCAGTCGCAAGGCCACGCCGTCACTTTTCAATACTTCCGGCTGCTGTTCTTTTTTTACCAGCTGATAAGCGGGCGTATCCCATTTATTCGCTTTCGGCACATTGATCCACAGCTGCAAAAACTCCTGGGTGCCTCCCCGTTTCATGAATTGTTCTGGTGGCACCTCGTCATGAAGCAGGCCCTTGCCCGAAAACATCCACTGTGCGTCGCCGGCTTTTACATTGCCCGAGTGGCCTGCATTGTCCTTATGACTGAGCTCACCCTGAACAATAAAGGTTACAGGTGCAAAACCCCGGTGTGGATGAGGATACGATCCGGCCGATGTCTCGGGAGGCAACACCTTCGGTCCCATGTGGTGTACTACTATAAATGGGTTTGCAAACCTGAATTCAGCGGTCGGCAACGACTGTATAACAACATCTTCGTCAGAGATGTGTTTTTCCTTGCCATTGAGAATGAGAGTGATCTTTTTCTTCATAAGGGAAATTAACGATTTTTTAGTCCACAGTCGACGGTCCACAGACCACGGCATCCCTTCAAAGACCGTCATCCAGAGCGACGAGTGGAGCGATGGCCTGTGCGAGCGAAGGATCCCCCGAACGTCACTGCGCACTTAATTCGAGCAACTGTTCCAAAGGCCTTCACTTCGCGATAAGGTGATTCCTCGTCCCTCAATGCCCGCCACATTCGCCGCGCTGAATGACGGAACCCGAGTCGGCGGTGGACTGTCGACCGTAGACTTTTAAATTAATCTCAATTGTATGAAACTAAAATTCACATGCCCCGGTTGTAAAAGCATACCGATCGGTATATTTTTACGGAACCAAAAGCAGAATAATATGCCCAAGGCCGAACAGACAAAAGCGCTCATTGTTGAAAAAACCGCTCCTTTATTCAATATGAAGGGTTTTGCCGGTACCACGCTCTCGGATATGGAGAAGGCAACGGGGCTTACCAAGGGCAGCATCTACAACAACTTTACAGACAAGAATGCGGTGGCGCTGGCTGTTTTTGACCATCACCTTAAAATGGTCAATGCGGTGATCGATGCGGAAATGGGCAAATATGCTTCCGCGAAAGACCAGCTGCTCAGCTATGTGAAGGTATACACCAACGATATCCTGAGAAAGCCTTTTCCTTTGGGCGGATGTCCTATTCTGAATACGGCCATTGAATCGGACGATACACATCCCGAGCTCAAAAAGAGGGCGGGTGCCGCGCTGATGGCCTGGAGAAACAAGATCGTAAGCCTCATTCAGAAGGGTATTAAAGAAAAGGCATTCCGGCCGTCGGTGGATGCCGAAACAACAGCGCTGACCATGATCGCCACCATCGAAGGCGCGATCATGATCTCCCGGGCAACCGGTAAGCTCAATCACCTGAAAACGATCATGAAGTCGGTTGAAAAAATGATCCATGACCTCGAATAAGTTTTTATTTACCCAATACCATACCGATCGGTATGGTTTTAACATTGATCTATAAACATAAAACCATGAAAACAACACAAAACACCGTACTGATCACCGGAGGAAGCGCAGGCATCGGACTGGAGATCGCCAGGCAGTTTATTGCCCGGGGCAACAACGTTATCATCACCGGAAGGAATGAAGCCAGGCTGAAACGGGCCGCATCGCTGGTACCGGGTGTCACCGCCATTGTAAGTGATGTAACCAACGCCGCCGATGTGGACCTGCTCGTGTCACGCCTCGAAGCCGATTTCCCTGCGCTAAACGTGGTGATCAACAATGCGGGCCGTGCGTTCGTGCACCAGCTTTCGAACGGTGGTACATCTTACGAAAAAGCCGGCGAAGAGATCCTCACAAACTATCTCTCCATCATCCGGCTGAACGAAAAGCTCCTGCCCCTGCTCCGTCAACAGAAACAAGCCGCCATCGTTAATGTATCGTCTATCGTGTCTTTTGCACCTAACCATGTGATCGCAACCTACTCGGCCAGCAAGGCTGCGCTGCACTCCTATACCTTATCACTGCGCCTTGACCTGGCCAAGAACACTACTATTAAAGTTTTCGAGCTGATGCCACCACTTGTGAACACAGATTTTTCGCAGGATATCGGCGGCGCCAATGGCATTCCTCCGGTAACGGTTGCAGAGGCGCTCATCCAGGCATTTGAAAAAGACGAATACGAGATACATGTTGGCAATACTGCCTATATTTATGAGTTGAGCAGAACGTCTCCGGCAGAGGCACTGGCAACGATGAATAAATAGTTGACAATGGACAAATGGGCAATTGACAATGTGCGGAGTGAACTTACCCGGAATAATAAATGGTCAAGTGAACTGTATCACTGAACTTTGTCAACTGCTCTTTTGTCAACTGTCAACTTTAACAACCAGGCGATAAAAACAACAACAACCAGATAATATGAACCAACCCCGCAAAGTAGCAGTCGTCGGATACAACCGGATCCCTTTCGCACGTCACAATACCGCTTACGCCAATGCCAGCAACCAGGACATGATGGTGGCGGCGCTTAATGGACTGATAGACCGTTACCGTCTGCAGGGATTGCGGCTGGGCGAAGTGGCAGGTGGCGCAGTGATCAAGCACACACGCGAATTCAACCTGATGCGCGAGTGTGTGCTGGGTACAACGCTCGATCATTCCACCCCTGCGTGTGACATTCAGCAGGCGTGCGATACCGGGATAGAGTCGGCGGTCTACATCGGGAACAAGATCGCGCTCGGGCAGATCGAAGTGGGCATTGCCGGTGGTGTTGATTCCACCAGCAACGTGCCCGTGGTGCTGGGTGAACGCCTTCGGAAGATCCTGCTGGAAGCACGGCGAGAGAAGAGCTTCGGAGGAAGGCTCGGGAAATTTATGAAGATCAGGCTCAAGGACCTTGCGCCGGTAGCACCGGGCATCGACGAGCCGCGCTCCGGATTATCAATGGGCGGCCACACCGAGATCACAGCAAAATATTACGGTATCACCCGCGAGGCGCAGGACCTGTTTGCGCTGGAAAGTCATCAGAAAATGGTGAAGGCCTATGAAGAAGGGTTCTTCAAAGACATGCTCACGCCTTACCTCGGGCTGGACCGCGACAACAACGTGCGGAAAGATACAAGCATGGAGAAGCTGGCCAAGCTGAAACCCGCCTTCGACAAAGTGAACGGTACGCTTACCGCAGGCAACTCCACTCCTTTCACCGACGGCGCTTCGTGTGTGCTGCTGGCGAGCGAAGCATGGGCGCGGGACCATGGGCTGCCGGTGCTGGCTTACATCACCCACGCGGAAGTTGCCGCCATTGAATATGTAACACAAAGACAAAACCTGCTGCTGTCACCTGTGTATGCAGCAACACGAATGCTCAGGAGAGCAGAGCTGCGCTTCCAGGATTTCGACTTCTATGAGATCCACGAAGCTTTCGCGGCGCAGGTACTTGCCACGCTCAAGATCTGGGAGAGTGCCGAGCTGATGAAGCCGTTCGGATTTGACCAGGCCCTGGGAAGCATTGACCGCAGCAAATTGAATGTAAAAGGCAGCAGCCTTGCCGCCGCACACCCCTTCGCTGCCACCGGCGGACGCATCATTGCTACGATGGCCAAGCTCCTGAACACAAAAGGCTCAGGACGTGGCTTCATCTCGGTGTGTGCAGCCGGCGGACAAGGCATTACAATGATCATGGAAAAATAAAGATTATGAAAACTGAAGTTAAACAACGGATCGCTTTCGCCCTGATGATGGGCATTATCACCACCGGTATTATCTCGTTCACACTGATCAGCATCAATATCGGATTCTCAGAAAAGTTTCTGGGAATCTGGTTGAGGTCATGGGGTACAGCTTATGTGGTGGTGATCCCCGCCATCCTGTTCCTGGGACCGAAGGTGCAGGGTGTTGTGTCGAGGTTGATTAAGTCGTGAACGACTTAGTTGCCGGTTGCCGGTCGCCAGTTGCCGGTTCGTGCAGTGTTAACCATTTAAATTGTGCTTCGTATCGTTAGCCTTTGAAACACAAGCGTGATGGTCAGACCACCCGAAACCGGCCATCCGGTAACCGGCAACTGGCAACCATTCAAGGTTGGTGCATCATCAACTCATTGATAAGCGCTGTAACTTCTGAGGGCGGCGCTTCTTCTGCCAGGTAAAATTGACCTTTTGCCTGGTCGTTCCATTGGTTGTTGCCTTTGTCATCAACAATGATCTTCCCTTCCTTCAGTGTGTACCAGGGTTTGTGACCACGGATGGCGACCAACACGGCTGTCTGATCCCAGCTCTTTCTTCCCTCCTTGTCTTCTGCCGCGCTGGCGATGCCGATCCTGAAAACATCTTTCACAGGGCTCTTCTGAATAGACTTGTTGTTGATCAGCGGAAGCCCGGACTTGATCCTGGCGCCGATCTCAAAACCGCTGAACACTACAGTTCCGGGAAATTGCTCAAAGGTATACTTCGCCGCGGCTGCATCTTCCTTAATGTTGAATTCTCTGAAAGAAGGAAATCCTCCGGCCATAGTCACCAGTTTTTTTACTTTTCGCTGAACAAGCTCCTGGCCACTGAGGGGTGAGTATCGATCTGCTTTTGATCGAAGGAGCTCCGAGATGTTGGTTAAAAATCCTACAGTAATAATGGTGACGCTGTTATCGGGCTGCTGCGACAACACCTTACGATAGAGGCTTACAGCGTCCGGAACTTCACGATTGTACTTTATCTGATGAGGATATTTTGCAATCAGTGTATCGGTCCAGTGCTGAAAGTCCTTCAGCTCGAGGGCCCTGCCACCGGCAACCCCGATCGGGAGATCAGGTCTGCGGAAATACGTATTCAGCACACTCAGCACTGCGGCCACACCTTCATACTTTGTGCTGGCCATGGTAGCGAGGATCTTCGCCTCACCCTTATCGGCGAAAGCATGCAGCAATGTAATGGCGCCAACGTCATCATAGTCCGGTCCCATGTCCGTATCAAAGATCACCGCTACGGGCTCTTTCTTCTGTGCGGCGACGAAGAGCGGAAGTGTGAGTGTGAGAAACGCGATGAGGAAGGCTGTGGAAGTGTTGGTCATGGTATAAAGTTTAGTTGCCAGTTGCCGGTTACCAGTTGCCGGTTCCTGCGTGTTTCAACATTTTAAACTGTTCTTGGATTGAAACGCAGGCGTGATGGTCCTCCGTACTCGAAACTGGCTATCTGGCAACTGGCAACCGGTAACTTACTCCAGCACTAATTTAAGCACATTTCTTTTTCTGCCACGCATGATCTGAACAGCATAGAGGCCTGAAGGACTTTTGCCAAGATCGAGATCGATCTGCGCGCAGTCACCACTGCATGTAAATATCTGGTCAACAATAACAGCGCCGGCGGCAGAGATCACCTGGATGCGAACGGGGCCTTCATCAGCGCCGAGTCCTGTGAGGGAAACGCGCCTGCCAGGGGCCGGATTGGGATAAACGGAAATACGCTCCACTTCGGCATCATCGATCTGCACCCTTTCTGCAGGTGTGCTGGCGGCGGCGAAAGTATATTGCGGAGCGAACTCGATCATCCTGATCCCCCTGATCGGGCGTTCCAGGGTACCATCGGGCAATTGCCATCCCACAGACAAGTGATCGTTGCCATTGGCTTCTTTATGCAGTGCCTCGATATAGTAGTTTATTCCCTTCTCGAGATAAATGCTCGACGACTTCTGCGATGCATAACGGTCATACTGGCGGTAACGCGTGGCACTGTTCACCGAGGCGATCAGTCTTTTGTTGGCCGGATCATCATCGGTGCTGAGCCAGAGCTGCGCTTTATCATCCGCCGCAACCCAGAACGTGTAATAACCGGTAGACGGCACGCACAGGTAGGCCCGGATGCGGCTGCCATAATTGTTACCCTGGTATTGATCCGTCTCGAAATCGAGCTGTGTATTCACCAAAGACGGTTCGGTATTTACCGGAATGGAAGAAATGTCCGTGCCGCCAATGTTATCCCAGATCTCCCAGTTGACCAGCCCGGCGTTAGGGCAGTCAGGATAATTTACAATGTACGTGACGGTATCGCTGGCGACAGCATTCCCGTTGTCGTACGCCTTTACAATGATCTCGTGGGTGCCTTCGGGGAAGTAAGTCCAGTGGTATTCGTATGGCGCGCTCATATCCTCCGCCATTTTAGCTCCATTGATGATGAACTCCACCTTTGCAATGGTGCCATCTGCATCTGAGGCCGTAGCATGGATATACACGCCGTTTGCAAAGTTCTCTTCAAAATTATCTGGCGGATCGATGATGGTCACTGTTGGCGGTATGTTAGGTTCATATTCATAAGGAATGAGGTGCTGCCCCTGGATAGGCCGCTGCAAGGTGCCATCCGGCATCTGCCATCCCACAGAAATATGATCGGCACCGTTTCCTTCCTTGTGCAGCGCCTCGATATAATATTTCCTTCCCTGGATCAGGTGGGTTGGCGCCGATTGCTGATAGGCATATTTGGTGTACTCGCGGAATTTCACGGCCTTATTCACGTAGGCTATCTTGTACTTGTTCTCAGGCTGTTCATCGGTACTTAGGTACAGTGCGCTTTGGTCGTCACTGGCAATCCAGAAGGTGTAGTAACCGGTCTGGGGTACACACACATAGCCATAAATACGCGCTGCATAGTTGTTGCCGGCGTAGTTTGGTGTTTCAAACGTAGTTATTTCAGCCGTCGATGTGGGAGGACCTGAAGGGATATCCGTGAGGTTGAGTCCGGGCACGTTCGTCCACAGGTCCCGGGTGATGCTGCCTGCACCAGCGCATGAACGGCCAGGCCCTGCGTTGATCGTTGCCGACGCTACATCCTCATACCAGGGCCATGAATATTTGCCGCAGTACGTTTTTACTTTTGCATTGATCACGTAGGTGTAATCGGTGTTGGGCTGCACGGTAGTATCCACCATGGTGTAGGTGCTGCCTGAATCGGCAAGTACGATCTCCTTCAATACAATGATGCCGTCGGTGCTTTCCTGATAGAGACTGTAATGCTCGTCTACGTAAGATCTATCACGCAAAGTGATCTCAATGCCACTGTCGACAATCCGCACAGAGAGCTCCGGATCATAGTAGTCTGATTCCACGGTAACTGTTTTCACCTCAGAAAAACCAGAGACGTGACCATCCCTGCCGTCACGTACTTTGTAATAGTATGTTTTGCGAGGAGCCACGTCATCCAGGTACAATGTGGACGTAGTTGTAGCCACCTTGACGAATCCACTGGTGGGCGATGATGACCTGAAGATCTCAGTGTAGATGTGGGGCGAATCATAGATATGCTCATATTCAAGAAGCACCTCGGAGCCACAGGTTTCCAGGTTGGGGTAGCCCATATGGATGATCGGGGCTTCGAGCGGTTGCAGAAAATATACTTCTGCTACCCGGGAAAGCGTGTTGCCATTCTGCAGCACAGCGTCTGCGTAATAAGTGTAATAGGTTCCGCCCTGGGCGCCCGAATCGTCGAACAACTGCTCTACCCCGGGTTGGTTTCCGGGAATATTATCGATGAGGGTTGTTGCACCATTTTCATCGACCCGGTAGATGCGATAGTAGTCGTCTTCATTGCTGTTGTCTGTGAACTTCAGCAGAACACTGGGCTCCTGAACCTCATACGTGAAAGTGGGAGCTGTGAAATCAGGCGAACCTGAACCGGCAGGGGTACTGCCTTGAGCGCGATCTTCAGAAAAGCATACACTGGCACTTGCAGCCAACGTCAGCCCTATAAGCACAACCGTGCGTAGAGTCTTTTTCATAGACGGGTCTGTTTTAAAACCGATGACCGACTAATTTTATGCCTTGAGTTGCAGTACTCCTTTTTAGCTATGTATAGCTCGTAAAAATGCCCGGGTCTGGGTAATGATCTGATCAATTCACTACTGTGGGGATCACACAAGGTGTTGTCACTAGGTACTAGTTGCCAGTTGCCGGTTACCAGTTGCCGGTTCCTGCGTGTTTTAAACATTTTAAACTGTGCTTCGCATCACCTGGATTTGAAACACAGGCGTGATGGTCCTCCGTACTCGAAACTGGCTATCCGGTAACTGGCAACTGGCAACCGCTCATTCCAACGCGAAGGCTACATACGAGTCGCCCGACCTGGTTCCGAGCTTCCCTCCACCACAGGCGATGACAACGAACTGTTTTCCGTTGATCTCATAGGTGGCTGGTGTTGCAAAACCGGGAGCCGGCAGCGTGGTTTCCCACAACACGTCACCCGTGCGTTTGTTGAAGGCTCTGAATTTCGAGTCTTTGGTGGCCGCGATGAACAACACGCCACCTTTCGTTACAACCGGCCCTCCGTAGTTCTCTGTTCCCGTGACGCTTGCTCCCAACCCTTTCATGCGCTCATCTTCACCCAGCACTTTTTTCCAGACGTGCTCACCGGTATTCAGATCGATGGCGGTCAATGTTCCCCACGGCGGTGCGATGGCCGGAAGGCCATCTTTGGCCAGGAATTTATTGTACCCTGAAATATTGTAAGGCAACTTTCTGAAGACCTCTTCCGCTGATGGCTTGCGCTCGTATTTGCGATCCATATCTTTTTTCCGTTCGAGCAGGAAAGCTGTGATGGCATTTTTTTCTTCGGTGTCCAGGTGCTGGAACCCGGGCATCATTCTTCTGCCGGCGTTGACAAACTCAACAAAACTTTCGGGTGTATATTTTTTGCTCACCTCCAGCAACGACGGATAAGTGCCTCCTCCCATCCTGTTGGCGCCGTGACACGACATACAATGCTGCCTGTAAAGTCGAAGCCCGGCCTGTCCATAGTTCTCGATCTGCGCCGATTCGTTCACGTCCAGCATCTTCAGGATCCAGGGCATTTCATTGGCGTTCACATACAGCATACCTGTGGCCGGGTCAACGGCAGGACCACCCCACTCGGCGCCGCCATCAAAACCTGGAAAGATGATGGTGCCTTCTTTTGACTGAGGTGTAAACATCCGGCCTGTATTAAAACCTTTCAACTGTTCTATCACTTCCTTGCGGGAAGCTTCCGGCAGATAGGGGTTTACATCTTTCTCTGTGAACGACTGACGGACAAAAGGCGCGGGCCTCTGCGGAATGGGTTGTGTGGGCCAAAGCTTCTCATTGACAAGGCGCGTAACGGTATCGACAGGCGTTTCAACAATGGGAAACACCGGCTTTCCCGTTTCTCTTTCAAATACAAAAACAAATCCGGTCTTGGTGGTCTGCGCTACGGCGTCTACTTTCTTTCCGTCGTGGTTCAGGGTAACGAGCACAGGATAGGAAGAAGGGTCCCAATCCCACGTGTTGTGATGAATGTATTGAAAATGCCAGATGCGTTTGCCGGTGTTGGCATCGAGGGCCAGCAGGCAGTCTGCATAGAGGTTGGCGCCGCGTCTTTTTCCACCGTAGAAGTCCATGGAAGCAGAGCCTGTGGGCACGAAGGCGATGCCCCGCTCATGGTCTATCGTCATTCCCATCCAGTTGTTGGCGCCGCCGGTCAGCTTCCACGCATCGGGGTTCTCCCACGTCTCATGGCCCGGTTCTCCTGCCTGTGGTATGGTGTGGAAGATCCATTTCAGCTCGCCGGTGCGCACATCGAAGGCTCGGATGTGACCCGGCGCTGCATCCATGCCCTCAGACACTCTTGTTCCGGTGATGAGCAGGTCTTTGTATATGGAGGGCGCGGAGGTATGGGTAACGAACAGGTTAGCGAACGCGTCGCCCAGGCCGGTGTGAAGGTCTACTTTGCCGCCGGACCCGAAGGTCTCGATCAGCTTTCCTGTTTCAGCATTCACGGCATGAATGTATGGGCCGGCGGTGTAAAAGATCCGGTGATCGTTTTTGGAGTCACTCCAGTAGGCCACGCCGCGGTTATTGTTCAGGTTAAAATGTGCAGCCTTGTTTCCCTTGATGCTATCGAATGGTAAAAAAGACCACTTCTCCACACCCGTGGCCGCATCGAGCGCGAACAGCTTCAACTTGGGTGAAGTACCGTAAAGAATGCCATTGACAATAATGGGGTTGCATTGGATCTGCGAGTGCGCCGCGGTGTCAACATCACCGGTGTGATACTCCCACGCCACCCGGAGCTGTTGAACGTTCGTTGTGTCGATCTGCTCCAGGGAAGAGTATTTGTTTCCATCGCGGTTGCCGCCGACAAGATCCCAGCGGGCGTAATCATCGGTGTTCTTCTTGCCGCATGAAGCTGATACAACTATTAAAGTAATGAGAACAAAAAGTTTCGAATCAAATTGTCTGGTCATACGTTTAAAGTACAGGTAAACTTTTTCACATGCCTGCCCCGCCATTCAAAATAAGAAAAAAAATCATATTCCTGCTTCGTGTATTCGAAGGGGAACCGCCGTTTAAAGGTTCGTTCCCGACCGAACAATCGTTTCAGCACGGGATATCCATCTGCCCGCAATGGCAGTTGGGCATGGTAAAAATGTTATCCGGTAACAAAGGCCTTCCGTTCATGTAAGTCGTTTGACGGATTGCTTGAATTTTATAATTTTGCCAGCATGCAGAAAACCGAGACGATCGCGGACTTTTACAGCAGATATCCCACCTTTTCCGGTCCGGCAAAGGCGCTCGGGAATTTCAATGTCAACTACCGGGAATTCTGCCAGAAACAGGCTCCGTACAACAGGCGGGACTATTATAAAATATCGCTGATCATCGGCCGGGGCAACCTGCATTTTGCCGACAAGACCATTGTCATAGACCGGAACGCGCTTGTTTTCTTCAATCCCAAGGTACCCTATTCATGGGAAGCGACCTCTGAAGTGCAATCGGGTTATTTCTGCCTTTTTACGGAAGATTTTATCGATGTACGGAAGAACGCCACCATCCGTGAATCACCGCTCACACAGACGGGTGTCAATCCCGTTTTCTTTGTCAATAAAAAACAGGAAGCCGGCATCAGCGGCATCTTTAAAAAAATGCTCGAGGAACGTGATTCCTCCTATGTACACAAGTGCGATCTGCTGCGGAATTACGTGAACCTGATCGTACACGAGGCGCTGAAGCTTCAGCCGGGAGAGCCCGCGAATCATACCAGCGCTTCGGCACGCATCACCACCCTTTTCATCGAACTTCTCGAAAGACAGTTCCCGGTTGATTCCCTGGCGCATTCATTGAAACTGAGAACAGCAAACGATTACGCGGAACAGCTGTCGATCCACCCCAATCACCTGAACCGCGCTGTAAAAGAGATCACGGGCAAAACCATCACCGAACACATCAGTGAACGTGTGGTCAAAGAAGCCAGGGCCCTTCTGCTGCACACCGACTGGAGCGTGGCTGAGATCGCTTATTCGTTAGGATTCGAAAACCCTCCCTACTTCAATAACTTCTTTAAAAAACAGACCGACCTTACCCCGAATTCGATACGGAAAGCGATTGTGTGAATTTTATAATTTATTGTTTGAAATTCTTAATCCGGAAGTGAACGCGTGAAGATAATTTTGTAGCATGAAAATCCCGGAAACTAAAAGCGATTCTTCCGGGGTAGTGCTGTCTGGTATATTATGAACCACCAACCCAATGACCGGCGACCCACATCAGTAATTTCTGATGCGATCCCCGGCCCGACAAAAAAACGATTGCAAACTTTCGCGGTGATCTTCACCTCTATTGTTTTTCGCGCGTCAAGTCAATCCACCAATTTCATGTCTCGAAAAAAAACAGCGTGGCCAACGCTCATTGCATGGGCAGTCGTTGCCGGTGTAATACTGATCTTCACCGGCACTTCGCACGCACAGGAATCCACTTCTATGTCTTTGACGGATGCCATCAGCACAGGCGTCAAGAACTATCCGGGGCTCCGGGCCAAACGTAATTATGTGAATGCAGCGGAAGCGCTGACACGCCAGGCCAGGAACGAGTACCTCCCCAATGTGATCGCTGCGGTTCAGCAGGACTACGGCACCATCAACGGTCAGTTTGGTCCACTCGCAGCAGTGGGTGCGCTGGGTGTTGCTTCTGCCGGTCCCGCCGCCAGCAGGCAAAGCTGGAACGCTGCTTTCGGCGCGCTCTACCTCATCAACGCCAACTGGGAAGCTTTCACTTTCGGACGCGTACGCTCCAGGATCCAACTCAGCGAAGCACAGGCAACACGCGACTCCGCCGACCTCGAGCAGGAGAAATTCGTACACAGTGTTAAGATCGCAGGCGCGTATCTCAACCTGCTGATCGCGCGGCAGCTGGTGAGAAATGGAGAATCCAACCTGGCACGGGCGCAAGCCATCCAAAACACGGTGAGGGCAAGAACGCTGTCGGGACTGAATCCCGGTGTGGACTCTTCGCTGGCCAATGCCGAGGTGTCACGTGCCCGGCTTTCGCTGATCGAATCCGTGAACACCTCTCAAACCGTGCAGCAACAGCTCACGGAGCTGCTCAATATTTCCACAGGTGAAGACATCATTCCGGATACCTCATTCTTCACAAGGATGCCGGCGCTGCTGAACACAGAACGTGACATCAGCCAGAACCCACAGCTCCGATATTACCAGGCACGTTTGGATCAGGCCACCCGGCTCGCAGACGTGATCAAAAAAAGTGTGATGCCAGGCGTGACCCTCTTCGGTGTGTACCAGGCGAGGGCATCGGGTTTTACCAATGCCTATTCGCCGGAAGATCCCGGCAGCTACTCCACCCGTTACGGCGATGGCATCAATCCTTCACGCTACAACTATGTGACGGGTGTAAGTCTTACCTGGAACGTGATGAGCCTGCTGAAGAACAGGCAGCAGGTGCATGCGCAGCGGTTCATCGCTGACGGCTATCGCGATGAGTATGACCAGCTCGACGCGAAGCTGCGAAACCAGCTCATTCTTGCCGACCGGCGGATCGGGAACGCTCTGCTCAGCGCGCAGGAAGCGCCCGTGCAGTATAAAGCGGCATCGGACGCCTATCTTCAAAAAAGTGTGTTGTATAAGAACGGGCTCACCACCATCGTAGACCTGCAGCAGGCCATGTACGCATTGAACCGCGCAGAGACCGACAGGAGTGTTGCCAGTGTCAATGTTTGGCAGGCGCTGTTGCTCAAAGCCGCGGCGTCAGGAGATTTCGATCTGTTCATTAACCAGGCCCAGTAAAAAAAATGAATTTAATACGCTCAGCCCTTCGCAGGCCCATATCCATTCTCGTGCTCGTTGCCGGCCTTCTTTTCTTCGGCATCAACGCGGTACGAAACATCAAGATAGACATCTTCCCGGCCATGAACCTGCCGGTGATCTATCTCTCACACCCTTACGGAGGATTTACACCTTCGCAGATGGAGGCTTACTTCGGTAAGCAGTACGTCAATATCCTGCTGTTCGTCAACGGTGTCAAGAGCATCGAGACCCGGAACATCCAGGGACTCACGCTGATGAAGATCACGTTCTACCCGCACACTAATATGGCGCAGGCAGCAGCGGAGCTCAGCGCTTTTGCCAACAGGATCCAGGCGATCTTTCCACCAGGCTCACAACCACCGTTCATCATCCGCTTCGATGCCTCTACCCTACCCGTGGGCCAACTGGTATTGAGCAGTCCCACGCGGTCTAACAACGAGCTGATGGACCTCGCCAACGTCTACGTGCGTTCTTCGTTCACCTCCATTCCGGGACTCGTGGCTCCGCCTCCCTTCGGTGGTAACATCCGCACCATCGTGATCAAGGCTGACCCCGACCTCATGGCAACGCATAACCTCACACCCGATCAGCTGGTGGAAGCGCTGCGGCTGAACAACCAGTCTGCGCCCTCCGGCAACGTGCGCATCGGAGATTACAACTACCTGACCCCTGCCAACAACACGATCCGGTCACTCAAGGATTTTGAAAAGATACCACTCTTCAAGGGCGGCGTGCAGAACCTGTACCTCGGCGATGTGGCAACGGTGGAAGACGGCGCCGATATCACCATGGGCTATGCGCAGGTGAATGGCAAACGATCTGTATACCTCAACATTGCCAAATCCGCGGATGCGTCTACCTGGGAGGTTGTTCAGGCACTGAAAAAGAACCTGCCACGTTTTCAAAGCCAGCTGCCGGAAGATGTTACGTTGTCGTACGAGTTCGACCAGTCGACCTATGTGATCAATGCGGTGAAAAGCCTCATGACCGAAGGTATCATTGGCGCAGTGCTCACGGGCATCATGGTGCTGATCTTTCTCGGCGATGTGCGGGGCGCGCTCATTGTAATCCTCACCATTCCTACCAGTATTATCGCAGGCGTACTGTTCCTGCAACTTTTCGGGCAGACCATCAATATCATGACGCTGAGCGGGCTGTCGCTGGCCATCGGGATATTGGTGGACGAGTCCACGGTAACCATCGAGAACATTCACCAGCACCTGGATATGGGCAAGCCAAAAGCGCTGGCCATCTGGGACGCCTGTAAAGAGATCGCGTTCCCCAAACTGCTGATCCTGTTCTGTATCCTGGCGGTTTTCGCGCCCGCGTTTTCCATGCAGGGAATACCGGGATCGTTGTTCTTACCGCTCGCCCTGGCCATCGGCTTCTCGATGATCACTTCCTATTTGCTCTCGCAGACCTTTGTGCCCGTGATGGCCAACTGGCTGATGAAGGGTCATACCAAAGGCAGTCACGCCAATGATGCAGCGCAACAACATGGTGATAGCTGGGAGCAAAAGAAGGCGCTGGCCCACAGAGCCGATCTCAACAACAATGGCAAGCTCAGCCGTTTTGAGAGATTCAGGGGCAACTTTACAAAATACCTGCAACGCGCCATGCCTTATCACAAGCCTGTTGTGCTCACATACGCCATTGTGACGATCGGCCTAGTGGTATTGCTGATGATGAGCATTGGCAAGGACGTGTTGCCAAAAGTGAACTCAGGCCAGTTCCAGGTACGCATGCGCGCGCCTGACGGAACAAGGATAGAGCGCACGGAACAGAAGCTGATACAATCCATCGGCATTCTTGAGCAGATGGTGGGCCGTGAGAACATTGCCATCAGCTCGGCGTACATTGGTCAGCACCCGGCGTTGTTCTCCATCAGCCCGATCTATCTTTTCACCAATGGTCCGCATGAAGCCGTGCTGCAGGTGAGCCTCAGTGACGAATATCATGGCAACATGGAAGACCTCAAGGAGACGTTCAGGCGTAAAATGAAAGAAAACCTTCCGGACGTCAAGGTATCGTTCGAGCCCATCGAGCTGACGGACAAGATCCTGAGCCAGGGCTCTCCAACACCGGTGGAGGTCCGGATCGCGGGCCGCAACAAGCTCCTGAATGAAGAATATGCACACAAGGTGATGGACAAGCTCAGGGAGATCGATTACCTCCGTGATATCCAGATCGCACAATCGCTTCACTACCCTGCGCTGAACATCAACATCGACAGGATCCGCGCCGCCCAGCTGGGTGTGGATATGACCGACATTACACGATCGCTGGTTACGTCCACCTCGTCTTCACGTTACACTGAAAAGAATGTGTGGCTCGATGAAAAGGCCGGGCTCAGCTACAGTGTGCAGGTGCAGGTACCGGAGAACAAGATGACCAGCGTAGAGGACATCGGCCAGATCCCGGTGCTCCGAAATACTTCGCGCCCCGTGCTGAACGATGTGGCCACGATTGAAGAAGGAACGACCTATGGCGAAAATGATAACTTAGGTGCCATGCCGATGTTATCTGTAACGGCCAACCTGAACAACAAAGACCTGGGCTCGGCGACTACCGATGTGCAGGCTGCCATCGCATCGCTGGGAGAACTGCCACGCGGGCTCAGCATCGAGACGATCGGCCTGAGCCAGGTGCTTACGGAGACACTCGACAGCCTGCAATCAGGGCTGCTGGTAGCCATTGTGGTGATCTTCCTGATGCTGGCGGCCAATTTCCAGTCGTTCAAAGTGTCGTTCGTTGTGCTGGCTACTGTTCCCGCGGTGCTCCTGGGTGCGCTGGTGATGCTGATCATTACGGGATCGACACTGAACCTGCAATCGTACATGGGCATTATCATGTCGGTGGGCGTTTCCATCGCCAATGCGGTGCTGCTGATCACCAACGCTGAACAGCTTCGCAAGGGAACGGGGAATGCCTGGGAATCGGCGAAGGAGGCTGCCTCGTTACGCCTGCGTCCCATCCTGATGACCAGCATTGCCATGATCGCGGGAATGATCCCGATGGCGATCGGCCATGGCGAGGGGGGCGACCAGGTGGCACCACTTGCACGGGCTGTAATCGGAGGTTTGTTCGCATCCACCTTTGCAGCGCTGTTCATCCTGCCCCTCATCTTCACGTGGGTGCAGAAGCATACAACGACAACCTCCGTGTCGCTCGATCCTGAAGACCAAGAAAGTAAATACTACATACCGTCAAAATAATGAACCAGACCAGAGATCATATTCAGTCCATACTGTTCTCCACAACGCTGCTGTTACTGGCAGGATGGCTGAGCAGCTGCATGACTTCAGAAGGAAATAACAACGATAAGAAAAGCGATGCTGCGCTTCCACGCGCTGTTGAAGTGGCTGCTGTGGAAAAAGGTATGCTCACCTCGTCGCTGGCCATGCCGGGCGAGCTGATCTCTTTTCAACAGGTAGACCTGTATGCCCGGGAGACAAGCTTCGTGAAAAAGATCTATGTTGATGTGGGATCCGAAGTGCGCGAGGGCCAGGTGCTGGCTACGCTCGAAGCACCTGAGCTCTCGTCAAGACTTGCCGGCGCCGAGTCGCGCTGGAAATCACAGGAGGCTGTTTACACCGCCAGCAAGGCCAGCTACGAACGCCTGCTGGAAACCAGTAAGACGCCCGGCACGATCTCTCCCAACGAGCTCGAACAGGCACTGGCCAGGATGAACTCCGACTTCTCGCAGCTGGAGGCAACCAAGGCAGCGTATAAAGAAGTAAGCAACACGTTGAACTACCTCACGATCAAAGCTCCTTTCAGCGGTGTGATCAGCGCCCGCAACGTGAACCCTGGTGCTTATGTAGGCCCTTCCGGAAAAGGCTCTGAAAATCCGCTGTTCACTTTACAGGAGCAAAACCGCCTGCGCCTCGTGGTGTCGGTGCCTGAAGCCTATACGGCCTACCTGCGGGAAGACGACAAGGTAAACTTTCAGATCAAAGCTCTGCCCAACGAAAGCTTCGAAGCGAAAGTGAAACGTATGGCCGGCGCATTGGATACCCGGCTCCGCTCCCAGCGTGTGGAGATGGACGTGATCAATAACAACCGGAACCTGCTTCCGGGTATGGTGGCCCAGGTTACCATTCCGCTGCTGAACCGCGACAGCACGCTCATCGTACCCAAAACAGCGATCGTCAATTCACCCGAGAAAGTGTTCGTGATCAGTGTGAGGGACAACAAAGCGATATGGATCACGGTGCAAACAGGCCGCACGGTTGATGGGAAAACAGAAATTTATGGCAAGCTTCAGCCCGGAGACCAGGTGGTCAAAGTCGCCAGTGAAGAGATCAGGGATGGGATGGCTGTGAGCGCCGGTCAATAGTCCAGTCAATAGTCCACTGTCGACGGTCCACAGTCCACAGCATCCATCCTTCGAAGACTGTCCAGAGCAGTGATTAGAGCGAGGGGCTGCGGGTGAGCGAGGGCTCCTGATGTTTACTGCGTATTTACTTCATGAACCTGTTCACATTGTAAGCACGCTGCCATTACGGGATCCTTCGCTTGCACGTTCCGCCCTCATTCATCGCTCAGGATACCGGTTTCAAGAGGCGGTTTCCGTCTGTGGACCGTCGACCGTGGACTGTGGACTATTCTACTCCACCACCATCGTCACAATAGAATGCGGCAGGCTGGTGGTCTGCGCGCCTTTTCCATCGATCCACAATGTATATGGAATACTCTCGTCACTGGTGTTCATCACTACCACGGCGATCTTTCCGTCTTCGTTGATGAAAGATGTGGTTTGCAGCTTGTCCCGGTTAGACGAGCTGACGATGCGTTTCGCGCCCGGGCGGATGAAGCGGGAGAAGTGACCGATATAATAATAGCTGTTGGTATAATGTATCTGCCCTGTTTTGGTATCGCCGATGATGGGTGCGTAACAGAAGTTGCCCACATGGTTGGGGCCACCGGTCTCGTCCAGCAGGATGTTCCAATCGGTCCAGCCAACGGTGCCGTTGTTAAAATCACCGATCATAGACATGCCGTAACGTTCGCCCAGCGCCCAGTCGTTGAGGCGTGAGAAGTTGAATTTCTCCACGCAGCCTTCCGTGAAGATAAGGTTCTTGTCGGGGAACGTCTCCGCTACACGTTTCAGGTTCTCGAACTGCATGGCGCTGCCGGTCCAGGTCTCGTACCAGTGAAAGCCAATGCCCCACACGTATTTCGCTGCCGCGGGATCGTTGAGCACGGCGCTGGCACGCTGGTAAAGGAGGTCGCGATTGTGATCCCACGCAATCAGTTTCTTCGCGCTCATTCCCTCCTTCTGCAGCGTAGGCCCCAGATATTCCTTGATAAAATCGCGTTCTTCTTCTCCGGTGTAAATGCATGACTCCCAACGTTGCGTGGCCATGGGCTCGTTCTGCACCGTCAGGCCCCAGACGGGAATACCTTCCTGCTCATACGCCCTGATGAACTTCACATAATAATCCACCCATGCCTGGCGAAATGCGGGCAGCAGCTTTCCACCCTTCAGCATGCTGTTGTTGTCTTTCATCCACGCGGGTGGACTCCACGGGCTCACGTACATCGTCAGCTTACCTCCCGCTGCCGCGATGGCCTGCCTGATCAACGGCACTTTGAACTGCCTGTCGTGCTCGATGGTGAAGCTCTTCAATGAAGCATCGTTGTCTTTTACATAGGTATAGCTGCCGCTCGAAAAGTCGCAGCTGTTGATATTCGTTCTTCCAAGGGTGTAACCGATACCATCCTTCGCATCGTAATATGCTTTGAGCACCTCTGCTTGTTTTTCTTTCGGCAGCCTGGCAAACGTTTCGGCTGAAGCATCGGTCAGCGCGCCGCCGATGCCCAGCATGGTTTGAAAGGTGTGCGAAGGATCGACAAAAACACAAGGCTGTGTCTCTTTCGGCTGACCGAAATTTGCAAAGGCCAGGGTCTCTGTTTTCGAAAGACGATGCGTTGTATTCTGCGCCGTTGTATAAACCACCACCTTCTTCCCGTCAACAATGTGCCGCTGTTGTTGTGCGTGGGCGCTATACATCGTCATCAGAAAAAGAAAAATCAAAAACGTTTTATTCATAGGGTTTGAAATGTATTAAATGTTCAATGGGTCTTAGTTAATGGTCCACAGTCGACTGTCCACGGTCCACGGCAGTTCTCCCTGACGACCGTCGTTCAGCGTGGCGATTGAGGCGATGGGTGGCGCGAGCGAAGGATCCCCATACGTTACCGCGTGCTTCATTCGGGCACCGCCCTTACCGTGTGCACTTCGTTATAAGGGGATTCTTCGCTCCCCGCATGCCGGCCACCCTCGACGGAACGCTTTCAGGGTGTGCGCCTCTTACTCAACGCAAACTTCAGATAACCGATATTGGCGCCGCCTTTTTCGAAGACAAGCCTGATCTTCCTGACACCTTTGCGCAGTGCAACGTCGGGTATGGTCTTGCTTGTCCAGGTCTGATTGCCTCCGGAGGCGGGCAGCGCTGTCACGGCTGACGCATCTGCACCATCAACGACAAGTTTTATTTTTGCACCGTCGGCAACGGCTGCGTAGCGTACCGTGATCTCGTACGTTGCGCTGGATTCCACGTTCACGGTATATTGAAGCCACTCCCCGTCGGCGGTCCAGCCAATATTGTAACCGTTGCCATTGGTGTCTGTGTCTGAAGAAGCCTGGATGTCTACACCATCGTTCCGGTAATTCCATCCGTTGTTCCATGCGGCGAAGTTCCCTGTTGTGACCCGGTAGTTGGCTGTATCGGTGTCGAAGTAGGCTTTGTTCACCCTGCCGAGATCGTAATCCGCCGCCTGCACAATGCCTGGCACCACATGTTTTTTAAACGGAAGGGTTGTGCTTGCATCGCGCACCTGCCTGAACATGGCGTCGATCACATCTTTGCGATAAATGTTGTTCTCGATCTTCAGGTTCTCCGCGAGCTGCATCAGGGCCTTTTGGGCAAATTCAGCCGTTGGCCTCGTGCCGCCATTCTTCCAGTAGTTCAGCAGTTGTGCGTAGCCATCGTTCTTTACTACGGTGAGCGGGTTCACTACCGATGCTATTTTTTTCATCGGCCACCACGCCCACCCGATCTTATTTTCTTCCATAAGACCAATGGCATTCCTGAACCAGACGTTGGAGTTCTCGCCGGACTCGCCCAGCCACAATGGTACATTGTACTGATCGCGCAGGCTCAGCATTCCCTGCAGCGAAGCCTGGTCGTTGTTGTTCCAGTACTTGTGAAAGCTCAGCACGAGGTTATTATCCGAGGCGGGCCACAGACCGGTGTGATTGTTAGCCCAGCAGTTGCCTTCAATGTAGATGATGTGATGCTTGTCTACCTGCCGGATGGCCGTTGTAATGTCTGTGAACAGCTTGCGCAGCGGGGCGTTGTTCGTTTCGCCGCACCCGTTCTTGTGGCCATCGGGAGTGAAATTCCAGTTGGTCTCGTTGATGAGGTCGTACCCGCCCATCCACGGTTCATTGGCATAACGCTCGGCAAGCTTTCGCCAGAGGGCAACGGTCTTCTGCTGGTTCTCTTCATTTTGCCAGAGGGAAGGTTTGGTTTTATCGTAGTCGGAGATCGCGGCATCATTGCCCTGGCCTCCCGGCGCGGCATGCAGGTCGAGAATGAGATATATCTTGTTGGCCGCGCACCACTTCAGCAGGTTGTCAACCATGGTGAATCCTTTGTCGAGCCACGTGTTCTGGCCGGCCACGGGTTCTTTTTCCACCGGAAGGGTGAACAGGTTGTAATGCATGGGCAGGCGCACCGAGTTGAAACCCCAGGCTGCCAGTGAATCGATATCTCGTTTCGTGCAGTGGTTGGCGAGCCATGCGTCGTAGAAGGCGTTCGTGTTCGACTCGCCGATCAGGTCTTCGATCTTTGCCCTGATCTGGTACTGTGAGTTGGCGAAGCTGCTCGTCTCGAGCATATAACCTTCCTGGAGCATCCAGCCGCCAAGCCCCATCCCGCGAAGGATCACCTCACGCCCCTGGCCATCAACGATCTGTTTTCCCTGCGTATGGAGATATTGCCCGAAGCACCGGTCACCAGCGCCCAGCCATACCAGCATAGCCATGATCACGGTCACGGTCTTTCGTCCAAAAGAGGTATTGAAATGTTTTCGTAAATTTATTTTCTTCATTTTTTGAATTGTGACGGGTTGTGTTGTTGTTAACTCACCGGAAACAGCAACCGTTTTCGGTGATCCAAGTATATTTTTTAGAATAATGTAAATTGAGGTCTGAAAGTACATCTACGCTACTTCGCAGGTGGAAATCACTACTTCACGGGTACTTCAAGCGCATGGTAGTTGTTGTGAATCAGGCATTTAAAAAAAATCTGGCGCATCTGCTCAGCTGGATAATGTGTACCCTGTGTGTGTTATCGGGAGGCCCCGCAGCCCATGCACAGGCTCCCGCCAGGGACCATCTTTCCATCAAAGGGACCCCACGTGTGATCCACTATACAAGGAAGGATTTCAATTCGGATCCGCAAATCTGGACCATGTGCCAGGACAATGACGGCATCCTGTACTTTGGCAGTAACAACGGAGCGCTCATCTATGATGGCGAGATCTGGCAAAACGTAAAACTTCCCAATCAGTCGTCCGTCCGGGCACTTGCCGTGAGCAAAGACGGTGTTGTGTATGTGGGCGGGTTTAACGAGTTCGGCACCATCAAAAAAGATGTCTTCGGCAAATATCATTATGAATCATGGATGCACCTGCTGCGTGCTGAAGACCGGAACATCGAAAACATTTGGGCCATTCATGAGGTGCAGGGTCACATCGTGTTTCGCAGCTACAGGTTTCTGATCGCCATCGCCAACAACAAGGCCACTACGTTTCCGGCATTGTCAGCTTTCCGGTTCTCCGGCGTGCTGCATGGCGAGTTTTTCATCAAAGATGGCGACCAGGTGAAACGTGCCGATCTTCGATCGCTCGAATTCACGCCGGTGCTGGGCCCAGAGCACCTTGCCGGTGAAGAATTCTTTTCATTGCTGCCGGGCGATAACGGTCATCAGATACTGGTCATCACCAAGCAGGGCGGTCTTTTTGAAGTAGACCTTGCCAGGGGGGGAGCCTCTTTTCTGCAACGCCTGCTCGAGGTCAATTCCAACAACCGCATCACCAGCGCCATTAAATCATCTAACGGCAGCTATTACTTCGGCACCCTGAAATCGAAGGTGATCGCTCTCAACGGCCTCGGCGTAAAAGCTGCCGCGAACGAGGTCTTTGACAAGCTCGACAACACGGTACACAACCTGTTCGAAAGTCACGAAGGCAACATCTGGGTATTGCTCAACAACGGCATCGACTGCATCGACATCTCCTCTCCTGTCTCCAGGCTGTACGACAACGCTTCTATTTTCGACGCCCGCGTCGGACAGGGCAAGCTCTACCTGGCCACGAGTCAAGGTGTGATCGTTTCACCGCTGGACGCCGGCAACAACAAGTTTTTCAAAACCAATTTTAAAAGTGTGCCGGGACTGGAAGTACCCGCGTGGTCGCTCCAGCAGTTTGAAGGCCACATTCTCTGCGGCAATAACGACGGCCTCGTGGTGTTCCCGGAATCTGGTGGCTACCAGAAAATTCCCGGCGTGAAGGGTGTCTGGAAAACGATCGCCATCCAGGGGAAACCCGGATACTACATGGTGTGTACATATGAAGGATTGTACGTCATGCAATACGACCAGGCTGGCGGCTTCAAAATATTAAACCAGATCGAAGGGTTCAATGAATCGAGCCGCGACATTCTTCAGGGCAACGAGCCCGGCGTGTTCTGGGTTTGCCACGGCTACAAGGGCGTGTTCAGGATCAAGATCGACAACGCATTCAAGCGGGTGCTGGGCCTCGAACACTTCCGGGACAAGAACGGACTCCCCTCGCCTTTCAATATCAACGTTTTCAGGTGGAATGGCGAAATCGTCTTCACCACCAACCAGGGCATTTTTACCTACAACGCCTCTGCCGACAGGTTTGAGCCTCATGCTTTTCTCAACCGCACACTGGGCACCCAGATGAACATCAGAAAACTGCTGGAGTTCAGGGACAAGACCTGGTTCATACAAAACGATGAAGTAGGATACTTTACGACCAAAAGCGAGAACCCTGTATTGACAAAGGGCCTGTTCCTTCAGCTGAAAGGTATGCTCAATGAAAGCATGGAGTGCCTGCTTCCGGTCAACGACAACAATGTGCTGATCGGCACGCGCGAAGGCCTCTTTTCATTCGACCTTGCCTACAACCCCTCCGGCAATGAAACACAAACTGTGATCACCAGTGTGAGCTATAAAAAAGCATCTGACGAGATGCCACTGGCGATACAAACCTCCGAGCGCTCGCCGCAGCACCTGGCCTACCAGACCACCAGCGTACGGTTCGGTTTTTCAGCGCCTGGCTTCGACGACAAAATGAACATTCAGTACAGCTACCTGCTGGAAGGCATCAATGAAGAATGGTCTGCCTGGCAGGATGTGCCGTTCCAGGAATATACAGGGCTGCGGCCCGGCCGGTATGTTTTTCGTGTGAAGGCGCGAAGCCTGCTGGGCGAAAGCGCAGACGAGGCGGCATATCACTTTCAGCTCACCCCTATCTGGTACAAGACCAACCTGGCCTACCTGTGCTATGCGTTGGGCTCGCTTCTGCTGATCATTTTCGCAGCGCGGCAGATCCAGCAACGCATCGAGCACGTGAAGCAGAAGACCATCGCCGAAGAAGAGAAAAAGCGGAAGGTGCTTCAGCTGGAGATCGAGCGCATCAAGCTTGAACGTGAAAAAGAAGAGATCATCAAACACAAAGAGATCCTGGAAGAGGACGTGATCTTCAAAAGCAAGGAGCTGGCCAACTACACCATGCTGCTGGTGCGGAAACGCGAGCTGCTCAACGAAATGTCTGAAGACCTGAAAAACCTGAAAGACGCGGTGAGCAACGACCGCGCGCGACAGGCTGTGCGTGAGCTGCAGCGCAAGATCAACCAGAATTTGCAAAGCGAAGAGCACCTGAAAGTATTCGAAGCCAACTTTGAGAGGGTGCACAGCGAATTCTTCTCTCAATTAAGGTCCAGCTTCCCCGATCTCACCCAAAAGGAGCTTCAGCTGTGCGCCTTTGTAAAAATGAACCTTACCAACAAAGAGATAGCCTCCATTCTCAACCTCTCCGTACGCGGTATCGAAACCGCCCGCTACAGGCTGCGCAAACGCCTGGGAATCAGTCATGAAGAGGATATGGCTGAGTTTTTGGAGAAGCTTTATGGCTCTCAGGAATTGATGGGGAGTCAGGAGGAAAAGGAGTAAGGAGTAAGAATCAAGGAGTAAGGAGGGCTGACGCCTCGCCTGGCCCCCGCTTCGCCCAATGGTTACACTCCATTTTCGGGCTCGATCCCAATGCTCACACTTGTTTTTAAGGCTTCCAAATTCTTACTACTTGCTCCTTACTTCTTACTCCTTTTTTCAAACGCAACTCACTGATTATCAGAATCCCCCACCAACTGACGTAGTGCAGACGTAGTGATTTTTAACCGTGTAGTAACGATGCCGTAATGGTTTTTTATTGGTCGGAAAGCCCTTCCTATACATTTGGACGGAATCGTTTTCGATCGTGAGCCCAAACGATTCCAAAGATCAATTTACCCAACTAAAAACTGATTGTATGAAGGAATCTTTACAGATCTGGAAGCGATCGTGCTTCCTCCTGACCTCCAGGGAGTCCATCCCGGATGTGAACGCTCTCATTCAGGGCACCGGCAGTACCACAGATGCCGGCAGCGCCTTTGCCATTGATGCCGGATCCATTGTCGGCGCCTGTAACCGTAAAATTTAATTTACCCAAACCCAATATCTATGACGCAAACTCTACTTAGCAGTTTGAAGCGGGCGCGCTACGTGCTTGCTTTGCTATGCCTGTTATGCACCCATCATCTTCACGCACAAAGCCTTGTTGTCAGCGGCGTGGTGAGAGATGACAATGGTGGCGGACTTCCCGGTGTTAACATCGTGATCAAAGGAACAACTACCGGTACTGTAACTGACGCGGATGGAAAGTATTCGCTTGAAGTGCCGGGACCTGAATCTGTACTGTCTTTTTCATTTATCGGCTACCTGAGCCAGGATGTGACTGTTGGTCAGCAAACCACGCTTGATGTGGTGATGTCTGCAGACATTACAACACTCGGCGAAGTGGTGGTAGTCGGTTATGGTACGCAGGAGAAAGTAAACATGACGGGATCGGTTGGTGCCGTCAAGTTCGACGAGAAGATCTCCAGCCGCTCGCTGTCGAACGTTTCATCAGGATTGGCAGGGCTCGTTCCCGGCCTCACAGCTACTCAGGCACGCGGTATGGCTGGTAACAACAGTGCTACCCTGTTGATACGGGGTTTAGGTTCCGTGAATAACAGCGGGCCGCTGGTTGTTGTGGATAACGTACCCGATATCGATATCAACCTGATAAACTTCAACGACATTGAAAGCATCTCTGTGTTGAAAGATGCCGCATCCGCTTCGGTCTATGGATCGCGCGGCGCCAATGGCGTGATCCTCATTACGACCAAGTCCGGTAAAGGGCTGAAGAAGACCGTCATCAACTACAACGGCTCTTATGCTATTTCTCAACCCACCAGCTCTTACGAATTCCTGGCGGATTATCCGAGAGCGATGACCCTTCAGAACCTCGCTGCGTCAACCAATACGGCACCATCAGCATTCATCTTCAAGAATGGTACGATCGACGAATGGATGGCTAAAGGTATGGTAGATCCCCTTGCGTACCCCAATACGGACTGGTGGGATGTGATCCTGCGCAATGGAAGTGTCGCCAACCACACCATTTCGGCAACAGGCGGAAACGACAGATCGAGCTTCTACATTTCAGGTGGTATCATGAATGAGAAAGGTCTGCAGATCTACAACGATTACAACCGCTACAATATGCGCTTCAGCTATGATTACAAGCTGCATAGCAATATGAACACCGGGATCAAGCTGAGTGGTAACTGGTCTGATAACGTTTTCGCACTTCCGGAGGGTTTCTCTGAATCAACGAGTGATAACACCGCCGGAGAGGATCTGCAATATGCCATCGCTGGTATTACGCCCTATGATCCCGTTACAGGATACTTTGGAGGAGCCATGGCATATGGTGAAGATGCTTCGGCATACAACCCGTACACGCAATACGTAAACCGTCAGAATCACCGGAAGCGCCAGGAGGTAAACCCCAACATTTATATTGACTGGACTCCCGTGAAAGGACTCACCGCCCGCGTTGATTACAACATGAACTATTATAACCAGTTCAGCTACAGCGCGGACATTCCGAACAAGGCTTACAATTTTCAGACGCAGGCTTTTGGTACAAGGATCTATGTTGGTGACAATGCCGGCATTTCCAACACTACCAACACCGGTTTTAAAACCCAGCTGAACGGTCGCCTCAACTATACCACTGATCTGGGCGTGAGTCATAAGCTCGGCGCCATGTTTGTTTACAGTGAGGAATACTGGTATGATCGCTCACAATTCAGCTCAAGGCTCGACAGGCTTCATCCTTCTCTTCACGAGCTCGATGCCGCACTGGGCACCATGACTGTAGGTGGTAACTCCAGCACAGAAGGCCTTCGCTCGTTCATTGGCCGTATCAACTATTCTGCCTTTGACAAATACCTTTTGGAAATAAGCGCCCGCTATGACGGGTCGTCCAAGTTCCGTCCCGGCAACCAATATGGATTCTTCCCTGCGATCTCTGCGGGATGGCGTTTCAACGAAGAGAGCTTCATGTCAGGTCTCCCCTGGCTTTCAAATGGAAAGCTGAGAGCGTCTTACGGCTCGTTGGGTAACATCAGTGGTGTGGGCCGCACGCAACAGCAGCAGACCCTGTCAGCCGGACATTATATGAGTGACCCGGCAGCGATCGCAAAAGGTCTTGTTGACGCAAAACTGCTCAACCTGGATCTTACGTGGGAGGCTACACGGGTAATGGACATTGGTCTTGAATTAGGTTTTATTGACAACCGGTTGACAGCCGAATTCGATTATTACGATCGTCTCACAACCGGAATGCTTTTGAATACATCGTTGTCTATGCTCCTGAGCGGCGCGTACGAGGCACCCAAGCAAAATATCGGAGATCTGCGCAACCGTGGTGTTGAATTGACCCTCGGTTGGAGAGATAATTTCGGTGACAATATCTCTTATTCCATCACCGCTAACGGGTCGTACAATGCGAACTACATTGAGCAGTGGAGCGGATACCTGGGGCGTGGTGCGACCAACAACGGAAACACTGTGTTCCTGAATATGCCTTACAACTATGTATACTCTTACGTGGACGCTGGCGTTGCACAGACCTGGCAGGATGTTTATAACGCCACACCGCAAGGGGCCTCTCCTGGCGACATCCTGCGCAAAGACCTGAACGGAGATGGCCGCATTGACGACAACGACAGAAAAGCTTATCCCCGCATTGCCCGCGACAGGCCTACAACCAATTACGGTATCAACGCCAGTGTTTCGTGGAAAGGATTTGATGTGAACGTATTGTTACAAGGTGCCCGCGGACGGAAAGATTTCTGGCTGACGATCTACAACACCGTTAACCCGAACAATAAACGTTATGCTTTCACACCGGAGCACTGGAGCAATCCATGGACAGTTGAAAATCGTGATGGTGCCTGGCCGCGCCTGGGTGGCAGTAACAATACCCAACAGACAACGTTCTGGCTGGACAATATGAACTACCTGCGCTTTAAGAATATCCAGATCGGATATAAAATACCGGCCAGCATTCTCGAGCGGATCAAGGCAAGTTCACTCCGCATTTACGCTTCAGCAGAGAACTTGTTCACGATCACCAAGTATCGCGGACTCGATCCTGAAAAAACCAGCGCCGGTCGTGATGCTTATCCCCTCGTCAAATCGTACAACATCGGTATCAACCTCGGTATTTAAACTCGGCTATTTATGATTACTAAAAATAATACTACCAAGATTTCACAGATAATGGCCGCGCTGGCGTTCATGGCGCTGACATTGTTGCCTACCGCCTGTAGCGATCTGCTAGATCAGCCGTCAGCAAACGCTTTGAGCGCAGATCAGTTCTGGCGTTCAGAAGGCGATGCTACTACTGCACTGATGGGTGCCTATTCAGCCGTTCGTCAATGCTTTGACAGAGATTATTATTTCGATGGTCAGGGTGAATTCGTCTATCACAATTTTAATGCTACCGCGAGTACCAACCCATACAACGGTGGCAGCTATAACCCATCTGGCTATGGCTCCAACTTTGACACCTATTTCAGGTATCTGTACGGCGCCGTGATCCGCACCAACTATGTTGTTGTGAATGTTGAAAAGATGCTGCCGACCGTACCCGCAAGCTCGGTGGCAAATCTCGAATCGATCATAGGAGAAGCGCGCCTGTTGCGTGCCCTGGTGTACTTCCGTCTTATTTCCATGTGGGGCGATGTTCCTTATTTTGAGAACGTACCTACCGGGATCGGTGAGAACAACGCAGTTTTTGCGCTCATGTCCCGCACGCCCATCGCTACCATAAAAGGTAAAATACTGGAGGATCTGACGTATGCATACGATAAGCTGCCTGAGAAGAAACCAGCTGCGGGCCGTGGCTCAAAACCCGCTGCGCTTGCCTTAAGAGGTAAAGTACAATTGTTCTGGGGCAGCTGGAATAAATTCGGCTGGCCCGAGCTCAGCACCTTTACACCTTCTTCAAGCGAGGCAACAGCAGCCTATACCGCGGCGGCGGACGATTTCAGGAAAGTTATCAATGACTTCGGATTAACCTTGTATCGTGGTGGCGACCCCGGACAAATTGATGCGCTGGGTAAAGCTGATATTCTGCCCAACTACTTCTACCTGTTCCAACCTGCCGCGAGCAATGACGTGAGCAACACAGAGTTTATCATGTCCTTCAATCACGGAACTACAGGAACCGGTCAGGGCGAAGAATTGATGCGCGACTTCGGTACGCGTACAAACCAGTTCGCACAGGGAGGCACCAAGCCACGCTTTGCGCTTGCAGACAGGTATCAGTCAGTCACTACGGGTGATTTCGCTACACCCCTGATCAAAGGTAACCCAGCACCCGGATCGGATGCCAATAACACCATCCTTCCTCCGTCAACGCCCAATCATGCGCTGAATCCGCAGAGCTACGCTAACCGCGATTACCGGATGAAAGCTACCATGATGTGGAACTTCGAAATGATCCTGGGATCTGCCAGTCTTAAATCCACCGGCATGTCACCTTTCATTTATGGAAACAACGGGCAGACGATCAAGATCAACTCGGCCACCGCCAACTATGTTACCGTGAATGCGGATAACAACCAGACCGGGTACCTTTTCCGTAAGTTCATCCGCAACTATGCCGGACAAGACAGATCCGATGGTGATTTCAGCTGGCCAGTAATTCGTCTCGCCGATGTATACCTCATGTATGCAGAAGCAACCAATGAAGTGAGCGGTCCGCAGGGTGACGCTATTGCCCTCGTCAACAAAGTTCGTTTCCGCGGAAACCTTCCTCCCCTGGCTGGCGCCAAGACTGCGGATTATGCTTCTTTCTTTGCTGCCATCGAGCAGGAGCGCATCGTAGAGCTGGTGGCTGAAGGTCAACGTTCATTTGACCTGCGCAGGTGGAGAGCCATCGAGCGCGCATGGGATCCTACCGGTACGAACGTAGGAACAGACACCAGGGACACCAAAAATGCCAACTCCATGGTGTACTTCAGAAATGCAACGCCCCTTACCTATCAGCAGTGTTACATCTTCAGAATTCCTCCGGGCGAGCGTGACAAAAATCCGAACCTGACACAAAATACCCCCTGGTTATAAGATGATCTTTCAAATGAATAGCGCTATGAAAAAATATATCAATAATAAAATTGTCGCTTCCCTCCTGGGCCTGCTTACCCTGGTGAGCATGGTTCGCTGCTCGCATGATTATCCCATCGACGAAGATGGATTGCTGATCACGGGCAGAGGCTCGTGCTACGTCAGCAATTTTGAGCTGCTGGGAACTGACTTTGTAAGTGTGGTGACCTCAACCACGGCCATTCCGGCAACGTCAACAACACCCGCAATCCCTTCGACAAGGAATGTAGTTATTGACACTACCGCGCTGACCATTAATGTAGAGGTTGCTTTGGGCACAGACCTGAAAAACCTGTATCCCCAGTTTACGCTGGTGACCGACGCAAAACTCGATCCCAAGATCACGGGCAAGGTTGACTTCTCTGATCTGTCAAATCCTAAAACGTATGCCGTTATATCGGGCAATCGAAGGGTGCGCAAGGAGTATACCATCTACGTGACTGTTCAACAATAATCACTAACCGGACTTAATCATGAAATTAAAACATATATATCAGTTACCAGGATTTCTCCTGCTCTTGATCTTTGCAGTTGCCTGCGAGGATGATGCCTATGAGGTTCCTCAGGCAAAGCGTGAATTTCAAAACGACTGCATCAAACGATCGTTGGGGCCGAACCTTGTAAACAACCGGCTGGAGTTCGCCTATGCCATGGCACTTCCGAAAGACATGGGAAAGATCGTATCCGCCCAGGTGGAGGCTTCTATCCCCGGCGTGGTTGAACCTGTGATCACAAACGGCACGTTCCTTGAACACCGCGCCTACTCAACCGATGGTGGTGGAAATGACAAGGCCGTTCAGGTTGCAGATCCGTCTTCAACAGAAGGTAACCTGACCAAGGTCACCCTGACACGCGATACCTTCGCTGTAACGCTGCGTTATTTTTATAAAATTCCGCAAGAGGCAAAAGGCCAGAAAGTGACCTTTACATTTTCAGCCACTGACAGCAATGGAAGAACCGTGTCAATGAAGATGGGCCCCTACACCATTTCGGCTATGGACATGGTGCTCGACAGTACCGTGACAGACAATACGGAAATGTACATTTCCATTGCTGATATGGCCACCTACACAGCCGCACAGGCAGCCGCGATTCCCGACAAAATTGATCTCGTGTACCTGTATCGTGCGTTGGTTCAGCAACCCGCTCCTGCCCCTGCCCTGACCTTTAAACACGCGTTGGTAGCGCCTGCGGCTGATCCGGTCTACCTTCCGGGTGTGACGCTTCCTGCAGGTGTAAACAAGGATACGAAGATCATCAAGACGCTTAACCTCCGTGATCAGCAGCTGGCAAGGTTACAATACGGTATCTTTATCGACGACCTCGATTTTGAGAAGCTCGATACTTCTACCGCCACCAATTTTGCCATCAACCTGAAGGGTGAGGCCGGTGTGTGGGTTGAGACGGCAGATCGCCAGTACAGGGCTTATGTCTATATCAACGCTGTGAACGATGGCTCAAAAAATATGCGGATCAGCATTAAAAGGCTGAAGATGTTTTAAGAGTGGTAAGGATTAGGGATTGACAGTTTATTATTATTGACGAAAAGTGCTGAAGACTATGGTAAAATGTATTCGATCCCTAATCCCTTTTTTCATGAGAAAGGCTCTAGTTCTCTTGTTGTTTTTTGCGGGCGTGATCTCGGTCACCGGCAACGCGCAGCCAATAACGGTACCCCCGCTGGAAAAATGGCCGGCACATCCGCGCATCCTTTTGGTGAAAGGAGAAGAACAGGCCATTGAAAGATCCGTTGCTGATAATCCGGTCTGGCGAAAAATGCATGAAGCGATCCTTCGTGCAAGTGACACCATCATCGGATTACCCACGCTGGAGCGTAAGCTCATCGGAAGGCGGTTGCTCAGCAAGGGCAGAGAATGTGTTAGAAGACTGTTTTACCTCTCTTATGCTTACCGGATGACGGGCGCAGAAAAATATTTGCTTCGGGCCGAAAAAGAAATGCTTGCTGTAAGCCAGTTCAGTGACTGGAATCCGTCTCACTTCCTTGATGTTGCTGAAATGACCATGGGCATGTCCATCGGGTACGATTGGTTGTTCGACAAGCTTTCTCCCGGGGCAAAAAAGATTATTCGTGAAGCGATCCTCCAAAAAGGATTGGAGCCGTCCTTCGATTCGAGATACAATTGGTTTCTGACAGCAACCCACAACTGGAACCAGGTGTGCAACGCAGGTATGACCTACGGAGCGTTGGCCGTGGCGGAAGATCATCCCGACACTTCGAAACTGATCATCGAGCGTGCACTGAACACCATTTCATTGCCCATGGGCGATTACAAACCGGACGGCGCCTACCCGGAAGGTTACAGCTATTGGAATTATGGCACCTCGTTCAACGTCATGTTCCTGAGTGCCATCGAAAAAGCATTCGGTTCCGATTTTGGATTGTTGCAAAGTCCTGGTTTTTTGAAAACAGGTTCCTTCCTGGAAAACATGACGGGTCCTACCGGTGCCAGTTATAACTGGGGCGATTGTGGCACGGGCACCAACCTGAGCCCCGCCATGTTCTGGTTCGCACAACGAAATCAGGATCCTTCACTTTTGTGGGTCGAGAAGAAATTCCTTGACAGATCAGACTACCGGTCACTTGCCTGGGAAAGACTGCTTCCCGGTGCCATCATCTGGGGAAAAGATATTCCATTGAACAAAATAAACGCCCCGGCGTCAAACGTTTGGGTGGGCCAGGGACCAAGTCCTGTTGCACTGATGCGTACATCGTGGACCGATCCCAATGCCATCTATCTTGGATTCAAGGCAGGATCACCTTCCGTGAATCACGCGCACATGGACATCGGTTCCTTTATTATGGAATGGGGCGGCGTGCGATGGGCCTCTGATCTTGGTTCGCAGGAGTATGAATCGCTCGAATCAAAAGGTATCCAGGTCTTCGGCCGTACACAGGATGCTCAGCGTTGGTCCATTTTCCGGATGAATAATTTTGCACACAATACATTAACGGTGGATGGCAAACTGCAGCTCGTGAAGGGGTATGCAAAGATCGACCGTTATTCCGATAATCCCCGATTCAGATACGCGATCTCCGATCTGTCTACAGTCTATGAAGATCAGTTAAAGCGTATAACCAGGGGCGTTGGTATTGTAGACGATGGCTATGTTGTGATACGTGACGAGCTGACAACGCTGGACAAGCCCACTACAATACGCTGGACGATGCTCACCGCCGCGGATGTTGAGATCGTAAATAAGAACACTGTCTTTTTGAAGAAAGACGGAAAGCAGCTCACCCTGCATGTCGACAGCCGGGCAAAAGTTGAACTGAAAACCTGGAGCTCACAACCCACAACAACATACGATGCGCCCAACCCGGGAACAACGTTCGTAGGTTTTGAGGTTACTGTGCCTGCCAATCACGCCGAGACATTTACCGTGAGGCTGATACCTGAGGTTAAAAAAATAAAAACAAAGATCAGGTCTTTAGACCGATGGAAATGAATTTAATCAGTTGTTCGATCTATTGCGGCCCTTTGTAATTAATCCTGTTAATCCTATAATCCTGTTAATCCTGGTTTAATCATGAATCGTAAATTACTTATAATCGCAGTTTGCTCCATCGCGCTTCTTGCTTTCGCCGCCAAGGCTAAACTGGACATTGCAAAAAACTTCAAGGTGATCGAAAGCCATTTGCGCAATAGCACGTCTTCCCTTACGGATACTTTACGGTTTCCGCGCACTACGGCACCGGATGGAAAACTGAAGACCGTGGCTTCCAATGACTGGACGAGCGCCTTCTATGCCGGAAACCTTTGGTACATGTACGATCTTACAAAAGATAAAAAATGGGAACAGGAAGCCAGGCGCTGGACGAATGGCCTTGAAAAGGAAAAATACAACACACGCACCCATGACCTGGGTTTCATGCTCTATTGCTCGTTTGGGAATGGTTTCCGATTAACGAACGATCCTGCCTATAAAGAAATTTTGATCCAGGGTGCAAAGTCTCTGAGCACGCGCTTCAACAAAAAAGCGGGTGTCATAAGATCGTGGAATCATGGCAAGTGGAAATTCCCCGTGATCATTGACAACATGATGAACCTTGAATTTTTATTCTGGGCAACGAAGGTAACGGGTGACTCCAGCTTCTATAAGATCGCGGTAACGCACGCCAACACTACCATGAAAAATCATTTCCGTGCCGACAACAGCAGCTATCACGTTGTCGACTACGACACAACGACGGGAAAAGTGATCGAGAAAGTAACGGCCCAGGGTTATGCTGACGAATCGGCCTGGGCGCGCGGACAAGCTTGGGGCCTTTATGGATATACGGTGATGTACCGTGAAACAAAAGACAAACGATACCTCGACCAGGCCGTAAAGATCGCCGAGTTCTTTTGGAATCATCCCAATCTTCCGAAAGACAAAGTTCCCTACTGGGATTTCAATGCTCCTAATATTCCGAATGAAGAACGTGATGCATCCGCGGCCGCCATCGCTGCTTCGGGTCTGCTGGAACTGAGTGGATATGTAAAGAATGGAAGCAAGTATGTGAAAGCTGCGGAAGAGATGCTGACAAGCTTAAGTAGTCCGGCGTACCTGGCTGAGGTGGGAAGCAATAATAATTTTATTCTGAAACACAGTGTAGGGCATAAACCTGCCAAATCTGAAATAGATGTGCCAATCATTTATGCGGATTACTATTATATCGAAGCGTTGCTCCGGTATGACCGCATGAAGAAGAAGAAATGAGGGGTAGAGTTTTAATTAAGGTTAGGCGACTGGTTTGGTGAGCTGGTCGCCTTTTTTCATCAAATGCAATTCCCGCAGATTTCGCAGATGAACGCAGATTTTTTCCATAGATGACTCTGCGAAAATCAGCGTAATCTGCGGGAAACTTTCGAAGCCGACACTCCATTAATCGTGACCACTATGCGAATTAAATACCTGCTCATCGTTATTGCCGTAATTATCAACGCTCAGGAACTGGTAGCACAGGACTATCGAAGCAAGGTTGCTGAAGTTTTGCGCAAGCAAGTTCTGAGTGAAGCAGATTGGGCCTTGAAACAGAAACCGGTTACGGTTACGGCAAGTACTTCACCGAGAAGTGCGGGTACGAAACATGATTTCTTTTCTGAAGCCGATTATTTCTGGCCCGATTCGCTGAATCCTGACGGCCCTTATGTGAACCGCGATGGTGTGACGAACCCGGGCATCTTTACTGATCATAGGTTTGCCATGATCCGTTTTAGCAGGATTATCGGATCGCTTGCATCGGCATACATTCTTACGGGGAAAGAGAAGTATGTAAAGCATGCGATGCTTCATTTGAAAGCGTGGTTTATCAACGCAGACACCCGTATGAATCCAAGCATGGAGTTTGCGCAGGCGATCAAGGGACGGGTTACCGGCAGGGGTTATGGAATTATTGATACCATTCACCTCATGGAAGTGGCACAGGGTGTTAAGAAACTGGAACATGCAAAAAGCACAGATGCTGCTGTCATTGAAGGAACTAAAAAATGGTTTACAGATTATCTTACCTGGCTGACATCTCATCAGTATGGCAAAGATGAAATGAACACGAAGAATAATCACAGCACGTGCTGGGTTATGCAGGTAGCGAGCTATGCAACACTAACAGGCAACCAGGAATTGCTCACCTTTTGCCGCGATCGTTATAAGACCGTATTGCTTCCCAATCAGATGAAAGAAGACGGGAGCTTTCCACTCGAGATCAACAGAACTAAGCCCTATGGCTATTCTATCTTCAACCTGGATGCGATGGCCATGGTGTGCCACATTTTATCAGACGCCAAAAACGATTTGTGGAATTTTCAAACAGCCGATGGAAGATCGATCCGCAAGGGCCTGGACTTTTTATATCCCTTTATTCGTGATAAATCATCATGGCCTTATGGGAAAGATGTGATGTATTGGGAGAACTGGCCTGTAGCACAACCATTTTTATTATTCGGTGCGCAGGCTTTCGGCAAAGATGACTGGTATTCGACCTGGAAGAATCTGGATCATAAACCCGAGGTGGTTGAGGTCGTTCGTAATCTCCCGATCCGAAATCCGGTCATTTGGTTCAACTGAGCATTTCCATTGTTAGGGCGGTCAGTAACATCCCTTTGAGGGTTTAAAACCCCTCAAAGGGTTTTAAATTGGCGAGGCATCTCCTTAAGAAGGCGGGAAGTTTCCTTAAGACTTTACTTCATTTCCTATTGGATTTATCTTTTTTTCTTAAGGAAATGCCACAGATCCTATTGACTTTGTTTCATTCCCCGTAAGCAATACGTTTTTTTCTTAAGGAAATACCACATTCCCTTAACGAAAAATATCATGTTCTTAAGAAGAAAAGCCATTTTCTATTGACTTTACTCCATTTCCTTAAGGAAATGCTACAGATCTTTTTTTCTTTATCGTGTAGTCTATTGTTTTTACGGCTTCGCTTACAGCAAATACCTCATTGCGTATAAGCGCTGTTCCATCCCCTATAGTAGATGTCTCATTGCGCAGGATGCCGTTTGTTCATCCTGCATGATCTGCTCCGTCGCAAATTGTCGTTGTCCTATTCAATTAACTTCCTCTAACGGCGCCGATGTCATCTGGATAACCTTCTTCAATACCAGCGCATCCACCGGCTTTCCTTCCCGGTCTGCCTGATGTATAGAATAAGCGATACCTTTCAAATAGATGCCTTCCGATTTTTCCCTGGCCAGCAGGTGATACTGACGGATGGCCAGATCGTAAGCTCCGAGCTTAGAGACAGGCCAGCGTTCTTCGGTATTCATTTCAAGGAACAGTGAGCTGTCGCCGGCATGTTCAAAATAACCTTCCACCGTAAAAAGCCGCGATGTGCGCTTCGCCAAAACATACCGGGCCTCCAGGCTCACAGGCTCCGAATTCTGGTAGAGCATGATCAGCGCATCATCGCCCTGGCGTTGAAACGTGAGGTCGGTTTTGCGCAGGCTTCGCTCCTTGATCTTTTTCACCAGCGGATCGTAGTAAACCCGTTTCACTTCTTCCAGCTGTGCCGAATTGTGAAAGCGTACGATCAGGTCTTCCGGACGGGCGCCATGGAAGGTAGAATATTGTCCAGCGAAAGGCGGCAGCTTGTAAACCGAGGTTTCCTCCTCGATGGTCTCCGTTAAGCGGTAGTCGCCCTCGCCGGCTTCGTTTCCAGGCCGCATAAAAATTTCCATGTACAGGTTCCGCTTTTCATCCAGGGGAATGCGGCCCTCATATACGATCCATCCTTGTTCGGTAAAGTCAGCCTGAAGCGGGAAGGTTTCTGTCGATTTTTCGGGCGGCGCATCGCACGAACCAAGGCATGCCAGGAGCAAAGAAAAACGCACTAATTTCGTCATAAGTCTTTTATACCAAAGCAGTTATGCTACTGGTGCTGGAGTTAAAATTAGGGATGATATCCTTTAAAAGGATGTCATCCCTGGCAATTCAAGATCAGCATTTTTTTATTTATTTGCAGTCCGCGGCAGCAAGCCGTGCACAGTTATATTTGCGGCGAATGAATGGTAAAACTCACTCCTTAACAACGATCATATCGTTCTATGAACACATTATGCGTCAGGCCTTTATTGAAGTCTGCGCCCGCAATTAACTGATCGTCATACCACTACGAACATTCATCTAATGTTATTCGACGAACCAAAACCAGAGCCCAAAAAAGCTGAGCGGCCGGCTTTACCCGCCGGATTCGACCTCAATTACAGAATAGGATTTTTATTCAACTTCGTTTCAGGCAAGTCGACACGGTTTGACCTCGAGCCCGTGCTCATCTACCCCGTGAACGGCAAAACGGAATACAAGCGCATCTCGCTGCAGGTGGAAAAAGGCCTCGCGCTGCTCCACTCGCTGGACAATCAACTCTATGACGATCTCATGGAGTTCTCTGACAACCAGCTGCTGCAATGGATGACCCGCACCGGCAACCGCTTCATCCGGAATCATTCAGGCACCTGGGCGCACGTATCCGCAAGAGAGCTGGTGAACCTGCGCCGGCACTACATCGAGCTGCTGCACAAGTTATGGCCAGCGCTGAGCCAGTGGCCCGACCTGTTTGTGCTCAAGGCAGGCCGCTTCAACAACTACCAGCAACAAACCGTGAAGCTGGGACAGCAACCCGCCAACTTCAGCTTCAAAGTTGAACGCAGCGGGCAGCTCATCAGCATCAAAATGATCCTGAAGCTCGACGGGCAGGAATCAGACCTGAACCTCTGGGGCGGATTCATGTTTGAAAAAGACGGCACCTTATACCTGCCACCCGATAAGGAAGCGCTGACACTGATCGACCTCTTCAAGAACGGCCCCCTCACCTTCCCGCTCACAGTGAAGAAAGAGGTGATCAACAAATACGTGACGCCGTGGCTCGACAAATACGAGATCTCCATCAGCGACAAGCTCAACATCGAGCTGGTAAGCCCCGAAGCACAGCCGAGGGTGTTCCTTACTGAGCTCAACGAAAGCAACCTGATGTTACGCCCGCAGTTTGCCTATAGCGATGATGTTGTGCTCGATTACAGTGAAGAGCGCAACCACGTGATGGAGACAAAAGATAAGGTGAGCATCATCCGGCGTAACAAGGATCACGAGCAGAAACTGTACGAATACCTGCGCACCCTGCATTCGTCGTTCAACACACAACGCAACAACCAGTATTATTACCTTCCGTTTGCCGACGTGATGAAGAAGGGCTGGTTCATCACCATGATGCGTAAAGTGGCTGACCAGGGATATGCCGTACATGGATTGCACGAGCTGAAAAAATTCCGCTACACCACGCACGTCCCCCGCTTTACGATCACGGCCAGCAACAACGTTGACTGGTTCGATCTGAAGGTGACCATCCAATGGGGAGAGCACACCGTCTCTCTGAAGGAAATACGCCACGCCATCCTGAACAAGCAGGACACCATCATGCTGGAAGATGGCACACTCGGGCACATCCCCGAAGAATGGATCAGCCAGTACAGCCTGTTGCTGAGAACCGGTACGGAAGAGAACGGAACGCTGCGGGTAAGCAAGCTGCACTATACACTGCTGGAAGACATCCTCGATAAGATCGACGGCAACACCGTACAGCAGGACATTGAAGCGCGCAAGCACAAGCTGCTGCAGTTCGACTCGATCGAAAAAGTGCCGCTCTCTTCCGAGATCAAGGCATCGCTCAGGCCTTACCAGCAATCGGGATTCCATTGGCTGCAGGCACTCGACGAGCTCGGCTGGGGCGGGTGCCTTGCCGATGACATGGGCCTTGGCAAAACACTTCAAACGATCTCCTTCCTTCAATACCTGAAAGAGAAGTACCCGGGAAGCACACAGCTGGTGGTGTGCCCTACGTCGCTGATCTTCAACTGGGAGAACGAGATCCAGAAGTTCTGTCCTACGCTGAAATTCTACATCCATTACGGATTACAGCGCCAGTTCAGTGAAGCCCACTTTAACGATTATGATGTGGTGCTCACTACTTACGGCGTGGTGCGCAACGATCTTGAAGAACTTAATAATTTTCTCTGGCAATACATTATTCTCGACGAAAGCCAGGCCATCAAGAACCCTGACGCCCGCGTAACAAAAGCTGTTCAGCAGCTGCGCGCCGTGAATAGGGTGATCCTCAGCGGTACGCCGGTGCAGAACAATACTTCTGACCTGTTCGCGCAGTTCAACTTCCTGAACCCCGGGCTGCTTGGCTCGCGTGAGTTCTTCAATCGCGAGTTTGCTCAGCCCATCGATAAATTCGGCAGCAAGGAAAAAACACTGCATCTGAAAAAGCTCATCCATCCCTTCACCCTCCGGCGAACGAAAGAACAGGTGGCCAAAGACCTGCCTGACAAGACCGTGACGGTATTGTGGTGTACCATGGATGCGGAACAACGCAAGCTGTACAACCACTACCGCGATGGCTACCGGAATTCACTGCTCAAAAAGATCGACGAACAGGGTATCGGCAAATCAGGCGTATACGTACTGGAAGGTCTGCTTCGGTTGCGACAGATCTGCGACCACCCGGCGCTGCTGAAAGACACTGCCAATGAAATGAAGAGCTCGGTGAAGATCGAAGAGCTTGTCCGTGAAGTGCAGGAGAACGCGGGCAACCACAAGCTGCTCATATTCTCCCAGTTCACGGAAATGCTTCAGCTGATCAAAGCAGAGTTCGAAGAAGCGGGCATCAGTCACTGCTACCTCGACGGAAGCACATCACTCCCCAACCGGAAAGAAGAAGTTACCCGGTTCCAGGAAGATGAAAGTATAAAAGCTTTCCTCATCTCGCTGAAAGCAGGTGGTGTGGGGCTCAACCTCACGGTGGCGGATTATGTTTACCTTGTCGATCCGTGGTGGAACCCTGCTGCGGAACAACAGGCCATCGACCGTGCCCACCGCATTGGCCAGACCCGCAAGGTGTTTGCCTACAAGATGATCTGCAAAGACACCGTAGAAGAAAAGATCCTCCAGCTCCAGGAAAGAAAGAAAATGCTCGCCGACGACCTGATCCAGGAAGATGCGGGGTTTGTGAAGAGTCTTTCAAGGGAAGATGTGGAGTTTTTGTTCGGGTAGATGGTAGATGGTCCACGGTCCACCGTCGACAGTCACGGACGTACAGCTTGAACTTCAGCGGATCGTACTTCCTTTCAATAGCAACCGAGAACTAATAGGCGTTAAGAATACAAATCGACTAAAGGCCTGAAGGGCCTTAATATCAATAGCCAGGGGTTGAAACCCCTGGCTATTGTGCATTTGGGATTTCAAGTGCCACAGGAAATCTGGATCAGGCGATGCAAGCTTTGGCACGTAATGCACGCTTTTTGATCATGGTGTTGCCGCTATGTGCCATGATCGAATACCTCACGAATCAACGATCGAACGTGGCCCATTTCTCTCGCTACTTTCAATAACCAACGGCTTCACCGTGGGCTATTGATATTGCGCCCCCTTGGGGCTTTCGATCCAACGGTGACTCTTTACGATGTTTTCCGATAGTTCACAATCGCCCACGTATTAAACACAATAGCGAATACGAATACTGCACCCATGTGTGGAATGATGTCAGCCAATCCACTACCTTTCAACACAACCATGCGCATTACGTCGATAAAATAGCTGACGGGGTTGAGACGGCTGATCACTTTGGCCCAGGATGGCATGCTGTCGATGGACGTGAAGAGGCCACTCATGAGGATGAAGATCATCATGAAGAAGAACGCGATGAACATCGCCTGCTGCTGAGTGTCTGTGTATGTGGAGATCAGCAGGCCAAGGCCCAGCACCGCCAGCAGGTACAGCGCCAGAAATCCGTAGAGCAATCCCAGGTTTCCTTCCGGTGTGATGCCATAGGCGAGCCAGCCTACCAGCAGCCCCAGCGTGAACACCACCATGCCCAGCACCCAGAACGGGATCAGCTTGCCGACGATGAAATGGTGTTTGCGGATGGGCGTTACGTTGATCTGCTCGATCGTGCCTACCTCCTTTTCTTTTACGATGTTCAATGCCGACAGGTATCCACCGATCATCGTTACGAGGATGGCCAGGATGCCAGGCACCATGAACAGGCGATAGTTCAGGTACGGGTTATACCAGTTGGTGGGCGTTACAGCGATCACCGGTTGCTGACTGGTGCGCGAAGGCTGAAACCACTCCAGCATAAGATCCTGGTTAAAGTCGCGGATGATCGTAGCCAGGTATGCGCCGCCGAGGTTCGCTTTCACACCGTTGATGGCATTGACGGCAACAAAGAGCTTTTGTTTGTTCTCACGCACCAGGTTCTTCTCGAAGTTGCGCGGGATCTTCAGGATCAGGTCAGCTTCGTCTGATTCAATGTGCGCAAGCGCTTCGTCAAAAGTTGTGTTCAGACTGGTGAGCCTGAAGTAGCCTGAGGCAGTGATGCGGGTGATCAGGTGGCGCGCATAATCGGAATTATCGTGATTGACGATGGAGATGTTGATGTTCTTCACCTCGTAATTGGCTGCCAGCGGAAGGATCAGCAGCTGCACCACCGGCACCACCATGATCATGGCCACCAGTGTCTTGTTACGGAAGATCTGGCGGAATTCTTTTTCCAGTAAAAATCTGATCGTTCTCATGCGAGCCTGATTTTGAAGTTCTTAAGACTAACCATTAAAAAGAACATGGTGATGCCGAAGAGGATCAGGGTTTCTTTCCAGATCGCCGAAAGGCTCAAGCCCTTGATCATAATAGACTTCACGATGATGTAGTACCACTTGGCCGGCACTGCATTTGAAATATACTGCAACACCTTGGGCATGTTCTCGATGGGGAACATAAAACCGCTGAACAGCAACGTCGGCAGCAGCATACCCATCATAGAGATGAGCATGGCCGTCTGTTGTGTCTGTGCCCGTACGGAGATGAGCAGCCCGAGCGAAAGTGATGTGATGATAAAAAGTGTGCTCTCGGCAAACAGCAGCAGCACACTGCCCTTTACGGGAAGGTCCAGCACAAAAACACTCAGCAGCAGGATGGACGCGACATTCACCAGCGAAAGGATCAGGTAAGGAACGGCCTTGGACAAGATCACCAGCACGGGCTTGAAAGGAGAAACCAGGAGGATCTCCATGGTTCCCAATTCTTTTTCTCGCACAATGGAGATGGAGGTCATCATCACACACACGAGCATCAGCACCAGCGCCATCACACCGGGCACAAAATTATGAGCGCCCTTCAGCTGTGGGTTATACAGCATCCTCACCTCTGTACCGATCTGCAGGGGCACCGCCTGATTCTCATTCAGCGCAAGCTGGTAATCCATCACAATGGTGGAAAGGTAATTCGTCAGCGTGTTGGCGAGGTTCGGGTCGGAGGCGTCGGCGATCACCTGCAGCTGCGCCCGGTTGAAGTGCAGCAGGTCCGCGCCAAAGTTCGCGGGGAATACCACCGCCAGCTTGATCTGCCCTTCTTTAAAACCTGCTTCGACCTCATGGTGCGCGAGCGATCTCTTTTCAAGCTCGAAGTACCTGCTGGCTTCGATCTTGTTCATGATCTGGCGCGAGACATCGTCTTTCGCATAATCCACCACCACGATCTTCGCATTCTTAACTTCGTTAGAGAGCGCAAACCCAAAGATAATGATCTGTACCACCGGCAGACCAAACAAGATCAGCAGCGTCTTCCGGTCGCGGAGAACGTGGGAGAACTCTTTTTTTATGAATGTGAGAAACTGTCTCATTTTTATTTTTTTGTTAACAGTTGGTTTCAGGTACGAGGTACGATTGCCTATTGCCAATTGCCTATCGCCTACTACTAATCAGCGCTACGCCTTGCTTCTCTCGCAAGCTTGTAAAACACTTCATCCATCGATCCCACGCCAAACTCCCTTTTCAGGTTATAGGGTGTGTCCAGCGCTTTGATGCTGCCATCCACCATGATGGAGATCCGGTTGCAATATTCGGCTTCGTCCATGTAGTGCGTTGTTACAAACACAGTAACACCCCGCGATGTAGCCGCATAGATCAGGTCCCAGAACTGCCTGCGGGTGAGCGGATCAACGCCACCGGTAGGCTCGTCGAGGAAAACGATCTTCGGGTCGTGCAGCACGGCAACGGAGAATGACAACTTCTGTTTCCAGCCCAGGGGCAGAGCGCCCACCAGCTTTTTCTTCTCGGAGGCGAGCCCCAGCTGCTCCACCAGCATGTCGCTCTTTTCTTTGATGGCCTTGTCTGATAATCCATAGATGCCGCCGAAGAACCGGATGTTCTCCATTACCGTAAGGTCTTCATACAGGGAGAACTTCTGACTCATGTACCCGATGTTCTTCTTGATGCGTTCCGTTTCCCGGTACACATCGAAACCTGCAACGGTCGCACTTCCGGACGACGGTGTTGACAACCCGGTAAGCATGCGCATGGCTGTGGTCTTACCCGCCCCGTTGGCCCCGAGAAAACCGAAGATCTCTCCGGCATACACCTCGAACGTAATGTTGTTCGTGGCAATAAAATCGCCGAAGCGTTTGGTGAGCTTATCTGTTTTAATGACCGCCTCCATATCACTGCTTTAATAATCGTATGAAACAATCTTCGATGGTAGGTGTCACCTCGCCGATGCCGATGCGTTCATGGCCTTTCGATTCCAGGTAACGCTCAAGGTCCTCTGCAGCGCCCGCATGATCGTCTTTGAACGAAAGGTGAAAATATTCACCGAACGTAAAACAGCTCAGCGTATTCGGGTAAGCCCGCAGGTCGAGCAGGAGCTTCTGCATCGCTGCCGCACGTACACCGTAAAGCTTCTCGGGATATTGCTGTACAATGGCATCGGGTGTATCGATGGCCAGGATCTTTCCGCCTTGCATCAACGCGATCCTGTCGCACAACGTGGCTTCATCCATGTAGGGCGTCGATACCAGGATGGTGATCCCCTGCGCCTTCAACCGCTTCAGCATTTCCCAAAATTCCTTCCGGGAAACCGGGTCCACGCCCGTTGTAGGCTCGTCCAGGAAAAGCACCGTCGGCTTGTGGATCAGCGCACAGCTCAAGGCAAGCTTCTGCTTCATGCCGCCGGAGAGCTTCCCTGCCCGCCTGTTCTTGAACGGCTCGATCTGCTGGTAAATATCTTTGATCAGGTGATAGTTCTCTTCTATGGTTGTGCCGAAGAGCGTGGCGAAGAAATTCAGGTTCTCTTCCACGGTGAGGTCCTGGTACAGCGAGAACTTGCCCGGCATGTATCCCACCTGGCTCCTGATGGCCTTGTAATCTTTTACGATGTCGAGGTTGTTAACAGTAGCGCGGCCTCCGTCCGGTAGCAGCAGCGTGGTGAGCATGCGGAACAAGGTGGTCTTACCCGCGCCATCAGGTCCGATCAGCCCGAACAGCTCACCCTGTGGCACCTCCAGCGACACCGCTTCCACCGCTTTCACGTTTCCCTTGTCGTACGATTTGGAAAGGTCTTGCAACAATACCATGGCCATCAGAATTTTACTTCACCGTACATGCCGATCTTCAGGTAGCCGTCGTTCTTCACTCGCGCCTTGATAGCATACACGAGGTCGGCACGCTCCTCTTTCGTCTGGATGGTCTTGGGGGTGAACTCCGCCTTGCTGCTGATCCACGTGATCGAACCTTCATAGGTCCTGTATCCTCCTTGCCCATCGTCCACCAGCACTTTAACCTTCTGGTTCAGCTTCAGCGTGGCCAGCTGATTTCCCGTAACATAGGCACGCAGGTCGAGGTAGCTGATGTCGGCCACTTTGTACAACGGCTTGCCGGGAGAGACCACCTCGTGTGCTTCCGCGTACCGTGTCAGTACCGTTCCCGTGAGAGGATTGATGATCTTCGATTTTTGCAGCTGATCCTCCAGTTGCTCCACCTGAACATACAGGGGCCCGGTTTCGCTCACCAGTCCTTGCGACGAGATGTCGAGGGAAGAACGTTGGGCATCGATCTGCCTGCGGATCACGTCCACCTGCGCGTTCACATCGTCAAGCTGTTTTTGGGTGGCGGCTTCCGCCTTGAAGAGGTTCTGTACGCGCTGCTGCTCCCGTTCCGCCGCCCTCAGCTGCTCTTGTAAGGAGGCGAGCTGCGTAGCGATGTGGGGACGTTTGGACAACACCGCCCTGATCTGCGCTTCCAGCTGTTTCTTTTTCAGGTAGAGCTGTGTGCTGTCGATCCATCCCAGCTGATCTCCTGCCCGCACATTCGTGCCCTCCTCGGCATCGAGCTGACGAATGGCGCCCGAAACCTCGGAAGATACGATCACCTCCTCCGCTTCAAATGTGCCCGACGCGTCATAAGTGTTTTCGTTATCACTGCAGGCCAGCAACACCAGGGCCATGCTTAGAGATCTGACGATATTTTTCATTGTATGAATGATTATAAGATTTAATTGCCTGAAGTGAACTGATGTTTGGCGCTGGCCACGAGCAGCTGCGTTTCGTGAAGCACCAGGTTCTGCCGGGCCTGGTCTTCTGCATTCACTTCTCTGACATAGTCGGTGGAAGTGATCGTGCCCTGCTCGAGCTGTACGGAAGCGGTTTGCTTCACCTGCGTTCTGAGCGTAATGATGTCACGGTCTACGGCGATGAGGCGCTGGAGCTTGGTGACCTCCGTATCCTGCTGGCCGAGCGTGAGCCGCGTGTTGAACAGGAACGTTTCCTTTTGTGCGTCCAGCGATTGCCGGCGCAGGTCGAGGATCTGTTTCTCTTTTTCAAAAGTGTAGAAACCCGACAACATCCAGCTGAACCTGACACCGCCGATGTAATACGTGTCGAAGTCGTTCCTCAGCATGTTGAGCGCGGGCCTTCCGTATCCACCCTGCACGAACAATTCTATTTTAGGTCGCTTCCTGGCCGACAACAGTGCCCGGCTCACATCGATGTTTTGCTGTTGCAGTGTATACAGGGTCAGCTCGGGACGGTTGATCTCCTGTGAAGGTGTTTCGGACTGAGGTTTTTCAAGGATCGCATCTTCGCTTACCTGCTGATTGATGAACAAGCCGAGCATCTCACGGTACGCTTCGCCGGCAGCCTGCAGCTCGATGATGCGCTGGTCTGTTTTCAGCAGCTCCGCCCTGAGCACATCACCGGCGCTCTTCAGCGCTGTGCCGTTGGCGATGGATGCCTCGATCTTCTTTAGTCCTGAGGCGATATCCTGTTTCACCAGCTCGCTTTGTATGATCTGCTCACGGATCAGCAAGGTGCCGAAGAACAATTCATTGATGCGGTTCTTCAGCTGATACAGCTCCACTTCGAGCTTCTGCTCCTCTACCCTGCCGTTGACTTCTTCCAGCTGCTTTTGCTGCCTCACAACACCACCGTTGTACAAGGTCTGTGAGATCTCGCCGAACAACTTGTACTGGTCTTTGCTCAGCGTTTCGATCTCCATACCCGGCATCGACAGGGGCACCTGTGTTACATCCGATTGATAGGTTGCCTGCCCTCCGATCATGATCTGGGGCAGCGCACCCTTGGATGCGTTCTCGATGGAATACGCCTTGCTTTTCGCTATCAGCTCCCTTTGCCTGATCAGGGGATAATTGCTTTCGGCACGCTCGTAACATTCCCCGATCGTAAGCCGCTCCTGCGCAAAGGCATACGGGACGATCAGCACGTGAAAGAAAAGAAACACTATACGCTTCATGGTTTACAGATTATCGTATTATTTAAAATTGTGTTTTAATCATTTGATTAAATGTAGTGTAAAAAAATTAGACTTAATAAAGTCCATAGTCGATGGTCCATAGTCCATAGCAGGACCGAGTAAATGATACGGGTCGAATAACCGCTCGACCGATGCCGAAGCTTCGATCCCTACTCTACCCGGCCATGGACCATAGACTATGGACCGTGGACTATTTTCCTTTCATCATCATCTTGATCCATTTCGGGATCAACGTTTTGCGTTCTTCTACCAGTCCGTTGAATGTTTTGGCATCCACGCCTGAAAGGTGCCGGAGCAATGGCGCGCCGATGAACGGAAACACCGTAAGGCCAACCATATTCATGATAAAATGAAGTGGATGCATGCGTGGCAGCTTTCCATTGTCCATTGCCTCCTTCACCTGCTTGATGAAATAAGACTTGAACAACCCCTCGCCACCCAACTTGGACGCCAGCTGCTCGGGATTCATTTTCAGCTCATGAAATATGAACAAAGGAAGGTCGGGCTGCTGCATGAGCAATTCGCTATACCGGGTAACAAAGATCTCTACTTTCTCTTCGATGGAGGTCTCAGTATCATTCAGTATCTCCAGCATTCCTTTGATAAAGCCGCGGAGCGTCTCCGTCATCACCAGCTCGAACAACTTCTCTTTGCTGCGGAAGTAATAATTGAGCAATGCCAGGTTGATACCAGCTTCTTCACTGATATCGCGGGTACGGGCCGCTGCAAAACCTTTTTTCGTAAAGACCTTGAGGGCCGCGTTTTTGATCTTTTCCTCGGTTGTCAAATCCAGCGCCGCTTCCTTACCCTTTTTAGCTTTTGCCATGTTTGTTTTTTATTCCAGTAGTAAACTAACTACAATAAACTGATTTAAACAATATTTTTAATCATTTGATTAATTTTTGAAACGGTGAAATGCGATAAGAGTTGCAGTAAGGAATGAAAATGTTCTCCTTTTTTTGGCTGCCGTTCAGGGTGTTGGTTGGGGGAACTAAGTTCCCCGGCGAGGGATGGCTACGATCTAAGGTTTAAAGCGCACGGAAGAAACTTCCGCGCGAGGTTTGGGTTCCGCGCGGGGAGTGTGAACGTGAAGAAAATTTCCGCGCAGGGGAGGTCCGCACGAGGAGCAACGTAAATCAACGCGAGAGCCGGTAACTGGCAACTGGCAACCGGTAACTGGCAACCTCCTGTGTGCGCTAACACACACATATTTCCCCTTGATCTTGTCCGCAATTTATCGTATCGTCACTATGATTTACAGGATTTAAGGATTTACAGGCTTATAAGATAGTGCAAGATTTCGATGACCTGATCCAAGTATCACCCTTCAAATCCTGTCAATCCTGCTAATCATATTAATCCTGGTCAATCATGGTTAAAATCCTGTTCATCCTGTTCATCCAGTCAATCCTGGTCACATACAGTCAGCCAATGGATTTGCTGATCAAGGGAGCCCGTGTGATCGATCCAAAGAATAATATCAATGCCGTGATGGATATTGCGATCCGTGAAGGCAAGATCGCTGAAGTTGCTCCTGCTATTAACAAAGAGGCTAAACGAACGATCGATGCCACGGGTCTCTATGCCACACCGGGCATCATCGATATTCATGGTCATTACTTTTTCGGTACCGAGAACGCATACCTGAGCAACAGCTTTACAGCGCTGCCTCCTGACGGATTTACGTTCAGGGCAGGCGTTACCACGGTGGCCGATGCGGGAGGGTCGGGGTGGCGCAATTTTACACAGTTCAAAACCCAGACGATCGATCACTCCAAAACAAGGGTATTCGCTTTCCTGAACATTGTGGGCTCGGGCATGCGCGGCGGCGCCTATGAGCAGAATCTTGCAGACATGGATGCCAAGCTCACAGCGATGGTTGCCAAACAGAACGCTCAATATATTATCGGCATCAAGCTTGCCCACTACTCAGGTCATGAATGGGCGCCCACGGAACGCGCGGTGAAGGCCGGCGAGCTTGCAGGCATCCCCGTGATGATCGACTTCGGTGGAGGTGACCCTCCCCTTTCCATGGACACCCTGCTGAATCACAAGCTCCGGCCCGGCGATATCCTCACCCATTGCTATGCACAAGTGAAAGGAAGAATGCCATTGGTGGAGAACGGGAAGGTGCAGCCTTTCGCTTTCCAGGCGCAGAAACGTGGCGTGATCCTCGATGTTGGCCATGGTGCTACAAGCTTCCTGTTCGACCAGGCGATACCGGCCATCAAACAGGGACTGAAACCCAACTCCATCAGCACCGACCTGCACGTAGGAAGTATGAACGCAGGTATGAAAGACATGCTCAACGTGATGTCGAAGCTGCTGAACATCGGGCTTTCGCTGGATGAAGTGGTCAGGGCATCAACGTGGACACCCGCGCAGGTCATCAATCACAAGGAGCTGGGAAATCTCAGTGTAGGATCGCCCGCAGACATTGCCTTGCTGAGCCTCGACAAAGGCAACTTCGGTTACCTTGACTCGCAGGGCTTCAGGATCAGTGGCGATCAAAAGCTCACCTGCCAGATGACGGTGCTGAACGGCGAGGTGGTGTGGGACCTGAACGGGTTGTCGGGCAAGAGCCTTAAGTGAAAGTATTTCCGGGTAGATCACCCGTTACAATAATGAGCATGCCAGACCATAAAGCGCTAACACGCCATGAAGCGGAAACCCCTCGCAGGCTGATGGCAACGTCATGGCTGTACTTTTCCCACTGCAGGCATGTGTTGCCGGTGCTCATCCTGTATGCCCTCATCGGGTGCAAGGTTGAGAGCGATCTTCCGGCGGGAGATGCTGACAACGGTGGATTGCTGTTGCCCGATCAGTTTGTGGCGCTGGTCGTGGTGGATAGCCTGAAAAGCCGGGCCAGGCATATTGCTGTCAGTGACAACGGCGACATCTATGTAAAATCACGTTTCGCCAAAGAGGGCGGCAACGTTGCTTTACGCGATACCACGGGCGATGGCAAAGCAGACATCATTCAGCCTTTCGGCGATTATCCCGATGACGGCACGTATGGCACGGCGATGCGGATCTACAATGGCTACCTTTACTTCAGCTCACAACTGGTGGTATACCGGTACAAGCTCACCCCCGGCCAGCTGATCCCCGACTCTCCCATTGAGGTGATCCTCACAGACGATCACGCGCACGGTCGCCATGAGCACATTGCCAAACCGCTTTCATTCGATGACAAGGGCAACATGTACGTGCCCTTCGGTGCGCCTTCCAATGCATGCCAGGAGCTGAACAGAACACCTAACTCCCCGGGAATAGATCCCTGCCCCATGCTGGAAGACCACGGCGGCATCTGGCGCTTCGATGCCGGCAAGACGGGCCAGACTCAGAAAGATGGTTTTAAATTCGCCACGGGCCTGCGCAGCATTGTGGCCATGGACTGGAACACGGATGACGGAAACCTGTATGCTGTGATGCACGGCCGCGACGACCTGCTGCGGCTCTGGGCGAACCGGTTTTCGCCCTGGCAAAGCGCGGAGCTTCCTTCCGAAGAATTTCTGCGGATCAGGGAAGGTACTGATGCGGGATGGCCCTATTGCTACTATGACCAGATCCAGGAGAAAAAAGTGCTGGCCCCCGAATACGGTGGCGATGGAAACATTACTACACGATGCGAAGGGTTCGAAAAACCCCTGATCGGGTTTCCCGGGCACTGGGCTCCAAATGACCTGCTCTTTTATCACGGCAGTCAGTACCCCGACCGTTATAAGGGCGGTGCCTTCATCGCGTTTCACGGCTCTACCAACCGCGCGCCCTACCCGCAGGCCGGATACTTCGTGGCCTTTGTTCCGTTTGCCAATGGTGTTCCCTCCGGTCCGTGGGAAGTTTTTGCCGATGGTTTTGCCGGCGCGGATCCCGTAGTGAACGTCAGCGATGCCGTCTACAGGCCAATGGGCATCGCCATGGGACCGGATGGATCTCTATACATTGCTGATACCGAAAAAGGAAAGATCTGGCGGATCCTGTATACAGGCAAAAAAGATGACTTTGGGCAGACGCAACTGGCAAAGATGGAACAGCGTAAATCAGCCGCTCATATTAGAAGGCCCCATATTTCAGACGACAACCTCGACAAAGGTGTAGTAGCAGGTGGAGAAAAGATCTATAACGTCTACTGCGGAAGCTGTCACCAGAACAACGGCCTGGGCGCGTCGGGGCGGTTCCCTCCCCTTGCGCATACCCAGTGGGTGACCGGTGACAAAAAACGGTTGATCAACATCGTGCTGCAAGGCCTCACCGGACGCATCGAGGTGAACGGCGAACCTTTCGACAACACGATGCCACAGCACAGCTTTCTCAGCGACAGCGAGATCGCGAATGTGTTGACGTATATTCGTACGAGCTTCGGAAACAAGGCTGGTGCGATTACGGCTGACGAAGTACGTTTGGAGAGGGAGTCCATAGACCATGGTCCATAGTCCATAGCCGGTACGGCTTTGGGTTTCCGGGGGCGCTGCACGAAGCTCCGCCTGGCTACCGGGCACTGCTCTAACCATGGACTATCGACTATGGACCATGGACTTTTCAAGCATGAATCTATTAAACTAAATACTCAACCAATGAAAACAAACAGAAGATCACTATTCAAAAAGATCAGTCTCGGGCTTGCCGGATTATTCGGGGCCGGGGTTGCGAAAGCCGGAACGAGCGCTGAAAAGGAAGTAACGGGAACGGTTGTGATGGACCAGGAGATCCCGCTTTTCTCCAGCGCTATTGTGCACAATGGTTTTGTGTTCATTGCGGGCAAGGGCGCACACTTTGAAGGTGATATCAAGGCCCACACCAAACACGTGCTGGATGAATTGCAGAAAGAACTGGAGAAGGCTGGATCGTCCATGGAGCACGTGGTGAAGGCGAATGTATACCTGAACGACCTGAAGGACTACAAGGCCATGAACGAAGTGTTCCGCGGCAGGTTCGGAAAGAAACCTCCTGTGCGCACAACCATCGCTGCTGCCGGCGGAATTCCGGGTGACTCGCTGGTGGAGATCGACTGCATCGCCGTATTAAAATAGATCACCTATGGCCAGAAGAAGAGACTTGCTGAAAGGCCTGGTCACACTGCCGCTGGCGGGAGGCATTGCAGGCCACGCGCTTGCCATGCCGGAGCAGGCCCGTGATTTTGAACGCGACTACTTCAAGGAGCTGGGTGTCCGCACATTTATCAATGCTGCGGGCACCTACACAGCCCTGACGGCGTCGCTGCCTCACCCGGAAGTGATCAAGGCCATCAACTATGCAGCGCTGCAGTTCGTCAAGCTGGAAGAGCTGCAAGACAGGGTTGGCGAGCGTATAGCCGAACTGTTGAAATGCGAGGCCGCCATGGTCACATCAGGCGCTGCTTCCGCCATCACACTCGGCACCGCTGCAGTGCTTACCGGTGGAGACCCACAGAAAGTGGAGCGGATCCCCAACGATCTTACAGGAATGAAGTCTGAGGTCATCATCCAGAAGTCACACCGCGTGGGCTACGATCATGCCATCCGCAACTGCGGCATCAAGCTGATCGAGGTGGAAACGAAGGGCGAGATGGAAGCTGCCATCAATGCACAAACCGCCATGATGTGGTTCTATAACAACAACAATCCCGTAGGAAAAATCAGGGACGAAGAGTTTGTTGCCATCGGCCGGCGATACGGCGTTCCTACGTTCAACGACTGTGCTGCCGATGTACCTCCGGTGGAGAACCTCTGGAAGTACACGAAGATGGGATTCGACCTGGTTTGCTTCTCCGGTGGAAAGGGCCTTCGCGGACCTCAGAGCGCGGGACTGCTGCTGGGTAAAAAGGATCTCATCAGCGCCGCCCGGAAAAATGCGCCACCCAATGGCAATTCGATCGGCCGGGGAATGAAGGTGAACAAGGAAGAAGTGCTGGGCATGCTGGTGGCGCTGGAGATCTATCTTGCCAAAGACCATCAGCAGGATTGGGCCTTGTGGGAAAAGCAGGTTAAATTGATCAACGATGCAGCCGTTTCCGTGCCTGGCGTGAAAACGGAAATGCATGTTCCCGAGATCGCCAACCACGTACCTTCTATCCGGATCAGATGGGATGCCGGCAAGATCCAGGCTACACCTGACGAGGTGAGGAACCAGCTGCGCAACGGTCATCCTTCCATCGAGACAGTGGGCGGTGCTGAGTCGGTCGACATGACCACCTGGATGATGATCCCCGGAGAAGAGCGTATCGTTGCCAAAAGATTGAAGGAGGTCCTAAGTGCTGCGGTCAAGAAATAAATGCAGGTTCACGTGTTCTGAAGCCCATCAAATGGGGATCCTTCATTCGCACCTTCCTACGCTCAAGCCTCCATTCAGGATGACGGCGAAACGAGACGCTCCTTCGCGCACTTTGCGTCTTCTTTGCGGATCTTTGCGTGAACCGCATTTTGTATTTTGAGAAAAACCAAGCAGCTGTTCATAAATAACCGGTACTTATGAATTATCTTTCAGTTTTTATCTTATTCATGACAGCAGGAGTCTTCTATCCAAAGGAAAATACCAGGACCTACCACGTAAAAAGAACTTCGAAAGATATTGCCATCACTGGAAAAGGTGATGCGCCGCAGTGGGCTGGCGCCAGTGTGCTGTCTGACTTCAGCTATCCATGGGAAGACGGGCAACAACCCTCTCCCACGTCTTTCAAAGCGCTGCACAACGAGCACTGGTTGTATTGCTTATTTGAAGTGCAGGACAACAACGTAAACATCTACACAAACAAGCACGAAAAAAAAGAGGTGATATCGTCTGACCGCGCCGAAATATTTTTCAAGATCGACGACCAGCTCACGCCGTATTACTGCCTCGAGATAGATCCTTCAGGCAGAGTCCTGGATTATATAGGAGAGCATTACCGGAAGTTCGACTTCCAGTGGAGCTGGCCGGCGGGAGGGCTGATCGTGAAGACACATCTTACCAGACAGGGTTATAGCATCGAGCTGGCCATCAGCAAACAGTCGTTGACATCGCTCGGGTTATTAAAGAACAACACACTGCAGGCGGGACTGTACAGAGCAGACTGCGTTGCTCTGGCAGGAGAAGAAGCAACGTTCAAGTGGATCAGCTGGATCAAGCCACAATCGGAAACACCGGATTTTCACATCGCGTCTTCGTTTGGTGTTTTGAAACTGGAGTGAGAAGTTGACAATTGACAAAAGAGCAATTGACAACATTTTGAGTCTGCATCATGAGTCAGGCTACCGGCTCAGAGCACATCCTGCAAAACGCACACTACTCTTTGTCAACTGTCCTGTTGTCAACTGTCAACTATTTCACAAAGCCAATAGTAGAATACACTCCCACCTGAAACGTGTGATTATCTTCGATCCTGTTCCGGGTTCCGGCAGTTGTATCGAGGCTGCGGAGCTGCACCAGCTGATACAGATATCCTACTTCCAATTTCCAGGTGGGTGAGAATGTATAGCCGAGGGCCGCATAAGCGCGGTTCTGATCGAAGATATTGTATGCCACATCTTTCCCCGCGTTGATAAAGATCTCATCGTACACCGCCGCAAATACGGGGTGCTCACCTCCCGTAAGGTTCACAGAGGCTTTGGCCATGTACCGGAAGCGGTGCTCAAACCTGCCATTCTCGAACTCGCCGGTAGCGGAATTGCCGATCATCCGCTGCTCGATCCTGTAACGATGTGCCAGCCTTACTTTCCCCAACGTCTGAGTAGTAGCCAGCTGTTGCCAGATGCGGTGCTCGGGAAAGGCATTGGCCACGGCAAAGTCGCCATAGGGATAAGTCTCTACAAATGCGTAACCCACGGTGAGTCTTGCGCCGTTCTTTAAATAATAATCGAGTCCGGTGCGAAGCAGAAGCTGCTGGCTTTCGGCAAACAGGTCGTGTCTTCTCCACTGCACTTCTGCATGGAGCCCGAAGCGTTCAGAGAATTTATGGTTGCCAAAGTACATCAGCCACGCGTGGTGGTTGGTGGTGTGCAACCGGGCCTGCTGCGCGTAAAGCGACGCTGTGGAAATCAAAAGGCATGTTACCAGTGCCAATCTTAATGTCTTTCTAATAAGGTGGAATTTCATCGCGTAATGTTTATCGGGACCTCATAGATACGCGTGGAAGTTTAAAGTTCAAAATTTGAAGTTTAAAGTTTGAGGGTTAAAGTTGGTTACGAGTCCACAGTCGACGGTCCACAGTCCACTGTCAGCGCCGTTAGGTTTTAATCCTACAGAGTTTACAGTTATTTATTTCTATTAAAGACTGTGAAAAGTAAATACAGCACGGTACGGCCGTGGACTGTCGCACAGTGGACCGTGGACTCAACCTCACAACGTGGGGATATACGCATGGTGCGCACCTGCCCTGTACACCCGCCGGAAATGTTATTCCGCCTTCTAAAAAATGTATGCGCCGATCCTGTTCCGGAATGCCTGATGTTACACTCCCAGAAGGCCACGTGATGTGCAAAAATGCGCACGGAATTCACGGTTAATAACAGGTGTGTTATCGAACACACACAGCAATTTCGAAGAAAAAATCACACGATCCATTTCTAATCTCGCAGTAAATTCGGTACATTCGATAATACGCTTTTAATGACGCGTTAACCCTAAACTGAAAAAACCTTATATGCATAAAGAAAACTACTGACTCCACCTGATCCCGCGGGCACCAGGCTGCCGGTTGTGGATTTTCGCACACAGCGAATTAACCTATGTTATTTTACCCCTAACCCATTCTTTTTTATGAAACAACAATACCCGATTTTACTATTGGTATTGTTCCTGGCGCTTGGCAGCTCCACAGCCTTTGCGCAGCAGCGAACATTATCAGGTACAATCAAAGACACGCAAGGATCTCCACTCCCGGGTGTCAATGTGATCGTCAAAGGCACATCTACAGGTACTACATCCGACACAGAAGGCCGTTACAACATCAACCTGAACGAGGGTGCCACCACGCTGGTATTCTCCTTTATCGGCTTCTCCACACAAGAAGTTGAAATAGGAACACGCACCTCGATCGATGTTACCCTATCAGAAGACGTTACCGAATTGAACGAAGTGGTAGTTACCGCGCTCGGTATCGAAAGAAGTACCAGGGCGTTGCAGTATTCAGCCACGCAGGTAAATGGCGACAACTTTACACAAGCCCGCGAGAACAACCTCGGCGCATCACTCTCAGGAAGGGTGGCCGGCGTTAACGTGAGCAAAATGGCTTCAGGACCTGCCGGATCTTCGCGGGTGATCATCCGCGGAAACAAATCACTGGGCGGCCAGAGCCAGCCGTTGTATGTGGTGGATGGTATCCCCATGGACAACTCCAGCTTCGGCGATAACAACGGTCAGGCTGGCCTATGGGGCGGTCAGGACCAGGGCGACGGCCTCTCCAGCATCAACCCCGATGACATCGAATCCATCACCGTACTGAAAGGCGCCAACGCTGCCGCCCTCTACGGTTCCAGGGGTGGAAACGGTGTGATCAGCATCACTACAAAAAAAGGTACTAATAGAAAAGGACTCGGCATCGAGCTGAACTCCAACTTCGTTGCTGAAACCGTGAACAACCTCAGCGACCTGCAGACCTCATATGGCACAGGCGCTTACCAGGGTGGTGTGCCCTTAAGGCCTACTACCGTTCAGGATGCGTTCAACTGGAGTGAAAATGCCTGGGGACCTAAATTCGATCCCAGCCTCAACTACATGGGTATCGACGGCGTGATGCGACCTTATGTCAATGCCGGCGACAACTGGGACCGCTTCTACAAAACGGGTACCGCCTGGACCAATAGCCTGGCCGTAACCGGTGGTAGCGACAAGCAAACTTTCCGCTTCGGCGTTTCTGATCTGCGGAGCGATGCAGTGGTTCCCAACTCAGGTTACGACAGGCTCAACGTGAGTCTCAACACCAGCGCGAAGCTTGGAAACAAAGTGACTGTAGTGGCCAAGGTGATCTACTCCAATGAGGAGACACACAACCGTCCCACAGTATCCGACTCTCCGGGCAACGCCATTCAGGCCATCTGGAGACGGCCGGCAAACATCAATGTCGATGACCTCATCGGCGACCCGAACAAACCCGGTGCCATTCCGGCCGGTGTTGATCCCGCCATCCTGCAGGTCTACGGTCAGGGAGAAGATCCCAAATTTGAAGGACAGGAATTGCTGCCTGCCGCCAACAACTGGGGACAAAATCCCTGGTGGGCTGCCTATCAGCATGTCAATGACGACGAAAGAGACCGCATCATCACGTCGGGTCAGATCCGGTACGACTTCACAAGCTGGCTCTACGCTCAGGGCCGCATCGGTATGGACTGGTTCGTACGCAGAAGCACACAGCTGACCCCTGAGGGTGTAGGCTATCAGCTCGGCGGCGCTTTGAACGAAGGTGAAGACCGCGTGCGCGAGATCAACCAGGAATGGACGCTGGGCTTCAACAAGACCTTCAACAAGATCGGTGTCAATGCCTTTGTCGGCGGAAACAAAATGACCCGCAGCAATGAACGGCTCCAGGTTAACGGCAACGGGTTCAACGTTCCGTTCCAGCCCTTCATCAACAATGCCAAGCAGCGGAATTACACCTATGATTATAGAGGCCAGGGCATCAACTCCCTGTTCGCATCAGCAGAGATCAGCTACAACAGCTACCTGTTCTTAACGGCTACGGCAAGGGAAGACTGGTTCTCGGTACTGAACCCGGCAACCAACAACGTGACCTATCCATCTGTTGGCGCCAGCTTTGTTTTCTCGGATGCCTTTAGCTCGATGCCTTCGTGGCTGAGCTTCGGCAAAGTGAGGGCATCGTGGGCACAAGTGGGTATCGCTACCATCCTTCCTTACAATACCAACCTGACCTACTCCCTGAATGGCAATCCACACGCAGGTTTCGATGGCATACCCCGTACCATGGGATCATTCACTGCGATATCGCAGAACAACGCCAACATTCCTAACCCTGACCTTAAGCCCACCCTGTCAACGGAGATCGAATTCGGGATCGATGCGCGGTTCCTGGACAACAGGATCGGCATAGACCTCACGTTCTACTCTCAGAAGACCTCGGACGACATCCTGCGCGCGACCATTTCGAGAGCGTCGGGATTCGGGACCACTGACGTGAACGTAGGCGAGCTTCAGAACAAGGGTATAGAAGTGCTGCTCACCGGCACACCTGTAAGAGGGGCTCTGACCTGGGATATCTCCCTGAACCTGGCCAGGAACAAGAACAAAGTAGTCACACTTTTACCCGGTGTGAAAGAGCTCATCCTTGAAGAGCCCCGGACCAGGAACGTGTTCATCAAACACATTGTCGGCGAGCCTTTCGGTATGATCACCGGCCGTGTTCAGCAAAAATCTCCTGCCGGCCAGCCGATGTACCTGACAGATGGAAGACCTTTGGCTTCGGCTGATTATGTTCCGATCGGCAATGGGGTTCCCGACTTAACAGGTGGTTTGACAAACTCGCTCACGTATAAGGGAATCAACCTGAGCTTCCTGATCGACTTCAAGTTCGGCGGCGACATTTTCTCCGGCAGCAACGACCGCCTCACCCAGTGGGGTCTGCACAAGCAATCCATCATCGGACGTCCGGGAGAAACACCGCTGCATGTGAAGGGCGTGACCGACAACAACGAGACCCCGATCGACAGGGATCTGACACCCGACGAAGCCCGTCTGTACTGGAATTCGGTCGGTGGTGAGAGCACCGCTATTTCCACCATGTTCCTCTATGATGCTTCTTACGTCAAGCTGAGACAGCTTACCCTGGGCTACAGCCTGCCGCGCACGTTGCTGAGCAAAACACCGTTCCAGAAAATAACGATCTCTTTCGTGGGACGGAACCTTGCCATCCTGCACAAGAACATCGACAATGTTGACCCTGAATCGAATTACTCGGCCAACGCCGGAGCGCAAGGCCTGGAATACTTCGGTTTCCCGTCTACGCGGAGCTATGGATTTAACCTGGGTCTTGGGTTCTAACTACTAAATATGCATAAGATGAAATTGATCAATAAAACTATCCTCGCAGCATTGATCGCAGCTTCTCCGCTGACAGGCTGTGACACGGATGCACTGCATGATCTCAACGTAAACCCGCAGGCATTGAACACCATTCCGATGCCGATCCTCTTCACCACGGCAGAGCTGGGTTCTGCTTCGGGAGGTTCATCGGGTGACAACCGGTATATTGACTGGCGTACCAACATCGGTTTCGCCGGTTATGCGATACAACAATTGTCAACAGCTACCGGTGGCATTTCGCCCGGTGATAAATATTTTGACAATGTGGAATCATATGCCGCTCCCTGGGAGTTCATCTACGGCGATCAGCTGAAGAACCTCGCGGAGATCATCAAACAAACTGGTCCCGGCGGATATGACGAAGGCAACAATAACATCCGGCAGGCTGCCCGCATTCTGCGTGTGTTCAACTTTCACAGGCTTACCGACTACTACGGTAACATTCCGTACAACGAAGCCCTGAAAGGAATAGAGAAGGTGTTCTTCCCTACCTACAACACGCAACAGGAGATCTACACCGACCTGCTGAAGGAGCTCGACGAAGCCACCGCGGCCATGCAACCGCTGGTGAGCACCAACCGCGATGATGTGGCTTTTGCAGAAGCAGACCTTATCTATGACGGCGATATCGCCAAGTGGAAGAAGTTCGGCTACTCGCTGATGCTGCGGCTGGCGATGCGCGTTTCCAATGTGGCACTGCCGATGGCCAACACGTACGTTGCCAAAGCAGTGGCCGGCGGTGTATTCACCACCAATGACGACAACGTCTGGATCCCGATGAACGATGGTCCGAACGAGTGGACCAACCAGAACGGCATATCGAGAGCATTTTCTGCAGGTGACGGCGGACAGCCCACCACGCTGAGCAAATCGCTGATCGATGCCCTCAAGGGACCCAACGCAGGCAGCACCGTTGACGACGATCCGAGGCTGTTCATCTTCAGTGAAGGCTTCAATGGCAATACCGATCCCCTCGCGCAACGCGGCTTGCCCAATGGTCTGGACCAAACCATGATCGATGCCATGGAAGGCAAGACCGGTGTTGTAGTGGCCGAAACATTCTCTCAGATGAATGACAAGCTGCTGGATGACGCTGATCCCTATATGCTGATGAACTACGCCGAAGTAGAATTCCTCCTGGCGGAAGCTGGTGAACGAGGTATCGGCGGCGTGTCTGCAGCTACGGCAGCAGCACATTATGCAGCTGGCGTAAAAGCTGCCATGCAGATGTATACACCTTTCGATGCTACGCTGGCGGTAAGCGATGCTGCTGTAACCGCTTACCTGGCCGCACGTCCCTATCCTGTTGCCGGTACGCTCACTGCTAAGCTTGACGCCATCGGCACGCAGCTTTGGCTGAGCAAGTTCATGAACTGGTGGGATGCGTGGTCAGATTGGAGAAGAACGGGATTCCCGGCATTGACCCCAACCAATTACCCGGGCAATGTTACCGGAGGAACCATACCGGTTAAGTTGAGATTGCCGAGCCACGAAGTAGCGGGCAACCCTAACTATCTTACCGGTGCTACCATGCCCGATCTTCCTACCACAAAAGTATGGTGGGATGGCGGAAACTGATGGACATAGCCGTGAGGCGTGAGCTATGAGTTGCGAAATGCAGCCGTGTGCTCCGTGTCATGTGAGCCAGTGAAAAATAAAAAGCCCTTGAGATATTCAGGGGCTTTTTCTTTTATCTTTTATCTTGCAGTTTGTAACAGCCCTCGAGACTCCACCATTATCTCTTTTCATGAAAAGAACATTACTCACATGTTTGGCCACACTGCTTTTCTTTTGCAGCGTAATTGCCCAGCCCCTTTTTGAAAAGCTGGCGCCGCAGAAAACAGGTGTGACCTTTAAGAACAAGCTCGACGAAAGCCCCACGTCGAATGTGCTTACCTATGAATATTTTTATAATGGCGGCGGTGTTGCCTCCGGTGACATCAACAACGATGGCCTCGAAGACCTGTACTTCACAGGCAACATGAAACCCAATGCGCTGTATCTCAACCTGGGCAATTTCAAGTTCAGGGAGATCGCCACCCCGGCAGGTGTCAGCTGTGCTTCCGGATGGAAGACCGGCGTGACCATGGCCGATGTCAATGCTGACGGATTTCTGGACATCTATGTATGCTATTCCGGTAAGGGCGATCCAGAAAAAAGAAAGAACAAGCTCTTCATCAACAATGGTGATCTGACCTTCACAGAACAAGGCGCAGCTTATGGATTGGACGATCCCGGACACACGACACACGCGTCGTTCTTCGATTTCGACCGCGACGGCGATCTCGATATGTACCTGCTCAACCACAACGTGACCGTGATCCGTGAATTTGAATTCGCCCAGGTGAAGAACACCAGGCACCCGTACGCCGGCCACAAATTGTTCAGGAACGACAACGGCCACTTCACCGACATCAGCGCCGCGGCGGGCATTAAAGGCAACCCGCTCGGGTTCGGGCTCGGCATCACCGTAGCCGACATCAACAAAGACGGATGGCTCGACATGTATGTATGCAATGACTACGTGGAGCCTGACTACGTGTACATCAACAACCGCGACGGCACCTTCACCGACCGCATGACGGAATACATGCAGCACATCTCCTACTTTTCCATGGGCTGCGATGTAAGTGACATCAACAACGACGGATGGCCCGACATCTTCACCGTAGACATGCTGCCGGAAGACAACAAACGGCAAAAGCTTTTGTACGGTCCTGACAACTATGAGTACAACGCCGTGATGGTGCTCAACGGTTTCTATTTTCAGAACATGCGCAACATGCTGCACCTGAACAATGGCGACGGAACCTACAGCGAGATCGGCCAGTACGCCGGTATCTCAAAAACCGACTGGAGCTGGGCACCCTTGTTTGCAGACTACGACAACGACGGATGGAAAGACCTGTTCGTCACCAACGGCTACTATCGCGATTATACCAACCGCGACTTCCTCAAATACAAAGGCGATTACTACTTTCAGAAAGCCAAAGCGAGAGAGAAAGCCGATACATTTCACCTCGTGAGCACCATGACGTCCACACCCGTGCATGACTACATGTACAGGAACAATGGCGATCTGACGTTCACCGACAAAAGCACGGAGTGGGGATTTGCAACGCCTAATTTTTCAAACGGCGCAACGTACGCCGACCTGGACAACGACGGAGATCTCGACCTTGTCGTCAGCAATCAGAATACAAACGCTGATGTCTTCAGGAACCAGAGTCGTGAGCGCAACCCTTCGCAGCATTATCTCCAGCTGATGCTGACCGGTTCGGGAAAGAATACGCGGGCCATCGGTGCCAGGGTAACGCTTTACAGCAAAGGAAAAGTTCAGTACCTCGAACACATTCCCGCGCGTGGATTTCAGTCGTCGGTGGGCGATCGCCTGCACGTGGGCCTGGGCGAAGCCGGCAAGGTTGATTCGCTTCGCATCACCTGGCCTTCGGGAACAGAAACAGTGATGAAGGATATCAAAGCAGATCAGGTGCTGAAGGTCAGCGAGGGTACTGCTACAAAAAGTAATGCGATAGCAGAAAATTCAGCGCCGAGGAAAACGGTATTCACAAAAACGGAAACCCTGGTGAATTACGCTCATGCGGAAGCAGGTTTCAACGATTTTAAAAGACAACCCCTGCTCACGATGATGCTCACACCCTGCGGACCCGTGATGGCTACCGGCGATGTCAACGGCGACGGAAGAACGGATGTTTTTGCTGGGGGAACGCAGGACAACCCCGGGAAGGTCTTTATCCAGAACAACACCGGCCACTTCGACGAATCAGCATCTCCCCCTTTTAATAAACAGCATACCGACGCCGATGCAATTTTCTTTGATGCGGATGGAGACCGCGACTCCGACCTGTACGTGGCCAGCGGTGGATACAATGACTACAAAGAAAACGACAAGGCGCTTCTGGACAGGCTCTACCTCAACGATGGTACGGGAAAATTTACCCTTACGGCGGATGCGCTGCCACCGATGCCCGTCAGCAAGTCGTGCGTGAGCGCAAGTGACTTTGACCATGATGGCGATCTCGATCTGTTCGTGGGCGGGCGTGTGATCCCCGGCAAATATCCTGTTACACCCGAAAGTTTTCTGCTGCGAAACAACGGCGGTCGTTTTGAGAACATCACCGCTGCCATGGCTGGTGACCTGGTGCGTCCCGGAATGGTGACCGACGCCCTGTGGACAGACCTGAACGCAGATGGCTGGGATGACCTGGTCGTTGCCGGAGAATTTATGGCGATCGAGGTGTTCCTGAACCAGAAAGGAAAAAAGCTCGAGCGGGCCAGCGATCAATTTTTCGAAGCGCCGCTCGCGGGAATGTGGACCAAGCTCATGGCCCATGACTTCGACCACGATGGTGATATGGACCTGGTAGCCGGTAACCTTGGATTGAATACCCAGCTTCGCGCCAGCACAACAGAACCCATCACGCTCGTGTATAAAGATTTCGATAACAATGGTTCCATCGATCCGATGCTGTGTCATTACATTCAGGGAAAGTCGTACCCGTTTGCCAGCCGCGATGAGCTGCTCGACCAGATCTACAGCATGAGAAGCAAGTTCACCAGCTACGCTTCCTATGCCGACGCCCAGCTCAACAACGTCTTTTCTGCTGCCGATCTGAAAACCGCGCAGACGCTGACAGCCACCATGCTCGAAAGTGTTTACCTTGAAAACAAGCAGGGTAAGTTTGTACCACGTCCGCTCCCATCACCGGCACAGTTCGCTCCGCTGTATGCCATGACCCTGGTTGACTACAACAAGGATGGCAACATGGACCTGCTGCTGGGTGGAAACCAGAGCTCGATACGGATCAGGATGGGCGTGATCGACGCCAACTTCGGCCAGTTGCTGGAAGGCGACGGAAAAGGGAATTTCACCTACGTACCACAACCGAGGTCCGGTTTAAGCACCACAGGCGATATGAAGTCCATGGAAATGATCAGTGTCAACGGGGAAGCCTACCTGCTGACGGGCATCAACAACGTAGGTATTCAAACTTATAAACTGAACGGAAAATGAGATCGGTCAAAAATATTGTCTTCACGTTTATTCTGCTTGCACCAGTCCTGGGATATTCACAGAAAGAAGACCGGAAGCAGGAGCTTCAGCTGCTGGCCGATAACGTTTTTCATTTGTCAGAGGTGATGCTGCACGATGTGGCAAACCCTCCGGCCGCAAGCAGGTTCTATGCTTACGCGATGTTGGGGGCTTATGAAACGGCGCTGTCACTCTCTTCGGGAGGCAGGCTTGCCGATCTGAACACAAAGCTGAATGTGAACCCGGCCATCAACACACCTCCGGCCGGCAGCAACCTCAACCTTTCTTTCTGCGCCAATTACGCCATGCTGGAAGTGGGCCGCATGCTGATGCCTTCGGGACCGATGCTGGAAGAAAAACAGCAGGCGTTAATAAAACATTTCAGGGATGGGCGCAAGATCACGGCCAAAAACATGCCGCAACACATTGCCTATGCGCAGGAGATTGCCAGGCAGGTAGTGCAATATGCCCGCGCAGACGACTACAACAAGCTCAGCGCCTACGCGCGGTACAGGCCCATGAAGGATGAAGGCCATTGGTACCCCACACCACCCGAATATATGGGTGCGGTAGAGCCGCGGTGGAGCACGGTAAGGGCTTTCTTCCTCGACTCGGCAGCACAGTTCGCGCCCCTTGCTCCTATGCCCTATAGCAAAGATTCCACGAGCGCATTTTACCGGCAGATGAAGGAAGTATACACAACGGTTAAGAACATTACCCCGGAACAAAGGGCCATCGCCAGCTTCTGGGACTGCAATCCATTTGCCGTGACCTATTCGGGCCACATGGCCATTGGTCTTAAAAAGATCTCACCCGGTGGCCACTGGATGGGCATCACCGGTATCGCGTGCAAGCAGGCGAACCTCGCCCTTGACTCGGCCATCCTGGTGCACACGCTGGTAGCCCTTACGCTGCACGATGCTTTCATCAGCTGCTGGCAGGAGAAGTACAACAGCCACCGGATCCGCCCGGAGACGGCCATCAACAAGCTGATAGACTCTTCATGGCGCCCTTTGCTACAAACGCCTCCTTTCCCTGAGTATACCAGTGGTCACAGCGTTGTATCGTCCGCTGTATCAGTGGTGTTGACTTACCTGCTCGGCGATAATTTCGGTTTCACAGACACCTCTGAAGTTTACTTCGGCATCCCGGAAAGGAAATTCAAATCCTTCTACCAGGCAGCAAACGAGGCGGCCGTCTCTCGCCTGTACGGAGGCATCCATTTTCGCGATGCCTGTGAGCAGGGCGCTGCACAAGGAAAACGTGTAGGGCAGTTTGTGATCTCCTCTGCCTTTGACGTGAAGACCGGGCACGAATAGTGTGCGCGGCGCCGGTCCACAGTCGACAGTCGACCGTCCACAGCCGTGCAGTGTAAATGACAAGACCATTCTACGATTAGCTTTGACCGCTCTACCGTGGTCCGTGGACCGTGCGGGTATTTCACGTGCCGCAGGTAATCCAGATCGAGAGTGATGCAATTTCTGGCACGTAAGACACGCTCCCGATCAAGGCACGATCTTGCTAACCTCCACCGGTCCTAATAATCCGGCATCGAGAAGCTGCCATTCGGGTTTGATGGTGATGTTCGTCTTTGTGAAACGTTTTTCTGCGGGGAGCTCGCGATCACCTACCAATCGGTTACGCCATGAGTTGATTACCTCAACCACAAGCTTGTTACCTTTTTCTCTGAGCGCAGTGGTGACCTCGATCCTGAACAGTGGTGTCCAGGTGATGCCCAACGCCTGGCCGTTCAATGTAACGCGGGCGATGCCAACATCCTGAACATTGCCGAGTGTGATAACGTAACGTTCTCCTTTGGCGAGGTCCGGAAAATCGAACGTGGTTGCGTAGCCCGCTTTCCCCGAATAATAACGCAGATCCTTTTCCGTACGCGTGGTCCAGCTTACCAGTGCCGGAAACTCCAGTGCAGCGGGAACTCCCTGGGTGGTATCAAACGTAACCTTCCACGGACCGAAAATCTGCTTCATCATCTGGTAATTTATGTTATTGTCCTTCTCCGGTCCTTTGCTATTCATAGTAATCGTCTTCCGGAAAACAACGAACACAGAGCCGTACGGTTCGAGCTGCAACGGAACGATGGTCCTTCCTCCCTCCTGGTGAAACGCTTTTGCATCTTTCACTTCACCGGTAACGGCGTTCCACAATTCAGGCTGCTTACCGGTGATGCGGAAAGAAAAATCACCTGACATAGCAGCCTGATCCTGGTTGCTGATGAAGTATACCTCCGTTCCGTTCAACCTGCGGTGAATGTAGTCGTACACCTCCTTTGAAATGCCTTGTGCCTCCAGGTCGGGTTGTACGCCTTGCTGCAGCAGCACCTCTCTTACGCCACGTCCCCAGATCACACGCCCTTTACCAATTTGTTTCTCTCCTGCTGCGCCGGGTGTCTGACCCCACAGCTCATTTGTCAGAGTCGAAAATGTCTCTGCACTGTTCGGAAGCCCGGAGAGGCTCAGCATCCGCGACGGTTTGGTGCCCACAACGGTGGCACCGTCTTTCACCAGGTCGCGGATCTTATTCAGCGCAGCCAGCGAAAGCGTGCCCGTGTTGGGCAGCACCAGCACCTTGTAAGCGATACTGTGTGGTAACATGACCTGGCCATTCCTAACACTGAGCGTCATGAGCCTGTCTTCATTGATCAGGTCGTAATCATAACCAGGCAAAACACCGGCAGGGTCCGCAGCCTTGAGATGCCCGATGTTGGGAACATGATCGCCGTAATAATAAAGCACATCGGTGACAATATTACCTTGCTGCATCAGGTACTGGCATCGTTTAAAATAATCGAACACGGCGCCTGATTCATTCCACCAGGTGATGTTGGGGTTGATGTGTGTGCCCGCAAAATATTCCTGGCCAGGCTTGCCCATCTCTTTCGGAGAGCAGGTGAACGTATGCAGGAATACGAGGTTCAGTCCCGAGCATACTTCACGGTCGAACGGAGGTTTCATGGTAGCCCAGGGCACATCGTTCCAGTGCCTGCCGATGGTGGTGAACGCCTCCGCTCCCACGAGCCGTTTGTTATAGATCTGCGCCGCGCTCGATGCCTGCTTCACAAAGAAGCGGTCTTCCTGCCTCGAGCGGTGTGGCGAAGGCGACCAGAATTCACTCATCATCATTTCGCTGTAGCCGTAATTCTTCAGTCCATCGATCGGGGCTGTGTGAGGGCCGGCGGACTCAGGCTGGATGCCCATGCCATACTTACGGGCACGTTCGGCAAAAACCTTGTAATGGTTTTCCGCGATACAGTCGCCGATGGTCTTGCGGAAGTCGGCCAAAAAAGCATTGCTCACCTCGCGACTCTGGATGATCCGGCCGGCGATCACCGGAAGGTATGCCTGAGGCGCATAGCCTCTGCGTGACTGAAACTCTTCGGAGAAGCGGTCAGACCAATTGATGCCCCCCAGCTCCCAGCTATCGGTTTGCAGATAACGAAGTGTTTTGCCGGCCATGGGTCCGATAGCATTGAGCAAGGGCTCCACATGGGTCTCCCAATAACGGTTGAAATATTTCGGGTTCATGTAATCGATCACCCTTCCCTGCCATTTGCCACTTGACGTAGAGACATGGGCATCACTGGTGGTGTAACCGAAACGCATGATGGTCCATTCACCTGCCGGAACCTGCCACCGAATGCGGCCCGTGCTGTCTGGCTTCTTGCTGAGCACAACAACATCTTTCAGCAGCGCATCTTCTTCGCCAGCCGACGCTGGAGCATCTTCGAGCAGTTTCTCCGTAAAGTAGCCCGAGCGGTTGCCTTCAACGAAAGCTGCTTTCAGCGAAAGGTCAGCGATGGGTGGCCGCGTTGGTGCGATGTTCTTCTTCGGAAAGGCCACCGCGACGATATCGCGATAAAAATTATCACGAATGGGTGGCAAGGGAAGCGTCTGACCAAGATTAAGATCAGACGGGCCTTTCACCGTGATCTCCGACCAGGTAAGGTGTTTCGTGGCTTCCTCGGGTGTGATGTCAGGCCCACCGAGATTCCATCCGCTCTGGATGCCCAGGCTCAGCACAAGCCCGAGACGGCCGGACTCTTTTACAGCGTGCAGATAGAGCGCTCGCCACGCGGCACTGCCGAACATCGGCCCCTCGGGCACATCGCCATTGCCCTGCTGATTCTGCCCTCCCGCGTCTACGATGCACGCACCACTGAAGCCCTTGGCCTTCATCTCTTCAAGGTCTCTGGTGATGGCCTCGCGTGTTACATTGCCATTCAACCACCACCACCAGCAACGGATGCCGTACTGCTGCGGGGGTGTGCGGAAATTAAATGCAAGGGTATCCTGATCATGCGCACCGGTTGTCTGCGGCGGAAACTGTATACTGCATGCCGGGAGCGTGAGGATAAGAAAGAGGACTAGTGTGATCACAGGGTATCGCATATGCCTTATCAATTTCAGGAAAATAAATAAAAATCGGTTATGATAACTACCATGCAGTGTCCTGTAAGAAGAGTCCACGGTCCACAGTCGACGGTCCACGGCAGCGGTTTTCCGGGGGAGTCGTCGGACCACTGACCGAGGCGCGGGCTGGCGCGCAGTGGTCTGACGACTATACCATGACTAACCAAATATTCCATAAATTGCAGCAAACGTGGTCCATGAACCCCATTGTACTGGAAAACATCAATCATTTCTACGATGGACGGCAGGCTTTGCGCGATCTTTCGGTGTCGTTCGCGGAGAATCAATGCACGGCCATCCTTGGAAAAAGTGGCAGCGGAAAATCAACGCTGCTCCAGGTGATCAACGGGCTTGTGAAGCCAGCCTCCGGAAGCGTGACCCTCTTTGGAGACTCCTACCAGGAAGACAAGGCGAATGTGCTGCGGCAAAAGCTCGGGTATGTGATCCAGGGCAACGGACTCTTTCCTCATCTTACGGTTGAGCAGAACATCAGCATCAGCGCAAGGATCATCGGTTACAATAAGGCAAAAACAGCAGCGCAGGTAAACAAGCTGATGACGCTCGTTGATCTTCCCCTGTCGTACAAAGGCAAATATCCTTACGAGCTTTCCGGTGGCGAACAACAACGGGTGGGGCTTTGCAGGGCATTATTCCTCGATCCGCCCGTGCTGCTCATGGACGAACCGCTAAGCGCACTGGATTCGGTGACCCGGCTCGAGATCCAGCAGGAGATCATCAAGCTGCAGCGTGAAGCACCGCGCACTATTCTGTTTGTGACCCATGATATGCGTGAAGCCAAAAAACTGGCCGACCGCATCCTGGTGATCGACCGTGGCAGCATTGAACAATACGGTGCGGCGGAAACTGTGCTACAACATCCCGCGACAGCGGTGGTAAAACAACTCTTTGAAGCTTCCCTGGCATGAGACTCATTACCCTGTTCCTGCTCCTGATCTCTTCTGCTTGTGCTGCTCAGAAGATCCACGTTGGCGCCAAACATTTTAACGAAGGTTATATCCTCAGCGAGATCATCGCGCAGCTGCTCGAAGCCAATGGTTATGAGGTTGATCGCCACTACAACCTCGGCGGAACGATGGTCTGCTTCGCGGCGCTTGAAAAAGGTGAGATCGACATTTATCCGGAATACACGGGCACCATCGCTTCTGAGATCCTCAAACTGAAAGGGCCTATAACGGTGAACGCTATCCGCGAACAAATGCGCACCCGTTTCGGCCTCTCTTTATCGGATCCATACGGTTTTAATAATACGTATGCGCTTGTGGTCACGAAGGAGCTCGCCGAAGCGCGGTCGATATCCTCCATATCGGATCTTATCAAAAATAACAACCTGAACATCGGGCTGAGCTACGAGTTCCTGAAACGTGAAGATGGGTGGGGCAACCTTTCAAAAGCGTATGGCCTGTTGCAGCAACCTACGGGGCTCGAGCATGGACTTGCCTACCAGGCGCTGGAACAGAAAAGGATCGATGTCACCGATGCATACTCCACCGATGGAGAGATCACGAAGTATGACCTGGTCTTGCTCAAGGACGACCTCAATTTCTTTCCAGCATATGAAGCGGTATCGCTTTACAGTGACCGGCTTCCTGAAAAAGCGCGGCAGGTGATCGCGCAGCTTACAGCCACATTGAATGAATCCAAGATGCAGGCGATGAATGCCGCCGTCTTGTATGGGGAAAAGGATTTTGCAACCGTAGCCAGCGATTTTCTGAAACAGCAACACCTGATCACCCAGGCCACGGGAGCCAGAAGCAGCTCTAAAGAGATCATCCTGAAAACGGCAGAGCACATCGGCATTACCTGTATTGCTATTATCGCCGCGATCTTTTTGTCGATACCGCTGGGGGTGATCATTTACTGGAATCCGCGCCTGGCGGGTGCGGCGCTGTACCTGACGGGGCTGCTGCAAACCATACCATCGATCGCGCTGCTCGCCGTAATGATCCCGCTGTTGGGTATCGGCACCTTGCCGGCCGTGGTGGCGCTGTTCCTTTATGCGCTGCTGCCTATTATCCGCAATACGGTAACCGGTCTTCAATCGGTGGACCCAGTGCTTAAAAAGGTTGCTGACAGTCTCGGTATGAGCCGCCTGCAAAAGCTGAGGTATGTGGAGTTTCCGCTCGCCCTCCCGCTGGTCATTTCAGGGATCCGGGTTGCCGCCGTGATCAGTATCGGCACTGCCACGCTTGCCGCTTTTATCGGGGCAGGCGGGTTGGGAGAATTCATCGTCACAGGCCTGGCGCTGAACAATACACGGCTCATCCTTCAGGGAGCGCTGCCGGCGGCAACACTCGCGCTGATCGTGGAATTGCTATTTGAACTGCTCGCGAAGCTCGTGATCCCGGCACACCTGCGCCGCTGATCCATGGTGATGCCTATTTAAGGGCCAGTCCGGGCACGCTTTGAGGCGTTGCCGAAACTTCTGCTGCCGCCAGAGGTGTGAGGCGGCTCCGGTCTACAGTGTCGATCCCCTTCTCGGGAAGCTGAACGCTAAAAACGGTTTTCGACCGGTTGAGCGGTCTGATCACAACAACTTTTGTCTTTCCATCGAGCAGACATTCTGCTCCTGATTCGATTTCCATTTTTAAATTATGAGTGTTTATTTGATGTATTGCCTTCCATGCGTTTCCGTCCGAAAACTAGTAACTGGTTGTGCCAATGAGTGTCAATGATATGTTTGTCAGAAAAAGAAAGGCTGAAACGCCGGAAAAATTAATATAAGGTATGCTTGATTGCGTTTAAAAGTGGCGTAAAGTATAAAGGAAATATGGTATTTCCTCACTAGTGACGGAATAAAGTAATGCCGGTTTGGTTGCCGGTTACCGGTTGCCAGTTTCCGGTTGAGATAGGTTTCAGCTTTCTCGGCATAGTCTCCGATTAGTAATCCAGTCTTCGATACTACACCACTAAACCGGCCATCCGGTAACTGGCAACTGGCAACCATTTAAAACACTTTACTGTAAATACCACCCGAGGTAGTCTCCTTTACAGATCGGTTTTCCAGGATCTCGAACACGTTCTTGCGGATGGTGAGGGCGATGTCGCCGGTCGGAAGGTCGTTACAATCGAGGCCGAACGGGTCTTCGATCTCCTGCGCCATCAGCTCCAGGCCGATCATAGCAAAGAAAATGAACATGGTCAGCGGAATGGTATAAAATCCGAAGTCCTTATAAAGGCCGAACGGGAGCATCAGACCGTAAAGCGAAATGAACACCTTGATATACACGGAGTAGCTGAAGGGAATCGGGGTCTTCTTGATCCGCTCGCAGGCGCCGAGCACATCGAAAAGTGACTGGTGATGTGGTTTCAGGTTGATCATATCCGCCTCGGTCAGGGCACCTGCCTTGTAAATGGTCTGCATGCGGTCATAGATGAGGTACGCGATGTAATTGGGCACATGCTGCACACGCCCGAGCGCCTCTCCTTCTTCCGCCGGCACATCGATGAGCTCTTCGCGTTTCACACCTTTCCGCAGGTGATCGCGCAGCGCGATGCAGAAATTCGAGATCTGCCGCGCAAAATACATCCGGCTGGCGTCATCGGTTTTTGGCAGACAAGCATGCAGGATCACCGCCAGCGTGCGGGTGTTGTTCACCAGGTCACCCCATTGCTTGCGTCCCTCCCACCAGCGATCGTAGGCCGTGGTGGTACGGAAGACCAGCAGAATACTAAGCACAATGCCGAGCAGGGAGAAGATGCTGGAGTTCAGCAACGGAACAATATCGAAATGATAGAACACCGAACATATCACCGTGGCCAGCACGCCTACCAGCAGCACACCATTAATGATCTTCCGGATGGTCCAGCTCGTGGTAAGGTTCCATATATCACGGAACCAGTTCTTATTGGGCTCGTAGATGATCATGAGGTTAGTTTAAAGTTTAAAGTTTAAAATTCGAAGTTTAAAGTTAGTCAAAGTGAGGAGCACACTCAACTTGAAACTTGAAACTTAAAACCTGAAACTTTAAACTTTAGTATTCCAGCATCTGCTCATCCACATAACACCACGCCCAACGCTCGCCTTTCTGGGCGGAGATGGCTACGGGGTGGCCCGATTCATGGGCATGTTTGGTGGCGTGTTTGTTCGGAGATGAATCGCAGCACAGGGTGACACCGCAGGTCTGGCAGGTGCGAAGGTGCACCCATCGCGAGCCGGTCTTGACACATTCGGCGCAGACATGCTCTTTCGGTTTCTTTACTTCCGTCCACTCGCGGAGGTGAATGCAGGCAAGGTCTTCCATGGTCTTCGAAGTTTAAAGTTTAAAGTTTAAGGTTTAAAGTTAGGCAAAGGGAGGAGTACTCTCAACTTGAAACTTTGAACATGAAACATTAAACTTTCAATTCTCCGCTAAGTATTCATGCACGAATTTAATCGCCATCGCTCCTTCTCCTACCGCGGAGGCCACCCTGTTCATGGCGCCTGACCGTACATCGCCGGCAGCGAAGATCCCCGGGCTGGAGGTTTCGAGCAGGAAGGGTTCGCGATGCAACTTCCAGTTCTTTTTGAACTCCTCGTATTTCACCAGGTCGCGGCCTGTTTCAATGAAACATTTTTCATCCTTGATAACGCCTGACTTGATCCAATCCGTCACGGGCCTTGCGCCGATAAAGATAAAGAGCGCTGAGGCCTTCACCTGGCGTTGCGTGCCTGAATTGATATCCTGGATGCAGATCTCCTCCAGCCGCTCATTGCCATACACTTTACCGATGAACGATTCGGGAATAAGGTGGATGTTGGGCGTGCTCCTGATCTGATCGATGAGGTACTGCGACATAGTGGACGAAAGATCCTTCTTGCGGATCACCATAAAAACATGGTTGGCGAACGCGGAGAGATACATCGCCGCCTGGCCTGCCGAGTTTCCGCCGCCCACAACATAAATATCCTTCTCGCGGCACGCATGGGCCTCGGTAGTAGCGGCACCGTAATAGATGCCGGAGCCTGTAAAACGTTCTACATCTTCCGCTTCCAGCGTACGGTAGTCGACACCGGTAGTGATGATCACACTGCGCGCGTTGATGGTGTTGCCATCGCTCAACGTGATGATCTTGTATTTATCCTGTAACGTGATGTCTACCACTTCCAACGGCGACAGGAACTCAACGCCAAAACGTGTAGCCTGTGAGATAGCCCTGCGCGAAAGCTCGGCCCCGCTCAGGCCATTGGGGAAGCCCAGGTAATTTTCGATGCGTGAGCTGGTGCCAGCCTGACCACCCGGCGCACGCTTTTCGATCAGCGCCGTGTTCAATCCTTCAGACGCACCATAAACCGCCGCCGCCAGTCCTGAGGGACCTGCGCCGATGATGGCCACATCGTACATGGTCTTTGACGCCGTAGCCCTCATGCCGGTACGTTCGCCCAAAGGTTTCAGCCCGGGGTTGAGCATGAACGACCCGTCTTCAAAGAACACCGCCGGCAGATCTTTATGCGCGATGCTGTTCAGCGTTGCCAGCTCCCGGGCCTCTTTCGAAGCCTCGATGTCGAGCCACTGGTAAGGGATCATGTTGCCCGACAGGAAATCCTTGATCACGTGCGACTTGGGCGACCACTGAAAGCCCAGCACCCGGATGCCCTGGAACACAGGCTTGTGATAGTTCTGCCATTCGTCGAGCTGATCGTTGAGCACGGGGTAAAGTTTCTCTTCGGGCGGGTCCCACGGTTTCATCAGGTAATAGTCGAGCTGCACATCGTTGATGGCCCGGATGGCAGCCTCGGTATCAGAATACGCAGTGAGCAGCACACGCTTCGCTTCAGGGTAAAGTGTTCGGGCCTGCTTGAGAAATTCCACCCCCAGCATCTCGGGCATCCGCTGGTCAGACAGGAACAGCGCCACCGTTTCATTTTTATTCTTCAGGTCTTTCAGGGTATCCAGCGCCTCCTTCGCAGAAGCCGAGCTCAGGATCCTGTAATCCTTTCCATAAACACTCCTCAGATCGCGCACCACAGCTCTCAACACTTGTGCATCGTCATCAATGGCCAGTAGGATGGGTTTTTTCATCTTCGTTCGAAGGTATGTTTAATTCAGTCTCCATTAGCGATCGCGGGGCAAATTTCAAGTTCAAAGTTTCAAGTTTAAAGTTATGGTGCTACGATCTCAATAGTGTTAAGCTAATCGAAGCACAAAGCTACCGCCCAACTTTTAACTTTAAACCTTAAACTTTAAACCTGAAAACTTTAACCTAACTCACTTCCGGGAAACACACTCTAAACGTCGTCTTCCCCGGTTCCGAAGCCACAGTAACCTCCCCGTTGTGCTGGCGGATGATCTGGCGCACAACTTCGAGGCCAAGGCCGGTGCCCTTCCCTATCGGTTTGGTCGTAAAGAAGGGATCGAATATTTTATCCTGGAGGGCCGCGGGAATTCCCGGTCCGTTGTCAGTAATATAAACAAGAATGAACTCCCGGTCTTTCTCCGTTCTGATCTCCAGCACACTGCCCTCCCTTCCTTCCATGGCATCGATAGCATTGTCGATCAGGTTGGTCCACACCTGGTTCATCGCACTCACCAGGATCATCGGTTTGGGAAGGTCCTGCTGAAATTTCTGCATCAGCGTCACGTTATTGCGTTTGATCTTGTGGTTCAGCATGGTGAGCGTGGTGCGGATGCCTTCATGGATGTCCGCCCGGACCTTTTCCGGGTTCTGGTCCATGTGCGTATAACTTTTTACGGAAGTCACCAGCGTATTGATACGTTTGGAGGCTTCTGCGATCTCGTTCACCAGGCGCTCGGTGATCATCACCTGGTTCAGCCAGTGGATCACGGCGGGACAATCATCAGGCCTCAGCCTTTTCTTAAGATCCTCCAGGTCTGCAGTGGTCACATTAAAATCGGCAAAACTTTCGATAAGCTCATCGGCATCGGGAATGTTGTTCTGCTCAAGCCAGTCGAGCAGCGCATCTTCCTGATCCATCCGTTCGCTCATTGAAAACGTTTGTTGTCCTGCCGCGGCGATCTTTCCGAATACCAGGTCATTGACCCAGTCCACGATCTCCTCGGTAGTACGGATGCGGATCACACCTTTGAAACGCTCCGGCAGGTTGGCCAGGTGCTTCTTCAGCTCATGGGCGCCGCGGATCACTGCCGCCGACGGATTGTTCAGCTCATGGGCCAGGCCTGCTGACAATTTTCCCAGTGCCATCATCTTGTCGTTCTGCTGTTGCTGCTTGGTGAAGTCCCGCACCCGGTCGGTCATACAATGCACCAGTGACTCCGTCAGCTCGTAATGGCTGCTGATCATCTCCTTAAAATGCTCGCGATGCAGGTTAAAAATGGTGACTTCACCCCTGGCGATGCCTTCAGCGGGGGAATTTTTGAGGCGGGAATACGGGAGCAGGCCGGTGATCTCCCCGGGAATGATCACGTCTACATAACGCAGGCTTCCTGCCTGTTCCATGTAAAAACCGACCTCCCCGTGCAGCACGATCCTCAGGTTATCGATGGCATCTCCCTTGCGAAACACTTTTTCGCCATCGGAGTAAGTCGTAATGTTCCCGTGGTCCACAAGCCACTGCAGCTGATGCGCTGGCACCTTGGCAAACTCACGGATATCTTTCAGTATGGCCAGCACTTCCTGTTCCATTGCCGAAAAGGTAGGAGATTTTTTGGAAAGTTGTCAGGCTCATCGGGAAATTAGTGAACGGCGAATCGTCCACGGTCGACAGTCCACAGTCCACGGCAGTGCCCCTCGAAGACCGTCGTCCTGGACGATGATAGCGCGGCGTGAGCGTAAGTGACGGATCAGTAACCGTGGTCTGTGGTCCGTGGACTGTGGACTCTTTATCTTAACTTGCATTATACACAACGCTATGAAATGGATAACCCGCGAACGTCCTAAGATCGACCGGATCGCCTGCCCGTGGCTGATCAGGAGGTTTGTTGACAACGAAGCCCAGTTCTTTTATGTGCCGTTCGAGGAAGTGAAGAAAAAAGCGAAGGAGCTCGATGCCATTCCCTTCGATATCCCGGAAGTTGAATATACACACTATGGCGATGAGTGCACGTTCGATTACATTGTGCGGAAACACAAGATCAAGGATCCCGCCATCAAAACGTTGTCAGCGATCGTCAGGGGCGCCGACACCGACCGGCACGATCTTGCGAGCCAGTCTTCCGGCTTGTGGGCCATCTCCGCGGGCCTCGCGCACAACATCAAAGACGATCACGAGCTGCTGGAGAAAGGAATGATGATCTACGATTCGTTGTATACCTGGGCAAAACTGCTGCAGCATGAAAAACACACGCAAAATCCGTTCGAGCACATGCTGCTGGACGTTTACAACAAATTCCTGAAAGAGAAAAAACAGGGAAAAATACCCGGCTGGGCCCGGGAGCTGAAGGAGATCATCCAGGATCAGATCGACACCAACCTGACGCTGAACCTGAAGGAGATCTCAGAAAGCCTGAACGTTCATCCCGCCTACCTCTCGCGAGAGTTCGCCAAATATTTCGACAACCTTTCTTTCGGTGATTATATCCGCAAGCTGCGCATCGAGAAGTCGATCGAGCTGTTGAAAGATGCGAAGTATCAGCTTTCTGAGATCGCCTACCTCACCGGCTTTTCGGATCAGAGTCATTTCAGCCGTATCTTCAAGCTTCATACCGGAAAGAGTCCCGCTGCTTATCGAAAATCTGTGCTTAAAAAGTAAAAACTATCCCAATAGTAAATTTCATTCTAGACAAGGGTTTGTGGATCTGATACCTTGGGTGTGTTTATCGACGGAACGGGCCACAAAGGCCAATGCAAACACAAATGAAACCTGCATACACTTTAAAAGATCTCTGCCTGTATTTTCTCAAACTTGGCGCTTTGGGCTTCGGAGGCCCCGTGGCGCTGGTGGGCTACATGCACCGCGACCTCGTGGAAACCCGCCAGTGGATCACGGAAGACGACTACCGCGAAGGACTTGCCCTCAGCCAGCTCGCACCCGGCCCGCTGGCGGCACAGCTCGGCATCTACCTGGGCTACGTTCACTATGGCATACTGGGCGCTACTCTTGCCGGCACAGCCTTCGTGCTGCCATCTTTCTTCATGGTGCTCGCCATCGGGTGGGCCTATGTTGAATACGGCGGACTGCCCTGGATGCAAGCCGTATTTTATGGCGTTGGCGCGGCAGTGATCGGGATCATTACCATCAGCAGCTACAAGCTCACTACAAAAAGCATCGGCAAAGACCTGCTGTTGTGGATCATCTTTGCCGTGCTGGCGATTACAACATTTTGGTTTGAAGAAGAGATCATCTGGCTGATCCTATTGGGTGGTGTGGTGGTGTGGTTTGTAAAAGCATCACCTTCGTGGCTGAGGTTTTCCACCAACAGCTGGTTTCCGGTGATACTGCTGCAGGTACAAACATCATTGGAGGGAAGGCTCTGGCAGATCGCCTGGTTTTTTGCCAAGGCGGGCGCTTTTGTATTCGGCAGCGGATTGGCCATCGTCCCGTTCCTGTATGGCGGCGTGGTGAAGGAATACGCCTGGCTGAATGAGCAGGAGTTTGTTGACGCTGTGGCGGTGGCCATGATCACACCCGGCCCCGTAGTGATCACGGTAGGTTTCATCGGCTACCTCGTGGCGGGCTTCTGGGGTGCTGTGGTGGCGGCACTGGCTACCTTCCTGCCCTGCTACCTGTTTACCGTCATTCCTGCTCCATACTTCAAACGGTATGGAAAACATCCCGCTATCAAAGCATTTGTCGATGGCATTACGGCGGCTGCCATCGGTGCCATTGCCGGAGCCGTGGTGGTGCTTGGCAAACGTACACTCACCGATATTCCAACGCTGGTGATCGCCCTCGCCACCGCTGCGATCCTGTTCCGATTTAAAAAGCTGCAGGAGCCGTACGTGATCCTCATCGCTGCGCTGGTCGGCATTATTTTGAAGGTTGTTCTATGATGCATCGGTATAGAAGAGTCCATAGTCGATGGTCCATGGTCCATAGCATGAGGTGTAATTCTCAACATGAACATAACACCGTTCTGCCGTGGACTATCGACCATGGACTATGGACTCAGCCAAACCCATGATTTAAACACACAAATACAACTACCATGAAATGGATAACCCGTGAACGTCCGAAGATCGACCGGATCGCTTGTCCGTGGTTGATCAAAAACTTCGTTGACGACGAAGCCGAGTTTATTTATGTACCGAAAGACAAGGTATTCGAGAAAGCAAAAGAGCTGAACGCCATTCCATATGATCTGCCCGGTGCCACGTATACGCACGAAGGAGATCATTGCACCTTTGACCACATCGTTAAACAGCACCACATCAAGGACCCGGCCGTTTTACAGATCGCCGAGATCGTTCGGGGCGCTGATACCGCTTCGTTCAACCTGGCACCGCAGGCAGCGGGCCTCTGGGCTATTTCTGCCGGTCTGTCTTATAACTACAAGAACGATCATGAGATGCTCGCCATCGGCATGAAGATCTACGACGCATTATACAGCTGGGCGAAATATGTCAGCGAAGAAAAGCACACCTGGAATCCTCAATGATAAATTGCATAGATTAGTATCACTTAAACATCGATACGCATGAATACTGGTATCAAAACATTCTTTTTAAAATTTGCTTTCGCGATGACCGGTCTGCTGTTCATCACATGTTTTGTATGGGCACAGCCAAAACAAAAGACCGTGCTGTTTGTCTGTGAGCACGGGTCGGCAAAAAGCGTAATGGCGGCTTCTCATTTTAACAGGGCTGCAAAAGAACAGGGATTGAATGTGCGTGTTATTTCACGCGGCACCAATCCCGATAAGGCCATCCCGGCAAAGATCAATCAGCTGCTTGTGCAAGATGGTTTTGCCAAAAAAACGGATGCTCCTCAAAAGTTGTCCGCCGATGATATCAGGTATGCCGACTATGTGGTAGCCTTTTGTGCATTACCCGCGCCCCTGGGCCGGCCCAAATACCTGGAGACCTGGAACGTTCCTTCCTTCGAAGCAGGATATCCCGTTGCCAGGGATTCCATATTGATCAACACCGAGAGGATCATTCAGAAGATCAAATCCGACGTTAAACAATAAACCATCAGCAAACATTTAATTATGAGATCCATGTTCCGCCAATTCAACAGCATTTTCATCGTCCTTGTTGTAAGTCTCACACAATGCTCCACGCCACCTTCAGATAAAACCTCTTCCACGGAAAAAACTGAGCCGCTGGATGTCGCGAAGATCGAAGCTGCCCTGGGACTGAAAGGCACCGAGAAGAACGGCGAATACAAGGTCACCGTTCCGCAGAATGATCTTAACGTGGTGGTAGATAGTTTCAGGATCATTCCACCGATGGGTCTGGGAAGCTGGGCTGCGTTCACGGCCGCGCCTGAGGGTGCCATGGTGATGGGCGATATCATTGTGACCGAAACGGATCTGAAACCTGTGCAGGAAGAAGTGATCAGGCAGGGATTGACCGTGACCGCCATCCACAATCACTTTGTACGCGACAAACCGCATGTGATGTACATGCACATCGGTGGCATGGGAACAGCCGAACAACTCGCCCAGGGTGTAAAAGCAGTGCTCGACAAAGTGAAGGAAGTAAGGGGCGGCAATCCCGCTGACGGCAACAAAGACGAAGTTCAGAACACATTGGACACACAACGCCTGGACAATATTCTCGGAAGCAAAGGCGAAATGGCACGGGGCGTCTACAAGCATACCATCGGCCGGCCCGATGTAGACCTCAAAGACCACAATGCGGCAGTGAGCTCTTTCCTGGGCTTCAATACGTGGGCAGCCTGGCAAGGTACACCGGATAGGGCTGCCGTGGCCGGCGATTTCGCCATGCTCGAAAACGAGGTCGGACCCGTGATCAAGGCGCTGATTGAGAATGGTATCGAGGTGGTGGCAGTCCACAATCACATGGTACATGAAGAACCGAGGATCTTCTTCTTACATTACTGGGGCGTAGGTCCTGCGGAAAAACTGGCGCAAGGTCTTAAGGCAGCGCTCGACCAAACCGCAAAAGAAAAGTCACAGGCCGCTGCAGTTATTGCAGGCGTATATCCTGATGTAGCGGAAGTAATTTGTGTCAGCAGATAGTCCACGGTCGACAGTCCACAGTCCACAGCAGCGCCCACTGAACCAATATTCTGATCGATGGTCTAGTCGTCAGACCACTGCGCTCTGCCACGCGCGGTCGTCAGTGGTCAGACGACTTATGATAGAAAAAGAATCATAAATAAAACTCTATAAATCCTATAGAGTTTTAGAAAATACCTTTTATATTTGAACCACAATCACTGACTACAGGCTGTGAGCAAAGGCGTAACTCATTAACCTAAACCTATGCTTGTCAAGCATTCGCATGCCTTAATCTGGCCTATAGCTAGTTAGTTGTTTAGTGTATGAAAGGGAAGGGCCGGGGGAAGATCCTTTTTTCCTGCAAAGTTGAAGGTACCCCGCCCTTATCTCCATCATTTCTTCCTGAAGGTAAACTTCCAATCACCTTCCACGGACTTTGAACGTCCGCCTGTGGTTACATCGATGTAAGCAAACTCCATGATCAGCTCCGTAGACGAGACGGTATATGGGATATTCACTTCATCCTCACGCACCAGTTGCTCTTCGGGATTGTCTTTATCTGGCGTCAGGGTTCCTGATAACAGCCAGGGTGTGCGCTCGGGACTTCCGGTAACAACGTAAAGCGCTTTTTCACCCGATGCCGTGACGCGCAATGTAAAATCAGCATATCCTTCCTGAACCGCTCCGTCAAACGTTACGGTTTCGGCCTTCCACTCGCCCGCAAGCTTCTTCACGTGCTGCGCTGCCACGGGTTCTTCATGATCATCATCGCTGCAGTTAAAAATGAGCGCCGCCATGGAAACGAACGCCAAAAAAGATGTGATCTTTCCAATGTTTGATTTCATAGTATTTTTATTTATGGAATGAACACCTGCCGGCAGCTTTCGCCACCGACAGGCTTCATTAACCTAACTAAATTGGCTTTTTTAATTCTTTCTGATAACGTATCCTGAAAACGTGAACCCGGGATTCTCATCGCTGAAGAAACCTCCCACAAGATCGAAACCGCCCCCGATGTATTTCAACCGGAAGGTGTCCGTATCAAAGTAACCCAGCAGGCTGTACACGTCAAGCAACACCCGCGATCCATTCTCGTTTGCCCCGTTGTAGGTGAAGGTCAGGGCACCATCGTCGCTCATTTTATAGGTGTATCGGTATCCGCAAAGGAAACGTGTTGCATTCTGAGTGACATACATTTCTACGGTCATGGTCTTCTTATCCCTGTCGAAGATATAGTTGATCTCGTTCAGCCTGAGCCTGTACTGGCCGTTGAGCAGCAGGTCCGCAGTCTGCTGGTATGCCTGGAGAAAGTCATCCGACTGCCCTGGTAAAGAATACGTATTCGATCCTGCCGGAACCTGGATACCAGGATAGGTTGTACCGATCGACTGCCACAGCGGAACGGAGGGTTCAAAGATGTGCACTTCGTTAACTTCGCGGATCTCCGTTGCAGCGCTTCCCTGCTGCACCGTATAGATCCCGTTTTCACGATCCCACAAAAAGCTCTGAATGCTGTTGCCCGCCACGGTAAAAGGCGTGGTCAGCGAAATGCCCGTCGTTGTAAAAACAAAGGGGGAGCGGAAGGCTTCCACGCGGGTGCCATCCGCTGAAAGATATTGTACGCCCATGATCCTTGCGTCAGCGCTGAAAGCAATGGTTGCCGTTCTGTTGTCGGGAAGTGTGAACTGCAGGCCTTCTTTGGTGCTGATATAGTGAAGCATGTTCTTCATCTCCCCACCGCGCAGCAGGGCAGCATCCTGTTCTGTGGCCCTGAAGAAAGCGATGCGCGAATTCTTCTGCACACCTTCCAGGTATAACGTATCGCCCGAAGTTCTGGCAAACGCAAACTCGAAGTCGGAGATCAGTCCTTCGCCATTGGCGCCTCCGTTGACATCGCCATCAGGATCTGCCGGAAGATGGATATACGAATAGGTATCAAAGCTCAGTGTGGGGCGCTGCAAGGCTTTCAGGGTCCAGGTGCCGGAGCCCGCGCCACCAGCCGTGGTCTCGTTGAAGTCCGAGATCATGGAAACAGTGCCATCATTGTTGAACGTGAAGTGATAGAAAAAATTGAGACCGGCGCCCGTGCGAAGCGTTGCCTTCCAGCCAAACGGTGCGCTGGTGAGCAGGGCATCGTATTCTTTTAATGCGGCACTGATCCTCCGGTCGGCGCTCTCATCGAATACCGGGTCGTAGCCGTTGTCGCATGAAAGCAGCAGCAACAGCCCTGCGGTGGCAACGATGTTCAGTGATCTTATATACATGCGTTTGATCATGTCGTGATGTTTTGTGGTTAGTTACCTAATATGCCAAAGCAGAACTTCTCAGGGGCCGCCGCCGGATAGAATCCAACATACCTTTCACCCGAGCAGGCCGTGGTCCAGTTGATGGTGAGCGGCCTGTTGACGAAGAAGGACGCCAGGCCAGTAGCCCGCAGTCCGTCTAACAGGTAGTAGCCATTGTCATCGGCACCCATGGGCAGCAGCGTAACCGTACCGTTGGCATTCCGCTGCGGAAGCATGTACAGGTTGGCTTCAAAGTTCTCACGGTCACCAGTGTTTGTATAATAGTAAAGGCGCAGCGTGATCTCCTCTTCGCCGGAGAAGAACAGTTTGAAGCTGTGATCCAGCGACAGGCCTTCACGTTGCAGCACACTGTTATCGTAATTGTAACGCGCCACAAAATCGGCAGGCTCGTTCAGTACGGTGAGGTCGAAACGTACTGTGGTGTTCTCTTTATCGAAGCCCCACGCATCGAACAGGGGCGGCACCACTTCTCCTCCCCCATCGTCAGGCACGATGGCGCGAATGGCTTTTTGCACTTCCTCCTGCAACGCGTAGAAGTCGATGTTATAGGCATCCTTGAAGTATTGCACCACCATCTTTTCCTTTTTGCGGATGAGCGCCAGCGACTGTGCGCTGGTCTCGCAGGTGAGAATGGCCTCATATCCTTCTTTTCCTTCCACCAGCATCATCGCTACCATCTCCACAAAGTCTTCGTCAGGAGACGCCATGGCATAGCTGGTGATGAATCCCCGTGCACGGGCCTGGCTCAGCGAAGTGATGTTCCAGTTGGCGGTGTAATCGCCGGGGGTGATCTCCTTGAAATCGGAAGGATAGGATATGTTCTGATGCAGGATGTGCGCGAACTCGTGCTCGATGGTGTGCATCATCTCTTTTACGGCATACTCTTCTGACGAATCGAAATCGTTCACCACGTAAAGCACCACCTTTCGTCCGCCTTCCGCCGTACCCAGCAGCACAGAGCCATCGAAATTGTAACTGGCGCTGCCTACGAGCACGAATTGTTTCGGCGCATAACGTTTGATAAAAGCTTCGCCGGCAAGTTTGGTGTAGGTATCGATCCACACTTTCTTCACCACTTCCATCACGCCCTGCACTTTGCTGACAGACGGCGGCACCACGGCCCGGAAAAGATCGAGCTCCGAAGCATCCCAGCGGTATTTCACCTCGATGTTGTAGGGGGCTGTGAAATTGTTCTGCAGCCAGGTATCCAGCGCCGAGGGCGGGCGTTGGTTATCGTTGTTCACATAATCGGTTTGTGAAGCATCCACATTGTCGTTGTAAGGATCTTCACAGGCCATGGGCGCAAGGGCCATCACCGCCATGAATAAAAAGAATTTCTTATACGTCATCATACGGTACGTTTTTCAATGTGTCATTAGCGGGGATTGGGTTGCAGGCCTCCCATGGAGACGGCTTCCCGGGGGATCTGCAACACCCTGCGCGGATCGTCGGGTTTCAGCTCCACCACTTCGCCGCCGAAAGTTGTATGCTTCACCGGCAGCTTGTGCCGGAGAATGTCGAACCACCGCAGGCCTTCGTGCAGGAACTCCACGCGCCTGAAATCCAGGATCGCAGCCACGATAGCCTGCTGGTTGATGTTGATCCTGTAAAAATTATACAGGCGATTGTAGGTAATGGCATGCGCATCGCGGTTGTAATCGGTAATACGGGTGCTGGCCCAGAGGTTGATATCGGCCATGGCTTTGTGAAACTCGTTCAGCATGGCGTAAGCTTCGGCACGGCTCAGCAGCACCTCTTCCGCCGTAAAGAGCGGGATAATGGTGTAGTTGAAGCCTGTGTTTGCATTAACACCCGTGCGCACAAAATGCGGGCGGAACTTGTTCACGAAGTAAACACCCCGCGAAGTATAAAACGTGGAGAAGGCATATAGGCCACCCGTAGGATTGGGAAATATCTCCTGATACTTGCCGGCGCCGGTAGCGTACTGTACGCCATTGAATGACGTGGCCCAGTCAGACAACGTTTCGCACAACAGCAGGTTCGATGCCTCTGACGAGTTGGTGTACGCAACGGCAAGCTCGGTGGCCGAGTAGGTACGGTACGTGGTATTCCAGGGGCGGATGTAATTCAGGATATCATTTGAAGGAAGCGCCTGTTCTGCATGTTCCAGCACCTTCTGATAATCCTTTTTGAAAAGATAAAAGCGTGTAGCGAAAGCATGACCCGCTGCCTTCGTAAAGTGATAGCTCGCCACGCCGGAAGCGGTGGGATGCTCGTAGGCGCGATCGTTCAGCAGCGCAAGGCCTTCCGTCAGGTCGTTTTCAATGTTGTCGTACACTGACTTTACAGTACCCCGCTCATAGGTTTTGAATGACACCGTCTCGGGTTCTGTTACGTACGGAATGCCGGGATAAAGATCTGCCGTATTTGCATCGTAAGTATGCGCAAAGAGATTCACCAGCATGAAGTGTGAATATGCGCGTGCCACGAGGGCCTCCCCTTTCTGATCGTTATACGACTCAGGATCGTTTGCCGATGCAATGAACTCCAGCGCATGGTTGGCGGCGGCAATGGCAGAATAGCAGCCATTCCAGTAGAACTCGGGTGAATCCTGTTCTGTTGAGGTGCCATCGCGCCAGAAAAACGGATCCGCATTGCGGGCGTCTTTGGTGGCGCTGGGGTTGTCTTCCACGTTATCAGACATGGCTTCGCAGAAGGTAATGTAGTTGGCCTCCGGGTAAGCCGTTACCAGGAGCTCGGCCACTTTCTGCTTCGTATCGAGCGAGGCCCTGTTGTCGGGCGTTTCTGACAGGAAATCGTCACATCCCACCATGAGGAAAGCCGACAGTAAAAAGGTTATATATTTTTTCATGACAAATATATTTTCAAACTAAAAACCAAGCTTCACCGATGCCGTGATCTGCCGCGCTACCGGCATGGCTACACCACCGGACGTCATAAACTCGGGGTCCTGCCCGTATAACCGTTTGTCGGCATACAGGAGCCAGAGGTTGGTGCCTGTGAGACTTACGGAGGCGTTCTTCAGACCGGTTGATGACAACACACGCGCCGGCAGGTTGTAGACCAGCGCAATGGTCCGCAGGCGGATGAACGAACCATCGGCCACCCGTGCTGACGAATAGTTATAAGTGTTGTACGGATACACCGCGCCAAGCCCTGCCAGCGTAAGCGCATCGGCGATGGAAGGCACATTGGTGTACTGCTCGTCTCCGGGAAGCACCCAACGGTCGAGGAACTCACGCGGCATGGCATCCAGGTCGGTATAAGCGCTTCTGAACGCAGGGTTGAGCCTGATCTTGTTACCGGTCTGGTAGGTGAGGAAAACATTCAGCGAAATATTTTTGTACCTGAAGTTGTTCGAGAATCCACCGGTGATCGTAGGGTCGATGGAGCCTTCATAACGCAGGTGATCCACGGACAGGCTCTGGAGAAAAACGTTGGAGCTTTTCACGCCATCCTGGTTGATGAACTCCGGAATGCCGGTGTTGGGATTAAGTCCCTGGTAGTCGATCGAGAACAATCCCCGCACGGGATAACCTTCCAGGGCACCGCCGTCAGGGAACACCAGGTCAATGATGCGCGGCTGATTTTTCAGGTTGGTGATCTCGCTTTTGTTGTGACTGAAGATGAATGTGGTGTTCCAGCCCCAGTGGCCGCGGTCGAATACCGGAGCGCTTACGGAAAGGTCAACGCCACGCGATCTCATGTCGGCATAGTTCACCGCTTTGTATGATTCCCCCCCTATGCCGGAGGTTTTGATGATGCTGATGAGATCGAAGTGATTGCGGTGGTAGAAATCAGCCGTTACGGTAAGCATTCTGAAGAGTCCCATGTTAACCCCTACGTTGGCTTCATACTGTTTCTCCCAGGTGAGGTCTGAGTTCTCCAGGCTTTCTATGCCAATTTGTGATTCGCTTTCGTTGAGGTAGGGTCTGCGGGTGGTTCCGCTGCGGTATACCACAGACGAGTTGGTGGCGTTACCTGCGTTTGCCGTGAGACCGTAACCGCCGCGTACGGTCAGGTAATCGAACGCCGTGATACCTTCCATAAATCTTTCGGTGTCCACATTCCAGGCAACGCTTGTGTTCCAGGTGGGAAGCCAGCGGGCCGTATTCGACTCGCCGAGGCGGTTGGAGCCGTCCATACGAAGCGTGCCATTGAACACGTACTTACCCCTGAACGAATATGTACCACCCGCAAAGAAGCTGGCGTAACGCTCGAACGTTTTGCCCATGCCGAAGTAGTTGAAGTTACCTTCCAGCAATTGTTTGATGATGCGGTAGTCGGTATACGCCACACCGCCTTTGCTGAACTGGTAGCCGAAGCCGTTGTTGAATGCGTTCTGGCGGTCTACCTGCCTGATCTCCTGCCCTGCCACGAGGTTCACGCTGTGGATGGAGTTGAACAGATGATTCCAGCCGATCTGATTCTTGAAGTAGTAGCTCTTCATCTCATCATCAGTCCGGTTGTAGAACCCGCCCTGCGGCAGCACGATCACCGGGTCGGCATTCGGATAATCAGGATTATAATAGAGGAACTTGTTGCCCTGGCGCACTACCTGCGAGTTGGCGGCCCTGTAGGCTTCAGCCATGTTCGAGCCCTCCTGCACATTATGTTCCGTAGTAGTTTTTACATAACGTACGGCACCTACAAAATCGTAACGAAGCTCGGGTGTGATCTTGTATCCGAGCTCGCCCTGCAGCTTAAAGTCGAGCATGTTCAGGTCAATGTAGTTCTTATCCACTTCGTTGATGATGTTGAAGGGAGCATAGTTGCGCGTGAAGTATTCGAGGTTTCCGTTCTCATCATAAGGTGTAAGCACGCGGCTGGTATTCAGCGCATAGCTGAAGGGGTTGATATCAAAGTCGCGGTTGAAGCTTCCTGTCACGGCATCAGTCTGCCGTGAGATGGTACCAGGCACGCGCTGATCGCGTACAGAGCCCGTGGTGATAACGCCCAGGGTTACCTTGTCAGAAAGGTTGAAGGTGCCGCGCGCATTGGCGGTGTATCGTTTCACATTGTCAGCGATGGTCCATCCATTGTCATTGTAATAGCTGGTAGAAAAGTATAGCTGCGAGTTCTCCGTTCCTGACGACACGCCCAGCGCATGTTCCTGCACAAACGAATTGCGGAACAGCTCGTTGAACCAGTCGGTATTGGCCAGCGCATACCTTTGCAGGAACGCACGTTTTTCAGAGGCGATGTTGGGAATATCGAACCCGCCGTCGTTCACATTGTATTTCTCGTTGATGATGTCATACATTTTTTTGTACACACCACCGTTCGGGCTCCTGGAAATATCGGAGTGGTTGAGCAGGCCTTTGCGTTCCATTTCGGCATACACCGACATCTGGTCAGCAGAGTTGAGAATATTGTAATGATCGTAGGAGGGCTTGAGGTAGGTTGAAAAGTTTCCTGTGTAGGTGATCAGCGGTTTGCCTACACGTCCCTTTTTTGTCTTGATCACGATAACACCATCTTTTGCACGGGCGCCGTACAGCGACGTAGCGGAAGCATCTTTCAGCACGGTGATGCTTTCGATATCATCGGCATTGAGTCCTGCCACAGAAGAGCCGATGAGTGTGTTCGGATCGCCGGTGGTAAGCTGTTCCGCCGACACGTTCACCACGTCTTCCAGCACCACACCGTCGATCACCCAGAGCGGCTTGTTATCGCCGGTGATGGAGGTTGCGCCACGGATCCGGATCTTAGGTGCGGCACCGAATGTACCGGATACGTTTTGTACAGATACTCCCGCGGCCCTGCCCTGCAGCATGCGGCTCACATCCATCGCGCCGTCGGTTTTCACTTCCTCGGCCGAGAGCTTCACCACCGATCCTGTGAAAAGTCTTTGATCCACTTCCTGGTAGCCAGTAGACACTACGGTCACGGCGTCTAGGTTGGTCAGGTCTTCCTCCATGGTCACATCGAGCTTCAGCTGGTTGTTGACCGGCACCTCCACAGATCTATAACCGATGTATGAAAAAACGAGGATACCATCCGCCGGCGCTTCGAGGGTGTAAACGCCATCTGCATTGGTGATAGTGCCCGTGGTTGACCCCTTGATAGAAACACTGACACCGGGCAGGGGCTGCTGATCGGAAGTTAACACACGGCCGGAGACCACGATATTCTCGTTCGCATGCCTTGGTGCGATCACGATCAGGTTCCCTTCAAGGAATTTATAAGTGAGGCCCGTCGATCCCAGCAACAGATCCAGCACACGGCCCACCGGTTCGTTCTTCACGGAGATGGAGATCTTTTTATCGAGATCCCTGAAAGAATCGTTATAAAAGAAGGAGTAAGCGCTCTCCTTCTCAATGGAATGGAGGGCTTCCCGCACCGTAACGTCTTTCAGATCGAGGCTCAGGTTCTGTGAATGGGCCGTTTCCGCCATCGCCACACCCAGCGGGATCATCAGTAAAAGCCAGATTTTCATAACCAGTGCTGTTTTAATCAATACTGACCGAGTCATTGCTTGGCCGTATCTGTTTTTTTTCATAGACTTAAGATGGATTTGTGAACAAAGAGAGTGTGAGCCCTCGCTTTCGGCCAGGGAGCAGACTGTTTTCAAGTCCTCGGGATCAGGAGATGTGGCAGCATCTTTTGATCCTTTTTATTTATATGCCGGGTGGTGGTAGTGTCAGGTCATCCGTTCGGGGTTAAAGTTTAAAGTTTCAGGTTTAAAGTTTTAAAGTTTAAGGTTTCAGGTTAGGGCATTTGCAGGGACCGGTATTTCGATTTCATTTGTTCGTTCTCGCTGAGCGTCACTGTTTTTTCGTCGATGCTGAACTGCACGGGCGAGGTCAGGGAAAGGGCTTTCAGCACCTGCTCCAGGCTCAGCTGCCGGATGCGTCCTGTGAAACGGTAATCCTTCAGCGACTCTTCACTGAACACTATTTTAATATCGTAAAGGCGTTCCAGCTTCACGGCAAATTCATTCAGCGATTCACCCTCTATCGAGAGCCATCCGTCTTTCCAGGACGTTTCGCGTTCGGCGTTGATCTTCTGATCTACCTTCACGGTAAAGCTGGCCTTTGATGGCGCCGCCGCACCTTTGTACAAGGTGAGCCTGTCATTGGGTGCCAATAGGATCTCATCCTTGGTTCCCGAGAGGTTGGCGCGTTTTACTTTCAGCGATCCGCGAACCAGTGTGGCCGTAGCCTTGTCATCGTCTTTGTAAGCTTTTATATTGAAGGCTGTTCCCAGCACGGCGATGTCGAACTGGTCTGTGTGCACGTTGAACGGCACCTTGTTCCTGATCACATCGAAGAAGGCCTCTCCTTCCAGCGCGATGTCACGGTTGTCTGTACCGAAGCTGTTGTTGAACGATACTTTGCTGCCTGCATTCAGCCACACCGTAGAGCTGTCGGGCAACGTCACCAGTGTTTTGGAACCCGTCGGTGCAACAATGGTGGTGAGAAATGGCTTGTCATTCTTTGAAAAATTTCCCCGCATACTTCTCCAGAGCAGCACAGACGCGATCAGAAACACGCTGATGGCCGCTGCGTAACGAAGCCACGGCCTGCCTTGTGAAACAGGCTCTTCCTGGTCCAGCCGCGCTTTCTCCATCACGATCTTCCAGTCGTTCTCCACATCGATCTGCCGGTAAGGCAATGCCTGGAGCCTTTCCCAATACAACTTCACCCGGGCAAAATCTTCCTGGAACAAACCGTCGTCTTTCAGCGCTTCCCATTCGGCCTGCTCTTCAGGCGTAAGGCTGTCGGTGAGTGCTTTTGCGGCGAGGTGCCATTTGCGGTCGTCAGGACTGTGCTTTTCCATAGTATAACTTAAAGGTCTTTATCGTGCGATGATCAGCTTCTGCGTGCTGGTTCTTCCGTTATCTTCGAAGCTCACCACATAGGTGCCCGCAGGAAGTGCAGCCACATCGAGGGTAACGGTCTGCGCTTCGCCCGAAGCAACATCAAAACGTTCGGTCAGCACAAGCCTTCCCATGAGGTCGCGCACCTGCAACGTTACTTCCCCGGCATCACGACGGGTCACCGTAAACGAAGCGTTGTCTTTGGCAGGATTGGGATAAGGAATGGAAAGGTTGTCTTCTCCGGCGTTGTTCTCAATGCCCAGGGGAACCGTAAAGGTAAAATCGAGAATCACCACACCACTGGCGGCGTTCTGCGGGCCTGCGAACGGATCGCCATAACCCGTCACGCGGATATAGATGTCTTCACCTTTGGCCACCGGGTATTCCGAGATCTTCGATTGGAGGATGCCCTCCGTTTCGTCGATGTTATCGTTGCAAGCCACCTGATCATATTTCTTGTTGTAGAATACGAGAATGGTGTTGAAAGCGCAGGCGGAAAGATCGGCGGTGATCCATCCGTCACGCGGTGCCTTGAAATGCCACCAGATGGAGTTCGAGCCGTCTTCCACACCACCGGGTGCACAATACGCCAGTGTTTCAATGGTGGGTTGTGGCATGGCCAGTACGTTGGAAGCGCCATAACGTCCCGAAGACGTGGTGATCTCGATAGCGTCAGAAAAATTATCGTTCTGCGGGATCGAAGGCACCACGCGGCGGGTGGCTGCAAAACCATTGACTGTAGTCCCGGACCTTGTACCGTCGATGGTCACGCCATCAAAAGTTACGTCAACTTCGGGATATGGATAAGTGGGCGTGTAGCTGGGATTCACCGTAAAGGTGAGCCAGAAATAGTTATTGCCCACAGGCAGATCGAGATCTCCATCGAATGAAAACTTTCCATCAACGTTTGCAGCTGTTCCGTAAACAATGTAACCAGAGGGGTCGCTGATCGCGATCAGTGATCGGTCCCACGTATAGTAAAGGGTGGCTTCCGTTATCTGCGCCGGGTCGAGGGTACCCTGCGATGTAAAATCAAGCGAGCTGATGTTCACCGTACCCTGGTCGCCGATCACGCGCACGTTCATGTACATGAAAGGAAGCTCAGGGGTCATGCTCACCGCCATGGGCGTTGGATACTCGTTGGCTACCAGCGCTTCGTGAAGTTTGGCATCTTGTAGCGGACGGACCCAGAGGTTATCGAGCCCGAACGAGTCAGAGATATCGAACTCACTCTCCGATACGTGGGTGGTCACGTGTACGAAGGCGATGTAAATGGTTTGTCCTGCATAAGCGGAAAGGTCGAGCTTCAGCGTCTGCCAGTTCTTGGGAAATTCATCTTCGGTGTACGTGGCCAGTGTATCTTCGAAGGCGTCGGGAGCATCAGCCGTGGTGGTTGAGATGAAGACATAGTACATGTCGCCGAAGCTTGTCCAGGTATCCTGCGAGCCGTCGAAGATCAGGTGGTCTCCGTCAGCGATCGGGATGGGCGGTGTGATGGCCCAGTCCTCGTCTTTTTCTCCGGTGCCAAATTCGGAGAGGCTGGAAAGGAAACGTGTTCCGAATCCCAAATACTGAATGGCTTTCCAACGCGAGGTGGGATCGGTGCCGCCATGCTGGTAAAAAGTCCATCCTTCGGGCATCTCCCCTTTCGGAACATTCTCGAAATCTTCAAAAAAAGTTGCCTGCTGTGCACGTACGGGAAGCGCCGCGGTGATTATCAGGGGCAGCACGATCCACATCCACCACCGGAGCGGCTTTTGAAGACTGAAATATTGGCACCGCTCAAAACCACGGCGCAGCGCAAAGTAGAGTTTCTGCATAGAAAATTCCTGGGCTTGTTGACTAAAACATCTTCCAGACAGGAAACCGGGGGGGCACCCTTAAACGAAGCGCAGTTTTTTTTTGCAGGCGGGAGAATGGGTTGCCAGTTGCCGGTTACCGGTTGCCAGTTTGGAGCGGTCTTGACTCGACGAGATATGTCATCGATAATGAATTGAAACACGAAAGTAAAGATTATTCTACCCGAACTGGCAACTGGCAACTGGTAACGATTCCATTCGAAGCCATCACAGGCTCGCAGCAACAAACCAGAGTACGGAGATCAATATCTCCCGCAAACGTTTCAGGGCTATGGTGATCTGGGCTTCTACGGTCTTCACCGATACACCGAGCTTGGTGGCGATGGCCTGGTTGCTGAGCTTTTCGGTGCGGCTGAGAAAGAAGATCTGCCGGCACTTTTCCGGGAGGTTGTCGATGGCGTTCATTAGAAGCGCTTCCTGTTCTGCTGCCATCATGTGCTCCAGCGCGTTATCGGCAGTGCGCTCGGGGCTGCGGTAATCTTGCAGTCGCTGCTGTGCTACTTTATTTGTTTCCAGGTAATTCAGGCATGCGTTGCGCACACCACGGTACAGATAGGTCTTCAGTGAGAATTGTATCTCCAGCAGCGATTGCCGGGACCAGAGGCGGATAAAGAACTCCTGTGTGATCTCCTTGGCTTCTTCCACCTCGCCCACATATTTCATGGCAAACAACGTCAACGGCCTGTAATAACGGTCGAAGATCAGTTTAAAAGCCCGCTCATCATGCTGCTGTAATAGCCGGACCAATTCCTCATCAGAATTCGCATTCAACTTTCCGTACACCTTTAATAATTTACCAGATGGGCTCTGTCTGGCCTTAAATTATTAAAAAAAATAGAAATGAGACATGAGATGTTAGATATGAGACCCGCTACCCACCGGTATTTATCTCAAATCGCATGTCTCAAATGTGATATCTACCCTAAAAAAAGGGAGGGCAGCCTCCACAGCCGCCCTTTGCTCCCTAACCCAATATCTAGATATGAGATGTGAGACATGAGACCCGGCACCTGTCGGGGCGCATGTTCCTCGTCTCAAATCTCATGTCTCAAATCTCACATCTATTTACACTGTTTGATTACATTATTCTCCGGATAACTAAAACGGTTGTCCACCAGCCACCGGGCTTTGTAGATCTTCAGGCCTTTCTGATAAAATATCGAGTTGCCGTTGGCGTCGATCACCTCGTCGGTCCACCATTGCTCTTTGGGCTTGATCACGATGGTGGGCAGGCCCGGAGCGGATGAAACACTTTTTATGTTCGGCTGGAGCACGTTGGCCTGTTTTACAGTCTTTGTTGCCACGTCGAACTTATACACGTTCGTGGTGTTGGTGAACCACAAGGCGCGCTCGTCGTAAACCGGGAAGAGGTCATGCGCTTCGGTGCCGGGCAGGTCGATTGTCTCCACCAGTGTCAGGTCAGGGCTTCCACAGCTGAAATTGTAGGTAAACACTTTCATCCTGGCCATCGCCGCTGTCCACAGGCGTTGGTTCTGATGATCCCACACCACGTTGTGCCCGAACTCGATGGTGATGTTCCTGCTGAATACATTCTCCGGAAAGCTCACGGTATCAACCTTGAAGAGCGTCATAAAATTGCCTGTGCTGCTGGCGCTCACAATGTTGCCATCGGGCAGCATCTCGGCCGAATGGGTGTTCCCTCCCGCATAGGCGTAGAACATGGTTTTTTTGTCGGCAATGCGTACCAGTGCCACACCACCACCCGATGCGGTTGCAAGAATGTACTTACCATTGTACACCGGTTTGGCGTCGCTGATGTTGCTGAACCACTTCACGTGATCGGCTTTGACACCGTTGGCGGGTTTCCAATCCCAGATAATGGTCCTGGAGTCCACATCGGCGATGACGATCCGGCTATCGCTTTGCTCCGCGAGCACGATGCATTTTTTACATTCGGCAACCGACGCCGGTGGATCGGGATCTTTGTCGGTATCCGGCTTCGTTGATGGCACAGCCGCCGGATCATCGCCACACCCGAGACATGCAGACAGCATGGTTGCGTACAATAATTTCTTCAGCATAAAAAATCCGAATAGCATATCTTTTTATCGTTTAGTCGTAGTCGTCGGACCACTGCGCTCAGGCCCACGCGCCGGCAGTGGTCTGACGACTATTCATTACCCGCCGTACTGATCGTTCTGGCTCAGGTTCGGGTTGCGGTCGCGCTGCACCTGCGGCACGGGCCACCAGTAATCACGCGCGGCGTTGAAGACACGGGTATCCACTGCCGAGTTAGCGGAATTGTAGATCTTCGTGTTCATCACCGTTTCAGCAGTCTTCCATCTTCTGATATCGTTGTAATAGTAACCTTCACCTGCAAATTCTATCCTTCTTTCATGGCGGATGATCTCACGCATCTCATCTTTCGTTTTTCCGGCAGGCACCTGGTACGGGTTAAGTCCTGCACGCTGGCGCACGCTGTTGATGGCGCTGTACACAGAAGCATCGGGACCTACAGCTTCGTTCTGCGCTTCAGCATACATCAGCAGCACATCGGCATAACGAAGCACCATGTAATTGGTCTCTGAACGACCGCCGGCAACCTGTGTTGCAGCAGCAGCATCGTACACGGTATATTTCTTGATAGCGTAACCGGTGATCTGGAAACGTGATGTTGTAACGGTCGCCCCCTGGAAAACATCACCAGGAAAAACGATGGTCTGGTAAAACCTCGGATCACGGTTGGCGTAAGGCGTGGCAGGGTTATACAACGGTGACACTGATTGCGGAAGACCGTCGCTCATTTCATAAGCTTCGATCAGGTCCTGTACGGGGGCATTGTCATTGAACTGGCTGCCCACCACATCAAAGGAGCTTCCGAGCTCGGGGATCTTGAACTGCACATCGAAAATCGTTTCCTGCTTGCCTTCATTGGCGGGAAGGAACAATTGACGATAGTTGTTGAACAGGCCGTAACCCGCTGCAGTGAGATCCATCACCGCCTTGGCTGCATTGGCTGCTGCCTGCCATTTGGCGAGGTCGCCGCTGGTGTTGACCAACGGGCTCGCTTCAAATAACAGCACACGTGCTTTCAAGGCAAGGGCGGCACCTTTTGTTGCCCTTCCGATGTCGGTGGTGGCGGTGTATTTGACAGGAAGTACATCTGCCGCCTCATTCAGGTCTTGCACCACCTGGGCCATGATCTCTGCATGCGGTGTTCTCGGCAGCAGAGCCTGATCGATGTTCGGTTCGTTCAGGATCAGCGGTGCATCCATATAATAAGTAGCCAGCAAAGAGTAGTACAACGCGCGCAGAAACTTTGCCTCGCCTTTCATACGCTCTTTCAGCGCATTGTCCATCGGCACATTGTCGATGTTGGCCAGCAGCGCATTGCAGCGGCCGATGCCAGAATAAGCATGATTCCAACGGTTGGTAATGATCGTTGAATTGCTGGGGGTTTGCGTGCCGCTCGCGATCACGTCAAAGCCCATCCTGTCGTTATAGTTGTAAGTGTTGGGTGTCGCTGTTTCTTCCAGCAGCGGCGTGGCCTCACCTCCGTAGATCCCATCGTTGCGCAGCACGGCATAACATCCCGTAAGGCCGGCCGTGGCGTTCTTCTCGGAAGTCCAGAAGCTCTCTTCCGTATAACGGTCATTGGGTCTTGTATTCAGTGATTCGTCGGAGCAGCCCACCATCAGCAGGGCACCGAGCATGAATGTATATATCGTTTTTTTCATTGTGATCTCGTGTTAGAATGTTGCGTTGATACCGAAGCTGTAGGTCTTCAAGGAAGGATACTCGTACAGGTTGTCGTTCTTGATGCTCTTCTCAGGATCGAACTGGTCGAACTTGGTGAACGTGATCAGGTTCTCGCCGTTGGCAAACACCGAAAGTTTGCGCAGCGAAAGTTTGGAGATCCATTGCTCAGGGAAGTCGTACTTCAGCTGAATGTTCTTCAGACGCAGGTAAGAAGCATCGCGCAGCCAGAAAGTAGACGACACGAAGTTTTCCGTTGCTGTGCTGGTCGTGAGGATCGGAAGCCTTGCACCGGTATTCTCGGGTGTCCATGAATCGGTAGCCCACTCTTTCGTAACACCCGCGCCATTGTTGAACGGGATCATGAAGTTGGCGGTCGGCAGGATGTTAATGCCCTGCACGCCCTGGAAGAAAGTGGTGAGGTTGAACCGCTTGTATCCAACATTAATGTTGAAGCTGTAGTTATACTTGGGAATGGAGCTTCCGGTAACGATGCGGTCGTCGCCATCAATGGTGTTGTCGCCGTCGTAGTTTGTGTACTTGAGGTATCCGGGTTTCACATTGTTGCTGAGCTTCACACTGCCGGCAACTTCATCGTCAGTCTGGTAGATCCCTTCAGCATGGTATATGTAATAAGCGTCTATCGGGTATCCTTCTTTCAGGATCCTCGGACCGCTGATCACCTGCTCGCCATTGAGGTCTACGATCTCGTTCTTCACATACGCTACGGATGCTGAAACCGAATAACGGAAGTCGTTGATATCGCGACGGTGCGACAGTGTGAGCTCGTAACCGGTATTATCTACCGTGCCGATATTGCGCTGGGGAGCGCCAAGGTTACCCACCTGAGAAGGAATGGCCACGCCACGAAGGATATCTTCCGTACGTTTCTTGAACACATCGAGTGTCACGCCGATCAGGCCATTGGCACCTTCGAAGTCAACACCCGCATTGTAGGTGGTGGTGGTCTCCCAGGTAATGCTGGGGTCATTGTAGGTAGTCACGGCAGCGCCGGGAACAACGGTGTTGCCAAAAGTATAATCCTGTCCAAGGTTCACCGTGTTCAGGTAGCGGTGCAACGCGGCATCGCGGTCAAGGTTTCCAAGCTGTCCCCATGAAGCGCGGAGCTTCAGTGCACTGATGAACGATACATCCTGCAGGAATGCCTCCTGGTCCATACGCCATGCGGCGGATACTGCCGGGAAGAAACCCCAGCGGTTGCCAGGTGCAAACCTTGAAGAACCGTCGATACGGAACATGGCCTCCAACAGGTATTTTTCATTGAAGCCGTAATTCACGCGGCCGAAGTACGAGGCGATCTTTTCATTGGTAACCGCGCCTGTAGCCGCAGGGTTTGTGGCACCCGCGTTCAGGTCGGTAAGCGTGTTATCGAAATAACCTTCCATCTTGCCGCTGAAGTAGCTGTCGTCATAGTTCTGGTAGCTCTGACCGATCATGGCCGTAACGCTGTGCTTATCCGCAAACAACTTATCCCAGGTCAGGGTCTGGTAGAACGTATAGTTCATGTTGTTGTCGTTGTAGTTGTACGAATACGGGTTATTGTTGTAAACGTTCTGTACACCCGTTTTAGGATTGAAGGTCGAGATGAGCGGAATGAACTGGCGGGCCGATCCGTCGGTCTTGTCAACACCGAAGTTCACACTGTACATCAGGTTGAAGGGCAGCTGATAATCGGCGAAGATCTTGGTGAACACGCGCTGAACGGCATGCACGTTGCTTCCTTCCTTCAGCAGCATGAGCGGGTTCTCGATGGTGTTCCTTCCAGGCGTGGCAAATACAACGCTGCCGTACCTTCCGTCAGGATGATAAGGTGTGAAGATCGGAAGCACCCGCATGAAGCGGTTCATGTAATAGCTTGTACCATACGAAGGCTCGGTGTACTTGCGGTAGTTACCAACCAGGTTCGCGCCTACTTTCAGCTTTTCGCTGACCTGTGAGCTTACGTTGAGATTCAGGGAATAACGGTTAGCGTGATTGGCCTCGAGGAACACACCATCCTGGTCCATGTACCCGAGCGACAGGCTGTACGTTGTTTTCTCATTGCCACCTGAGAACCGCAGGTTGTGCTGTTGCAGGTATCCGTCTTTCAGCAGGTAGTCGAACCAGTTGATGTTCGGGTAGATCATCGGATCGGTAGCCATGCCAGCGCGATACTCGTCGATCTGTGCCTGTGTATAAGTGATGGCCTGGCCCTGGTTGATCAGAGCCTGGTTCCTCAATTCCATATACTGGATCGGGTCCCATACCACGTCCGGCAGGAAAGTAGTTTGCTGAATGCCGTGTGAGAAGCTGTAAGTCACTTCAGACGATTCCTTCTTGCCTGATTTTAAGGTCACGAGGATCACACCGTTCGCGGCACGTGAACCGTAGATGGCTGCCGACGCGTCTTTCAGCACCGTAATGGTCTCGATGTCGTTAGGGTTGATCTCATTCATATCGTACTCGATACCGTTCACCAGCACCAGGGGAGCGCTGCTGTTCGTGGTACCGAGGCCCCTGATGCGGATGGAAGCATTGTCCTGTCCGGGTTTGCCACCCGCCTGGTTCACCCAGAGACCGGGAACACCATGCAGGGCCTGGCTGGCGTTGGTAGTAGGTGTGTTCTGCTTCACGCTCATGTCAAGTGTAGACACCGCCGCAGTGAGGTTGGCTCTTTTTTGCTCGCCATAACCTACCACCACCACTTCGTCGAGCATGCTGATATCCGGATCGAGCATCACCGTGACCTGGGTCTCGGCGGTTACCGTTACTTCTTTCTTTGCATATCCGATGTACGAGAACTGCAGCACGGCACCTTCTGAAACACGGATGCTGAAATTACCATCAGCATCGGTCACCGTACCGGAAGAAGTTCCCTTTACCAGCACCGATACCCCGGGAACAGTAGCGTTGTCGTCAGACGACAAGACCTTTCCCGACAGGATCCTCTCCTGGGCAACGCTGTCGGTAAAGACCAGCAGCAGCGCAAGGCAACAGCATCCCGCCGCCATCAGCTTTTTCCAATTGAACAGTAAATTTAACTCCATAGCATAGTTAGTTTTAGTGAATCCATTTATTTGACTTAATTATCGATTACGATCTCATCGGCATACATCCATGTTTTTCCACCGGCGTTTACCTGTGGCTGTGCCGATACCCGGATATACCGCACCTGTTTTTCATCGACGGAAACAGGAAACGCCTGCGAGCCTTTTTCTGAAGGCTGCGTCTTCAATATTTTTGTTTCTACCGTGGTATAATTTTTCCCGTCGGCGGATACCATGTAGGATAATATTGCGGGCACAAATGCGAGCGCGTCAGGATTATGCATGAACGAGGCGCGGATCCCTTTTACATTCACTGGCTCGCCGAGATCGATGGTGACCACCATCTCCTTACCGTAGTAACCCGTCCATTCGCCGTCGCGGAAATTCGCACTTCCCGTGAGGTTGTTCACCAGCGCTTTGTTGCCCGCCACTGGTCTACGATCAGGGTTGGTATCGAACGTGATGTTTTTACCCGAAGCTTTGTTGAGCACGATCGAACGTGTGGTGGTCGCTCCCACCTGTTTACCGTTCACAAAAGAGGCTGCCTTCAGGATCAGTGGTTTCTGTGTAGTAAGGGCCGCAGAATAGCGTGTTGACCTGGAACCAGGCTCAGTGCCATCAGTAGTATAGCGGATCTCCGCTCCTGCCACATCGTTGTACAATGAAACAGTAACAGAAGAAGCATCGGGCACTATGTTATAACGCACCTGGTAAGCGCTCAGCGAATGGTTGATCCCTGCGGCCTTGTAACGCTGATACTCCACCTGCATACGTTTTGCAAAGTCATCGAAGCTCTTGTTACGTGGTTCCGTCCACACCACCTCGGCCAGGGCTGCCAGGCGGGGCATCATCATGTATTCCGCGCGGTTGAGATCGGCGATGTATTCCGTCCACACATTGGCCTGCGATCCAAGTATGTATTTCGACTCTTCCTTCGTAAGTCCCGCCGGCACCGGATCATACGCATAAACATCGCGCAGCGCATTCATGCCACCGATGGTGAGCGGCTCGTTGGCGGGATCGCCCTGATAGTAGTCTGTATATGCAGGATTGCGCGGCGTCATCACCACACCATGATGCTGCTTGGCTGCCGTGATGCCGCCAATGATACCACGCCACGACATCACCATGGCATTCGGGGCGAGGCCTCCTTCCAGGATCTCATCCCAGCCAATGATGTTTTTATTCTTCGTGAGCAGAAAGTTCTCGATGCGTTTGATGAAGTAGCTCTGCAATCCATGCTCGTCTTTCAGGTTCTCCTGGCTGATGCGGGCCTGGCATTTCGCACAGGATTTCCAACGTACTTTAGGACACTCGTCTCCACCGATATGGATCAGCGCGCTGGGAAACAGGTCGGCAACTTCTGAAAGTACATCCTGTAAAAAAGTGAAGGTCTGCTCATTACCGGCGCAGTAAACATCTTCGTGTACACCCCAGTTCTGCGATACTTTGAAAGGACCGCCCGTGCACGACAGCTCCGGGTAGGCGGCGAGCGCTGCAACGGAGTGGCCAGGCATCTCGATCTCGGGAATAACTGTGATGTAACGCGCTGCCGCATAGGCGATGATCTCGCGCACCTGCTCTTGCGTGTAATATCCGCCGTGTTTTTTTCCATCGTACTGGCGGGGTTGATCATTCAGGTGTCCCACAATGCTGGCATCACGCCAGGCACTGGTGCTCGTGAGCTCAGGGTACTTTTTGATCTCGATGCGCCATCCCTGGTCTTCCGTCAGGTGCCACTGAAAGGTGTTCAGCTTATACATCACCATGTAATCGATCATCTTTTTCACATCTTCCACCGGAAAGAAGTAACGCCCCGCATCCAGCATCATACCCCTCCAGGTGTGGCGCGGCTTGTCGATGATCTCCACAGCAGGCAGCGAAACCTTCTTTTGTGATGAGGATGGCAACAGCTGCGCGATGGTCTGCAGCCCGTAAAAGATGCCCGAGGTGTGCGTAGCATTAAGCGTTGCACGTTGCTTATCGATTTTCAGCCAGTAGCCTTCTTTTCCAAGCGAGTCGGGCGCGTGCGTGGTACTGAGAATAATGGTATTGGTGGTTTCGCCTGCTCCTTTATTGATAACACGGATGGGATATCCGGTAACGGTCTGCAGGCGGGCGGCCAGCAGGTTGCCAAGACGTTTCATTTCGGGATTCGACGCGTCTACCTGGATCGTTGTAGTGGACGAGATCGTGAACGCACCCTCTGAGATGGACACGCTTTGTGGCCTGGGGATGATGGCCAGCGTACGATCGGCCATAGAAGAACGATGTTGAGCCAGGAGGCCGGAACCGAAGAATGTGAGTGCAAGAAGCAGGACCGTACGGTTAAAAAATGGCTTCATAAAAGCGGCGCATATTAGGCGCGCTGCTGAAACAGTTTTGTGATATCGGATGCCTTTGATTGCCAATGCAAGGTTTTTAACGGTTTGTATTTATTTCAACTGATTACGCTCACTCGGGTCAAAAGCAGCGAAATCGAAATATTATGAAACCAAACTTCGTTAAACGGATTTATAAAATCAAAGCAGATTTGATAAAAGGTGGGCGTACACGCAAAAATTAATTCAACAATAATATCAAATTATTCAAATTTTAATAAGTGTTTGCGCACACTCTGGCTTAAAATAAAAATCTTCAAAATGTTTCGTTTGCATTCCTTTTTGTCCTAACAACCAGTATCTTGTACCCCTGAGACCTATATCGTTTGAAAAACAAGATTGTTCGCATCAAAGACATTGCGGAAAAAGCTGGGGTATCACCCGGCACCGTAGACCGTGTGCTTCACAACCGGGGTCGTGTTTCGGATGAGGCACGCACCAAGATCCTGGGCATTGTCAAGGAACTGAAGTATGAGCCGAATCTCAGCGCCAGGGTACTTGGTACGAACCGCCTCTACAGGCTGGCTGCGCTGATCCCTGATGCGTCTGTCGACTTCTATTGGGATGCGCCGCGACGGGGTGTGGAAAAAGCTGAAAGCGATCTGAAACAATACGGTATTGCCGTTGAGCAGTATATCTTCGATCCTTATAATGTAGACTCCTTTCTCGACAAAGCTTCCCAGGTCAGCGAAGCCAATCCTGATGGCATCCTGGTAGCGCCGATCTACTACCGCGAGGCCCTTCCCTTTTTCCAGGACTGGAGCGCAAGATCCATTCCTTTTGTACTGTTCAACACACAATTATCGGATTATAACCCGCTGAGCTATATCGGACAGGATTCTTACCAGAGCGGTATGCTCGCTGGCAAGCTGGCACATTACGGGCAAGGCACATCAGGCACCATCCTGCTCGCCCACATCGACGAGGACATCAGCAACTCTGCCCACCTCATCCGCAAAGAGCAGGGCTTCAACGACTACTTCAAACAGAACGGGCTGTCACAATACAACATCATCCGCGCCGAGCTCAACCGTGCGGACCTCTCAGGGTTTCACTACGGTCTCGATAGCCTCATGGCCTCTCACCCTGACCTGAAAAGCATCTACATCACGTCATCAAAAGCCTATACGGTAGCCACCTACCTCGAGCAGAAAGACATCACCGGCATCAACCTCATCGGTTATGACCTGCTGCCTGAAAACATCGATTATGTGAACAAGGGAATCATCCGGTTTCTCATCAACCAGAATTCAAAAGGCCAGGGATACTGGGGCATTTACCAGCTCACCCACCACCTCGCCCTGAAACGGGCCGTAGACTCGGTTAAGTACTTACCGCTTGATATTGTGACGAAGGAAAATATTGAGTACTATATAGACAAGGAGTAAAGGCTAGGAGTCAGAAGTCAGGAAGCCAGGAGTCAGGAGGGGTTACGGTAACTGAGTTACCACTTTAAGACAAAAGCTACAATCGTTTTTAATTTATAGATAGACTAACAGGAGTTCAGAATACACAAACGCATTCAATTAATACGTGTTTTCATTTCGAAGGCCTTCTTACTTCTGGCTCCTGGCTTCTAGTTAAACCACCGTAACTTTAACCCCAAGGCTCTCCAGAGTCTTCACCGTATTATCCGATATCCCGCTATCGGTAATGATCTGGTCAATTTCATCCAACCCGCAGATCCGGCCGAAGCCGCGTTTGCCGAATTTGGTGGAGTCTACCAGCAGGATGGTCTTCTGCGAGACCTTGATCATTTTCTGGTTCAGGTGGGCTTCCATTGCATTGGTGGTGGTGAGCCCAAACTCGAGGTCGATGCCATCCACACCCAGGAAGAATTTACTGCAAAAGAAATCAGCCAGGATATTTTCAGCATAGGCGCCGGTCACCGATGACGAGCTTTTGCGCAGCATGCCACCGAGTTGCAGGATCTCGATATTCGGAGGCCGCATCAGCGCCAGCGCCACGTTGAGCGCCGACGTGATCACCGTCAGGTTGTCTTTGGGCTGAATGCTGCGTGCCATGGCCAGCACCGTAGTGCCTGAAGCGATGATGATCGAGTCGTTGTTCTCTACCAGCGCAGCCGCAGCCTCACCGATCTTCATTTTTTCGGCCGATTGGAATTTCTCCTTCTCGTTAACGGGCCTGTCGATCGTATAAGGGTTGTTGATGGTGGCACCGCCGTGGGTCCGGAACAACAAGCTCTTCTCCTCCAGCAACTTGAGGTCTTTGCGGATGGTCACCGATGAAACGTTCAGTTGCTTGCAAAGGTCCACCACGTTGAGGTAGCCCTGTCCCTGGAGTGCGTTCAGAATATACTGATGCCTTTCAGCATTGCTCATGAGCTGGTCGCTTATAGTTGAAAACCCGTCAATTTAAGTGTAAAGCGCCTATCTGCAAAAGGCCTTTAAAACCGTTCAAAGGTCGCTGAAAATTTCGAATACTTTCGAATAATTTCATATAATTGCGTTTAACTTCGATTTATATCTATTTTACCGATAATTACAGCTGATGCTCTCCAATAATAAAAAGCCAGTGAAACGCGCCGGCCTGCTGCACGAGGTAGCGCAGGAAGCCCTGTGGGATGTGTTGATTGTGGGTGGCGGCGCGACGGGCCTGGGCGCAGCAGTAGATGCCGCCTCGCGCGGTTATAAAACGCTGTTGCTGGAGCAGGCCGACTTTGCCAAGGGAACCTCGAGCCGCAGCACCAAGCTCGTGCACGGTGGCGTGCGATACCTGGCACAGGGAAACATCAGCCTCGTCTACGATGCTTTGCGCGAACGTGGACTGCTGCGTGAGAATGCGCCGCACCTGGTGAAGGCACAGTCTTTCATCATTCCCTGCTATAGCTGGTTTGCGTTGCTGAAGTATTTTATCGGCCTTACTATTTACGATTGGATGGCAGGGCGCTACAGCTTCGGCAGGTCAAAATATCTTTCAACGGAAGACGTGATCAAAGCCATGCCCGAGATCAATGAAAAAGGATTGAAGGGCGGTATCGAATACTTTGACGGACAGTTCGACGATGCACGCCTGGCGATAGACCTGGCTACCACGAGCCTGGAGCATGACGGCATCCTGCTGAACTACATGAAAGTGACGGGGCTGACCAAAGATGCGAATGGAAAAGTGAACGGCGTGGTGGCCACCGAGCTCGAGCAGGGCAAAGAATACAGGATCAGAGCAAAAGCAGTGATCAATGCCACGGGCGTGTTTGTAGACGACATCCTGCGCCTCGACACTCCTTCGCGAAAGCCACTGGTCCGCCCGAGCCAGGGTGTGCATGTGGTGCTCGACAGGTCGTTCCTCAACAGCGACCATGCCCTCATGATCCCGCAAACCTCAGACGGACGTGTGCTGTTTGCCGTACCGTGGCACAACCACGTGCTGGTAGGAACAACGGATACGCCACTGGATGAACACTCTCCCGAACCCCGGGCACTCGATGCGGAGATCAATTTTATCCTATCCACCGCCGGAAAATACCTCGACCGCATTCCCCGGAAGTCAGACGTGCTCAGTGTGTTCGCAGGGCTGCGTCCCCTCGCCTATCCCGAAAAAAATACCAGCAGCACCAAAGAGATCTCGCGCGATCATAAGCTGATGGTCTCTGAGTCGGGATTGATCACCATTACTGGCGGAAAGTGGACCACCTACCGGAAGATGGCAGAAGAGGTGATCAACAAGGCGGTCAGTGTCGGCACCCTGCACTTGGCCCCCTGTGTCACACGCACCCTGCATATCCATGGCTACACGGCAACACCGAAAGACAACAGCCTGGGGGTGTACGGCGCTGATGAAGCGCAGCTCCGCGAGCTGATGAAGGAAGTACCTGCCTATGCGGAAAAACTGCATCCTGACTTCCCTTACACCAAAGCGCAGGTGATCTGGGCAGCCCGGTACGAGATGGCCCGCACCGTTGAAGATGTGCTTGCCCGCAGGCTCCGCATCCTGTTCCTCAACGCCGCTGCCGCGCAGGAGATGGCCACTGCAACGGCATCGCTGCTCGCACAGGAACTCGGCCGTAATGAAGCCTGGGAACAGGCACAGGTGGAAGCCTTCGGCATGCTGGCCGCGCAGTACATCCTCACGTCACAGAGGTCGTCACGGACCGGGGAAGAGAATCAGAACCATTCCTATCTATCCAACGCTATATAAATGAACCGTTACATCCTGGCCCTCGATCAGGGCACTACGAGCTCGAGAGCAATCGTTTTCAATAAACAGGGCAGCATCGTTTCCATGGCTCAGCGCGAGTTTACCCAGCATTACCCGCAACCGGGATGGGTGGAGCACGATGCCCGGGAAATATGGTCTACCCAGATCGCCGTAGCCACCGAGGCCATCCTGAAAGCCGGCCTTACCTCTGCCGACATCCAGGCCATTGGCATCACCAACCAACGCGAGACCACCGTGGTGTGGGACAGGCAGACTGGCGAACCCGTTCATCACGCCATTGTGTGGCAGGACAGGCGTACCTCCGCGTACTGCGATGAGCTGAAACAGCAGGGGCTGGAAAAAATGATCCGGCAAAAGACCGGGCTGATGACCGATGCTTATTTCTCAGCCACCAAGATCAAATGGATCCTCGACAACGTGGCGGGTGCCCGGGAGAAAGCCAATGCGGGCAGGCTCGCTTTTGGCACCATCGATTCGTGGCTGGTGTGGAAGCTGACCTCCGGCGCTGTGCATGTTACAGACGTCACCAATGCTTCACGCACGATGCTCTTCAACATCAACACCCTGCAGTGGGACGATGAGCTGCTGAAGCTCTTTACCATCCCCCGCAGCATGTTGCCCGAAGTAAAATCATCGAGCGAAGTTTATGGCACCACCTCCGGCAATGTGCTGGCCGCCAGGATCCCGATCGCGGGCATCGCGGGAGATCAGCAGGCTGCGCTGTTCGGTCAGATGTGCACCACTACTGGCATGGTCAAGAACACCTATGGCACGGGTTGCTTCATGCTGATGAACATCGGCGATAAACCGATCATCTCGGGCAACAACCTGGTGACAACGGTGGCGTGGCAGATCAACGGAAAGGTACAATATGCGCTGGAAGGCAGCATTTTCATTGCAGGGGCCGTAGTGCAATGGCTGAGAGACGGGCTTGGCATCATCAGGTCGTCGTCAGAGATAGAACCGCTGGCCAGGAAGGTGTCGGGCACTGACGGCGTGTACCTCGTTCCCGCTTTTACAGGTCTTGGTGCGCCGCATTGGGATCAGCATGCACGGGGAACCATCATCGGCATCACCCGCGGCACCACCGCTGCCCACCTTGCCCGCGCCGCGCTGGAGAGCATCGCCTTCCAGACCATGGACGTGCTGAAAGCGATGGAAGCCGACTCGAAGTTGCCCGTACGTGAGCTTCGTGTAGACGGCGGCGCCACTGCCAATGACCTGCTCATGCAATTCCAGTCGGACCTCCTGAATACAAAAGTGATCCGCCCGGAAGTGACGGAGATCACCGCCATCGGTGCAGCGTACCTGGCCGGGCTCGCCACAGGTTTCTGGGGAAGCATTGAAGAGATCAGCGTACAATGGAAGATCAACCGGAGCTTCGAGCCAGCTGCCATCGGCGATACTACCGAAAGACTTGACGGATGGAACAGGGCGGTGCGTGCTGCCAGGCTTTGTGTGAATAGTTGACAATTGACAATAAAACAGTTGACAACGGTTCGGATAAATAAGACTAGGCTTTTTCAATCGATTTAAAAAAACGCTTGACATTTTACCTCACATATTGTCAATTGCCTTTTGTCAATTGTCAATTTGATATCAAGAAACCAGACTAAACCTTAATAGCATGAATGCATTCACAGCAGAAATCATCGGCACGATGTTCCTGATCCTACTGGGCAATGGAGTGGTGGCCAACGTTGTGCTTCCCAAAACGAAGGGGAACAGTGGCGGATGGATCGTGATCACAACGGCTTGGGCGCTGGCGGTATTCACCGGCGTGGTGATCGCAGCACCTTACAGCGGAGCACACCTCAACCCGGCCGTGACGTTGGGTCTGGCGGTGGCCGGCAAGTTCAACTGGGCTGACGTGCCTCTCTTCATCCTCGCGCAGTTCATCGGCGCCATGCTCGGTGCATTCCTGGTGTGGGGGATCTACAAGGACCATTTCGCCTCCTCTTCCGATCCCGACCTGAAATTCGCCGCCTTCGGCACGGCACCTGCCATCCGGAACACCACCTCCAACCTGATCAGCGAGATCATCGGCACCTTCGTGCTCATCTTTGTGATCTTTTACTTTACAGGCGCGGAGCTCGGATCAGACAAAACTCCTGTAGGACTGGGGTCTCTCGGCGCGATACCGGTAACGTTCCTGGTATGGGCCATCGGCTTGTCGCTGGGCGGAACCACAGGTTATGCCATCAACCCGGCGCGCGACCTCGGTCCCCGCATCGTTCACAGCCTTCTCCCCATTCCCGGAAAGGGCAGCAGCAACTGGGGTTATGCCTGGATCCCCGTGATCGGTCCTGTGATCGGGGCAGTGCTGGCAGCGTTGTTGTATTCGATACTGAAATAAAAAAGAAGCCAGGAGCCAGGAGTAAGGAGCCAGGAGTCCGTACCTCGTATTTCGTACCTCGTACTTAAACCCTGCACTTGAAAGCGTGCCTACCGCGGCCATTGATAACATTACCATAATCGTTAGAGAAGACTAACGAAGTATATTGCAACTATGATAGAGATGAAAAAACATTTGACATTCCTTACCGTGAGCTTATGCGCAGTGCTGTTTGTGTTTGCGGATTGTGCCGCACAGAAGAAAAAAAGCTGGAAGGGCGCGCCGCTTCCGAAGTTTGCCAGGGAAGGTCATCGCGGCACACGGGGCCTGATGCCGGAGAATACAATTCCATCCATGATCCGCGCCATCGCCGAAGGAGCCAACATCATCGAAGTAGACATCTATACCACCCGCGACGGCCAGGTGATCGTCACCCACGATCCCTACATCAACCGCGAGTTCTCGCTCACGGCTGAAGGCCAGGAGATCCCCGAGGCCGACGCCCGCAAGTACATCGTTCACCATATGGATTATGCCGAGGTCCGGAAGTTCGACGTAGGCTCCAAACCTTACGCAGCCTATCCGCAGCAAAAGAAGATCCGCACCTACATCCCCACGTTCGCAGAGCTGATCGACTCCGTTGAGCAATACACCAAAAGTCATAAGCTGCCTGGCACCATCTACAACATCGAACTGAAAACCTCCGTGAAATACGACAGTATCTACAACGCCAAACCCAAAGTGCTGGTCGATGCGGTCATGGACATCGTGAAGCAGAAAAACATCGGCAATCGTTTTTACATCCAGTCGTTCGACGTAAGACCTTTGCAGGTAGTACATCAGGATTATCCCGGCGTGACCATCGGCTTTTTAACCGGAGACGCCAAAAAAACACCGGCCCAAAACATCACCGAACTGGGATTTTATCCTGACATCTACAGCCCGCAATACAAGCTGGTAACCCCCCAGATGAAACAGGAATGCAAGCAGCACAAGATGAGACTGATCCCCTGGACGGTGAACACCACTGAAGAGATGCAGAGTCTGATTTCCATCGGCGTAGATGGGATCATTACGGATTATCCGGATCGGCTGATGAAAATAGCCGGTAATCGGTAAACAGTATTCGGCAATTGGTCATCGGTATTACCTGATTACTGATTACTGATTACTGATCACTGATCACCGCTTTACTTCTATTTTCCACCCCTCCCCACTTCCAACGCCGTGCTTCGCTGCGAAACTTCCCTGGTTAATACCCAGCGCGAGGTTCAGAAGACTGTTAAGATACGCAACGGGTGCTCCTTCGGGTACGGCGGCGAAGGTAGCGCCATAGATAACATTGCCTTCGAAGACCTGTCGGCCGTTCTCGGTGATGCGGATGTGAAGCTGGTCACCATGTTTGGCGTTGAGCCTGGCAAAAGTTTGCTGGTCGATGTTGGTCCATACGTTGCCGTATTGAATATCGAGGATATCGATGTTGCCGGCGATGGTTCCGTTGGTGAACACCGGTTTCTGATAGGCGAGCCGGATGATGTCTGAGTTCAGCGGCGCCCCTACTTCATCGAAGCGAATGACGCCTGCCGCCAGTCGCGCGCCGGTGTAAGCATAAACGTCGCGGCCATGAAAGGTGTACGACTGCTGTGAGTTCTTCAGCCTGTTCTTGCGTTCATCGATCTCCCTCACCGCTTCGATGCCCAGGGTTTCGCTGATGAGGGTAAGCGTGCCGTTGTCAGGGGTAACGAAGTAGTGCCCTGTTTTTGTTTTGAGCACGATCGACTTCCGCTCCGAGCCCACGCCAGGGTCGACCACCGAAACGAACACAGTGCCCTGCGGCCAGTAGGGTGCGGTCTGGTTGAGGCGATAGGCGGCCTCCCAGATGTTGTAGGCTGGGATCTCGTGGGTGATGTCGAAGATGTCGAGCTCTTTGGATACACCATAGGCAACACCTTTCATGGCACCCACAGCGCCGTCTTTGAGACCAAAATCAGATTGGAATACGAGCGCCCCGGACTGGGCCACCACTCCGGAGGCCCACAGGCAAATGACGAGAACAAGAACAGGATACTTCATACCGGAAATTTCGATGGCGGATCCCAGATTTCAAATTTCTGATTAGATTTAAAGGTTATGAGCTTCGTGAAAAATGTGTGGAAGAAGGCCAAAAGGATCTTCATTATCCTCTTTATCGCCCAACTGGTTTATATCATCGTGCTGAAATGGGTGTTCCCTCCTATCACGTTCACACAGCTCAGCAACTGGGTCAGTGGCAACGGCCTGAAAAGGGATTACGTGGACTGGAACGAGATCTCGCCCGATATGAAGCTGGCAGTGATCGCTTCGGAAGACCAGTTGTTCATCGAGCATAACGGCTTCGACTGGAACAGCATTGAAAAGGCCCTCAAGCACAACCAGCGAAAACCCAAACGTGTGCGGGGTGCCTCCACCATCAGCCAGCAGGTAGCCAAGAACGTATTTCTCTGGAACGGCAGGTCGTGGTTCAGAAAAGGCCTGGAAGTGTACTTCACCTTCATGATCGAAAAGCTCTGGGGCAAAAAACGCATCCTCGAAGTATACCTCAATGTGGCGGAGATGGGCAAAGGTGTATTCGGGGCTGAAGCGGCAGCACGCCAGAACTTTAAGAAGTCGGCCAAAAAGCTCAACCGTACGGAGGCCGCACAGATCGCAGCCTGCCTGCCCAATCCTAAAAAGTACACCATCAAACCATTGTCAGCAGCAGTACGCCGGCGCTCCCCCTGGATCCAGCAGCAGATGCTGAACCTCGGTCCAGATAAGGCGGTAGTGGCGCTGCTGACGGACAACAAGCAAAAGCCTAAGAGCAGGAAATAGCTTGCAACCGATTCTCATATCTCATATCTCAAGTCTCATATCTATTTTTTCCTTACCTTTGCGGCTTGATCTTTTCACAACATCATGATTGCAGCAAATAACTTATCGCTCCAGTTCGGTAAACGGGTACTTTTTGATCAGGTGAACATCAAGTTCACGGGGGGAAACTGCTATGGCGTCATTGGCGCTAACGGGGCAGGGAAATCGACTTTTTTGAAAATACTGGCGGGCGATATAGACCCTACGGGCGGTAACGTAACGATAGAGCCCGGCAAGCGGATGGCGGTGCTCCGTCAGAACCACTATGCCTTTGATGAGATCCCCGTGCTGGATGCTGTGATCATGGGCCACAACAAGCTGTGGAGCCTCATGCAGGAGAAAGATGCCATTTATGCAAAGCCCGACTTCTCGGAAGAAGATGGCATCAGGGCCTCCGAGCTGGAAGCAGAGTTTGCAGAGATGAACGGCTGGAACGCCCAGTCAGACGCCGCGGCCCTGCTGAGCGGCCTTGGCATTCCTGAAGAAGATCATTACAAGCTCACCAAAGAGTTGAGCGGCAGCCAGAAGGTAAGGGTGCTGCTGGCGCAGGCCATCTATGGAAACCCCGACATCCTCATCCTCGACGAACCTACCAACGACCTTGACCTCCAGACCATCACCTGGCTCGAAGACTTCCTGCTCGAGTTCAAGAACACTGTGATCGTTGTATCGCACGACAGGCACTTCCTGGACACCGTGTGTACCCATATCGTGGATATCGACTTCAAGGCGGTGAAGCTCTACACTGGTAACTATACGTTCTGGTATCAGTCGAGCCAGCTTGCGCTTTCACAACGTTCGGCAGCCAATAAGAAGGCCGAGGAAAAGAAGAAAGAGCTGCAGGAGTTCATTGCCCGCTTCAGCGCCAATGCCTCGAAATCACGTCAGGCTACCAGCCGGAGAAAGCTGCTCGAGAAGATCAACGTCGACGATATCCAGCCTTCCAACAGAAGATACCCCGCCATCATCTTCCAGCAGAAACGTACTGCCGGAGACCAGATCCTGCAGGTGGAGAACCTCAGCTATTCTACGGGCGGATCCACGCTGTTCAGCAACCTCGATTTCTTCGTGAACAAGGGCGACAAGATCGCCTTCCTGAGCAAAGACGGCCTGGCCATCACTTCACTGTTCAGGGTCCTGGCCGGTGAGCTGAAGGCTACTAAAGGTGAGTTCAGGTTCGGACAGACCATTACGCCTGCATACCTGCCCTCCAACAACGAAGCTTATTTCCAAACAGACGACAACCTCATCGACTGGCTGAGACAATATGCGGAAGAAGGCAACAAGGATGAAGTATATGTCCGGGGGTTCCTCGGCAAGATGTTGTTCTCCGGCGAGGAGGTTTTCAAAAAAGCCAACGTGCTCTCCGGTGGTGAGAAGGTGCGTTGCATGATCTCGCGGGTGATGCTGGCGGGTGCCAACCTGCTGATCCTCGACGAGCCTACCAACCACCTTGACCTGGAGTCGATCACGGCCTTCAACAACGCTTTGAAAGATTTTCCCGGCTCTGTGTTGTTCACTTCTCACGATCATGAGTTCACCCAGACCGTGGCCAACCGCATCATCGAGATCACTCCCAACGGGTTTATCGACCGGTTGATGAGCTACGATGAATACATTGATAATGAGAAGGTTGCGGAGCAAAAACTGGCACTCTACGCATAGCCTGACGCGCATGCCCGCGCGCAGTTGACAATGGGTCAATGGGCAGTTGACAACGTGTGGTGTCAATGACTTCAGCATCGTTTCAATTGAAATGATGACCGGACAAACACCGCCTGTTGTCAACTGTTCACTTGTTAACTGTCAACTTCTTCCTCCTCTTTCACGACTACCTTCACGTGCAAACACCACTCACATCACGTGCATGCTCATCGACTCCAGAGTGAAAAAGTATTGCTGCAACTTGCTTTCTCCGTCGTCAATGGTTAAACTTACTATCAGTTATATGCTATAAAGTAGTGTAACTGTTTGCTCTAATCATCCAGTTATTTAAATTTAATGCGTAAACTAAACCAGTTCAGTAACCAAGTACACCAAACCAATTCTGATTAACCTTAAAACCATTTTGAGCTATGGCAAAAAAAGCAAAGAAGGCTGCGAAGAAAGCACCCAAAAAAGCAGCCAAGAAAGCTGCAAAAAAATCAGCTAAGAAAGCTGCGAAAAAGGCTGCGAAGAAAGCCCCTAAAAAGGCGGCTAAGAAGTCTGCCAAGAAAGTAGCTAAGAAGGCTGCTCCTAAAAAATCTGCTCCCAAGAAGGCTGCTCCCCGCAAGTCAGCCCCTAAGAAGAAAGCAGTTTCAACGCCTAAGCCTGCACCTGCTCCGGCACCCGCTCCCGCTCCTGCAGCTCCTACAGCTCAGCCCTCTCTGTTCGGCAACAGCGAGCCTTCCGGGAACAACAACGATACCAACAACGAAAACTCCGGCAGCGGTTCTATGATGTAACAGCTTTACTTTGATAGATAAAAAAAAGCGATGTGAGAACATCGCTTTTTTTTTGGGACAACCCCTTCAAAAGCTTTTCAGGTGGTACACTCTTAATCGAATAGCGAGGCACTTGAAGAACTTTTGAAGGGTTGATCCTCCGAAGAAGTTCGGGTCGATTTCAATCGATCAGCACCGGCTTATACTTCCTGATATCACGAAGGGCTGTAGCAACGCCCTTGCTCACGGCGTGGAGCGGTGTTTTATCGATGTGGACTGTTAACCTGATCTTTTTCTCCAGGCGGTCTTTCAATCCCCTTAAAAGGGCATTACCACCCGTGAGGTAAACACCGTTCCCGTAGATGTCACCAGCCAACTCAGGCGGGCACTTCTCCAGGGTTTGTAAGATGCTCAGCTCGATGGCGCTGATCGACTTATCCAGGATGGTGGCCACCTCGGCGTGTGTGATCTGCCGGGTTACCGGGATGCCACGCAGCATATCCTTACCCCGTACCATCATGGGCTCGGGAACTTCGCGGATCTGCTCCTGCACAGCACCCACCTGGATCTTGATCTGTTCGGCGGTCTTCAACCCGATGGCCATGTTGTAGTTTCTCCTGAAGTACAACTGGATCTCTTCATCCATCGTATCTCCGGCAACCTTCACCGACTGAAAAGACGCGATGCCGGAAAGTGACACCACCACGATCTCCGTGATGCCGCCACCGATATCAACCACCATCTTGCCGTTGGGCTCCTCGATGTTGAGGCCCATGCCGATGGCGGCTGCCAGGGGTTCGTAAAGCAGGTGTATGGCGCTGGCGTTGAACTGCTCGAGCGCTGCGCGCAACGCTCTCTTTTCGACGTTAGTCGTGGCAAAAGGTACACCGGAAATGATGTGCTCGTAACCGCTCAGGAGCGACTTGCTGCCATAGGCCTGCTCCATCAGCGCGGAGATCATCTTGGTAGCCGAAGTGTGATCGGCGATCACACCACCCTTCAGCGGCCTGACGGGCTTCAGCAGCTGATGTGTCTTTTCAAACATATCGTACGCTTCATTCCCCACAGCTTTCACGGCACTGCGCGATCTGTCAAGTACAATGTACGAGGGCTGATCTACCAGGATCCGCTCGTGATCGCTGACCTGCGTATTGTTATTGCCCAGGTCGATGCCGAAGCTTTTCTTTTTTAACAATTGAAAACTGAACATGCTGATGGAATAAATGAAGTTTTGCTTTCTGATCAAATATCGTAACTTCCAAAGGTCTTTTTCAATGAAAAAAGATCGATTGTTAATCAGAAATTACACCTATGTCTAAACACAACGAAAAATCACGGAGAAGCTTTATTAAGAAAGCATTAGGAACTGCAGTGATCACCGGCGCCGCTCCTTCCCTGCTGGCCTCTCCCCGCAACACGGTGACCCTTCGGCCTGAACCCCTCAGCACCAAGACATACGGCCCCAACGACCAGGTGAACATCGCTGTGATCGGCATGGGCATCATGGGGTTCAACAACCTGGAAACTTCCGTACAGATCCCCGGCGTGAAGCTCGTGGCCGCCTGCGACCTTTACAACGGCAGGCTTGAGAGAACAAAAGAGCTGTACGGCAAAGATATCTTCACCACCCGGAACTACAAGGAGATCCTCGACCGCAAAGACATAGACGCCGTGATCATTGCCACCTCGGATCACTGGCACGACCGTATTTCCATTGACGCCATGAACAAGGGCAAACATGTGTACTGTGAGAAACCCATGGTGCACAAGCTCGAAGAAGGCGCCGATGTGATCGCCACCCAGAAAAAGACCGGCAAGGTTTTTCAGGTCGGAAGCCAGCGGGTGAGCTCCATCGTGACCGACAAGGCGCGCGAGATCTTTGAATCGGGTGCCATCGGCGACCTCATCCTGGTGGAAACCTGGAACGACCGGCAGGGCGGCAACGGCGCGTGGCAATATTCCATTCCCACAGACGCAAAGACACCCGGGGCCGTTGACTGGGAGGCCTTTCTCGGAGATGCCCCCAAAGTTGCCTACGACCCGGTACGCTTCTTCCGCTGGAGGAACTACCAGGACTATGGCACCGGTATCGCCGGCGACCTCTTCGTGCACCTGTTCTCAGGCTTGCACACCGTAACCAGCTCCAAAGGTCCCAACCGGATCTATTCCACAGGAGGCCTCCGCTATTGGAAAGATGGTCGTGATGTTCCTGACATCATCTGCGGCTTATACGATTACCCGGCTACCGACAAACACCCGGCGTTCAACCTGCAAATGCGCGTGAACTTTGTCAGCGGAAGTGGCGGCGACTCACGCCTGAGGCTGGTAGGCTCCGATGGTGTGATCACGCTGAGCGGAAGCGCCGTAAAGCTGCAGCGCAGCAAGACACCCAAATACCCTGGCTACGGCGGATGGGATTCATTTACAACATTCACCGAAGCGCAGCAGAAGGAGTACGAGAAGTGGTACAAGGCCAATCACCCGCCGATCACTGCCGAAATGCTGCAGCCCGAAACCGAGTTCAAAGCCCCGCAAGGATACAGTGACAATATCGCGCACCACGCCAATTTTTATAAAGGCATTCGCGAGAATGTGCCCGTTAAAGAAGATGCCTGGTTCAGCATGCGCGCGGCAGGCCCGGCACTGGCCAGCAACAAAAGCGTCTTTGAGAAAAAGATCATCCACTGGGATCCGGAGAATGCGAAGGTGATTTCAGTTTAAAGTTTAAAATTCAAAGTTTAAAGTTGGGTTCGGTGTTAACAATTATGCATCGGGCACATAACTTGAAACTTGAAACTTGAAACCTTAAACTTGAAACTTTAAACCTTGAACTTCCTCGCTTCGTACGCCATGGGCAACATAATCGTGAACGTAGACCCTATCAACGGGATGCTGGAAAGCGAGATGGAACCATCCAGTTTTTCCACCGCCTTCTTTACGATATACAATCCGAGGCCATTGCCTTTGGATCGTTCATTGGCCCTGTAATACATATCGAAGACCTGGTCCTGGTATTCTTTCGCAATACCCTGTCCGTTATCCTGCAGATCGATGGTAATGTAATCGCGCGTTTGTGATGCCCTGAGCTTGATGAAGGGGCTGTCGGTACCGCTGAAGTGAATGGCGTTCTCCACGAGGTTCTCGATGATGATCCTGATCATGGCCGGATAAGAGATGAACTTATCCGTCAGCCTGATCTCGGAGCTCACCCGGATGTTCTTGCGCTGCAGCTCACTCCTGAATCCATCGCATACCGTATCGAAGATCTCTTTGATCATCACTTCCTTGTAAACGAGCTGCTGGGATCCCACGTCACTGATCGACTGAAGCTTCACCAGCATCTTGTCCAGGTTGGTGGCCGTCTCCTTCACCTTGTCGAACAGCTCCAGGGCGTTGCTGTCTTTCACGGTGATCTTCGCCACTTCAGAAAGCCCCAGGAAGGTGGTGAGGGGTCTCCTAAAATCGTGAGAAGACCGGTAGAAGAACGTATCCAGCTCTTTGTAGGCCTGGCTGAGCTCCACGGTGCGCGTTTCGATCTTTTCCTCCAGTTTCCTGTTGATCTCGGCAATGGTCTGGTTGGCCTCGATCAGCTCTTCAGACTGCGACTGGATCTCTTCTTTCTGCTCGGTGATCTCACGGTGCGCCTTTGTCAGGCGACGGTTGTAACGGTACACCACAATGGCCAGCAGCGAAAGGGTAACGATGCCGCAGATCGCTGAAATGATGATGATGCTCTGCTGATTGAGTTGCGAGCGCTGAAGCTCGATCTCGTTCTCATGCCGCTGCCGCTGAAGGTTCAGCGATTTGATCTCCTGGTCTTTCTTTTCGATCTGGTACAGTGCCTGCAGCTCAGCGAGCTTCTGGGCACTCATATCGTTGTAAATGCTGTCGTTGAGGGAAGCGAATTTTTTGTAGTACTGCAGGGCACGCGCAGGGTCCTTCGTGGCTTCGAAATACTGCGACCAGTAAAAATTATTGTTCATCAGCAGCGTTCTGGAACCGGTCTCCAGCGCCAGCTTCCCGGCCTGTTTCAGCGATTGTGCTGCCGCCGGAAAATTGCGCAGCTTGATCAGCAGGTTGCCCATGCCATTGTAGGAGATGCCCAGGCTGAACTTGTTGCCGATGGCCTCGTCTAACGTCAGCGCTTCTGTCTGGACGGCCAGCGCCTTCTGGTATTGCTTCTGCTCTTCGTAGACAATGGCGATGTTGAACAGCGAGGCCGACACACCTTCACGGTGCCCGATCCGTTTCCTGATCTCGAGGGCCTGCTCCAGGGCAACGGTGGACTCCTTGTATTTCTTCTCCTGCATGTAGATCACGCCCAGCACATTGTAACAGTTGGAGATGCCATGCGCGTCGCCGATCGCCTTCCTGAGCTCCAGCGACCTGCGGATGTAGTCGTGAGCCAGGCGAAAATTCATCTGGTTCTTGTAGATCCAGGCCATGTTGCTGTAGAGCTTGCCGGTCTCGTGCCGCATGCCGGTACGCTCTGTGATCTTCAGGGCCTCGAGGAAGTACTTCAGCGCCATGTCGTTCTGCCCCAGGGCCTCGTACGCATCGCCAACGCTCGAATAGAGGTCGGCTTCCATCATGGGCAGATCCCGCGCTTTGAGCAGCTCCAGCGCCTCGAAAAAGATCTTGAGCGCCCGGGTGTAATCGCCCAACTTGTAATGAACATCAGCTTCGTTGCTGAGGCAATAGATCTTCAGGTAATCGTTGTTCAGCTCCGTGGCATACTGGCAACCCTTGTTCACATATTCCCGTGCTTCGGCAAACTTCGCTTCGTTCTTGCTGACGTCGGACAACGCAAACCAGGTATCGGCGATGCCGTACCGGTTGTTCATACTTTCGTAGACCTGCAGCGCCCGCTGAAGCGCTTCCCGCGCTTCTGACAACTTCCACTCCAGCACACAGAGCTTGCCCAGGTTCTTGTAACCGATGGCCAGGTACCGCGGGGCATTCTTGCCGTTCAGCAGGGATATGCTGCGCTGGTAACATTGCCGTGCGGAGTCATAGGTTGCCGTGGCACGGAACACGTTACCCGTAATGATGAGGTTATAAGCCTGGAACTCGTAGTCCGCGGGTGTCACCGCCGATGATCGCCTCAGGTACTCAAGCGCTTGGGTGTGCTCGCCCTTCTGGTAATAGTAATATCCCTGAAGAGACAACGCAGCCTGTATACCACGTGAATATTTGATCTCGTACGCCTCCTGGTAGGCCCTGGTAGCATAGTCAAGACTCTTCGCCGGCTCAGTATTGTTGGTGCGAAACGACAGCTCGTTCAGGATATCCACACGCTCTCGTTTGTTGCGTGTGTCTTCCAGTGCTTTCGATAAACTGTCAACAGGATTCGCTTGCCCAAAAACCGGTAAGGCTTGAACATAAAAAAGTGCAAGTACAAAAAATAGCCTTAGCATGTGCGGGATTAAGCATCTCAAAATAAGGTATAAGTTGCAGTTTCTGAACGGAACGGCCAAATAATTCGGCTTATTTGGAATCGTTTGAAGAGATGAGTCCACGGTCCACAGTCGACGGTCCACGGCCATGCAGAGTCTAAATCAGTGATTGGCTACGCCTCTCCTGAGCTACTTGTCCATGACCTGGCGCTGTAAAACCAACCCGACTCTGCGGTGGGCTGTGGTCCGTGGACCGTCGACTCTTAAACTTAGTTGCTCCGGTCGTAGCACGGGGAGTTTTTATTTGTAGTTTTGATTCCTGGAACCCCCGGTGCCGCCCCCTCAGAACACGAATCAAATACCACTAACAAATAACCCCGTATGAACAACCGAAGACTGTTACCCTTCATTATCCTGGGCGTGATCGCTCTTTTCGTATTGATGGGCATTTCATCGAGCATTTTTTACACGATCAACGCCACGCAGCGCGCCGTGGTCTTTTACAAGTTCGGGCAAGGTCTCGACAAAGACGATGTGATCCAGCCAGGTGTTCACATGAAGTCACCCTGGAACGATGTATTCGTTTATGATGTTCAGGAAACATCGCAGGACGAGAACATGGATGTGCTGGATAAAAGTGGTCTGTCGATCAAGGTTGACGTCACCGTGCGGTTCAAACCCATCGCTGATAAGATCGGATACATCTATGAAAAGTTCAACCTGGCTTACGTCAATGTGCTGGTGGTACCCGAGGTGCGTTCAACCGTGCGCCAGGTGATGGGCCGTTACACCGCCGAAGAGATCTACTCGACAAAACGCGCCGAGGTGGAAGCCACGATAAAATCTGAATCGGAAAAGATCCTGCTGGCGAACAATGTCGATATGGTGGCTTTGCTGATCCGTTCCATCCACCTGCCAGACCAGATCCGCATTGCCATCGAGAACAAGCTTCAGCAACAGCAGGAAGCGCTGGCTTACCAGTTCAGGCTCGACAAAGAGAAGAGCGAAGCTGAGCGCAAACGTATAGCCGCAGAAGGTGAAGCCAGGGCCAATAATATCGTGAATAGCAGCTTAAGCGATAAGCTGTTGAAAATGAGGGGTATTGAAGCAACCCTCGAGCTGTCTAAATCCCCCAACGCGAAGGTTGTTGTGGTGGGCTCGGGCAAGGACGGAATGCCGCTGATCTTAGGAAATAATTAGAATAAGACTGATATCCGGTTACAGGCCCCTGACGGCGCTTGTGGCCAACCTTTAATTTAGATTAATTTTTAGTGCATTCTTTTCCCAAAACATAATTCTACCCTATATTTAAAACCTTTGCTATAAACACTTTAAACATGTCCAAAACTGCAGAATTGATTATTGATGGCAAGTCCTACACGCTCCCGGTCGTTGTAGGCTCAGAGGGTGAAATTGGCGTTGATATCAGCGACCTTCTGGAAAAAGCCAAGGTAATCACCCTTGACCTGGGATACAAAAATACCGGAGCCACCAAAAGCGCCATAACATTCCTGGATGGAGACAACGGGATCTTACGATACAGAGGTTATTCGATAGAGGAGCTGGCTGAAAAATCTACTTTCCTGGAGGTGGCTTACCTGCTGATCTTCGGTGAGCTTCCCACACAGCCGCAGCTCGACAAGTTCACATACGATATCAAAACCCATACGCTGGTGCACGAGGATACCAAAAAGATCCTCGACGGTTTCCCGTCAACATCGCACCCCATGGGCGTGCTGGCTTCAATGTTCTGCTCACAGACCGCTTTCTATCCTGAGTCGCTGGACCCCAACAGGTCTACCGATGGTGTATACCTGAGCATCGTGCGCTCACTGGCCAAGATGCCGACGTTTGCAGCATGGGCTTACAAGAACGCCGTAGGACATCCCGTGAACTATCCTGATAACTCCCTCGACTACTGCTCACGTTTCCTCAAGATGATGTTCGCCCTGCCTGCCGAGCAATATGAAGTTGACCCGGTGGTAGCGCAGGCATTGGACAAGCTCCTCATCCTGCACGCTGACCATGAGCAGAACTGCTCCACCTCTACCGTGCGCATCGTGGGATCATCTAAGGCAAGCATTTATTCTTCTATATCAGCGGGCATCAACGCCCTGTGGGGACCCCTTCACGGCGGCGCCAACCAGGAAGTGATCGTTATGCTGGAGAACATCAAGAACGACGGCGGAGATACCGACAAATGGATCGCCAAAGCAAAGGACAAGAACAGCGGTTTCCGCCTGATGGGCTTCGGTCACCGTGTGTACAAGAATTTCGATCCGCGCGCCAAGATCATCAAGAAGGCAGCTGACGACGTATTGAACAAGCTGGGAGTGAATGACCCGGTGCTGGAGATCGCCAAAAAGCTGGAGGAAGCCGCGCTGAAAGACTCTTACTTCATTGAAAGGAAACTTTACCCGAACGTAGACTTCTATTCAGGCATCATTTACCGTGCGCTGGGAATTCCCGTGGATATGTTCACGGTGATGTTCGCCATGGGCCGTATGCCGGGCTGGATCGCACAATGGAAAGAGATGCGCGAAAACAAAGAACCTATCGGAAGGCCGCGCCAGATCTACACTGGCCACAAGCTGAGACCTTATACCGAGATCAAAAAACGTTAACCAAGTTCCAAGTTTAAATTCAAAGTTTAAAGTTTAAAGTTCGGAGCACCCCCCTGACTTTAAACTTTAAACCTGAAACTTTCAACCCACATGCTTCAGCAGGAATTCGAGCAAGCTGTTACCCGTTCTAAAGAGCTGCCAAAACGCCCCGACAATGAAACGCTTCTTCAACTCTATGGCCTGTACAAACAGGGAACCGAAGGCGATGTTTCAGGCGACAGGCCCGGTGGCTTCGACTTCAAGGCCATTGCCAAATACGATGCCTGGGCTGAGCTGAAAGGCAAAACCAAAGAGCAGGCCATGAAAGAATACATCAGCCTGGTGGCAAAACTGCAGCAAGACGCCTGACGTGTGAACCTCTTCTACCAGCCCCTGATCGGTGAAAATATTCACCACCTCGACGAAGAAGAATCGAGGCACTGCATCAAGGTGCTGCGAAAACGCCAGGGCGAGCTCATCCACATCACCGACGGAAAAGGCAGCTTCTACGATGCCATCATCGTCAAAGACGACCCGCGGCAATGTACCTTCACCATCAAACACCAATCGAAAGAAAAAGAGAAGGGCTTCTCGGTGCACATCGCCATTGCCCCTACCAAGAATGCAGACCGCATCGAGTGGTTCGTAGAGAAGTCAGTGGAGATCGGCGTCGATCACATTACCCTGATGGATTGTCAAAACTCTGAGAGAAGCTTCATCAAAACCGAGCGCCTGAAAAAAGTTGCCATCAGCGCCATGAAGCAGTCCATCAAGGCCACCCTGCCGGAAGTAAGTGGCATCGTCGCTTTTCACGATCTCATCAACAACCATCCGGCCACACAACGTTTCATCGCTTACGTGGATGCCTCCAATCCCCGGCACCTGAAAGATGAAGCAACGCCTGGCCAGCACTATCTTGTGCTTATCGGGCCCGAAGGAGACTTCTCTAAAGAAGAGCTCGAAGCTGCCTTAGCCTTGGGCTACCGGAAAGTGAACCTTGGCGACAGCCGCTTAAGAACCGAAACAGCCGGTGTTGTTGCGTGTCATACGCTCAGCTTAATCAACCTGTAACAGCGCCGCATTCTCGCTATTCTGTTGCATCTAAATGTACGAGGTACGGAGAGCCCCGTTCCCGGCATCGTACCTCGTACCTTCGTTCCCGATAGTTATCGGGATCGTACTTAAAACTGCTGGTTTGAAAACAGGATAAAGAAGTCCTTTCTTACATGTTGCAGAATCGCCCGATTCCTTATCTTGTACTGCGCTTCGTTTAAATGTTTCTTGCACACTAATCCGAAACGAATCTCATGGCGTTAAACTATATCTGGGTTGCATTCTTCTTCATTGCATTTGTCGTTTCATTGGTCAAGCTGATCTTCTTTCAGGACATGGGTGTTTTCCCCGCCATGCTCCAGGCTACGTTCGAAAAGGCCAAGGTAGGATTCGAGATTTCCATCGGGTTAACCGGTGTCATGACCTTGTGGCTCGGGTTGATGAAAGTGGGAGAACGCGGCGGCATCATTCCGGTATTGTCACGGCTGGTCGGTCCTTTCTTCAGCAGGCTGTTCCCCGAGATCCCGCGTAACCACCCGGCTACCGGCTCTATCATCATGAACTTCAGCGCCAATATGATCGGCCTCGATAACGCCGCCACCCCGCTGGGCTTGAAAGCCATGAACGATCTCCAGGAGATCAACCCTGATAAAGACACGGCCTCCAATGCGCAGATCATGTTCCTGGTGCTGAATGCTTCGGGGTTATCCATTATTCCACTGTCCATCATCGCAGACCGCGTTACCATGGGCTCCGCGAATCCCACCAGCATCTTCATTCCTACCCTGATCGCCACGTTCTGCTCTACCCTCGCGGGACTGATCTACGTGAGCATCCGGCAGCGCATCAACCTGCTTCATCCGGTAGTGCTGGCATACCTCGGCGGCATCATCGGGTTCATAGGCCTGGTGGTATGGTATTTCTCATCGCTCAACAAAGAGCAGCTGCAGGTCCAGTCGCTGCTGTTCACAAGCATTTTCATTCTCACGCTGATCATCACTTTCCTGTCGATGGCGCTTTATCGCAAAGTGCCCATCTTCGAAACATTCATCGAAGGTGCGAAAGAAGGATTTGCAACGTCGATCAAGATCATTCCTTTCCTGGTAGCTATTCTCGTGGGCATCGGTGTATTTCAGAGCTCGGGTGCGCTGACCTATCTTACAGACGGCTTCCGCTCACTGCTCGCCGCCTTCCAGGTCAATACTGATTTTGTGGATGCGTTGCCCGTGGCCTTTCTGAAACCACTGAGTGGACAAAGCGCGCGGGCGATGATGATCACGGTATCGCAAGACCCTGCCTTCGGAGGCCCCGATTCTTTTGTTGCCAACATGGCCAGCATCTTCCGGGGATGTGCGGAGACAACTTTCTATGTGCTTGCCCTCTACTTCGGCTCAGTGAACATCCGCAAGACCCGGTACGCTGTCACCGGAGGCCTCATCGCCGATCTCTTCGGCGTGCTCGGCGGCATCTTCGCAGGTTATCTTTTCTTCTACTAGAATACCGTTCACGCAAAGGGGCGCAAAGGAGCGCAGAGGCCGCTAAGAATTGTTGAATGCGAATGCGTTAAAACGGTGTTTTATTTCATCGCCATCCCCGAATGGTGGCTTAACGATCCGGGGATCCGTCACTCTCAGGATAACGGGTTTCAAAAAGGAAAACCTTCGCGTGCTTTGCGCTTCTCCGCGACTTTGCGGGAAATGCATTTACGCGTGAACCTGCATTCAGGTAACCAACAGCCTTGTACCTTTTAACCAGAAATTACAAACTTTAGTCGCGAAACTTTTGACTTTAAACGTTTCAAACTTTCGATTAAACTACTATACTTGTTCTATGGAAAAGAAAGCCGATATTCAGAAAACCATTTACGACAACGCCAAGAGTCACTTTCTTGGAAACTTTCCCGATTCATTACCCATAGAGCAAGCTTATGTGCATATCGGCATGTACCTTGGGTGGATCATCGACGCCGGATTGTATTCCGAATACTTTGAAGACGAAGCTTCCAACCAGATCTTCAGGTTCAGACGCAGGGAAATTTCATGTACCATCCTCAGCGAGATCTGGGACGGATACCTGGGTTACGAACTCTTCAGCAAGAGCGGCAACATGTTCACGTATTACTATTACGGCGGCGGGTTATACCGCGGTGATTACGACGAGATCCTTGTCAAAACCCTGCCTTCTATCTATCACGTTACCGATAGCTGGGAAAACTACGAAAAGATCAAGAGCCGCATCGACATGCGCTTCCAGGACTGGAAGAAACTGGTAGGCCAGTAGTTGGAAAAGTTTAAAATTTAAAGTTTGAAGTTTCAAGTTGAGGTTTCCCACAGTAATGTGATTCGCACACAACTTTAAACCTTAAACTTTTAACTTTAAACTACTTCACCACTTTCCCATTCTTATCGATCACCGTCACCTGGGTGTCGTTTTTGATCGTCACCTCTCCTGTCTCCTGTTTTAGCTGGATCTCTTTCGGAATGAAGGGCAGCTGGTAGTTGTTGCTCCAGGCCAGTCCGTCTGAGCGGTAGATCTTGGCCAGGGTGGCGGGATACTTGTCTTTGTTTACCTTTTCAGAATAGAGCAGCACAAAGTAGATCTGGCCCGTTGCATCGGAATACGTCAGCCCCTTCGTTACAGGCAGCTTTCTTTCTTTGAACGATGACTTGTCAACCGGGAACAACACCTTCACCTCGGGTTTTCGCGCAGCCGTGATGGTATAGAAATAACCATCGGCGTTGGTGGAATCTTTCAGGCGAAGTCCCAGGGTATACTTTTCATCTGCCGTGAAGAGCGGCTTGTACACCTTGGCCAGCACCTGTTGTTTCAAGGGTATGGAGTCAGCACCGTCAACGATCCAGTCGAGCGCTTTCATCCGCGCCTGCAGCTCATTATCTTTTTTACGTTTCTCACGTTCCGCAAATTCCTTCAACGATCTCACATAACTCTTCAGCACATCGGTGCTGCTGAACGTGCTGGTAATGAAGTGCTGGTAATCGGGCGCCTTCTGTGTGATGCCTTCCGGCGAAAGTTTTCCGGCCACGCTGTCGAGCTTGCCCAGCAGACGCAGCTCGTTGTTGATCAGCCGCAGTTTCAGGTGCACATCGGAAGTGTCTTTCAATGCCTTGTTCTCCAGCAGCGCCGAACGGTACTCGAGGTCGGCGGTCTTCAGGCTGAAAACTTCCATGGGCAACGGCTCCGGATCGTATTTCTTCAATTGATCATAGAGTAGCCTGTCGATGAGCTTGGTGAGGTCGCTCCGCACTGAGACGGAGTCTGCGTTCAGCTTGTCCCGGAGCTTGTTGATCTCGATGTCGTACGAAACGAGGTGCTCGCGCATCGGCAGTATTTCCTTCTCGATGACGGCACGCGCCTTGTCGGCGAATTTTTTATAGTCCCACAGCTTTACCTCCTCCTGGTAGGGATCGGCAAGCGATGTTCCGTCTTTTGAAAAATCGTCGATCTCCGCCAGCGATACCGTCTGATTGTAACCCGTTTTGCCGAGGGTGGCCGAGCTGGCTTTGTATTGCTCAAACGCCCTGAAGCTGGAGTCGAAGCGCATTGCCAGCACCTGCAAACCTTTGACCGTGGTCTCATCAGCTCTCAGGTAAAGCTGACGTTCGCCAGGATAGGCGCGTTGCATCGACCGGTACAGGGCATTCGACCTCTGGTACAACGTATCGGCCAGTGAAAAATAGAATTTCACCATCTTCACTTTATCGATGCGCTCCTTCTGCCCTTCTATTCTTTTTTCGATGTCGAACTGGATGTCGGAGAGCTTCACACCGAACTCGCCTGTGCGGAGGTCACGGCGGTTGTAGGCCTGATAATATTCCTTGTTGCGCCGCACCTCGCGGTCGTCTATCGTCTTGTAAGCTTTGTCGTAGAACAGGTTGGCAGAATCCATGTTGGCCACTGCCAGGGATGTCTGTTTGAGGATGTCGTTCTTGGAAGCCTTCTCCTGGAAGATGATGCCCATGTACAGGAAGGCATTGGGATTGTCGTCGTTTTCCTTCAGATACCGCTTCAGAAAAGGTTCGGCTTGTTCATATTGCTTGATGCTCAGCAACGCGAAAATGTCCTTATACTTAACTTTTTGGCCGTATGCCGTCTGCACCAGCAGCAACAGCATAGTGATCTTCAGGAAGCTAAGTTTTGTCATGTTTTTTGAACAAATTATCCTCCGAAATTAGTTAAAATCGTGTGAATTGAGCGGCACGAAAACAAGAAACCAGCGCAAAATGAACAAATCCATTAAAATTCAACGGCTGAAGGCCTTTTTCGGGCCACTCAAACCCTGGCTGGCTGGTATCGCCCTGCTGCTGATCTTACGGTATACCGGGATGCTGGCAGGCATTTCTTTTCTCACCCAGTCGGCCCTGATGAAAACAGGCGCCATGGACTTTGATCCTGTGCAGACAGAGAGATCCGCGCCTGCCTTCGATTACAACTTCACCATCAAAGACCTGAAAGGCAACCTGGTGGATGTGAATGAGTTCAAGGGCAAAGTCATCTTCATCAACCTGTGGGCAACGTGGTGCGGACCATGCCGCGTGGAGATGCCTTCCATCCAGCGCCTCTATGATGCCGTAGATCACGACAAGATCGTGTTCATCATGCTCTCGCTCGACGCGGAAGAACACCACAAGAAAGTGACCCGCTACATCGAAGACGAGCAGCATACGTTTCCCGTCTATACGCCACACAAATCCCTCCCCCGGCAGCTAAGAGTTCCTTCCATTCCAACAACGTTTATCATAGACAAAGAAGGCAGGATTAAAAGCAAGGAGGTCGGTGCGGCGAACTACGACACGAAGGAGATCAGGGAGTTTCTGAACAACTTAACAAAGTGAGGCAGCAGTTTGAAGTTTCAAGTTTCAAGTTTCAAATTTAAAGTTTAAAGTTTTTCAGAGACCGGAACTTTAAACCTTAAACTTTAAACCTTAAACTTAAAAGCTCCGCTTTCACCTTCTCCATTCCCGTGCTCGCTTTCTCCGCGAACATTTTCAAAAAGGGCATGTTGCCGATGTCGGGCAGCTTGGGATCTACAACGTATTTTAGTGTATCGTGCGGCACATAATGAATGAGGCCTGCTGCGGGATAAACAACCAGGGAAGTACCCACCACGATGAAGATATCGGCTTGCGCCGCATGCATGGCAGCAACCTCCATCAGCGGAACCATCTCACCAAACCATACAATGTTGGGACGCAGCTGTGAGCCCTTCTCACACAGGTCTCCAAGCTTCAGCTCCCATCCATCAATAGCATATACCAATGATTCATCGGCGCAGCTGCGCGATTCGAACAGGCTTCCATGAAGGTGAATGACGTTGGTAGAACCTGCGCGCTCATGCAGGTCATCGATATTCTGGGTTACAACGGTAACATTGAAATGATCTTCGAGCTCGGCCAGCACCTCATGACCGCGGTTGGGTTTCACTTCGCGGGCTCTTTTCCGTCGCTGATTATAGAATTCCAGCACCAACGCAGGATCTTTTTGCCAGCCTTCAGGAGTGGCCACTTCCATCACATTATAACCTTCCCAAAGACCATCCGAATCGCGGAAGGTGGGCACACCACTCTCCGCACTGATGCCGGCACCGCTGAGGACTACAAGCTTTTTCTTCACATCCATGCTCATGAAGTGAAGTTAGGAATTTAAAGTGAAAAAGTTGCCAGTTGCCTGTTACCGGTTCGGGGTAGTTTTGATAATCAGACACTCCTTCGAAGGTCTGTCAGTCAAATTTAAAACTCACAAAACCGGTCAGCCGGAAACCGGCAACTGGTAACCAAACTATTTCTTCTTCTTCACCGCACTCTTCTTCGCCGCCGTCTTTTTGGCTGCAGTTTTCTTCGCGGCGGTCTTTTTCAC
>NZ_JAHESF010000019.1 GCF_018598225.1 Chryseosolibacter histidinae | reverse complement strand
AGGATAACACCTGGGAGAGTAAGTCGTTGCCTTTCTTCATCATAAAAGCCTCGTAGTAATACGAGGCTTTTTTATTTGCCCATGGGTTTCACCCATGGTTATTACATTAAGGCCCTTCAGGCCTTTGATTGCATTCGGTCATTCTAAGATTGAATTCTGCTGCGCATAAAGACACCCGTTCCTTAGATCGCATTGTGCACGCTCCACTCCTTAATTCTTACTCCTTGCTTCTTACTCCTTCTTCTGAACTTCCTCCTCCTTCTGACTTCTTTTACAAGCGTAGTATTCCCATCCTACCAACCCGCTGTTCCCAGTAAACCATTTGCCATCAGTCTGGAGTAACGAGGGTCCGCTAGGACGATACATGGTAGCCGAAGGTGGAACAAAATACCGTCAGGGATGACATATCCAATACACTTAACGGCTGGCTTCTGCTTCCTCGTATCACCACGGTTCTTGACATACCAGGATGCGTAGCACCGTTCCTCCAACACCTTGGACGTACGCTCCTTACTCCTTGCTTCTTACTCCTCCTTCTGACTTCTGGCTTCTGGCTCCTTTTCATCCACCTCCAATAAAAAAGCCTGCGCGAGAAACCTCACGCAGGCTTAATTCGAAGACTAAACAACTTAGGCTTTCGCCGGCTCCAGCTTTTTGCTGCTGCCCCTGGTAGAGAAATCAACCAGTACAGGTGTGCCGATGCAAAGCGAAGAATACGTTCCGATCAATACACCGATCAGCATCGCGAAAGTGAAACCTTTGATGGTCTCGCCACCGAAGATGAACAGGATGATGATCACGAAGATCGTAGACATACCAGTGATCAAGGTACGGCTTAGCGTATCGTTCAAGGCATTGTTGATTACGGTAGGTGTGCTCTCGCCACTCTTCATGCCTGTCAAGAACTCACGAACCCTGTCGAATACCACCACACTGTCGTTGATGGAGTATCCGATCACCGTCAGGATAGCTGCCACGAACGACTGATCGATCTCCAGTGAGAAAGGCATAATGCTCTCAAGCAACGAGAACAGCGCCACAACCATCAGCACGGTATGCACAAGGCTCACCATCGTTCCCAAAGCGAACTGCCACTTCCTGAACCTGATCAAAATGTAGAGGAACATCAGGCCCATGGCAATCATCAGCGCATACAAGGCAGAAACCCGGATATCGCTTGCCACGGTAGGTCCAACTTTAGATGAGCTCAGGATCTCCGATTTATTTCCGGAGAACTTGGCAAGCCCTTCATTCAGCTTGCTTTCCGCTGTGTTGGTAGCTTCTTCTGAGTCGTTCTCGATCAGGTAGCTGGTGGTGATCTGGTACTTGTTGTCAAATCCGTAGGTCTTCACCTCAGGCGCAGCTTCAAATGAAGCCGCCAGGTTGTTCCTCAGATCGATGGTGCTTACCGGCTGCTCGAAACGAACGATGTAGGTACGGCCACCTTTGAAGTCAACGCCATAGTTCAGGCCTTTAATGCCCAGTGAGATCATACCGGCAAGGATCACAGCGCCAGAGACCATATAATAGATCTTCCTGTTGCCGATGAAATCGATGCTGATGCTGCGGAACAGGTTCTTTGACCATGAGAACGAGAAGCTCAGGCTCTTGCCACGTTTTGTGAAGAATTCAAAGATCAGACGTGTGAACAGTACTGATGTAAAAAGTGAACAGAGGATACCGATGATCAGCGTTACAGCGAAGCCGTAGATGAGGCCCGAGCCGAAAGTCAGCAACACAAAACCTTTGATCAGCGTAGTAACGTTCGAGTCGATGATGGCGGAGAACGCGTTCTTATAACCGTTGCCCACCGCCAGGTTCATAGGCTTGCCATCGTTCAGGTCTTCCTTCACCCTTTCGTTGATAAGTACGTTCGCGTCTACCGCAATGGCGAGCGACAACAGAATACCGGCGATACCGGGCAGGGTAAGCGCAGCGTTCAGCGACGCAAGGATCCCCAGCAGGAAGAAAAGGTTCAACACCACGGCTGCATCGGCTACCCAGCCTGCAGAGTTGTAGGTTGCCACCATGAAGAGGATGATGATGAGAAAGCCTACTACGATGGAGATCAAACCATTCTGGATGGATTCAGCACCGAGTGTAGGTCCAACAACTGCTTCTTCAACAATTTTAGTAGGAGCAGGCAGTGAACCGGCTTTCAGGATGTTGGCAAGGTCTTTCGCTTCCTCGTCTGTAAAGTTACCGGAGATGATAGAGCTTCCGAAAGGGATCTCCTCGTTCACGCCGGGGGCAGAATACACCAGGTTATCAAGTGTGATCGCAATCCGTGAACCTTTGGTGGCGGCATCGGCAGTCCATTTTGCCCATACCTTTGTACCCGTAGTGTTCATGGACATGCTTACGGCATTTCTTCCTCTTTCGTCAAAATCTTTTCTGGCATTGACGATCACCTCACCGGTAAGCTTCGATTTTTTATTCCTTCCAAGATCCAGGAAGTACAGCTGCAGCTTCGGCTCTTCGTTCACATCGGTAGAGTACTTGTCTTCTTTATTGGCCCAGAAAACACCAATGTTGCGGGGAAGGCGGTTCAGCACATCTTCGCGTCTGAAAATGCGGTTGATCTCTGCCGTGTCTTTCAGGTCATAACGGAAAGAATAAGGAGGGCTGCTCAGTGTAAAGAGCGGAGATACGCTGAGATTCTGCAATGTATCAAGTCCTGTGCTGTCGGCTGCGTTGGCCAGACTCTTCTCAAGCTCAGAGGTGGCTGAATCCTGCTTGGGCTGGTCGCTCGACAGAATATCTTTCAGGTTCTCTTTGGCAGGTTCTGCAGTGGTGCCGTTATTTTTGGCTTTTTCTTTTTGCTCCGCTACCAGCAGGTCGTTGATGGCCATGAAGGAAGCATTGAGTGTTGTGGGCTCAACAACGTCCCAGAACTCGAGCTTGGCAACACCCTGCAGGAGCTTTCTTACACGCTGCGGGTTCTCTGCGCCGGGGATCTCGATCTGGATGCGGCCGTTGGGTAAACGTTGGATGTTGGGCTGTGATGTTCCGAACTGGTCGATACGGCTTCTCAGGATGGTGAAAGAACGTTCGATGGCGCTTTCGATCTCCTGCTCAACGATGCTGATCACTTCACTGTCAGTGGCGTTCAGGCTGATGCGGCCACGGGTCGATGCCGTAGCGAACAGCGGCGCCAGGCGTTTGCCCGGATTGTCTTCGCGGTAAGCGTCGAAGAAAAGTGAGCTGAAGGTCTGCTGGCTGTTCCTCGATTTTGTGTAGGCTTTTTGTAAAGCTTGCACAAAAGCGGAATCCTGGTTGTTGCCGCTCAGTCCACGGAGAATGTCTACCGGTGAAACTTCAAGCGTTACGTGCATACCACCTTGAAGGTCGAGGCCAAGACTGATCTCGCCGTCTTTGATCTCGCGGTAAGTGTATTCTTTCATGCCAAAGAAGTTGAACACGGGCTTGTTCCAGACCGAGTCGAGATAATATTGTTTTTTGTTGGGGTCAACTTCTCCTGCGCTGTTGGTTGCGTATTCGGTGGCATCTTTCTGCACGCCACGCGAGATCAGCGTAAACGAGAGGTAGTACAGGCACAACAGGGTTACCACCACTGTGAGCACTGACACGAATCCTTTATTTCTCATAAAAATGTATAGGGTTTAAAAAAATTTAATTAGTTCAAATGAAATGGTGCAATAAGCCTTGTCCGGCGAATAACACCGGGCAGGTAAGATCTGTTAAGACTTACTCAGGGTGCGTTAGGCGAAATGATGACACGGAAAAGCGTGATCAATAGCTTTTCCGGATAGGCAGGCGCTTCTGCGGACGAATCCAGTTGCTGATCTTCTTCGAAAAGAATTTCAAACAGGCAATAGGCATCGAGGTTGAGTTGAACATGCACGGGAGCAGGTAACGAGAATGAAGGCAATGAGACCATGGCCTCATCTGCGGGCTGACTGCTCTCTTCCTGACCGGTGCTGATCTCCTTTTTGGTAAAGGATTTGGTTTCAAAATGGAAGCACTGAGTGCATACGATCACCATCGCCAGCAGGCTGCCGATGATAAGCGTCAATGGGTGCACTCTTTTGCTCATAGTTATTACTAAGGGGTACAAAAGTAGGCAAATATATGGTGAATCTGCAAACGCTTCCGCCAGGTTTTAAACGCTGGCTTTCAGCTTGGTTTTCAGGGCCATCGTAAGGATATCCAGGGCTTTTGAAAAGTCCTGGTTGTTGGGAATAATGAGGTCTGTCTGCTGTTTCAGCGGTTTTATGAGCGTTTCATACACAGGCATCACATGGTGCTGGAACCGGTAAAGCACATCGTGGATGTCATAGCCGCGCTCATCGTTATCGCGCCTGATCCTTCTGCTCAGCTTGATATAGTCTTTGGCCTCGATGAAGATCTTCAGGTCGAGCTCGCTGGCGATCTCTTCGAAATACTGCACAAACAGGCCTTCGATGATCAGGATCGGGGCCGGCTTAAAAACGAGGTAGGTTGGCTCTGCTTTGGGGTTGTTGAAGGTATATTCCTTGATGGTAACGGTCTCCCCTTTTTTTATTTTCAGGATGTCTTCGTGGAATTTTTCTCTTTCAATGGCAGAGGGCAGGTCGAAGTTCTCGATGCCGTTACTGTCTATGGTCTGAAGGTTGATCGCTTTGTAATAATGGTCCTGTGAAATAAGGCATATTTCATCGGGGGCAAACCGGCTCGACAGGCTGTTGATGAAGAATGTCTTACCAGAGCCACTGCCTCCGGTAATTCCGATGGTGAAAGGTTTCTGCATACAAATGACCCCGAAAAATACGAAATATCGGCGGTCCTGCTGCCAGGCACTTACTTGCGGGCGTAATTTTTCAGGAAGGCGATCAGCTTCTGCGTAGCCCTGGCGCGGTGGCTCATCTCATTTTTTTCTGCAATAGACATCTCGGCAAACGTTCTGGTAAAACCTTCCGGCTGAAATATGGGGTCGTATCCAAAGCCATCGGTACCTTTTCTGGTAGTGATGATGGTACCTTCTACCACACCTTCAAAAAAGTGAAGGCCTCCAAGACCTGCCAGCGTGATCACGGTGCGGAATCTCGCTTTGCGGTTCGGCTTTCCTTCGAGGTTCTTCAGCAGCAGGTTGATATTGTCGTCGCTATTCTTGTGCTCGCCGGCATAACGTGCAGAGTAGACGCCCGGTGCGTTGCCAAGAGCCTCTACTTCCAGGCCCGTGTCATCTGCAAAACAAGGCACGTGGTAGCGATCGAAGACGTATTCGGCTTTTTGCTGGGAATTGCCTTCGATGGTAGCCTGTGTTTCGGGCAGCTCTTCATGGCACCCGATCTGCGCCAGGCTTAAAACAGCGAAATCAGGCTCGAGCAACGGCCTGATCTCGGAAAGTTTATGATTGTTATTGGATGCGAAACAAAGATCCACTACCGTACATCTACAAGCTCTATCTCGAAAATAAGATTGGCATTGGCGGGTACCACCACCTTATTGTCTGCGTCTCTGATCTCCCGTGCGCCATAAGCATAACCCGACGGAATGTAGAGTGTTGCCCTTGTGCCTTCATTGAGCAGGGGCAGTGTGGTTTGCCATCCTACAATGAGCTGACTCAGCGGAGCGCCAGCCATATCGCCATCGTCAAATACGCTGTTGGTGCTGAGCAACCTTCCTTCATAGTTGAAGATGATGCCACTTCTCAGTGTAGGTTTCGGGCCGCTGCCCTGGGTGTGCACGATATAACGAACACCGTTGGGCTCTGTTTGGGCCACCAGACCCCAGCGTGAAAGACTGTCGTCGATAATTTTCAGGTCGGCCGCAAGCCTTTCTTGATCCGCGCCTTCGAGGTTGGATTTCAATATCTCTTCAACGGATGGAATGTCATTGTCGAAACAGCTTGTTAAAAGCACTGCACCGAAGATGGCACCGACAAAAAGCTTTAAGATGATCCTGTATTTCATAGTCTAGATTATTTACATGTTCTCGTCGCGGGGTCAACTTCATTGGCGAAATTCAGCAATTGCACCTTGAAGATGAGCACAGCATCGGGAGGAATGGCGCCGGGATAACCCTGAGGGCCATACGCAAGCTTTGAAGGAATGAAGAATGTTCCGGAATCTCCTTTCGCCAGCATGGGAATGGAAAGTTTCCAGCCACGGATCACTTCGTTCAATGAAAAACCGATCTTCTCGTTCTTATCGAACAGCCGCTCGTCTTTCAGGAACTTGCCTTCGTATTTTACCTCAACACAATTTTCAGGAGTCGGTTTTGCACCACCTGTGGTATTGTGAATGATATAATAGATGCCACTGGTATCCTGTTTAGCTTCCAGCTTGTTATCAGCCAGGTATTTCTGGATCTGTTTGCTGTCGCGTTCAGTGGTGGTCTTTTCGCGCCATGCCAGGAACTCGTCGAAGTTCATCACGTCTTTCACGTTGATGGTATACGTTACTGAGCCCGTGGTATCAACAGATGGGGGCGGAGGTCTGCGCACCAGGTTTTTGAAGAACTCGGGAATGGTCATGGTCGTCTTTACACTGTCACCGGTAGAAAGCTCACGCAGCATTTGTGCCACGCCATCTTCCATATTCACTTCTGCGGTATCCCTGATCTCCATGGCAGCCGGTAATCCTTCTTTGTAGCTGTCGTTCCAAACGGAGTCCTTGGAGTCTTTCAATTGAAAGTCGAACACCAGGATCTCACCTTTTTTTCCGGTAACGCCGTCGCCGGCTTTGATCACGGAATATTTCAGGCCGCTGCGGGTAGTTTTTACAGTTTCGGACTGCTTACATGCTGCAAGAAGCAACAGCAAGCCTGACAGCACATACGATAATTTGACCATGTTATTTTTGTTTAGACAGTATTTACGATTTAAAGGTTGTAATGCGTTTTTGTTAAAAAAATTTTAATCGGCCAGAAGCTGATCTTTGTATTGCGGCAGCAGGTCGAGGAATTTTTTGACAGTCTCATCCAACGTCAGATTGGTCTGCCCCCCGGCCGCATTCCTGTGTCCGCCACCTTCAAAGTGTTTCCTGGCCAGCTCGTTCACAGAAAAACTTCCAAGAGAACGAAATGAAAGTTTGATGTTTTCTTTCCGATCAGAGATCAGCGCTGAGAGTCGTATGCCTTTGATGGATAGTCCGTAGTTCACCAGCCCTTCCGTGTCGCCCGTTTGCGATCCGAATTTTTTCAGCTCTTCTGCGGAAAGTGTGATGAAAGCCGTGCGATATTCAGGCAGCACGTTCAGTTTTTCACTCAGCACAAAACCCATCAGCCTTAAGCGCTCGAGCGTGTTGGTATCGTAGATGAGCTTTGAGACGCCTGAGGGATCCGCGCCGTGGGCTACCAACGCAGAAGCGATCTGGAATACTTCGTAAGTCGTGTTGGGGTGCCTGAATCCACCGGTATCGGTCATGATGCCGGCATATAAGCAGTTGGCGATATTCTGGTCAACAAGGTCTTCATCGCCAATGTCACGAATGAGCTTGTATACCAGCTCTGCCGTGGAAGCGGCTGTATCATCCCACTGCTCGAACTCGGCAAATTTCTCCGGCTCGAGGTGATGGTCTATGAGCACCTTTTTGGCGGTGGCTTTCTCCACCATTTTGCCCAGCTCGTTGATCCGTTGCAGGCTGGAGAAGTCAAGGCAAAACACGATATCGCTTTGGCTGATAAATGCTTCGGCTGCTTTGGGCTTATCTTTCTGGAAGATGAGCACCTCGGAGTTACCGGGCATCCAGGTGAGAAAATCAGGGTAATCGCTGGGGGTGATCACCTTCACGGTATGCCCTTTCTTTTTCAAATATCCCGCCAGCCCCAGCGAGGAGCCCAGCGCATCGGCGTCCGGCTTCACGTGGGTAACGATCACCACTTTCCGGGGCTGGTTCATAAATTCCTTGAATGCGGGGAGATTCTGCATGTTATGGGCAAAGCGAGGGGCAAAAATGAGAAAAAATAGTCAATAGTTAATGCCTTTAGCAGCGCTGAGTGTGCCGGCCAGAACATTTTTCGGCCCCGGCAACTGAGACGAAAGTGCTAAAAACTATAGATCATAAACTATGGACTATGGACGAAACTGTTATTTTTGCGGCCGATTACGAAGATTAACCAAAGAAATAAAAAAAGAATATGGCTGGAAACAGAACCTTTACCATGATCAAACCCGACGCTGTCGGAGCAAACAATACAGGTGCCATCACCAAGATGATCGAAGAAGCCGGCTTCCGCATTGTGGCGATGAAAAAGACACAACTGACAAAGGAGCGCGCCGGACAATTTTATGCCATCCACAAAGAGCGTCCCTTCTACAAAGACCTCTGTGACTATATGTCATCAGGCCCTATTGTGCCGATGATCCTCGAGAAAGCCAATGCCGTGGAAGATTTCAGGAAACTGATCGGTGCTACAGACCCGAAGAAAGCTGAACCCGGCACCATCCGTAACCTGTTTGCAAAATCCATCGAAGCCAACGCCATCCACGGTTCTGACAGCGATGTGAACGCAGACATCGAAGGAAGCTTCTTCTTCGCAGGACAAGAGAAATACTAACCTCCCCGGCCCCCTCCTTTTTGCAAAAGGAGGGGGTGACTGGACTGATTTCTTGTGGCCGTGGCTGAAAGCTCGGCGCTATTTAATTCTACAGCTCGTAACTGGAGACTTGTGGCTAATCAAAGAGGCCCCGTGTTTTCGCGGGTGGAATTGTTTTCAGGTGCTTGTAGGCCAGCTCGGTGGTTTCACGGCCGCGGGATGTGCGCTTGATGTAGCCCTCCTGGATCAGGAAGGGTTCGTATACTTCTTCAATGGTTTCTGCTTCTTCACCTACCGCTGTGGCGATGGTGCTAAGGCCCACCGGTCCACCTTTGAATTTTTCGATGATGGTGGAGAGGATGCGATTGTCCATCTCGTCTAATCCGTTCTCATCTACATCCAGCGCTTTCAGGGCGATCTGGGAGATGGATTTATCAATGATACCGTTGCCCTTGATCTGGGCGAAGTCACGGGTTCTCCTCAATAAATTGTTGGCAATACGGGGTGTGCCACGACTGCGCCGGGCGATCTCGAAGGCGGCGTCGTCCTGAATGGGGCTGTTAAGAATACTTGCCGAACGTTTAACGATGCTGGTCAGCAACGGAGCTTCGTAATATTCAAGGCGTGCGTTGATGCCGAACCTCGCCCGTAACGGAGAGGTTAGCAGGCCAGCCCGCGTAGTAGCGCCGATAAGCGTGAACGGGTTCAGGCCAATCTGCACAGACCGCGCATTGGGACCCGAATCGAGCAGTATGTCTATGCGGAAATCTTCCATGGCAGAATAGAGGTATTCTTCCACGATGGGATTGAGCCGGTGGATCTCGTCGATGAAGAGCACGTCGTGAGGCTCCAGGTTGGTGAGCAGTCCCGCGAGGTCGCTGGGTTTGTCGAGCACCGGGCCGGAAGTGATCTTGATGTTTGATCCGAGCTCGTTGGCGATGATGTGAGACAACGTTGTTTTGCCCAGGCCGGGAGGTCCGTGCAGCAGCACATGATCAAGGGGCTCGCTGCGTTGTTTGGCGGCAAGCACAAAAACCTTGATGTTATCTACGGTCTTCTGCTGACCTGTAAAATCGCTGAACGAAAGTGGGCGGAGGGCTTTTTCGAATTCTTTTTCTGTAGCGCTTAATCCTTCGCCACCGCCCTGCAGATAGTCTTCACGCATAGTTTGTATTGATACACGAAATTACACATTCCCTTCCAGATCACGAACCCGATTATTCTTTTTACAACATTGTTGCATTTACGCCAAAATCTATAATTTTACAGCCTATTCCAGGTTGAAGCGCATGCAAATTGGTCAGTGTAACGTTATCCACTCTTTCACCCTGCCACTGATTTTCATTGCGGTTTGGCTGATGGCTCCGGAACCCCGCTTCATTGAAGGGGTGACCATGGGCACAACCTATCACATTACTTACTTCGACACACAGAACAGGGACCTGAAAACCTCCGTTGATTCATTGCTGCGGCTGGTGAACAAGTCGATCAACACATACGATCCGTCGTCAGAAGTGTCTGCCTTCAATAAAAGTAAACAGGGAATTGCCCTGAAGCTTCCGTACCTGTATGCGCCGCTGAAAAAATCGCTCGAAGTTGCAGCGGCTACGAATGGAGCGTTTGATCCTACGGTGATGCCGCTGGTGAATGCCTGGGGCTTTGGTCCTGAAAAGCAGCGTGTGCCCGATGCCCGGCAAATCGATTCACTCCGCACTTTCGTGGGATATAAAAAAATACAACTCAGCAAGGACAGCATCCGGAAATATGATGCGCGTGTTCAGCTCGACTTCGGCGGCATTGGCCAGGGCTACGGGGCTGATGTTATCGCACAGTTTCTGCGCTCGAAAGGTATCAGCGATTTTCTGGTGGAGTTGGGCGGCGAAGGTGTGGCTTGTGGCAAAAATCTAAGTCGTAACGATTACTGGAAGATCGGCATCCTCGATCCGAATTCTACCCGCGACAACCAGTTTTTCAAGGCTTATGTTTCGCTCAACAACCGGTCGTTTACCACGGCAGGCAACTATTTTAATTACCGCAAGATCAACGGGAAAAAATACGGGCACACCATCGATCCCCGAACAGGCTCGCCAGTACAACATACGTTGCTGAGTGCCTCAGTCTTCGCCGAAGATTGTGCTACCGCCGATGCGTGGGATACCGCCATGATGGTGGTAGGCCTCGATGAAACTATAGCATTGCTGAAAACACATCCCAACCTGGAAGCCTTGCTGCTCTATACTACACCCGATGGAAAAACGGGGGTGTATGCTACGCCGGGCATTCGGGAACTGATCAATATTGAACCCTGAAAACAGATATGACGCTTAAACTGCTTGTTCTTTTTTTTACACCGCTTATTTCCGGCTTGCTCATTTATCTCGTGCCCAAAGGGAAGAATACAAACTACAAGCTGCTGCTGGTGTTTGCAGGTGCTTACCTGTTTGCTATCACGGTGATCCACATTCTGCCTGAGCTGTACAGGCAGCACCTGGGCATCGAGCTGATCGGCTTGTTTGTGCTCGCCGGATTTTTTCTTCAGCAGTTGCTGGAATATTTCACCTCGGGTGTGGAGCATGGCCATATCCATACGCATGACCATCACGATCACGGGCATCATCACCACAGCCATCACCGGCAGTCTGTTTCTGCGCTGGTGCTGCTGACCGCGCTCTGCATCCACGCGTTCCTGGAAGGGAGCATGCTTGCCGAGCCTGCCACCATGGGACCTGCCTATGATGTGAACGCCATTCTGCTTGGCATTGCGCTTCATCGCGCCCCGGCAGCATTTGCTTTGATGACAGTGCTGGCCTTTCAGCTTCGTTCGCGCAGCAGGGCATTGCCTTACCTGATCGGTTTTTCATTCGCCGCTCCCATAGGATTGTTGCTGAGCAGCTACCTCGCCTCCGAAGAGATCATCTCCGCTACAGCGTTGATCTACCTGTATGCACTCGTGTGTGGTAATTTTCTTCACATCTCCACCACCATTGTTTTTGAAAGCAGTCCCGACCACCGCTTCAATGCCCGCAAGCTGGCGGTTGCTATTTTTGGTTCGCTGGTTGCAGTAGCTGCCGAGTATATGCTTTGAACGGTTGCCAGTTGCCGGGTGGCAGGGTAGAAGTTAGAAGTTTCAAGTTTGAAGTTTAAAGTTTGCTATAATTCTCCGATTGTATTTTCGTATTTGTGATATGAAAATACGCCTTCAAATGGATATGTTCCGAAACCGGTAACTGGTAACCGGCAACCAAGCGTCACCAAATTTGTACAACGGGTGCACCTGAGAAGTAGCACTTTCTTTCTTAATTTCCAGCATGTTCAAGAGGCTGCTGACTTTCGCCACCCATAGGATCTACAACCTTCCCGTAATCGTGCTGATGCCGCACAGCCGTTGCAACTGCCGGTGCGTGATGTGCGATATCTGGAAGGCCAACCATGAGAAGCGCGAGCTGTCAGTGGAGGAGTTGCAAAAGCATGCCGTGCATTTTAAAAAACTGGGCGTGCGCGAAGTGGTTTTTTCGGGTGGTGAAGCGCTGATGCACTCCAACCTGTGGCAGTTCTGCGAGGTATTGAAAGCACAACGCATCAGCATCACGCTGCTCTCTACCGGGTTGCTGCTGGAAAAAAATGCACAAGCCATCGTGGATCATTTCCGCGATGTTATCGTGTCGCTCGACGGAAGCGAAAGCATCCACGATCGCATCAGGAATATCCCGCAAGGTTTCAGGAAGCTGGCCGCGGGCGTGAAAGCGCTGAAAGATCTCAAGCCGGGTTTCAGGGTGAGCGCGCGTTGTGTGCTGCAACGATACAACTATGCCGACTTTATCAATATTGTGCAGGCTGCCAAAGACCTTGGCCTCGACCAGATCTCTTTCCTTGCGGCAGATGTTTCAAGCGCAGCCTTTAACCGGCCCGAACACTGGCAGGAGGAACGGGTAAGCGAGATCGCGTTGACGGTGGCGGAAACGACGGAGCTTGAAAGCATCGTGGAGCGATCGTTCGAGACGTTGCAAGACTCTTATGCGCAGAAGTTCATCGCAGAGTCGCCGGTGAAGATGAAGAAGATCGTGCAGTATTATCAGGCTATTAACGGACTTACCGATTTCCCGGAAACGGTGTGCAATGCGCCCTGGGTTTCTGCCGTGATCGAGTCCGACGGCTCGGTGATGCCCTGTTTCTTTCACAAGCCTTATGGAAACATTTACGACAACAATCTTCCGGACCTGCTCAATTCCCGCGAGGCCATTGCCTTCAGGCGTAATCTCGATATGAGTAATGACGAGACCTGTAAAAAATGTGTGTGCTCCCTTAAGCTCGGGCTCCGGCAGCTGAACTGAGTGGCATGATCCTGTAGAGGAAATCTTTTTCGTCGAACATCACTTTCTTCTCACGGATGAGGTTGAACGCAAATCCCTTCTCATCGGCCAGCGAAAAAATACGTTGCAGATCGCATCCTTTTGTAAGCACCATGACCACTTCCGTACCCTGGTGAATATGTTCTTTCAACGTTCCGAAGAGCTTGCTGAAATATTCGAAATTCTCTCCGCAATACCAGGCGAGATCGCTGTCACTGTTGGGCTGCTGCGCGTAATAAGGTGGGTTGATGATGATCCAGTCGAAGGTGCGGCCGATCTTGTCGAAGAGGTCTGAATAAACAACTTTCATGGCAACATTGTTTTGTGCAGCGTTGCGGCGTGTGTTCTCGAGGGCCTTCATACTCAGGTCGCTGGCCGTGACCTGTGCGCCCGCCCTGGCGGCTGTGACCGAGATCAATCCTGAGCCGCATCCGAGCTCAAGAAATGTTTTTCCTTCAAGGTTTTGTGTTTTCAGAAAATCGAGCAGGAACGTGGTGCTTGAAAAAAGTCCGGGGTGAAAAACGCCAGGCAGAACCACAGCAGTGATACCGTTGTAGGTGTACTTTCTTTCCTTGCGCAGGTACCAGCGCACCGCGGGGATCATTACCAGCGAGGCAAGATGTTTCAGCGATCGGCGCACGGTCATTCCATTTTAAATCCTTCGATCTCCGGCTGGCGGTACTTCCAGATCCGCTGCAGCGCCTTGAGCTCATAGGGCAACTTGTAGAAACTTTTCTGGTAACGGATGGAAGACAACAGATGCAGGATCTTACGCTTGACAGGAGTGAGACGAAAATCAGAAACCGTAGGGAAGCGGGCGTTCAGCACCGTTTCGAAACCAAGGATCTTGTCGACCATGGGAGCTGTGAGCCAGGGTGTGAGTGGATTCTTACGAAGATCGAAATTCTGCCACGCCGGTTCGAGCCAGTCTTCCAGCTTTTCGGGGAACTTGAAACCCGCGGCCTTTACTTTCTCATACATCTCTGAGCCTTCGGTGGCCACCGGCGAGTAAACGTAGATGATGATCTCTGTGTCGGGGTTGATGTTCTTGATCTCCTTGATGTAAGCGATGTCGCGGTCTATCTGCTGCTCTACCTGCTGTGCGGTTTCTGCGGGAAATCCCAGCACAAAAGAGTATTCGGGAATGATGTCGAACTTTTTCATTCGGGCCGCAAACCGTTTCATCTGTGCCGTGGTTTGCGTGCCTCCTTTGTCCATCTTTTTCAGCAGCTCGTCGTTGCTGGTCTCGGCACCGAAGAAGATCATCTTGCAACCTGCCTCGCGCATTTGTGCCAGTGACTCATCGCTGTATTTATCAATGGTGTCGATGCGCCCCTCGCCCCACCAAGAAATGTTCTCGGACCGGATCAGCCTGGCAAATTCCACGGTGCGTTTTTCGCTGACGAAAAAATTGTTGTCATGAAATTCAACCGAGTCGGCACCGTGGTTATCGATCAGGTATTTGATGTCTTTGTAAATGAGCTGTGCCGATTTTCCCTTCCACCGCGCATTGTAGAGGGGAACCACCGCGCAGAACGAACATGTGAAAGGACAACCCATGCTGGAGTGATAGGCCGCAGTGCGTGCACCTAAAAATGTCTTTCCGAGGTAACGATTCAGCGGATAGAAAGTGGCGAGCTTTTCATAGGGAAGCTGCGGCAGCTTATCCTGGTCAAGCAGCGGCGCCAGGGAAGTTTTGATGATCTCGTTGCCCTGTTTAAAGATCAGGTTCTGGATGTTGTTCACAGGCTTCTTTTCATCCAGCGCCTGGAGCAGCTGCGGGAAGGCGTCGTCGCCGGGGCCGTTGATGATATAATCCACGAAAGGAGCACCGATCACGGAGCGATACTGGTTGGAGGCAAAATATCCGCCCCAGATGATGGTGATCTGCGGAAACTGTTCCCGGATCTTCTTTGAATAAGGAATGGCCTGCCTGAGCTGAGGGCCTGGCATGGCGGTGCAGCCGAAATAACGGAACGTTCCTTTTTTCAGATGCCGCTCTATGGTCTGCCACGGATCGTGCTCGAGATTTCCATCCACAAAAACGTAATCGTATTTACCCTCGATGGAAGCGCCTACCTGGAGAATTGAATTCGGGATCCGGTGCTTGGCCCGCGCGCTCCGCGGATTGAAAAGAAGAACCTCACTCATCGCTCCTAAGATAGCAAATGAATTTTTTGAAAAGGAATTTGCGGTTGACACAATATCGATTACAAAACGCGATTTTTATATTCCTGGACGGATGGTTAATTTTAAAACAGCCAAACACAGCATTCCACATCAACACCGTCTTTAAAAAATTAATAACCGGCCTTGGTATTCCCCAGCAATACGTTTGTGTAGCACTGGAAGAGCTGTCTTCACCCCTTGCTGTTACCCTTACCTTTTCCGGTGAAGATCATACACTCGATGTTACCCAGAGACACCTGTTTATAGGATACAAACCACTGATCATCGCCGTCACGCTTTCATCCCGGGAGCCGCAACAAGCTTTTGACCGGGCTGATACCATCTGTTTGAATTTCCATCACCAACCGTTTGTGGCGAACAGCCGGTGGTCGGGCTTTGTCACTGACTCAAAAGCGGTGGCCAGGCTGGTGCTGAAACGCATCTACGAAAAAGTGCTGGGCGAAGATCGTGTTTTGTTCTATGAAGGTGTGCAGGGCCGGCATTCGTTCATCAGCTCCTGGCACCAGTTTGTGAACAGGCAACGCGAAAAGATAAGACCCAACCCGGTTGGTAACGTGAACCTGCCGGGCAACCTGCACGACATGGTGCGGATAGCCTATGCGGTGCCCAGGATCATTCCGCTGATCACACTTCGTGAGGGCGAAAAAATGAATATGTTTCCCACAGACCTGCACGGACCCGTGTTATCAAAATTTTACATCAGCTCGCTGCGGCTCAACGGCAAAGCCAACAGCCAGGTAGACCGGTTGAAGAGGCTTGCGTTGTCGTACATGGATGTGCAGGCATTCAAAGATGTGTATGCGCTGGGAAAAAATCACATGCAGGAGCTGCGCGAGCGTGCATTGTTCAACTGCGCTCCGCATGTTTCGAAGACGTATGAGATACCGTTGCCACGGGAGGCGATTCGCTATCGGGAGCTGAACCAGACCGGATCGTTCGATGCAGGCATCCATCGGATTCATTTTTACGAGCAGGTGCACGAAGAAAAATTGAAGGAAGGTCTGACGCTGGCGCACATCCACCAGTACTATGCCCAGTGGCGTCTTGACCATGGAATGCCTACTCACCTGTTGCTGCGATAACCCATGAAGATCGTTCATGTCTCTTATGCCGCCACTTCCGGGCATCATCATCCGCAGCAATGGTTACAGGCCATTAATTTTTTTACGGGCATTGTTACGCAGATGGCCAAAACGCATGACGTTAGCAGTATTCATTGTATCGATTATGAAGGTGTTGTGACGCATGGCGGTGCGCAGTATCACTTTTTAAAAGTAAGTCGCTGGCACCGGCTTCTTCCCTCCACAGTCAACCATTGTGTGAAGACGCTCCGGCCTGACGTGGTCATTGTTCATGGCCTTCATTTCTCATGGCCATTGTTGTGTCTCCGGCTGATGCTTGGCCCCAGGGTAAGATATTTTATGCAGCATCACGCGGAGCGGCCTGTGCGATATCATAAACGTTTGCTGGCGCGATGGGCCGACCGTTTTGTGGAAGGATATTTCTTCTCATCAGCTGCGTTGGGAAAAATGTGGCAGGATGCAGGTGTGATCAGAGACCCGGCAAAGGTGCACGAGGTAATGGAAGTTTCGTCCACATTCACAGCCACCGACCCGGCTGCAGCGAAAGTTGCCTGCGGTGTGCAGGGCGATCCTGTTTATCTATGGGTGGGGAGACTCGATCGGAATAAAGATCCGGAAACTCTTCTTAAAGCATTTATCGATTTTGCAACGCGTCACCCGTCCGCAACGTTATACATGATCTTCACGGGCAACACGTTGATCGAAACCGTGCAAGCTCTCGCCCTGAAAAAGACCAACCAGATCAAGTTGGTGGGAGCAGTGCCACACCATGAGATGGCGCAATGGTTCAACGCGGCAGATTTTATCATCTCCACTTCGCACTACGAAGGAAGTGGTGTGGCGGTGTGCGAAGCCATGTCGTGCGGCTGTATTCCCTTGCTTACCGACATTCCTGCCTTCCGCATGATGACCGGTGATGGGAAGTGTGGTGCGCTGTTCTCCCGTGGCGATGTGGCAGCGCTGGTCAGTGTACTGGAAAAAAGTGTGACGCTAGACAGGAAGGAGGAGAAGCGTAAAGTGCTGGATCAGTTTGCTGCAGCGCTTTCGTTCGAAGCCATTGCCACGAAGATCAATGCGGTGATCTCGTCATCACATTGAACAGCGCTACCATCTTATGGGCACTGTCATCCATGGTGTGCACCGCTACGGGTGTGAAATCAGAGGTTTCAGAGAGTAACAATGCGGCACAGGCAGCCGTCATTGCAGCTTCGTTCTTCACGATATGCCAGTGCTCGATGGCGCGTTTCTCTGCCGACACAAAGCTTACCACGTGGCATCCCGCGGCCAATGCTTCCAGGCAAACTGTGCTGTAACCTTCGTAAGCAGAAGGATGCAGGAAGATCTTTGCCTGCTCCATGCACGAGATCACTTCCTGGTGTGGCACTTCTCCGGGCATAACGATGTGCTCTTCCAGGTTGTTTTCCTGGATCGCTGTACGCAGGCGTTGCAACTCGGGGCCGGCGCCGATCAGCACCACCTTGAGATCGGGTTTGACCTTGACGAGCGACCGCACAACGCTGATAAAGATCGAATACTGCTTCAGTGGAATGAGTGAACCTGCGCCCAGCACATCGATCTCCTTTTTGACCTTCTTTTTCCCGAACATGCCTGTATCCACTCCGTTAGTCACAATATGCGCCGGCCTCACGTAATGATTTTTTTCGAAAGCTTCAGCAAGTGATTCCGAGAGGGCTACAAGCTCGATGGCGGCGGGCCGGATCATGCGCACGAAGAAGTTGCTCTTTCTTGCGTCCTGGCCTTTGATCCAGATCCGGTGGGTGATCCGTTTTCTGGAAGCGAAAAGTTTCCCGATCAGGGCGGTCTCGTGGCACCAGAAACTGAGCAGGCCTGTGATACCGGTTTGCTTGTGGATCTTTTCGAGCTGATAATAGGCATTGATCCACACCCACGGCCGCAGCCACTTGGGCACGGACTTGCCGTTTAAAGCGATCACGGTATTGCCAAACCATAGATACCGGTCGCGGCGATAAGGATACTGGAGCGCTACAATGATGACGCGAAGGTCTGGAAAAAGTTTGTTCAGCGACTTCACGAACAATTGCTGTGCCGGCAGGCAGGTAGTGTCCCGCTCATCCGAGGGAAAACCAGGTGATATGATGACGAGTGTTTGCTGGCGGGGCATGACTGTATTCCGGATCGGCCTAATGTGAGAGACTTCCGAGGTAATCTACCGGGATCTGTAGTAACCTGATCCATCCTTTCCAGTGCAAAGGCCTGAAGCGTGAATACAGCAGAAAACATTTGAACGACTCTTTGTGCTGTTTGTGCTGCCTGAAGATCAATCCCATTTTATAATACAGTTTGCTTACGGTGGCACGGTAGAGGGCATGTGTCAGGTATCCCTTTTTATGCAGGCGCTGCACCAATGCCACGGTTTCCGGGTAACTGAATAACGGGTCGCTCGCCGATGTATTGTGATCGTGCTTGCGGATCTTCGCCAGCCGTTCACCCAGGAACGAGCCTTTGAAGTGACAACAGAGGTTCAGAAAAAAATCAGTATCGGCACCGGTAGGCAGCTGCTCGTTCATGAAACTGGTTTGTGCAAGAACAGATTTCCTGAACATGAGCGTTGACGGATAAAAGGCGAAATGCCCCTCCTGCAGGTAACGTGAAAGCAAATGATCTCCATGGATTGCGTTGTATTCGGGCAGCACAACGCTGGTAGCCCCGAAGAGCTCGATGTGTGTAAAAACAAACGCGGTGCCAGGCTCGGCTTCGAAGCATGATAGCTGTGCGCTGAGCTTGCGCGGATGCCAGAGGTCGTCTGAATCCAGAAAGGCAATGAATTCACCGCTGGCTTTCGAGATGCCGTGGTTCCTCACAACGCCGAAACCTCCGGAATGTGCTATCCTGTAATATCTGATGCGGGGATCGTTCAGTTGCTGCATCAGGTCGGGCGTGTGATCGGTTGAGCCATCATCCACTACGATCAGTTCCCAGTTGGTCCATGTCTGCTGCCGTACCGATTCAATGGTCTCGCCAATGAGCGCAGCACGGTTATACGTGGGTATGATGATGCTCACCAGCGGAGGTTGTTCCCGGGTACCTGCCATATTAAAAACTCGATTGAAAGGTTTTGAGCTCCGCTTTCGAAAAACATCCGTCTTTGAGCTCATACACGTGATCAAAAGACGTCCACAATTCCGGGCGGTGCGTGATCAGCACGATGGTCTTATGCTTCGATTCCATGCGGAAGATGGCCTGCATCACTTCGTGCTCCGTTTCACGGTCGAGCTGACTGGTAACTTCATCGAGCAACAGGATCTCGGCATCGTGGTAGAGGGCCCGCGCAATGGCCAGGCGCTGGCGTTGGCCGCCGCTGATCTTCACTCCTTTTTCGCCGATGCCGGTGTTGACACCTTCGGGTAATGACTCAACCCACGAATCCAGGTCGAGGTCGCGGACAAGCTGCTTCACCTTGTTCACATCGATATCCATAGCGGGCACGCCGAAAGCAATGTTCTCCAGCACGGAAGCATCGAGCACGTACGGATTTTGTGAGACATAACCGATGAGCTTTCGCAAGCCGGGTGTGTGTGCATCTTCTATAACTTTACCATCCAGCAGCAACTGCCCCGATCTTTCCCTCAGGAAACGCATGAGCAGCAGGAACAACGTTGTTTTGCCACTTCCTGAACGCCCGAGCAAAATGATCTTCTCACCTTTGTGAATGGTAAGCGAAGCATTTCTCAGCAAAGCATGATGCGCCTCATGTCCGAAAGTGATGTTGTGCAGCTCGATCTTTTCGTTGAACGCGACACGAGACACCTGCTCCCCCGGGGAGGCCTGTTCATGGGGAAGCGCTCCCATCTGGATCAGCTCTTCCGACACATACTCATGGGTTCTGATCTGCAGCACCGCCGCGAAGATCCTGTTCACGGAGGGCATCACCCTGAAGCTCACGCCGGCATAGATGCTCAGCAGCAGCACCGCTTCGTCCGCGGCCTTACGGGTTACGAGCACGTAAATGATCAACACACCGATGCATAAGGCGGCCACTGATTCCGTTACGCGCGAGGTGCCGGTATGGAGCACGTGATCCCTGGAAAAGATCACCCCCACTTTTTCAAAAGCATCGGTGAATTTTTTCCAGAAGAATTTTTCCTTTCCAAAGGCCCTGATCTCGGGCAACCCTTCCACGGCCTGCAGGGTGTGCTTGAGCAGCAGCGGATAAGTTTGTTTTACCTGTTCACTGCTGTGCCTGATCTTTTGCCGTTTCATCCTGTAAAGCATGCCGAAAGGAATGAGCACCAGCATCAGGAAAAATGCCAGCCGGGTATCGTAAAAGACCAGGGCAGCGAGCAGCAGCAGTGTGATGAGCGCCTCTGAAACAATGGTACCCGCAGGAATGATAAAATTATTGGCAAACGTCAGGGGCAGCGTGGCAATGCGGTTCATTTCGCGCGTGTGATCGATCTGTGAGAACATGTTGTATGGAATGCTCAGGTACCGTGACAATGCACCTGCAGCGATCTGGTTTGCCGCGCCATAAGCATAGGTAGCCTTGCGCAGCGTGATCCAGTTGCTCATTGCACTTTTGATAAAGATGAATGCGACGGCGATAACGGTGAGCGCAATGGCAAACTGCACCGGATCGTTGAAAGGACTGCTGCGGTACAGGGTGTGGAGCAACGAATCGCCGGAGAGCTGCTGAGGCCGGATGATGATCATGATCAGGGGCAGGAACGAAGCCAGGCTGAAAAGATCCAGCAACGCATTCAGCGTAAGCAACAGGATCAGCAACACACCACTTTTTCTCTGGTGGCGGGGTATGAGGCCAAGCGCATGTTGCAGCAGGTTCTTCTTCATTTTTCGGGAAGGAAGATAAGGAAATTATTTTGTGCAGCCTTGAGCGTAACGGTAACTGAAGAGTCGTCAGACTACTGCGCGCCGGCATGCGCACGTGTCAGTGGTCCGACGACTTGATACAGATCCAGGGGAAAGGCGACTGCACGGAGACCAGTCCGGCGAGGCGGTTGGTGATGGAGCGGGGGTCGTGCAGCAATTGCAACGTGAAGTCATCAAACGTTTTCCAATCGTGATGATGATAAAACGGTTTCATACCTGACTGTTGCAGGTTGAAATATTCAGCAGATCTGGCGCGTGCAGAGATCACTTCGGCGCTGTCGTAGATCGGCGTATCGATGATGTGGATCTCTCCGCCGGGTGAAAGCTGACGAAACAGTTTGCCGGTAAGCTTCTTCACATCGGGAAAATACTGGAGGCTGCTGGCCAGGATAATGTAATCAAACTCAGGAAGAGCGCCGGTTGTAAAAATATCCGCGTAAGCGAATGAAAGCCGGTTGACAGGATTAAAAACACTTGCGGCCTGAAGCAGCTCTGTTTCATTGAGGTCCATGCCCAGCACCTCGGTGTTGGCGAGCAAGGCCAGGTGATGCGAAAGCCATCCATTGCCGCAGCCCAGCTCGAGGATCCGTTTCGGACTTTTTTTTGCCTCCAGATAACCGCACAATTTTCTGAGAGAGGTCTGCCTGATCTTCCATTCTTTTTTCAGGTGATGGTCAGGGGCAATGCTGGGAAGCTCTTTTACAACGCTATCGGTATACACACGTTTCTCACGTTGCCTGAGCTCAACGTAGTTCTTTTCAAATTCAAGGTTCGTTTCGATCCCTGACTGATAAAAGATCTTATTGTTGAATACAAATGCTGCGTTGTGGGTCAGCTGCTCCCGCAAGGTCATATCGGTGGATTGTACTGGAAAGTTACAATAATATGATCGGCCCACCGGTTAAACGGGAAATTATTCCTGAGCAAAGCATCTGTTTTTCTAAGGGTGGCATACAGGCGGGGGTGGAGGCGCGGAAAATCGCCACGGTGCGGTTGCGGTGAAAGCGCCGCCAGGCCTTCTGTTTTAATAAATTCGAAAGAAGGCCCAAAGGCAGTCCTGATATCTGACAGGGAATGATAGTAGGTTCTGAAAAATTCTCCCTCAAGATGGGCGAGCACTCCTTCGCTGCCAAAGCGCCTGAACGCCTGCCGCGGATGCCCTTTGAAAATCCACAGCAATTCCCACACACAAACCGGGGGCATGATCACCCAGGTTACATAAGCGCCTTTTTTCAACAACGTTGGCAAATGACGGGTAACTTCAGCAAGGTTACGAATACAATTCAGTCCTCCGAAGTTCGAGAACACGTAATCGAATTCTCCTTCCACCTGGTTGAGCTGGTCGTATGAAAGCTGCTGGCATGTGAGCATGCCGGAGCGCTGGTGCGTGGCGATCTTCTTTTCGATCTCGCGGATCATTCCATCAGAGATATCGATGGCATGTACACGATGGCCCAGCGACGTGAGGTGCAGCGCATCGATGCCTGTGCCTGCATTGAGCTCCAGCACGTGGCTACCGGGTTTCAGAAACTGGTCCAGGTGTTCATAGACCTGATGGCGCATATCCTGTAACACGGGATTGGCGCGGTCTTCTTCGTCATAACGAGTCGATTGCCGGGTGAAAGCCCGGTTCACTGCTTCCTGATGGTCTATCGCCTGGATCAAATGATATTACATTAACTGAAGGTCAATGATAAAGTTATCAGCCATGCCCGAGAATGCAGGGGAGGTGTTGATCTTTTTTTCAAACTCGTTCAGCCGCAGCAGCCAGCGTTTTTTGAGTGAAAAAAGTCTCTCGATATAAGAAGGTGGCAGCGCGAGCCCAACGGGTTTGAGGGAGACCAGGCGGAATTTGGGCTTCGCCCACGTCTTGATCTGGGAAGGCTGATAGAACCACGTTCTAACGGTGGTACCATAAAAATCTGAGATCACTTCTTTGGAGGTGAGCCTCCTGAAGGCTTTCCTGAACTGAAAGCGCAGCAGGAAAAAGATGGTTTCCCATGCGCAGAACTTGGGCATCACCACGCCGATAAAACGTCCTCCAGGATTGAGTATCTCGGGAAGCTTCTCCAGCAGTTTTTTAAACGATTCGGGATTGATGCAGTTGAGGCCGCCAAAGTTGGAAAATACGAGATCGAATTTTTTATCGAACAAGGTTTCGCTGAAGCTGTCGAGGTCGAGGTAATGCGAGCTGATGCTGTGCTGCATCGAAAACTGTTCGGATTTTTTCTGGGTCACCTTCAGCATCTCCTGGCCGATATCGGTAGCCACGATGTTAAAGCCGCGCTCCTCGAACAGGGTTGCATCTTCGCCGGTGCCGTAATTCAGTTCCAGCATCTCGAAACCGCGCAGCTGGGGCACAATACTTTCAATGTATTTCCATACCTGTTTGCGCTGCAACTGGCCGATCGTGCTCCGGGTGAAAACGGAGTCGTAAGTAGATGCGATATGATCGAACGGCACTGCCATAACTTTTTTAAATCATGCTGTTTCCAGGGTTTTAAGCCTGATCTGTTGTGCAAAGGCTTTCGGGATATAATAAAACGTCGCCAGTCCCGTGCGCAGGTCCCTATAGCTAAGACGCAAAGGGTTGCTCAAGAGTTTCCGCAATGTATGATAACCTTTGTGTTTACGGTAAATACTGTGGACGTAACGGTGTAATTGCCGATAATAAGCGGTTTTAAAGGTACTTTCAAACATCATGTCCAGGTCATCCGATTCACTCCAGTTCTTTTTCTCCCTGAGCTGGTTTTTCACTTTTTCATAAAATTTTGTGCCGGGCAGGGGATAGGAAACGGAGATCCCTACCTCGTCTGGCAAAAGATCCACCACCATCTGGATGGTTTTGCCGATGTCGTCGCGGCTTTCACCCAGGTATCCGAACTGCAGGAAAAAAGCAACCTTCACACCCTTCTGCTTCAGCAACCGGCTAGCGTCCACGATCTGCTCTACCGTGGTTCCCTTATCCATGGCGTCGAGGATCTTTTGTGAACCCGATTCCGCGCCCACCCATACAGTCTCCGCACCCGATTGTGCCAGGGCGTCAATGGTATCTTCTTCCAGCAAGAGATCCACACGCGACTGGATCTTATACTGAAAACTTAGCCGTCTTTCTTTCACCAGATCCCTGAACTCACACACCCATCCCGGCTTTAGACCGAAAATATCATCGCACATCCAGAAATGATCGGGCTTGTATGTTTCCAGAAGGTACGCTATCTCACGAATAACGTGCTGCGGCGACCGTGAAGTATACCGGTTGCCATAGATCGGTTTGGCACACCAGTTACATTTGAACGGGCAGCCCCGGGTGGTAGCAATGTTCAGCGAAAAATAACCGTGATGACGCAACCATATTTTGCGGTAAGCAGCTATATCCACGAGGTCCCACGCGGGCAGGGGCAAGCTGTCAAGGTCTTTGATCACAGGTCTTGTGCCGGTGAGCATGTTTTCATCCGCCCTTCTGAAAGCAAGGCCCTGCACCTGCGCGGCATCTCCACCCTGATCGAGAGTCAGCAACAATGACTTCAGTGTTTCTTCACCTTCTCCGCGCACCACATAGTCTGCGCCATGTGAAAAATACTTCTCATAATGATCGGCGGCATCGGAGCTCGATACGATCACGATGCATCCCAATGCTTTTGCTTCGGTGCTCATCACGAAAGCGGCTTCACGCATTTTTGTGAGACACATTTTGGTGAGATAGTTGAAGCCATCATCATAGATAACGAAGTAGCGAGGCCGTATGCGCTGCAGCATGGGCATGAGCTCATGTGGCGAGTCTCTCAGGTTGGTATCGAAGAGCGAGACACTGTAGCCCGCATCCCTGAGCACAGCTGCCGCCTGAATGGTTCCCAGCGGCGGATACGGCTGTTTGAACTTCCATTGCTTCGCATCGAATTTATAAAAGTAAGAATGTGTGAATAGCACCGTGCTCATTTCATTCGAGGTCAAATTTTTTCGCGAAGGCTTCCAGCTTTTGCTGATACCGCTCCATCACCTTTTTTTGGAAGTTCTTCGGATGATTTTTGGAAACGTATTTCTTGGTCTTGAAGGCGATCCCGAAATCAGCCGCATCATAACTTTCCTGGTAAAGTTTCTTCCAGCGGCGGAGCGTGGTAAACATGAAGAAACGTTCAAGCGCATTGCCGAAGAAAATGTTCAACATTGCTTCCATGATCTTTTTCAGCAGACCGTGTCTGGCTGCGGGAACTTCCTTTACCTGCCGGGGTACAAAGTTGGGGAAGTACCGGAGTAGCCAGGGATTATTTTTCTTCAGGAGCTGCTCGTAATACTCCGCACCCTGAAGGGGGATGACCGTAGCCAGCTCTGTTGCCGTGAACAGGTTTTGCTCTTCGATCACCATGTGTTGGGTATCTACGAAATAATTTGCGCAAAAGAACTTGTGAGAATTGTTGAGGAAGATGCGCTTGTAGAGCACCAGCAATGTGCGGCTGATCCATAATCGGTTAGGCGCGGTGACAACAAAAAAATCGAGGTCTGAATTTTCGTCCATGTAGTCTTTGGACAAAGATCCTGATGCCATCACTGCCCGCACAAAGGGGAAACCGGAAATGAACGCTGCCACCTTATTAGCTTTGGGAAGCCATTTCTCCGCTTCCGCATTTCCGTTTAACCGCCGATGCACATTTTGTTCATCTGGCTGAAGGCTGTAAAGCTCTCCGAACCGGTAAAGGTATTGCTGGCTGGCCAGTGAGTCGAGGGCTGCGGTCACTTCTTCCTTCGTCACATCACCGATGCCCAGGAACTGAAAAACTTCCCTTGACTTCAGAGGATAATTGAAAATGTCATAGTACATCAGTGTTCTGATGATGCTCTGATCGAGGGTGGTATAATGGTTAACTTCCTGCACTGAAGAGCTTTAGTTTAAAAACCTCTGACTGGAAAGACCGCCGCTGAAAAACCAACAGCGACTGGAACACGGCAAAGAACGCGATCCCCTTCTGAACCTCGAGCGCCGACTCAGTCAGGCACAACGCGGCAAAGAGAAAACTGAAAGCAAGGAATAAATAATCACGCACCGTCCAGGCGCAGATCAGCGGAAAGATCAGGTACAGACAAAAGATCAGCAGTCCCGGAATGCCATTGCCGATGAGCAGGTAAAGGTACTGGCTGTGCGGGTCGTGTGTACCCATCACGTTGGTGATCTCATAGGCATCGCCGGTTTGCTTCATTAGCCCGATCACATCGCCTGTGCCGCTTCCGAGCAGCGGATTGGTTCTGCCGTATGCTTTGAGCGCCAGCCACCACAGTGATGCCCTGATCTCGGTAGAAGTTTTATAAAGCGACTTTTCGCGGATCTCCAGCGAGCTCATACCAAGCTCCTGCAGGTTCCGGTAACGGCTCACGGGATTGACGAACAACAACGCTAGCGCTACCAGCATCAGCAAAATTATGGTCAGCGATGTGGTGAACGACCTGCGGACGGCAAGCCGGTAGCCAGCCACTAAAAGATACACCGTGATCAGCGAAATGATGATGATCCGCGAAGAGAGCAATATGATCATTATGGAGAATAGCAGAATGGCCACGCTCATCAAAACCTTCTGCACACGCGTAAGCTGCACGGACAGTATTTCATGGAGCAGGAAAAAAATACAGAACGCCAGGTACATGGAGAAGTAGGCGGGATGAATGGCAATACCTTCGGCAAGCGCGGTGTAAGAGAAGAACAACCACGTATATTCCCGTGTGGGATGCAGCGTGTCGAATTCCGAACCATTGAGGTAGCTGATGGTTGGGTCCGGTACGTGGGGAGTATGCAGGTTGGTTTGCCACACCGCGTACCCGAGGCAGATCAACGTTCCGGCCAGGCACGCCATCACAAAAAGATAAAAAAGGCGCCGGATGTCTGTCTCGTCCAGTTTGATAGCGGTAGTAGCGAGCACCAGCGGAACCAGGAAGAAGAACAATTTCTTTTCGAATGAAAATACCCCTTCTTTCATGTTGCCCGTATACAGTAAGCCGATCACGAGCCAGAGGGCGAAGAGCAGCAGGACTTTGAGCAGAAAACTTTTTTTAATAACCGCCAGTTTTTCAGCCCATCGGCCTTCGATGATCCACAGCACAATGAGAAACACAAAGGCGGTATGGCAGAGTGTTACGGAGAAAGGCAAAGCCACCACGGCCATGCTGAGCGCCGCGAACAGCAGGTTCTTGCTCACTATGGTGTGCCGGTCAGTCACCCGAGAATTTTAATAAGATCTGCTGGTTGATATGCTCGCGTTCTGTGTCATTGAACCATCCCCATTTGTTAAAATATTTGATGGCACTCAGGATGTGATAGATCAGGATCAGGTAGTTCTTGTAAGAACCCCGCTGGTTGTAATGATAGATAACGGCTTCGGGAAAAAAAACGGTGCGGTAATGTTTGTGGATCCTGCGGGTGAGGTCTGTGTCTTCGGTGTACAGAAAGATCTCTTCGTCAAACAAGCCTACCCTGCGAAGCGTATCCATGCGCAGGAACATAAAACATCCCGAAAGGAACGGAACATCCATCACCTTGTCGTATCCGGAGAAACGCATTTCGTACCAGTGATTCAAACGGTCGAGCCACGAAGGGAAGAATTGCAGGAACCGGCGGGTAAATAAAATGAAAGGAGACGGCAGCAGTTTGCAGAGCGGCTGCAGGCGGCCATCGGGATAGAGCACCTTGGGCATGATCAGTCCCACCTGGCCCTCCGCATCCATAAAGGCGCGCAGCTTGTCTACCACGTTGTGTTCGAAATACACATCAGGATTCAGGATGATGTGATACGTCGATTGTCTCTCCATCGCATCCTTCAGGGCAATGTTGTGTCCGGCGCCGAAACCGATGTTCTTGTTGTTGAAAATATAGTTGATACGCGGATGAACGAAGTGTTGCCTGCATTCATCGGTGGGTGAATTATCGATCAGGTATAACGTGGAATCTGTTGTACTCTTGAGAAAGCTTTGAACGGCCCCTTTGAGCTGTTCGAGATTGTTTTTATAAATAACGATCGAAGCGGTGATCTTATCCTGCATAAGACTTATGTAAAAAAAGGCTCTTGATAATACGGTAACGGTTCACCACTTTCCGTGGCAACGAAAAGACACTGGTCCCTCCGGTAGAAGAGGCGTTGGAGGAATGCCTGCGATGATATACCAGCACATCGGGGATGAATTGCACCCTGAAGTACATTTCTCCGATCAGGCCGATCCAGAAATCATGAATGGGGATGTCTTTCGGAAAAGGAAGCGCGCGGTTGAGCAGCCTCCGGTTGAAGGCCATGCAGCAACCCATGTAGGAGTTCTTGAGGATGTTCCTGATCAACCCTTTGCCAGATTTGTTGTGGGTGAAAAAAGATCTGTTCTTGATGTTAAGGGAGTGGTCAACCACCAGGCAATCGCTGATCACCAGGTCGTGCTCCTTCAGTTGCTGGAGCATCACTTCAACTTTCGAGGGCAACCATATGTCATCCTGGTCGGCCAAAAAAATAAACTCACCGCTGCTGGCTTTCAGGCTGGCTTCGAAATTACGGGTTACACCTTGGGAGACGTTGTGCCGGATCAGCTTGATCCGTTGATCCTGGTACGATTGAATGATCTGAACGGTGTCATCCGTGGATCCATCGTCTGAAATGATGAGCTCGTCGGCGGCACTCAGCTGTGACAAAATGGAATCGATCTGCGCGGCAACGTAGCTTGCTCCATTTTTTGTAGCCATACACACTGAGATCATCGTACCCGATTAAATTAAATGATTCCGCCTATAAATCAAAGCTAGAGGTTTCAATAAGTTTTGAATTCAGGGATTTGTCACCTTGTTGTTGACGAAAAATTTCTGTGTCTCGGGAAACTTTTTTGAAAGATAATGAAGAAGAAAAGGATAGAGCAGCTGGAAGCTGAAGCCGGTGAACCGGATGGTGTTGTCGAACGCCAGGAAAAGGAACATGGTGCAGAGAATGGAAAAGCCGCTGAGAAAAAAAGGTGAGGTTGCCGGGAGCGTTCTCATGTACAACCAGGGTATCGCAGCCACGGCGCAGGCCATCAGGAACATGCCGGCCCATCCCCAGTAACTGAAAGAGCGGGCATACACCGTGGAAACATTGAACGGACCCGGAATGGTGTTCTCCTTTTCGGGCTCGAGATGAAAACGGGTGTTGATCCTTTTGGAAATAAAATCCATCAGCAGCTCGTTGTTGATCATCTCCGCCAGTTTGCCAACGCTCGGGTCACCGGCATCTTTGGTGTTAACGGTATGCTGAAGGTTGGCCAGCGGCGATGAGATATAAATGTAAGCCCAGAAATATTCCCTGGGCACATGCGACGTAACGAACCGGTGGTTGGCACGCCCGGTTTGCATGAACAGCTCAGTGGTGTACGGCTTCCGCGCCTCACGTGATACCCGCAGCGAGCCCAGCACACCGAACAGGTACAACAGCACCGCCAGTGACACAGGCAACGCCAGCCACCAGATCCTCGGGATCCGGTTCACAGACATGAGCAGCAAAAAGAAGCTTGACGACAGGTTGAACAGGAACATGCCACGATTGTAAATGAGAATGGCGGCAAACAGGTTTACGAGGTAAAGAACAAGGATGATCCTTCGCCGTGACGAGAGATAAAGATGAAAAAGACAAACTGTATAAAACGAGCTGAAGGTAACAATGAACACATGCAGCGAAGGTATGCCGAACGTTCTGTAGTTATAAGGTTGGTTCAGCAGGAGCTTCATCAGCGGGATGCCGCCCGCATACATAAACTCACAGGCCCACAACGCATACACGAATAGTGTAACCCGCAGGGCCCCTTTTTCTGAAAAAGGTGCTATGGATGTGAAGATATTGCCTGGCCTGCGGATGCGTGTGCCCAGGTACACATGAAAGCCGATGGTGACGAGCAGGAAGGCAAGCAGTGACCAGGAGAGCTCCGGGTAGAGATCAGACCAACCCAGCAGGTAAGTGACAATGGCCGCGATGAAAGAAAAAGCATAGCAGAAATAAGGGTTGATCATGTGCCCGGTGCTTGTGTTGCGTGAACAAAAAATGTCTTGATAAATCCGGCCCGCCTGTAGAGCAGCGTGAGGTAAACAGCACGCAGAAAGGTTCTGCCAAAATATACATAGAAAGGACCATACTCGCGGCCCATCACGAAAGCTCCGAGGCAAAAGAAATGGAACCGCTCCAGCGAAGCGCGCCACGGCAGGGCTGAAGTTTCGGACAGGTCATGACGCAGGGAGTCGTCTACCACGATAAAATGTTCCACCTGTGTTTTTAACTTTTCGCCGAAGGCAATGTCGCTGAAATCGAGGGGGATTTCTGGATGATATCCGTCAACTTCCCGGAAGGTGCTATGAAGCACGAGAAGACCACTGTTGACAAAGCGATAAGCCTGAAGTGGAAGGGTGGCTTGTGTTACGTCGATCCGTTCACCGCTTCCCCATCGCCACCGGAAGGGAGAGACAAAACCATCGGGATCATAAAGCCTCGGCACAAACACAACGCCTTGCGGGTTGCAGGCCACCGCGTCGAAAAGTTTGTGGTAATATGATATTGTGGTTGCCGTATCCTGGTCGAGCAGGTGCATCCACTTTTTGCCAAGGTCTGCCGCCAGCGCTGAAGCTTCATTATATGCTTTGCCTGTTCCGGCGTTGGAAGGATCGTGCCGGTAAATGATGTGGCTGGCGTGGCTGGTGCTGGGCGCAGGGCTGTTATCATAAACGAAAATGGAGAGTGTTGTCTGCGTGTGGCGGGCGAGCTCCATGAGCGTGTTATAGGAAGGCGATTGCTCCGGCTTTTTTTTGTAAAGCACCACCACAAAAAGAATTTCCTGAAGAAAATCTGAAAGATCCATCGCCATCACTCCTTAAATACAAGGTATAAAAAAATTAAGGGTTTAAAATTATCGATGTGTGGCAGCACACAATTGTAATTTTTGTTTGATTTTCTGCAAAAAGGATAGAATTTTAAGCTTCACGTTCGTCACTAAAACCGAGACATACATCATGGGTACGATCCGATCTTTTGAGGATTATCAGGAACAGTATAAAAAGAGCATTGAAGATCCGGAAGCCTTCTGGGCTACCATAGCAGGAGAATTTCAATGGCGGAAAAAATGGAATAAAGTTCTTGAATGGGATTTTCACAAGCCCGAGGTGAAATGGTTTATCGGTGGCAAGCTTAACATCACAGAGAATTGTATTGACCGCCATTTGCCTCAGCGCGCGAAGCAGACGGCGATCATCTGGGAGCCTAACAACCCGAAGGATGAAGCGCTTCACATCACCTATCAGCAGCTTTCGGAGGAAGTGGGTAAGACCGCCAATATGCTCAAGGCGCAGGGAGTCAAAAAGGGCGACCGGGTATGCGTTTACCTGCCCATGATCCCGCAGCTGGCCTACACCCTGCTTGCCTGCGCACGCATCGGTGCTGTGCACTCAGTTGTGTTCGCGGGTTTCTCGGCCAAGTCGCTGATCGACCGCATCACTGATGCCGGCAGCACGATCGTGGTGACGGCCGACGGAGGTTTTCGTGGCGATAAAACCATCAATCTGAAAGGTATCGTTGACGAGGCGCTGGAAAAATGCCCCGATGTGTCAAGGGTCATTGTATACGAGCACACCAAAACGAAAGCTCCGATGAAGGTGGGCAGGGATCTGTGGTGGCACGAAGAGATCAAAAAAGTGAATGCCCAGTGCCCCGCCGAAGAAATGGACGCGGAAGACCTGCTCTTCATCCTGTATACTTCCGGCTCCACCGGCAAGCCCAAAGGTATGGTGCACACCTGCGGAGGCTACATGGTGTACACGAACTATACGTTCAGAACAGCCTTCAATTACGAGGAGGGACAGGTATACTGGTGTACAGCCGATATCGGTTGGATCACCGGCCACTCTTACATCTTGTACGGCCCGTTGTCAGCTGGCGCCACCACCGTCATGTTTGAAGGTGTGCCTTCGTGGCCTGACTGGGGCAGGTTCTGGCAGGCTATCGAACGGCATAAGATCAACATCTTTTATACCGCACCCACGGCCATACGATCGCTGGAAAAAGCGCCGATCAGCTTTGTTGAAAGCCATGACCTTTCATCGCTGAAAGTGTTGGGCACCGTAGGAGAACCTATCAACGAGGAAGCGTGGAACTGGTATGACAAGAACATCGGCAAAGGCAAATGCCCTATCATCGACACCTGGTGGCAGACGGAGACCGGCGGCTTTATGATTTCACCGATAGCCCACGCTACGAAGCTGAAACCGGCTTTTGCCACACTGCCGCTTCCGGGAGTGCAACCGGCCGTGATGAATGAGAGCGGACTCGAGATCAAGGGCAACAACATAGAAGGAAGACTCACCATCAAATTCCCATGGCCGTCTATGGCGCGAACCATTTACGGCGACCATCAACGTTTCAAGGATACTTACTTCTCAACGTTCCCCGGAAAATATTTCACCGGCGATGGCTGTAAACGCGATGAAGACGGTTACTACAGGATCACCGGAAGGGTAGACGACATCATCATCGTATCTGGTCACAACCTGGGTACAGCGGAGATCGAAAGTGCCATCACCGAGCACAAAAACGTTGTTGAAACTGCCGTGGTCGGCTTCCCGCACGATATCAAGGGACAAGCCGTTTATGCGTTTGTGATCCTCCACGATAAACCGGGCAATGACGAAACACTGCGCGGCGAGATCCGCGAAACCGTGTCAAAGATCATCGGCCCCATCGCCAAACCAGACAAGATCCAGTTTGTGAGTGGCCTTCCTAAAACCCGCTCGGGCAAGATCATGCGGCGTATCCTGAGGAAAGTGGCAGAAGGCGATACCGCGAATCTGGGCGACACTTCCACGCTGCTCGATCCGGCGGTGGTAGACGAGATCAAGGCTGGCGCGTTATAGAACCCGCCTAAACTTCGAATCACAGAGAAATATGGGTGTCACGCGCCCATATTTTTTTATTTTGCTGGCTAAATGAAGAACAAGCTGCATCATTCTTTCCTGCTGTGCCTCCTGATCATTGGCCTGCTGCTCGTTCTTTCTTTAATTCCGGAGATCGACGTCGGTCCGTTCACCCTAAAAAAAGTCGATCTGCTGTCAGAGATTCGGAAGGACGTGCCTGACACACTGGTTGCCAAAGGCACCGAGATCCCTGATTCGATCGTGGCCAAGCAGGATTCCATTGTTCAGGAGATCCGCGAAACCTGTCCGCCCGGGATCACCTGCATCGAAGATTACAGCGGCGACGGCACAGCGTTGAAACATTTTACCAGAGAGCTTTCGAAGGTCAAAGGGTCCGATGGCACACTGCGGGTCGCTTTCTACGGCGACTCTTTTATTGAAGGAGATGTTTTCTGTGGAAGCTTTCGCGACACATTGCAATCCATTTTTGGTGGGAGAGGTGTAGGCTACGTTCCCATCACCTCTAACGTGTCTGGTTTTAGGAACACGATCAAGCACCGGTTCGATGAGTGGCATACGGTTTCATTGGTAAAGAACGATTCGGTGACCAGCATCGGTCCTTCAGGTTACTGTTTCATACCACGCGAAGGAAACTGGGTGGAGTACAGGCCCTCGAAACAACGGTACCTCCGCGAGTTCAATACCATCAAGCTCTACTACAAAAGCCTGCGCGACGCTATCCTTCATTATAACATCGATACGGTGGAAGCTTCGGAGCCACTGGAGCCGTCTGCCAAAATGCAGGAATGGACCTTCCATGGAAAGAGCGTCAAGACCGTAAGATTTGAATTCTTTCCTTTCGACAGCCTTTGGGTATATGGTGCGAGCTTCGAGCAGGGACCGGGCATCTATGTCGATAACTTTTCACTTCGCGGAAACTCGGGCCTGACGCTGAATGCTATCGACCCTGATATGTACCGGGAGTTCAATCGCTATCGCAAATACAAGCTGATCATTCTCCAGTTCGGGCTGAACCTGATCGTTGAGAAATCGCTGAACTATACCGCGTATACAACCCGGATGATCCGCGTGGTGAACCAGCTCAAAAGATTGTTTCCCGATTGCAGTTTTCTGTTGCTCAGCGTGAGCGACCGCAGCAGCAACGTGAACGGCGATTTTCAGACCATGAGTGCCATACCGGCCATGCGAAACGCGCAACGCCTCATCGCCAAGGAAACCGGTATTGCCTTCTGGGACATGTACCAGGCCATGGGCGGAGAGAACAGCATGGTGAAGTTTGTGCAGGCAAAACCCGCGCTCGCCGCCAAAGATTACACCCACCTCACATTTAAAGGTGGCAGAAAACTGGCCGGCGCGCTGGTGAAGAGTTTACTTTTTGAGAAGGAGAAGTATGAGAAGAATAGTAGGCAGTAGGCTCCCGATAGCTATCGGGGTAACAGTAGTCAAAAATTTCCCAATGGCATTGGTTTTCCATTGCCTATTGCCTGTTGCCTACTGCCTACTGGCACCTGCCGCCTACGCTCAGGATACGCTTTCGTTCACGTACAAGAGTTACGGATTGGAGAACGACTCAATGAACGTGATCCAGAATGTTGGGCATCTTGATGAGTTTTACGAGAGCCTTTACCGGCTGAAGAAGCTGGGCGACCGTGTGGTGAACATGGTGCATATCGGTGATTCTCATATACAGGCAGAATACCTGACCCATGCTGTGCGGAAGAACTTTCACCGCGACTTCGGCAATGCGGGCAGAGGACTGGTTGTGCCGGCCCGGTTAGCCGGTACGAACGAAGCGTTCAACATTGTGACCTCATCGAATGTGACCTGGCAGGCCAAACGTTGCATCTATCCTGATCAGCCCCTGCCCATCGGCATCGGCGGCATCACCATCAACACCAGTGTGCCGGGAGCAAGGCTCGATGTGTTTATGAAAGACCTCTGGTTCGATTATTCTTTCAACGCCGTAACGTTGTTCTTTCTGAAAGACGTCACCAGCTTTCATTTTTCTGTAAAAGACACAGCCGACCAGGAGCTGGGATTCATCGGCCCGTTCACCAGCGAGCCGTTCAGCAACTATTCACGCATTGTATTACCCCACAGCGTGAGTGCCATGCGCCTGGAGACCTTGAAGTCCACACCCGAGCAGGTGCAGGCCACCATCTTCGGCATGAGCCTCGAGAACGGAAGGAACGGCGTGTTGTACCATGCCATCGGTGTGAACGGCGCCAAGTATGCGCATTACAATGCAGCCATGTTCCTCGCCGGACAGACTGCCGCGTTGAAACCGGAGTTGTTCATCATCTCGCTGGGTACAAACGAGTCGCTGGACTATCCCTACCTCGATAAAAATTTCCTTCAGAACATCGACAAGCTCATTACTTCACTTCGCGGCAGCAATCCCAACGCAAAGTTTATTCTGGTTACGCCGCCGGAGTCGTTCAGAAAGAAAATAAAACCGAACCCGGGAATTCCCAAGATCAGAGAGCAGATCATCCGCTACGCTGCGGAGAACGGTCTTGCGTTCTGGGACATGTACAAGGCCATGGGGGGCGAGCATGCGGCACAGGCATGGAAAACCGTCGGCCTGCTGCGGGCAGACGGGATCCATTTTACAAGGGACGGTTATGATTATCAGGGCAACCTTTTATACAATGCATTGATCAAAGGCTACAATCAATATGTTTCCTTTCGACATCCATAAGATCGCACAGCAGTTTGTGTACAATGCACAGGAACCGTTTCTTTTCAATAGCGGATTCTTCCTGTGGCTGTTCACGGGCTTCCTGTGGATCTACGTGGCGCTCAGTCCCACGCACCGGCCGAAGATGATCTTTGTGATCCTCTTTTCACTGTATTTCTATTACAAATCCAGCGGGGTTTATTTTGTGCTGCTGCTCTTTGCAACAGTGATTGATTTTACACTTGCCAAACTGATCTACAACGCCAGGGAGAAATGGGAGCAGAAATTTTATATCGCGGTCACACTGCTGATCAACCTGGGCATGCTGGGTTATTTCAAATACACCAATTTTCTCTTCGAATCTTTTTATGGTTTCACCGGCCGGGAGTTCGAGCCTATGGATATTTTTCTGCCGGTAGGCGTCTCGTTCTTCACTTTCCAGTCGCTGAGTTACACGCTCGATGTGTATCGCGGCAACCTGAAGCCTGTTGACAACATCATCGATTACGCGTTCTTTGTTTCGTTCTTTCCGCAGCTGGTGGCAGGGCCTATTGTGAGGGCAGCAGATTTCCTGCCGCAGATTCATAAACCCACCTTTGTCACTGGCGAAATGTTTGGCCGCGGTGTTTTTCTCATCGGCTGTGGATTGTTCAAAAAAGCGGTGATCTCCGACTATATCAGCGCCAATTTTATTGACCGCGTCTTTGAAGCTCCCACACTGTATTCAGGATTGGAAAACCTGTTTGCCGTCTATGGTTATGCGCTGCAGATCTACTGTGATTTCTCCGGTTACTCTGACATGGCCATCGGCATTGCACTTTTGCTGGGATTTCATTTCCCGCTCAATTTCGATTCTCCTTATCAGTCGCGGAACATTACCGAATTCTGGAGGAGGTGGCACATTTCACTCTCAACCTGGCTCAGGGATTATTTATACATCTCGCTGGGTGGGAACCGGAAAGGAAAAGTGAGAGCGTATCTCAACCAGATGATCACCATGCTGCTGGGCGGCCTGTGGCACGGTGCGTCGTGGCGGTTCATCATCTGGGGTGCGTTGCACGGCGCGGCGCTCAGCGTTCACAAGATGTTTGTGGCGTGGCAGGGCGACGAGCAGAAAGACAAGCCAGCGTCAAAATGGACGAAGCGCTTCAATGTTCTGGTCACCTTCCACTTTGTGTGCTTCTGCTGGATCTTCTTCAGGGCCTCGTCGATGGAGTCTGCCGGTGCAATGATCGGCCAGATCATGACCCAGCTCAATCCGCAGATATTTTTCGACTTTATCAGTGGCTATAAAGCTGTGCTGTCGCTGATGGTCATCGGTTATCTGCTGCACTTTATGCCATCGCGCTCGTCGCAGGCCTTCCAAACATTCGTAACGGAGATGCCCCTGGCCCTCAAAGCCGCCTGGATGGTGATCATCATCATGCTGGTAGTGCAGACCAGGTCGGCCGAGATCCAACCGTTCATTTACTTTCAGTTCTGATGACATTAAAATCCGGTTAGAGGAATTTTCTGTAGCACGATTTGATCTATTTTTGCACCGCTTTTAAAATATGAAGAAGAGGATCAGGCGCCACATGCGCTTTGCACGGTATGTTATTTACAAAGAAACCCTTGTCGACATCCGCGAGCATTTATGGACGTTTCTTGGCGCATTTACCGGCATAGGCCTCATCGGTTTTCTTCACAGCAGCTACCTCTCCGTTTCTGATAACCTCTTTCTTGTAGGTTCGTTTGGCGCAAGCTCTGTGCTGATCTATGGCGTGATCAACAGTCCGTTGGCGCAACCGCGCAACCTGATCGGCGGCCACGTCATCAGCGCCATTGTGGGGGTCACCATCAACTACCTCATCCCCGAAGCATGGCTGGCGGCGGCGCTGGCGGTTGCCATTGCCATTGTGCTCATGCAGATCACCAAAACACTTCACCCTCCCGGTGGTGCCACAGCACTCATTGCCATCATCGGTTCCGAAAAGATCAAGAGCTTCGGTTATGCCTATGTGCTCAGCCCGATCTTAACGGGTGTGATCATTCTTCTGCTCGTGGCGCTGGTCTTCAACAACATAACCTCACACCGCAGCTATCCCGCCAACAAACACTGGTTCAAGGTCTGGAGAAGAAAATACAGATAAGCAGTCACACAAAATTCTCACCGCTCATCGACTCATCACAGGAGCTTTGAAATTTTTGATGTACATTCATTCAATGACTGCTCATCAGGTAAACATCTTCCTGTTGCTGTTCGGCGCCCTGCAGGGTTTGTTGCTCAGCATCTGGTTTCTCAGGAACCGGAAGAAGAACAGTGCGCATCTTTACTTCGCGTTGTTCCTCGTCGTTGTTGGCCTTCAGCTCACGTTAAAAGTGATCGCCAAAAGCTGGATGATGGATCACGTGTGGTTCGCGTATATGCTGTCGTACAAACTACCGTACCTGGTGGGACCTTTGCTCTACCTGTACATCAAAGCCCGTCGCGGAGATGTATTCACACAAACCGATCTGCTTCACTTTGCTCCATTTGTGATCTTTACGTTCAACGCGCTCGTTACTTTTTTTACCGGCGGATCTTACAATCTCTATGTGCATCCATACACGCAGGCAGTGCTGCAGCTGTTACAGCTCATCATCTATGGTGCCTTGGCGCTGCAGTTGGGCAACACTGAATTGAATGGTTTTATAAAACGGGTGGTTCTTGCCGAAGCGATCATCATCGTCACCCTGGCCGTGATGGTAGTATACTATGGCCGTTTTCCGGATGTGCGCCTGCTGTTTGTGGTGCTCACGTTGCTGATCTATTGGATCAGCTACCAGGCCATTTCAAAACCAGACCTGTTCCTCGAAGGGGCGCACGCAACGGTTGTTCCTTTGAGCTTGCGTAAGACTGCCAAGTATGCACACTCGGGCCTGAAGCCGGAAGAAGCATTGCGGATTGAAGCCGAGCTTCAGCAGCTGATGAACCACGACAAACTTTTTCTCGATACAACACTGACCATCGATTCACTGTCGGCCAGGATCAACACGTCAAGGCATCACCTCTCGCAGGTGCTCAATGAGAAACTCAACAAAACTTATGGTGATTATATCACAGCGCTGCGGCTTCAGGAGGCGTGCAAAAGGCTGAGCGATCCTTCAAACCTGCGTTATACCATTGCTGCCATCGCCCACGATTCGGGCTTCAGCGCCGTGTCAGGCTTTAATGAAGCCTTCAGGAAACACTATGGAACCACACCTTCCAAGTTTCGTGAACAGCACCTCAACAAAATGAGCGCGTAATAAAATCACCCTTCTGGCGGGATAATTTCTTCACCTGATAATGTTTTCACTTCCAGTCCTATCGGAACAGAAGCATTATCATACGTTTTCACGTATTCGTATCCATATAAGTCACGTTTCTACAAGGAGCAATGTCACTACTTATTTTTTTATTTATGTATCGTACGTTTACCCGGTCCTGCAGTTCCCTCTCCGGTCTTCCGGCATGCTGCATGAAATTGATAACCTCTGGTGAGTCCTTTTCAACAACGCAAACCTTCCCGTTATGATCAGAAATTACTTAGTGGTAGCCCTGCGAAATTTTCAACGTCAGAAGTTTTTTGCATTCCTGAATATGTTCGGCCTCGCCCTGGGACTGGCCAGCGCCATCCTGATCTTTTTGTACGTGAGCGACGAGCTGCAATATGATGTGATGCATCCGTATTACAACGACACTTACCGCATAGGCACCACCTGGTCTAACCCGAACGGGCAAACGTTTGACAACACGGTGGCGCCCGGTTATTTCATCCGGCAGCTGAAAGAAGATAGATCGGAGGTGATGAAGGCCATCCGCATCGAATACATCGGGTACCCAACGTCGCTCCATCACAAAACCACAGACAAGATCATTCTTACAGAGCAGATCCGCTGGGCCGAACCTGGCTTTGATGAGATCCTGGATTTTGAGCTGGTGCGTGGCAACAGGGCTAAGATGTTCGATAATCCCAACAGCATGATCATCAGTGAATCGGGCGCGCGCAGACTTTTTGGCGATGCCGATCCCATGGACCAGGTAATCTCCGTCAAGCACAATTTTGCAACGCAGGGCAGGGAGATCAATGTGGTGATCACCGGCGTGTATCGTGATTATCCGTCGAACTCCCATTTCAAGCCGCACTATATCCTCAACATCAATGCCCTTCGTGCGGTGGTTGAAAATTTCGACATTTACATGGAAGGCTCGCGGTTCCAGGGCAACGTTTCATGGTTTGAAAGTTATATCGTGCTGCAGCCTGGCGCTTCGGTGGCGCCGGTGAGAGCAGCGCTGCAGGATTATGCGCAGCACATGGCCCTGTCTGATTCGGCAACAGTTGCTGCCGGATGGAAGCTCACCGCCTTTGTCACACCGCTTTCAGAGCTTCACTTCGATCAGAAGAACCTCTGGGAAGACAGCACGAAAGGAGATAAAAAATACCTCACCATCTTCAGCGCCATTGCCTTGCTCATCCTGCTGATAGCCTGCATCAATTACATGAACCTGGCTACTGCACGGTCCGCGCGCAGGGCAAAAGAGGTGGGGCTGCGAAAATCTCTGGGCAGCGGGCGCCGGGAGATCGCGAGGCAATTCCTCTATGAATCGTCGCTGATGACCATTGGCTCACTGCTCATAGCGCTGCTGCTCGTGATCATCTTTTTGCAACCATTCAATCAGCTGGCCCACAAAACTTTTACGCTCGCGTCGTTGCTGGATCCGTACATGATCGCCATTATGCTGGTGATCATTGTGTTCATGGCAGTTGTATCGGGAAGTTATCCCGCATTCTACCTGTCGGCGTTCAGGCCTGTGGAGGTGCTGAAAGGACAGGCCGTGAGAGGCATTGGCGCTGAAGTTTTCAGAAAATCGCTGGTGGCTGTGCAGTATACGGTGTCGCTGGTGCTCATCATTTCAACATTTGTGGTGATCCGCCAGATGAACCACATGCAAAACACCAAGCTGAACGAACAGGGAAGTCAGCTGCTCTCCATTCGCTACGGCGGTACGGCACCCGACAGCAAGTTTGCCGCCTTCAAGCAGGCTGTGCTCGAAGACAAGGACATCGAGCATGTGACCATGGCCAACCACCTGCCGCGCCTGAACTATTTCGGGTGGATCGGCGCTGAAGTGAAGTTTCCTGAGCTCACAGATAAATCGCTGCAGTGGAACCAGCTGAACGTTGAATTTGATTTTGCTAAAACCTATCAGCTCGAGTTTGTTGCCGGCCGCGATTTTGATGCAGCGAATCTTGCAGACTCATCGTCGGTGATCCTGAATGAAGCTGCGGTCAAAGCGTTGAACCAGCCCATAGAAAAGATCATGGGCACTTCCGTGACCGAAGTACGATTCAATAACAACAACCGCACGTTTAAGGTGATCGGTGTTGTAAAAGATTTTCCGTTCCGCTCCATGCACCAGAGCATCGAGCCGCTGATGCTGAATCCGCACCTGCACTTCATCGACAAGATAGCCTACGTCAAGCTGCCCGTCGGAAAATTCCAGGAGAAGATCCAGGCCATCGAGAAGAAGTGGAAGGAGATCTTTCCGGCGATCGGTTTCGATTACTGGTTTGTGAGCGATGAGTTCAACCGCATGTACCTGAACGAGGGCAGGGTGGCGTCACTGGCCAAGAGTTTCGCGGTGCTGGCAGTGCTCATCACAGTGCTGGGCGCTTTCGGGCTTGCATCGTATACGGCAGAGCAAAAAACAAAAGAAGTGGGTATCCGCAAAGTGTTGGGCGCCGAGGTGCGGCAGGTGGTGGCCATGTTCGTGTGGTTGTTCCTGCGCATCTTTTTCATGGCCAGCATCGTTGCCATTCCACTGGCGTATCTGCTGGCGGTTTACTGGCTGAAAGATTTCGTTTACCAGTCAGCGTTGAATCCGCTCATCTTTATTTTGTCGCTGGTGGGTTTGTTGGTGATCACGCTGGTTACAGTGGGTTATGAGATCGCCAGGGCTGCGCGTGCCAACCCCGTTAGTTCGCTGCGGCGCGAATGATGTGTGCAAAAAAAAAGCCCGGTCTTTTGAACCGGGCACCTGATATAAACTTAAAAATACAAACTTAAAACTCAGTGTTGCATTAGCTTCCGCAAGCTTCACAAGCATCGGGATTATCCAGTGAGCACGCCATGTCTGAACGTTTCTGGTCATAATCCGCAGCGCTTGGCTGCTGCTCGTAGTGAAATGACTGCTGTGCTTCATTCACCATCGCTACCGCAGGCTCTGTAACTGTTACGGTAGCAGCTTCTGCAGCGACAACAGCGGGTTGCTGGATGGCAGACTTGTCAAGCGTGAACTTGATGGCATCGGCAGCTGCAGTGGAGCGCAGGTAGTACATACCTGTTTTCAAACCTTTCTTCCAGGCGTAGAAGTGCATGGAAGTGAGCTTGCCGAAGTTAGGATCGGTCAGGTGAATGTTCAGGCTTTGCGACTGGCAAATGTACGCGCCACGGTCGGCAGACATATCGATGATGGCCTTCTGGGAGATCTCCCAAACGGTTTTATAAATGTCTTTGATGTTCTGCGGGATCTCGGCGATGGGCTGCACTGATCCGTTGGTGGCGATCAGCTTCTGTCTCATTGTCTCGCTCCACAGCCCTGCATTGATCAGGTCTTTCATCAGGTGCTTGTTGGCAACGATGAACTCGCCTGACAGGGTTCTCCTGGTGTAAACGTTGGATGTGTAGGGCTCGAAGCACTCGTTGTTGCCCAGGATCTGCGATGTAGACGCAGTAGGCATCGGAGCAACCAGCAGGGAATTGCGTACGCCGTGCTGTTTTACTTCTTGCTTCAGTTTGTCCCAGTTCCAGCGCCCTGAGGTAGGTGTAACACCCCACATGTCGAACTGGAAAATGCCTTTGGATACCGGTGAACCTTTGAAGGTTTCGTAAGGGCCGTTCTTCTTCGCTTCTTCCATAGAAGCTTCCATGGCTGCGAAGTAGATGGTTTCGAAAATGTCCTTGTTCAGGCCACGTGCTTCCTGACTGTCGAAAGGCATGCGCAGCATGATGAACGTGTCTGCCAGTCCCTGTACGCCGAGGCCGATGGGGCGGTGGCGCATGTTAGACTTGCGTGCTTCTTCAACGGGATAATAGTTGATATCGATCACCTTGTTCAGGTTGCGGGTGGCTACCTTAGTGATGTCGTACAATTTCTGATGATCGAACTTGCCGTCTTCTGTAACGAATTTCGGCAGGGCAAGAGAAGCCAGGTTACACACGGCAACTTCATCAGGCGCAGTGTACTCGATGATCTCTGTACACAGGTTGCTTGACTTGATGGTGCCGAGGTTCTTCTGGTTCGATTTTTTGTTGGCCGCGTCCTTGTAGAGGATATAAGGAGTTCCGGTCTCGATCTGCGCTTCCAGCACTTCAAACCACAGGTCTTGTGCTTTTACCTGCTTGCGGAATTTTCCTTCGCTTTCATATTTATGATAGAGGCGTTCGAACTCTTCGCCGTAAACGTCTGCCAGTCCGGGACATTCGTTAGGGCAGAAGAGCGACCACATTTCATTGTTCTCAACGCGCTGCATGAACAGGTCGGGGATCCACAGTGCGTAGAAGAGATCGCGTGCGCGCAGCTCTTCCTTACCATGATTCTTCTTCAGATCGAGGAAGTCGAAGATATCGGCATGCCACGGCTCGAGGTAAACGGCAAAGCTTCCTTTGCGTTTTCCACCGCCCTGGTCAACATAACGTGCAGTCATGTCGAAATTCCGGAGCATCGGCACGATACCGTTGGAGGTACCGCCTGTTCCTTTAATATAAGAGCCTTTCGCCCTGACGTTATGAATGCTGAGACCGATACCTCCCGCTGACTGGGAGATCTTGGCGCATTGTTTCAGTGTATCGTAGATGCCGTCGATGCTGTCGTCTTTCATGGTGAGCAGGAAGCATGACGAAAGCTGGGGCTTCGGCGTTCCTGCATTGAACAACGTTGGTGTTGCGTGGGTGAACCACTTTTCTGACAGGAGGTTATAAGTTTCGATGGCTGCGGGAAGATCGTCGCCATGGATCCCTACGGCAACACGCATGAGCATGTGCTGGGGGCGTTCGATGGTTTTGCCGTCGATCTTCATCAGGTACGAGCGCTCCAGGGTTTTGAAGCCGAAATAATCGTAGCTGAAGTCGCGGTCATAGATGATGGCCTCGTCCAGTTGCGATGCGTGCTCCTTGATCACTCTCCATGTCTCCTTCGAAATGAGCGGCGCGTTCTGACCCGTCTTCGGATCAACGTACTGGTATAACCGCTTCATGGTGTTGGAGAACGACTTGCTTGTAACCTTGTGCAGGTTGGATACTGCGATACGTGCTGCAAGCCTTGCGAAATCAGGATGGCGGGTCGTCAACGTAGCCGCGATCTCGGCGGCCAGGTTGTCCAATTCCTGCGTAGATACACCGTCGTACAGGCCATTGATCACCTTCATGGCCACCTCTACAGGGTTAACGAACTTAGGATCAAGACCGTAGCAAAGTTTTTCGATTCGGGCGGTGATTTTGTCAAACTTTACGGATTCTCGATGTCCATCGCGTTTAAGTACTAGCATCGTAAGAACGGGTTGTTGTTAAAAGAAAAGTTTAAAAAGTGATTGAATGTATTAAAAATCTTCGTTAAGTGAAAACTTGGGCGCAGATTCTTTTTCTGTGCTCTTCATCACACCTGCCTTCTGGTATTCGGCCACACGTTTCTCAAAGAAGTTCGTCTTCCCACGCAGTGAGATCATATCCATGAAGTCGAACGGATTAGTAACATTATAAATTTTTGTGCCAATGAGCTCGTTGAGAAGGCGATCTGCAACGAATTCAATGTACTGGCGCATTTGTGTGGCGTTCATGCCGATGAGGTTCACCGGAAGCGCGTCGGTCACAAACTCTTTTTCGATCTCCACGGCGTCTTTGATGATCTCGATCACCCTTTCTTTCGGAAGTTTGTTCACCACGTGCTGGGTGTAGAGGTGGCAGGCGAAGTCGCAGTGCAATCCTTCGTCGCGGGAGATCAGCTCGTTTGAAAAGCTCAGTCCCGGCATCAGTCCTCTTTTCTTGAGCCAGAAGATGGAGCAGAACGAGCCAGAGAAGAAGATACCTTCTACTGCAGCAAAAGCGATGAGCCTTTCCTGGAAGGTGCCTTCACCGATCCAGCGCAGGGCCCAGTCTGCCTTTTTCTTCACGCATTCCATGGTTTCGATGCCGTGGAACAGTTTATCTTTTTCTTTGGGATCCTTTACATAAGTATCGATCAGCAAAGAGTAGGTTTCGGAGTGGATGTTCTCGATGGCGATCTGGAAACCGTAAAAGAATTTTGCTTCGGTATACTGAACTTCGGCTACAAAGTGTTCGGCCAGGTTCTCGTTTACAATACCGTCGCTGGCAGCGAAGAATGCGAGCACGTGGGTGATGAAGTGACGCTCACCATCATTGAGATTTTCCCAGTCGCGCAGATCGTGGCTCAGGTCAATTTCTTCGGCTGTCCAGAAACTGGCCTCTGCCTGCTTGTAAAACTTCCAGATCTCGGGCTGGCGGATCGGGAAAAGAACAAACCGGTCCTTGTTCTCGCGTAAAATGGGTTCATCTAATGGTGCTCCGCTCATGTTGTAATTTTTTTAAGGTTATCCCAATATCAAAACCAGGTAAAAAACACGGTTTTTACCTGTAATGTTTCCGTAAAGTTTTTGCTTGGCTTTGAAGAAACGGGTGGAGTTTCCGTTTCAGTCAGCTATCAAGTGTACAAATGAAAAGAAGGAAACGGAAAATTCAAAAAGTGGGTTTTCAGGCTGGATTCAACAATTGTGGATAACTTTGTTGATGTTTTGTGGAAGATAAGTTACTGTAAAATAGCCGTTTATACGCCGTCTGGTCAGTCCTTTGTTTCAGTGTAATAAAGGCCTGATTTCGTAAAAAATATTTTTTTGTACTGACGGTTCGTTTTTGTTGTGAAACCGTTCCAAAATTCTTAAGGCCCCAGACTGAAATCCCGATTCTTTTGTTACCTTTGCAGTCCTATTTTGAAAAAGCTATGTACGCAATTGTAAACATTGCCGGAAAACAGTTCAAAGTGGCTAAAGATCAATATATCTATGCCCCTAAATTGGAAGGCGAAGCAGGTTCATCTGTAAAATTTGATAACGTGCTTCTCACTGACGATGGAGGTAAGGTCAATATTGGCGCCCCTACTGTTAAAGGAATCACTGTTTCAGGTAAGATCCTGGAGCACGTAAAAGGCAACAAGGTGATTGTCTTCAAAAAGAAACGCAGAAAAGGGTACCAGGTGAAAAATGGCCACCGCCAGCAATTCACCAAAGTACAAATCGAGAACATCGGTTAAAGAGTTGACAGTTGGCAATCCCGATAGCTATCGGGACAATTGACAACAGGCGAAAAAAATTGAATTACTAACATTAGATTTATCAAGGAGCAGGAATCCTGCAGTCCTGTAAATCCCAAAATCCCGGTTAACCATGGCACATAAAAAAGGCGAAGGTAAAGTAAAGAACGGTCGCGAATCAGAAAGCAAACGACTTGGTATCAAGATCTACGGTGGCCAGAAAGTAATTGCAGGCAACATCATCGTACGCCAGCGCGGCACCAAACATCACCCCGGACAGAACGTAGGCATCGGCAAAGACCACACACTCTTTGCACTGACCAACGGTGTTGTTGTTTTTAAGAAAGGAAGAGAGAACAAATCTTTCGTATCGGTTCAACCCATGGCCGAAGCTTAAGAAAGCATTCTCCTTAATAATATTGAGGCCGTTCCTGCAAAACAGGATCGGCCTTTATTTTTTACGCCTCCTTCTTACTCCTTAATTCTTACTCCTTACTCCTTCTAAATCCTGCCTCTTCTGGCTCCTGACTCCTGGCTCCTGACTTCTAATTTTCCACCGTTCATGTAAACCCCCTCCGTCTTCCCCTCAATTTCTGCATTTCTAATCAAAATCTAATGTGGTCTCACGCACTGGATCTACCGAATTTTAGCGCCCGGGTTGGCGGCAAAAAACTGGCAAAATCACCTTAAACAATCGGAGTAGGTGATTTATAATCTTCTGTTTTATGATATAAATGGCATATTTTATTTCATGAGTAATTCAATGTGCGGTATTTTCTTTTTGTATTGCATACCGTAAATTGGGGTATAGACTTAACCTAAACCTATACTAATGAAGAAGCTTCTACTAACATGCTTCTCGTTAGCCATTGCCCTATATTCAATAGCGCAAGAGCGAACGATAAGCGGAACAGTCACGTCCACAGAGGACGGCAGTGTTTTACCCGGTGTGAACGTTGTTTTAAAAGGCAGCACCACCGGTACGTCTACCGACGCCGACGGAAAGTACAGTCTCACCATCCCACCTTCCGGCGGTTCCCTGATCTTCACCTTTATCGGACTCGAATCCAAAGAAATCGAAATTGGTGATCGCACTATTGTTAATGTGTCACTCGGCCTGGATGTAACGCAGCTCAGCGAGATCATTGTATCTGGCGTTGCCGGTGCTACTACCAGGGAAAAAATGACCGTGTCAGTAACAAAAGTTGGTGAGGCACAGCTCACGGCCGTACCAGCCCTCTCACTGGCTTCAGCCTTGACCGGAAAAGTGGCCGGCCTGCGTACATCTTCCGTGGGTGGCGCGCCAGGACAACAGGCGGATATCCTCCTCAGGGGTGATAACGTTCTGAACGTAAGCGCATCGCCACTTATCTTGATTGACGGCATCATCATGAATGGCAGTCTTGCCGACATCAACGTTGATGATGTGGAGTCTATGGAGGTGATCAAAGGTGCCGCGGCTTCTGCCTTGTACGGTTCCCGTGCCGGTAGCGGCGTAATTTCTATTACCACCAAGCGGGGAAAAAATGGTCCCAGCGGATCGCCACAGATCACGATCAGAAACGAAATAGGTTTTCAAAGCCTTCAGCATTACCTGAAAACAGCAGAGTCTCATCTGTACAGACTTGCGCCCGATTGGGAAGACTACCAAGGTCAGTACACAAAGTACGCTGGCGTTACTTACCCTGCAGGTTATACCAGTGGTTACAACGCAGGTATTACCGGATCCAGATCGATCGATACCGATGGCTACATGGACAACCCGTATGGCGTAAGGCGTTTTAATCCTGCTGACGTATTTCAGACGGGCCAAACAATGACCAACTATATCGGTGTATCCAACAGAACAGATAAGAATAACATCTTCCTGTCTTTTGAAAACAATTCTCAGGAGGGTGTAGTACAATACCGCGACGGATATTCACGTCAAAACTTCCGTTTCAATATTGATCAGCACCTCAACGATTGGTTAACCGTAAGTGCAAGCAATCTGTATATCAACAGAAAAGTAGAGCAGCCATCAGGCATCTTCTATGCGGTATCGCGTATGGAAAAAGATGTCGATCTGTTCGCACTCAATCCGGATGGTCAGCCTTATAATTTAAGAGTGAACCATTTTAACGGTGAAGTGACCAATCCGTTGTACAGTCTTTACAAACAGAAAGACAACAGGACCACCCGCCGCTGGTTGGGTAACTACACGGCCAATGTCAACTTCGCCAGCTGGGTTAACCTCGATGTGACTCAAACATTCGAGATTGAAAACTACAAGAGGGAATTGATCAATCCCAGGGATACATGGAACACTTCGAACGCGTATACGGGCGGTGGACTGACGCATGAGAACAGCGAAACAGTGACGGCCAATACGCAAATTACCCTCAACTTGAATAAGCAGCTGGGTGACCTGATCATTAAGTCCAAGCTCTCTTACCTGTATGAAGATCGTCACTATGAATATACAGATGCAAGCGCTACGGGATTCAAGGTTTATGGAATAGAAGAGTTCAATAACTTTCCGTCGATCAATAACGCCACGTCGAGAAAGACAACAGAAAGAGCACAAAACTATTTTGCCATCCTGGGCCTGGACTACAAAGACCGGTATTTGTTTGATGGCATGTTCCGTTACGACGGATCTTCACTTTTTGGACCCGATGCCCGCTGGAATCCTTACTACAGGTTGTCAGGCGCTTACCGCATCTCTCAGGACGTGATCATTCCCGGCATAGATGAATTAAAAGTGAGGGTGGCGCACGGTACCGCGGGTATACGCCCGAATTTCGCCTGGCAATACGAGGTGTTTACCCTCACGCAAGGGAACGCTGTTGCAAGGCAAAGGGGTAACTCCATGCTGAAACCTTCACAGACCGCAGAGACCGAGTTCGGCCTCAACGCCAATTTCCTTCAGCGATTTACTTTTGAAGGAGTGTATGCGCACTCGGTTACTACCGATCAATTTCTGAATGTGCCCCTGGTTCCGTTCGCAAATGACGGATTCAGCAGTCAGTGGCGGAACGCGGGTACCATCGAATCTAAAACGCTTGAATTTACCTTGGGCGCCAACTGGGTGAAGACAAACGACTTCTCATGGAATTCGAATTTTGTATTCTCCAGGATCCGCCAGGAAATTACAGAGCTTCCGATCCCGCCGTATTGGTTAGGAGATATTGCCAATGTTGATGAGGCCCCCAGCGGCGACCAGAAAATGTTCAGGATAGCGCAAGGTGAGAGCTATGGCGCCATTCATGGTCACAGAATGGTAAGAACGCTCGAAGAAATGGCGCGTCAGCTTCCGGAAGGAGGATCCATCAGCAATTATGAGGTCAACAGCGAAGGATACGTGATCCCTGCCGGAACAGAAGGCACAACGGCCGAGCTACCGATTCTTTACAGGGAAAACGGTGAGGTATGGACCGGCAAGATCGGCGACGGCAATGCCAAATTCAACATGGGCATCGCCAACACATTCAACTACAAGGGACTAACGCTCTACATTTTGTTCGACTGGAAAAATGGTGGTGATGTTTATAATGGTAACGATCAGCGTTTGGCGTTTAACAACATCAGCAAGCGTCAGGATATGACCAATGTGGCGGAAGGTAAAAAGAAAGCAGCCTCTTATTGGACAGCGGGTATGTACGATGCCAACTTCGCCAATGCCTATTGGGTAGAAGATGCGAGCTATATGAAGTTAAGGGAAGTGGCTATCGGCTACACCATACCTGCAAAAGTTCTCAGCGGATTCCTGAGGGGAACCATAAAAGGTGTTTCGATCAAAGCTGTAGGCAGGAACCTGCACACCTTTACAGGATACTCGGGATATGACCCTGAAGTTGGTACGTTGCGACAACCTGTTGATGGAATTGGAGCCAACCCCATCTATCGCAACGTTGCGTTCTCTTTAGGATTTAACTTGTAAAACAAAAAAGCAACAAACATGAAAGGTATATACAGATTTCTTGTAGCAGCTTTGGCTTCTGCAGGTTTGTTATTGTTCAGTTGTGGAGACCTGGACGTTGAGAATGGAAACAACCCGGATTTTGGAAGGGTGTTTAAAACAGGCGCCGATGTTGAAGCTGTGGCCTCTGGCCTTTACAATACAGTTTTCACCGGAGATCATAGTACGAGTGGTGTACATGCGATGCTGGCTGTAGCGGCAGACCATGCAACCTGTTCGTGGGGAAACTTTGGTATGAGAGATATGTCGTGGGAACCCCGGGATATGGCCTGGAACAATGCGCCCACGTATACCAATGCTGGCCTAACAAAATATTCTTATGATCAGTGGTACTCCGCAATACTCACGGCCTCCAATGTGTTGAAAGCAATTGGTTCGGGAGTTCAGATCGGCACCAACGGCGTTGATAACGCCCGGGCTACTGCGGTTGCAAAATTTATACTGGGAACAACGTACGCGAATCTCGCTTTGGTGTATGACAGGGCGCATCTCGTTGATAACATGAAAACAGTTGAACCCGTTCTTGGAACCGCTGTTCCTTACCAGGAAGTGGCAGCTGCCGCGCTGGCGTATTTTGATGAGGCTTCGGCTTTATCCAACGAAACGTTCACCATTCCCGCGAGCTGGCTGGGAACTCCGGCAAACGTAACCAGTGCTACTTTTAAGAAGATGATCAACACTTCGGCGGCCCGTCTTATTTCTTACCTCCCCAGAAACAAGACTGAGCTTGCCGGCATCGATTGGGCGAAAGTGAAAGCTTATGCAGACGCTGGCATCACAGCAGACTGGACTATTCAGATGGATGGTACAGACCGATGGAATTTTGCGGCCACCTATTATTTAACAGCGGTGGGTTGGGGAAGAACCGATATGTACGTTGCACATATGATGGAGCCGTCTTTGCCGCAGCACTGGGATGATACACCCACTTTCCCTCAACCTGCCCAACCTGCAAATCCTTTGGATAAACGTTTAACATCTGATTTTGCATACCTGGCATCCAATGACTTCCTCGCTGCGAGGGGATATTATCATTACAGCGCCTACAGGTACAAAGCACTTGATGCTGTATATCCTACTTTCCGGGGGATGGGTGTAAAAGCGTTGGTGAAGACTGCTGAAAATGATCTTCTCAGGGCCGAAGCAAGAGCCTATGCCGGAGATCTGCCGGGAGCGGCCGCGATCATCAATGCAGGAACCCGTGTTACCAGGGGACAACTCGCTCCGGTAGCAGAAAACCTCGATGATATTCTGAAGGCGATCCATCACGAAAGACACGTAGAGCTTTATACCACCGGTATGGGCATACAGTTCTTCGAAATGAGAAAGCTGAATCTTTTGCAAAAGGGCACTCCGTTGCACCTGCCATTGCCTGCTACTTTCCTTCAAACCATTGGAGAAAAGACGTTCTACACTTTTGGAACTACAGCCAGGGCCGATGGTCTGAGCACTTCCAACGGAGGCTGGAGATAACTCGTAAGTTTAAGTTTAAGTAAGTTCTCTTCGGGAGGCTGTCAAAGAAATTTGGCAGTCTCTTTTTTTGTTACGGCGACCCTTTTCTGTCGACATTCCCTCAATCAATTTTCTAATTGAATTTTAATGTGATTGCGCCTATAGGGGCTGTTGTGCCCGGCCCAGGCCTAGCAAAATTCTACCGTTCATGTAAACTCTCTCTGTCTCTCCCTCATTTTGCGCATTCTAATTGAAATCTAATGGAGGTCTCGAATATCACATCCTCCTAACGTTAGCTACAGGGTTAACGAAGCAAAAAACCACCAAATCAGCTGTAAACAAAGGGTTGTAGTAGCCCATGCGTGACTACGATCTTCGGTTTTGTAGTACAAAGGATGCATTTCCTTTCATGTGTAATTCAATGTGCGGTATTTTCTTTTTGTATTACATACCATAAATTCAGGGATTATTAACCTAAATCTATACTATGAAGAAGCTTCTACTAACATGTTTCGCGTTAGCTATTGCGCTATATTCAGCAGCGCAAGAGCGAACCGTGACCGGTCGCGTTACCGCCGTTGAAGACGGGAGCGGGCTACCCGGAGTAAACGTAATCGTTAAGAGCACTACCAATGGAACAGTAACCGACTCCGATGGAAACTATTCCCTGAGTGTCCCCTCCGAAGGAATTCTTGTGTTTTCTTTTATTGGCCTCAGATCCAAGGAAGTCGAGATCGGCAGCCAGTCCGTGGTGAACGTACAGATGGACATGGACGTTACCCAACTCACGGAAGTTGTTGTAACCGGCGTTGGAACGCCGACAGACAAAAAGAAAGTTGCCATCGCGGTACAGTCCGTCAGCGCAGAAAATCTTTCCAAAGTACCCAGCGCATCGCTTGATCAGGCGCTCATCGGAAAAGTTGCGGGGGCACAGATCCAATCCATCTCCGGTCAGCCTGGTCAGCAGGCTTCCATCCTGTTAAGGGGTATCAACTCATTCAACGGATCGAACACCACCCAGCCTATGATTTTGGTGGATGGAATTCAGGTAAATGCCGGCAACAATAACAATGGTAGCTCCACCAACGTGTCTTCCCGACTTGCCGACCTTGACCTCTCTAACGTAGAGCGTGTAGAGGTGATCCAGGGTGCCGCCGCCGCCACTATTTATGGTGCGCAAGGTGCCAACGGTGTGATTCAGATCTTTACTAAAAAAGGTCAGCGGAATGAACGCACACGGATCGATGTGTCTACACGGTATAGTGTCGACAATCCTCTCAAGGGCAACCTTGAGCTTGCCAAGTACCATGCGTTCAATACCGATGCCGAAGGTTATATTTTAACAGCTCCGACATCTTCGGTTCCTGCTACCAGAATTTCACATGATGAGAATGGTATATGGACTCAGCCCGAACAGCCTGTAGTAACTGGCACAACCTTGAACAACAAGCCTTACATGGAGCAGATCTATGACCATGTGGATCAATTGTTCAAAAATAATGTGGCAACCATCAACAATACCCTGGGCATCTCTGGTGGAGGTGGTAAATATGACTATGCTATCAATATTTCACGCCTCGATCAGGAGAGTGTGCTCAATGGAAAATATAATCGAAACAACCTCACCCTGAACCTTGGCGCAGATGTATTCAAGGGATTTTCAGTAAGGTCATCAACCCAGATTATCTATTCTGAGAATAACACCGGTGGTATTACAGGTGCTAACAACGTTACCAGTGGTTTGGGCACAGCTATCAACTCTCCGGGATGGTGGGATATGAAATTCATCGATACAAAAGGCAACTATGTATTTAACCAGAATCCCGCTATCGAGAACGTGGTAAATCCCTTTTACAACTACCAGTTCCGGAGTTACTCAGCGAACACAACCCGCATAATCCAGAATGTAAGCCTTAACTACAAACTGCCGAAGTTTGTGGAGTTTGATTATAAATACGGTATCGATAATTACCGTTACGACTTTGAGGACTTTGCGGCTTATCAGAAGAATACGGCCACACCCGCATACAGTGTTGTGAATGGTGGAGGACGTATCACCTACAACAGAGACAATGAAACGTTGCAGAACTCATTGTTCACAGTCTTTGTACGCACTGACTTTGCAAAGGACTTTAATATGGACCTTCCTATCACAACGTCCACGCACTTTGCCTATGACTACAGGAAGAGAATGTATAAGAATATAACCACACAGGGCTCTGATTTTGCTCCATTTCCGCCTTATACAATGAATACCACGGCGTCAAAAAGCGCTACCGAGAACAATACAGAATTTGTGACCTTCGGTTATCTGATCAACCAGAAAGTTGATTACGGAGAACTCTTCGGATTATCGGGTGGTGTGCGGGTTGACTATTCTTCGGCGTTCGGTGCCGGTAGCAAAGCATTCGTGTTTCCCCGTGGTGATGCGTACTTCAGGCTTGGCGAATTGCTGAAGAGCAACTCCATTTTTGAATTTAAATTACGCGCCGCGTATGGCGAAGCAGGTGTACAGCCTCAGGCCTACGACCGCTTTGTGATTCTGAACTCCGGTTCCATCGGCACGGGCGGTTATCTTGCTGTTCCGTCAGGTGCACGCAATCCTAATCTCGATGTGCAGGTTTCCAAGGAAACAGAATTCGGAACCGATATCGGTCTGTCATTGGGTAGCGGCAACTGGTTGCAACGCATCACGCTGGGTGCTACTTACTGGAAACGGAAAGCTGAGAACTCGATCTATGATATTGCCGTTGCGCCGTCAACCGGGTCTTCTACCATCCGCGACAACGCCTTCACACTGGATGGAAAAGGTTTTGAGTTCGCGCTGGACGCTCATATGTATTCATCGGCAAACCTGACCTGGGATTTTGGAACCCGCTTCGGGAAGCAGCAAACCATCGTTGAAGAGATCTCAAACCATAGAGATGTAGTGATCGGCTCAAGCGGATCAGGACAGTTTGTGCTGAGAGAAGGTGCTACCGTTGGTGCTTTCTTTGGAAAACGTCCTTTGAGAAATCTGCAGGAAGTCGGCCCGACTGGCGCGAGGTATATCGCCGAAGCGGATGAGTCATTGTATACTATCGTTAATGGTATGGTGGTGAACAAGAGCACCAAGGCTGTAATGTTCACCAGCGATCAGACCCAGATCGGTGATCCGACACCTAAATTCAACATGTCGTTCATTAACAACTTCACCGTTAAGAATAACCTGACCATTTCCTTTCAGTTCGACTGGATGTACGGCAACGACATTTACAACCTCACCCGCCAGTGGCTCTACAGAGACCGGCGCAGCGCTGACTTTGACAAGTCTGTAACCGTTGGTGAAGAGTCAGGTGCTTTTGTGGCATACTACAACAGCTTGTATAACACCAACCAGGTTAACTCTTACTTCGTAGAGAAAGGATCTTTCCTGCGTTTGCGAGATCTGTCTGTGGGCTACAACCTGGCGCCACTGTTCAACAACAAGATCCTGCGCAATGCCCAGATCACATTTTCAGGAAGGAACCTGTTTACGATCACCGATTATTCCGGTATGGATCCTGAGGCTTCTGCAAACCTTAACGATCCGCTCAGAAGGGGAGCCGATCTTTATTCCTTCCCTAACTTCAGATCTTATCAGGTAGGATTGAATCTGGGATTTTAAACATTTAACATTAAATGATCATGAGAAGACATATATATAAATGCATTCTTTTAACAGCAGCACTGTTTGTTGCTAATGCATGTAGCAAAGAGGAGCTTGATCTGCAAAACCCCAACTCTCCCGGACGCCCTGCGCTGCAAAGTGAGGAAGGATTGAAACGCGCCGGAATGGGTGTTTACAACAAATTCTCCAGCCTCTATTATCTGTGGTATGCGTTAACTGACCATGAGATCATGGGCGACTCTTATTTCTCATCTGTTGGGAATTTTGCGTGGAGATGGGTAAACCAGCCTACAAAGATTATCCTGAGCAACGGTACCACGCTTACACCCCCGCAAGGCGGCTCGCAGATCAGCGAATTGAAAGCAAGGAACAACCGCTCTTTTGGTGATGAAAATGTTTTTTACCACGAGTGGGAATTGTACTTTATGAACAACCAGGCCAACCTCATCCTGGATGTTCTTAAAAGCTCGAACGTGACATTCTCAGGTAATGGCGAAACAAAGAAGAAAGCGCTGCAGGCCTGGGCATACTGGTGGAAAGGTTTTGTTTACTCACGGATAGGATCGATCTATATCGCGGGTGTTATCACCGACACGCCTGACAAAACCAATGCTGATTTTGTGGAATATCCTGCGATCATTGCTGAAGCGAATAAGAATTTTGACGCTGCTGCAGAGATCCTGTCAACCATATCTGAAACAGATGTCGATTATACAGAGATCATCAGCGCGGTCACACCTTCTTTCCTCAAGAAAGGTAAAGGTGGCGTGATCAAACCGGCAGAGTGGATCCGGAACATCAATACGTACAAAGCAAGGAATATACTGGTGAACAAGTCGCTGACGGAAATGACTCCGGCAGACTGGAATGCCATTATCACCCTCGCGAACAATGGCATCAGGGCAAACGATATCATTTTCACCATGCGTACAGCTGCCGAGAACGCGGTGATCGCCGGTGGCAATAACGCTGCCTGGATGCCGGGACGATCTTTGATCGGCTGGTGTTATATCAGCGAACGCCTGATCCAGGATTTTAAACCCGGAGATGCCCGCTTTACAAGGAACTTCAAAGCGAGAACAAGCCCTATTGTAAATAACAGCGGCCGTGGATTCCAGTACGGTACCCGCTGGGATATGATTCCGATCGAGAGCGGAGGAAATTACTCCTCCACAGTATCTGAGTTGGCTGAAATTCCTTTGGCTTGTTCTTATGAAGAGAATCAGCTGATGCTGGCAGAAGCCAATATCAAATTGAACCAGATCGACGTGGGCCTCGGTTTTATTGATCAGGTCAGGACCTATCAAAATGCATCACTGGCTGCTGTTGCTGGCACCGGACTTAATGAGACACAGGCATACGAAGAGCTGCGTCGCGAGCGCAGGATCGGCTTGCTCAACAAAAACGTGTCATTCTATGATGCAAGACGTTGGGGAATTCTTAAACCTCTCGAGCAGGGTGGTGGTCGTACGGGTGCAGTGGTTCTTTACTCGGGTGGTGTGGTTGATACCAATGCTACCATCGATTATAACTACCTGAGCCGTTGGGACGTGCCTTTACACGAGCTGGATTTTAATACGCCAAGCAACCCGTCGGTGCCTGTGATTGGATTCTAAAAATCCTGAGCCCCCGAAAAGGGCAATTTTAAGGCCATCAAAATTTATGCTTAAAACCCCCGAAGTTTTTCTTTGGGGGTTTTCTTTTCTAGAACCATCTTTGCCGCATGCAATTGAAGAACGATCTTTTATTACGCGCGGCAAGAGGCGAAAAAACAGAAAGAACCCCCGTATGGCTGATGCGCCAGGCTGGCAGGATACTGCCCGAATACAGGAAAGTAAGAGAAACAGCGAGAGATTTTAAGGCCCTGGTGAAGAACCCGGCGCTGGCCACGGAAGTCACCATTCAACCGGTTGATATCCTGGGTGTAGACGCTGCCATTATTTTTTCCGATATCCTGGTAATCCCCGAAGCCATGGGCCTCAACTATGAGATGGAGGAGAAGAAAGGCCCCGTGTTCCCGAAAAGGATCACCTCCGCAAGCGATCTGAACACGCTTCACATTGCCGAAGCAGGAGAGCTTCAATACGTGCTCGATGCCCTCGCGCTCACCAAAAAAGAGCTTAACGGCAGAGTACCCCTGATAGGATTTGCGGGAGCGCCATGGACCATCTTCTCGTACATGATCGAAGGCCGCGGCAGCAAAACTTTCAGCAACGCCAAAAAGATGTTGTATACGGAGCCGGAGCTTTCGCACAAGCTGCTGGACATGATCACACAAAGCACTATCAATTACCTGAAAGGCCAGATCAAAGCCGGCGCAGACATCATTCAGATCTTCGATTCGTGGGCCGGTATTCTCGGGCCTGCACAATACGAAGAATTTTCCCTGAAGTACATCTCCAGGATCTGCGACGCCATCAATGAAGTTCCCAAGATCGTTTTTGCAAAAGGAGCTTTCTTCGCACGGGAGAAAATGAGCAGCATGAACTGTAATGTTGTTGGCCTCGACTGGAATATGGACATCGCCGAGTCACGCAAACTGCTGGGCAATAAAACCCTGCAGGGAAACCTTGACCCCTGTGCTCTCTATGGTTCGCTGGCGCAGGTGAAGAGCGAAACACAAAAAATGCTCAAAGCCTTCGGATCATCAAAACACATCGCCAACCTCGGCCACGGTCTGTATCCCGATACAGAAGTGGACAAGGTGAAGTGTTTTATCGATTCAGTGAAAGAGTATAAGCATTGATCTGCTATTCGCTTCTCAGCGACTTCACCGGATTGACCACAGCAGCTTTGATGGATTGATAACTCACCGTGATCCACGAGATCACAAGCGCTATAGCTCCTGCGATGAGGAACACGCCGGCGCCCAGCTCGATGCGGTAAGCGAATCCCTGCAGCCAGGTGTTCATCACATACCAACCCAGCGGCACAGCCAGAACGAAGGCTATCAGTATGAGTCTTGTGAAATCTTTTGACAGCAGCAGGATCACACCCGGAACACTGGCGCCTAACACTTTTCTGATGCCGATCTCTTTGGTGCGAAGGCTGGCGGTGTAAGCAGCCAGGCCGAATAATCCCACGCAGGCAATGAGAATGGCCAGCCCGGAGAACACACCGAAGATCTGTCCTGCGCGTTTCTCGTCTTCGTAAAGCGTGTTGAGGTTCTCATCCAGGAACGAATATTTGAACGGCTGACCCGGTACAAATTGCTTCCACTTCTTTTCAACGGCGCTGGCCACGGAAGCGATATGCTCACCCTTGATCTTGATATAAGCGTAACCGATACCTCCGCCAAAACTTTCAGTGCTTTGAATGGTGAGGGGTGTAATGATATCTCGCAATGATTGGAAATTGAAATCTTTGATCACACCGATGATGGTGTACTGTACGGCGATGTTCCCGTTCGGCGTGCGTTGCATCTGTGTGAGTTTTTTACCGATGGGATCCTTCAGCTCCAGCGTGCGCACAGCTGTCTCGTTCAGGATAATGGAAAGCGAGTCGTTCGTTTCTTTGGCGTATCCTCTTCCTTCTGTGAACTCGAAGCCGATGGTGGCAGCAAGGTCGTCATCGATGGCCATGTTCTTGGTGGTGAGGATCTCCGATGACCCCTCGGGCTGCCATTGTGCGCCGTAAAAGTCGCGTTGCCTTCCCAGCATGGCAAACGCACCCGCAGTCTGCTGCACATCGGGAAAACTTTTTACCTCATCGAGAAATGTCTGATACTGGTTGCCCAGCGCAAAAGCCCGCTCCACCACCATGATCTGGTCTTTGTCATAGCCGAGTGATTTGTTCTGCATGTATTGCATCTGCTCCGTCACCACCAGTGTACCTACGATCAGCACAATAGAAATGAAGAACTGGAACACCACAAGCCCGTTCCGCAGCCATGCGCCTTTGGCACTTGCACTGAAGCTTCCCTTCATCACTATCACTGGATTGAACGCAGACAGAACGAACGCCGGATAACTGCCCGCGAGAAATCCTACGAAGAGCGCTGCGCCGAGCAACGCCAGCACAAGCCCGAAGCCGAACGTGAGCGCCAGCTGTTTACCGGCGAGCTGGTTGAAATAAGGAAGCGCGGAGTAGACGATGCCGATGGCCAGCGCCGTAGCGAGCAGACTCAGCAACACGGATTCGGTGAGAAACTGCGATACAAGCTGGCCTTTCAGTGAGCCCATGGTTTTGCGTACGCCAACTTCTCTTGCCCTTTCGGCAGAACGGGCGGTGGCCAGGTTCATAAAATTGATGCAGGCGATCACAAGAATGAGCACAGCAACAGCAATGAGAAAATAAACATAGTTGATGTTGCCCCCGGGCCGCATTTTCGCTTCGATGTTCAACGGGTTGAGGTGAATGCTGGTGAGCGGCTGAAGAAAGTAGCGGTAGCCATTGCCTTCCTTTTTGTAATCTTCCCATGACTTGCCCAGGTCACGCTCGATCTGCGCAGCCGCATAAGTGTCGACCATCTTCGGAAATTTTGCCTCCAGCGCTTTGGGATCAGTGCCGGGTTTCAGCTCGAGGTATGCATGTACCGAGAATGAGATAAAGTTGGTTTCACGTCCTCCGCCAAAGTTTTGATCGGTCCAGTGCACCAGGAAATCGAATTTGAAGTGAGAGTTCTCAGGCACGTTCTCACAAACGCCGGTCACGGTATAATCCTGGTTGAACAGCCGCAGTGTTTTTCCGATGGGCTCCTCGTTTTCGAAGTAGCGCTTGGCGGTAGCCTCTGTGATCACCAGGTCATTGGTGTTGAGCAGCACGTTGCCTGCGTCGCCTTTCAACAGTTTGATGCTGAACATCTGGAAGAAATTCGAGTCGGCAGCCATTACAAAATTTTCCTCGAACTGTTTTTCTTCGTCCTGCCTGTTCTTATACGTAACGGTTACATTATTGAACGGACCTCCCATTTTCACCACGTCGCTGATCTCGGCAAAGTCGCGCGACATCACATCGGCATACGAGTGAGGGATGATGGCGTAGTAGGTGGAATGATTCGGGTATTTGCGCTCGAGCACAATCTTATAGATCTGGTCGCGCTTGAGGTGAAACTGATCGTAAGAGAACTCATCCTGCACAAACATCACGATCAGCAGGCAGCTTGCGATGCCCGTGGAGAGGCCGAGAATGTTGATGAGGGTATAAACCCGTTGTTTGAGCAGACTGCGAAAGGCGATCTTCAGATAATTCCGGATCATAGGAGCATAGGTTTTTCAGCGCAGAATTGCGCAATAGCCATGCCACGCACCTTCGCAATAAGTACGTCGGGAATTATCGTTCATCACAGCATCCGCGTTGATCTGCGTGATCTGCGGGAACCATCATGTTCGAAAAAGCGAAAAATCGTTCGCCTCCGGACAGTCAAATCATTAATTCTGGAGCATTCTCAGCAGCGTGGTAAGCCTGCTTTTCAGGTTCCGGCGGTCTACAATAAAGTCGAGGAAGCCGTGTTCCTGCACGAACTCCGCGCTCTGGAAACCTTTCGGAAGATCTTTACCGATAGTTTCCCTGATCACCCGCGGACCCGCGAAACCGATCAGTGAGCCAGGCTCTGCGATATTGAAATCGCCCAGCATGGCGTAAGAAGCTGTTACCCCACCCGTGGTAGGATCCGTCAGCAGGGAGATGTAAGGGACCTTGGCAGCGTCCATCAGCGCGATCTTGGCGGAGGTCTTGGCCATCTGCATCAGCGACAATCCCGCTTCCATCATACGCGCGCCGCCGGAGCGGGAGATCATCAGGAAAGGTTTTTTGTTTTTGATGCTGTGGTCCATGGCGCGGGCAATTTTTTCACCCACCACAGAGCCCATAGAGCCACCGATGAAGCTGAAGTCCATACACGCAATGGTGATGTCTAGGCCGTTCATCTTTCCGTAGGCTGTGCGAACAGCGTCTTTCAGGTCAGACTTTGCCTGCGACTCCTTGATGCGCTTGGGATACGGTTTGGTGTCTTTGAAATTCAGCGGATCTGCCGATTCCATATTGGCGTCGAGCTCGGTGAAGGTGTTGTTGTCGAACAGCACTTCGAAATATTCCGCCGAACCGATGCGCACGTGATACTCCTCTTCAGGAACCACATACGCATTATTTTTAAGCTCACGGGTGTGAACGATCTTTCCTGCCGGCGATTTGAACCAGAGCCCATCGGGCACTTCGCGTTTGGCTTCGGTAGGAGTTAAAATGCCCTTATCACTGCGTTTGAACCAAGACATAGTGTGAAATTTTGTTAAAAAAATATGCCGGTACAAATATATGCACCGGCAATCCTTTATTGCTTCTTAAGCGAGATCGACAGACTTGTCGAGGTAAACATCCTGGATGGCATTCAGGATCTCTACGCCTTCTTTCATCGGACGCTGGAATGCTTTCCTTCCGGAGATCAGGCCTGTACCACCTGCCCGCTTGTTGATCACGGCAGTGCGCACGGCATCGGCCAGGTCGCTTGCGCCTTTTGACTCACCGCCTGAGCTGATGAGGCCTGCGCGGCCCATGTAGCAGTTCAGTACCTGGTAACGGCAAAGGTCTATCGGGTGGTCGGAGCTCAGCTCGGTGTAGATCTTCTCATCCAGTTTTCCGTAGCTGCTTCCGCCGGTGTTCAGCGCTTTGTAGCCACCGTTGTTCTCGGCGAGCTTTTGTTTGATGATATCCGCCTGAATGGTTACGCCAAGGTGGTTGGCCTGGCCTGTGAGGTCGGCAGACACGTGGTAATCCACGCCATCTTTTTTGAAGGCGTTGTTCCGGATGTAGCACCACAGGATCGTTCCCATGCCCAGCTCATGCGCGCGCTCAAATGCCTGAGCCACTTCAATGATCTGGCGGGTAGATTGGTCGGAGCCGAAATAGATGGTGGCACCGATCGCTGCAGCGCCCAGGTTCCAGGCATCTTCTACAGAGCCGAACATGATCTGGTCGTGTTTGTTAGGGTACGTCAGCAGCTCGTTATGGTTGATCTTTACAATGAAAGGGATCTTGTGTGCATACTTTCTCGATACCATGGCCAGCGCGCCGTAGGTTGTGGCAACGCCGTTACAGCCACCTTCAATGGCGAGCTTCACGATATTTTCCGGATCGAAGTAAATGGGGTTCTTGGCAAACGACGCTCCCGCGCTGTGCTCGATGCCCTGATCGATCGGCAGAATAGAAAGGTATCCGGTGTTGGCGAGACGGCCTGTACCGAACAATGACTGCAGGCTGCGGAGCACCTGTGTGTTCCGGTTAGTAGGCGCAAATATCCTGTCTACAAAATCGGGGCTGGGGGTATGAAGTTGTTCTTTAGAGATGGTTTTGCTCTTGTGCTTGAGCAGGAATTCTGCGTCTTTTCCAAGTAATTCTGCAATGTTTCTTGCCATAGACTCGTTCTGGTTGGTTTTAAGGAGGTGACAAAGTTATTAATAATTTAATAGTATGCTAATTGCCCCGAAAAGCGCGTTTTTAGTGCAATTTCAAACGTTTTAGCTACCGTCCTTAACTTTTTGGTCATAAAAAAAGCCATCCCGGAGCAAGCGGAATGGCTTTCATAAAAGTATATGCCTTTGAGATTAAAGCTTCTCTTTGATACGGGCTGATTTGCCCTGGCGGCCTTTCATATAATAGAGCTTCGCCCTTCTTACTTTACCCTCTTTGATGACCTCGATCTTATCGATAGAAGGTGACACGATCGGGAAAATGCGCTCAACACCGATGCCGTTGGATACTTTCCTTACAGTGAATGACTCACCGTTGGTTCCTGCACCCCTGCGCTGGATCACAGTGCCCTGGAACTGCTGAACCCTTTCCTTGTTCCCTTCTTTTATTTTAACGTGAACAATAATGGTATCGCCAGGTTTGAAGTTAGGGATAGACTCGCGCACCTTAGCAAATTCCTGCTCAACAACTTTGATTAGATCGGCCATAACTCGATGGTTTTTAAAACGGACTGCAAATGTATGGAAAGAATCGGGGATTTCCAGTTGAAAGTTTAAAATTTGAAGTTTAAAGTTCTTGGGAGTTACTTCAAGGCTCAACGGGAACGTCGAAAATTCACGGATTTTAAGCTCAAACCCCTGAATCGGATCAGAAACCCCGTTTCCAGCTGGCCCAACTTTAAACCTTAAACTTTAAACCTTAAACTTTACTGATGCTTTTTCAGCAGATCTGGCCTGCGCTGCCGGGTCCGCTCAAGCGCATGGTCATGCTTCCACTGCTCGATTTTAGCCTCATGCCCCGACAACAGCACGTCGGGCACCTTCCAGCCATTGTACTCAGCCGGGCGGGTATAGACGGGGGGCGCCAGCATGTCGTCCTGGAATGAATCGCTTAAGGCCGAAGTTTCATCAGACAACACGCCCGGGATCAGCCTCACCACCGCATCGGCCACCACTGCCGCAGCCAACTCTCCACCCGAAAGCACATAATCGCCGATGCTGATCTCGCGGGTCACCAGGTGCTCACGCACGCGCTCATCCACACCTTTGTAGTGGCCGCAAAGCAGCACAAGATTTTTCTTCAGGCTCAGCTCGTTGGCGAGGGATTGCGTGAGCAGCTGCCCATCAGGACTCATGTAAATGATGTCGTCGTAGCTGCGCTTCGCTTTTAGCTCGGTAAGGCACCGGTCTATCGGCTCGATCATCATCACCATTCCCGCGCCGCCGCCATAGGCATAATCATCCACTGACTTGTGCTTGTCAGTGGCGTACGGCCGCAGATCAATGATGTTGACCTCTACGATGCCCTTGGTCTGTGCGCGCTTCAGGATGGAGTCGTTAAAAGGACTTTCGATCAGCCGCGGAAGACAGGTAATAATATCGATGTGCATGCTGCAAGTTAATAGAAATGCATGTCCCGCAGATCCCGCTGATTTGCGCAGATTTTATTTTCTCTTCACATCTGCGTTGATCTGCGAAATCTGCGGGAGACGCATTAAATATCCAGAAACCCTTCCGGCAATTCAACACTGATCTTCTTTTTCGATTTGTTGATGCTGGTGATGAAAGGACCGTTCACGGGAATGAGCACCTCCTGTCCGTTGCGGTCTACAGATAACAATTTGTTAGGACCAGCCTGCGTTACTTCCACCACTTTTCCAAGCACGCCGGCCTCGCTGTCGCTCACTTCGAAGCCGATGATTTCGTCGTCGTAAAATTCACCCCTTCCTGATTTCTCGCGTGATGCTTTCGGAAGATACGCTGCACATTTGGAGATGGCGCTGGCACCTTCCGACGAATCGACATCTTCGAATTTTACAAAGGCCTTGTCTCCCCGCACCGAAACCGACTCGATGAAGTACGGGATCAGCCTGTTGTTCTTTTCAATGAACAGCGATTCGAGTGAGTCGAAGTCAGGACCGCCAGGATCGAGCGAAAGGGTAACCTCACCTTTGAGGCCATGGGGCTTTAAGATATAGCCGACCTTGTAACACGTGCTGATGTCCATGTTGTATAGGATGAAATAAAAATGCCAACACGCTTTAACGTATTGGCATTTGGAAGATTCTGAATCGAATTAAGCCTGAGCTTCTGCACCCTCTGCAGCAGGAGCTTCTGCGCCTTCTGCGGGAGCTTGTGCTGCTGCCTCAGCTGCAACCTGTTGCTTTTTGCGGATGGCTTCAGCGCGGGCTTCTTTAACTTTGGTTTCGGCTTCTTTGCGGGCTTTGGCCTGAGCTTGTTTGCTCTGTGCCAGCGTATCGCGTTTAGCCTGGATCTTGGTCTCCTTAGCTTTTACCCAGTCAGCAAGCTTGCCGTCTGCCTGCTCCTGTGTGATAGCACCTTTGATCACACCGATCTGAAGGTGTTTCTTCAGCATAATGCCCCTTAAAGAGAGCATAGCTTTTACGGTGTCAGAAGGTTGTGCACCGTTCATCAACCAATGAAAAGCACGGTCATCGTTCAGCACGATAGAAGCCGGAGTTGTCAAAGGATTGTAAGTACCGATCTTTTCAATGAAGCGACCATCACGTGGTGCCCTGGCGTCAGCAACGACTACATCGAACATCGCCAGTTTCTTGCGGCCTCTGCGGGCCAATCTGATTTTTACCATGGTGTGTAATTAGTGGAACTCGTCCGTTTTTATTAAACAAGGGTGCAAATTTAAGGGTAATTTCCGGTTTGGCAATCCCGGAAAGGTAAAATCGCACATTTCAGAATATGCCCGCCAGCCTGCTGGGGCATTTTATTTTATGTTTGCGCCTCTGAACGTCAAAAATGCCTGAAAATCAGCCATAAATGGCACTTTTCCCTTCAAGTAATGGTTAAAATATTGTGAATAATCGCGTAGTCGATTACCCGGTTTTATATTATTGATATCGTTTTCTACATTTGTTCGCTTCACTTTACAATCATGGATAAATATTCCTATATCAGCAACGCCGACGTTGGTTATGTCGACCAGCTTTATCAGAACTACAAGAAAGATCCCTCCTCTGTGGATCTTACCTGGCAGAAATTTTTTGAAGGCTATGATTTCTCCACGCAACGTTACGGAGAGAACGGCCATGGTGCAGAAGATCCCATATCGATCAAGGAAACACAGGTACGGAACCTGATCTTCGCTTACAGATCTTTCGGTCACCTGGTATCAAAGACCAATCCCGTACGGGAACGAAGAAACCACAATGTTCAGTTCGACCATAAAAGCGTAGGCCTCACCGACGCCGACCTTGATACGGAGTTTGACGTGGCTGCCGAGATCGGTATGCCCCGCTCCACCCTCCGCAAGATCATCGAAAAACTGAAGGTCCTTTATCATGGTCCTATCGGATTTGAATACAACTTCATCCGCGATGACGATGTTCGTCAATGGTTCTTCCAGAAGATCGAGAAAGAATACTATACTTATAACCCCAGCGGCGACGAGAAGAAACGGATCCTCTCCAAGCTCAACGAAGCGGTTGTGTTCGAGAACTTCCTGCATACCAAATTCCTGGGACAAAAACGCTTTTCGCTGGAAGGTGGAGAAAACACCATTCCTGCCCTGCAGACCATCATTAATAAATCTGCCGAGCTCGACATCAAAGAAGTGGTGATCGGTATGGCCCACCGCGGCCGCCTCAACGTGCTCTCCAATATCCTCGGCAAAACGTACGAGCAGATCTTTACCGAGTTCGAAGGCAATGTGAATCCTGACCTCACCATGGGTGACGGCGATGTTAAATATCACCTGGGTTATACCAGCCATATCACATCGCCTTCAGGCAAAAAGATCTATGTAAAGCTTACACCCAACCCTTCGCACCTTGAAGCGGTTGATCCCCTCGTAACAGGTTACACCCGCGGCCAGATCGACGATGAATACGGTGGCGAGCTCAGCAAAGCAATGGCCATCCTCATCCACGGCGATGCGGCTGTTGCCGGACAGGGTATTGTATATGAAGTGGTGCAGATGTCGGGCCTTCCGGGATATACCACCGGTGGCACCATCCACTTTGTGATCAACAACCAGGTAGGTTTCACTACCGATTATGACGATGCCCGTACCAGCATCTATTGTACAGACATTGCCAAGATCGTAGACGCTCCTGTGCTGCACGTGAATGGCGACGATGCCGAAGCGGTGAACTTCGTGGCGAACCTCGCCGTGGAATACCGTCAGAAATTCGGCAAAGATATTTTCATCGACCTGCTGTGCTACCGCCGCCATGGACATAACGAAAGCGATGAGCCAAAATTCACGCAGCCGAAACTGTACAACCTCATTGCCAAACATCCCAACCCCCGCGAGATCTATGTGAAGAAGCTCATCGAACGCGGCGATGTTGACGCGGCGCTGGCTGATGAGATGGACAAGAGCTTCCGCAACCAGCTGCAGGACAGGCTCAACGAAGTGAAGCAGAAACCGCTTCCTTACAAGCCCCAGAAGATCGAAGCAGAGTGGGAGAAACTCCGCAGGGCCACACCCGAAGATTTTGATCAGTCGCCCAAGACGGGAATCAAGCAGGCTATTATCGATAAGGTAGGCAAAGCGTTGTCTACTATCCCTGACGGCTTCAAGCCGATCAAGCAGATCGAAAAATTATTAAAAGACCGCCAGACCGCGTTCTTTGAAGATAAAGTGTTGGGCTGGGCTGAGGCCGAGCTTCTGGCTTACGGGTCGCTGCTGGTGGAAGGCACACCGGTAAGGATGTCGGGCCAGGATGTGAAACGGGGTACGTTCTCGCATCGCCACGCTTATTTCTTCGACATGAATTCCAACGCTCCTTATTGCGGGCTGGATAATATTGAGAAGGGTCAGCAGAAATTCCACATCTACAACTCACTGCTCTCTGAATTCGGCGTGCTCGGCTTCGAATACGGATACGCCATGTCTTCACCGCATGCACTGGTGTTGTGGGAGGCGCAGTTCGGCGACTTCGTGAATGGCGCGCAGGTGATGATCGACCAGTTCATTTCAAGTGCCGAATCTAAGTGGCAACGTATGAACGGCCTGGTAATGCTGCTGCCACACGGGTACGAAGGTCAGGGACCTGAACACTCCAGCTGCAGGCCTGAAAGGTTCTTGCAGCTGTCGGCAGAGTACAACATGATCGTGGCCAATCCCACCACACCTGCCAACTTCTTCCATTTGCTGCGCAGGCAGGTGACGTGGCCTTTCCGCAAGCCTTGTATTGTGCTGTCGCCTAAATCTTTGCTGAGGCACCCGGCGGTGATCTCCCCGATCAAGGAATTTACCGAAGGTGTGTTCAACGAAGTGATCGACGATGCCAACGTTACAGCAAAAGACGTGAAGCGTGTGGTGCTCTGCAGCGGCAAGGTGTATTACGATCTGCTGGAGGGACAGCAGAAGAAAAAAGTAAAAGATACCGCTGTTATCAGGATCGAGCAGCTGCATCCTTTCCCTGAAAAGGGATTGAATGCCTTGCTCAAGAAATATAAAAATGCGAAGCTTGTCTGGGTGCAGGAAGAACCGGCCAACATGGGCTCCTGGTCATACATTCAGCGCATGATGCCCAAGCAGGATGTTGAGCTTGTATCGCGGAAAGCAAGCGCTTCGCCTGCCACCGGATACTCGAAGGTGCACAAGGCAGAACAGGAAAAGATCGTCAACCAGGCGTTTGAAATATAACCAGACCTAACTGAAGTTCATTCACATAAAACTAATACCGAATGGGAATCCAAATAAAAGTCCCCACCGTGGGAGAATCCATTTCTGAAGTAACGATTGCCAACTGGTTAAAGAAAGACGGCGATGTGGTTCAGCTCGACGAAGTGATTGCCGAGCTGGAGTCTGACAAAGCCACTTTTGAGCTTACCGCCCAGAGCGCAGGCGTTCTGAAAATAATCAAACAAAAAGGAGAGACTGTTCCGATCGGTGATGTGATCTGCGAGATTGAACCCAACGGACAGGCTTCGGCTGCCAAGGCTGAGACCAAGGCGCAGCCAGCTCCTGCAGCACAGGCACAGGCCCCGAAAGCAACCGGTGGTGTTAAAGAGATGAAAGTTCCTGCAGTAGGTGAGTCCATCACGGAAGTAACCATCTCAACCTGGCTGAAGAAAGACGGTGACTTTGTACAGATCGATGATGTGATCGCAGAAGTAGAGTCTGACAAGGCAACGTTTGAGCTGCCGGCAGAAGCTACCGGCATTCTCCGCATTGTGGCGCAGGAGAAAACCACTTTGCCTATCGGCGGATTGATCTGCAGGATCGAGATCGCAGAAGGCGCACCTGCCGCAACAGCGAAAGCAGCACAACCCACGGCAACGGCAGCACCTGCCAGCACCGGAGACAAGTCATATGCCGCAGGACATCCGTCACCGGCAGCGGCCAAGATCCTCGACGAAAAAGGCATCGCTCCCGGCCAGGTACAAGGCTCGGGCGTGGGTGGCAGGATCACCAAAGACGACGCCCAGAAGGCACAGGCTCCCGCAGCCAAACCCGCAGAATCGAAAGCAGCACCGGCAGGTCCTCCCGTGATCTCTGAAGGTACCAGCCGCAACGAGCGCAGGGAGAAAATGACCTCGCTTCGCAAGACCATCGCAAGGCGCCTGGTATCGGTGAAAAATGAAACGGCCATGCTCACCACGTTCAACGAGGTGGATATGAAGCCGATCATGGATATGCGTTCCAAGTACAAAGATCAGTTCAAAGAAAAATATGGCGTGGGCCTCGGCTTCATGTCGTTCTTTGCCAAAGCGGTTTGCACAGCGCTGAAAGATTTCCCTGCGGTGAACGCTTCCATCGATAAAGACGAGATCGTATACCACGATTATTGTGATATCTCCATCGCCGTATCAACCCCCCGCGGGCTGGTGGTGCCTGTGATCCGCAATGCCGATAAGCTGAGCTTTGCACAGATCGAAAGTGAAGTGGTAAGGCTTGCTACCCGTGGGCGCGACGGCAAGCTCTCCATCGAAGAGATGACCGGTGGAACCTTCTCCATCACCAATGGTGGTGTGTTCGGCTCCATGCTGTCTACACCGATCATCAACCCGCCGCAGTCTGCCATATTGGGCATGCACAACATTGTTGAGCGCCCCGTGGCGAAGAACGGCGAGGTGGTGATCAGGCCCATCATGTACCTGGCGCTGTCATACGATCACCGCATTGTAGACGGAAGAGAATCCGTGAGCTTCCTCGTGCGCGTGAAGGAGATGCTTGAAGATCCAGGAAGATTGATTTTAGGTGTTTAAAAAAATATATTCACACAGAAAGGATCTTCAACGAGATCCTTTTCTTCTAAATTCACATTATGCAATACAACGTTGTAGTTATTGGCTCAGGGCCTGGTGGCTATGTTGCTGCCATCCGTTCGGCACAGCTTGGTTTTAAAACCGCCATCATCGAAAAATACGATACCCTGGGTGGCACCTGCCTCAATGTGGGATGTATCCCTTCCAAGGCAATGCTCGATTCTTCCGAGCACTTTCACAATGCCAAAGAGCATTTCAAAGAGCACGGCATCGACATTCCGGCGCCCAAAGTGAATTTCACACAGATGGTGAAACGGAAAGGTGATGTGGTAAAAGCCAATGTTGATGGCATCGCTTTCCTGATGAAGAAGAACAAGATCGACGTTCACACCGGCGTAGGATCTTTTGTCGACAAGAATACGATCAAGATCACTGCTAAAGATGGAAAGGAAACCACCATCACCACAGAAAAAGTGATCATCGCTACAGGCTCCAAGCCCACGCCGCTGCCTTTCGCGCCGTTCGATAAGAAGCGTATCATCTCCAGCACGGAAGCGCTCGAGCTGAAAGAAGTGCCGCAGCACCTGATCGTGATCGGCGGTGGTGTGATCGGAATGGAGCTCGGCTCCGTATACGCGCGCATCGGTTCGAAAGTGACGGTGGTAGAGTTTCTTGACAGCCTCATCCCCACCATGGATGGCACGATGGGCAAAGAGCTGCAGCGCTCCGCGAAAAAGCTCGGCATGGATTTCTACCTGGGCCACAAAGTGACTGCCGTAGAGAACAAAGGAAAAGAAGTGATCGTGAAAGCCGAAGCCAAAGACGGAAAAGCGATCGAGCTGAAAGGCGATTACTGCCTGGTGAGCATCGGCAGGAGGCCTTATACCGATGGCCTTGGACTGGATAAGGTTGGCATCGAAACCGTGAAAGGGCAGATCCCTGTTGACGATCACCTGAAAACAAAAGTGGACAACATCTACGCTATCGGCGATGTGGTGAAGGGAGCGATGCTGGCGCACAAGGCAGAAGAAGAAGGTGTTTATGTTGCCGAGCAGCTTGCGGGCCAGAAGCCTCACGTGAATTACCTGCTCATCCCCGGCGTTGTTTACACCTGGCCGGAAGTTGCGAGTGTTGGTTATACCGAAGAGCAATTGAAAAGCGCGGGCCGTGCTTACAAGACCGGCAGCTTCCCTTACAAAGCATTGGGAAGAGCTCGCGCCAGCATGGATCTCGATGGGCTTGTAAAAATACTTGCCGACAAACAGACTGACGAGATCCTGGGCGTTCACATCATTGGTGCGCGCGCAGCGGATATGATCGCAGCAGGCGTTACAGCCATGGAATTCCGTGCTTCAGCCGAAGACGTTGCCAGAATGTCGCACGCACATCCTACCTATATGGAGGCTGTGAAGGAGGCATGTCTTGCGGCGACTGCCAACAGGCCGATCCATTTATAAAATATCAAGGATCCTGGGTAAAAACAGGCACTCAATTTTTGAGAACAGCCTTAATCTTTACATCGCCGGCAACGGCCGGGTACACATTCCGGTGGGTGTTGCCCAGGATCCTCTTATATCCTTTCTGAAACAAATCGGTCAAAAAGCCGGAATCCAGGAATTATCGTAAAAGAAAATCATTGAAAAAGGCCGTGGATCTATCGACCTCAAATCCACACCGGGCACGTGGACTAAATTTTACGATTGCGCTACCTGCTACAATTCCCGAAATGAGCCAACGCAGCATTTTGAGAAACGCTGTCACATCTTAAGTTTCCCGCAAAAACTTACACGCGTTTAGTCGTGCCCTACATCTGCAGGGCCTGGGTGCTATTACCCTTTATTTTTGGTAATGGTCAATGAAAAGATTAATCTGGATAAAGCTTTAATTGTAGACCGAAAACGCATTATCCTGTCGAAAAAGATCGCTTTATACTGCACGCTATTTGCCATCGTTCATTTTTTTCTTGACCTGGGCCAGGAGCTTTACCAGTCTGCAGTGTTTGATCTGGTGATTGCCGCCATGATCTTTTGCTGTTACCTGCTCAACCGTTTGGGATTTTATCAGCCTGCAACGTTCATCGGTCTGTTCCTGATCAATGTAGCCATCGGGTTGTACTCGAGTGTGGTTCCGAGAGAAGTAGGCGTGTACCTGTACTACTTTCCGCTGATGGCCATATCCTCTGCGTTGTTCGGTCCCGCGCAGCGTTCCAAACGTTATTTTTTCATGATGATGCCGTTCCTTTTCCTGGTGCTGTTGTTCCTTACCGATTTCCAGGTGCTGGGCAATTATTCATTTCCTGCGGAAGGCACGACTAAATTATTTTTTCTGATCAATAGCCTGTCCAGCGGTTTCATTCTGGTGATGTGTATCAATTTTATGCTGAAGCTGAACGCCACTTCAGAGCAGCAGCTGCAGCAGCTGGCCGAGGAGGTCAACGCCAAGAACGATGACCTGGAACGCACCAACCTCGAGCTCGACCGTTTCTTATACAGCACGTCGCATGACCTTCGTTCGCCGCTATCGTCAATCAAAGGACTGATCAACGTGGCGCGATACGATACGCACGATAAAAAGATCCATGGCTACTTTAACATGATGACCGACCGTGTTGAAAGGCTTGAGAATTTTATCAAAGACATCATCGATTATTCAAAAAATGCCCGCACAGAGCTTCGTCACGAGAAGGTTGATTTTAACGCGCTGATCTCGGAGGTAACAGACAACCTGAAATACTTCGAAGGCGCAAGCTCCATTGAATTCAAAAACGAAGTGAGCATCGATCAGCCGGTGCTGGCGGACAAGACCAGGCTTAGCGTTGTGCTGAACAACCTCATCGCGAACGCTATCAAGTATCACGACATGCGCAAAGAGCAGAGGTGGATCGACGTGAAGGTGAGCGATTCCATGGGTGAGATCAAGCTGGTGGTATCAGACAATGGCACCGGCATTCACAAGGAGCATCAGCAGCGGATCTTCGAAATGTTTTACCGCGGCACGTTGCAATCCACCGGCTCCGGCCTGGGACTTTACATCGTGAAGCAGGCTGTGGAGAAAATGAAGGGCACCATCACCGTACAATCGGAAGCCGGGCGTGGGGCTTCGTTCTTTATAACGGTGCCTGTAACTGCTTCCTGATCCGGTGTTGAATATAGGCGCGCAGACCGATGCCCATCACGAGTGGTATCAGCGCGTAGTGCATTTTCTGTGGTAAGAACGGCCACGTGAGCAGCAGCAGTACAGAAAGGATCGCTACCGCGAAGAAATATTTTTCAAGCCATTTCGGTTTTTTGATGAAAGCGATCACGGCAACGAGATGCGTAGGCAATGCCCATAAGAGATTCATGTTCCTGGCCGCTGCCTTGTGATCGGTAGCAACCCACAACAGCAGGAACAGCAGCCCCAGCAATCCCAGCACCGTAAACAGCACCACATCCACACCATTTGAAAGTTTGTTTCTCTTGATGTCGAAGAAGCTGATCACCGCCAGGATCACAAATACGATGCTGAATACTACAAGTGGCGTCAGGGTTGTGTGCGGCATATCTTCTTCGCGCGATTCGTAGATGCTGATGCGTTCTTTTACCAGTGGCCGCACGGCGCCATCGCGGTTGATGGTGGCATGTGCAAAACCCGCTTCCACATAATCGGGCAGGAACATGTATTCATAAGGCGAGGCCTTTTTATCCATCGGCAGTCCCAGGCAGACATCGATGCCGAGGTCGCCCCAGGGTTGATACTTCAGGTACAGGTCCGTGAGCTCACGGATGGTGTAGTTAGTCTTGATGTGTGAGCCATCGAAGACCACACTGTCACCGAAAACTTTTTTGATCACCGCGGGCATTTTGGTGGCGCAGTTATCATAGAAGTAGTCGTAGCGGTAGTATTGATTTTCGGGTTTGGCATTCCATTCCAGGTAATCATAAAGCCGTTGCTTCTGCGCCTGGTTCAGGTTCAGCTTTTGCTCATGAACATAACGGTTGTTGAAGATGTAGTATCCTTCGAAGTGTTTATAGTTCCGGATAGCCATCTTGTAGTTGAGGTATCCTCTGGCAAAGTTGAGGTAGAAGTTCGGCTGATCGAAATCGAATACACCGTAGTCGTATGCTTCGTCGATACCCAGCTCGGCATCGTTGATCCTGAAGGCGCTGTGCCCGAATGCTGAATACAGCTCGCCCTGTCCAGGGCCGAAGGTGATCACGGAGATCTCAGCTTTGTCTGACAGCTTTACCTGGGCGTGACAGACCGTGGATATGATGAGAAGCAGGAATACGGCTTTTTTCATAACATGGGCAAATTCCCGAAATATAAGCAGCTTTTGAAGATGAAACGGAGCCTTTTACAAACTATCTTGCGGAGATGATCGGCGGTATTTCTGATAGTGTGAACATGCTCTCGAAGGTGACGTGGAAGCGTGCGTATAATGCTGCTAACATTTTATCATCGTATCATTATTCCAGGGCCGTAAAAAAACCTGCGATCAAGGGCATGCCCATCAGCATTTCATTCGAGCCCACAACATCGTGCAACCTGCGATGCCCTGAGTGCCCCAGCGGCCTCCGGTCATTTACACGGCCTACCGGTATGCTCGATCAGGCGCTGTTCAAAAATGTGATCGATCAGCTGTCGGGTACGTTGAGCTATCTCACATTTTATTTTCAGGGCGAGCCCTATCTCCATCCACGTTTTTTAGATATGGCTACGTATGCCGCTGACCGTGGCATCTATACGGCCACTTCCACCAACGCGCATTATCTGAAAGATGATGTAGCCAGGCGAACAGTGGAGTCAGGACTCGACAGGTTGATCATCTCCATCGATGGCACCACGCAGCAGACCTATGAAGCCTACCGTGTTGGCGGCGCGCTCGATAAGGTGATCGAAGGAACGCAAAACATCCTGGCGTGGAAAAAAAAGCTGCGCTCAAAAACACCACACGTTGTATTCCAGTTTTTGGTGGTGGCGCCCAACGAACACCAAATACCCGAGGTCTATGCGCTGGCAGAAAAACTTGGCGTAGACCAGGTTGTTTTAAAAACGGCACAGATATACGACTACGAGCAGGGTTCTGATCTGATCCCTAAACAGGAGAAGTACGCGCGGTATCGCAAGAATGCCGATGGTACTTACGCGATCAAAAATGCACTGGCAGACCATTGCTGGAAGATGTGGCACAGCTGCGTGATCACGTGGGACGGAAGGGTGGTGCCGTGCTGCTTTGATAAGGACGCGCATTTTGTGCTGGGCGACCTTGCTAAAAATTCTTTTGAAGAGATCTGGAGAGGAGAGAAGTATCAGCAGTTCCGCCAGTCGTTGCTGAGGTCGCGAAGTGAAATAGAGATCTGTAAAAATTGTACGGAAGGCACCCGGGTCTGGGCGTAGTTTCAGAGGCCTTTTTCCTTCAGCTGTTTTTCAAGCTTGGCGAAATCTACCGCGCCGCATTTTCCGCAGCCCGTTTCACATGCCGATCCTGACCGGAAGTTCCTGTAGACCAGGCGGACCAGGTAGATCACTGCGGCAATAAAGATCAATCCGATAATGATTTGCTGCATCATGGCTTCAAAATTAATGAATACACCCGGTAAACGCAGGATGTTCGGAAATAATTCTGATGTCCGGCACCGTTCATTTCTGAACATTTTTTACAAAGCGGTCGTTTCAAAACCCCTGTTTTTAGCTCAGAATGCAAGATGGCCTAAAATGGCACTGCAATTGACAGGCTGTGGCAGTCCATTTGAATCGAACGCTTATGCTTAAGAATTATCTGATCACCGCCTGGCGAAAGCTTTCCCGCGAAAAAGGCAGCACTTTACTCAACATATCGGGTCTTACGCTGGGGATCACCTGCAGTCTCATTTTGTTTTTATTGGTGAAGCACCTTTCGAGCTTCGATAATTACCATACAAAACGCGACAGGATTTACAGGGTCACTACAGAATCGGATGGCAACGACGGAAAATTTCATACACCGGGTGTTCCAACAGTACTGCCAGACGCTTTCCAGGGCGATTTTCCCGAAGCGGAAGAAGTTACGCTCACATCGTACCGCGCAAACTCCATGATCACCCTGCCGCAGGCCAATGGGGAATCTAAAAAATATAACGAGGAGCGCGGCGTTGTTTTCGCGCAGCCTAACTTCTTCAAGATTTTCGACAGGCCCATCATCATAGGCAGTGCCGAGAAAGGTCTTGACGATCCGAACGAAGCCATCATTTCCAAACGCCTTGCGCTGAAATATTTCGGTAAGGAAGACGCTGTTGGCGAAGTGGTGAAGTTCGATACCATGGAATACAAGATCACCGCTGTGATGGCGGATTACCCTGACAACACAGACTTTCCTTTCGACCTGATGCTCTCGTACATCACCATTAAAAAAGCGAGAGATGAAAACGGATGGGGCAGTATCTGGAGCGATGAGCAATGCTACTTTCTGCTGAAAGAAGGCGAAAGCATTGCCACCCTGGAAAAACGCATGCCTGCTTTTGTTGAAAAATACATAGGCAAAGAAAATTACGCTCATCAGACCTTTACGTTCCAGCCATTGGCGACGCTGCATTCTGACGATCGTTACTCTACTTATACTTACAACACAGCTCCCAAAGAAATGCTGATAACGTTGGGTGTGATCGCAGCATTTCTCATCGTAACAGCGTGTATCAACTTTATCAACCTGGCTACCGCCGAAGCGATCAAACGTTCAAAAGAGGTCGGCATCCGCAAAACATTGGGCAGCTCGCGCGGCCAGCTGGTACGCCAGTTCCTGGGTGAGACCACTTTGGTTACTGTTGTGGCCATGCTCGTTTCCCTCGGCATCACACAACTTCTGTTAGGCTTCCTCAATTCATTCCTGGAGCTGAACCTGGCGCTTGACTTCTCATCAGATAGACTCCTGTGGGCATTTATTATTTCAGTGACCGCCGTGGTATCGTTACTCTCGGGGTTGTATCCTTCGTTTGTTATTTCAGGATTCAAACCCGTGCTGGCGCTGAAGAACAAGATCAGCAGCCGTTCTACTTCCGGTTACAACCTGCGGCGAGGTCTTGTGGTGCTTCAGTTCGTGATATCGCAGTTCTTCATTATCGGCACCATTGTGCTGATCACGCAAATGAATTATTTCCAGAAGAAGTCGCTGGGCTTCCGACAGGATGCCGTGATCACGATACCCATACCTGAAACCGAGAACCCGGCCGCTGGCGATGGTGTGAGCAAGATGCGTACGCTGCGCGAAGAAATTTCGAAGCTTGCGGGTGTTGAAACGGCCAGCTTGAGCAGCACGCCACCGTCATCAGGGTCTGTGAATGGCACAAGCTTTAGGCTCGAAGGTGAGGGAGAAGATAAACGCAAGGATACCGCTATCAAACAGATCGACGGAAACTACCTTGATCTCTATGGCCTTGAGCTCGTAGCCGGAACGGGCATAGGTGACTACGACACGGCGCACAACTTCATTGTGAACGAGCAGCTGGTAAAAGTGGCGGGCTTCGATGATCCGAAAGATATTATCGGAAAGCGTATTCGATTCTGGGGCAGAACGCTGCCTGTGGTAGGTGTTGTGAAGAATTTCCACACGGTTTCATTGCGCGACCCTATCGGCCCTGTGGTGCTCATGAACAGGATCCGCGGATATCAAACCCTGTCGCTAAAGGTAAATCCTGCGCAAGTGCAGGAAGTGATCGGCCAGGTAAAGCCCAAATGGGAAGCCGCTTACCCTGAATATATTTTTGATTACAGCTTCCTCGATGAGCAGATCCGCGAGTTTTACGAAGGCGAGCAGAGGATGTCTATTCTCCTGAGCGTGTTCACGTCCATGGCCATCTTTATCGGATGCCTCGGTCTGTTTGGTCTCGCCACATTCATGGCCAATCAGAAAACAAAAGAGATCGGTGTGCGCAAGGTGCTTGGCGCTTCGGTTGAAGGTATCATTCTTCGCTTCTCTGCCGAGTATGTAAAACTGATCGTGATCGGGTTTGTGGTCGCAGCGCCACTGGCATGGTTTGTCATGAACGAATGGCTGAACGGATTTGCCTATAAGATCACCATAGGCGCAGGCGTATTCTTCGTGGGATTGGGCATTACGCTGTTCATCGCAGTGCTCACGGTAGGTTACAAGTCATTCAAGGCCGCCGTTGTCAATCCCGTGAACTCGCTTCGTTACGAATAATCCCGATAGCTATCGGGACCAAAACTTCTCTTATACTTTTCTGCGATAAACCCTTCAGGAGACGCCTGAAGGGTTTGTTATTTTTTATCGATCGATCTGAGGTATTCGATATCTCCCTGATCTTTTGCGCGGTTGTTGGCCTCTTTTTCTTTCAGAAGGTCACCTCTACTGATCACCTTAAATGAGACTCCCTTGTATTCTCCCTGTGCAGCGCGTTCGTAGCACTGATCAAAGTCATAGAGTCCGAATGCTTTCAAACTTTTCATCGGGTCTATCAGGAAGCCAGAGTCTCCAAGCGGAAACTGAGTAAATCCTGGGATCAACTCGAACGACCTGGCATTAGTCAATCCCTGAACGCCATGCCGGATCAAAATTTCTTTCAGCTTGCGAAGGTTCTCTTCTTCTGATTTGATCCAGAGATCCAGATCATGCGTGGCACGAACCAGTCCGTGGAAAGCAACTGCAAATCCACCCACAAGTAGATACTTCACGTCTGCCGAGTGCAGATCACGTAGAAAAGAAATGATCTCGTCATTCTCAAGGTCGATGGCCGTCATTGCTTCGAGACTTGGATTAGCGTTATGAAAAGAAACGGCAACCCTGTTCACTTTCGAGAACAGGGTTAACCGTCTATAATATTCATTGGTTTCGTTTACCAGCATGATCAAATCTCCTCACGCTTCTATCCTCTTACTAATCTAGTTGTTTTCCGGATTCAACACCACCTGCACGTAGTTCTTCGTGTCCAGGTATTTGTTCGCGGTATCTTTGAGATCTTTTAACGTAAGCGCATCGACTTTTTTCTCGTATGCTAAGATGCCTGCGGGGTCAGAACCCATCTCTACACTTTGCAGCAGCTGGCGCGCCCAGAAGGCGTTGTCTTTGATGTTCACCAGGTATTGCTGTTTCCAGGTTTCTTTCACTTTGTTGAGGTCGGCTTCCTGTGGACCGTTGGTTTTCACTTTGTCGATCTCTGCAAGCGTGGCAGCGATGAGCTTGTCTACATTCTCAGGACCGCAGGGCAGCGACGCAGTGATGGTGTAGTTCCCGTAGGGATATTTGCCCAGGCTGCCTGACATGCCACCGCCATACATTCCGCTCAGCTCTTCACGCAGTGTTTCGATCAGCTTGATGTTGAGCAGCTCCACCAGTGCCTGCAGCTTGAACTGGTCTGCGTCAGAATAAGTTGTTTCTCCGTTCCAAACCAGCCTGATGAAGCTCTTGGGCTCGCTGCCTTTTCTTACTTCTTTTTTCAACGGACCTTTTACAGGTCTCAGGCCCACATCCTTGAAGGTTGAAGTTTTTGCTGACGACGGAAGGCTGCCGAGGTAAGTGGCCAGCAAGGGTTTGATGGTGTTGAGATCGAATTTGCCCACGATAACAAATGTAAATCCGTTGGCATTTCCGAAGCGCTCTTTGTAGAACTGCAGTGCTTTCTGCTGATCGATCTTTGCAAAATTTTCAGGCTTGGGCAGCTTCGGTGCCCATACATGATCCTTGTACATAATTTTGAAAAGCGAGTCCTGGAAAGTGAACTGCGGATCTGACGCCATGTTCTGATACAATGCCTGCTGCTTGGTCACGAACGAGTTGAACAGCTCGCCATCTTCACGCGGCTGTGTGAAATACAGGTACGTGAGCTGCAGCATGCTTTCAAGATCGGTGGCGCTGCATTGGCCGCTCACCGATTCGGAGATCGCACCAATGCGGGGTGTAACCGTGGCATTTTTCCCGGCCAGCACTTTGCGCATATCGACGGGCGAGAACTGACCGGCACCCATTTGCGATACGATGGTGGAGGCAAACTCAGCGCTGAAACGGTCTTTGGGATCGGCCAGGTACTGACCTCCGAAACGAGATGCTACCATCACCACCTGATCGTTCTTGAAGTCAGTAGGTTTCAGGATCACTTTTACACCATTGCTCAGCGTGAGCTCAGTGATGCCAAGCGCATTATTCTCTTTCGACTTGTTATCTTTTGCGTTGCTGCTGCTTTTTTCGCTCACGATCTTTCCGGCAACGGGAGCTTTTTCAATCAGCGAAGAAGCGATCGCTTTTTCCTCATAAGGTTTGATATCGGCCTTCGCTGCATTTTCAGTCATGGTCAGCAGCTCTTCATTGGAAGGCAGCTTGAAATCAGCCTTGTCAGGCCCTGTCAGGATCACCAGCTTGTTATCAGTAACGGGAGGAATCGTTTTGGCGGTGTACTGGTTCACTTCGGCCAGCGTGATACCTTCCAAAAATTCTTTGTAGTAATTGAACTCGTTCTCGATGCCCGGCATAGGTTCCTGCTCCAGGAAGTGCTGCACATATTCGTTCACCAGGTTGGCCGATTCGGTTTTGTCGCGTTCGTTGTAAGCGCGCTCGATGCTTTTCATCAGCATTTTTTTGGTGCGGTCAAGCTCGGCAGGGGTGAAACCGAATTTACGGGCGCGCTCGTTCTCCTGCACCAGCGCCTGCACCGCCGGCTCCGGTCCGCCTTTGCTGATGTAAGCAAAAGAGCTGTAGGCTTCAAAACCTCTGGCCCAGCTGCTGATGCTGCTGGCACCAAAAACAAACGGCGGGTTGGCCTTCTGTGTGAGTTCCTGCATGCGCTGGCTCAGCATGGAAGTGAAAAGCCTGCGCACAAGATACTCGCGGTAATCGCCAAGCGTGGTTTCTTCTTTTGCTTTCTTGTAAGCATAGTAGATCTCGATAACATGGTTGGTGGCTTCTTTATCGGTGACCACCAGCCCTTCCGATGCTTTGCGTGCGGGCACGTCTGCCAGCGTACGCGGTTTTTCTTTTGCGGGGTTCTTTAATTTTTCAAAGTGTTTCTTCACCAGCCGCTCTGCTTCGGCAGGATCCATATCGCCCACAACGGCTACAGCCATGAGGTTGGGCCGGTACCAGTCTGCATAAAAACGTTTGATCACATCAGCCTTGAAACTTTTGATCACTTCCGCTTTACCAATAGGCAGGCGGTTGGCATATAGTGAGCCCTCGAACATTTTGGGATAGGTGACCCTGAACATGCGGTCTTCAGCACCTTTGCCAAGTCTTTCTTCTTCCAATACTACACCCCGCTCTTTGTCGATCTCGGCGCCATCGAAGGCTACCGTGCTGGCCCAGTCTTCAAGGATCTGAAACGCTTTTTCAACATTTTCTTTTTTCTCCGTAGGGATCGGTAAAATATAGACCGTTTCATTGAAGCCCGTGTAGGCATTTAGGTCTGCGCCAAACTCAACCCCAATAGACTGCAGGAAAGAGACAATGTCGTTTTTCTGAAAATTCTTCGAGCCATTGAAGGCCATGTGCTCAGTGAAGTGCGCGAGGCCTTGCTGATCGTCGTCTTCAAGAATGGAGCCGGCATTGACGATGAGGCGAAGCTCAACTTTCTTTTCCGGCTTTATATTTTTACGGATATAATAAGTCAGTCCGTTCGACAGTTTTCCGATCTTGACATGCGGATCGATTGGAAGTTTTTCTGCCAGCCGGTTCTGGGCAAGGCCAGCCTGTGACAATACCAGGGAGGCTACCAGCAGCAGGCCAGTGAAATGTTTCATGGGCGTTTTCATGCACGTTCAGTTTGGGGTTAACGAAAACGCTTAAGCTACAAAAAGTATTGCTCAGTTAAAAAACCCCAAACGTGGTAGGATTAATATCCCCACTGTGGTTTGATGATCCCGAGCATTTCGTTGTGAATGGCTGTATTGGATGCGCATAGCTCACCACCAAAGATATGGTTGCTTCCCTCTTTAAAATCGGTGACCTTACCACCGGCCTGTTGCACAATAAATGCACCGGCTGCTACATCCCAGGCATTGAGATTGTATTCAAAGAAACCTTCCAGTCTTCCGCAGGCAACATAAGCGAGGTCGATGGCGGCGCTTCCCAATCGGCGGATGCCATGTGATTTGGCAAGGAATTCTTTGATGATGTCGAGGTAAACTTCACTTTTATCCAGGTGATAATATGGGAAACCGGTGGCGAGCAGGCTCTCCCTTAAATGGGCGATGCGGGAGACATGGATCTCACGGTTGTTGAGGTACGCCTTTCCACCTTTGATCGCGTGAAAGCATTCATCAGGAACCACATTGTAAACTACACCAAGGATGGGCTGATTGTTTTGCGCCAGCGCGATGCTGATGGCATACAGGGGCAGGCCGTGCAGGAAATTGGTGGTGCCGTCAAGCGGATCGATGATCCAGCTGAACTCCTGGTTCTTCGATTGTTCAACAGTGCCTTCTTCTGTAACGAATCCCGCAGAAGGCAGCAGCTTGTGCAACGCGGAAACCAGTAGCTTCTCTGATTCTTTGTCGACGTACGATACCAGGTTGTTGAACCCGCCGTCTTTTTGTTCGATGCGGGAGAGATCAAATGCAGCGCTTTCTCTGCGCATGAATTCACTTACCTGCTTACAACTTTCGATGACGCCTTTTTCAATTTTTTGCAAATCCATGTTCTGATGCATTTATATACCTGGTGAAGATAACAGGCAACCTGCCGATATCCATAAAGATTTACGCGTATGGCGAGGGGAGGTTGTCATTTAATCTTCCGTTTTTCCGTGGATCACGATAACTATCTCCCCTTTAACTTCTTTGATTTTAAAGTGGTTCACAATCTCCGATAATGTGCCGTTGACGGTTTCTTCGAACATCTTGGTGAGTTCCCGGGAAACCGACCCTTTACGGTCTGCTCCAAAGTATTCGATGAATTGCTCGAGTGTTTTTACCAGCCTGTAGGGCGATTCATAAAAGATCATGGTGCGCTCTTCTTCCGCGAGCTTGCGCAGCATGGTTTGCCGGCCCTTTTTATGCGGCAGAAAACCTTCGAACACAAACCTGTCGCTGGGAAGACCCGACTTCACCAATGCCGGAACAAAAGCCGTTGGGCCTGGCAGGCATTCGATGGTGAGGTTGGCTTCCACGCACGCCCGTGCCAGCAGAAAACCCGGATCTGAGATACCTGGCGTGCCGGCATCGCTCACCAATGCCATCACTTCACCTTTCTCCATGCGTTCAATGAGGCCGTCCAGTATTTTATGCTCGTTGAAATTGTGAAAGCTCTGCAGGGGCTTTGAAATGGCGTAGTGCTTCAGTAAAAAGCCGGAAGTGCGCGTGTCTTCCGCCAGAATAACATCCACTGATTTGAGCGTATCCAGTGCCCGGAGTGTGATGTCTGCGAGATTGCCAATAGGAGTGGGAACAAGGTACAATGAAGTTCTTCTTTCCTTGTCCATTACCGGAGCTTGTCAATGGCCTCTGCCAGCTTGCGGTCGCGTTCAGTCACCACATCGCCGGCATCGTGGGTAGACAACTCAAAACTTACGGTATTCCAGGTGTTTGTCCAGGTAGGGTGATGGTTCATCTTTTCAGCGATGAGGGCCACACGCGTCATAAAGGCGAAAGCTTCTGAAAAATCCTTGAACGTAAAGGTCTTTTTTAAACGGTTGCTTTCTTCTTTCCAAGCCATGGCTGATCCTGGTTAAGGATACGATTTACAATTTTTTCCGGAAGAAATCCACGGAAAACCGCAGTTCTGCTTATAAAGCGATGAGACCTTCTATGACGGATGCCTGCTCGTAGATGCCGATGACCGCTTCGCTGGAGGGCATCATCATCTGTACGGTGATGCTGGTGTAGTTTCCCTGCCGCGATTGCTTTTCGGTGGTGGTGTGAAGGGGAAAAAGCTCCTTTACCTGGCTTTCTTTGCCGGTGGGCACAATGAATTTGAACATATAAAGAGAGGGCCAGGCGTAATGCTGGTCGAGCTTCTCACGGAATGATCTGATCCACTCTTTATCCATAAAAAAAGAGCCGTCCCGCGCCAGGCACGGGACGGCTTATGCTGGGTTCAATTGTTAATAGAACTTGTAACGCTTGTCAACAATGTCGGCATTCTCTTTAATGGCTTCGCCAATGTTGTAGCTGTTGTTCTGAAGTTTCTGTTGAATAGGCTGCTTGTAAGCCGTGTAATCTGTTGCAGCAGGCGCGATGGTCTTGTTCTGCATTTCAATGATCAGCACACCGCTTTCGCCGCTAATCGGCGCTGAACGTTTGCCATTCTCAAGCGAGAAGGCCACACCGATCGCTGCGGGATCAAATCCGGCAGAAGGCAGTGAATTGGCTGACAATTTCAGGTCGCTGCTGGTGTATACATTGGCATCTGAACCGTAAGACTGGGCAATTTCTTCCAGTGTTCCGGTGGCGCCTTTCAATTTTTCGATGATGGCTTTGCTCTTCACTTCCTTGCGTACCTGGGGCGTGATCTCTTCTTTCACGAGATCGAGCGGGCGATAGCCTTCCGATGTTTCGTTGGTCATCACCGCTACTACGTATTCATCCTGCAGGTCGAACACATCAGAAACCTTACCTTCAGAGGCGTCACGGAACAGCCACTGGATGATCTGGCGGGCGTCGCCCAGGGTAGTTACCCTTCTGTCACCAGCGCCCAGACCTTTGGCTTCCTGCACCTGCAGTCCCTGCTCATTGGCCCTGGCAGTAAATTCGTCAGTTCCTGAAAGATCTGATGCAAAGCTCTCGGCCTTGCGGTAAGCTTCATTCGTTGTGGCGTCGCTCGGTGTGATGCTGCGCTCAACAACGGCGAGGTAATACGCGTCGTTGTTCTTGGTGTTGGTAATGCTGATGATGTGGTATCCGAAAGCGGTTTCTACAACGTCGTTCAGCACACCTGTTTTGGTGGCGCCGAATACAGCGTCTTCAAAAGGTTTTACCATGCGGCCGGTGGTGAACCAACCCAGGTCGCCGCCTTGTTGTGCGGTTCCGTCAGTGCCAAACTCACGCGCTTTTTCAGCGAAGCTTGCACCGCCTTTGATGTCTTTCAGAATGTTGCGCGCCTTTTCCTTGGCTGCTTTTTTCGCGGCGTCGGTTTCATTATCCCACTTGATAAGGATGTGGCTTGCACGGGCGCTGTACACGGTATCTTTTGTAACCTTAGATACTTTAGCAACCTTGTAGCTGGTTCCGTCGAGGAAAGGACCGATCACGTTGCCTGCTTTCAGGTCTTCCGATTTGATAAAGGCAGGAAGATTACCGCCATTGTATTTGGTGTAAGGAGCCTGGCCATCGGTGTTGGAAGCGGCATAAGCCGAGTCATCCTGTGTTTGTGTCAGCTCAGTAGCGATCCGTTTCATCTCGTCTACGATGGCGAGGGTATCGGCCGAAGAAGCTGTTACCGGGAAGCTTACGAACTTCAGGTCTCTGGTGGCGTCGGTCTTGTATTTCTCTTTGTTCTTGTCGTAATAAGACTTGAGGTCGGCATCGGTCACTTCTGCTACTGAATCGCTTACGGCATAATAAGGAACGTACAGGTACTTCACTTCAGCAACATCGGTCTGGTTGTGGTATTCGCGTTCAGCTTCTGCGGTGGTAACGTAGTTTGATTTCAGGATCAGGTTCTCGTATTTGATGCGCTCGCGTCCGGGACCCAGGTCGCGCTGGAAGATCTCCCAACGGGTGCGCTGCTCCTGCCACATGGCTTGCGACTGCGGATCGGCCGGCGGAGGTGAGTTGAACTCGTTGAGGTAACGTACCACCCTGGCTTTTTCAAACGCGCCGGTCTGAGGATTGGTGAACAGGGGCGTAGATTTAATGTTCTCATCCACGTTCTTGCCCCAGATCATGTCTTCTACTTCGTCCAAGGTCACGGCAACACCAACTTTGGTATACTGCTTCTGGATGGCATGGCGCAGAATGAGCATCTCCCAGGCCTGCTGGCGAAGGGTGGTCATTTCACGGTCGCCGGGCTTGCGGCCGAAGTTCAGGATGTAGTTTGCTTCCCGTTCCTGAATCGCTGCCTGATATTCCTCAAGCGAGATCGTGGTGCCGGCTATTTCGCCAACGTTGTTGTTGTTAAACAGAACGGAGTTGTTACCCAAAAGATCGTTCAGGATAAAACATGCGATCGCAACAAACACAAAAACCACCACCCAGGTGCCCATCTTGTTACGCAGAGTTCCAATCAATGCCATATTGCTAGTATAAAATTTTAGTGACAGCGGTTAGGTAAAAGGCCACATCGTTTGCCATTACAAACGATAAAGCCCGCAAAGTTAATGGGTTCTCGCTAAAGAAAAATAGGAGCTTGGAAAAAAGTAGGCGGGTGAGCGGGCAGCACTAAACCACCCGAACGGCAGTTAACTATTTGATTCTCAGGCTTTAATTTTTTCGTTCTCCACAATGAGCTTCACCGTGTTGATCCGGTTCTCATACGTGGACTGGATAATGAAGGTAAAGGGCAGGATCTTGATGATATCGCCCTGGCGGGGAAGGTCTTCCGTGTAGGACAGGATCAGGCCTCCCAAAGTCTCATAATCTCCCGTAGGCAGGTTCCAGCCATGGGCTTCGTTCAGATACTCCACTTCCAGGCGGGCGCTCAGCAACCACGTTTTGTCGTCCAGCCGCTGCTCGATGAGGTCGTCTTCGTCATGCTCGTCTTCGATTTCCCCGAAGATCTCTTCGATCACATCTTCCATGCTCACCAGTCCTGACGTGCCGCCAAATTCATCCACCACCACCGCTAGGCTCTTGCGTTCGTTGATGAACCGCACCATCAGGTCTTTAGCCAGCATCGCCTCGGGCACCGTGACAATGGGCGTGAGGATGTCTTCCACGCGCGCCGGTTTCCGGAACAACGCCGAAGAATGGCAGTACCCGATCACATCGTCAGGAGAATCCTTGTAAACAATGATCTTCGAGTGGCCGCTTTCAATGAAGGTTTCATGCAATCCTGCGATGCCTTTGTCAAGGCCTACGGAGATGATCTCAGTTCGGGGGATCATACAATCGCGCACACGCACCGATTTGAACTCGAGCGCATTGGTGAAGATCTTTTTGTCAAGCTCGATGTTTTGTTCCGCCGGCTTCACGCGATGAATGCTCTTCAGGTATTGATTGGTATCGGTAAGGCCGAATACGGGTTTGTCCATGGAGTAATTCATCCTGAACACATACACGCTGAAGAACCGCGCAAGAGAAATAACACTGTAAACTACCGGGAATAATACTGCTGCGATGATCACAAAAGGAATGGCGAGCGCCGAGATCATCCTGTTGGAGTGAATGACAAAAAAACCTTTCGACAGAAGCTCCACGGAGTACAGCACCATGACGGTGAGCAGGCAAGAGAAGATGATGACAGGAAGCAGCACGCTGCCCATGAACGACGGAAAGAACGGCTTAAGCCAGGGCACCAGCGCGCCGGTGGTAAAAATGCCGAAGAGGATAAGCGATGCGATATTGCCGATCAGGGTTGTGCCGATGAACCATGTGGGGCGTTCGGTAAAGAACGCCATGATCTGACCTGCCAGTTTGCCCTGTTTGCTTTGCAGCTCGATCTGAAGCTTGTCTGCCGATAAAAAAGCGATCTCTATTCCGGAGAAGAAAACGGAAAAGATCAGCGAGATAACGATGCCGGAAAGGAGCGCGTAATCCATGTCTATTTTTTTCGCCTCCGTAAATTATAAACAAAAAAGAAGATCAGCGCCAGCATGATCGCCCAATAGGCATTTCCAAACCCTATGGTGATAACCTGGTCGATGCCGACGATCAGAAAAACAACAGCCAGCGAGAGCAGGATAACATCGGGAAGCCTCATAACAGGATTTGCAGGATTGACAGGATTTGACCAGGATTTATATATGATTAACTGGATTAACGGGATTAAGGGGCTTTCAAAGCCCGCTTCAAAGATACTGTAAATCTTTGATCGTAGATCTTACTGCTCTTCTACTTCGAAGTCGCCGGTGGGTTTTTTGATGACGTAGTCAGACATATCCTGTTTGGCTTCGAGGCCTTCGCCATAGATCACGTCGTTCTGCTGACGGATGGTGACAAATTTATCGGTGTAGATGCGCTGCTCAGTCTGCTTCCAGAACAACTCTTCGGTATTGAGCTGCTCGTTCTTGGCGATGTTTTTCACCTCAACTTTTCCACGGCCGCGCCAAAGATTGTCCTTCTTGAAAAAGAATGCCTGGTTGGCGCGCAGTGTCGATTCCATTTTGCCGAACTCATCGTAGAATTCCATGTAGATCCCCTTCGGGAAATCGCGGTCGCCTCCGTCAAGCTCGTGGAATTCAGCGGCGATCATCTTTACCTTCACGCGGTCTTTCTCGGTGTAGTAGAGCTCAACGTTCTCAACTTTGCGCAGGGGTCCGGTGTATTCGAGCGGCTCTTTCAGCTCTGTGGTATTGCAGGCGGCTGCGATCAATGCAACGCCCAGCCAGCTCCAGCTTTTGAAAAAACGGAATGATGGGAATGAACCTGATGTGAGGCCGTTAATCAAATTTGCGTTTAATAAACCACTGATCGTTAAAAGTGATTCCAAAATAGACTTTGAAATAGGTCTCTTCAAGTATGTTGTCGGCTTTATTTCCACGGCGTCCGAGTTTAAAGGCAAGGTCAAGACTCGACCGTCCTGCCGGCAGCGAAAGACCAAAATTGATGCCAGCATCTTTTACTGTATTGTTATTGGCCATAAATGGATACTGCTCCATGCTGGCCCCTAGCCGGTAAGTAGTTCGTTTGAACAAACCCTCGCTCAATACGTCTGGTGTGATCTCGCCACCCAGCGCCACACGCCATGCTTCGCCAAGGCCTTCATCATCCTGGCTTACGCTTCTGAAAGTTGACCAGTCCTGGTAGCTGAACTCCGTACCAATGGTCCACTTGGAACCGCGGCTCAGGGAGATACCTGCTGTTACAGCGGGAGGAATATAGATGTTTCCTTTTGTGGTATAAAGGGTATCGCGGTTCGGGTCATCATCGATAACACCGGTCAGCGTGCGGTAAAGGATGTTGCGTTGACGCGTATTGAGGTCAGCTGAAAAATTATATACGGCACCGACGCTCAACCGGTATTTTTTCTGCGCGAAGAGCGAGTCTTTGCTGTAAGAAACACCGGCCGTAAAAGTGAAATCCTTTACATAGGTTCTTTCCTGAACACCTGCAAAATAATTCAGTGGCTGTGCTGAGTTTTGCAGCCTGTTCTGATACGTGTTGATAATGGAGCTGAAGATGTAAGACACTTTGAGTCCTAACGCCAGATCCTTATATACACGAACGCCGTTCGACCAGTAAAGCTGGGTGAGGCCGCCGCTTCCTTCTTCGATGACGTCAACCTTATCGGTGCTGTTGTTAATACTATCCTCATACTGCATTTGATACTTCACCGTAGTGTAGGGCATCAGGCCCAGTGATGTGGTCCATTTTGTAGGTTTAATGGGAAAAGCCGTAACGAGGTAATTCATATTGCCGCCCACGTTCTTTTCGCTGATGGTATCGCCTTTGATGGTTCTGGATTCCACCAGCATGCCTGCCTGAAATACGGTAAGGTTGTTATAGATAAGCAACGCGGGGTTCTGGTTGTTGGCAAACCAGTATTGCGGCTGGCTCACGCCAACACCTGCCATGCCCTGGGTATTGATCAACGCGTTGCCATACGGTTCTCCGATACCGAATGTGGTGAATGGCGAACGGGCAGCCTGACCGAACGCCTGTGCCGCAAAAAAGATGCAGGCCAGTAGGAAAACGTACTTTTTAACGATTGACATTGTAGTTCAAAATGCTGTTTAGCCCGATGAGTACCAATTCAGGGCTCGCAAATATGGAGGCTTTCAACTGGTTTTCAAAAAACAAGGCATCCCCCCCGCATAAAATCACCCGTAAACCCTGAAATTTTTTGCTGTACTGGTCGATAATACCCTCGATTTCTGCAATGATGCCGTTTACCACCCCGCTCTGAATGCAGCTTTCCGTGCTGTCGCCGATCAGTGGCACCTGCCCTTTAGGGGTAACTAACGGCAATTTCGCCGTAAAAGTATGAACCGCCTGGAACCGCATCTTTAACCCGGGTGAAATAGCACCGCCATAATATTTTCCTTCCTTATCCAGAAAATCATAATTGATACAGGTACCGGCATCGATCACCAGGCAATGCTGAAGCGGAAAGATCTGCTGTGCTCCGCAGGCACCGGCAAGACGGTCAACCCCCAGCGTAGCCGGTGTGGCATACAGGTTGGTAACAGGCACCGGAAGCGTGTTGTTGAGAATGAACTTCTTCTTTGCCCGGGTGGCCCATGATATTACCTGTGCCGCGTCTGCTTTCACCGAGCTGATGATGATGTTGTCAGCAGAAGCGTTTTCCAAAAATTGCCGAAGCGCTTCCGACGAAGTCAGCGTATGTTTTTCCATCAGGTTTTGATGATCGAAAATACCTACCTTCGCAGCGCTGTTGCCGTAGTCGATTACCAGGTTCATGGATCCGGGGTTGTGGTGACGGCAAAATTAAAGATTAACACATAACAAACGAATTCCCGATGCCGCATGAAAATGGCAAACAAGTATAAAGTCATTGGCCTGATGTCAGGCACTTCCCTCGACGGCCTCGATGTTGCCTGTTGTACCTTCAGAAAAAAATCATCGGGGTGGGACTATACCATCGATAAAGCCATCACCGTCAAGTATCCGGCAGCCTGGTACAGCAAGCTGTCACAAGCACACCTTCTTTCAGGCGAGGCGCTAATGGCGCTCGATGCGGAGTACGGCAAATACCTGGGGAATGTCTGTTCGAAATTTATTTCGCTGAACAAGCTGAACGTCGACTTCATCTCCTCGCACGGTCACACCATCTTCCATCAGCCTGCCCGGGGCTTCACCTATCAGCTGGGCAACGGAAATACCATACACGCTGTCACAGGCCTGCCTGTGATATCTGATTTCAGAAGCCTCGATGTAGCGCTGGGTGGCGAAGGAGCGCCCCTGGTTCCTGCAGGCGATAAATTTTTATTCGAAGAATATGATGTGTGCCTCAACCTCGGCGGCATTGCCAATCTTTCCATGGATGTCAAGGGCGCAAGGCATGCGTTCGATATCTGCTTTTGCAACATGGGACTGAACTACCTCGCCACTAAGGCAGGAAAGGAAATTGATACCGATGGCGACATGGCTGCGAGCGGCGAGGTTGACTCAGCCCTGCTTAACCGCCTGAAGAAGATCTACGCTTCCCTTCGTGAGAAGAGACCTTCACTGGGAAGGGAGATGTTTGAAAAGCAGATCAAGCCATTGCTCGATAATGAAGACATTGACCTGAACGACCGACTCGCCACCTTCACTGAATCTATCGCCTTTGAGATCATTCAGGCGTTGCCCTCCAGGAAGAATGCCAGTGTTCTTTGTACTGGCGGAGGCGCATTCAATGCATTTCTCATCGCGCGTATGCTTCACTATGCCGGCGACGATGCAGCCCTCATTGTGCCGGAAGAGAACGTGATCAAGTTCAAGGAGGCGCTGGTGTTTGCATTTCTCGGCGTGCTTCGGGCCGAAGGTGACATAAACTGCCTGAAAAGTGTTACCCATGCCAGTCGCGACAGCAGCAGCGGTGTGATGACGGGGTTTTAAGAACAGATCCTTGGGAGGTAGTCTGAGCAAAAAAGCCGACGAAGCAGAATGGGCAAAGACGCCGGAAATTTCCAAAAGGTATCTTTGAGATGGGTTCTATATATTTGCGCGCATAAAAAATTTAACACCTGTTCAACAACATGAAAGAGCTGCTGCAAAAATTCGAGACCAAGCGACCCGAAGTTGTATTTGAGTGGAAAGATACGGAGACCGAAGCCGAAGGATGGGTGGTGATCAATTCGCTCAGGGGTGGCGCTGCCGGTGGGGGAACACGCATGCGCCTGGGACTGGACAAACGTGAGGTTGAGTCGCTGGCGAAGACCATGGAAGTAAAGTTCACGGTATCCGGTCCGCCGATAGGAGGGGCCAAGTCGGGCATCAACTTTAACCCGGCCGATCCGCGCAAGTCAGGTGTGCTGCAGCGCTGGTATGCTGCCGTGATGCCCTTGCTGAAATATTATTACGGTACCGGTGGCGATCTGAACGTTGATGAAATTCATGAAGTGATCCCCATCACCGAAGACGTTGGCATCTGGCATCCGCAGGAAGGCGTTTTCACGGGACATTATAAGCCCACCGAAGCACAGAAGGTGAACCGCATCGGACAGCTCAGGCAGGGCGTTGTAAAAGTGATCGAGGATGAGCAGTTCTCTCCGTCGCTGAAAAAGAAATATACCATTGCCGATATGTGCACCGGGTATGGCGTGGCCCAGGCTGTAAAACATTATTACGAGCTGTGGGGTGGCGCGCTCGAAGGAAAACGCGCCGTGGTACAGGGTTGGGGTAACGTAGGGGCTGCTGCCGGATTTTATCTGTCGCAGCTTGGCGTTAAGCTGGTAGGTGTTGTAAGCCACGAGGGTGGTGTGATCAATCAGAAAGGTTACTCACAGGAAGAGGTAAGGTCGCTGGTGGTGAACAGGAATGGTAACAAGCTGGTGTCAGACGAGCTGCTGCCGTTCGATACCGCCAATAAAAAGATCTGGGACCTTGACTTTGAAATTTTTATTCCCGCAGCCGCATCACGCCTCATCACCAAAGAGCAGGTAGACCGTATGATAGCCTCGAACGTTGAGGTATTCTCTTGTGGCGCGAACGTTCCGTTTGCAGATCCCGAAATATTTTTTGGCCCTACGGGATTGTATGCCGATCAGAAATTCTCCGTGATCCCAGACTTCATCGCCAACTGCGGCATGGCCCGGGTCTTCGCGTACTTTATGGAGAATGAAGTGAAGATGGACGACGCCTCGATCTTCAACGACATCTCCCAAACCATCCGCAGTGCCCTCGTAAAAACCCACGCCCTCAACCAAAAGAAAACAGGCATCGCCCAGTCTTCTTTCGAGATCGCATTGAAGCAGTTGGTGTGAGGAGGGAATAGTTCACAGTCCACGGCAGTGCAGTGTGAGCGCCATAATCGTACTTCGTAAATCGTACCTCGTACCTCGTACTTTTCGCAGCACAGCTCGCATTCACATGCTCAGTGTGTGATCAAATAAACACCTGCGCCCGCGAGGTATCCCATTAGCGCGAGCAGGCTTATTTTTTTGAGGTACCAGATGAAATCTATTTTTTCCATGCCCATGGCAGCAACGCCGGCGGCGGAGCCGATGATGAGCATGCTTCCACCGGTGCCGGCACAATAGGCGAGGTATTCCCAGATGAAATGATCGGTCGGGTAAGTGTCGAGGCTGTACATGCCCATGCTCGCAGCTACCAGCGGTACATTGTCCACGATGGCCGAGAACACACCGATCAGCGTGATGATCATGCCTTGATTGCCGATGGTGGTATCCAGCCAGGAGGCGAACCGTTGTAACGTGAGCATCGATTCAAGGGCACTGACGGCGAGCAGGATGCCGAGGAAAAAAAGAATGCTGGGAACATCCACACGCGATAATGCTCCCGCGGCCGTATAATTTTTTTTGACGACATCGTCCATCTCGGGATGGATCAGCTCAGACACCACCCAGATAATACCCAGCCCCAATAGCATCCCGATATAGGGAGGCAGGTGGGTGAGGATCTTGAATGCCGGAACGCCCATGAGCACTCCAATGCCAAGTACCAGCATCAGCATTCCGCCGCGGATCATGTCATCCTGATTTTTGATGGGATGGTCGTCTCTGCCTGCGAGCTCACCCTTTAACGTAAAGCTCAGATAAGTGAGCGGCACGATCATACACACCACGCTGGGAATGAAAAGATTCTTCATCACGGCCAGGGTGGAGATCTGGCCTCCGATCCAAAGCATGGTGGTGGTCACGTCGCCCATAGGGGTCCATGCGCCTCCTGCATTGGCTGCAATCACGATCATGCCGATGAACAACATGCGCAGCTGCTTTTCAGGAATGAGCTTCCGGATCAGCGAGACCATCACAATGGTGGTGGTGAGGTTATCGAGAATGGCCGACAGGAAGAACGTTACCCAGCAGATCACCCACAACAGCTTCCGCGGATCTCTTGTCCTGATCTTTTCAGTGATGAACCTGAAGCCCTGGTGTGCATCGATCAGCTCAACGATGGTCATCGCGCCCAGCAGGAAGAAAAGGATCTCAGCAATGGAGGCAAGATGCCTGCCGAGCTCGTGCGTAACAAATTCCTGGAACAGGTGTGAAGCGTCAAGGGCTGCGAACCCTGATTCCCCCATTTCGGTCTTCAACCCGGTTTTAAAAAGGCTGTAATGCGCGCTTTGCTGCAGGGTGTCCGTTGGCGTGGAGAACATGAACAAAGTCCAGCACAACACACCTGTAATGATGGCTGTAGCGGTCTTGTTAACCTTCAGGGGATGCTCGAAGGCTATCAGAATATAACCCAGCAGAAATACCGCGATAATAACTCCTTCCATAATGGAAAGATAGGAAAAGGAGTCAGGAGTAAGAAGCAAGTAGTAAGGAGGAAAGACATACTTCCATGGATTTTAAATCCAGAGCAAGGGCTCCGATGTTGAGTCGGGCCATTCTTACTACTTACTCCTTGCTCCTTGCTTCTATTTGAGTCCGAAGAGTCCTTCGTTCAGAACATTCAGCGCTTTTTCCTTGTATTGTTTGTCGATCAGCACGGATACGTTATTGGCGCTTCCGCCGCACGATACCATCCGCACAGGGATCTCTGTAAGCGACTGGAATACTTTGGTGAGCACGCCTTTCTGATCCATGATGCGGTTACCGACAATACAGATGATCGTTTGATCATTGTCCACTTCGATCGAGCCGAATTTCTTCAGCTCATTCTCGATGGATGCCAGGTGACTGTTGTTGTCAATGGTAAGCGACACGGCGATCTCCGAAGTGGTGATCATGTCGATCGGTGTTTTGTGATTTTCGAACACCTCGAATACACGGCGTAAAAATCCGTAAGCCATCAGCATACGCGACGACTTGATCTTGATAGCGGTGATGCCGTCTTTTGCCGCAATGGCCTTGAAGCTTCCTTCGGTGCCTTTGCCGGTGATGATGGTGCCAGGGGCTTTTTCATCCATGGTGTTCTTCAGTCGCACAGGAACGTTGAATTTCTGCGCAGGCACAATGGTTGACGGGTGTAGGATCTTGGCGCCGAAATAGGCAAGCTCTGAAGCTTCGTCGAACGTGAGCTCAGAGATGGGCACGGTCTTCTTCACGATGCGCGGATCGTTGTTATGCATGCCGTCGATGTCGGTCCAGATCTGAACTTCTTCTGCCTGAATGGCAGCGCCGATCAATGATGCTGTATAGTCGCTTCCACCGCGTTTCAGGTTGTCGATCTCATTGCGATGGTTGCGGCAGATATATCCTTGCGTGATAATGATCTCAACGTTGGTGAGTGAGTTCACCAGGGGTTTCAGTCGCGCCGAGATCTTCTGCAGCTCCGGCTCTTCATTCTCGTCGATAGACATGAAGTGAAGGGCAGGCAGAAGCCGTGAGCTGATCTTGCGTTCCTGCAGGTGCTGGTAGAAAAGTTCTGTGGAGATCAATTCACCTTGCGCCAACAGCTCGCGGTAGCTCTTGGTGTCGAACTGTCCGGCAGCGAGAAGCCTGATGAGAATAAAATAGCGGCTTACGATCTCCTGACCGATGGCCTGGAATGCTTCGCTTTCGTAAAGTTCTTTGATGAAAGTGAGGTAATGCTTTTCAAGTGCTGAGATCTCTTCTTCCGCCTTGGCAGCCTGCCCGGCAGTAAGATGGTCACCGATAGAAACCAGTGTGTTGGTAGTGCCCGACAAAGCCGACAGTACCACGATCTTTTTACCCGGAGATGCCATCACAAGGTTAGCGATCTTTTTCATGCGTTCGGGCTTGCCGACCGACGTTCCTCCGAATTTTAGTACCAGCATAAAATTTTGAATTTTTTAAAAGCGGGCAAATTTAATTAACCCGCCAGAATAAAAAATGAATTTCCACTTGCAGGTGACAAAAATATTTCAGCGAACAAGTGTTCAGTTGCAAGCGGTGCAACTAGTAGAAGCGGTTGCAGAAACGCACCAACGCCGTCAGATGCTGTTCGTTTTTGAAGTCGACGTTATTCTTTTTCAGGTAGGCTTTGATCTCTTTCCGGTGATCATCGAATAGCCTCAGCAACGAGAGCTTGTTGGCCTGGTAGAGATTGCTTTTCTGATCGATGAAAAAATAGTAGGCTTCTTTTTTATACAGGTTGTCTACGTTGATCACGCCAGCGGTTACCGCGCCGCGGAACGATCTTGTTGAAGAAGTGGTATGAGAAGCAACGCCGTAGCCGTCATCGGCAACCGTTTCTTTGATGGCAGCAAAAAATACCTTTCTCACACCCAGCGAGAGCGGCATCTGCAAAATAACCTCGATGTACCCTTCTGCCGGATCGAAATAAAAAACACGACTGCCGATGGTCACCAGCCTGAGCTCGCGCGCGTAGTTGAGCGTAAGGGTGTCTCCATGGTCATCGATGAAATCCATTTTGCCTGTGAACAAATTGTAATTGAATTTGCGCTCCTGCGATTTGCCCGCAACAAACGTGAGCCTGCCAGGAGTGAATTCGGAAAAACGATAGATGCTGTCGCGCCAGTCTGTGGTGCGCACATCCTGGTCGAGGTGCAGCCGATACAAACGTGACTCCTGACCGTAGCCACAGGTGATGGCTAACAGGAAGGTGAGGATGCCGGCGCCATATAAAGCTGACCTTTTCATGCCCTGAAAAGTTATTATAAAGATACCATTTTTAACCTTTTTTCAAAGGTTAGGGGTGTTGCATATCAGCTACGTTACAGCTTTCTCCTGCCGCAAGCTTGTATTTTTTTGCCCTTTCAAAAATGCCTGTGATGAACAAGCGTCGGGGATATAAAAATAAAAAAGACCGCTGCGTGAACAGCGGTCTTCCATTATGGGTCAATGAATGTTACTTCTTGTTGTCATTCACTTCTTCGTATTCAACATCCGATACGTCGTTGTTGGTGCCGCCCGATGCTGAGGCATTAGGGTTGGCTCCCGCATTTCCGTTCGGTTGTGCTCCGGGTTGGCCGGCGCCAGCCTGGTAGATCTCTGTTGCGGCAGCCTGCCAGGCATTGTTAAGCTCATTCATGGCCATGTCGATGGCAGCAATGTCCTGGTTCTTGTGAGCGTTCCTCAGTTTTTCAAGGGCGCTGTTGATAGCAGTTTTATTGCCGTCAGAGAGCTTTTCTCCATACTCCTTCATTTGTTTTTCAGTCTGGAATATGAGCGAATCGGCCTGGTTGATCTTCTCGATGTGCTCTTTCGCTTTTTTGTCGGCTTCGGCGTTGGCCTGAGCTTCCTGCTTCATCTTCTGGATCTCGGCATCGGTCAGTCCTGAAGAAGCTTCGATCCTGATCTTCTGCTCCTTGCCGGTGCCTTTGTCTTTGGCCGATACGTGAAGGATACCGTTGGCGTCGATGTCGAAGGTTACTTCGATCTGCGGGATGCCGCGCGGTGCCGGCGGAATTCCATCGAGGTGGAAACGTCCGATCGTACGGTTATCTTTCGCCATAGGTCTTTCACCCTGCAGCACGTGGATCTCTACGGAAGGCTGATGGTCTGCAGCGGTAGAGAACACTTCCGATTTTTTGCTCGGAATAGTAGTGTTCGATTCGATAAGCTTGGTGAACACACCACCCAATGTCTCGATACCGAGCGAAAGCGGTGTAACGTCCAGCAGCAGCACATCTTTCACTTCACCGGTGAGCACACCACCCTGGATAGCAGCACCGATGGCCACTACCTCGTCGGGGTTCACACCTTTCGAAGGTTTCTTGCCGAAGAATTTCTCTACTTCATCCTGAATGCGGGGGATCCGTGTGGAACCTCCCACGAGGATCACTTCGTCGATCTCAGAAACGTTGACACCGGCATCCTGCACGGCTTTGCGGCAAGGCTCCAGCGTTCTGCGCACGAGGTCGTCAACGAGCTGCTCGAACTTCGCGCGGCTCAGTTTCTTCACGAGGTGCTTCGGTACACCGTCGATAGAAGTGATATAAGGAAGATTGACCTCCGTTTCCTGTGAGCTCGACAGCTCGATCTTGGCTTTTTCAGCAGCTTCTTTCAAACGCTGCAATGCCATCGGATCTTTGCGGAGATCTACGTTCTCGTCTTTTTTGAATTCGTCAGCCAGCCAGTTGATGATGCGCTGATCGAAGTCGTCACCACCGAGGTGAACGTCACCGTTGGTTGATTTCACTTCAAACACGCCGTCGCCGAGCTCGAGAATGGAGATATCGAAGGTACCACCACCGAGGTCGTACACAGCGATCTTCATGTCTTTGTGTTTCTTGTCCATGCCGTAAGCAAGCGCTGCGGCCGTGGGCTCGTTGATGATCCGTTTTACATCCAGACCAGCGATCTGTCCTGCTTCTTTGGTAGCCTGACGTTCGGCATCGTTGAAGTAGGCCGGAACAGTGATCACGGCTTCTGATACGGTTGTGCCCAGGTAATCTTCTGCGGTAGACTTCATTTTCTGAAGGATCATGGCAGAGATCTCCTGCGGCGTATAATGACGGTCACCTATCCTGACGCGTACGGTGTCATTGCTGCCACGCTCCACCTGGTAGGAGACCATTTTCATTTCCCCGGTAACGTCGTCATATTTTTTGCCCATGAAACGTTTGATGGAGGAAACGGTATTCTTCGGATTTGTGATAGCCTGGCGCTTGGCAGGATCGCCAACTTTACGTTCTCCTTTCCCATCATCCAGAAATGCAACGACTGAAGGAGTGGTTCTACGGCCCTCGCTGTTAGGGATTACGACAGGCTCATTGCCCTCCATAACCGCAACGCACGAGTTGGTAGTACCTAGGTCAATTCCAATGATTTTGCCCATGTTATTGATAATGATTAATAGTTCAACAGTTTCTTTAAAAATTATATACCTGCAACTATCAATGGTTATGCCAGCGCCCGTTTTTGAGCTAAAAATGACATAATGACAGGACTTTTTTAAGGATCAATGATCAATGCGCCGATATGCAAATGGTGGGACCGGGCATTTATTGAGACCATGATGTAGGTGTTCTGTCCCAACGGTGGCCTTTCAGCTTCTCCATTAACGAACGCTCCAGGGTTTTACCATCGCTGGCGGCAATGTTGGCCTCTACGTTCCTCACTTTGCGCATGCCGGGGATGATGGTATGAACATCCTTGTTGCCGAGGATGAACCGAAGCGCCATTTCGGGCATGGTCATTCCCTGGGGGATGAGGGGCCTGAGCGCATTGGCGTGGTCTACGCTTGCATTCAGGTTCTCGGGCACAAAATACGTCGAGCGCCAGTCGTCTTTAGGAAAAACGGTATCCTTGGTCAGCGTGCCGGTCAGGGTTCCTTCATCGAACGGAACACGGGCAATAACACCGATGTCGAGCTTGCGGCAGAGGGGAAACAGATTGTCTTCCGGAGCCTGGTCGAAGATGTTATAGATCACCTGCACGGCGTCGATGAGTCCGGTTTGCAGTGTATTGAGCACGTTGTCAGGTTCCCAGCGGTTCACGCTGATGCCGATGAACCGGATCTTGCCTTCTTTCTTCAGTTTCTCGATCGCTTTCTTCCACTCATCATGGTTTGCCCAGCCATCTTCCCACACATGGAACTGTTGCAGGTCAATGCAGTCGGTGTTCAGGTTTTTCAGGCTTTTTTCTGTGTATTCTACGATATGGCTGGCAGGAAAACACTCTTCGAGGGTATAGGTAGGTCTGCTGGGCCATTTGAAATTCTTCGGTGGGATCTTGGTGGCGCAATACAGACGTTTGCCGGAGTGCCGCTTCACGAGTTCACCGAGGATCTGCTCGCTTTTTCCGGCGCCGTAGCCCCAGGCTGTGTCAAAAAAATTGCAGCCCAACGCTACCGATCGTTCCAGGGCCTGCATCACCTCGCCTGCGTCCGAGCCTGTCCAGCCCGCCAGGCCCCACATGCCATAGCCCATTTCGCTTACATTCCAGTTTGTTCGTCCGAATCTTCTGTATTGCATTTCTGTTCGTGTTAAAAAATACAATTTAGCATTCGTCGTCTAAAATGCAGCCAAAGCTATACATTTTACTACTTTTGCGACCGCAAACAATAGGCAATTGACAATAAGCAGTAGGCAATGAGGAAAGTCCACAACCATAAGGTGCAACACATCAGGTGATCGTTACTGGTCACAGCAGTGGACTGTCGACCGTGGACTAAAACAAAACTGAGAACGCAAGAGCCGACATACAATCATATGAGTTTGGAACAGGAAATAGCGAAGCGCAGAACTTTCGGGATCATCAGTCACCCCGATGCCGGAAAAACCACGCTCACGGAAAAGCTTCTGCTCTTCGGCGGCGCGATTCAGAAAGCAGGCGCGGTGAAGTCGAGCAAGATCAAGGATCACGCACGGTCAGACTGGATGGAGATTGAAAAGCAACGGGGTATCTCCGTGGCTACTTCCGTGATGGGTTTCAATTACCGCGATGTGAAGATCAACCTGCTCGATACACCCGGTCACCAGGATTTTGCCGAAGACACTTACCGTACGCTCACAGCAGTAGACAGTGTGATCATGGTGATCGATTGTGTGAAGGGTGTGGAGATCCAGACCGAAAAGCTGATGGAGGTCTGCCGCATGCGCAACACACCTGTGATCTGTTTCATCAACAAGCTCGACCGTGAAGGAAGGGATCCCTTTGACCTGCTCGACGAGATCGAAGAAAAGCTGAACATCAAGGTGCGTCCCCTGAGCTGGCCCATCAGCATGGGTAAAACCTTCAAGGGCGTTTACAGTCTCTATGAGAAAAGCCTTCACCTTTTCACACCCAGCAAGATCACCGTGGAGGAAGGCATCGAGATAAAAGATATCAACGACAGCCTGCTCGACGATTACGTGGGCGAGAACAACGCCAAACAACTTCGTGCAGATGTAGAGTTGATCGAAGGTGTGTATCCTGATTTTGATGTAAAGGATTACCTGGCCGGCAAGGTTGCGCCTGTATTTTTCGGAAGCGCCGTGAATAACTTCGGTGTGAAAGAATTGCTGGATACGTTCATCAATGTTGCGCCGCCGCCCATTCCGCGCGAAACCACCCTGCGGATCGTAACTCCTGAAGAGAACAAGTTCACCGGCTTCGTGTTCAAGATCCACGCCAACATGGATCCGAAACACCGTAACCGCATTGCCTTTCTCAGGATCTGTTCAGGAAAGTTTGAACGCGGCAGCAACTACTTCCATGTACGCCACGAAAAAAGCGTGAGGTTCTCCAACGCCACAGCGTTTATGGCGCAAGACAGGGAGACCGTTGACGAAGCCTGGCCTGGTGATATTGTGGGTATCTACGACACCGGAAACCTGAAGATCGGCGATACCCTCACGGAAGGAGAGAAGATCCTGTATACCGGCATCCCCAGCTTCTCACCGGAGATCTTCAAAGAAGTGGTCAATCTCGACGCCATGAAAACCAAGCAGCTCGAAAAAGGTCTGCTTCAGCTGATGGAAGAAGGTGTGGCACAGCTGTTCACCTATGAGCTCGGCAAAAGAAAAGTTGTGGGTGTGGTGGGTGCGCTCCAGTTTGAGGTGATCCAGTTCCGCCTCAAGAACGAATACGGCGCCACGGTTCAGTTCCAGCCGCAGAATATCTATAAAGCATGCTGGATCTCTTCAAAAGATCCGAAGAAGCTGGCAGAGTTCATTGATTCGAAGCAGCGCCACATCGCGCGCGATAAAGACGACAAGCTGGTGTTTATGGCAGAGTCACGCGCATGGCTGCAGATGGTTCAGGATAATTTTCCCGACATCGAATTCCACTTCACGTCAGAGTTCAAATAACCTACGCCGTTAAGGTGCAGGTTATTTGAGGTGTAGGTTATTTGATCTTCTTTTCCAGCTTGGTGATGTCTGCCCTTGCTTCTTTCTTGCCCAGCGAAAGCGACTTTTTGTAGAGCTCCAGGGCTTCTTTGTAGGTTTCCTTTTTCTTACGTGGTGCCAGCCTGGTTCTGTTCGCAGCTTCTTCCACCGCTTTGGCCCTGGCGTAGAATGCTTCGGCTTCGCTTACCTTGAAGTTATCGACCATCTCACCCACTTTGGCTTCCAGCAGCTTCAGCTCTTCCTGCTTGGCGGTGATCTTGGTTTGCATTTCGGCCATCTCGGTTTGCTGGAGCTTGACAGTTTCCAGCAGCCCTTTGTTCTCGGCTTTATACTGCGCAACAGCGGCTTCGAGTGAGTTCACTTCCTGCACACGGATCTCCAGTTCGCTTTTGAGCGCATCCATCATCAACAGGTATGAATTGACCTTCTTGTTCGACGAGCGCAGCTCTTTTTCAACGGTCTTTAGCTTGGCCTCCGTTTTCTTAACGTAGTCGTTAATGCCTTTCAGGCGCTCGGAGAAAGTGTTGTAGCTCATGCCTTCATGCAGATCGGTGCGAAGCAGGTGGCGGCTTGCATCGATCGAGTCGATCAAACCTTTTACGTCGCGCATAACGCCTACCATTTCATGACGTGTCTCGAGCTCGTTCCTCAGCGAATCGTTCTCTACCCGCAGGCGCTCATTTTCTTCTTTTGAGCCACAGGCCGATAACAGGATAACTACAAACAGAGAGAAAGGTAGGGTAAGTCGTGCAGGCATAGAATGCGTAAGTTAGAAAAACAAAAGTAAGGTTTAAGGAATTTAAAATTAACTGTTTTGTCTTTTTATAAAAGGTTCTGAAGTATCATTGTTGTATTAATTTTTGCGTGAAAACCGGGAAAGATTTTGTCGTGATCTATGAAGACAACCATTTGTTGGTGGTGAACAAATCTTCCGGAATTCTCGTCCAGGGCGACGTAACGGGCGATATTCCGCTGGTAGAGCTGTGTAAAAGCTACATCAAGGAAAAATACAACAAGCCCGGAGCGGTCTTTTTAGGTGTTGTGCACCGTATTGACCGTCCTGTGAGCGGTATTGTGGTTTTTGCCCGCACATCCAAAGCCCTTGAACGGATGAATGAGCTTTTTCGCGAAAAGGAAACCAGGAAAACGTATTGGGCGGTAATTAAAAACAAACCGCCTCATGATCAGGATGTTCTGATACACTGGCTGCTGAAAGACGAGAAAAAGAACAAGACCACGGCATACCTGCGCGAAACACCGGGTGCCCTACGCTCAGAGCTGCGCTACCAGGTGCTGGGATACAATCAGGGTCATTTTCTGCTGGAAGTGAATCCGGTAACAGGACGCCCGCACCAGATCAGGGTGCAGCTTGCCACCATGGGCTGCCCGATCAAAGGCGACGTCAAGTACGGTTTCGCCGAAGCCAACCTGGATGGAAGCATCTGCCTGCATGCCCGTAAGCTGGCGTTTGTTCATCCCGTAAAAAAAGAATCCGTGCAGTTTGAAGCCCCGCTTCCTGAAACAGAATATTGGAAGTATTTTTCAAACCTGATCAATGAATAGACGGTGTTATGGAAAACCCTTCCTGGATTGAAAAACTTAGGCAACGCTGGAATGTTAAGAATGTTTGGCAGGTGGTGGTGATCCTGGTTGTGTTTGCCTGCACGGGCTTCACCGTATTGTTCCTGAAAAAGCCATTGCTGAACTGGCTCGCCGGCGAAGAAGGCAACTCCACGCTTGCCACCGTCTTGTACTACATTTTCATCCTTCCCCTCTATAACATACTATTACTCGGGTATGGTTTTTTATTTGGACAGTTTGCGTTCTTCTGGGCCTTCGAGAAAAGGTTTATGGAACGATTTTTTTCCGTGTTCAGACGTCACAAATAACCATCAGAATCAGTATGAAAAACTTTATTACGCTCCTGGCCAGCGTGCTGTTGCTGGCGGCATGTTCTGCGCCCAAATATTCCTATTACTTCGACCATTACGACTACAATAGCGGCAAAAAGAAAGCGCAGGCGGAGAAGACCGAGCTCGCTGCCAATACGCTGCAGGCAACCCCTGAAACCGGAGAAAGTCCGTTGATCCTTGAAGAAGAAACCGTTGTTGCCAGCGCGACAAATGATGCCCCGGCTCCGGTGAAAAGTACAGCTCCGGTTATGGAGAAGGTCGCCGCAGGGAAGAAATATACAGACCTCACAAAAGCTGAAAAAAAAGAATTCAGAAAAGCGCTGAAAACCGAGGTTAAGAAATACATGAAGGCAAAGAAGTCTGGTGACCACGGCGCTTCAAGGGCAGATACCAAGGCCCTCGATTATAACCTTAAAATGGCCATCATCTTTGGTGCCGTGGCGTTAACGCTGAGTTTCTTTGGTGGTGTGAACTCCGTGTTCTGGGTGCTGAGCGTAGTGGCGCTGGTGATCGGCGTGGTCTTCTTCGTCAAGTGGATCGCCGAACAATAGTTGCGCTGAAAAAATGACAATAAAAAACCCCGGCTTCGTTCCGGGGTTTTCTTTTTTATATCGCTGGTGGCGAAGATCAGCCTACGATACCGTCGGCCAGCAAGATCACCTTGTTCTTCAATACTTCCACCACACCGCCGGTGATGTTGAGGCTCTCTTTTGTGTCCTTGGATTTGTATTCCACAACACCTTCTTTCAGCAAGCTGATCAGGGGTGCGTGGTGGTCCATCACCTGGAACGAACCGTCAGTGCCAGGAAACGTAGCAATGCTCACATTTCCTTCAAACACCTTTTTCTCCGGCGTTAATATTTCTAGATGCATAAACTCGCTCAGTTTAAAGTTTAAAGTTTGCAGCTTAAAGTTTACGTTAGACAAGTCCTCAACTTTGAACTTGTAACCTGAAACTTTAAACCAAATTATCCCCTTGCTTCTGCCAGCATCTTTTCACCTTTCTCAACAGCCTGTTCAATGCTGCCTACGAGGTTAAAGGCCATTTCAGGCAGGTGGTCATATTGTCCATCCATAATGGCGTTGAAGCCCTTGATGGTGTCTTTAATGTCAACGAGCACCCCTTTCAGACCTGTGAAAGCTTCAGCCACGTGGAAAGGTTGTGACAGGAAGCGCTGTACACGTCTTGCGCGCGTTACCACCAGCTTATCTTCGTCAGACAATTCGTCCATACCGAGGATGGCGATGATATCTTGCAATTCTTTGTAACGCTGAAGGATGTTCTTCACACGCTGTGCGCAGTTGTAGTGCTCTTCGCCCACGATCTCAGGACGGAGGATCCGTGATGTTGAATCCAAAGGATCTACCGCCGGATAAATTCCAAGCTCGGAGATCTTACGGCTCAATACGGTTGTAGCGTCAAGGTGAGCGAAGGTTGTTGCCGGAGCAGGGTCAGTCAAGTCGTCAGCAGGCACGTATACCGCCTGTACGGAAGTGATCGAACCATTCTTTGTAGACGTGATCCTTTCCTGCATGGCACCCATTTCAGTGGCCAGGGTAGGCTGATAACCTACGGCAGAAGGCATACGTCCCAACAGCGCCGATACTTCTGAACCGGCCTGTGTGAAGCGGAAGATATTGTCGATGAAGAAGAGAATGTCGCGGCCTTTTCCTTTTCCGTCGCCATCGCGGAAATATTCAGCAACAGTAAGTCCAGACAGGGCAACACGTGCACGTGCTCCCGGAGGCTCGTTCATCTGTCCGAACACAAAGGTTGCTTTCGATTCTTTCAGGTCGTTCTCATTTACTTTGCTCAGGTCCCATCCGCCTGCGTGCAGCGACTTCAGGAAGTCTTCGCCATAGTTTACGATACCGGCTTCGATCATCTCGCGCAGCAGGTCATTTCCTTCACGTGTTCTTTCGCCTACACCGGCAAATACTGAAAGACCGGAGTATGCTTTCGCGATGTTGTTGATGAGCTCCTGGATCAATACGGTCTTACCCACACCGGCACCACCGAACAATCCGATCTTACCACCTTTTGAATAAGGTTCGATGAGGTCGATTACTTTGATACCTGTATAGAGAACTTCAGTTGAAGTTGAAAGGTCTTCGAAAGCGGGTGCATTCCTGTGGATCGGAAGCGACTGGGCGCCTTTGGGTTGTTTAATGCCGTCAATGGCTTCACCGATCACGTTGAAAAGACGTCCCTTAATATCATCTCCGATAGGCATTTTAATGGGCGACCCGGTGTCGGTCACTTTCATTCCGCGAACCAGCCCTTCAGTACCCTCCATGGAGATGGTCCGTACACGGTCTTCGCCAAGGTGTTGCTGGCACTCCAGTACCACTTTGGTTCCGTCCGCTTTCGTTACCTCCAGAGAATCGAGGATATTGGGTAATTTTGCTCCTTCGCCATCAAAGGCTACGTCTACTACAGGGCCAATTACCTGGGTGATCTTTCCAATATTTGCCATTGTTATGTGTTTATGAGATTAAGGTCCAGAAAATTCGACCGCAAAAGTATGCAGATAAGTACGAAGTACAAAGGGTGATTTCGGAATTATTCCGGCAGTTTTTGGGGATACGAGGTCAGGGGGATGACGTCCGTTAGCCTTGAATTTTTTCAAAAAAAACCGGCTTTTTTTTATTGATAACTCCTGCCGGGCGACAGTTCTTTTAATTTTTAAGCGGACCATCCCTGAAACCCGCCGGTATCCCTGGAATCAGGCGGCGTCCAGCGCGATCCGGAAAGTGGTTCCCTGATTCTCTTCCGACGATTTTACGAAAATTTTGCCGTTGTGATAGGTTTCGATAATACGTTTGGCCAGCGTCAGCCCCAGCCCCCAGCCGCGCAGCTTGGTGGTAAATCCAGGCCTGAACACCATATCGATCTTTGACCGTGGAATGCCCTTGCCGGTATCGCTCACGTCTATAAACACCTTGCCCTCGCTGCCCCGCAGTATTTTGATGGCGATGGTACCCGAGCTGCCCATGGCATCCACGCCGTTCTTGCAGAGATTTTCGATCACCCATTCAAACAGCGGCGCGTGGGCCATTACCTGGATGTTGTCAGACAATGTAAAGATGTCCATGCGGATCTTCGATGACACCCGAGGCCTCAGGTAGCTCACCACGTTGTTGATGAGGCTTACCACATTTTCTTTTTTCAGCGTGGGCGCAGAGCCGATGCTGGAAAAACGTTCGGTCACGATCTTCAGCTTCTGAACATCTTTTTCAAGCTCTTCGATGATGCCTTTCTGCTTCATCTCCGGGTCTTCACGGATCACTTCAACCCAGGCCATGAGCGAAGAGAGGGGCGTGCCAAGCTGGTGTGCTGTTTCCTTGGCGAGGCCAACCCACACACGGTTCTGCTCCGCAGCCTTCGAATAGTTGAAGGCCAGGTAGCTGATGAATCCGAAGATGGCAATCACCGAAAGCTGGATGTAAGGATAGGCAATGAGTTGTGTGAGCAGCCACGAATTTTTATAGTACACTTTCTGAGTGCCGAACACTTCGTCGGTGTTGGGATCTTTCAGCGGGATGATGATAGGGTCGTAGGTATCGGCCATGGACTGCAGCTCGCGTTTCAGCTGAAGGTCGATGGCTTTCGCCGAACGTGTTGAATCGATGTCGAGGTTGCGGAAGTGCATCACTTTTTCGTTCTCATCCACAAGGATCGTTGGCACCGAGTTGTTCTTGTTGATGATCTCTTCCGAAACAAAAAGGATGTTGCTGTTGAGGCTTTCGTTAAGGGTGTATTCAATGGCCCTGGCAAAGAGCTGCACCTGCTGCCGTTCCCTTTGCTTCAGCTGATCTACCAGCACATTGGTGTAGTAAATGGAGCCGACGCTGATCAGGAAAGAAACGGCCAGCACCACCCACTTCAGCTTGGGATTGTTCTGATAAAAATCAGTAGTGGGTATCGCGGATTTCTTAGCCATTGGCTGGGAAAAGTAGTAAAAAAAAGTTGACAGTTGACAAAAAGACAATTGACAATGGTTGAACCGAAGTCCACGCCATTGTCAATTAAAAATGCGATTACGAGCTACAGCCTTGTCAACTGCCTGTTGTCAATTGTCTACTGATTAGCCTTTCTGCATAAACCACTTTACCAGCACCTTGTAATTCACTTTGGAGCCGTGCATGAGGATGCCCACGCGGTAGATCCTGGCGGCGATCCAGGTGGTGAAAATGAAACCGCCTATCAGCAGCACCTGTGAGAGGATTAGCTGCCAGAGCGGAACACCGAATGCCAGGCGCCCGACCATGGCCACCGGCGATGTGAACGGGATTATCGAGAACCAGAAGCTTGCCGGGCTATTGGGGTCGTTGAGGATGAACATGAACAATCCAAAATAACCGATGATGAGTGGAAGCGTGAGCGGGAAAGTGAACTGCTGCGCCTCCTGCTGCGAATCTACAGCAGAGCCTACCGCCGCGAACAATGCGCCATACAGTAAATAGCCGCCCAGGAAATAAAACGCGAAGTTGAAAATGATGGAGGCAAATGGAATCTGGTCTGCTGAATTCAGCAGCTTCGCCACCTTGCTGTTCTGCATCTCCTGTGCCACTTCTTCGTTCTGCTGCATTTGTTTGCTTACCTGCTCCATCGCCTGTTGCTGCGGCATCTTCAATCCAAACAGTGCCAGGGTGCCCGTGGAGAGCACAGTGATCAGGATCACCCAGATGGTGAACTGCAGCAGGCCTACCGCCGCGATACCCAGGATCTTGCCCATCATGAGCTGGAACGGTTTCACGGACGAGACGATGACCTCAACGATCTTGCTCGTTTTCTCTTCGATCACGCCGAGCATGATCTGCATGCCGTAGATGAGCACGAACATATAGATCAGGATGCCGAGGAAAAAACCGAGTCCGTAGAGAATGCCGATGTTGCTCTCTTTCTCCTCACCCGATTCGCTCAGGTTTACGTTGTTCAGACTTATGTTGGTTTTCAGTCCCTTCAGGATCTCCTTGTCGATGTTGAACTGCTCCAGCTTCAGGTCGTGGATCTTGGTTTCGAGCACGCCTTCAAGCTCTTCGATCTTGCGGATACTGGGATTTTCTTTCGTGTATAAGGTTATGCCTTCCGGCTTCGCAAGATCAAAGGGTGGAATGTACAGTAAGGCGAAGCTCTTCGATTTACTGAAAGCATTTTTTGCATCGTCCAGCTCGCCTGATTTGATAACGTAATTGTAGCGGTCGTTGCTTTGAAGCTGGATCTTGCCACTTTTATCGAGCACTTCAACGGTCTGTACCCCGGCGCTCTTTTCCTGCTCAACGGCCACATAGATCATAACGCCAATGATGAGCGGAAAGACCAGCGGGATCAGGATGGTGGCAATGAGGAAAGATTTTTTCTGCACGCGGTTGAGGAACTCGCGCTGGAATATCAACCATATCTTATTCATGATTTCCTCCTTTCACCAGGGTTATAAATATTTCGCTCATGGTAGGTATTTTTTCATTGAAGTTGTGGATCTCGGTTACCGTGATCAGATCCCTGATCAGCTGGTTCGCGGTGGCATCACCCGTAATGCGGATCACCGAGCGGTAATGGTCTTCTTCTATGCTCTTCTGGCTCGTAAGCTCATATTGCTGGCCGGGAAGGCTGAAGGTTCCCCGGTGGTCAACCACATAGGTGTTGTTGCGATAAGCATCTTTTACCTGTTTTTTGGAGCCTTCGAGAATGGTCTTCGACCGGTCTATCATGGCAATGTGGTCGCAAAGGTCTTCCACGGTCTCCATGCGGTGGGTGGAGAAGATGATGGTGGATCCTTTCTCTTTCAACTCGAGGATCTCCTGCGTGATCAGTTGTGCATTGACCGGATCGAATCCTGAGAACGGCTCGTCGAGAATGATCAGCCGTGGCTCGTGCATCACGGTGCTGATGAACTGCACCTTCTGCGCCATACCTTTGCTGAGGTCCTCAACTTTTTTGTTCCACCAGTCGGTGATCTCGAATTTCCGCATCCATACTTTACTTCTGTCGCTTGCGTCCTTGTACGAAAGGCCTTTCAGGCGTGCGAGGTAGATCAGCTGTTCGCCTACCTTCAACTTTTTGTAAAGTCCTCTTTCTTCGGGCAGGTAGCCGATGCTGCCGATGTGCTTTGGCTGAAGGCTTTCGCCGAAGATGCTGATCTGGCCGCTATCGGCAGCGATGATCTGGTTGATGATGCGGATGAAGGTGGTTTTGCCGGCACCGTTAGGTCCGAGCAAGCCGAAGATCTTGTTGTCTGGGATCGTCAGGTTTACTTTATCCAGGGCGGTGTGGTTCGTGTACCGCTTGGTAACGTCTTTCGCTAGTAATGCTTCCACTGGGTTTACGTTTATACCGCAAATTAGTGTATCGCCGCAACCCGGAAATTACAAGGATGTGATTTTAAATCGGGAGAAATAAAGGGATCAGTGACCGGCCTCTTTAAAAATGATGCTTCCCATAGAAACATCGAGGTCGAAGATCAGCGCGTTTTTAGCGTCTTTGCTGTAGGAGGCAGTAGCGAAGGTATTTTCACCTACTTTTTTCAGGGTTCCAGGCATTTTTACGCTGCAGAGCCATGAATCCTGGATCTTGACAAGTACGGGCGTTTGCGTGGAAGGCAGGATGATGACCAGGTTTCCGGCGCCTACACTTCCCTTGATCTTGTTGGTGATCAGGGGGGTATTGCTGAAATCAAGCATCATGTTGCCGAAACCGACATCAGCCACCATACACTTGGTGCGCGAAAGGTTGAGATTTTTAACGTTCAGGGAGCCCAGGTCTACCTTCACAGAGAACGTGTCCATATCCACCTGGTTTTCCATCGACATATAACCCACGTTCACGTCTGCACTGCCGGTGCTGATCTTCAGTTTTTTGATGGCCAGGCCGGAAAGGTCTACATGGGCATTGCCCATACCATAGTTAAGCTCCAGCAGGTACGGCTTGGTATCCGTGAGGTACATCTTCCAGAGCCGGTTGGCGGAAGAGGTTTCGGTATTGCCGAACATCTTAGTGGAAATGGATTGACCGATACCTTCTGTCTGGGTTTCTTCCAGGTTCAGATAGACCTCGCAGGTCTTTCCATGGATATCTTTACGGTAGTTATGAGAGTAGGACGATTCGTCCTGGTTGCTGAAAACATTGAGGATCTCAGTATTCTGGCTGGGTTTTATATAGCAATTACCACTATTAGCCCTCAAATGGAGCTTAATATTCTCGCAGGCCTGGGTGTTCTCCACGGTGAATTGCTTCTTGATCTGTCCCATCGCTCCACCCACCAGCGCAATTCCGCAAACGGTTAACCAAAAACTCTTCTGCATGCTGAATATTTACGTAGCTGCTACTTTTTAGTTACGAAGTGTAAGGTTATCTCTAGAAAATAAAGAAAAAACTCCTCCGGTAGGACTTATACGTAACAGCCGGCAAAAAGGTTTTAGTTGAAGAACTCCTTCATGCGTTCAAAAAAGCCTTTTTCATTGGCATCGGGGCTCGGTTCGAAGTTAGGCGACGTCCGCAGGCTTTCCAGCTTGGCGCGCTCTTCTGGAGTGAGCTTCTTGGGGGTCCAGACGTTGACATAGATCAGCTGGTCTCCGGTTTCGTATCCCTGAATGTCTTTCAGGCCCTTTCCACGGAGGCGGAGCACTTTTCCGCTCTGCGTTCCGGGATCTATTTTGATCTTTACCCTTCCGCCTACAGAGGGCACTTCCACGGTAGTACCGAGGGCGGCATCGATAAAGCTGATGTAAAGGTCATAGATCAGGTTATTGCCATCGCGTTTCAGCTGCTTGTCTTCCTGCTCTTCCACCAAAATGAGCAGGTCGCCGGCAACGCCTCCACCGGGCGCTTCGTTACCTTTTCCGCTCATGGAAAGCTGCATGCCATCGGCTACACCGGCAGGGATCTTAACGTTGATCACTTCCTCTTTCGATACGAGGCCGGAGCTGTCGACGCCGGCAGGTCTTTTATCAACGATCTGTCCTGAGCCGTCGCATGCAGAGCAGGTAGTTGCAGATACCATCTGACCGAGCATGGTGTTCACCACTTTGCGGATCTGGCCAGATCCCTGGCAGGTGGGGCAGGTTTTAAATGTCACACCTTCGGCCCGGGTAAGCCGGTGCACTTTAATTTTTTTCTCCACGCCATGAGCGATCTCTTCGAGCGTGAGCTTGAGCTTGATCCGGAGGTTGGAGCCCTTGCGCTGACGTCTTCCGCCACTGCGGGTGCCGCCTCCAAAGAAACTGTCGAACGGGCTGCCGCCACCGAAAATATCTCCAAACTGGCTGAAGATATCTTCCATGTTCATGGTGTGGCCGCCGTAGCTGCCTGCCCCCTGGCGTGCATGGCCGAACCTGTCGTACTGCGCGCGTTTTTCTGCATCGCTCAGGATCTCATATGCTTCGGCTGCTTCCTTGAATTTTTCCTCCGCTTCTTTATTGCCGGGATTTTTATCGGGATGGAACTGAATAGCCACTTTCCGGTAGGCCTTTTTGATCTCTTCGGGTGTGGCCGTTTTGTTTACTCCCAGTATCTCGTAATAATCTCTTTTTGTGCTCATGTGTGTGGATCGTATGTGCTGGTTACGGGGCATCAGCTGCCCACAACCACTTTGGCAAAGCGTACAACTTTATCGTTCAACAAATAACCTTTTTCTACAACGTCAACTATTTTTCCTTTCAGTGACTCGTCCGGCGCCGGGATCTGCGTGATGGCCTCGTGCATGTCGGTATTGAAGCTTGAGCCGGACTGAACATCCATGGGCTTCACGCCGTAAAGCTCGAGCACCTTCCTGAACTTGTTCTGGATCAAAAAGAATCCTTCAGCGTCTTTGTCATTTTTTTCCCTGAAGGATTTTTCGGCACGTTCAAAATCATCGGCTACGGGCAGGAGGGCCTTGATGAGCTGCTCATTGGCAGACTGCACCATCTCGAGCTTTTCCTTGGCGGTTCTCCTTCTGAAATTTTCAAACTCGGAATATAACCTGATGTATTTGTCTTTCGCCGAAGCAACTTCTTCTTTCAGTTTGCCTGCCTCATCCGGCTGCGGCTGCTCCGCCGGCTGGCCTGCAGCGGCCGAAGCGGCTGTATTTTCAGAGACCATTTCCTTGTTCTCCAGCTCTTCCTTGATCTGTGTATTATCCATGGTTGCCTTAAATGTTTACCAGTAAAAACCGCAAGTTGTCAATAACTCTGCCAAATACCCTTTTTGTGCCACTTTGACGTACAATTAGGCATTAATTATCAGGCATTAGGAAATTAATTCCGATCGATTGTAAAAAGTTCTGATATTTCCCCAATGCCTGATGCCCCGATCGCTATCGGGATCCCAATGCTGATCAATGAAGATTTTTCCAGATCAGGTCCTTGAGCTCGGTCAGGCCCTGGTTAGTGACCGCAGAGATAAAAACCGAAGGCAGCTCTTCGGGTAGCTCGCGCATGAGCTCAGCCTTCAGCTCGTCGTCCAGCATATCTGATTTTGACACAGCCAGCAGTCGTCTTTTATCCAATAGCTCCGGGTTGTATTTTCTCAGCTCGTTCAGCAAGATCTCGTATTCTTTTCTGATGTCGTTGGAATCGGCGGGGATCAGGAACAGCAGCAGGGAATTTCGCTCGATATGTCGAAGGAAACGGATGCCCAGGCCTTTTCCTTCAGCTGCGCCTTCAATGATGCCGGGAATATCGGCCATAACGAAGGAACGGTCGTCGCGGTAGGAGACCACGCCAAGGTTAGGGGTCAGCGTGGTGAATGCATAGTCAGCGATCTTGGGCTTGGCAGCCGATACCACTGAAAGTAAGGTGGATTTGCCGGCATTGGGAAAGCCAACGAGGCCTACATCAGCCAGCAGCTTTAATTCGAGGATGATCCACTCCTCAATGCCGGGTTCGCCGGGTTGCGCGTATTGAGGCGCCTGGTTGGTGGAGGTAGCGAAGAAGGTGTTCCCTTTTCCTCCACGTCCGCCCGGTGTGAGAATAAACTCCTGGCCGTCTTCATTGATCTCGCACAGCACTTCATCTGTTTCGGCGCGCCGGGCTACGGTGCCCAGCGGCACTTCCAGGATCTCGTCTTTGCCATCGGCGCCGGTCATGTTCGCAGCTTCGCCGGGTACGCCGCTGCTGGCGATCACGTGCTTCCGGTACTTGAGGTGCAGCAGTGTCCAAAGCTGGGCATTGCCTCTCAGGATCACATGGCCGCCCCTGCCGCCATTGCCGCCGTCAGGACCACCTTTCTGAATGAATTTTTCACGGTGAAAGTGCAGACATCCCGCGCCTCCGCGGCCGGAACGGGAATGGAATTTCACATAGTCGATAAAATTAGGGGATGCCACGCTTATCTGTTACAGCAACAAACTCTTATCAATCTCCCTGCAGATATTCTGAAAGATCTCTTCAACATTTCCCACGCCGATCACGGATGCATATTTGTTTTTCTGCTTGTAATATTCCGCCACGGCCACTGTTTCTGCTTTGTATACAGCGATGCGGTTATCGATCACTTCGGGTTTTGCGTCGTCGGGCCGATTCTCTTTCAGCGCACGTTCGGCCAGCCGCTTCCGGAGCTCCGGCTCAGGAACCACCAGCTCGATGAGCACCTTAATGGGCGCATTCTTTTTGGCGAGGAACTTGTCAAGCGCTTCTGCCTGCGGAATGGTTCTGGGAAAACCGTCGAAAATGGTACCCTGTGAATTTCCGCTCTCGCTGATCTTTTCATCAACCATATCGATCACGAGCTGATCAGGAACGAGGTTCCCTTTGTTCATGAACTCCTGTGCGAGCTTGCCAAGCGGTGTTCCTTCCTTGAGATGTTTGCGAAAAAGGTCTCCGGTGGAAATATGGATGAGAGAATATTTTTCAATAAGCTTCGGGCTTTGTGTGCCTTTGCCCGCACCGGGAGGGCCAAAGAGAATGAGGTTGATCATCGGGTGATAGCGTTAATGGTTTTGTTGGTTAAGCTGACGAAGATAAATAAATGACGGTTACAATGCATGGTTTTTAAAGGTCTGCCTTATAGATCTCCTTGTAGTTCCGGCCCAGGCCATCGTAATCGAGGCCATAGCCAAGCACAAATTCATTGTCTATATCAAAGCCAACGTACCTGACGTTGATGTTCTTTTCGCGTGCCGGCCTCTTGCGCAACAGGGTCACTACTTCAACAGACCTCACGCCCAGACCTTTCAGCTCGTCTACAAGCTTCAGTAGCGTGAAGCCTGTGTCAACGATGTCTTCAACGATAACGACATCCTGGTTGAAAAGACTTTCATCTACACCGATCAATGACTTCAGCTGCCCCGAACTGCTGGTTCCCTCGTAAGAGGAAACTTTCACAAAAGAAACACGGCAGGGTATGGTGATCCTTTTGATGAGGTCGGCGGCAAATATGAACGATCCATTGAGAACCGGCAGAAATACAGGCGGGTTGTCCTGATAGTCCCTGCTGATCAGCTCTGCCAACGATTGAACTTTCCGCAAGGTCTCAGGCTCGCTGATGAATTCCCGAAATTCCAGATCCCTGATCTTCATAGACGCCTTTTACTTTAATGCTGCCCGCCTTTCAGGCAGACAGGGCCGCAAAAATAACAGAAATTTCAATACGTGTCGTCCAACGCGAAATCATTCTTCCTGTACATCCATTGGCCTTGCGTGAAGTCAGGAAAGTCAACAGTTTCGCCGCCCAGCCGGATGGAGGTCTCAGACAGCGGTGTGATCACGCTCCAGGTCACGGCATCGTAGACATCCTGTGGTGTGGGCGCTTTCCTTTTCACGGCTTCGACGAAGGCGTTCAGCACAAACCAATCCATGCCACCATGGCCGGCGCCGGCAGCATCGTTACCGTATTTTTTCCAGAGCGGGTGATCGTACTTGTCAAGCCACGCCTTCGCGTCTTCCCAGCGATGCGCTTCCTTGCTCTCGCCTTCAACGTAAATGGATTTATTCACATCCATCCATATTCCCTTCGTTCCCTGCACGCGGAAGCCCAGCGAATAGGGCCGCGGAAGATTGGTGTCGTGCTGCAGTAAAATAGTTTCTTCATTGGCGCACTTGATCATGGTGGTGACGATGTCGCCGAGCTTGAAGTTGACTTTGGCGTTGGGGTGATCTTCGCCCGCGGTTTTCACCACGTAGTTGTGAAGGCCGCGTGCTTTGGTGGAAAAAGAAACGAGCTCGGTGAAACGGTTGCCGCGGTTGATGTTGATCATGGAGGCGATGGGCCCGATGCCATGGGTAGGATAGAGGTCTCCGTTGCGGTTTACGGAGTGCAGTGTGCGCCACTGTGCTTCGGAGAACGCTTTCTCTCCGAACTCGGCGCCGCCTCCGTAAGCTTTGTTGCCGTCGTTGAATTTCACTTCGCGCAGATCGTGCTGGTAGCCGCCCTGCAGGTGGATGATCTCACCGAATACATTTTGTCTTACCATGTTCAGCACAGCCATCACATCGCGGCGGTAGCAGACATTCTCCAGCATCATCAACGGCTTGCGTGTACGCTCGGAGGTATGCACCAGCTGCCAGCATTCTTCCACGGTCATGCCGGTGATCACTTCGCAGGCTGTATATTTTCCCGCGTTCATGGAGTCGAGACACATCACGGTGTGCCATTCCCATGGAGTGGCGATCACCACAGCATCGATATCCTTGTTCTCCAGCAGCTTCTTGTATCCGTAAGGTCCATCCATGATGATCTGCGGCATCGGCTTTCCTGATTTTTTCACAAGCTCTTTGCTCATGTCGATCATACGTTGCTGTACATCGCATATCGCCACCACTTCGGTATCGCTTCTTCTCAGGGCAAGCTCCAGGTGACTTTGCCCGCGCAGGCCCACGCCGATGAATCCGAGCTTCACTTTGGGATCTTTGTCTTTGGAGAAGAGAACGCCGGAGGGTATGATGGAAATACCGGCACCGGCCATGGCGGTTGTTTTGAGGAACGATCTGCGTGATGGTTTCATGTTGCTTACGGTTTTAAGGACGTTGAATCACAATTTAAGAAGAAGGCGTATCAGGCTCAGAGGTCTTTCATCAGCCAGGTGTAGAGCTCCAGCATACTTTTGATATCCTTCTTGTGCACTTTCTCATCGGGGGTGTGTGCGCCGTGCTGCGGTGCGCCTACGAAGCACCAGTCGATCGGATAAGGCGACAGCTGCAGCTCGCGGCCATCGCTGGAGCCCATACCTTCTACTTCGAGCTGGAAGTCGACCTTTCTTTTCCTGGCGATCTCGATGATGCGGTTCACAAAAAGTCTTCGGGGAAGATTGCGGTCGCGCATGGAGATGGCAACACCCTTGCCGTGCTCGACACCATCTGAAACCCAGGTGATGTCCGAGACGAGGGCTTGTTTCACCTGCCATTTTTCGTAGATGAATTTGGCCAGGTAAGGAACGGAGCCTCCGCCATGCTCTTCCCAGCAACTGAAGGCGATCACACCGTCTTGCAGGGTTTCGGCGAGCTTCAGCGCTATGTAAACACCGAGGCGGTTATCGAGGTAAGGTGTTTGGATGAAGGATCTGTCTTCGCGAAAATCGATCTTGTAAGTGAGGGTTGTGCCGCGTTCGATCTGCCTTCCGAATTTATAAAATGCGTGATTGTCTTTGTCGAAGTCGAGCTCACACTCGATAGGTCCCAGCGAGTCTTCGCCAACAAGCATGGTGCCTGTTTCGGCATCGGGGCTTCCTACCGGCAATAGTTGGTTGAAATAACGGACCGTGAATCCGATGCTGTCTATGTGCGCGAACACAGCCGTGCGTGGTTTCCCAAACGCCAGCACGATACAATCCTGGAAATCGTCTCCGTGATAGATCTCGGGTTTCACTTTCCAGTGTTTTTTTTCTTTCTGAATGTATTTCAGTAAAAAATCTTTCATGCGATACTCTTCGCCGGAAGGCGCATGGATCTCGCAAAGCTGTTTCAATAATTCCATACCGGCGCAATCTTGTTTTTTGCGCTTATTGATGCAAACAATGTTTCGAAAATTTGATTGCGGCAGGGGGTTCTTTTTATCTTTATTAAAATTCTATTATAAAAACGATACTGCATGATCTTTATACTCAACGACCAGGATACGATCGCCAACCAGTTCCTGCTACAATTGCGGGATGCCGGTATGCAGCAAGACCGTATGCGCTTCAGAAAGAACATGGAAAGGCTGGGAGAGATCATGGCGTACGAGCTGTCAAAAAAACTAACCTATTCATCGCACGAAGCTGTTACACCACTGGGTAAAAGCCGTATTAACATTTTAAAGGAACAGCCGGTAATGATCACCATTCTTCGTGCAGGCCTCCCGTTCTTTCAGGGATTCATGAATTTTTTTGATCAGGCCGACAGTGGATTTATCGGCGCTTTCAGGAAAGAAGATGAAAATCACCTGACAATAAAACTGGAGTATGTTGCGACTACTTCACTGGAAGGTAAGACCGTGATCCTGATCGATCCGATGCTGGCCACCGGTCGGTCAGTTGCAGACAGCGTCAGCGCTATTTTGCGGAACGGGAAACCTTATCACCTGCATATTGTTTCACTGGTAGCGGCGCCGGAGGGCATTGCTTACCTGAAGAAACATCTCATGCTCCCGTTCTCGCTCTGGACCTGTGCCGTGGATGAGAAGCTGAACGACCAGTATTACATTGTGCCGGGATTGGGTGATGCAGGTGATCTGAGTTATGGAACAAAACTCTGAGAAGTAAAAAGTCTTGTTTGGCTTTAACGAACTTTTATGTGGGAAGAGATCCTCAAAGCGATACCAATTTATTTTTTCTGTATGCTCAAGTTCATACTCGGGCCCACGGGTGGATATGCTGCCGGGTTGAACCTTGTTACCACTATTCTCACTACGGTGTTTGGTATGATGACGGTGGTGTTCCTGTTTACCTATTCAGGAAACTGGCTTCGTGAAAAAGTGCTCAACAGGTTTATCAAAAAAAAGAACAGGTCGGCTGCCAGTAATCAGCGCTTTGCTGCCATCTGGAAGAAGTATGGCCTGCCGGGTGTCGCGTTCCTGACTCCCCTCATTCTTACACCTATCGGAGGTACATTACTGGCCGTGAGCTCGGGAAGCCCCAAGGAAAAGATCATTTTTTATATGTTCATCAGCGCGGCCGTCTGGTCAGTGGTTTTCAGCGTGGCCATTTATTTTTTCGGCAACGAGGTGCTGCCTGATTTTATCAAACCAGGGTGAGTTTAAATGCATTTCCCGCTGATCATGCTGATTAACGCAGATCATACTTAATAAAGGCTTCTGCGTATCCCGATAGCTATCGGGACTGCGGCATCTGCGGGAACCTGGATTTTTTACTGTGTTGTTTCGTCAGGTAGTACTTCGATGTCTCTGATCAGTACTTTTTTGGCGATGGCCTGACCTGTTTTCGTCGCGGCGAGACCACCCAGTGCAGTTTCTTTATAACGGGTTTCCATGCTGGCGCCGATCTCTCCCATGGCTTCGATCACTTCGTCTACGGGGATCACGCTGCTCACATCGGCGAGGGCTATTTGTGCCGAGCTGTTGGCAATGGCGGCAGCGCTGGCGTTGCGTACCACACAAGGAACTTCTACCAGGCCCGCCACGGGATCGCACACCAGGCCGAGCATACACTGCACGGTGATGGCCACTGCATTAAAAACCTGGTCTGTGTTGCCGCCGAGGCAGTGAACGATGGCGCCCGAACCCATGGCGGCGGCTGTTCCGGTCTCTGCCTGGCATCCGCCTACAGCACCTGCAATGGAAGCTTTCTGCTCCATGATCAACGCAATGCCCGCGGAGATCAGCATGGCTTCGAGAATTTTACGGTCATCGATCTTGTGAATATCCTGAAGCGTGTAAAGCACACCTGGCATGATTCCACTGGCGCCTGCCGTCGGTGCGGCTACGATCCGTCCCATGCAGGAGTTCACTTCCTTGGCTGCCAGCGCCCTGGCGATCAGCTGCTGGAATTCTTTTGACAACACCGGGGTGGGATAACGAAATACTTTTTTTGCGCCGTTGTTGATCATACCCGAGCGCGAGGTCATGTCTTCTTCAAGGCCCGTGCGCACAGCGTCTTTCATCACGTCCCAGGCTTTGGCAAGGCCATCCCAGATCTCAGCTTCGGTGCGGTTCTTTTGTTCGCGCTCATACTCGATCACCACCGCCGACAGCGACAAGTTCTTTTCCTGGCAGTAGGTTTTCCAATCCTCGAACGATTCAAACAGAAAGGCCATAACAATTCAGTGATTTACAGGGGCGAAGTACGATCATTAAAATATTCCAAACAAGCTTTTTGCTTCAGTTCAAACGATTGAATAAAATATTTAGTTCACCTGATCGCAGCCAAAAACCTTATCGCTATTATTGAAGCTTCATGAAAAATCTGCTTCTGCCCGCACTCTTCTTTTGGTTTGCCCACGCTTCCGGCCAGCCGCAGAACTTCTGGCATGTGCTGGCGGAAGTACACTTTGTGAACGAGACCGACAAGAACGGTTATAGTGTGGAAAGGCCGGTCTTCAGCAAATACCTGAAGTCTTTTCAAGGCAAAAAGGTCAGGTTGAAAGGATATATGATACCGCTGGAGGAAACAGGAGGCAAGGGAAAGTTCATGTTGTCTGCCCTGCCTTTTAACATCTGCTATTTCTGCGGAGCAGCAGGGCCTGAGACGGTGGTGGAAACGGAGATCCAGCAGAGCATCAAATTCACTACAAAACAGATAGTCATGGAAGGCGTTCTGTTCCTCAACGACCGTGATCCCGATCATCATATTTACATTTTAAAATCCGCTTCGCTGATACCATGAAAAGAATCTTCCTGTATGCGCTGGTCTTAACTTCCAGTCTTTCAGTCTGCGCCCAATCTTCATCGCAATATGAAGGTACCATCAAATCGCTGTATGACCTTGAGCTCACGCAGGGGCAATCGTACTCCATGCTCGAATATCTTGCCACGCGCATCGGTGCCCGGTTGAGTGGCTCACCCGGAGCCGCCGCCGCGGTGGAGTGGTCGCGTCATACCATGGAAGATTTTGTCGACTCGGTCTGGCTGCAGCCGGTGATGGTGCCGCACTGGGTACGGGGACAGCAGGAGATCGCCAGGGTCATCAACTCGAAAAAGCAGGGCACCCTCGAACTTTCAGTGTGTGCGCTGGGCGGTGCCGTTGGAACGGGACCTTCGGGTGTTACCGCAGGCATCGTGGAGGTAAAGAATTTCGAAGAGCTCAGGCAGCTGGGTACGCGGGTGCAGGGCAAGATCGTGTTCTTCAACAGGGCCTTCGATGCCACCCGTATCAATACATTCTCAGCGTATATGGGCGCCGTAGATCAGCGTGCTGCGGGACCGTCTGAAGCAGCGAAGTACGGTGCCGTGGGTGCTATCGTGCGGTCTATGGGCTCCGGCATCGAAGCTTATCCTCATACCGGGGGACTGCGTTACGCTCCCAACATTCCTAAAATTCCGGCAGTAGCCATCAGCACCAAAGACGCGGAGCTGCTCAGCAGATTGCTGAAAGAAGAAAAAGACCTGCAGTTGTATCTCGAAACACACTGTGTAACGCTTGACGATGCGCCTTCCTTTAACGTGATCGGAGAAATAAAAGGAAGCACGCACCCTGACGAGATCATTGTGGTGAGCGGCCATCTCGATTCGTGGGACCTGGGGCAGGGTGCGCATGACGATGGCGCCGGCTGTGTGCAGGCAATTGAAGTATTGAGACTTTTCAAAGTGCTGGGCTACAAACCCAAACGCACCATCCGCGCGGTGATGTACATGAACGAGGAGAATGGTTTGCGCGGCGGCACGGAATATGCAAAGCAGGCCGAGAAGGCACAGGCACTGAAAGGTGGTAAAAAACAAAAACACATTGCGGCCATGGAGTCTGACCGCGGCGGATTTACACCGAGAGGTTTCACCATGAGCGCACCTGAAAATGTGAAAGCAAAGATCAGAAGCTGGAAACCCTGGCTCGAGCCCTACGGACTCACAGACTTCGACCAGGAAGGTGGTGGCGCCGACATTGGCCCGCTGGCCAACCTGAATGTTCCGCTCATCGGCTATCTCCCGGATTCACAGCGGTACTTCTCTTATCACCACACGGTGGAAGACACTTTCGACAAGGTGAACAAACGCGAGCTGGAGCTGGGTGCTGCCGCCATGGCTGCCCTGACCTACCTGATCGATCAGATGGGGCTGGAGTAGTGGAATAGTTTTGAGTTGTGAGCTGCTGGCTTCGAGAAGATCAGTCGGAGAGCAGGTCGAGTACGATCTTCCAGTGTTTGCCGTCTTCTTTCTTCCAGAAACGCATGTAGCTGCATTGCCTGGTTTTGGTGACGCCATCCACAACAAGCTCCACGGAGGCTTTACCGTAGACATAGGCGAGGTCATTGGATGATGCTGCCTCTCCATCCACGAAAGTGTATGTTACTTTTGATTGTTGCGTGCGGAGAAATTGTTGCACTTCGGCGCTGGTTGTAATGGGTTCCCGGCCTGCGCGATAGAGTCGTGCTTCGTTAGAAAGTTGTTTCTCATAGGCAGCATTTCCTTTTTGGGCCAGGTCGCTGATAAACTTCTGTTCAACTTTCAGCAATTCATCTTTTCCCGTTTTTGATACGCGCTTCGAAGGCTTTAATTTGATGGCAGAGGTTGTTAACGACGGCGTGGTTTTCGGTGCTTTGTGCGAGATGCCGATGTCAACGGCTACCTTCCATTCTCCCTGGGCATTCTTTTTCCAGATGCTGACAAACTCGCCAAAGGCCACCGGCGTTTCATCCGTGCGCTTGGGTCTGAACTCCCACGGCCCGGTGTTGTATCCGAAATCGCCGGAGGCGGCAATGTCTGAGTACACGGGGTACCAATACAGCCAGGTTTCATTCGGAGCTTGTTCTTCCAGGTGTTTTTTACCTTTGATCGGGCCCTTACCAGGAGCGGAGGTGATCACATCATCATTGAAAAAAGTGATAAAGGCATCGCGGGTATTTTTTTCTTTCGCCATCTGGCTGAAGGTGCGTTCTGCCTCGACAAGGCTTTGCAGGTCCTTATCTGAAAACTCCTGTGCATGACAGACGCCAATGCCCAGTAACAGGAACATACAGGTTTTCAGAACGTACTTCATATCGGTTTGAGTGTTATGTAAAATCCTGGCAAAGGAACTAACAACGCCGACACAATAACATCACCTTGTTGAAGGTATTTATAACTCGGCGGGACCGGTGATCTCGGCTTTTTCGAGGATATAGATCATCTTGTCGGGATCTTTGTCGTTGAGCTTCAGCACACCTTTTACCTCCATGGGTTTATCTGTGTAAGCGATCTCTTTCGTTAAAAAGACCTCAATCACCGATTCGGGGCCACCCACACCGCAGAAGAAACAGGCGTTGAGCGGCATGGATGATAACATGAGGTGGCTGCTCTTCATACCATTTTCGAACGGAACGATGTAGCCGGGTAATGTGACGGTTTTGCCGTTGAGCGATTTTGCGGCTGCGCTGAACACAGGCTTGTCATACTCGCCAAGTTTGTCAGTGGACTTCACGAATTCAATGTCATAAAGCTTCGGCCAGACCAAGGAAGGAAAACCTTTATAGGAATTCTTCTGTGCGTGTACCGCCAGGGATAAAAAGACACACGATATCAGTACTGCAAGCTTTCTCATTGTAATTGAATTTCAAGGATGACATCCTTTTTGAAGGATGTCATCCTTTTATAGTTATACAGACAACGGCTCGGGTTTGCCGGTGTATTCTTCAATGGGAAGACAGCTGCAGACAAGGTTTCTGTCGCCGTAAGCGTTATCCACGCGGCTTACAGAAGGCCAGAACTTCGCTTCGCGGATATAGGGCAGCGGGTAGGCGGCCTTTTGTCTGCTATAAGGTCTGGTCCAGCTATCGGATGTTACCACGGCTGCCGTATGGCTGTCTCTTCTACACCTCTCCGAGCCCACGAGACACGACGCAATCGCGGATGGCGGGGTGCGGGGGAAAAAA
>NZ_JAHESF010000018.1 GCF_018598225.1 Chryseosolibacter histidinae | reverse complement strand
TGCTCAAAGTCTCTACGTAGTCGTAGCCCGCGTTCACAATGTAGAAGATCGGGCGGCTGTCTGGCGCTTTTCCCTGCCAGCGTACAGACGTGGTGTTGTTGCCGATGTTCAGCGGATCCTGACCGGAGACGGTGACGCTTGCAATGCCGGCCCGGTTCAACAGCTCCTGCGACACTACATCAAACCGCTCTCCCAGCGCACCCTCGCGAGGTACGAATACAAGTCCCTCACGTTTCAGTCCCAGGTTCAGGGTGCGGATGTGATCGAGCTGGAGAATGACGCCTACCGTGGCCACGATCATCATCACCGATATGGCAAACTGGAAGATGACGAGGCCCTTCCGGAAGGTGAGGTTGCCTGCACGTTGCCGCAGCGCTGAACGAAGCGCCACCACCGGGTTGAAAGCAGACAGATACAAGGCAGGATAGCTGCCCGACAAGATGCCCACCATGGCGGAGATCGCCAGCATGCCGGAGATGTTCAGGTCTGACAAGGTGAGATGTTTACCCGTAAGATCGTTGAAAGCCGGCAGCAGCAGAAAGACCAGGCTCAGCGCCAGCACGAAAGAGACGAAGGCCATGGCAACTGACTCAGCCATGAATTGGAAGATCAGCATCCGCCGCTGCGCACCTACTACCTTGCGTACACCGATCTCACGCGCCCGCCGCGACGACCGTGCTGTAGCCAGGTTCATAAAGTTAATGCAAGCGATGAGGAGCAGAAAAACTGCCACCACCGAGAAGATGCGGATGTAGTCGATGCGGCCGCCAACCAGCTGGCCATCTTTATAGGTGGAGTGCAGGTAAACATCTTCGAATGGCTGGAGAAAGAGCTTGGTGCCTTTGCCCTGATCGTGGCGGCTGAAATGCTCGGCTACCTTGATGTTCATTTCGCGCAGGGCCGATGCGTTGTGAAGCCTCGCGTAAATGGAGAAGCACATATAGTACCAGTCGTCGCCAATGCCGAACCGGTCGGTGAAATCCCGCGCCGGCAACAATACGTCGAATTGTATCGATGAGTTTTCAGGAAGGTCCGCGACCACGCCGGCAACCGTGAAATCTTTCCGGTGGTCGATGGTGATGGGTTTGCCGATCACATCGTCGCGCGATTGCCAGTTCTCACCGAACAGTGTGCGGGCCAGGCGGTCGGTGATGACAACTGAATTCACATCCCGTAGCGCCTGGTTCGGATCGCCCTTGAGAAATGGAAAAGAGAAAATCCTAAAGAATGCGGGACTGGCGTAACCACCGTTCTGACGATAGCTGTTTTCGCCTGTGGTGATAACGAACTGTTGAGAGAGCATGGACCATGTGATATCTTCAACCTCCGGGTATTCCGCCAGGATGGTTTCTGCCACCGGCTGCCCGAGTGAAGTCCAGGTGTCGATCTGACCGTCGGTGATCATGTGGCGCCAGACCTGAAAAATACGGTCACCGTCTTTGTGAAAGCGGTCGTACCGGAGCTCATCCGTGACCCACAGCAGAATGAAGAAGCTGCAAACAAGCCCGATGGAAAGGCCCGCAATGTTGATAAAAGCAAAACCCTTCTGACGGAGGGCGTTGCGGATGGCGATGATGAGATAATTCCTTAGCATGGATCAGGATTAAAACCAGGATTAAAGGATTTACAGGATATAACCAGGATTACCAGGATGCTGACCAGGATTAGAGGATTCACTGGATTATCAGGATGCCCACATCACAAGACCAGCTGAATTGGGAAACTCCGGTTTTGTGACATGGTTTCACGAATTAGCCATTTTTTTTTCGCCAGCGGTACCGTTAGCCTAATTTAATCAGAGGCCCGCTAAAATGCGAGGAATCTATAAATGCAAAACGCAAAACATCTCTGCGGCCCTCTGCGCCCTCTCCGCGGCCTCTGCGTTTTATGCATTTAAAATTTCCAGATTGGGCAAAAAAAACTTTGCGCTTCTTTGCGCCTTTGCGTGAACTGCATTTCCCTCACCGCGAAGCGTGTGCTTCTTTCCAAATTTTGATGGTCCGGATAATCAACAACGTAAGCGCTACTACCCAAAAACCGAACAGTGCCCAGCTCCAGGTTATTCTTCTTTTGGAGTCTGCCATGAATTGTCCCCGGTCGGGGAGCCCTTCGTTATCGAGAGTCATGATCGAGGTCATGTAACTTTGCTGGAGCTGGATGACAGAGTAAGTGATGAGCGCAACAAGGATCAGTCCGATGGCCAGTCCCACATTCGTTCCTATGGTTTTGAATTTCCTTGTCAGTGCCCTGGCAAGAAAGATCAAAAGTGTCAGCGGCCCAACGATCAGGATCGTCAGCGAGATCTTGTCGATCACAAAGTAAGTGTCGTGTAACTGGATGTCGATGGTGCTTTGCCCGGCGGTGAGGAGCACAATGGACAAAGCCAGGATCAATAGTCCCGAGAAAATGATGATGTCGGTTTTAAATTTCTTCATTTCCATAGCGGAGTCTCACGTCTCCGATACTTCGCAGTTTTGTTTTAATCTCCCTGGTGGATCCAAACGAATTTCCTGCCATTAAAATAGATAAGGCCACCTGATCCCTCTTCCTGCCAGAGGCTGATGGCCGGTCTCTCAAGTTTTATTTCCCGCCCTCCCGCTACATCACCTTCATTGGTAAAAGTTGTTTCGTAAGTCTCCTTCTCCGTAAAAACCTCCCACGTATCTGCCCACTTAAAATCGTCGCCAGCAGCGTCGAGTGTATTTCCTGATCCAACAATAAAAGACTTATCGCTTTGAGCAAAAAGGATCAGGATACCTTTTTTCTGATCCGACTTTCGTTCGATCAATATTGCGAGGTCAGCTTTCTTGTCGCCTGAAAAATCGGCTTGCAAGAATGACGGCGTTATAAACGTGCCCCGGCTGTAATCCTTCTGAAATGTTTTGAATCTTTCCTGCGCCCATTTCGGAAGATCAGATTGCCCGCTAAGCCCGCAGTTCCAGAGCAGGAAGCTAAGTATTGTTATTGTTCTCACTTGAAATATGCCCATTATGTTTTGCGAACTACTCCTTACTACTTACTTCTAACTTCAGGCCATTGCTGAATAATAACACCTATCTGATCATCCGTTAGCGCGAATTCCCGCGCGCCCCAGGGTCTTAATGTGATTGTACTGAGATTCGGATGCAGCAATTCAGGATACCGGGTTTTCACCTTTTTATATACTTCCTCGATGTCGTTGGTCACCAGCCTGAATTCAGGATTGTGTTCCGCGGCATATTTTGCATCCTGGAACAGATTAATACCCAACCCGTCTTTCGCTACCACACAAAATGGACGCGCGGAATTCAGCTCATCGTGCGCTATGGTGAATTCGAGACAATCGACGAAGGTCTTCAGGCCTGATCTGATGTCTTTATAAAATATATTGGGAACAAGTCTGGTGAAATGCATGGGTTTAAAGTTTAAAGTTTGAGGTTTAAAGTTTAAGATTTAAAGTTTAAAGGTTACGTATGATCCTTTGGTGTCGCAACGGGGTCTGTTTCAAATCACTTTTCCAAACCTCAGCGTATTCCCGCTGGGGTCGGTCACGTAAAATTCTCTCATGCCCCACGTTTGGTCTATCGGTCCATTGTGCACGGGCGAGTCCGGGTTATTGGGAACAACCAGCCCCCTGCTCACGTATTTCTTGAATAAGTTGTCGATTTCGTCTACCCTGATATAGACGTTGATGCCCAGCTTTTGGTCTCCTTCCAGGGCGGTGAGGCCAAGCTCCGCTTCGCCATTAATTAGGTCAACTACCCAGTCATCCGCGGATGCGTTGGGATATTTTAATTTAAAATCGAGCACGTTGGTGTAAAAATCAATGGCCTCCTTCATGTTCAGGCAGCGGAGAAAAGGAATTGTTTTCATCTCGATTCAGGTTTAATTGTTTAACTGAGGCTTGCTAGATGAGTGATCGATCTCTTTGGCGTTGCGGCATTATTGGCGCTCGTAATAATATTCTACCAATTCCAGTGTCAGTCCTGTGATCTCTGTTCTGTCTTCCCTGGTCTGACCCGGTATATTTCGTAAACGGCTGCTCAATTCGATTAGGATCGGGTGTTTCATGCGTGATAAAAGATATTCGGCATTTTTCCGGTCAGCTTCAATTTCTTTCTTCAACTTCTGCTTCTCTAAGGTTAGTTCCTGGATAAAGGCCAGCCCATGCTGCAGCAGGACGTTGGTGCCGAGCATTTTTAGTTTTTGGTCGAGATAGGTCAATCCATGATTTTTTATATCCGACGCAATTTGATCGATGACCTTTTCTACAGTCCTGATTTTCCCGTTGTGCCAGTAATAAGAGTCCTCAATGTTTGAAGCGCCGGAACCCGTTTTGATGACCAGGAGGTCGGCATGATTCACCAGGAAGCCTTTATTATACGTTGAAGTGAATAAGTAAGCTTTATTCACCGTTGAAGCAACAGAGCACGAAAACATCTTATCCTTTAAACCAAAGATGATGTTAAGTGTCTCAAATACCTGCCAGGATCCGGAATGGCGGACCCGCTGGAAATAATACGTGCTGTTCTTGTATAAAACAAAGTCAAAGTCCGGCAGATGTACCTTAAAACAATTTACCAGCAGTTCCTTCACCTCACCCTTTTTCAGCTCACGGCTGTCGTCCGGTGTATTTTTTCTGGCGGTTATTTTGTCGAACCAATTCATAAGCGGTTTCAGCGAACGGGAATCGTCCCTAAGATAAGACGCAGCGCCCGATTCTCCTACTCACGATCCGGCATCCACGGAAGTGTAAATACTGGTTGCTTTATCTTAAATTATTCACATATTAGTGTAACATTTACATTTATACGGAATGCTTGCCTCGCCTAACTCAATGAAATTGTTAACGCACATCGCTGCGGCCCTGCTTCTGCTAATGGCAGGCTGCGCTTCAGAAAAAGGTGACGCGATAAAAGGTGACACAATTGTTCTTAGTCCTGATCAAAAACTTGCCGCCCTGGTATCGGTAGCCGATGGCCAGGTCTCTTATGCGGTGCGTCGCGAAGGATTGGTGATGCTGGAGGGTTCGAGACTGGGTTTGCAGCGTGAAGACGCAGATTTTTCAAAAGACCTGAAGCTTTTATCTGTGGATAACAATACCGTTCACGATGAATACACTTTACTTCATGGCAAAAGAAAAAACATTGCGTACGAAGCCAACAGGGCCGTGGTCCATCTCGAGAACGGCAAGGGACAGAAAATGGATATCATCTTCCAGGTGTCCAACGATGGTGTTGCCTTCCGTTATCATTTTCCGGAGACCTCAACCGACATGAAGAAGGTGCACTGGGAGCGATCGTCATTCAATTTTTCAGATAGTGCCAGGGCGTGGATCCAACCCCGGGCCAGGGCCAAGTCGGGATGGAACCACAGCAATCCCTCGTATGAAGAAAATTATTTAATGGACATACCTGTAAGCCAGCTCGCGGCATCCGATACGGGCTGGGTGTTCCCGTCACTTTTCAGGGAAGGCAAATACTGGATGCTGTTGTCCGAGACGGCACCGGACCGCGACTACTGCGCTTCAAGGCTTCTGAAAGGTGAAAGGGTGGGGGAGCTCGCGATCGGTTTCCCGGAAGTAACAGAAAGTTTTCCGGGTGGTCCCGTGTTTCCAGAGTCGACCTTGCCCTGGAGCACACCCTGGCGTTTGATCACCATCGGGTCGCTGAAGACGATCACGGAGTCGACGCTGGGCACCGATCTGGCGAAACCGTCTGCGTTAACCGACCTCTCTTTTGTGAAACCCGGAAGAGCGTCGTGGAGCTGGGTGTCGTTGAAGGATGACTCTATTATATATGATGTTCAGAAACGTTTTATCGATTACGCAGCCGCCATGAAGTGGGAGTACTGCCTGATCGATGTGAACTGGGATACCAAGATCGGCTACGATAAAATAAAGGAGCTCTCCGGTTATGCCGCCGGAAAAGGTGTTGGTCTTATTCTCTGGTACAACTCTGCAGGCGACTGGAATACCGTACCTTATCATCCGCGCAACCTGTTGCTGACGAAGGAGAGCCGCGAGGCAGAGTTCAAAAGAATTTCGGCGATGGGCATCAAAGGTATCAAGGTGGATTTTTTTGGTGGCGATGGCCAGGCAGTCATTTCTTATTACCAGGATATCATTGAAGACGCCGCCCGGTATCAGCTGATGGTGAATTGTCACGGCTCCACGTTACCCCGCGGATTTCAGCGCACCTATCCGAACCTGGTGAGCATGGAAGCCGTCAAAGGTTTTGAGTTTGTCACGTTTGCCCAAGAGAATGCGGACCGGCAACCCACGCACTGTGCCACACTGCCTTTCACCAGGAATGTTTTTGATCCTATGGATTTCACACCGGTCTGTTTTTCAGAGGTGCCCAACATGCGGCGTAAAACATCCAATGCTTTTGAGCTGGCCCTGGCTGTGGTATTCCAGTCGGGCGTTCAGCACTATGCGGAAAAACCTGCCGGTATGAAAAGTGTACCCGGCTACGTACGACAGCTGATGACAGACATTCCGGTATCGTGGCACAACACCGAATTTATCGACGGGTATCCGGGCAAGTATGTGATCCTGAAGCGTGAGGTCAATGGTGTTGTTTACATCGCCGGCATCAATGGCGAACCCGGAGACCGCACCCTGGAGCTCGACCTGGCGGCGATGCCCAAACGTAAAGGCATTTATGTTACGGATGGTGTTGATAACCGGTCGTTCAAAAAAGAGACAATCGATCCATCTCAGGCGGATCGCCTGACGATTACTTTAAAAGGCAACGGCGGATTTGTGATGGTTTTTTAACCTCACCCTTCCCTCTCCTGGGAGGAGAGGGAAGCACTTCGCGCGGAAGTTACTTCCGTGCGCTTTCTTTTCTTGATTCGTAGCCATAGTCTCGCTGTAGAACTTAGTTCCACCACCCATCACCTATTCACAACCACCAAAACATACGCAACCACATAACAAGCCAACGTGATACTCGCCCCGATCAGCGGTTTGGCAAACCAGTACTTGCCCGCCAGGAAAACATAAAACGCCAGCGTAACGATATTCAACAGAAAATAGAAATGACTTTTCTGAAGCAGCGGAAAATAGTTGATGGCCAGGAAACAATTTATAATGGCGATGAACATGATGCCGCTGCTATGGCTTCCGTTGAAACCGATCCATGCTTTCCACATGGTCAATTGCTCTGACAGCACGGGACTCACTTTGTCCATCCTTTCCGCCAGCTTCCCGTCTCTCGGCAAAAACTTATCGCTGAAAAAAGTATAGATCATGTGGATCGTGCCAAGGGTGCCCATGATGAGCGAACCTGTGATCCAAAGGAGTTTTGCTGCGATCATATTGTAAAGTCCATGGTCGATAGTCCATAGTCCATGGCCGGGAGGTGTTAACTTTCGCTGTCAAGCTCCGTTTCAGGGGCTTACGTCGTGGGCTTCTATCGCCTGTTGGTCATGAGCCTATAGACTCATTTCTCCGAAACGAAAAATACCTTTTCCGGTTGCCAGTAGTCATACTTTACTTATCCCAAGTCCCTACCATGAGACCCGTCATCCTGAGAATTTATCCAGCAGAAGGCTGTAGCGATGATAAGAATGACGCGCGCGTTCCTTTTTACGCTGGCATTTCAAATTACGAATTTCAGGAGGCTCCTATGGAGCCGATCGGGCAATTGATCTATTCTATAGACAGGGCACTCCTATCGGAGTGAAATGCATTTAGCTCCGGATGGAGCTCCCTGTTTATAGAATGGAATGGTTGGTCCATATTGGGCTCCATAGGAGCCTCCTGATGGCACGTCATTGGGAGCGAGGAATGCGGGCGGAGCAGCGGGGAGCGAGGAATCCCCTTGAAGCGAAGTGCGCTTCGGAAAGACATGGCTTTGGACTAAGTACGCAGTAACCATCAGGGGATCCTTCGCTCGCGCAAGCCCATCGCGCACCCACCCGCTCTGGATGACGGTTTGTAAGGAAAGCCAAAAAAAAAGGCCGATCCAATGGACCAGCCTTCCAATGAAACACAAACTACTCATCAGAACACATCCCAGAACAGTTTTGTAGTCGCCAGGTCACCACCGATGGCAGCGGCAGCGGCTTCGCGGTTTACACCATTCAGGGTTTGCTCGTTGATGGGATAGATCAGGCGTACGGGGATCTGCAATCCTGCCGGCGCGGTTCCACCTGAGGGAGGTAACAGTACCGGGAAGTCAAACCTGCGCCATTCTATCCAGGCATCGAAGCCACGGTTATACAGCGCGATCCATTTCTGCGTGCCGATCTTTTGCTTATAGGTGCCAGGCGCTGTAGCGTAGGCAACGCTGGGTTGTGCCAGGTAAGTGGCGGCATCGGCTGGTGTGCCTCCCCAATAGACGATAGAAGCTTCAACGGCAGCATTATAGTGTTCCGCTGCCGTGCCGCCTACAGAAAAACCTCTTTCAACTGCTTCTGCCAGCAGAAACTGTACTTCAGAATAATCGAGCAGCAGCGCTTCGAACGCAGGGGCGATCACTTTGTCGCTCACATGCGAGAAGTCGGCGTAGGCGTTGGCAAAACCATAGTTACCTCCAACATACTGCCCGTTAACAGCCGTAAAATAGAATGGCCTTCTCGGATCGTTCCGTGCATTCATTTCATTGGTTATCGCACTGGCGATCACATAATCCTGCCGTGTAGAAAAAGTGGGATTCAGGTTGGCGGAAAGCGGATTGTTGTTCGGGGGCACTGCCAGATAAGGGAACCTTGCATTGTCTGCATTGCTCGCAAACACATTGGGCGCTGCCTGTTCGGAGAGTGTTTTGGCCTTGCCTGCGTTCACGTCTGCAATGACCATGGCGAGTTTCAGCTTGAGCGAGTTCCCGAACTTGATCCACTTGGCTACATCACCGCTGTACAACAGGTCGCCGGTCTGAAATGCCGTGCCCGGCGTGGCGAGCGATGCGAGCGCTGCATCCAGTCGTGTCAGGATGTCGGCGTAAATCCCCGCTGCATCGTCATAAACAGGAACGGGATTCTGGAAATTGAAAGCCTGTGAGTAAGGTACATTGCCGAAAGTATTCACCAGCACAGACCACGCATACACTTCGATGATCTCGATCTGTGCGATCCTGGTTTTCTTATCGGTGTCGATCATCAGCGCGTCCGCATTCAGCAAACGTTTCGACTCGTTCAGGTCTGCCAGCACATCCTTGTACATGCTTTGCCAAAGGCTCTGGGGGATCGTGCGCGACGTGAGGTCGTACCGTGGCTCCTGCAGGTAAGTTGTAGTGGCCCACTGTTGCGTATACAACCTGAAGTTATTGTTGTTGACGTTGGGCGTGGTCAGCGCATCAGACAATTCCTTCAGTGCGTTGGTGAACAATGTTTCCGGCGGCACCTTGCTCGCCCGTTTTTGGTCGATATTGTAATCGTCAAGGCTGTCAACGCATGATGCGAGCGCCATTGCCGAGAGGAATGCTATCAGTAATTTTTTCATGGCTGCTAGAGATTAAATTTCACATTGAACCCGTAATTCTTCACCATCGGGTAGGCCCCGCTCTGGTAACCGTTCGCGTTGTTGCCTGAGGTCAGTGTCTCCTCAGGATCGGAGTACTTCATGTTCTTGTGGATGATCCAGAGGTTACGGCCCAGGAGCGATATATCGATGCCCTTCAGGGGACGCAGCTTTTGCATCACCGCTGCCGGCAGCGAGTAGGTGAGGGCTAATTCTCTCAGCTTCACATAACTTCCATCGTAGACGTACCAGGCACGCGGAGGACTTAAAGGATATCCCAGCACCGTTCCGTTGCCGTTCTGGTTTGAACCTCTCACATCGTTAGGGGTTCCGTCTGCTTTAACGCCGGGCAGCAGGACACCACCACCTTCAGAGACGGGATCGCGTTTGGGATTTCCCAATTCGTTCAGCCCGGCTGTTTCGGGATACAAGCCCGTTCCCTGACCATACCACTGATCGAGTGAGAAGATATCACCGCCGCGACGGATGTCTATCAGGAAATTGAGTCTGACGCCTTTATAGGTAACCGTGTTGGTGATACCGCTCAGCCAATCGGGGTTGGGGTTGCCGATCACTTCTGCCGAGCTTGCCGTTGCTACATAACCACCTGCGGCATTCACGGTTCTTTGCCCATTGGTGTAAACGAAGTTCGTTCCTTTCAGAACACCATACGGCTGGCCTATGGCGGCATTTGTAGTGACGCCGCCCTGCAGCGGGTTGATGATGTCTGACAGCTGTACGTTGGTCACCGCGCCGGAGTAGAGGTCAATCACTTTATTCCTGTTGCGGGTGAACGTAACGCCGATCGTCCATGTGAAGTTTTCCGTTTCGGCCGGTGTGCCGTAAGCGGAGAGCTCGATACCTTCGTTTCGAACCTCACCCGAATTCACAAAACGGGAAACGTATCCCGTAGCAGAAGTGAGGTTCACCGGTATGGCCTGATCGAAGGAGCTGGCCTGGTACCAGGTGAAGTCGAAGCCCAGTCGTCCGTCATAAAACTCGGCCTCGATGCCGGCTTCAAAGCTCTTCGTTCTTTCAGCCTTCAGCGCGGGGTTGTTCTTGGTGTTGGGGAGCGAGAAGAGCGGAGCCGATCCGAAACCCGCGGGCTTGTCATAAACATCGTACAGACTCAGCGCTACGGGGTCGTTGCCCACCTCTGCATAATTCAGTCTCAGCTTGCCGAGCGAGAGCCATGGCTGCTTCAGCACATTCGAGAAAATAAAACCTCCTGCTGTAGAAAAATAGAAATAGGTGTTGTTGTCTTTGGGAAGTGTGGTTGACTTATCCTGCCGCGCGGAAAGGTCAATGAAGATCAGCTCCTTGAAGCCCAGGCTGGCATTGGCAAAAATTCCATCCACGCCTACACGCGCATATTCTTCCAGGGGAGCCTGGAGCGGGCTTACAGAGTTAGATAGTGAATACAGATCAGGTACCACCAGTCCGCCATTGGTGGCAGCCCTGATGGAATTCAGGCGTGTACGCCTCATGTTGCTTCCCAGCAATCCCGTAAGGCTGAACGTTTCAGAGAATTTCTTCTTGAAGTTCAGGATGAGGTCGTAGTTCATTTCCTTGTAAGACTGGTCGAACCTTGAATAGAGACTCGATACTGATGCTGTTCTCACGGTGGGAATGGCTGAATACCGCACGCCGGAGCTGCCTACTGCAACACGTTCTTCCTGGAGGTCGAAGGTGGCGTCGAACGCTACCCGTCCCATCACATCGAGCCAGTCGGTGATCTTGTAAGTGGCGGTGGCATATCCGAAATAGTGGTCGCGGGTGTCGTTGGCGTAGTTCTTATACCGTGTCCAATAGGGATTGTCTGAGTAGATCGGGCGGCCCGTACCCTGGAGGTTAGCCCAGTTCCAGGAGATATTCTGGCGGTTCCGGAAGAAAGCTTCCTTCTGTTCGAGGATATCGGTATTCACCTGCCACCACTGCCTGAACTGCTGATTGGGATTGTTGCCACTGTATCCGGTGCCATACCTGCCGAGGCCTGAGATGCGTGAATAGTTTCCGGAGGCGCTTACGGTGATCCGGTCGTTCACGTCGAAGGATGCCGAGAAATTGGCGAGGTCTTTTTTGAGCTCGCTGTTGGGCAGCACACCTTTTTCGTCAATGCGGCTGTAGGCAACCTTGAAGGTGGTCTTGCTGCTGCCACCGGTCAGGGTGACGTTCTGGTTGGAGGTCACCGAAGTTTCATAAAATTTGGAGGGATCGTTTTTCGCTGCCACCCACGGCCTCATTTGGCGGTAGTATGGCGAATAGGGATCGAGTGCGTCCCAGTGGTATACCATCAGGTTGGGATCGAACTTCGTGCCGAAAGAGGCATCGGCGTCAAACTGTACTACGGGGCCGGGACCTTGCCCGAGGTCGGCCGTATAAAATCCGGAATTGTAACCGGCGCCATATTCATCCTGGTAACGGGCGTAGGTGCTTTTGTCGATCTTGCCGAAAGTAACACCGCTGTTCACTACCAGGTCGAACGACTCTTTTCTTCCTTTTTTGGTGGTGATCATGATCACGCCATTGGCGGCGCGTGAGCCGTACAACGCTGTGGCTGCTGCACCTTTCAGTACGTTGATGGAGGCTATGTTGTCAGGGTTGATGTCTGCGGCGGCGTTGCCATAATCAACACCTGTGCCGCCGTTGCGCTGCAGTACGGAGTTGGTGTTGGCGTTTGTTACAGGAACGCCGTCGATCACGAACAGCGCCTGGTTGTTGCCGGTAATGGATTTGTAGCCGCGAATGACCACGTTCGTAGATCCACCCATATTGTTGTTGGCCTTGATGTCGAGGCCCGCAACCTTTCCTGAAAGGGCGTTCACGAAGTTGCCGTTCCGCGTCTGCGTGATCTGCTCACTGCTCACCTGCTGCGCCGCATAGGGCAGCTCGTTGCGTTTTCGCTCGATGCCCAGGGCGGTGACCACAACTTCACTCAATTGTTTAACATCGCTTTGCATCGACACATCGACTACCTGTCGGCCATCCAGCGACACTTCCTGTGTCACCAGGCCGATAAAGGAGAAGATCAATGCATTGGCTGAAGCCGGAACCGAAAGACTGTAACGACCGTCCTGATCGGTAACCGTACCGTTGTTGGTACCCTTGAGCACCACATTCACACCTGGCAGCGGGGAGCCGTCGCTGCCGTCAGTGACCCTCCCGGATACAGTTCTATCCTGCGCCCATAGGCATAGCGAAAGAACTGTCATGATAAAAGACAGTAAAATCTTCTTCATTGAATTTTAGGTTATGTTTAATTCAAACTCCATCATCTGCCGATGACGTTACTCTAATCTTGTGAAACCACCACTGAAAAGCGCCCCTCGAAAAGTATTATTTTGAATGGCAGGAACTCACCCTAAATCAGTGACAGCAGTGCGAAATGCGTGAATATTATGGTCAGGATTGGTATAAGTTGGCCGGTTAAAATACCGAACATTGGAGGAGAAAAAACATTTTGGAAATAACGAAGGGCGGAGGTACGAAATACGAGGTACGTGGGGTGCCCAATCGTACCTCGTACTTCGTCCCTCGTACCTTCTTATTCGTCCCTCGTACCTTCGAAGGCTATCCGGATTATACCGAAGAATTCCCTAAATTAGGCCCCAGAACCCCTGTAATCCCATGTGTCGCAGACCCCGACCGCTTCTTTCAATCGTTTTTCTTTTTGCATTTTCTTTCACTGCGCTTGCCCAGCGGCACGAAGCGGAGCGCTACCTCATGGCCAGTGACTCCCTGATGTTCATCAGTCCTGATTCTTCGCGGTTGCTGGCCAGCGAAGCGCTGAAAATTGCCCTCGCCATAAAAAACGATACGCTGGAAGCCAGGGCCTACCACCTCATCGGTACAACGGAAGGCATCCAGGGTCATTATTCTTCAGCGCAGCAAAACCTGATCAGGTCACTCACCATCTCCGACAGGCTCAACATGCCGCGGAAACAGGTAGCGACCCTCGCCAACATCGCCAGGGTGATTGATGCACAGGGAAGGTATGCCGACGCCATCCGTTATCTCAAGCAGGCTCTTGTTCTTGATCGCCAATTGGATGACAAAGAGGGCGTGGCCCTTGATTACCAGAACCTCGGTGTCATCTTTCGCCGCTCCGGAAACAATGATAGTGCGTTATACTATCTTGACCGCTCGCTCGAGCAGGCAAAGCTGCTTCCAAAAGAAAGCAGGAATGCGATCGTCGCCAGCGGGCAGTACAACATTGCGTACGTCTATTCATTCCAGGGCCGTTATAAGGAAGCTGAAGCGCTGCTGCAATATCCGGTACGTTATTACGATAGCACCGGCGATCCGTATGGGGTCCTTCATGGCATCGCCTACAAGGCAAACCTTGCGTACCTCACGAAAAACTATAAGGATGCCATTGCGCTTGCCGGCACCGGACTTGAGAAGGCGCGTGAGATGCATATGGACGAGCGCTCCGCGGACCTGCTCCAGATCCTGACCGATTCATACGAAGCCAAGGGTGAGTTCTCCAAAGCATTACACTATTACAAAGAACATCGTAAGCTTTCAGACACCCTTTTCAATGCAGAGAAGGCGAGGATCGTTGCAGAGCTCCAATATGGTTATGAGACCGAGAAGAAAGACCGGGAGATCGAGCTGCTGAAAGCAAAGGAAGAAAGTCATCGCATTGTCATCATCCTGGTCTCGGTAGCGGCACTGGCGTCCATTTTCCTCGTAATCACTTTGTTCCTTTCCAAAAAGCTGCAGACGGTCCGTTACCGGGAAAAAGAGGCGCACCTTGTGGCCGAACGCGAAAAGGCGCAGCTTGCCCTCGAAAGCAGTGAAAGAGAGCTCGGCACCACTACCGCATTTCTCCAGCAAAAGAACAAGCTTCTCGAAGAGCTTCAGCTACAACTGGCGGCACTTTCTGCGGAAGCCGGTCAAACACAACAGGAAAAACTTACCGATTTGAGCAACGCTCTTACACGGGCCAAGCTGCTCACGGAAGATGACTGGAGCCAGTTCAGGGTGATCTTTGACAAAGTGCATCCCGGGTTCTTCAACCGTTTGCGGGAGCAGTTTTATGACCTGACACCGGCTGAAACCCGCCTCATGGCCCTCACACATCTCAACCTCGGCACAAGGGAAATTGCCAGCATGCTGGGGGTTTCTGACCAGACCGTGTACAAGACACGCCAGCGTCTCCGTGCCAAGATCGGCATGTCTGCAGAAAAAGGACTGGACGATCTTGAGCTGAATGCCGTCTGATAATCAGTGCATTATTGCATTGTCCTAATTTTTGTCCGAATACTATTTTATTTTCTGATCACAGCGTTGGGCATTTTTGACCCATGACTTTGGTGCAGACTGTTTTTTCGCTGCTTGCTACATTAACCCCGGCAGTGACTGCCTCTCCTGACAGGAGTTTATCCAATCTTATTATTCTGTCAATTGTGAACAAAATCTTACACGCAGAACAACGCCGTTCCTGCAGGTCTGCATCCAGTCATTTGCGCTCAGAAAAACAAAATAAATTCATATGATCAGGATCTACTTATGTGTCCGATGGCTTTCAATGCTCCTCCTTTTGTTGCTGGGTAGCAACACCGTCCAGGCGCAGCTTTCACTTGTAAAAGATCTCGCTGTCAACGGTACGGGCAGCGATGCATCGCAGTTCTATAAGGTCAGCAACAGCCTGATGTTGTTCAGCGCCTCCACGTATGAACAGGGCGCCGAGCTTTGGAAAACCGATGGTACCCCTGCTGGCACATCGCTGGTCAAAGACATCAATGCGGGCAGTGGTTCGAGCACTGTACATTCTTTTATCACATTTAATAGCACAGTGTTTTTTATAGCCACCGATGCCACGCATGGCGATGAGCTTTGGAAGACAGACGGAACGGAGGCTGGCACCGTGATGGTAAAGGATATCAACCCGGGAGAAGAAGGCAGCTCCGCTTTCGAGTTTGTGATCCTGAACACAACGTTGTATTTCGTTGCCAATGATGGAACAAATGGAAGAGAATTGTGGAAAACCGATGGCACTACGGCAGGAACAGTGATGGTAAAGGACATCTCTCCGGGGTCAGGAGACAGCATGATCGGCGACCTGAAGGTGATGAACGGATCGCTCTTCTTCAGGGCCTTTGAAAGCGTGAACGGTATCGAGTTGTGGAAGAGTGACGGCACCGCTGCAGGTACGGTCATCGTGAAAAATATCAGGGCAGGAGCATCGGGAGGGTACCCGGTTTTTCTGACTGTAATGAATAACGTTTTATACTTCAGTGCCGATGATGGTACTGCAGGACGTGAGCTCTGGAAAAGCGATGGCACCAGCGGCGGAACAGTGCTGTTGAAAGACGTGTTTCCGGGCAGTGACGCCTCGGGTGCCCAGTACCTGACCGTATTTAATAACAAGCTTTATTTTTCCGCTTTCGATGGGAATGCCGAGGAGCGGTATAGGTTGTTCGCCTCGGATGGTACTACGGGAGGCACTGCTGCGGTCTCGACTACCGTTTTAAATCCGAGCTCGTTGGTGGCCATGGGAAGCGCCTTGTATTTCTATGCCCAGGACAACACGCACGGACAGGAGCTGTTCAAAACCGATGGCACCGCCGTTGGAACGGTGATGGTTAAAGATATCAATACAATACCCAATGAAGGATCGCTCGACGGAGACTTCGCCTACCTTACCAATCACAACGGTACCTTGTACTTCGCCGCCCGCACCGCCGCATCAGGCAATGAATTGTGGAAGAGCGATGGCACTGAAGCCGGTACGGTACTGGTGAAGGACATCGAACCAGGCACTGCTGACAGCGATCCCTTTGGTTTAACAACGTTCAATGGTTCTTTTGTTTTTACGGCAAAGACTATGGCGGACGGCAACGAGCTTTGGAAAAGTGATGGCACCGCGGCGGGTACCTCGCTTTTGAAAAACATCAATAATACCACGGCATCTTCAAATCCTGAAAATGCAGTGGTGATCGGCAATACCACCTATTTTGTTGCGCACGACGGGCAGGCTTACAGGCTTTACAAAAGTGATGGCACACCCGCGGGAACGTCGGTGATCAGTACATCCATATCAGTTTACAACGAAGATGATGGCGATGGGCCTCCGCTGGTGGCTGTTGGCAATACACTCTTCTTCAAAGGCGAAGGGGAGGCCCACGGCACCGAGCTCTGGAAAACAGATGGTACCCTTGCAGGAACTGTGCTGGTGAAGGACATCCTTGAGGGAGCCGATGGAAGTTATCCGGCCTGGCTTACCAGTGTGAATGGTACACTTTATTTCATGCCCCGTTACGAAAATACTTACGGACAGGAGCTGTGGAAAAGTGATGGTACCGCGTCCGGAACTGTGCTGGTGAAAGATATCGTTCCCGGTGATAATGGCAGCAATCTGGCTTACCTCACAAACGTCAACGGTACATTGTATTTCAATGCCGGCGACGGTACTTACGGAAGTGAGCTGTGGAAAAGTGACGGCACAGCGGCCGGTACACTGATGGTGAAAGATATTGCTACCAACAGCGGTAGCAGCTCGTATCCTGCTTATCTCACGAATGTGAATGGCACACTCTATTTTGTGGCATACAACAATGATGAGCAGATCGAGCTGTGGAAAAGCAATGGCACGGATGCAGGAACTGTACGTGTGAAGGATGCTTCGGGGATGTCGGAATACCCGAGAGATCTTACCCATGTTAACGGCACACTTTATTTTGTGGCTGGCGATGGTACCCATGGCGTTGAGCTCTGGAAGAGTGACGGTACCGCGGCAGGCACGGCCATGGTCAAAGACATTGAAGAAGGCGATGGATCTTCAGAACCATCTTCCCTGAGAGCAGTCAATAACACGCTCTATTTTGTGGCCTATGATCATGAGCATGGAAATGAGCTTTGGAGAAGCGATGGCACGGCCGCGGGAACAACCTTGGTAATGGATATCGTTGAAGGAGATCAGGACGGCGGTGTGTATGGTCTCACGGCTGTCGGAAAGGGGTTATACTTTATAGCCGACGATCCGGCCAATGGTCGCAGCCTCTGGGTGACCACGGGCGCGTTGTGCAGTACGGTTGCGTTTGATCATGATCCGTCCATTCACATTGAAGAAGGTGGATTGCTCGCTGTGGCCAATGGAAAAATTCTCGTTGTTGCCAGCAGTGCCACTACAGGCACGGAGCTTTTCAGTCACGATGCCAGCACAGATCCCATTGGCTGCCCTCAGTCGATTACGGGATTTGAGGCGCTTGCTTCGAAGACTTACGGCGATGCAGCATTCGTAGTCACCGCTACTGCTTCTTCTGGTTTAACTGTTCTTTTCGAAAGCTCCAACACCTCGGTGGCAACTGTATCGGGCAACACCATCACCATTGTGGGAGGGGGTACTGCCACCATCACGGCAAAACAGCCGGGCAATGACATCTTTGCCGCCGCCACGCCTGTTGCGCATACACTTACCGTAGCGAAGGCCAGTCAGACTCTCACTTTTGGTGAGCTTGCTGACAAAGCTGAAGGCTCATCTGCGTTTCAGCTGACGGCCACCGCTACTTCGAACCTGCCGGTATCTTTTGAAACAACAACCCCTTCGATCGTCAGCATTGCGAACGGACAGGTTACGCTGCTCAGGGCAGGTCGCGCCAGCATCACAGCCAGGCAGGAAGGGAACAGTGGTTACAACGCAGCGCAGTCAGTCACCCGGTCTTTCTGTGTTAATCCTGCCAAACCTTTGGTTACTTCGAGTTTTGCCAATCCTGAAGTTCCGACACTCACCTCCAGCGCTTCAGCCGGAAACCAATGGTACAGGAACAATGAAGCGGTCAATGGCGCGACTTCTTCCACTTACACGGTAAATGCGCCTGGAACCTATGTGGTCAAAGTTACTGCCGATGATTGTGCTGTTGCAACATCAGAGGCAGCGGTAATTGTGATCACCGGCATCGAGGCGGTGGCAGGCATCGAAGTGAAGGCTTATCCGAATCCTGCTTCGCACAATATCTTGTTGACGCTCCCGGGAAGTGGTGTGAAGAAGATCAGCATCCGTGGCGTGGATGGAAGGGAAGTACACCATGCTGAAGTCACAGGCGAGCAAACCGTTATCAACGTATCTCATTTCCCCGCCGGCGTGTACGTGATCGGCGCCCGCTCGAACAGGTATAACAGCACCATCAGATTTATCAAGAACAACCAATGAACAGCGCAATGAAAATAATCTATAGACTGGAGAGCCTCTTAGCCATGGCCTGCGTGGTTCTCTTAACCACCTTTAGCGGATGCAACAAAGATGAAGGAGAGTCTGCCAGGGCAAGAACGGAAAGATTGCTGAAGTCAGCTTCGTGGAAGCTCAACAAAGTTACCGTTGATGGCGTCGACCAAACTAACCTTTACACCGGCATGATCCTTACGGCAGGCGTGGGCACCTATACCGCACAAAATGGAGATCCGGTATGGCCATCCACCGGAACATGGAAGCTGATCGACGACAAAACCATCGATCGTGATAACGGCGTCACGGTAACGATCGAGAAGCTCGACGAAAACGTTCTCACGCTCTCACTGGTATGGAATAAAACCACTTACGGAGCAGGACGTCAGCAATCCGTCAGCGGAAACCATGTGTTTGAAATGATGAAATAGTCCACGGTCCACCGTCGACGGTCCACAGCATTTTTCCTCCGAAGGCAGATGCGCGAATGGAGTAAGGGTAACTGAATCGAAGCTGTACGGGTGACATTTCACCATACGGCTGTGGACTGTCGACCGTGGACTCTTCTTTCGCAAACCACGACTTCATAAACGTAAAATACGTCCAACGGAATACTGATTTTCACTACTCTTGTTAAATACATTAGTAGGAATGAAACAGTTTATCCGCAATATTCTCAAGTCTGGTGTTTTTTTAGTTGCACTTCTTTTTATTGTCCTCATCGTCTCCTGTAGCGATCCCGGGAGCAATGGAACACAACCGGTGCATCAGGATAAGCCCTTTGTACAGGATTTCAGCAAGAAGTATGACCTTACTGACAGCGTGAAGCTGCGCAAGGTGTTTTGCGATCGCAATGGTGTGATCCAGATCGCTACATCGAAAGGGTTGTACAGGCCACATGCCGGGGCGCTCCTGTATCCGGGCACGCTGGTGCCCGATGTGTCGTACCGTCCCATCAGTGATAAGAAAATTGCCGGTATCACTTTATATCGCGATCATTTTGTTTATGTGGATGATAAAGCCGTGCTGAGCAACGCCTGGGCTGGAAATCTCTATGCGCGGCACACATTGTCGGGCGCTTCCCAGGTTGCCGGCGGGGAAAATTTCGATTTCCTTATTTCCGATGGCCGCACACTGCAGTACGTGAGCGATTCTACCGTGGTGTGGAAAGGCGATGCGGACGAGCCCGTGATCGATATCCTGTTCGACGGTTCACGGAATATCTTCTGGTTGCTGGGCAATAAGGCGCTTTCGGTGTTCTCATGGAAAGATAAAACCCTGCAGCCCGTATTCGAAGGAAACGACCTTCAGTGTTTTACATTGGCCGCCAATAACCAGGAGATCATCGTTGGTACAGGCGACGGTTATTTCAGGCTTGATGCCGCAACGAAAAAACAGACCGGTGACATTCAAAAGAAACTTCCATGGACCGACATCACTGCAGTAGAGGAGATCGATGGAAAGCTCTGGTTCGGTTCATCGCGGGGCGCTTTTATGCTGAGACGCGATGGCAAGTTCAACTACTATGCTTCGAAGCGCTGGCTTCCTTCCGATCAGGTCATCGATATCGCCAAAGGCCGAAACAACTCCGTACTCATCCTCACGGACAAAGGCCTTGGCGAGATCTGTTTCCAGGAAATGACCCTGCATGAAAAAGCGGAATTCTTTCAGCAGCAGGTGCGTGAAAGGCATATCCGCCACGGATTCAACGGTACGATCAGTGGCATGAAAGACGGGAATGTTGATACGGGCACACTGGAAGATTCCGACAACGACGGCCTGTGGACGTCCATGTACCTCGGGGCGGAAGTGTTCCGGTATGCCGTGACAAAATCTGAAGATGCCCTGCAGAACTGCCGCGAATCGATGGAGGCCATGGAGCGGCTGTACACCATAAACGGTGTGAAAGGTTTCCCTTCACGCTCGTTCGAACGGCGTGGTTACAAGTACGAGGACAAGCCATGGAGAAGGGCCAGTCATCCGGAGTGGGATTGGAAATCAACCACCAGCAGCGACGAAGCGATCGGCCACATTTTTGCGTTCGGTGTGATGGCCGAGCTTATCGAAGATGCAGACCTGAAAAAGCGGGCCATTGTGCTCATCGACTCAATGATGCAGCATATCATCGATCACAATATGTATCTTGTTGACTGGAATGGCGAGCCCACACTATGGGGGAAATGGAATCCGGAATATGTGAATGCCCGTCCGAAGATGGTGGGCGACCGTAAGATCAATGCATCCAACATCGTGGCCATGCTGCAGACCGCCTATCACTTTACGAAGAAGGAAGTGTACAAAGAAAAGGCTTTCGAGCTGATGACGAAGCACGGTTACTATGAGAACCTGATGCGGCCCATGAAAGAAGTGGGCATGGCGCCACCGGATGCGGACGAGTGGAGCCGGATGTTGTCGGAAGCGTGGAACCATTCCGATGACGAAATGTACTTCCTCGGGTACTGGGGCTTATACCGGTACGCCTTGAATGATACATTGAAGACGAAGTTCAGAGAGGCGATCATTGACCATTGGGAGATCGAACGGCCAGAAAAGGAAGGAGCGTGGAATATCGTTACAGCCATGACGGGAGCGAGCGATTTCGACCTGGAAGAAGCCGTCTGGTACCTGCAGGAATATCCGCTCGACCTGATCGGATGGAGCGTTAAGAACAGCGAACGCAAAGACATCGAGCACATCGCACCCAACTTCCGGGGACAGACCATTACGGAAGTGTTGCCACCGGATGAGCTTGCGATCCGCCGGCACAATGCCAACCGCTTTCACCTCGACGGCGGCGACAACGGAACTTCCGAGCACAGCGCAGGCGACATATGGCTCTTGCCCTACTGGATGGGACGATACCTGGGCGTGATCAGCGAACCGAAAGCCCATAGTCGATAGTCCATGGTGCATGGACGTGCAGTGTGAGCGTCAGCCAATCGTACTTCGTACCTCGTAAATCGTACCTTAAAACTCGGTCCATGTCACAACAACGATTAATTTCCCTCGACGCGCTCCGCGGATTTACCATTGCAGCCATGGTGCTGGTGAACTTCCCAGGAAGCTGGCGTTATGTGTATGAGCCGCTGGAGCACGCAGCATGGAATGGCATTACGCCCACGGATTTTATCTATCCGTTCTTTCTGTTTATCGTTGGTGTCTCCATTGTGCTGGCCTTCAGCAAACGCCTTGAGTCAGACACCTCGAAGGCGGGATTGTACAAGAAGATCGTGATCCGTTCGCTCAAGATCTTTGCTGTGGGTGTGTTCCTGAGTCTCATTCCGTATTTCAATTTTGCCGAGCTCCGGGTCACCGGCGTGCTGCAGCGGATCGCCATAGTTTTTATGGCGTGTGCTTTTATTTTTCTCAAAACATCATTTAGGACACAAGCCTGGATTGGTGCCGTGATCCTGGTTGCGTACTGGTTGGCGATGACCCTGATCCCTACACCGGGTTACAACCAGCCCATGCTTGATCCCGGTGTAAACCTCGCCGCGTGGTTCGACAGCCTTTTCTTACCGGGAAAAATGTGGCAGGGTGACTGGGATCCGGAGGGATTTCTCAGCACAGTGCCCGCCATTGCATCGGGTATCGCAGGATTGCTCGCGGGCCAGCTGTTATTGAGTGATCGCCAACCGCATGAGAAGGCCAACCTGCTGATGGTAGCCGGGTTCTTTTCAGTGCTCGCAGGATATGTTTGGAGTCTCACTTTTCCTTTGAACAAGAATATCTGGACCAGCTCTTATGTGCTGGTGACGGCCGGTGCTGCGTCGCTTGCACTGGGTGCGGCCTATTATATTATCGATCTGAAAAAATATACGCGGTGGACGTGGCCGGGCATTGTGTTCGGCGCCAATGCCATTGCCGTGTATGTGCTGGCCGATCTGCTTGCGATCGTTTTTTACACCATTCCTTTCGGTGGTGAGTCGTTGAATATGCATTTCGTGCTGACGCTCATTGCTGCGGGTGTGGCACCGAAGCTGGCCAGTATGTTGTATGCCATCCTGTTCGTGTGCATCAACTTCATTCCCGCGTATATCCTTTACAGGAAGAAGATCTTCATAAAACTTTAAATCCTTTGCATGAATAAAGTTTTCCCGAACCTGTTATTCTGCTGCGCATTGATCACTACACTGTTGGGTTGTAAACCTGCCACCGATTATGCTTCCGCTGGAAAGATCGCCGTACAGTGGGCGCTGATCACCAACTTCACCGATCAGAAAGACGTATTCGAAGCGAAGTTCACCATCACCAACGGCAGTGACATCGATCTCACGGATAACAACTGGGCACTGTTCTTCAACATGGCTCCGCGGCCCATTGTTGCCACAGCAGCACAACAACCGGCCAGGCTCGAGCACATCAATGGCGACTGGTACAAGCTTGTTCCCAATAAATCATTTTCGCTTCGCCCTGGGCAAACCTCGGAGATCCTTTATCGCGGTACGGAAGGGGTGATCAAGGAGACCGATCAGCCACTTGGATTGTATTTCGTTTTTTATAACAGCCGGGGAGAGGAAGAGAAGATCACGGAAGTAACGGATTATAAGCTCACGCCGTTCACCACGCCTGAACAGATCAACCGCAGCCACGAAGACGAAGCGCCGATCCCGACACCCGCGTGGAGTTATAATAACAACCTGAAGTTGCAAAAGCTTAGTGACGATCAGCTCAGTCCCATCACGCCATCGCCTGTGAAGGTCAGAAAAGCATCCGGCGTGTTTCAGGTCAGCAACGCGGTTCAGATCTATTATCAAGGTGCATTGAAGAATGAGGCAGATCACCTCGCGCAAGCGCTGGAGACGCTCACCGGTACTGCATTCAGCATCACAGACAAAACACCGAAAGGCCCTGCGCTCAAACTGCAGCTGGGTGATGTCAGTGTGGGCGGCGTTAAGAAGGAAGCCTATGTGCTGAAAATTTCACCCAAGGAGATCACGGTCACAGGAAGTGATGCAGCCGGAGTCTTTTATGGTATCCAGAGCCTGCGCTCACTGGTGCCCCTTGATCAATACAAGACAAAGTCTCCAACGTTTTCACTGCGCTGTATGACTGTAGAGGATGCACCGCGCTTCGGTTATCGCGGCCTGCACCTCGATGTCAGCAGGAACTTCCAGACCAAAGAAACCATTTTGCGCATGCTGGATCTGCTGGCGTTTTATAAGATCAACCGGTTCCTGTTTTACACCACGGAGGATGAAGGCTGGCGGCTGGAGATCGAAGGACTCCCGGAGCTCACGTCGGTAGGAGCGCAACGTGAACATACTTCTGGCAAAGACGCTCCTGTGCTTCATCCCGCTTATGGATCAGGGCCTTTTGCAAAAACGGAAGGCAGGTATGGCCACGGATATTATTCGCGTGAGGATTTTATCGAGATCCTCCGGTATGCAGCACGGCGTCACATCAAAGTGATCCCCGAGCTCAACTTCCCCGGTCACGCGCGTGCGGCTATTAAGGCGATGGAAGCGCGGTATCAGCGGTTCATGAAAGAAGGAGACGAAGCGAAGGCGGATGAGTACAGGCTCATCGACCCGAACGATACGTCGAAATACCTTTCGGCCCAGGGATACCAGGATAATGTGGTGAGCGTGGCGCGCGAGTCGACATACCGTTTTTATGAAAAGGTGGTTGACGAGATCGCGAAGATGTATGTCGCTGCGGGACTCCCGATGGATGAGATCCACGCTGGCGGTGATGAAGTTCCGGAAGGTGCCTGGACGGGATCGCCCATGGCCGCTGCGTTGCTGAAAGATCATCCCGAGATCAAAGACCCGAAGAACCTACAGGTGTATTTCTTCCGCGAGCTGCTCAAAAGACTCCGGAAGCGGAACCTGCGTGTAGATGGCTGGGAGGAGGTAGCGATCCTGAAAACAGCGGAAGGAACCTACGTGCCCAACCCCGAGTTTGCAGGGCAGGATGTTGTTCCTTACATCTGGAACAACCTGTTCGATTACCAGGACCTCGGATACAAGCTCGCGAATGCCGGCTATCCCATAGTGCTCTGCAACGTTTCGAATTTTTATTTCGACCTCGCCCACAACAAGGACCCGAAGGAGCCGGGACTGTACTGGGCTGGTTTTGTGGATACCCGCGATGCCTGGACCTTTGCGCCCTACGATATGTTCATCACTACGCCTGAGAATTCGATGGGACGCGAGATCGATATGGACAAAGTATACGCCGACAAGGAGCGTTTGAAACCGGAGGCACGCAAGAACATCCTGGGAGTTGAAGCACAGCTGTGGAGCGAGACCATCAAAGGCCGCGAGATGGTGGAATACTATATGCTGCCCAAGCTTATCGGGTTTTCAGAAAGTGCATGGTCGCCCGCGCGTGAATGGGAGACCCTCCCTGACCAGGCAAAACGCGAAGCTTCCATGGACCGCGAATGGAATGTATTTGCCAACACGCTGGGAACGCGGGAGCTTCCGCGGCTGAATTACCTTCACGGTGGATATAACTATCGCATACCACCGCCTGGCGCGATCGTCGCAGACGGTATGCTGAAAGCGAACGTTGAATATCCCGGCCTCACCATCCGTTTCACCCTCGACGGCAGCGAACCGGATGCCCGCTCGGCAGTTTACGAAGGCCCTGTTTCCGTGGCAAGCCCTGTGATGCTGAAATGTTTTGATGCAGCGGGGAGGGGGAGTCGGGTTGTTAAGGTAGACAAGTGAGCTAAAAGAAAATTGACAATTGACAAATAAACAATTGACAAAGGATCTGTGATGTTCAAGGGTATCCTTCGAATCGGAGGAAGGTCGTGACGGTTACTCCAACTGTTGTCAACTGCCCATTGTCAACTGTCAACTATTTTCTTGCGCAAATTGACGTTTATAAGACGCAAAGTTTTCAGTGGCCATTACCGGCGGACGATAGATTTGTTTTGTATATTCATTTAATCACAAACAAGGCATGGTCATAGGTGTTGATCTGGGCGGTACCAATGTAAGGGCGGGGCTGGTGGCTCCCAATGGTGTGCTCTCACATCAGAGAAAACATTTGTTGAATAACCGGGAGTCGCTCGATGCTACCCTGATCCAGCTTATTGATGTCATCAGGCCGCTTGTTACACCAGCCGTGAAAGGCATCGGTATCGGTGTTCCGTCCGTGGTCGATGTCGAGAACGGTATCGTGTTCAACGTTGCCAACATTCCTTCGTGGGAGCGGGTGCCGCTGAAAAGTATCCTGGAAGACGCGTTCAAAATGCAGGTGGTCGTCAACAACGACGTCAATTGTTTTATCCTCGGCGAGCACCGGTATGGACTGGTGAAGGGCATGAAAACCGTTGTGGGCATGGCTTCGGGCACGGGTCTCGGAACCGGTATTATCATCAACAACGAGCTTTTTCTCGGAAACAATTGCGGCGCCGGCGAGGTGGGCCTGATCGGCTATCGTGACCAAAACATTGAATACTACGCCAGCGGAAACTTCTTCAAAGTGTTTTACAACATGACTGCCGAGACAGCACATCAGCAGGCCATCGAAGGCGATGTTGCTGCGCTGGAGAGCTGGAAAGAATTTGGAGGCCACATCGGTCACGCGGTAAAGACCGTGGCTTATGCCTATGACCCGGAGGCGATCGTCATCGGTGGCTCCCTTGCAAAAGCGTATAAGTTCTTTGCCACAGCCATGTTCCGCGCCCTCGAAGATTTTACTTTCCCCGAGTCCATCAAACGGCTTAAAATATTACAATCGGAGAGTGAGAACATCGCGCTCCTCGGCGCCGCCGCCCTGATCAGGGATGAAGATGCGGTTTCTGTCAACGTTCTTTGATCGCTGCACGTCGTCAGACCACTGGCTGCGCGCTGCCTGTGGCGCAGTGGTCCGACGACTCTCCCTTCGACGCAAATACCGAAATCGTTAGCGCAAAAAGCGTCTTTTCCCGACCTCCGAACCAGTAGATTTAATTAAGAAAAACCTGGCTTACCACGACAGCCCTAAGCCCGCTGTCGGCGCACACGGTAAATAGTCATTAGAAAATTAGGCATTAGGAATTCAACGCGTAGGGCACGTCCCAATTTCCGATGCCTGTTTTCGACGCAAAGGTTGCAGCGGTAAACGCAAAAAGCGTCCATGGTGTGTGTGAAGGAGATGTATCTTGAATAGCCAGGTTAACACAATGTTAAGCGCAGGTAAAGATGAAGGTCATTCCTTTGGTGAAAGCATAGCAGCAGGAAGATTTGCAGGAATGGTCCGCATACTACAGAGGTCCTATAATTAAGTCTACATAAAACAACTAACCTCATGGATTTGAATTTCTACAGAACCAAAAACCGATGGAAACATTTTGTGTTTCTATTTCTGGCCCTGACCCTCGCCGGCACCGTGCTGGCCCAGAACGCCACCGTGTCTGGTAAAGTGACCTCGTCTGATGACGGCACAGCGTTGCCGGGTGTTAACGTATTTGTGAAAGGAACACAGAACGGAACCATCACCGATGTCAACGGGAATTTTTCATTATCAGCCGGCGGTGATGCTACACTGGTGTTCAGCTACATCGGTTATAACACACAGGAAGTATCGGTTGCCGGGAGATCGGTTGTTGACATTACGCTGGAGCTTAACACCGCTATGTTGAGTGAAGTGGTGGTGACCGCCCTTGGCATCAAACGTGAAGAACGTTCGCTGGGATATGCCGTGGGCAAAGTGAAAGGTGAGGATCTCACGCACGTGGCGCAGGAGAACGTGCTCAACGGTCTTGCCGGCCGTCTTCCGGGGGTTAGCATCAACTCAACTGGTGGTGCAGGATCATCTGTGAAGATGAACATCCGTGGTACCCGTTCGCTCAACAGCGATAACCAGCCACTTTTTATCGTCGACGGTATACCATTGAACAACTCCCTCAATAACATCAGCCAGGTCGGCTCTGATAACCGTGTCGACTACGGTAACGCCATCTCTGATTTGAACCCTGACAATATCGAGAGCATTTCAGTGTTGAAAGGCCAGAGCGCCGCGGCCCTGTATGGCTCACGCGCCAACAACGGTGTGGTGATCATTACCACCAAAAATGGAAGCACTGCAAGGAAGCCCACCGTGTCAGTGTCATCAAACACCGTGTTCGATATTCCTTATAAGTTCCTGGATATGCACAGCAAGTTTGCCACAGGTATCCTGCCCTTTACACCCGATAAGAATCCTTATCCTGGTGGCGTGCTCGTTATCGATGAAAAATCATCAGGAGGTATGGGGCCTGAGCTGGACAAAGGGTACAATGCCGTGCAGTGGAATAGTCCCAAAGATGCCAATGGAAACCCGATCCCCACACCACTGGTATCGCATCCTGATAATATCAAGAACTTCTTTCAGACTGGCATTACTTCCACGAACAGTGTTTCACTTGCCAGCGCCTCGCAGCTGGGCTCGTATAGGTTGTCGTACACCAATATGACCAATAAGGGTATCATTCCGAACGCGGATCTTTTCAGGAACTCACTGGGTTTGAACACTTCGGTAAAGGCGCATGAGAAAGTTACGGTGAGTGCCAACATTGATTTCACCAGGAGCAATTCCAACAACCGTCCTGCCGGCAACCGTGGTACCAATCCCATGCAGTGGGCTTATGCTGTTTCTCCCCACATCGATATCCGCGAGCTGAAGGATTATTGGGTTAAGGGTATGGAGGGTGTGCAGCAGCGTACGCAGGATGGCGCCGTGAACTACAACAACCCGTATTACATGGCCTACGAAGTGAACAACGGCTTTGTGCGCGACCGCATGTATGGAAACGTTAAAGCTGAATGGCAGATCACACCCGAGTTCAGCTTCATGGCCCGGTATGGACTCGATACATATAAGGAACGGCGCGAGACCAAGATCACCAGCGGATATATCAAGGAGCGTAATGGTGCTTATGGTTTGAATGAGCTGACACGCTACGAGCGAAACACGGACTTCCTGGCTACCTATAAGAAAGCATTGGGACAATTCAGTGTCACTGCTTCCGTCGGTGGCAACGCGAGGTTCACCAAATCCACGGATATCATGAACAAGAGCAAGGATGGCGCCGGCCTGGTGATCCCCAATTTGTTCAGCATTTCCAACATCGCGAGCGACAAGCTTGCCTATTCCAGCTCATGGGGTCAGAAAGCCGTGCACAGTATGTATGGCCTCGTGAATGTAGGCTATAAGGACATGGTCTATCTCGACGTGACCGGACGCAACGATTGGTCTAGCACCTTGCCGGAAAATAACAGGTCCTACTTTTATCCGTCAGTTTCCCTTAGCACTGTTATCAGCGAGATGGTCAATATCTCTGATAACCTGAACCTGTTGAAGCTCAGGGGTAGTATTGCAGGTGTTGGTAATGACACCGATCCCTACAATCTTTACCAGACCGTGCAGAAATCATCGGACTGGGGAACAGTGCCCAGGCTCAATCAGCCTGCAGGACTCAAGAGCCCGGATCTGAAGCCGGAGCTGAGCACTGCGTATGAATATGGTATCGATGTAGCGATGTTCAACAACAGGTTGAAATTCGAAGCGAGCTTCTACAACAATGACACCCGCAACCAGGTTCTGATCAATAAGATACCTTCAAGCTCGGGATTCAGCAGCAAGATCTTCAATGCAGGGTTGGTGCAGTCGAGGGGTGTGGAGTTTGCGTTGGGTGGTACGCCGCTGGAGAAAGGAAAGCTCCGTTGGGATATCTCAGCCAACTACTCGCGGAACAGGTCCGTGATCAAGGAGCTTGCCCCCGGTATGCCTGTCTTCTATTTCTGGGAAGATGCCAAAGGCGGGGCATGGACTTACGTGGGTGATAAGATCGGTGATATCTATGACGCCAAAGTTGTAACCGTTGAAGACAAGAACTCTCCTTACTATGGCTACCCGATCCTGGATGACAACGGATCGTGGCAGTCAGTGTCCGCAAAGAATACCAAGAACAAGATCGGTAACTTCAACCCCGACTTCCTGATGGGTCTGCAGACCTCCGTTACTTATGGAAGGGTCACCCTTGGTTTGTCATTTGACTGGAGGCAGGGCGGCGAATTTGTATCACAGACCTACCGTTACGGAGAATCTGATTTCAAAACGCAACGCTTCCTCAACACGCTCATCAATCCCGGCAACAGAACCGAGCAGGAGCTGCGAGATTATCTTGTCGCCAACGCGGATGACCTGATCAAAGTAACCAACGGATTCAACGTTGTGGGAGGTCCTACAGCCGAATATGGCGGGTTCCCTTTCACCTATGGTGCCAATACGTATCCTTATGGTGTGTTCAATCCTGGTGTGATCGCCGAATACGACGGCGATGGCAACATCATCGGTTATACAGAGAACCTCGGCGGCCCCGGCACCAAGATCATTCCTTATGCAGACAACTATCCGTGGGACTTCACCAAGGCTGCTACGTTTGATGCTTCTTTCATCAAGCTCAGGGAAATATCGCTCAGCTATGCACTGCCGTCATCGATCACAGAAAGACTGGGACTAAGCGCGGCCAATGTTTCGATCTACAGTCGTAACATCATGCTTTGGACAGCCGCAAAGATCGGGATCGACCCTGAAACAGCTTTCCAGCAAGAGTCTACTACACAGGGTGGAGGCGTGCAGATGAAGCAGGGCATCGAACGTTACAATGTAACGCCCTGGGTAATGCCTATCGGTTTCAAGTTAGGAGTAACTTTTTAAGAGGTTGAAAAAATTGAATTATGAAAATCGTGAATAAGAAATTTATAGCTTGTTGTTTGATGACGGCTTCACTGCTGTTTGCCTGTGAAGACCTGACTGAAACAAACGTGGATCCCAACGGCCTGCAGACGCAGCTGGTGCATCCCAACCTCGTGATGCCCACGGTAATCAGTGAAACCGGTATCAGGGTTGTCAACCTCGGTTATCAGGACATCGCGGGCGTGATGCAGCATACGCAGAAGAACGGATGGGCCAGCGCCCACAACGGGTACGACTGGGGCGGAAGCCAGGACTGGAACAGCTACTACGATGTGCTGAGAAATAACCAGCTACTGCACGATCGTGCGATAGAAATGAAAATGGAATTTCACCAGGGAGTGTCACTTGTGATCAGGGCCATGATGTTCGGACTCATCACTGATCTCTGGGGTGATGCGCCGTACAAGAGCGCACTGAAAGGCTCAAAAGGTGGCGCCGAAAACCTTCAACCTGTGTTCGACTCGCAGGAGACCATTTATATGGGTATCCTTGAAGATCTTGAAGCCGCCAATACGTTGTTGTCAAAATCAAAAAGTGAATATAGCGGCATAGACAACAATGTGGACCTGCTCTATGCTGGTGACCCAGCAAAGTGGAGAAAATTGGCCAACTCGCTTGCACTGCGATATTATATGAGAATCTCATCTAAAAAGCCCGTAGAGTCAAAGGCAGGCATCGAGAAGATTGTGGGAGACCCTGCAACGTATCCGATCATTACCAGTGCCAGCGATGACGCCGCCATGGCATATGCTGGTACAAGCCTCGATACATCATGGCCCACTGCAGCGGAGTTCGGCAATGATCCTACCAACTATACCAGACTCGAAGTGGCGGAGCCATTTGTGAATACGTTGCAGGCATTGAAAGACCCCCGTCTTCCCGTCTGGGTTAAGAAAGTCTCTATCCCCTTGGTGGTGGATGCCAGCCTGCCAGCAGGTACTGACAAGATCCAGAACGGAAAACGTTATTTGTCGCCTGATAAAGTAGGAAACGCTGTGGTCGATACCGATCCCGATTATGTTGGCCTTCCCGTTGCAACATCGGCGCTACCTGCAGCTTATAACCTGAATCCCACGCCAAATCAGGGTGAGCTCAATCCCCACGTTTCAGGTCTGACCGATATTTATAAAAAATCAAAAGATCCGCTGTTGAAGGCAAGATTGTGTTCTGCCGCGGAAGTGAACTTTATACTGGCGGAAGCCGCACAGAAGGGCTGGGCTGTTGGCGTTGCTGAAACCTATTACAAGAAAGGTATCGAAGAATCGCTGAAGGCATGGGGTGTCGGCGCATCGTATGCCACGTACATCCTGGAACCAGGTGTGGTCTACAACGGAACATTAGAGCAGTTGATCCAGCAGAAGTGGATCGCGAGCTGGACCGCTGCAGCAGAGGCATGGTTCGATTACAGACGCACCGGCTTACCCGACCTGCAGGCCGGCCCTGTGGCCAAACGCCAGAAGCTTCCCGTAAGATTTTACTATGGTCGCGATGAGCTGCAGCTGAACGAGGCCAATACAAGGGCAGCGATGGACAGGCTGGAAGTGACTTCCTACTCACAAGCCGACGGTCAAAACAGCGCATGGTCCAAACCCTGGGTGCTGCAAGGTACAAACAAGCCGTGGTAATAAGCCTATGTTATGAATATGTGAATAGCGGAGACCGTTCTCCGCTATTTTTTTTAAATACCCTACATTTACTTTTTTGAGACACACATGCACAAGCACCTGAAATTGTTCCTGAGCCTGACAGCACTTGCTACCGCGATCGTACTGTATACCGGTTTTTTCAACGAAGACCGCATCACCGCGCCACACACCCACCACCACGATCACAGCGATCATTATCACAACCACTCGCACAGTGCGAAGATCGTGCTGCCCGAAAAACTTTTGTTCCCATCAAAAGAACCCGATCGCGTTATCCTGAACCTTACCGAGAAACCTGAAACATCGCTTGCCGTGAACTGGCGTACCGACACAACGGTATTGGCCGGCTCAATGGAATGGGCCGTGGCTACCGCGGGACCTGAGTTTTTAAAGACGGCAAACAAAGTGCAGGCACAGCGCGAATCATTAACAGTTCAATACGAAGGAGAGCCACAGGTTGCCGCACATTATTTTTCTGCACGGGTCGATGCCCTTGCCGCGGGTGAGAAATATGTTTATCGCGTAGGCAGTGAAGGCGCCTGGAGCGAGTGGTACCAGGTGGTGATGCCAGATCCTTCAAAAAAGATCTCCTTCATTTATTTCGGCGATGCACAGAATGACGTCAAATCGATGTGGTCGCGTGTGATCAGGGAAGCTTACAAAACCCTGCCCAGCGTCGACTTCATGCTGCACGCCGGCGACCTGATCAACCGCCACAATCACGATGTGGAGTGGGGTGAGTGGTTCTATGCCGGTAACTTTATTCATGCCACCGTGCCGAGTGTGATGACTCCCGGTAACCATGAGTACGGCAAGGGCGTTGTGTTATCACCTCAATGGCGCCCCCAGTTCAACCTGCCACGCAATGGCCCGAAAGGGCTCGAAGAAACCTGTTACGTGGTCGACTATACAAACCTGAAAGTGATCTCACTCGACGCCGAGCAGATAGACGAGTCGCCAGACTTCCGTCAGAAACAAGCACAGTGGCTCGACTCCGTGCTGACCCACAATCCACGCAAGTGGACGGCCATCACATTCCATTATCCCATCTTCTCCACCAGCGCGAACCGTGATAATAAAACCCTGCGCGACAACTTCAAGCCGATCTTCGACAAACACAAGGTAGACATCGTGCTGCAGGGACACGACCACGCATACGGCAGGGGTATGGTGAACAATGTTCCCACCGGCTACAGCGTAAGCGACAAGTCATCCGGTACCATGTACGTGGTCTCTGTAAGCGGCCCAAAGATGTATGACGTCTCCAAAGACGCGTGGATGGACAGAAAAGCACGCAACACCCAGCTGTTCCAGGTCATCAGCATCGAAGACAACACGCTATCATACCAGGCCTTCACCGCCCGTGGCGAATTATACGACGCCTTTGACCTGTTAAAAACGAAGAACAAGCCCAACAAGCTCGTGAACCGTATTCCCAAAGATGTCTCTGAACGGCTATAGTTCAACAATATCGCGCTCCGAACCCTGAAAGGGTTCAAGGTCAATATCGGACGTTTTTAGCATTGCGCATTTTGACCTTTAAAAAACGCTATGTGTGAGAACGACACGAATCCTGTTACGATACCTTTGGTAAGTACTGGCGTACCTCGTTCCCGATAGCTATCGGGATCGTACCTCGTACCTTGTACCCCCGTACCTTGCATCCGCTATGAAAACTGCACTAATATTCGGGCTCCTACTGATCCTGCTGCCATTCGGTGCTGATGCGCAGGTAATGAAAGCCGGTGCTGCCGTGCGTGTGATCACACCCGACCCATTGCTTCCGGTGTCAGGAGGTGTAGGTAAACCGAAGAAGACAACTGAAAAGAAAGGCGACCTTTACGCGCGGGCGATGGTGTTTGAAAAAGGAAACGTGCGCATCGCCATTGTGAGTGTTGACAATCTCGGATGGACCTCCGCTTTGGGCGACCGGTCCAGGGCACTGATCAAAAGTATTCCTGCCGAAAACATCCTGATCGGCGCCACGCACACCCACAGCGCACCAGACGCGTATGGCTTCCCGGACGAGAACGGAAAATCATTGGCTGACCTTCCATACCTGGACTGGTGTGTGAAGCAGATCGCTGCCGCCGTTGATGAAGCTGTGAGCAGGCTGGCGCCCGTTTCTCTGAAGATCGCGGTGGGCGATGCGAAGGGCAAGATCGCTTACAACTATTACGCAGAACAGCTTTACGACCCAAGGTGTGGTGTGATCCAGGCCATCGCTGAAACAGGCAAGAACAAAGGAAAACCAATTGTTACGCTCGTCAACTACGCTATTCATCCGGAGGTCATCGGTTCAGGTCGCGGTATTTTGAGTCCTGATCTGTGCGGTCCGTTGTATGAACGCATCGAGCAGCGAACAGGAGGTGTGGCCATCTTTATGAACGGCGCGCAGGGTGGCATGGTCACAGCCGATGTGAGGCTGGAGGATGGAAAGGAAGCGAACACCTGGGAAGAATGTATCCGCATCGGGAACCTGCTGGCGGATGAAGCACTGCGGATCGTGGAGACCGCGGAGGTCCAAAAAGATCCGGCGCTTTTCTGTGCTGCACGTGAGATCGATTTTCCGGTCGATTCAGAGATGATGCGTTTCATCCTGAAGAACTCGCCCGTGAAGATCACGCAATTCAAAGACAACGTGGTGACGACACGCCTGAACTATCTTGCCATCGGAACCGCGAAAGTGCTTACCATCCCCGGTGAAGCGTTGCCCAACATCGGATTCTATGTGAAACGCAACATGGGCACCAACCACGCTTTTCTTTTCGGATTAACCAACGATGCATTCGGTTATATGCTCACAAAAGTTGACTTTAACAGTTTTAAACGTTACGATTACGTAAGCCGTACCAGCCTGGGTGAAATGACGGGGGAGATTTATATGAGTGAAGTGTTGCAATGGCTTGGGGAGCTGAGTGCACGGTAAGAAGACTGCGCTCTAAGTTGACAATTGACAAAATAGCAATTGACAAAGAGCGGGGTTTAATTTTTAAGAGCGAAGTACTTTATTTATGAACAATATTTTGTCAATTGTTTTATTGTCAACTGTCAACTATTAACAACACCATGCGCAGCATCATTATCTTCTCAACCCTTCTTTGCATCCAGTTCCTCTTACCATCACAAGCGGATGCTCAGGCATCGCTCACACCCTCCACCGCGTTGCAGGGATACCTGAACAACGGTGACAAGTCATACCGGTGGGAGTTGAAGGAGACTTATACCATCGGTGACGTAACCGCCTACAGCCTGTTGCTCACTTCGCAGCAATGGCATGAGTACGTGTGGACCCACCAGCTCACCATCCTGGTGCCAAAGCAAAATCAATATGACGGCGCGCTGCTGTTCATCACCGGTGGCAGCAATAAAAAAGGATTGCCTAACTGGAACGGGCAGAACGACAAGTTCAACCAGAGTCTCAGCCTGCTGGCCTCGAAGAACAAAGGTATTGTTGCCGTGCTCCGTCAGACCCCGAACCAGCCCCTGCATGGCGACCTCACGGAAGATGCGCTGATCTCTTTTACCCTTCATAAGTTCAAGGAAGATGGAGACTACTCGTGGCCGCTGCTTTTCCCTATGGTGAAGAGCGCTGTACGTGCCATGGATGCTGTACAGGAATTTTCAAGACAGACCCTGAAGCACGAGGTGAAACGTTTTGTGGTGTCGGGCGCCTCCAAACGGGGATGGACGACCTGGCTTACCGGTGCTAATGACAATCGTGTTGCTGCCATTGCACCCATGGTGATCGATGTGCTCAACATGCCCGTGAACCTCGACTACCAGGTGAAGATGTGGAAAACGTACAGTGTGCAGATCGAAGACTACGTGAAGCTCGGCATCCCACAGACCGTGCACTCTGAAAAAGGAGATGCCATCACAGCGATGGTCGACCCGTATTCATACCGTAAAAAGCTGACCATGCCCAAGCTCATTATCATGGGCACCAATGACGAATACTGGACCGTTGACGCTATCAAACATTACATCGACAGCATTCCCGGTCAGAACTTTATCCACTATGTTCCCAACGTAGGCCATGACCTGGGCGATAAGAAACAAGCCCTCGCCGCCCTGAGCGCTTTCTTCGGGGAGACACTGTCAGGCACACCGTATGCGCAGTGCCAGCCAGACCTGTCTTACTCCAAAAAAGGTATCACCCTGAAAGTGAAAGCCACGCCCGATGTGCTGGTGGATGCCATCTTCTGGTCGACAAACTCGGAAGACACAGACTTCCGCAATGACCAGTGGACCGGTAAAAGTCTCGAGTTAAAAAAGAAATCTCCGCTGATCACCACTACGCAGCCATTCCCTGCTACGGGTTACCGGGCGTTTTACCTCGATCTGAAATACAAAGATCCCAACGGCGGTGAGTATACGCAGAGCACCCGCATGTATGTGTCTGACACCGACGAGGTATTTGTGAAGTAACATGGCGAGGTGTTCGTTTACCCTGCTGCTCTTCCTGGCGTGCGCTTTCACCGCACTGGGCCAGCAGACGGCAGATGACATCAGGAGGAAGTTTTTACAGGTTCCGCCCAGTACAGTGTTGGTAGCAGCACACCGGGCAGCGCACAAGAAGTATCCCGAAAATTCGTTGAAGGCGATCACGGAGGCCATCAGGCTCGGCGTTGATATCATCGAGATCGATGTGAAGGTGTCGAAAGATGGCGTGCCCTTTCTCATGCACGATCGCACGATGGACCGTACCACCAACGGCAAAGGCGATCCCGAAGCGCTCACCTGGGCGGAGCTTCAGCAATATTTTATTGTCGATAAGGGGAAAAGAACCTCACTGCGCATTCCTTCGCTGGAGGATGCGCTGAAGCTGGCGGAGGGAAAGGTCATGGTAGACCTTGATATTAAGACCGATCGTGTTGACGACGTCATCCGTATGGTGAAAAAAACAGGCACTGAGAATATCGTGTTTTTTTTCGATAGTGATTTCCAGGTGCTCTCGCGCATCCGTGCTGCGGGCAAAGACCTCATGATCATGCCCCGCGCGCATTCCTACACGCAGGCCGATTCAGCCCTGCTGCTGTTCGATGCTTCCGTGGTTCATATCGATTTTTCTTTTTATACACCGGAATGCACGCAGCTGATCCATAACAACGATGCACGTGTGTGGATCAACGCGCTCGGCGACATCGATGCCGACCTCATCCGCGGAAAGCAAAAACGAGCGCTGAAGAAATTACTGAAAGACGGTGCCGACATCGTACAAACCGACGAGCCCGAGCTGCTGTTGAAGATCTTGTCTGAAAACGGCTACAGGCCCTGACCCATGGTTGCCGGAATGAAGCTCACGAATTACAACGCCACCACTTTTCTGCTGGTGTTATGCACGTTCTTACCTGCTATAGATTTTGCCCAGGATGCAGCCGAAAAAATAGTTTACCGGTTTCCTGAAATTTCGGCGCACCGGGGCGCTTCCCGCTCTGCGCCCGAGAACACGCTTGCGTCATTCTCAAAGGCGATCGGGTTGGGTGCGGGCTTCCTGGAAGTTGACGTACGCACAACCCGCGACGAAGCCCAGGTTTGCCTTCACGATGGATCGCTGAAGCGCACAACCGGTGTAGAGAAAAAGATCACAGAAGTCAGTGTGAAGGACCTTCGCGCTCTTTCAGCAGGCAGCTGGTTCGGCAAGGAATTCGCCGGTGAAAAGATCCCGCTGCTGGAAGACCTTTGTAAGCTGGTCAGTGCTGCGAACAAAGATCGCTCCCGTCACATTAAACTGTATGTTGATTGTAAAGACATCGATGCGTCAAAAGTGGTGCGGATTTTAAGAGACCACGGCGTGCTCGATTCAGCTGTCTTTTATGGTAACCTGACTACGCTGGCGCGGATCAGAGAGCATGCGTCAACGGCCCGCCTGATGCCCGCTTATCCTGGAGTTGCAGACGCGCGATCAGTCATTCGGCAGCTCAAGCCTTATGCCTTTGATGTTTCACCCTCGGAGCTGGACGATGCCGTGGTCAGGTTTTGTCATGACAACAGGATCAAAGTATTCACCGACCTGTTGGATGAATACGATACACCACAGCAATACGCCAGGGCCATCAGGCTGGGTGTAGATGTTATCCAGACCGACGACATCATAGCCGTACAGGAGGAGATCAACAAACAGAAAGGATCACAGATAAAATGAAGCATACGTATTGGATCTTATTCATCGCACTCATTGTCGTCGCCTGCGGACAAAAAAAAGAAACGGCTCCAGATCTTCCTTTCCAGTCGGAGATCATTTTTCCTTTACAGGATGAGCACGTTCACGGCTCAACCGTAGTGGAGCTTCCTAACGGCGATCTGCTGGCGGCCTGGTTCCAGGGCTCGGGTGAGCGATGGGCAGACGATGTACGCATCATGGGCTCCCGCCTGTCAAAGGGAGATACCACCTGGTCAGAAACTTTTGTGATGGCTGACGTGCCGGGCTTCCCCGATATCAATCCGATTCTTTTTATGGATCGGCAAAAGCTCTGGCTCATGTGGTATCCGGTGCTGGCCAACCAGTGGGAGACTTCAATTCCGATGTATCGCACCAGCGAACGTTATACATCGGCAGGTGCTCCGGTTTGGTCGTGGCAGGATGTGCTGTTCGTGAAAGTAGGTGACAAAACAGAACGCGGCATTCAACCCGGCGACAGCTTTGTGAAACAGGTCGCCGATCAGCTCAACGCCTACGAATCGTATTTCAAAACATCGTTGTTGCCACAGCTCCCCGACAGCCTTAAAAAGCCTTTGCTTGCCGAATGGGAGAAATATAAGATGAAAATGGACAGCCTCTCGAAAGGAGAGAACATGATCCGTGGCGGCCGTATCAAGGAAGGCGACAAAGAGCGCAACACGGACCTCGGTTATCCACTCACGCGGCGCATAGGGTGGCAGACGAAGAACAAGGCTGTGTTCGTGGGGCGGCGTATGATCGTGCCGTTGTACTCAGATGGTTTTGATTGTTCCCTGTTTGCGTTGTCTGACGATGGAGGGGCTACCTGGCAATACAGCAACCCTGTGTTGGGCGGTGCCGGTATCCAGCCGACGATTGTGATGAAAAAAGACTGTACACTGGTCGCTTACCTGCGCGACAATGGTCCACCGCCGCAGCGCATGCAACGAACCGAGTCCAGTGACCGAGGATTAACGTGGTCGATCGCAAAAGACGACGTGCTGCCCAACCCCGGCGCCGGCTTCGATGCCGTAACCCTGGAAGATGGCACATGGCTGATGGCGTTCAACAACACAGAGAAAGGCAGGCATGACCTGACCGTGGCGCTTTCTGACGATGAAGGCGCAACCTGGAAATGGAAGAAGAGCATCGAGCATGACGTGAGGGAAACGCAGGCAACTTCCAGTCACTATCCCTCGGTGATCCTGGGCGCCGATGGACGGATCCACGTCATCTACAGTTATCACCGTAACGATGTGAAGCCCGGTAAAACGATCAAGCACGTTTCCTTCTCGCGAGAGTGGTTAAGACAGGGCGAGGAACAGAATAAATAAAACAATGGTCATGAACAAGCGGTTATTCCTATCTGCTTTGCCGGTAGCCCTCTCCCTGGGTACCGCGTGGGCTGTACGTGGCAAGTTCGGTCACGAGCAGGGTGCTGCGTGGGCCGGAGCTATCGGTGCGCTCGCAGTGTTGCTGGTAGCCAGAAGGAGCGACTGGTATAACAAAGCTTTCACCATCGCGCTCGCAGCAGCTTTCGGCTGGGGCATCGGTGGAATGATCAGCTACGGTGTGGTGGTAGGTTACGGACGGGGAGGCGAGTTTGGTAACGTCTACTACGGACTGGCTATGCTGTTCGTCATCGGCGCGCTGTATGGTTTTCTGGGCGGTGGCCTTTTTGGTCTCGCGTTAGCGGATACACCCGGCAACCGTATCAAATGGCACTCGCTGATCGTAGAGATGACCGTGTTCGGATTGTTGACCTACGCCTTCCTCATCAACCAGCTCGAATGGTTCATGACGCCACCACGTTCGGAGATGTGGGCTGCATGCCTCGGCGCTGCGATAGCTGTGGCGTGGTTTTGTGTTCGCAATAAACAACGCCCACCTTTGACTGTAGCGGCCTGGTCAGCGATCGGTGCCGGCTTTGGATTTGCATTCGGTAACTTCCTTCAGGTGCTGGGCTCAGCGCTCCATATTCCGTTCAACTTCTGGAATGTGATGGAATACGCCATCGGGTTTTTCGGCGGACTGGGAATGGCATACGGCACGTTGATCTCAGCATGGCCCGCTTCAGAAGAAAGACGGCCGGGAAACGCAAACCTGCTTCCGATCCTGATCGTGGCGTTGCTCATTCCCTTCATTGTATGGGACCAGTCGTTCGTCACAGACCGGATCAGGAATGTAGTCAGCGGCGGTGTCAGCGATGGAGCTGTTCTTACTATCAAGCTGATGGCCATTGCTTCCATTTTGGTGGTAGCAGCCGTGATCTTTGACCGGTATTATCTGAAAGCGAAGCGTGACCATGCCAGCTACGACCATACCTCGATCAAAAAAATGTTTTTGCTATCGCTGGTGCTTTACACTTTCCTGAGCTTCCTGGTCACGGGACTTTACACGCATCCGCTGGAACAGTACCTGTATCTTGTCAACATCGCCATCGTGTTGTACATGCTACCGCGATTGAAAGAGAACACTGTGACGCAAAAGGACGACGCGCGCAGGTGGTTTGCAGCCACCGCGCTGGTGATGCTCGTCCTTGTGTTGTTAGCGGTGGTGGCGATTTCTTCGAAGTAAACGTCGCCATCAACTTCAATCCTAACCCCATCCCGACCCTTTGAGGGTTTACACGATAGGTATAAATGATATCTTGTAGTTAAACGATTAGCGATCTAAATAAATAACCACTAACCCTCAAAGGGGTTAAAAATAAAACGAAGGAGTTAAATAAAACGAAACGGTTAAAACGACCATCGATGAAACAACTGGCTATCAACGGCGGAGCGAAAATGGTGAAGAAGAATTTTGCCTGGCCCGTATTTGACGAACGCGATGTGAATGCCGTGACCGACATCGCGAAAAGCGGTCAATGGGCAAATCCGGATTGCAAAGGTTATGTGGAGCAATTCGAAAAAGAATTTGCTGCGTATTGCGGCAGCAGGTATGCCGTTACCTGTGTGAATGGCTCAGTAGCCATCAGGTTGGCTTTGATCGCATCGGGCGTAAGACCTGGCGACGAGGTGATCGTGCCGCCTTATACCTTCATCGCTACAGCGTCTACGGTGCTGGAGTGCAACTGTGTTCCCGTATTTGTCGATATCCATCCCGATACCTATAACCTCGATCCGTCAAAGATAGCCGCGGCTATCACACCCCGCACCAAAGCGATCATCCCTGTGCACTTTGCCGGGCAGGCCTGTGACATGGATGCCATCATGGCCATCGCCGAAAGGTTTAAACTGACCGTGATTGAAGACGCCGCCCACGCACATGGTGGTGCCTACAAAGACCGGAAGTTGGGCAGCATCGGTCATGCCGGTTGTTTCAGCTTTCAGTCGTCGAAGAACCTGAATGCAGGTGAAGGCGGGATCGTGGTCACCAACGACGAACGGTTGTATGACATGATGAACTCTCTGCGCAACGTAGGCCGCGTGAAAGGCGGGCAGTGGTATGAGCATCACAACCTGGGCTGCAACTATCGCATCACACAATTTCAGGCGGCACTGCTGTTGCAACAGCTCAAACGACTCGATGAGCAGACCCGCACCCGTGACGAGAATGGAAAATACCTGGCGTCACGGTTAAGCACAATTCCTGGCATCACGCCGCTCACCCGGGGCCATGGCGAAACCGCGCACACCCATCACCTGTTCATTTTCAAATACGACAAGTCGCAGTTCGGTGGCCTCTCCAAAAAACAATTCGCGGAAGCGCTGGCCGCAGAAGGCGTGCCTGCTTTCATGGGATATCCCAAGCCACTCTACGAGCAGCCTTTGTTCCGCGACAAAAACTTTCTCTGCTACGCCATTCCTGACCACGTGGATTATACCAACGTGCGCTGCCCCGTAGCAGAACGTGCCTGCTCCGAAGAAGCCGTCTGGATCCTCCAGCACGCCATGCTCGGAACCCGCCAGGATATGGACAGCTTCGCGGAGGCGGTGGCGAAGATATATCAGGCTTCCAAATAGTTGCTAGCACTGGTTGCCAGTTTCCGGTTGCCAGTTGGTGCGGTAAAGTAACCCCAATCGCCTTCCGCACAAGTCGAAATCGGAGCTTGTCTGTGAAAGTTCGCACCGGTCTAACCGGCAACTGGCTAGCCGGCAACTGGCAACCCTTCTCACCCCCTGTTACTCAAAACATACTTCTTCCTATACTCCACCGGTGTTAATCCCTTGATCTGCTTAAACTGTCGGGCGATGTTCTTGCTGTCGTTGAGGCCGAGGTCGAGGGCGATCTCGAAGATGGTCATGTCGGTCTCGAGCAGCTTTTGTGTGAATTTTTCGATCCGCTGGTTGTAAATGTATTCGTATACCGGGTATCCTGTGATTTGTACAAAACGTTTTTCGAGCGATCTCCGGGAGAGCGGAACTTCTTTCAGCACCTGGTCTACTTTCAGATTCTTGTCGAGGTTTTCATGGATGTACTTCAGCGCGCTGACGATGTACTTGTCGGTGCTGGCAAAGATATCTGTCGACATACGACTGACCACTTGTGTGGGTTTTACCACCACGTCTTTGAACGTGCCTTGCTTGCGTGCGATCATTTGTTCCATGAGCGCGGCAGCTTCGTAGCCGCTTCGTTCGGTGTCGAGGCCGATGCTGGAGATGGGCGGGTCCGAAAGCTCGCAGAGCATTTCGTCGTTGTCAACGCCCAGCAGTGCGATCTCTTCCGGTATGCGGATGTTGAAGTGGCGGCTGGCTTCGGCCACGTGGTAGGCCTGGTTGTCGTCGCAGGCCATCAGCGCGATGGGTTTCGGCAGCGACTTGAGCCAGCGCGTCAACGCCGATGGTTTGTAATGATAAAGATCCTCCGAACGCGAGTGCTGGCGCTCGAAATAGTCAACTTTGTAGCCGGCCTCGTTCACCCTTTCTTCAAAGCCTTCGGCACGCTCACGTGACCAGACCGTATTCTTAAGACCGTAAAAAGCAAAATTCTTGAATCCCTTTTTCAGAAAGTAGTCCGCCGCCAGCCTTCCCGTTTCATGATAGGCGCCGGTGATGTTGGGGATGTCTTCAAATCTTTCTTTGAAGTCCTGCGCGATCACGGGCATTTTGGCTTGTGTGAACTTCCAGGCTTCTTCGGCATTGTGGAACTGCCCGATGATGCCATCAGCTTCCCAGCCTTTGGCCCACTCCAGGATGCCGTCTATCCCGATCGTTTCGCGGTAATAGGCAGGCATCCGGCAGAATGTCCAGGGACCGTGATCTTTCGAGTACCGCGTAATTCCCCGGAGCAGGTTTTTACTGTACTCTTCCGAAAAGTCGCTCAGTAAAATGATCTTGATCATAACAGTAAGGGTTTGAGGTTAATGAGAAAGATGGATAGTTTTATTGCATTATAGTAGGGTTCTTACAATTTTTTGTTTTGGCGAAGTGTAGCTGAAGAACGTTGTGCGCTGCAGGTTGGCGAGCAATGCCTCACTGGTTGCCGCGCTCATCGCTTTCAGCGGTCTTCGCACAGGTCCGCAGTCGATACCCAGGTACCGCATCACTTCCTTGCCCGCGATCAGGCCATTGTTCGACAGCAATACTTTATAAATGGTGCTTGCCTCACGCTGCAGCTGAACAGTGCGCTCATGATCACCTGCATGATAAGCTTCTACCATGTCAAAATAAAGGCCACTCATATAATTGTAGGTGCTGCCAACGTAGTGGCGGTTTCCCGCAGCATACAGCATCATAAATACCTCATCCGTCCCCCAGTACATGGCGAGTTTCTTTTTCGCATAGTGGATGCATTCCTGGTAGTCGACCAGGTCGTTGAAACTGTTTTTCAGTCCTGCGAAATTCGGGATCCGTTTGGATGCCGCCTCGATGATCTTGTTGAGTGGAAAATTCACACCGGTCATCGAAGGAATATTGTAATAATAGAAAGGTGTTGCGGGTGCCGCCGCGGCCACGTATTCGCATTGTTCGATCAGGTCTTCCAGGGTCTGTGGCCGGAAATAAAATGTTGCCACCATGGCGATACCATCGGCTCCGTGTGCCTGCGCGTGTTCGGCCATTTGTGCGGTTTCGTACAGGCTGCAACTTCCAGCATGAACAAAGATCCGGAAAGTTGAATTGCTGTTTTGTCGGCGACAATCCGTCCACACCTCAACAAGCTTCAATCTTTCTTCGGTGGTAAGCGACATGCACTCGCCCGTAGTGCCATTGAGGAAAACGCCCTGTACACCACTTTTAATGTAGTGATGATACAGATCGGCGATACGGTCATAGTTTATAGAACCATCGGAATGCATGGGCGTAAATGTCGCTGTAAGGATTTCAACAGAAGAAGTCATGACGAAATTAGTGTTAGAAAATATGTTTTAGTGAAAAGGTCCACGGTCGACAGTCCACGGTCCACAGCCGGGCAGTGTGAACGTCAGCGATCGTACTTCGTATATTGTACTTCGTACTTTTTCTGAACACATGCGTCTGTGGTCTGTCGTCCGTGGACTGTGGACTACTCACACAATTTCTCCATCCCACCGGATTCTATCAATGGAGGGCATTACTGAAAAGATGTATAAAATTCTGGTGTTATTTCTTAGCGATTTTTTTACATTGCAATATGCCCATAACGTTTTCTTAACATGGAAAGTGAGCATCCGGAATTTCATCGCTACCGTGTTGTTCCGCAAAGCACCCGGAAGAAAATGAAACAGCATCCGCTGTGTAAAAACCTGTTTGTGACGGAGATCGGTTTTCAGGCCAGCACGTCGTTCCAGCCTATCAAGAAAAATTACCCCGAAGCAGGAGCGTATGTGCTGGTATATGTGGCCAAAGGAACAGGCTGGTATACCGTAAAAAAGAAGACCTTTCGTGTGTCGGAGAACGATTTTTTCGTTTTGCCTGCATCTCTCCAGGCAGTTTCGGGTACGTCAGAAGACGATCCGTGGAGCATCTACTGGGCCTATTTTTCAGGCGCTCAGGCGGCAGCGGTAGCCGGACACCTGATGTATAAAAATAGTTATGCGCCGGGCAAGGCGAAATTCCTGGCAGGCAGGATCTCGCAGTTCGATGATATTCTGCACCACCTCGAGCTGATGGAGAATGTTGAGAACCTCGTGTATGCCAACAGCAGGTTTTACACTTTTTTATGCTCCTTCCGCCTCACGGTGCTGTCGGCCAAAAAACATGCGAAGAAGGACGGCGTGATCCAGAGCATAGAATACATGCGCGCCAACATCCACGGCCACGTTACCCTCGAAGCGCTCGCCAGCGTTGCGGGACTCTCCGTGTCTCACTATTGCGCCCTGTTCAAGAAAAAAACAATGCAAACGCCTTTGAACCTCTATACGTCCATGAAAGTACAACGTGCCTGCCAGCTGCTTCAGCACAGGAACCAGACCATTAAATCCATCGCCTATGCCCTGGGATTTTTTGATCAGTACCATTTTTCGAAAGTTTTTAAACAGGTGATGGGTACGTCACCCAAGGCGTTTAGCAGACAGTCCATAGTCCATGGTCGATAGTCCACGGCGGTGACGCTATGGGCAATTTACGTGTTCTGCTCACACGAAAGCGTTAAATGTGAATTGTCGCACTTAATTTTAACTTAACCTTATCATAACTTTAAACCGATACCATGACCCGCATCCTCGACAATCACATACGCTGCTATGGACCATCGACCATGGACTGTGGACTCTGTCTTAATCTCCAATCTCACATCTAAACCGCCCATGAAGCCCAACACACTGATCGTTCTGCTCATCTTTCTCATCTTCTCGGTGATCTCCTTTCTCACCAATATTCTGGGGCCGCTGGTGCCGGATATTATTGAGAGCTTCGACCTGAGCATCGCGCTGGCGGGTTTCCTGCCCTTTTCGTTTTTTGTTGCCTATGGTGTGATGTCCATTCCTTCCGGGATCCTGATCGAGAAATATTCAGAGAAGGTAGTGATCCTGGCCGGCTTCATCCTGGCGTTCGTGGCGGCGTTGTTGTTTGCGCTGATCCCCACGTTCGAGGTGGCACTGATCTCGTTGTTCTCCATCGGCATCGGTATGGCCATGCTGCAGGTGGTGATCAATCCACTGTTGCGGCAGGCTGGGGGAGAGGAGCACTTTGCTTTCAACTCGGTGCTGGCGAACCTGTTCTTCGGGCTTGCGTCATTTTTGAGTCCGTTGCTTTATAGTGTGATGGTGTCTAATATCCATTCAGGGAGCACGCATCCCATGATCCGGTTCTTCGATGGAATTGTTTCGCCGGAGCTGAAGTGGGTTTCGTTGTATTGGATCTTTGCCGTTACCGCGCTGCTGATGGTGGTGGTGATCCTGTTTGTGAAATTTCCAAAGGTTGAGCTGAAGGCAGAGGAAAAGATCGATACAAGTGCGGGCTTCAAGGCGTTGCTGGGCAACAGGATCGTGACCCTCTACTTCATCGGAATATTTGCATACGTAGGCACCGAGCAGGGCATCGCCAACTGGATGTCGAAATTTCTCCAGGTATATCACGGCGCCGATCCGGCAACAACCGGCGCCACAGCCATATCTTATTTCTGGGGACTGATCACGGTGGGATGTTTCCTCGGACTGTTTGTGCTCAAGCTGTTCGATAGCCGCCGCGTGCTTGTCGTGGTTGCAGCCTGTGCCATCGTAGCGCTCATCTTTGCTTTGACCGGTCCTGTGAATATTGCGCTCGTCTGCTTTCCGCTCACGGGACTCTTCCTTTCCGTGATGTGGTCGATCGTATTCTCGTTGGGCATGAATTCCGTGCCACACCATCACGGCACTTTTTCGGGCATTCTGTGCACGGGCATTGCGGGAGGAGCCGTGGTGCCACTGGTGATCGGTGTGCTGGGCGAGTGGCTGGGACTGCAGCTGGCGATGACTGTACTTTTTATTACACTGGGTTATATCCTGAGCATCGGCATCTGGGCGAAGCCGCTGGTGAACAACGCCACGGTGAGGAACTGGACCGATATTTTTAAATTGAAAACTGCTTGATATTTTATTAGCGCCGGATCAACCATGAACGCATTACCCCTGATCGATATATCCGTTATTGTTTTATACCTGGCAGGCATGATCGCCATCGGAATTTATTTCTCGCGGAAGAACAACAGCACGGAACAGTTCACCAAAGCTTCGGGACACATTCCCGGGTGGGCATTGGGACTGAGCCTTTATGCAACATTCCTCAGCAGCAACACTTTTCTGGGTGTTCCCGGTAAAGCGTTTGGCGCTAACTGGAATGCATTTGTGTTCAGCCTTTCCATGCCGTTTGCTGCCTGGATCGCTGCGAAGTATTTTGTTCCCTTCTACCGGAAGACAGGAGAGATCAGCGCCTATGCCCACCTCGAGCACCGGTTCGGTCCATGGGCGCGCACGTATGCCATGGTCTGTTTTGTGCTTACCCAGCTGGCGCGCATGGGCTCCATCTTCTTCGGCATCGCGCTCACGTTGCAGGCGCTTACCGGCATAGACATGCGCACCATCATGGTGGTGAGCGGTGTGTGCATCATTACGTATACCATGCTCGGCGGTATGGAGGCTGTGATCTGGACAGAAGTGGCGCAAGGCATTATCAAGACCATCGGGGCTATTGTTGTGCTCGGCATGGTAGTGTACGAAATGAAGAACGGTTTCTCCGACATCATCGCCATCGGCAACGACCATGGCAAGTTCAGCCTGGGCAGCTTTGACCTCACCAATTTCAGCGCCTCAACTTTTTGGGTGATCTTTCTTTACGGATTTTTTATCAACCTGAATAATTTTGGAATCGACCAGAATTACGTGCAGCGCTATCACACGGCTAAAAACGAGAAGGAGGCGTCGCGCAGCATCTGGCTCTGTGTCTACTGGTATGTGCCGGTATCGCTCGTCTTTTTCTTCATCGGTACTGCGTTGTTCGCGTATTTCCAACAGCACCCGGAGCTCGCTTCGGCGGTGCGGGACCAGGTAGCGTTCGAGAAAGGTGTGCCAGCTTCCACGCTCCAGCCTGCTGACTACGGTGATAAAGTGTTGCCTTACTTTATGGTCACCAAAGTTCCGTCAGGTTTGCTGGGACTCATCATCGCCGCCATTCTTTCGGCAGCCATGAGCACCATCAGCAGCGGCATGAACAGCAGCGCCACCGTGTTTCTTAAAGATATCTACCAGCGTTATATCAACACGCATGTTACGCCCCGCAAAGAGATGAGGGTGCTTTACATTTCCACAGCTACGGTGGGTATACTGGCCATTGTAACAGGTATTGTGATGATCGGCGTCAAGAGTATCCTCGATCTGTGGTGGCAGCTGGCAGGTATTTTCGCCGGAGGCATGCTCGGGTTGTTCCTGCTGGGCATGGTGAGCCGGAAGTCAGGCAACACCACAGCCAAGCTGGCCACGCTCATAGGCATTCTGGTGATCGTGTGGATGTCGTTCTCTCATCTGCTTCCGGAGCAGTACGCATTCTTGCGCAATACCCTGCACATCAACATGGTGATCGTCATCGGCACACTCGCCATCTTCCTGTCAGGCATCCTGTTATCACGAATAAAACTCAGAAATGCATAAACGCGGAGAACGCAAAGAAAAACAGATGCTACTCTTTAGGTGTACACAGGTGCGTTTTAAAAACGCTTATCTCTGCGGCCCTCTGCGCCTTCTCCGCGCTCTCTGCGTGAACCTGCATTTTAGCATTCTTTACTGCATTTTTGCATTTTGTTGTCAAACCACTAATTCCATGAAAGAAGAGATTCAGCTCACCTTCGGAGCTTACGGACACATGTTGAACCCAACGCAGGTATTCTCTGCTGACGACCAGTGGCTGGCATACGATACACGCAACGACATCACCCACATCGGCAGAACGTGCTGCATCGAAAAAGTGAATGTGGCGACGGGCGCGGTCGTTAAGCTTTACAGTACAAAAGGCCAGACGGAGCATGGACCAGGCGTGGGGGCGGTGGCGTATCATCCTACAGCGCCTAAGCTGATCTTCATTCACGGGCTGGAGAATTGTAACGAGCAGCGGCCCTATGGTTTCACGCGGCGTTTCGGTGCTGTGCTTGATGAGCAGAAAGCGCACGGGATCACGCACGCCGAGGCCCGCACCATTGAAGCGCCGCTGGTAGCCGGGGCCCTGCGCGGCGGCACCCATGCCCATAGCTGGAGTGGTGACGGAGAATGGATCAGCTTTACTTATAACGATTACCTGATGGAGAACCTGGAACGGTCTTCGAAGGGCGTTCAGAAAGACCTCCGCACCATCGGTGTGATGGCGCCACTTGGGAATGTGAAGGTGACGAACGAGAGCGGCGAGAATTTTCCGGGTGAATATTTTTCGGTGGTTGCCGCCGTCGTGACCGAGAACCCGCAGCCCGGCAGTGACGAGGTCGACAAAGCTTTCGATGAATGCTGGATCGGTAACAATGGCTACGTTAACAACACAGGTTCCCGGCAAAAAAGAGCGATCGCCTTCCAGGGAAATGTACGCGACAAAAACGGTGTGGTGGTTACGGAGATCTTTGTTGCCGATATCCCCGACAATGTTACGCAGTCACAGTCCGGAAAACCATTGGAGGGCACGTCGGCGTCAAGGCCGAATGTGCCAGCGCAGAGTAGCCAGCGCCGGATCACACATACCACTGACCGCAAATTCCCCGGGTTGCAGGGACCACGTTTCTGGCTTCGCACATCACCCGACGGAGCTGCTGTTTACTTTCTGATGAAAGATGATGCCGGCATTGTACAGATCTTTTCCGTACCTGTTAACGGAGGAGATATCCGCCAGATCACCCGTCTTCGCCACGCCGTTCAAACGCAGTTCAACCTCAGCCCCGATGGCGCAACGCTGGCCTTCGCTGCCGGCAATGCCATTTGGAAGACAGACGTGGCGAGTGGCGTATCCGTACAGCTCACGCCGCAATCTTCAGACGAAGCAGCGCCTGTGATCGGTGTATCGTGGAGTCACAATGGTAAGATCCTCGCCTACAATAAATATGTCGGTGAAGGTGACAGCCGTTACCTGCAGATCTTCAAGATCGAGATGTGAAACTCAAGCCACCGTTGATCCGTCATTCAGAGCGAGGAATGTGGCGTTGGTGCGCGGGGAGCGAGGAATCCCCTTCAAGTAAAATGCTCTCGTTAAAACATACGCTCGAATTAAGTATGCGGCAGAATCCCGACACATCCTGTATGGGTATCTGAGGCTTATCTTAACGTCTAACTGGACTTTTCCGGAAGCATAGCTTGAGTATCTGTACCCGAATCACTAAATTGATCTAAATTCCTTGCCCACCTGACCGTGCCTGCCGAAGAAGGATCGCTGGCACAACTGATCGATAGCCCACCTGGAATTTATACATTGGCAGAAACCCAAATGCTCAAACCATGAACTTCTCACCTGATAAGTTTTTCATTGGACTGATGGAATTCTTTTCCATTATCCTGCCGGGTGCATTGCTCACCTACATCACACAGGATGCCGTTATCAACTATTTCCTCGGCGCGGTAAAACGGAGCAGCACCGAGCAGACGGTGATATTCCTTTTCAGTAGTTATATGGCGGGGCATTTTATTTTTTTACTCGGCTCGCTGCTGGATACGCACCTCTACGATGTTATCCGCAGGGGAACTTTGAAAGCACAGGTAAAGAAGCTCGTCAGGGAACAGAAGTTGTCTTCGCCCCTCGTTCGTATCCTGGCAAGCTGGCTCTTCAAAACCGATGTGGACAATGCTGCCAATAGCGCCTTCGCCATCAAAGAGCGTGTGCTGCGACCGTTGAAGGCTTCTTCGTCGATCAATACCTTCCAGTGGTGCAAGGCCCGGTTGACACTGGACAAGAGTCCGGCCATTACAGTGGTAAACCGGTTTGAGGCTGACTCGAAATTTTTCAGAAGCTTTTCAGTCGTGCTCGCCATGCTGGTCATCTGGGGACTGTACACTTTTAATTTTACCTTTTCACTGATCTGCCTCGGTACGATGCTGCTGGCATTCTGGCGATATGCTGACCAGCGTTCCAAAGCCGTGAGTCAGGCCTGCTGGTATATTATCACACTCGAAGGCAACAATAAAACGAACGCTGTTGCCAATCCCGCCGAACCTGCCACCACGCATGCAGGAGGTGTAGTGTTCAGAAAAAACGGCGAGGCAGTGGAATACCTCGTTGTGGAGAGCAGCACCGGCGGCCGGTGGGTCCTTCCGAAAGGACACATCGAAGAAGGTGAGCGTGAAGAGGAGGCAGCGACGCGGGAAGTGAAAGAAGAGACCGGCGTGTGGGCCCTGATCAAATGCGAGCTTGGTGTATCCATGTTCCAGTACAATTGCCAGGACATCAAAGTCAGGTTCTACCTGATGCAATACTTCCGGCAAGGCACACTCATCGACAAAACACGCAAACGCCAATGGTTAACTTTCGACAAAGCAATGGAAATATTGACCTTCGATGAGAACAAAACCATGCTTCGCAAAGCCAATGAAATGCGGACTGCGATTCCCCAGACCTGACTCCCCACACCTACTCCTTACTCCTTAATCTTACTCCTTCTCCTCCTGACTTCTGACTCCTGGCTCCTGACTTCTAGCCCCAGCTCCTGGCTCCCTTCGGGTGTCCCCCTAACACATGTACGGGAAGTAATAAACCCTTTGAATATATTGCGCTGCTCAATATCTTGGCGAAAATTTTGACCATGAAAGAGAGGATAGTTCTGGGTGCTGATATCGGAGGTTCGCATATTACGGTTTCTGCTGTTGACCTGGGGTTGGGAAAGGTTGTGGAGGATTCGCATGCCCGCAGCCACGTGAACGCGCATGCGCCAGCAGGCCAGATCATCGAGGAGTGGTGCAGCGGTTTTTCTTCCATTATCGATCAGTATCCCGGCAGGGAGGTAAGGATCGGCATTGCCATGCCAGGTCCCTTCGACTACGAACAAGGCATTTCATACATCAAAGGACTCGCCAAATACGAGTCGTTGTACGGACTCAACGTTAAGGAGATGCTCGCCGAGCACCTGAAGCTGCCGGCCCATCACTTTAAGTTCAAAAACGATGCAGCCTGTTTTCTGCAGGGCGAGATCGTGGCCGGTACAGCCGGTCCCGTAAAACACGCCATCGGCATCACATTGGGAACGGGCATCGGTACAGCGCGTTATCACGACGGCGTGGCACAAGATGCAGACCTGTGGAGACTGCCGTTCAAGAATTCTTTCGCTGAAGAATATCTCGCCACCCGGTGGTTTGTGAAACGTTACACGGAGCTCACCGGAAAGCAGGTGAAGGACGTGCGGGAGCTGCTTAGCCTGAAAGACGAGCAGCATGTTGTTTCGCAGATGTTTGCAGAGTGGTCATCAGACTTTTCCGCGTTCCTGGCGCACTTCATTGAATTGGACAAACCGGAGGCCATCATCATCGGTGGAAATGTTGCCAAGGCATCGGACCACTTCCTGCCGCAGGTGGTGGACAACCTGAAGAAACGTTCGCTTCATGTGCCCATCATAAAAGCATCCGCAGGAGAGAACGCTGCCATACTGGGCGCTGCAAGCTGCTGGTTTGAGTGAGCAGTTTAAGGTTTAAAATTTAAGGTTTAAAGTTGGTGTCCCTCAGGTCAACGTCAGCCAGCAATCTTTGTCGGAGTAAACCAACCGGAATCGCAGCTGAACTTGAAACTTGTAACTTGAAACTTCAAACTTGAACTTCCGCCCTGGCTCCAAAGTTATGAGGAAAATTATCTTTATTATTTGTGCATTATTTCTAACACAATGCAGGGCGGAAGTTCTGACCCAGTGCAGGGCGGAGGTTCACCGCATCCTTTTCCTGGGTAACAGCATCACCTACGCGGGAAAATACATCACAGACCTGGAAGCCTATTTTGTCACGCGTTACCCGCAGCGAAGCATCGAATTCATCAACGTGGGGCTGCCGAGTGAAACCGTCTCCGGGTTATCGGAGCCGGGTCATGCCGGTGGCAAGTTTCCAAGGCCTGACCTGCACGAGCGCCTCGCCCGCGTGCTGGCACAAACCAAACCCGATCTCGTCTTCGCCTGTTATGGCATGAACGATGGAATTTACCTTCCGCTGGATGAAGATCGTTTTCAGAAATACAAAGACGGCATTCACTGGCTGCACGATGCCGTGGTAAAAAGCGGTGCAAAGATCATTCACGTTACACCTCCTGTATTCGACGGGCAGAGCGGCAAACATCCGGGTTATGAGGCAGTGCTCGACACCTACAGCAACTGGCTGCTCGAACAAAGGCGCATTGGCTGGGAAGTGGCCGACATCCACTGGCCCATGAAAAAGTATCTCGACGACCGAAGAAAAACAGATTCAACCTTCGTGCTGGCGAAAGACGCGGTTCATCCCGGCGACGAAGGCCATTGGGTCATCGCCAAAAACATTTTGCTGTACCTCGGTGAGCATGATGCTGAGAATGCCGCTGATGTAAAAGCGCTCCTGAAAACAAACCCCAACCACGAGCGCATCTTCGAGCTGGTGTCACAACGCCAGGCACTGATGAAAGATGCGTGGCTTACCGCCACAGGCCATACTCGCCCCGGTATGAAGACCGGTTTGCCAATGAAAGAGGCGGAGCAGAAGGCGAGGGAGATCGGCGATCAGATCTCGTCACTGCTTAAATAAGACGTTCGGGAAAGGTACGAGGTACGTGCTTTCCCGGTCGCCAGGGTTTCAGTTGAGGGCTGCTTACTACGTACTTCGTACCTCGTTCCCGATAGCTATCGGGATCGTACCTTCTTCGGAATTCCCCTTTTTTGCTACATTTGAGAATGCAGACGAGTGAAGAGAAGAGAGGATCGGCCGTATTCTCTTTCGATGTAAATTCCCTGAGATCGAGGCTGGCAGATGTTATCAAACGTCATGTTTCAGCCGATACATTTCGCTGGCTTGAAGAAAAGGCTTCCCGGATCAACGGCGGAAATACGCAGGACTTCATGATGGCTTTTGGCGCGGCGCCGCGTAAAACAGGGAAGCAGCCTGTGGTGCTGTCGGACGCTGAAAAGGCAGAGATCCTGAGAATTCGTCCCAACCTTGCTATCACGCACTGGACCATCGATCGTTTGAGCCGAGTCTGGCTTTTGATGCACCTCGATGCCACAAAGCAGGATGAATATGTTCGCACCATAGAGACCATGTTTCCTACGGCAGAGATGAGCGAGCAGGTGGCCTTGTATTCGTCGCTGCCGCTGCTGGCCTATCCCGCGCTTTGGCGCAGCCGTTGTGCAGAAGGTATTCGCAGCAACATTGCCGATGTGCTCGAATCGATCATGTGCGACAATCCTTTTCCCGCCGAAAACCTGGATGAGCCGGCATGGAACCAGCTGGTGCTGAAGGCGATCTTTACAGAAAAACCGATCCACCGCATCGTGGGACTGGATGAGCGGGCGAACCAGCAACTGGCCAATACGTTATCTGACTATGCCCATGAGCGATGGGCTGCCCACCGCGCCGTTCATCCCATGCTTTGGCGATGTGTGGCCAGGTTCATCAACGAAAAGATCTTCCCGGATATCCGGCGCATCGCGTTGTCAGAACGAGCTTCAGAACGCGAGGCCGCCGCGCTGGCCTGTGCGCAGAGTGCTTATGCCCCCGCGCGCGACCTGCTGGAGAAAAATACAGAGCTCCAGGCCATCGTAAAAAGCGGGATGACCTGGAATGACCTGGCGAAAAAACTCGAAAAGAATCCGTGAGGATCGTTCATATTTGTATGTTGTAATCTGATAGATGTAAACGAAAAGAAATTATGTGCTGCAGTCATGACTTAACTGAAAAGGATCTCCAACCCCGGGTGGAGATTCCCTTGTACCTGGAAAGTATAAAAGGTATGAAATTCTTCGATCCGCATGTTCACATGACCTCGCGCACAACGGATGATTACCAGGCCATGGCGGATGCCGGTGTGGTTGCCCTCATCGAGCCTGCGTTCTGGCTGGGACAGCCGCGCACAGGTGTGGCTACCTTCAAGGATTATTACAGCAGCCTGATCGGATGGGAGCGTTTCAGGTCATCGCAGTTCGGCATCAAACATTATTGCACCATCGGCCTCAACTCACGCGAGGCTAACAACGAAGCGCTGGCAGAGCAAGTGATGGAGATCCTGCCCCTGTTCATTTACAAGGAGGGAGTGGTAGGTGTGGGAGAGATCGGCTTCGATGACCAGACCGCCGCGGAAGAAAAGTACTACAGGCTTCAGTTGCTGCTGGCCAAAGAAGCATCGCTGCCAGTACAGATCCATACGCCACACCGCGATAAGAAGCGCGGTACCCAGCGCAGCATGGATATTGCCATCGACTGCGGGCTGGATCCCGGATTTGTTATCGTCGACCATAACAACGAGGAGACCGTAGAAGAAGTGCTCGACCGTGGCTTCTGGGCCGCCTTTACGATCTACCCGTTCACCAAAATGGGCAACGAAAGAATGGTGGAAGTGGTGAAGAAATATGGCGCCGAGCGGATCATGATCAACTCCGCAGCCGACTGGGGCATCAGCGATCCATTGGCAGTTCCGAAAACTGCAGCGCTGATGAAGCAACACGGCATCCCCGACGAAACGATCCACCTCGTTACTTATAAGAATGCCATCACAGCTTTCGGCCAGAGTGGTCAGCTCAATGAAGCGGATTTTGCTGCCGCACAGCAGATCGACCAGAGCCTCAAGTTTCAGGGCAATACTGTTTTGCGCGGAGGACAACAACCTCGCATCAATAAAGATTCTTTGATCATTCGTTAAGTTGAAAAAGCTGATTGGATTTCTGAGGCTCACGCGGCCCGCCAACATTGTTACGGCGATCTCCGACATACTCGGAGGTGCTGCCATCGCCTGGTACACCGGAGGAACGCACGAGCTTCCATCAGTTCTTTTACTGATCGTGGCTACCATCGGCCTGTACGGTGGCGGTGTTGTCTTCAATGATTTTTTCGATGCAGCGCTCGACCGTGTTGAACGGCCCGAACGTCCCATCCCCAGTGGTTTGATCAGGGAAAAAGAGGCTGCGTTGTTAGGAACCTTTTTGTTGATCGTGGGTATCGTAGCCGCCGCGGCAGTGGCTGTCTATCCGTCAGGCGTTATTGCCCTTGCTATCGCCATTGCTGCGCTGGTCTATGACAAGTGGTCCAAGCATCACCGTGTGGCCGGTCCGTTGAACATGGGCCTCTGCCGGGGTTTGAATCTTTTACTGGGCATGAGCCTTGTGCCTTTCGCGTTGGAGGAATTCCGGGCGCTGGCGGTGGTGCCCGTGCTTTATATTGCAGCCATCACGCTCATCAGTCAGGGCGAAGTTCATGGTGGCAAAAGCAAAACCATGCTCATCGCTGCGTTCCTGTACCTGGTCGTCATCGCGTCGATCCTGTATTCTTCCGTGCTGTTGGGTAACGTCGTTTATGCTTCAGGTTTTCTGCTGATCCTGGTGCTGCTCATTTTTCCGCCGTTGCTGAAAGCGTTCCGTGAGCCTGTTGGCAAGAACATCGGTAAAGCCGTAAAAGCTGGCGTTATTGCATTGATCGTGATGAATGCGGCCTGGGCAGCCACGTTTGGTGCTTTTTACCTGGCCCTGGGGATCGTGCTGCTCCTGCCCGTATCCATTTTCCTGGCCAGGCTGTTTGCTGTGACCTGATCCGGCCATAAAAAATATGCAGGGGGTGGATGCCCCTCCGGCGATTACTCGTAACTTTAGCGATAATTGAAATTTTACGAGGGAACGTTCCTTATGGATTTTTTGCAGCAGTCGTTCAGTGTCAGGTTTGATTATAAAGTATTTTTCACCACCCATCTCTTCAGCCCGGAAAACCCGGCATTCGGCAAGTTCATCGAAGGCGAAAAGAAAAAAGATACACCACCCAAGGTCTTTTTTGTGCTCGACGAAGGAGTCGTGGCACACCACCCGGATCTGATCAATGGTATCAGGTCTTACTTCAAGGGTTTTCCGTCACTTCAGCTTGTGGAAGAGATGATCATTCCCGGCGGCGAGCAGGCCAAGAACGACGAAGCGTTATTTCATAAGATCGTTGCCGCAGTAAACACCCGGAAGATCGACAGGCATTCGTATCTCGTGGCGATCGGCGGAGGTTCGGTGCTCGACCTTGCGGGATACGCGGCTGCAGTATCACACCGTGGCATCCGTCACATCCGGATCCCCACCACGGTGCTCTCACAAAATGATTCAGGCGTAGGGGTGAAGAACGGCATCAATTATTTCAAGAAGAAAAATTTCCTGGGAACATTTGCGCCACCCGTGGCCGTGTTCAACGACTTTCATTTTTTAACAACGCTCGAAGAGGTCGACTGGCGCTCGGGCATCTCCGAAGCCATCAAAGTAGCGCTGATCAAAGACGCACCGTTCTTTCAATGGCTGGTGCAGAACGCAACGCTGCTGGCCAAACGTGATATGCCGGCCATGCAGTACCTGATCAAACGTTGCGCCGACCTTCACATGCAGCACATCCGCAGTGGCGACCCTTTTGAAATGGGCTCGGCACGGCCCCTGGACTTCGGACACTGGAGCGCACATAAGCTCGAGCAGCTCGCCGGCTTCAACATCCGTCACGGTGAAGCGGTGGCCATCGGCATCGCCCTCGACAGTGTATATTCACACCTGAGCGGAAGGTTAAGCAGGGAAGCACTGGACCAGATCCTGGAATTACACCAGGTGCTGGGACTTGGCATCACCCATCCGTTGCTGGAAGTGAGCGATGATAAAAGTCCGCTGTTGCTGGGGCTCGAGGAATTTCGCGAGCACCTCGGAGGCAGGCTCACCATCACCCTGCTCAACGACATCGGTAAAGGAGAAGAAGTTCACGAAATGGACAGCGCGCTGATCCGGAAAGCCAGTGAATGGCTCAAGGACCTCAGCAGCCGCTAAGAGAAGATCATAAAATCATCGGCGATGCGTACACCTCACGGATACCTGACCTACTGCACCAACATTCATGCAGGAGAAAGCTGGAACGATCACTTTGCTGCTTTGCGGCAGAACATTCCAGGCATCAAAAAAACGATCAGTAAAGACAAACCTTTCGGGATAGGACTGCGACTGTCGAACCAGGCCAGCCTTCAGCTCCAGGGAAACGAGCTTCAGATCTTTAAGGATTGGCTGAAGCAGGAAAATTGTTTCGTCTTTACCATGAACGGATTTCCCTATGGCGGATTTCACAACACACGCGTGAAAGACCAGGTGCATGCGCCCGACTGGACCACACCTGATCGCGTTGCCTACACGATCCGTTTATTCGATATTCTGACAGCGCTGCTGCCCGAAGGAATGGAAGGTGGTATCTCCACGTCACCGCTCTCGTACAAATACTGGCATCAAGCAGATCAGCAGCAGGCTGTTTTCGAAAAAACAACGGAGCACATGCTGCAGGTTATCGCCCATCTGGCCATGATCCGCGAAAAGACCGGAAAGCTTCTTCACCTCGATGTAGAACCGGAGCCCGACGGCCTGCTGGAGAGCGGCCCTGGGTTTTTCGACTGGTATGAACAGTATCTGCTGCCGACAGGTAAAAAATACCTGGAGCGACGATCAGGGTATAGCGCCGCGCAAGCAGAACAGGTGATCAGGGAGCACCTGCAGCTCTGTTACGATGTATGCCACTTCGCGGTGGGATATGAAGATCATGCTGCTGTGATCCGTCAGCTCAGGGACAAAAAAATAAAAGTAGGAAAGATCCAGATCAGCGCTGCCCTCAAGGCTGTAATGCCCAATCCGGCGGAGCGTGAGCCAGTAGCCAAAGCGTTCCGTCAGTTCAACGAGTCTACCTACCTGCACCAGGTAGTGGCCCGCCTGGCCGATGGTTCTTTGGTCCGGTATCCTGATCTCCCGGAAGCGCTTGCTGATGCAGGCCATGCGTCAGTGAAAGAATGGCGCTCGCACTTTCACGTGCCGTTGTTCGTTCAGGATTACGGGGTGCTGAAGTCTACGCAGGACGATATCCGCGACGTGTTGGCCATTCAGTGTCAGCAGCCGTTTACAGGCCACCTTGAAGTGGAAACCTATACGTGGGAAGTGTTGCCCGATGCCTTGAAATTGCCGTTGTCAGAATCGATCATCCGGGAAATGGAGTGGGTGATCGGTTATTTGAATGAGGCTGACTAGATAAAAGATCGCGATGCAAAAAACAGTTGTTATCGATATTGTAGGGCTTTCGTCCGGATTGATCGGCGAGCATACGCCCTTTCTTAAAAAATATGCGCAGAACAAATCGGTGCATACCATCCAGCCGATGCTGCCTGCCGTGACCACATCGGTGCAGTCGACCTACGTGACGGGCAAATGGCCCAGTGAGCACGGTATTGTGGGAAACGGATGGTATGACCGCACAGACTGCGAGATCAAATTCTGGAAGCAATCCAACAAGCTGGTTTCAGGAGAGAAGATCTGGGACAAGGCAAAACGCATCGATCCTTCCTTCACCTGTTCGAAGATGTTCTGGTGGTACAACATGTACTCCACCGCTGATTATTCAGTGACGCCACGTCCCAACTACCTGGCGGACGGAAGAAAAATGCCAGACTGCTATTCACATCCTGCCGCGCTTCGTGATGATCTGCAAAAAGAGCTGGGCACCTTTCCGCTATTCCAGTTCTGGGGACCGGGGGCGAACATTAAGTCCACCCAGTGGATCGCTGACGCATCGGTGATCACAGACGAAAAATACAACCCGACCTTAACGCTGATCTACCTTCCGCACCTCGATTATTGCCTTCAGAAATACGGACAGGATTTTGGACGTATATCCAGGGAGTTAGGTGAAATAGATAGCGTGGTCGAGCAACTGGTGTCTCACTATACCAAAGCCGGGGCGCGCATCATCTTGTTGTCGGAATATGGTATTGTCAATGTAGACCGTCCGATATACCTCAATCGCGTGTTGCGCGAGAACGGCTGGCTGGGAATCCGCGTGGAGCGGGGTCTTGAATTACTCGATGCCGGTGCTTCCGCAGCCTTTGCTGTTGCCGATCACCAGGTAGCGCATGTGTATCTCAACGATCCGCAGATCGCGTCGAAGGTGAGAAGCGCCATCGAGAAAGTACCAGGGGTAGCGCTTGTGCTCGACCGGCAAGCGCAGCGTCAATTCAACATCGATCATGAACGGGCCGGCGATCTTGTAGTAGTAGCGGATGAAAGAAGCTGGTTCTGCTATTATTTCTGGATGGACGACAGCAAGGCTCCGGATTACGCAAGGGTGGTTGACATCCATAAGAAACCTGGCTACGATCCGGTAGAGATGTTCATGACTTCCAAACTGCGCGCGGCCTACAAGCTGCTCCGTAAAAAAGCAGCGCTCCGCTATGTGATGGATGTTATTCCCCTCGATGCTACGCTCATCAAAGGTTCCCACGGCAGCGTTCATACACCGTCATCATTTCATCCCGTGCTCATCACGGATCAGCAACAACCCCGGAAGGAGTTGAAGTCTACCGAAGTGTATGATGTGATCTGGCAGCATCTGACAGCTTAGAATAGCGCCTTGATCTGATATGTGCGTTACGTGCCAGAAAAAGCGTACCCCGATCCGGAACACCTGTGGCACGTGAAAATACATTGAGCCCTTCCAGGGCTCGGACATACCAGACACTTTCTTAAATTCATAGAGAGAATGCACAGATCTGGTTATCATTTCAAATTGGAACTTTGGTTCATCTCGTTAGTTTACTAACTGTATTTAAGCTCTGAAAAAGGGCTTAATGTGCATAACCCACGTGAAGCCGTGGGTTATGTGAATAACAGGGACATGCGCCACGCTCGATCGTGATCTGTGCGATGCAAGTTCATGGCGCATCGAACGGTGCACCCTGATCTGGCCCGAAGCCGTCTTCAAAACCTCTGCTCTTCATTTCCCGACGTATCAACTACCGATTTTGAAAGGCACACTACGGATTCAGTAGGGTGCTCGTTCTGCGATTTTTCTTAATCACCTGTAATTGAGCTTTTTACGGCTTTCGGCAGGGGCGTTGCTATTCCGGTGGCATCAAACCGAGAATGTTATGATAACCGAAAGAATAGCCCTTGTTATGCTGGACGGCGCAGTTCCTGAATGCAACGATGACCCGCATCACACACGCCAGTTTTACAGATCCATCCAGGCCTTCGCGGAGGTGTCGCTGAAATTATGCGACGAAGGCAAATTCAAAAAGCTGGAACAGTTCCTGGTTGTTGCCTGCAAACTTTTCAAGGATGGAAATGCAACCGTGAAGAACGGCGTTGTGAATGTTTACCTGTTCACTTTATCGAACTCGATGGACCGGCAACCTGCCGCCAGAAAATGGATCGAACCCTTCATGCCGAAGGAGCTGCGAATGGAATATGCCCGGCTGCATTACGCCAGCGGAGTCTGAATTATAAAACCAAATCATATGACGACAATCCTTTTACTGATCTCATGCCTGCTCTGCTTTGCCTTATTCTTCAGGGCGGTTGATTACTTCGAAAAAATATAAACCTGCCACATGATCATTGCATTATTCATTTTGTCGATAGCAGTGTTTTGTTACCTGCTGTATGTCCTGATTAAACCTGAAAAATTCTAACGCCGATCTTATGAACACAGAAATATTGGGTATAATCTTCATGTTCCTTCTCACGGTGTTGCTTGCTTATCCGCTGGGCAAGTACATCTCAAAAGTTTTCCTGGGCGAAAAGACCCTCACCGATTTTATGGCTCCGGTAGAACGTTCCATCTATCGTCTCTGCGGAATCGATCCGAACGAGGCCATGGATTGGAAGCAGTTCCTGAAAGCGATGCTCACCATCAATCTGGTGTGGCTCGTGTATGCTTTCTTTCTGCTCCTGTATCAGGATAAACTTCCACTGAACCCGGACAGCAACCCCGGACAGACACCGGATCTTGCTTTCAATACGGCCATCAGCTTCCTGGTGAATTGTGATCTTCAGCACTACTCCGGCGAGTCAGGTGTGACCTACCTGACCCAGTTGCTGGTGGTCACCTTCCTTCAGTTTGTGAGTGCCGCCACGGGCATCGCCTGCCTGGTAGCGTTGTTCAACGGACTGAAAGAGAAAACCACCCGCAACCTCGGGAACTTCTGGAGCATTTTTGTCAAAACAAATACGAGGATCCTGTTGCCGATCTGTATTGCCGGGGCGATCCTGCTCGCCTTCAACGGTACCCCTGCTAGCTTCGAGGGTAAAGACTCCATCATCACGTTGCAAGGCGATACCGTTCTGGTTTCAAGAGGACCTGCTGCGGGAATGATCGCCATCAAACACGTGGGTACCAATGGCGGCGGATGGTTCGGCGCCAACTCGGCGCACCCGCTGGAGAACCCTAACTATTTCACCAACATCCTGGAGATGGTGATGCAAATGGTGATACCTGTGGCCATGATCTTCGCGCTGGGCTTCTACATCCGGAATAAAAAATTTGCTTACGTGATCTTTACAGTGATGACGGTGGGCATGCTGTGGCTGCTGATCCCGACGATCGTTTCGGAGCTCAACGGAAATCCGGCGATCGAAAAAATGGGAATTGCACAGGCAACCGGTGCCATGGAAGGAAAAGAGGTGAGGTTTGGCCCCGCTGCTTCCGCATACTGGAGCATCATCACCACCATTATTTCTACCGGCTCGGTGAACTCGATGCACGACAGTACGATGCCGCTCTCGGGAATGATGCAGCTGCTGGGCATGATGGTGAACGGATTTTACGGTGGCTGTGGCGTGGGCATTCTGAACTATTATCTCAACATCATCATTGCCGTGTTCATCTCGGGGCTGATGGTAGGCCGCACACCTGAGTTCATGGGACATAAAGTAGAAGCGCGTGAAGTGAAGATCGCCATGATCGTGACTTTGTTCACCGCGTTGCTTACCAAAGGATTTACGGCGTTGGCCGCATATATGGTTGCCCATCATCCTGACATCGCGTGGGCAGTGAAACCGTCGGGCTGGCTGAATAACCCTGGCTTCCATGGTTTTTCGGAGATGCTTTATGAATATACGTCGGCCAACGCTAACAATGGGAGTGGTTTCGAAGGACTTGGTGACAACAATGTTTTCTGGAATGTGACCAGCGGCTTTGTGCTGATCCTGGGCAGGTTCATTCCCATCATCGGTCCCGTTGCCATCGCGGGCATGCTGGCGAATAAAAAATATATTCCCGAGGCAGGCGGAACACTGCGCACAGACTCGTTCACTTTCGGCATGATGACCTTTGCTGTGATCATCATCGTTACCGCGCTGTCGTACTTCCCGCCGCTGGCACTCGGACCACTGGCTGAATATTTTACCTTAAAAACATTTGAGTTATGACAAGAAAACGTCAAATAAAACTATTCGAACCCGCACTGGTAAACGCGGCCGTCAGGCAGTCGTTCGTCAAGCTGAACCCGAGGCTGATGGTGAAGAACCCGGTGATGTTCACGGTTGAGCTGGGCACGCTCGTAATGTTGCTCGTGGTGCTGAATCAGCTCTTCACGGGTGATGCAACGCAGGGCGCATTGTGGTACAACGTAACGGTGTTCGTCATCCTGCTGATCACCCTGCTCTTCGCCAACTTTGCGGAAGGACTGGCCGAAGCAAGGGGTAAGGCACAGGCCGAGAGTCTGCGTAAAACCCGGGAGACCACACAAGCTAAGGTGTTTTCGGAAAATTCAAACCGCGTGCATAGCGTGCCGTCATCTCAATTGAAAAAAGGTGACGTATTCATATGCGAGGCGGGTGATACCATTCCCATGGATGGGGAGATCATCGAGGGCATCGCTACCGTCGACGAATCGGCTATTACAGGTGAATCGGCTCCGGTGATTCGTGAGGCTGGTGGTGACAAGTCATCTGTGACGGGTGGAACGAAAGTGCTTTCGGACCGGATCGTGGTACGCGTCACCACCTCGCAGGGAGAGACCTTCCTCGATAAGATGATCGCGCTCGTGGAAGGCGCAAGCCGTCAGAAGACCCCGAATGAGATCGCGCTCACAATTTTGCTGGCGGCCTTCACCATGATCTTTACTATTGTATGTGTGTCGTTGAAGCCTTATGCCGACTACGCAGGCACGGCGATCACCATTGCGGCCTTCATTTCACTTTTTGTGTGCCTGATCCCCACCACCATCGGCGGCCTGTTGTCGGCCATCGGCATTGCGGGTATGGACAGGGCGTTGGGCGCGAATGTGATCGCGAAAAGCGGCAAGTCTGTGGAGACCGCCGGAGATGTTGATGTTTTATTGCTGGACAAGACCGGAACCATCACGATCGGTAACAGGAAGGCCACGCAATTTCATCCGGCCAACGGTGCTGATGTTGACAGCCTGATCGAAAGCGCCACCATTGCTTCATTATCGGATGAAACCCCCGAAGGAAAATCCATCGTTGAGCTCGCGGCAGTAAAAGGATACCGGCACCCCGTTACCATTGGCAGCCAGTCAGACTTTACGTATGGTCTGCCGAATTCGAGGATCATCAAGTTCTCTGCCGATACCAGGACCTCGGGCATTGATCTCGATGGCAGGATCATCCGCAAAGGCGCTTATGATGCCATCAGGGCTATCGTTGAAAAAAATGGGAATCCTTTCCCGGCCGATCTTAAGGCGATCGTTGAAAAGATCTCCGCCAATGGAGGAACGCCCCTGGTGGTTGCCGAGAACAACAAGGCTTTGGGTGCCATCGAGCTGCAGGATATTATCAAACCTGGCATCACCGAACGTTTCGAAAGGCTTCGCAAGATGGGCGTGAAGACCGTTATGGTTACCGGCGACAATCCGCTCACGGCAAAATACATTGCCGAAAGAGCAGGTGTGGACGATTTTATCGCTGAAGCCAAACCTGAAGACAAGATGAACTACATCAAACAGGAGCAGGCCAGTGGCAAGCTTGTGGCCATGATGGGCGACGGTACCAACGATGCGCCCGCGCTGGCCCAGGCCGACGTAGGGGTGGCCATGAATAGCGGAACGCAGGCAGCGAAGGAAGCCGCCAACATGGTTGACCTCGACAGCGATCCCACCAAGCTCATTGAAGTGGTTGAGATCGGCAAGCAATTGCTGATCACGCGCGGAACGATCACTACGTTCTCCATCGCCAACGACGTGGCCAAATACTTCGCCATTGTGCCGGCGCTTTTCATCTCTTCCATTCCTGCGCTGCAGGCACTGAATATCATGGACCTGAAGACCCCTGAGTCGGCCATTCTTGCAGCTATCATCTTCAACGCCATTATCATCCCGGTGCTGATACCACTGGCGTTGCGCGGCGTGGCGTATAAACCGATCGGGGCCTCGGCCCTGCTCAGGAGAAACCTTTTCATCTATGGCCTGGGTGGTATCATCGCACCCTTTATCGGCATCAAGCTGATCGACATGCTGCTGGGTTTATTCATTTGAAAGTATCAAAGAAACGAATATGAAAAAGAATCTTAAAATATCCATCAAGCTCACCCTGGTGCTGGTGCTCATTCTTGCAGTGTTGTACCCCTTGCTCATATCGATCGTCAGCAAGGCGGCGCCGGGTGGAGGAAAGGGCGAAACGATCATCGTCAACGGAAAGGTTGTCGGTTATGAAAGGATAGGGCAGAAGTTCACGGAAGACAAATACTTCTGGGGCAGGCCTTCCGCTGTAGACTACAATGCTGCGGGATCGGCGGGCAGCAACAAGGGGCCTTCCAACGCTGAATATCTTGCCACCGTGCAGGCCCGCATCGAGACGTTCCTGGTACACAATCCTGGTGTTACCAAAGCGCAGATCCCTGCCGACCTTGTCACGGCATCCGGCAGTGGTTTGGATCCGCATATCTCACCAGAAGCGGCAAAGATCCAGATCGCAAGAATTGCCAGGGTGCGCAATATCAGCGCAGACAAACTTCAGGCGCTGGTCGATGAGCACACCGAAGGACCGTATCTCGGATTATTCGGCCCTTCCACAGTACATGTGCTGAAACTCAATGTTGCATTAGATGAATTGAAATGATTTTTGAAAATAGAATATAGAATTTAGGAGTTAGAATTTAGAATGTACGCCATAATACTAAACGTTCTAAATACTAGATTCTATATTCTAAATTCTGCACTCCGGCCTCAAACCAAGTATGAAAAAAATACATCTAACACTTCTGATTACCTTAACCTTTACCACTTTTTGTTTTTCACAGGACGATCAGAAGCCTTCACCGTTTTCAGTGAACGGATACCTTGAAACTTATTACGTTTATGATTTCAACAAACCGGAGAACAATACACGACCTGGTTTTGTGTATTCTTACAACCGGCACAATGAGGTCAACCTGAACCTAGGTTTTGTCAGGGGCTCTTACAACACGGATAATGTCAGAGCGAACCTTGCCTTGATGGCGGGCACTTACGCCAACGCGAATCTTGTAGCTGAACCTGGTGTACTGAAAAATGTTTTCGAAGCCAACGCTGGTGTGAAACTATCGTCCACGAAAAATCTCTGGGTAGATGCCGGGATCTTTGGCTCGCACATCGGCTTTGAAAGTGCTGTCGGCAAGGATTGCTGGAATCTGACCAGGAGCATCCTGGCGGATAACACACCGTATTATGAAGCCGGTGCCAAGGTCTCTTACACAACTGACAATGGAAAATGGTTCCTGTCCGGGTTGGTGCTCAATGGCTGGCAGCGCATTCAGCGGGTGGAAGGAAATTCACTTCTATCGTTCGGTACGCAGATCACTTTCAAACCTTCCGATAAGGTAACGCTGAACGGCAGCTCGTTCATCGGCACTGATAAAGCTGACAGTGCAAGGCAGATGCGTTACTTTCACAACTTCTATGGCATGTTCCGGATCTCCGACGCGTTTGGCCTCATCGTTGGATTCGACTATGGCGTTGAAGAGAAGGGTCCCGAAAGCAGCGCCACCAACGCATGGTATAGTCCGATAATGATCGCCCGGTATAAGGTAAGCGATAAGGTAGCCGTTGCAGTGCGTGGAGAGTACTATGATGATAAGAACGGTGTGATCATTCCGACCTGTACGCCCAACGGATTCAGAACTATCGGTGTCTCTGCTAATTTCGATTACCAGATATCACCTAACGCGCTTTGGAGAGTTGAGGTGAGGAGTTTTAGCAGTAAGGATGAGGTCTTTGTGGAAGGCACAGGAAGTTCTAAAAACAATACGTTCGTTGCAACGTCACTGGCGGTGAGTTTTTGAGGCTGATAGTCGTCAGACCACTGCGCAGTGGCATGCGCGCTGTCAGTGGTCCGACGACTGTTCGTAGAAAGGGTTGACGGCCGTGGACTGTCGACCGTGGACCGTGGACTCTCCGTCTCAGAGATTATAATCCTTGATCTTCTGATACAACGTGGTAAGACCGATCTCCAGCAGTTTCGCTGCCTGCGTTTTATTACCTCCTGTATGATTGAGCACTTTCCTGATATGCTGTTTTTCCATAGAGGCAAGATCCAGCGCGTTCGCATCGGTATCGACCAGAAAATCGGCGGGCAGCAGGGCAGGCGATAATTCTTCTTCCGCGAGGATCACGCTTCGTTCGATCACGTTCTTCAGCTCGCGGATATTACCTTTCCATAAATGTTGTTTCAGCGTTTTGATGAACTCCGGGGTGGCCGTGAGGTCGCGTTTGTTGGATTTCAAAGAATATTGCCGGATGAAATAATCGGCGAGCATCCCGATATCTTCTGCGCGCTCACGGAGCGGAGGCAGCATAATCGTGAAGACCGATAGCCTGTAGAACAGGTCTTTCCTGAAAGCGCCCGCGTCTGAATCTTTTTCCAGGTTCCGGTTGGTGGCGGCAATGAACCGCACATTTACTTTTCGCGATTTACTTTCACCCACGCGGTAGAATTCTCCGGTCTCCAGCACCCGCAGCAGCTTGGCCTGGAGGTCGATGTTCATCTCGCCGATCTCATCCAGGAACAACGTGCCTTCATGCGCTTCTTCGATGTATCCCCGTTTGGATTTTGTGGCGCCCGTAAAAGCACCTTCCGCGTGGCCGAACAACTCACTTTCGAGGAGGTCTCTCGGAAAAGCGCTGCAGTTGAGCGCTACAAACGATTTTGTTTTTCTCGGACTCTCGTAGTGGATCGCCTGCGCGAAAACTTCCTTTCCTGTTCCGGTCTCTCCCAGCAGCAGCACGTTGGTGGCTGTACCGGAGACCTTTCGCGCCAGGTCGATGCATTGGAGGATGATGGGACTTTTGCCCAGAATATTGTCGAAGCCGAATTTTTCTTGCAGCCTCGATTCGAGCATAGACACCTTTTGCTGAAGCACGGCCTTCTCCGACGCTTTGCTGAGCAGGGGTATGATCTTCTCCTGGTGATCGCCTTTTGTCAGGTAATCGAAAGCACCGTTCTTCATGGCCTTCACGCCGTCTTCAATGGTGCCATAAGCGGTAAGTACGATGACCTCAACAGATGGGAATTCCTTCTTGATCTTCTGGGTGAGCGCAACGCCGTTGCCGTCAGGAAGCCTGACATCGGAGATCACCACCTGGATGGATTCTTTATTCAGGATCCTCCATCCATCCCTCACCGACCCGGCCTGCAAAACATGATAACCTTCCAGCTCAACAACCCGCGACAGCAGCTTCCGAAGGTTCTCTTCGTCATCAATGATCAGGATATTTATCATGCGGTAATCGCGGTAAAGTTAATCAAAAATCGAATGCGTCATGGGCAACATTCATACCATGGAGATTTCTCACCTGGATCTCATCGATCGTTGCTAAAAAACCTTTCGTTTCGGAATGGTACCATGCAGATTCCGCAGGGTCTGCTGACGAGTGCTTTTGCTAAGGGGCTATGATTTAATAAGTTAGGCGCTTCGGCACCGCGGTTGCTGCCTATTGCTTTTGCCTACTGCCTACTTTTTATAGAAGGTGAAAAGGCCTTTTTCGTAATTTTAAAGCGAAGATGTCAGCCTGAAACAAGACCGGAGATGTTCGAAAAGAGCATTGAGACGTACTGCTCAAAACTGTTCGATGGAAGATAGACAAAAATCAGTGGCGTATTTCCTCAACCTGATCCGCAGGTCGAAACGGGGGAAGTTCAAGATCTACATCGGAATGAGCGCCGGCGTTGGAAAAACGTATCGTATGCTGCTGGAAGCGCACAGTCTTTTGAAGAATGGTGTAGACGTGAAGATCGGGTTCATTGAAACACACAACCGGAAAGAAACGCACGACCTGATCGAAGGCCTGCCCGTGATCCCGCGAAGGAAAGTCTTTTACAAAGGCAAGGAGCTGGAGGAGATGGACCTGCAGGCGATCGTGAACGTACACCCGGAAGTTGTGATCGTCGATGAGCTTGCCCATACCAACATTGAAGGAAGCAAGAACGAGAAGCGATGGCAGGATGTGCTGGAGATCCTCGACGCCGGTATCAATGTGATCAGCGCTGTCAACATCCAGCACATTGAAAGCCTCAATGAAGAAGTTCGGCTGATCACGGGCATCGAAGTGCGGGAACGGGTGCCTGACCGTGTGCTGCAGCTGGCTGATGAAGTGGTGAATATAGACCTGACCGCCGATGAGCTGATCACCCGCCTCCGGGAAGGAAAGATCTATCATGCTTCCAAGATCGAGATCGCCCTCAGGAATTTCTTTCAGTCCGAAAAGATCCTTCAGCTGCGCGAGCTGGCGCTGAAAGAAGTTGCGTCGCAGGTGGAGCGGAAGGTTGACACCGAAGTGACTGTCAACACTAAACTGCGCCACGAACGGTTCCTTGCCTGCATTAGCAGCAACCATGAAACTGCCAGGAAGATCATCCGCAAAACGGCGCGGCTCGCGGGATATTATAACTCGAAGTGGTATGTGCTGTACGTGCAGACCGGACGTGAAAATTCGGACCGGATCAAATTATCGGTGCAGCGGCACCTGATCAACAACTTCAAGACGGCCACGGAACTGGGGGCAGAAGTGATCCAGGTCAAAAGCAACAGCATTCCATCAACGATCGCCAAGGTAGCCGAAGAGAAGGAGATCACCACGGTCTGCATCGGGAAACCGCATTTAACATTATGGCAGGTGATCCTGAAGACCAACGTTTTTAACCAGTTGCTGAACAGGCTTTCGGATTCAGATATTGATTTAGTGATACTATCATGAGCATCAAAACAAAAGTAGCTTTGGGTGTAGCCTTTCTATTCATCGTGATCGTTACGGTGGGCGGCATGGGGTTGTATTACCTCAAGGCATTAACCAGCGATTCGAAGAACATCCTTACCGATAACTATGAAACGCTTGAATATACCAAACGTATCATCGAGGTGTGCGACAGTCTTGGCACTGATTCCACGAGGGCCCTGGGCGCAATAGAATCGAACCTGAGGCGCCAGGAAGACAATGTTACAGAAGCCGGCGAACGGGAGCTGACCCACAGGCTGAGGGTGGCGTTTGAAAGACTGAAAAATACCGGTATTGCCGATAGCTGCATTGTGCGGATCAGGAACATCTGCCTGGCGATCCAGGACCTGAACATGCAGGCCATCATCCGCAAAAACGAAGTCACACAAAATACAGCGCATGACGCCACTACCTACCTGATCATTATCGGTACGATCTGCACGCTGGCGGCCTTTACGTTCATTATCAACTTCCCAGGATATATCGCCAACCCGATCATGCAGCTGACGCGGAGTATCAAGTCCATCGCCAACAAAGATTATGAAGAACGACTTCACTTCGACCGGAAGGACGAATTTGAGGAGCTCGCTGAAGCCTTTAACCAGATGGCGGAGAAGCTCGATGAGTATGAGCACAGCAACCTGGCGAAGATCCTGTTCGAGAAAAAACGCATCGAGACCATCATCAACAGAATGAACGACCCGGTGATCGGGCTGGATGAGCATGACAAGGTGGTGTTTGCCAACGACCAGGCATTGAGCCTGCTGCACCTCACCAGCAGAGACGTGCTGAATCACTATGCCCCCGATATCGCCGTGAACAACGACCTGTTCCGAAGCCTGATCCGCGAAAACGCTGGCGCCCATGAAAGCACTTTGATCAAGGCGATTGTCGGTGGTAAGGAAAACTACTTCTCCAGAGAATCGATCAACATCAGCCATACGCCCACGGGTGAAAAGGATGCCGTGAAGATCGGGCAGGTGATCCTGCTGAAGAATATCACCCCGTACAAAGAGCTGGACCTGGCCAAGACGAATTTTATCGCCACCATCTCGCATGAACTTAAAACGCCCATCGCTTCGTTGCAAATGTGCTCACGACTTTTAAACGACGCCCGCATCGGCTCGCTCAACGACGAGCAGCGCAACATTGTCTCCACGCTTGAAGACGAGATCGTACGCCTGTCAAAGATTACCAACGAGCTGCTGGACCTTTCTCAGGTGGAGACCGGCAACATCAGGCTGAACATCCGAAAAGCCGACCCGAAAGATATCCTGACCATGGCAGTTGAAGCAGTGAAATTCCACGCCGAACGAAAACACGTTGCTATCGAGGTTCAGGCTGCAGGCGATCTGCCCCCGATCCAGGCCGACGTTGACAAGACCACCTGGGTGCTGGTGAACTTCCTGACCAACGCCATCCGCTACAGCCCGGAAAATGAGCGCATCATACTCAGCTGCGACCACTCGAATGGAGCCATCAGCTTTTCAGTGGAAGACCACGGCCCCGGCATCGAAGAGAAGTACCTCAACCGCATCTTCGAAAAATTCTTCCAGGTACCCGGTACACCTTCCGGCACGGGATTGGGACTGGCCATCTCCAAAGAATTCATCGAAGCACAGCAGGGAGAGATTGGTGTTACAAGCGAGGTGGGAAAGGGGAGCAGGTTTACGTTTCGTTTACCGGTTGGGTAGTTGGTTGCTGGTTACCGGTTGCCAGTTTAGTGCGGGTGGCGGAAGTAAACTTCCGCATTGGAGAGTGTGCTTCGAAGTGGATTTTTATCAGCCTATCAAACGGTAATCACGCGTGATATTTTGCACAGTCTCAACTGGTAACAGGCAACTGGCAACCGGCAACATCTCCGAGTTCATCGATCATCTTCTGAATGAACTCTTTCTCCTTTTCAAAGTTTGTCTGCCGCTGCGCTTTCAGCAGGTATTCTTTGGCTGCGGCATCGTTGCCTTCGAGGTGGTGGAATTTTCCCAGGGCTGTGTTGAGCAGGTAGTACTGCCCGAGGAAGGGATGTCTCTGGAGTTCGTGAAGGATCTCGAAGGCACGCGACTTTTCTCCCGCATGATACAACGCAATGGCGTGGTTGAGCGCGATGAAGGGATTGGGCGTTCCGTGCAGCAACTGTGCGTAGAGGGCTGCGATGGTTTTCCAGTGGGTGGTGTGGAAGCTTTCGGCCATGCAATGCAGGCACGCGATGGAGGCTTCGAGATGATACTTGGATACAGTGTCGCTTCTTGATTGGTGAAGGTAGTGGGAGCCGAGGGCTATCAGCTCTTTGTTCCACAGGGTGCGATCCTGATTTTCTAAATCGATCAGCTCACCGGAAGCCCCGAACCTGGACCTGAACCTGGCGCTGCTGAACAGCATCAACGCGTGGAGTGCCAGCGTTTCCTTGTTTCCCAGTGCGCTGTCGAGTAAGGCCTTGTTCATGAGCAATGCTTCTTCGCAGAGCTCTTCCCTCAGGATCTCCGTGCCCCATGATGATTTATAACCTTCGTTGAAGATGAGGTAGATCACTTTGTGTACGCTGGAGAGTCGTGCGCTCAAGGCTGGGGTTGCCGGTTCTTCCAGGAGGATCTTTTCATCTTTGATCTTTTGCCGGGCCCGAAGTAAAAGTTTGTCCACGCCATCGATGGTCATGGCCAGGCTTCCCGCAATGGCTTCCACCTTGAGGTTGGCCACATATTTCAACGTGATTACTACTTGCACTTTGGGTGACAGGTCGGGATGGGCGCAGGCAAACAATAGTTTCAGCGACTGGTCATCGAGCACTGACTCAGAGAATCTCATTTCAGCCGATCCTGCAAGGGTGTGCTCGTCAAGTGCCTCCGTACGTTTTTCTTTTTTGAGCTGGTTCAGGGTTTTGTTTCTGCAGACCTTGTAGACCCAGCCGGCGGGATTCAGCGGAATGCCCTGCAGCCTCCAGGTTGTGAGGGCTGCGGAGAAGGAGTCGTGTACAAGGTCTTCAGCGGTTTCCGGGTCGATGTCGCGGAAGGAATACAGCAGCGAGGCAACCATCTTTCCAAAATGTGCTTTGTATAACCTGTCGGCTTCCTGCTGCACCGGGTCCATCATGCATCGATGTTTTGGATCGGCCTCACTTCTATGACGGCAACGCCCTTCATCACCAGCGGACACGTCTGCGCGATGGAAACAGCCTGGTTGATGTTCTCTGCCAGGATGATGTCATAACCACTGACCCCTTCCTTCGATTCAATGAAGGGCCCGTCAGACAACACATCGTTCCTGCTCACATACCTGCCTTCTATGGCCAAGGGTTCGCCAGTAATGTAATTTCCCGCGGCAGCGATGGACTCGATCCATTTCAACTGCTCGGGGATGTTAGAGAACCGTTCTTCGTCCGTGAGCCGGCTCAGCTTTTTCAGGTCTTCGCGGATGATCAGCATGAATTTTTCCATATAGAATCGGTATTGAATGATCTTAAAGTAAGGTATGAGGTACGTGGCGCCTCGTTACAAGTTCCGTAAACAAATTCAAAAAGCATACACCACTCCCGGATTCCATTTGAAGTGGTTGCCCGGGAAATCGGTCCAGAGGGGTGATACGCCCTGGCACTGGATCGAAAGCGGGATCAGCCTGTGTGTAATGCTGGCACTGGTGGAGGCCAGCAAGCCGTCGATGTTGCCTGTGAAATCGAAGTAAAACAGGCGAAGGACCGGGTTGTGAAAAAGCGCTCCACAGGATCGCCTGCGTTGCCATGTATAGAAGTTGCCTCATGTGGTAAAGACAACGCGGGTTTCAGAATCCGGACAGGAAAGTTTAAGGTTTGAGGTTTAAAGTTCGGTGGAAGGTTGCCGGTTGCCAGTTACCGGTTGCCGGTTTTGGGCGGGTGGCCGAAGAAACTTCCGCATCGTGGTATGGCTACGAATGAGTTCTTTGTGAGCGCACGGAAGAAACTTCCGCGCGAAGGAGCGATTGGGCCGAGTCAATGGATCAACGATCTGCAAAAATGAAGTTCTGATGTACAAACTGGCAACCGGTAACCGGCAACTGGTAACTAATCCCTTTCCCGTTTCACTTTCACCTTCGCCGTAGGCCCTACCTGGATCGGCACTTTTTCAACTTCGATGTTGGCGGCTTCGAGGCCATACATTTCTTCGGTGGAAAGGCTGATGGTTTTGATGGCGCGGTATCCGGTGATGACCAGCCGTTCGAAGCTGGAGATCTCGCTGTCGGCGGATGCCCACGAATGGAGCAGCACGAACTTGAAGTCGGCCATCATGCTGTACTTGTGCAGGGCGGGGTACGGACTCGTTAGATCGATCTCTCCTGCATCGGCCATTTCGTGGATGATCCTGTTGAAGAGGGTGTTCACACGGTGCGGCATCTTGAATCCCAGTTTTATGCGCACGAAGAAACATCGCTTGGGAATGATGGTGTCTACAACGTACTTGCTGGTGAACGGACTGTCCACGGTATCCACGTGTACGAACCAGTATACGTCGGCGCGTTTCGGTCTTTTTTTGAAGATCGAGTAGATGATGTTGGAGTCGATATACCGGCGACTGTCAGCCACCGACAGGTAAACGAGGTTGGTGGCTTCCTTGGGAATGCTCTGGTCATCCTGGAGCTCTTTCAGCATGGCCTCGTAGTGCCTGAGGTCGACAAACTCGGTGTGGCGTTGCCGCAGGTTGCGCGCCTTCAGCAGGATGAACATCATTACAAAGAAGAGGAACGCGATCACAAAAGTGAACCATCCGCCGTGTTTGAACTTGTCGAGGTTCGAAGCGAGGAACATACCTTCCAGCGAGAAGAATACAACCGCCAGCATGGCTGACCGGAGCTTCGATTTTTTTGCCGTGGTGAAATAGTACACCAGCAGGGAAGTGGTCATGAGCATGTTCACGGTGATGGCAAGTCCGTAGGCGCCTTCCATGGCAGACGACTCGCGGAAGACGATCACCACAACGATGCTTCCGATCATCAGGATCCAGTTGATGGCGGGGATATACATCTGGCCCTGTGATTCGCTCGGATACCGAACCCTGGAGGAAGGCCAGAGCTTGAGCTTGATGGCTTCGTTCACGAGCGAGAACGTGCCGGAGATGAGGGCCTGGCTGGCGATGATGGTGGCCATGGTGGCGATGATGATGCCGATGATGAGGAACTGCTGCGGCATGATGGCATAAAACGGGATCAGCTCACCGAGGGTATTGCCTTGTTGTGTGAGCAGCCACGCGCCCTGGCCGAAATAGTTCAGCAGTAAACAGATCTTGACCATGCCCCAGCCCACCCGTATGTTGCCCTTGCCACAATGGCCGAGGTCGGAGTAAAGCGCTTCAGCCCCCGTGGTGCAGAGGAAGACAGCGCCCAGCAGCCAGAAGCCCTGGGGATAGTTAATGATCAGGTCAACAGCATAAGCAGGATTGATGGCTTTGAGGATCACCGGATTTTGCACCAGGTAATACGTGCCGAAAGCGCCCAGCATCACAAACCACACGGACATGATCGGCCCGAAAGTTCTTCCTACTACAGCCGACCCGAACTGCTGAAAAATGAAAAGGCAAAGCAGGATGGCGATAACAATGCTGGTGGTGGGGATCTGAGGATACAGTAGGCGCAATCCTTCCACCGCTGAAGAGACACTGATGGCCGGTGTGATGAAACCATCCGCGATCAGGGTGCAGCATCCGATAATGGCCGGATAGATCACCCACTTGGCCTTGTACCGTCTCACGAGCGCATAGAGGGCAAAGATCCCTCCTTCACCTTTGTTGTCGGCATTTAGTGCCAGGTAAATATATTTTAACGTGGTGATGAGCGTGAGCGTCCAGAAAATGCATGACAGTCCGCCATAGACGAGGTCTTCGGTGATCACACGGTTGCCGACAATGAACTTTAGTGTATAGATGGGAGAGGTGCCGATGTCTCCATAAATAATGCCCAGTGCAATGAGCACGCCGGCGGTGGATAATGGGTGATGTTTGTTGCTTGAAGAATCCATTTTCTAAACTCGAAGGAGTTGTTTTTTATAAGTCGTCGGGATTATGGGCGATGAACCTGTATCCCACGCCTGACTCTGTAAGGATGTGCACGGGTCTGTTCGGGTCGGTCTCGATCTTCTTCCTGAGGCGGGCGATAAAAACCCTCAGGTATTGCGACTCGTCCTGGTGCGATGGTCCCCACACCTTATTTAACAGGTAGTGATGGGTGAGCACTTTTCCTTCGTTCTGTACCAGCAGTGCCAGCAGTGAATATTCAGTGGCTGTGAGCTTTACAATAACGTTGTCTTTTTTCACCACGCGGTTCACGAAGTCGATGGAAAGTCCCTGGAACTCCGCTACGGGAATATTGTCTTCACGGTCTGATTTCCTCAGGGCCGAGCGGATGCGCGCCAGCAGCTCGCCGGTGCGGAAAGGTTTCACGAGGTAGTCGTTCGCACCGTTGTCGAGCGCCTTGACAATATCTTCTTCGCTGCTCTGAACAGAAACGATGATCACGGGATTGGAGAACCATTCGCGCAGGTGTCTCAGTACTTCATGTCCATTTTCATCGGGTAGTCCCAGGTCCAGCAGCACCAGGTCAGGCGGATGTTGTGCCACGCTCTTCAGTCCTTCTCCGCCCGTGGTCGCCTCCAGCACCTTGTAGCCATTCGACTGAAGGGTGATGGTCAGCAGTTTCCGGATCTGCGTTTCGTCATCGATGATCAGAATGGAAGCGCTATTCATTTTTTAACCGGTTTACGTTGGAGGTTTGTGTCGGGATCTCGATGGTGAACCTGGAGCCGCGCACTGGCAGGTTCTCGAGCTTCACGGTGCCCTGGTGCGCTTCTACAAATCCTTTTACGATGGAGAGTCCCAGGCCTGTACCTCCACTGCCGGAGCCCTTCATCCGGTGGAACTTGTTGAACACTTTGCCGATCTCATCTTCCGGGAATCCATTGCCGTTATCTGCTACCGTGAGCACGAGCGTATCGCCCACACCATTTGCATGGATGGTGATTTGTGTATCGGCGGAGGTATGTTGGGTAACGTTGATGATCAGGTTGTAGATCACCTGCTCCATGAGCCCGAAGTCGAGCTTGAAGAGGGGAAGGTGCTCAGGAATGTGTACGTCGATGCGGTAGTGCTGCAGGTTCGGCTCGAGGCGTTGCAGCGTTTTGTAAACGAGCTCGCTGATGTCACACCAGTCCTTTTTTACCTGGAGGATGCCCGATTCGAGGCGTGACATGTTCAGCAGGTTCTCCACCAGCTGATTGAGGCGCAGCGATGCCACCGAGATCTCGGCCAGCAGCTCGGCCTTGTCTGCGTCGGAAAGTTTTTGCGTGTTCGATTGCAGGTTATCCGTAGACCCGATGATGGTGGTGATCGGCGTGCGGAGTTCATGCGACAACGAGTTGAATAGGGTGTTGTAGAATTTTACGGCGTTCGCTTTCTCATCTTTCGACTTCACCTCCTTCTCCATCTGCCTGATCTTGAAGGTGAGCACCGCATTGATGAGGGCTACGATAAAGTACATCGAGAGCAGGATGCGGTCTTCCGGTGTGCCTACGGTGAAGGTGAACCGGGGCGGGATGAAAAAGAAATCCCAGATCAGGGCGCTGAGCAGGGCTGCCACCAGCACCGGCAGGATATCCAGTGACATGGCCAGGAAAGAGACCGTTACCAGCAGCATAAAAGCCACCACCCTGTACCCGGTCAGGTGATGAATAAAAAGGCCGATCAGGGAAACCGTGCATACCAGCAGTACGCTGATCATGTACTGCACCTTTTTATCCTGCTTATAGAAAATGAGCTTTTTCAAAACCGGGCCTCAAGCCAGCTCAAAAGTATGGTATACGGTATAAAGATTTCATTAAAAGGCGGTGTTAAAGTGTAAACATTTTATAAATAGGTTGCCCGGAATGGTGGCTTTGCCTGACGAAGCCTGGCGTAGTCGGGTTGCCAGTTGCCAGTTGCCTGTTGCCGGTTTAGGCGGGTTGGCGGAAGAAACTTCCGCATCGAGGGTATTGCTACGAATAAGTTTTAAGCGCACGGAAAACTTCCGCGCCAGTTGATGCTCCGGAAGCGAAGCACAGATGTGATGTTCACACAAAACTGAACTGGCCATCCGGCCACCCGGCAACTGGCAACCAATTTTGTGCAGTTAACGCCCCACTTTTTTGCCGCTTCCCTGGCTGTTGTCACCGTAAATCACGCGCATAGTTTTTTCCAAATAGCTGGGAATGACAGTAGATAAAGACGATATACTGGCGCAGGTCCGGGCTTTTGCAGAGAAGGCCCACCAGGGTCAAATGCGAAAATATGCCGACGAGCCCTACATCGCGCACCTTGACAGGGTTATGGCCGTGGTACGGGAATATGCACAGGATGTGGCGATGCTTTCGGCGGCGTTGCTTCACGATACGCTGGAAGATACCCATGTGACAGAAGAGGAGCTCCGGGCGTTCCTCGAAAAGGTGATGGAGCCATCGCAGGCGGCCAGGACCTTCGACCTCGTAGTGGCGCTCACAGATGTTTTTATTAAGGAAGACTATCCATTGCTGAACCGCAGGGCACGCAGAACCCGGGAAGCCGAAAGGTTATCGGACGTGACCCCTGACGCGCAGACCATCAAATATTCTGACGTCATAGACAATGCCACCGACATCGTAAAACACGACACAGACTTCGCCCTGGTATACCTCCGTGAAAGCAAACAACTATTACAGGGCATGACCCGCGGCAATCCCTTACTATATGAACGCGCCGTTCGCACCGTAGACGAATGCCTGCGCGAATTTTGGGAGAAAGCGAATATAAGAGCGCTGTAGATCAATTGACAGTTGACAAATGGCAATTGACAACTGTTGGAGTCGACATCATTATTCGAGCTACGATCCTGGAAAGTCTGGTCAAACCTTTGTCAACTGTTCTTTTGTCTCCCGATGGCTATCGGGATGTCAACTTTTTCACCAGCTGTTGGCACATTTATTTTCATCATACGAAGCGGGTAAAGAGGTAAAGGTATGAGGCTGCACGCATTTATTCTGATCGCATCCGTTCTTATCACATCACTTATTTTCGGATCGTTACAGGCACAGGCCGAAGACTGGTATCAGGGGGCACTGGTGCTGAAATCAAAAGAAACACTGAAGGGAGAGCTTGCCGTGAGGTACGACTATGATGTTGTGCTTTTCAGGTCGGGCAACGAGCTCACGGTGTATCCCGCGCACAAAGTTCATTCGTTCTATATTTATGACGACACGCAGGAGCGCAATCGCCAGTATGTTTCACTTCACCTTACCCTTGGCGCCGCAAAGATGCATCAGTTCTATGAAGTGATGCTGGATGGATACGTGAGCGTTTTGAGGAGGGAGCACGTGGTATGGTACTCCGTTCATTTAGAGACCGTGGACTACGATTACTACGTGAAGAAAGACGATGTGCTCACCATCATGTACAAGTTCAAACGCAAGGTACTTCCCGAGCTGGAGCGCTCATCAACCGAAAATCTCAACGCCTACATCCGCAAGAACAAGCTCAGCCGCACCCGGCTCGACGATGTGGTCCGCATCATCGATCGTTTCAATCAACAATATGTGAACAAAGCTCCCCTGGCGATGGGAGGTACTGTTTCTTATGCGCAGTAGAGTGCTGGTTCACGCAAATACAGGTTCACGCAAAGAGACGAAGAAGCGCAAAGCACGCAAAGATGTTTTTACGTTTGACCGTATAGACCTTTAATGCGCAGAGCGTAACCTTGGTAGAGCGTCAGCGAAACCTTTGCGCTCTTCTGCAATATTAATTAAGCGATTCACGAAATCTGAGCAGTTCAGAGGAAGTACTGTCTGCATTTCTTGCATTTTCCTTTGCGGTCTTTGCGTGATTGTATTTCCATTCGATCAGGACTTGGTACCCGCACCCATTTTTCTGTGCTTCCAATGAAAGTAGATCATGGACCCTGCAATAAGCAAGGTGCCGGTCACAGAAAGCGCGTAGCCTCCGCTGATGAAGAACTCAAGCCAGCTCAGGTTGGTGTAGCCAGATTCCTTGAACACCAGAACGCCGATGCTGCCCAGGTAACCGAATGCGTCGGCTACGTACATGATAAAGCCGACGGTACCTACATACCGGAAGGCGGCGATGAGGCGGTCGAAAAAAATGCTGTTGAAGGGAACGTAGCCCAGGTAGAGTCCTGTGCCGATGAGGATCATCCAGAGTGGTGCATCGATGACCTGGTGTTCGAAGAGTAGCGTTCCGGCGCCGACCATGATCATGCCAATGATGATAATGAGGTGGTTCACCATCAGTGCCGTCTTGTTATTGCGAATGACCATGATGCTGCCCATGATCACCAGCACGGCGATGGACACCGGTGTTTCTGTGCGGGTGTAAATGCCGGGCAGGTTTCCGTAGCCCAGGGTTTTCCAGACATCCGAAGCGAAGTTTTCCCTGAAGTCGCGGAAGGCGGTCAGCAGCATGTAAGCGAGCACAAACAAGACGATGCCTGGTAAAAAGGTGCTGATGAATTTTTTGCGCTCCACCTTGTCCATGGGTTGGCGTTTAGTGCGCAGCTCCTCATCCAGCGACGACGGTGCCGGAATTTTATCGAGCATCCACAAAAAGATCAGCAACGGAACGAGGAACACACCACATGCGGCCAGTGGCATCCATGTTTCCGATACACCCCAGTCGCGCATGAGGTATGCGCCAACAGAACGGCACAGGCCCGCAGAAAAGATAAAACTTACGGAGAGCGCGGCGCCCAGCACTTCCGTCATTCGCCTGCCTTCCAGGAAACCGAACACCATGCCCCAGACCAACCCTAACGGGAAACCGTTCATGAATAAGAAGATCAAATTGTAAGGACGGGGCACGATGGCGAACAGGAACCATGCGGCGCCCGCGATAGCCACCATCAGCAGGATGCCCGACGTACGCGAATGTGCCTTGAGCTCGGCAATGAACCGGATGCCGAAGAACTTGGCCATGGCATAACCGAACACCTGGAAGATGACAAGCCAGAACTTGTAACTATAACCGGCGTAAGTGATGCCTTCAAAAGTTGCCGCGGTGAATGTTTTGCGAAAGGCATAAATGCAGGTGTAAAGACAGAAGGCGGCAACCGAAGCGTAGAGGGTGAACCAGAAGGCGTTGGTGCGACGAAGTTTTTCTGTGATGAGCGAACTAATATACGAGGCCATCCGGGGTTAAGGTAACAGGTTGCCATGATCCATCCCTCAATATGGAGATTTTTCTGAAACCTATTGCTACCAGTAGTGGAGCCATCTGTTCGAACTGATTCACGAGGTCTTTCGGATGGTGGGCGTCGCTGCTGAGGGTGATGGGAATGTTCCGCCGGAGGATCTCTTCCAGCATCCAGGGACTCGGATACGGTGTGGTGGATTTTTTCTGGTACAGGCCCCGCGTGTTAACTTCTACGATCATGTCTGAACCTGTCACAGCATCGAGTGTTTTGATCACCTCGTCACGGTACCACGCATCACCTTCATCGAAGAACTTGTTGCCCTGGTTCTGGATCTTGATCTTGTCGATGTGACCCACTACCTCCGGTACAGCGTTGACGATCATTTCGCGTGTGAGCTCAAAATACCGTGTAATGGCCGCACGGATATCATTGCCGAAGATCGCTTCCAGTCCGGAAAGAAAAACGGTATGCGAGCCATCGATCTCCCAGGGTTTGCCGTCAGGAAACCGGTCGATGAAATGAACGGAGCCGACGGTGTAATCCAGCAGTGGCCTGAAGTCGCTGGGCGAAACCGTGCCCGGAATGTAATCGACCTCCATCCCCTTGTAAAGCTGAAGCGACGGCTGTTCCTTTTTCAATTGCTCGATGTTATCAAGGTAAGCCCTCACGTTCTCTTTTTTCATACACCAGCTGCAGTCGAACGGAACCGGGGCATGCGACGAGAACCCCAATGAGGTCACACCGTTGGCAACAGCCTGTGCTGCATAATCAGACAATTCACCAACGCCATCGCAGTAGCGGCTGTGGGTATGACAGTTAAACCACATTTGGAGTTATTTCGGAGTTTTAGTTTCAGAATAAAGGTAGGGTTTGTTTCGGAGGAAAAGAAGTCAGGAGCCAGAGTCAGGAGTCAGGGAACGTCCAGGTAATAGAGAATGGGTGACGAATCCAAGCCCAGAGGTAAGCGGTGGTTAGGGGATGCTTTGTCGTCACCAAACTCATAGCCGGAAATAGCTGGTTCAACGCCCTGCACTTCTGACTCCTGGCTCCTGACTTCTGGCTTCTATTTTCCAATACACCGCATCTATCGAAGAAGAATAAGCAGGTACGGTTTTTGGTTCGATGAATCAGGAAAACAGTAGTTCATGAGATTTCTTTTGTTCATTGCCACACTCCTCCATATCAGCGTCGGTATCCAGGCACAGGTACCGAAAACGAAGAACGTTATCATCGTTACGCTCGATGGTTATCGCTGGAAGGAGCTGTTTGAGGGCACTGATCCCGATATACTTTTTAATAACAGATATGTGAAAGATACTTCCGTATGGCGGTTTGCCGGAAGGTCGGCGCAGGAGAGCCGGGAGCAGCTCATGCCTTTTTTCTGGAATGTGATCGCCGCGAAGGGGCAGCTCTATGGCAATCGAAATTTTAAGAGCAAAGTAAATTGTGCCAACCTCCGCCTGTTCTCTTACCCGGGGTACAGCGAGATGCTGGTGGGATTTCCTGATCCTTCCGTAGCTTCTAATGATAAGATCGAAAATCCCAACGCCACGGTGCTTGAATTCATTCATGCCCATGACGGTTTCAGAAACCAGGTTGCCGCTTTTACAACGTGGGATGCCTTTCCATTCATTATCCGCGAAGAACGCTCCGGCATACCGGTGAACAGCGGCAAAGATGTGGCAGAAGGAGAGATCTCTGAAGCGGAACAGCGGCTGAACGAAAAGCAGGCGAAGCTGGGAATGCCCGTGCGGCCGGATGCCATGACGTTCCGGTATGCGTTCGAGTTTATGAAACGGGAGAGGCCACGGGTGGTGCTGCTGAGTTTCGACGAGACCGACAGCTATGCCCACAAAGGCCGGTATGATGAATACCTGAAGGCCGCACACAAGGCCGATGGCATGATCGGCGAGCTCTGGCAATGGATCCAGTCAACTCCCGGCTACAAAGACGAGACCACGTTGCTGATCACTACAGACCATGGCCGCGGCAGTGGCAAAAATAACTGGCGGAAACACCGGCTGATCACCCCGGGCTCGGGCCAGATCTGGTTTGCCGTGATGGGTCCCGATACACCACCCTTTGGCGAAATGAGATTCAAAGCCAAGTATTATCAGAAACAGGTAGCCAAAACGATCGCCGCCTTCCTCGGACTCGACTACCTGAACAATAAACCCGTTGGTGAAGTGGTGCAGACCATGATGGCGGTGGCCGGGCATAATGCCAACAACGCTTCCGCGGATACAGGCACCGGTGCACAGAGCAGCAATAAATAGGCTACCGCGTATTTCTTCGAAGCGGCATTTTGACTATCTTGGTCACATGCCACAAGGGAATATTTGTCTGGTGCTGGGAAGCGGTGGTGCGCGTGGAATGGCGCATATCGGCGTTATTGAAGAGCTTATAAAAGAAGGTTATAATATCAAGCAGGTTGTTGGTTGCTCCATGGGCGCCGTAGTGGGCGGGATCTATTGCGCCGGGTACCTCAGCGAATATAAACACTGGCTCATCAGTCTTACCAAGCTGGAAGTTTTCCGGTTGCTTGACTTCACATTTTCATCACAAGGATTTGTAAAGGGAGAAAGGGTCTTCAAAGCCATTGAACAACTTATTGGCGACCATCAGATTGAAAACTTCAGGATTCCCTTCATCGCGGTAGCGGCAGACCTCATCCAGAAACAGGAAGTGCATTACAGGACTGGTAGTTTGTTCAAGGCACTAAGAGCGTCTATCGCCATACCCAGTGTATTCACACCTGTGACCGAAGGCAGGTCACAGCTCGTTGACGGAGGCGTGCTGAACCCGTTGCCGCTGAACCTGGTCTGCAAAGAACAGGGTGACCTGGTGGTGGCAGTGAACGTCAATGCCAACATTCCGCCGCCTCGCCTCGCAGCGCCCGTGGTGAACCAGGAAAGAGCGGCATACCTGAAGATGCTCGACGCCTTTCGCATGCAGTTTCTCAAGACCGATCCAAAACAGGAAGAGCAGGTAGAAAAATTCGGCTTCTTCGATCTCATGAACAGATCGTACGACCTCACCCTGGATCGCCTCACCGACCTGATGATCGACGTCCATAAACCCGACCTCGTGGTGAATATCTCACGCGATGCCTGCGGTGTCTTTGAATTCTATCGCGCCAACGAGATCATCGAGGAAGGACGCAGCGCTTTCCGGAACGCCTATGAACGGTTGCCGGTTGCCGGTTACCGGGTAGCGGGTTGAGAGTCGTCTGACCACTGCTTGTGCGCGGGCGGCGGCGCAGTGGTCTGACAACTGGCGCGGAGTTTCTTCCGTGCGCAAAAAAAAACTCATTCGTAGCAACACCTCGATGCGGAAGTTTCTTCCGCGACCCAGACCAAACCGGCAACTGGCAACCGGCAACAATTAACAATCTACTTTTTCAACCCAACCTTCAATATCACCACATCCTGTAGCTCATTCGTTGGTTTTAGCTTGTTCGCCTTGTCATATCCTGACCACAGGCTGTTGGCTACATAATAGAAGGTATCGTTGATCCTGCAACCTGTAGTAGGCTCATTGAACGCGGGATGCGCGCGGTCTATGATGGAATAGCTTGTAAGCCTGTCGTGCGTATCATTCAGGTAATACCGTGTTACGCGCATGGGTGTCACGCCGTTCTGAATGGCCACAAGCGAATTGTTGTAGTACGTAAGGCCGTCGATGGATTTTAACGAGAGCGGAAAATCTGCGGGCAGGAACGTCAGCGTTTTGTTTTGCATATCGAGCCTGAAGATGCCCTTGATATAGTCGGCGATGAACAGGTATTTGCCATCATCCGAAAAGGTGATGCCCTGAATGTTCCAGAACTCGGGAGACGTAAAATAGGGCTCCAGTTGTCCGCTGCGCTCATTCACCGTGAAGATGATGTTGTTCCTGCTGTCAGGAATAAAAACAATACCTTTGGAAGAAAGCACCAGGTCGCCGAAGATTGGTTGCTTGGGCACGCGAGGTGAGTACCGGGTCAGGAGCTTTCCTGTGCGAAGATCATATTTGAATACGGCAGGCGTGTGGGTTGAATCAAAACCCTCCATCTGCGGCACGGGAGCAGCACACGCCCAGAGAACTTTTTTGGCCGCATCCACCTTGATGCCAAACACCGAGGTAAGTCCGTCCTGTCCGTCGGTGGTAAAGTCGCGGCTGTTTCCCTTTTCGTCAACCCGTACGATCTTGCTCCTGTGAATGCTGCCCAGGTAAAAAACACCTTTCGATTCTCCGGGTGCGATGGTCTCCACATGTAAGGTGCGGTCTTTCACCACAAAGGCTGTATCCGAGTGTACGATCGGCTGCTGAAGCTCCTGCTGCAATATCTTGAGCTTTTCGAGATCTTCTCTTCCGTTCAGCGATGCCAGGTCCTGGTGTGTGAGGTCGTACGCTGCGTTGACCTGGATCGCCCTGGTCAGCCAGGTGATGGCCTCTTCCGGTTTGTTGTTCAGCGCCGCGGCAAGACCCGCCTGGTACAGCACGCCCTGGTGATAGGGGTGAACCTTGTGCGCTTCCAGCATCAGCTCATAAAACCGCTGGTGATCACCCGCCTTGTAAGCTTCACGTGCTTTGGCAAGAGCCTCCGGCAGCGCGTTTGGTTGCGCGATCGCCGGACATATTCCCATCGCTAACAGACCGATCAGTAGAAGTTGTTTCATGGTGTTGAAGATAGGGTGACGGGTGTTAGATAACAATAACCCAGTTAGCGTCATAAGTCCGATATTCTGAGCGCAGCATGTGCGTTGGCTTTTGAGCGAGCGAAGAATCCCCGAATTACAAGGTGCGTACCATGAATCCATGCTTACGAATTAAGTACACACTGGCCGATCCGGGGATCCTTCGCGCCCGCATTCCCCAACGCAAACCACTGCTCAGGAAACCGGTTTCACCAGGGGTGGACTACTCGTTCCTCAACGTCCGCGCAGGATCAACCAGCGCAGCCTTGATCGCCTGGTAGCCTGCAGTTCCGAGCGCGATGGTGATGCAGATGGACGATGCGATCACGGTAGGCCAGATGCCGATGTCTGTTTTGTAAGCAAAGTCGTCCAGCCACTGCGACATCGCCCAGTAAGCCAGGGGCAAACCCAACGCGATGGCAATGAGCACGAGCTTGGTGAAATCTTTGGTGATGAGCACAACAATGCTGCCTGCCGTGGCGCCCAGCACTTTTCTGATGCCGATCTCTTTTGTCTTCTGCGCGGCTGAAAAAGAGACGAGGCCCAGTAATCCCAGACACGCAATGATGATGGCAAGGGTGGCAAAGATTATGAACACGGTGCCCATCCGTTGTTCGTTGGCATACAGTGCGCTGTATTGCTGATCGAGGAACTCGAAGTCGAACGGCCTGTGCGGGATCACGCTGGCGCAGATGCTCCTGATCTTGTCAAGGTTTGCGGCTACATCGCCTTGTGGCATCCGGATGAAGACTTTGTTGAACTGTTGTTCCGGGAATATTGCCAGCGGACCGATGTTCTCGTGCAGCGATGCAAAGTGGAAGTCCCTGACCACGCCAACGATCTCGCCCCTTCGTTCACCGATCGTCACTGGCATTCCGATAGCATCGTTGGCATCGATGTACAACGCTGTCAAAGCACTTTCATTCAAAATGAACACGTAAGCGGTATCTTTCTGTGCACGCTCCAGGTCCGCTTTTGTGAAATTTCTTCCCGCAATGATCTCTATTCCCATGGCTGGTATATAACCCTCGTCTGCCACCAGACCCGTGGTGTTGATGCCCTGCGAGTCGTCTGTGGTAATCGAGTAGCCCCCCAGGATATTCACGGGTGATTCGGAGCCCCTGCCCACATGGACCGCTGCACCGCTGCGTAGCAGTTCCGTGCTCAGGCTCTCGAAGGCCTTGTTAGTCTCGGCATCCAGCGACAAAATGATCGTATTCTCACGGTCATATCCAAGCTTCTTGCCTTGAATGAAGTCCAGCTGCCTGACAATGATCAGTGTGCCCGTGATGAGCACTACCGAGATACCGAACTGGATCACTACCAGCGATTTTCTCAGCCAGATACCCCGTCCTGAAGTTCTGAAATTACCCTTGAGCACACTCACCGGTTTAAAAGACGCAATGGCCAGGGCAGGGTATGCGCCGGATGCCATGGCGATGGCCACAAGGGCCACGATCGACAACGCTGCAAACGAAGGCTCGAACAGGATGGCGGCGCTGAAAGTTTTCCCCGTAAGCTCATTGAACAACGGTAACATCAGCAGCGCAAGCATGTAAGCGAAACAGAAAGCAAATGTTGTGATGAGCAGCGACTCGCCGATGAACTGAACGAAGAGCTGGTTTCGCAACGCGCCAACTATCTTACGAACCCCCACCTCGCGGGCCCTGTCGGTAGCGCGGGCCGTGGAAAGGTTCACGTAGTTGATACAGGCGATCACCAGCACTAAAATGGCAATGGCGGTGAAAATGTAAACATACCGGATGTCGCTCACCACTTCAGGCTCGCCGTAGAAGTCAGACTTCAGGTAGAGGTCGGTAAGCGGTGTGAAGTTGTATTTAACGTAGTTGCCGCCTGAAACATCGGAGCCCACTGCTTCCTTCACAATGTTGTTGGTCTTGTCAGCCAGCGCCTGAAGATCCGCGTTGGGTTGCAGCACCACAAACGTCTGGTAATTGGCACTCCACCAGCTGGGTTCGGTTCGGCCCGGCGGCATGGAGTGGAACGAAGCGACGAAATCGAACTGAAGCAGCGAGTTCGAGGGTACATCCTTCACTACACCTGTCACAGTATAGTCCTGCACGTTATTCACAAGCAACGTCTTCCCAATAGCGTCTTCGTTGCCGAAGTATTTTCTTGCCATCGATTCGGTGATCACTACGGTGTAAGGATCCGCCAGGGCTCTTCCAGCGTCTCCCTGCACCAGCTCATGGGTGAACACATCAAAGAAGGTGCTGTCGGCAGCGTAGAAATCATTCTCCAGGAAAAGTTTTTCGCCATACTTTACGACGAAGGCATTCCGTGCGGATGGATTGTAAACCCTTACGCCGGTCTCCGCTTCCGGCAGCGTGAGCATGGCGGGAAGCAGTGCGGTGGGCGATACAGCGATGCGTGACACCCGCCCGCCGAAGCCATACTCCAGGGAACCTCGGTAGATGCGGTCTGCCTTCGTATGGAACCTGTCATAGCTCAGCTCATGTGTGATCCAGGTCACCAGGAGGAGGCAGGTGGCAAGCCCCAGGCCAAGCCCCGAGATGTTGATGAGCGCGTAGGGAAAATGCTTACGTAAGTTTCTGAAACTTATTAGAATATAGTTTTTAATCATGCCGTGACGATTTACGTATAATATACCTATTAGACTGACGCACACCGGGGCAGGTTGCAGGCGCGGCATGCCTGTTTTTCGGGCAATTTATGGCAAAAGAATCCCATAAGCTACTGATTATACCGTTGAACGGGGTATTACCTTTATGGTCAAATACTCCTACTTTGTCAATTGATCGATTTATGCGGATTCTTCAGATTGCAGGGCTATTGTTGTTTTGTTGGGTTTCGTCGGCACTCGGCCAGGAATACGCTTATTCTGTACGCAACTACAAAGCGGTTGACGGCCTTCCGCAGTCGCAGGTAAACATCATGCTCGAAGACCGGAACGGCTACCTCTGGATCGGCACGCAGGGCGGTGGACTGGCGCGGTTCGACGGAAGAAAATTCACGGTATACACCACACTCGATGGGCTGCTGAGCAACATCATCAGCTACCTCAAGCTGGATGAGGATCAGAACCTCTGGATCGTTCACCCCCGCGGCATCACCAAATTCGATGGCATCCAGTTCACCAAATTCAGGCAGCCCGGCTCGCCCCTCAACGCGCGCAGGATCAGGCGCATCTTCGAATACCGTGACACACTGTTCTTCACCTCCGGCCAGGGAGACCTGGGGAAGATCTATCACGATTCAGTTTACTATTGGGCCAAACCTTTTGCTAGAAGGCTGCTCGTTCGCTATTGCCACCTGAACCCCGACCGCGAGATCATGATGTACCTCAGTGACAGTACCTTCTTCGTGCGGTCACACCGGGGCGACTATGTGCTGGGCCACAAGCGCGAGTTCAACAGGCTGCAGGCAATGTTCAACTACGACAGGAAAGTATGGCTTCGCACCGACAGCGGATTTTTTACGGTGGATTTCGAGCAACGCAAATTTCTCCGGAGCACCCTGCCCATCAGGAACCACGTACTCTTTTATGATGCCGTGAACGATGTGTTCTGGACACGCCACGCCAATTTCCTCCTGAAGGAAAAGATCACCGAAGGCGCCGTGAAGATCGATACCGTGCTCAGCGACATCGACGTTACGCAGGTGCTGGTGGACTCAGAAGGCAATACCTGGTTTGCCACCGCCGGAACAGGATTGTATAAATATTTTATCCAGGACTTTGACCGCTGCAGCTCTGAAAACCTGAAGAGCGTGTGGGCGATCCTGAAAGACAAGACCGGTGCAAGCTGGGTGGGCTCCAATACCAAAGGGCTTTGGAAGATCCATCAGGGCAAGGTTCATTCTTATGTAGATCACAAGGAGCCATACCGGAATGAAGTGTATTGTCTTGCCGAAGCCCCCGATGGAACCGTGTGGGTGGGAACCGGTTATGGCCTTGGAAAGTATGACAGGGATACGGATTCATTCACGTGGTATACCCGCGACGATGGCATGTCTAACGCTTCCGTCTGGAGTATAGAATTCGATGCCGAGGGAAAGTTGTGGATCGGCACGTTCAGCGGAGGTGTGAATTATTTCGATGGCACCACCTTCAGGGCTTACACCATCCGCGACGGACTGAGCTCCAACACCATCTACGCCTCGCACTATTCGATCCCTTACAAGACACTGTTTATCGGGAATGAATTCGGGGTCTCCACCATCTCCGGTGGCAGGATCCAGTCGTTGGGAATCTCAGGCATCGAGAATACTTCTGTAACCTCCATCAACGCTTACCAGGATTCATTGCTGCTCATTGGCACGGGCGGCGCTGGGGTAGCGGTATTCAACCCACGAACCCATTACAAAAAGATCCTGACCACACACCTCGGCCTGGCCTCCGACTTTATCTATTTTGTGGCACCCGATCAGCAGAACTACATCTGGATCGGCACAGAGAAAGGCATCACCCGCATCAGGCTCAACCATCAGCTGGAGATCGTGGAGAACCTTCACTACGATTACGATAACGGACTGACGGGTGTGGAAACCAACTTCAACGCATTCCACTTTTCAGGCAACGAAAAATATTTTGGCCTCATCGATGGTGTTTACCAGTTCAACGATCTGAAACAGGATGGCAGGCGGTCGTTTGACCTTCACCTGACCGATATTCAGCTGTCGTACGGAGAACACTCCATTCGCAACTATGCCGATAGCCTAATGGGGTTTTTCAAGATCCCTTACAATCCGCAACTGCCCCCGGAGAAAAATCACATCACGTTCCACTACAACCGGGTGGATAAGCGTTATCCGAAGTCTGTCCGGTTCAAATACTTCCTTGAAAATTTTGACAAGACCTGGTCGCAACCTTCTTCGAATACCGAAGTAACCTATAGTAATCTGCCTCCGGGCAAATACGTTTTCAGGGTCATGTCTACAGACAACCAGGGCAGCTGGTCGCCTGCGCAGGCCTATGCATTCTCGGTGAAGACGCCGTTCTACCAGACAGCATCGTTCATTGTGGGGGTGTTCATTCTTTTCGCCGGCGCTGTTACGCTGGTGTTGTACCTGAGGGTGAAGCAGCGTGTGAACCAGGTGATGGTGCTGGAGCGGATCCGCGCCAAGGAGCAGGAGACCCTGCGCAAGGAGATCGCCCGCGACTTTCACGACGAGATGGGAAACCAGCTCACGCGCATCATCAACTACGTGAGCCTGCTCAAGCTCAATGGCAACGAAAATGGCCATGATCTGTATACCAAGGTTGAGGACTCAGCCAAATATTTGTATACCGGTACACGGGACTTTATCTGGTCTATCGATCCGGGCAACGACGAGCTCTCGAAGCTCTTCATTCACATCCGCGATTTTGGCGAGAAGCTGTTCGAGGAAAAGAATATCAGCTTCAGGGCCTTTAACGAGGTGAAGGAGCGGACCAAGCTTCCTTACGGTTTCAGCCGCGAGGCGAACCTGATCTTCAAGGAGGCGATGACCAACGCCTTCAAGTACTCCGGCGCCAGGAACGTGACCTTCTCACTGAACCGTGAAAAAGACGATTTCGAAATGTGCCTGGAAGACGATGGTGTAGGGTTTTATACCGGTGATATACAAAAATCGAACGGTCTTAAAAATATTCGCGAAAGAGCCGATAGGATACACGCTGTTTTGCGTATACAGAGTATCAAGAATCAGGGGACGAAAATCGTTCTCAATTTTAAGCTCAATAAAACACTAAAGTATGGCCTTGCCTTTTAAGAAGAGAGTACTGATAGTTGAGGACGATCAGGAGATCAGGAACAGCTTCAGTCTGATTGTGAACAGTTCGCAGAAGTTTATGGTGATCAATGCCTACAGCAACTGCGAGGATGCGATTGACAATATTAACCGCGACAAGCCCGAGATCATCCTGATGGATATTGAGTTACCGGGTATGAACGGGATCCAGGGTACAAGGATCATCAAGGAGAAGAGTCCTCACTCCGAGATCATCATGGTTACCGTATACGAAGACAGCGAGCTGGTGTTTGAAGCGCTGAAGGCCGGTGCCTCTGGTTACATCACCAAGAGCGCCAACTACATGGAGCTGCTCACCGCGCTGGAGGAGATCGTAAAAGGTGGCGCACCCATGAGCAGCCGTATCGCCAGAATGGTCATCGACAACTACCATGTCAATCCCAATTCTCCCCTTACCAAGCGGGAAACAGAGATCCTGCAGCTGATCTCGGAAGGCAAAACCTACACACAGATCTCGGAAGAATTGTTCATCTCAAAAGAAACCGCAAAAACGCATATCAAAAATATCTACTCAAAATTGCAGGTCAACAGCAAGTCAGAAGCCATCGCGAAAGCAAACCTGGAAAAGCTCATTTGACAAGTCTAAGGGTTAAGGTTTCAAGTTTGAAGTTTGAAGTTTCAAGTTTGGAGGTTCTGAAATCGGCAGTCGTTCACTCGAATAACTTTAAACTTTAAATTTTAAACCCCCCACGGTTTTCAAAAATCAACCTTAGTGGGTGATAGAAAATCTCTCATCGTAGACAAACTTTGTAACAACATCCTTCATCATACACGTAGAAATTTCTTCATAAGTTTAGGTTAATGAAAATTTCACTCGAAGGATCTGCCCCTCAGCCGGAGGGGCTTTTTTTTGACAATGGTCCCGATAGCTATCGGGATAAGATGTTAGATATGAGACATGAGATAATACCTCCCGGTGACTCTGTGTCCGTGCACGGTCTCGGGTCTCAAATCTCAAGTCTTACATCTCATATCTAAATTCTTAACCCGGAAAGGGTTATTTTTTTAATCACCGTTCTCGCTGCAATATCGCCCGCAGAAAAAGCGCACGCAGGTTTATTTTGCCAGTCCATTTCCAGAGAGGTGATTCTTGTGGTTGTTAAATACCCATGAATACGTCATTTTTTTTGGCCTTTGTTTTTTCAGCTTTGAACGGTGTCCCCCAAAGTGGATGATCAATTCATAAAAAGCAAACCCTTTGTTGATGTATGTTTAAAGGTACGAAGTACGTCCCGATAGCCATCGGGATAAGAGGTACGATTGAGCCACGTTCACACCGTATGGTGCTACTGATCGTATTGATCTCATTATTACAGGTAACAACGGCCCTGGCACAGGAGCGAACTGTTTCGGGCAGGGTCACAGCCGCCGAAGACGGATCCGAGCTGCCGGGAATCAACGTGTTGGTAAAAGGAACTGCCATCGGTACGGTGACCGACCATCACGGCCGGTACTCCCTCACGGTTAAATGCAGTGGCAGTGTGCTTGTCTTTTCACTCATCGGATACATCACCGTTGAACGTACTGTCGGCGGCGCTTCCGTGATCGACGTTCAGCTGGGCGATGATGCGAAACAACTTTCTGATACGATGGTCACCGGCCAGGACGGCGGAATAGAACGATGCGGCGGTTAGAAAAGGACCCAACGTTGCAGCTGATTTTTTCCCTGGCAGGCCATCCGTTGTGCGCAACGGTAACGAAGAATACGGTATGCTTCAGGTGCGATGATACAGCAAAAGAGATGATTTTTCCCTGGTCTTACCACACCGTGCGGTATATGTACCAGTACAAATTCCCATTGATTGCGTCATTCTTTTAGCTCATGCTTTTGGCAGTTTTGGAGCACCCTACAAATAGGGTAGGGATACTTCATTAATCTAACAACAAATCCATTAGTATGAGGAAATTTTTACTATTAAAAATTCTGTGTCTTGTGATTGCCTGGGGGCAGGTCAGGGCGCAGGAACAGGCAGTGACCGGTAAGGTTACCGCCGTGGAAGACGGCGCCGGGTTGCCCGGTGTCAACGTAGTAGTCAAGGGAACCGCCATGGGAACGGTGACAGACGTGGAAGGCAACTTCCGCATCACCGTACCTTCCGGCAGCAGCACGCTTGTGTTTTCTTTCATCGGTTATGTTACCAAAGAAATCGCCGTTGACGGAAAAAGCATCATTGACGTAGAGCTTGGCCAGGATGTGCAGCAGCTCAACGAAGTAGTCGTTACCGCCATCGGCCTCGAGCGTGAGAAAAAAGCGCTCGGCTATTCGCTGCAGCACGTGAATGGTGAACAGGTTTCACAAAAAGCTACCAACAACGTGTTCGAGTCGCTGCAAGGCAAGGTTGCCGGCTTGAGCATCAACCAGAACAGCGGCGCTCCCGGTGCGGGAAGCACGATCCTGATCAGGGGTGTGACTTCACTCAGCGGCAGCAACAGGAACGGTCCGCTCATCATTGTTGATGGTACACCTATAGACAACAGCGTTTTTGGTACAGATGCCGCTGCAGGCTCTGCGGAGGTTTTCGGATCTGCCGCCATGGGCAACAGGGGTGTTGACCTGAATCCTGAAGACGTAGCTTCTGTGAGCGTGCTCAAAGGCCCGCGTGCTGCTGCGCTCTACGGTATCAGGGCTGCCAACGGTGCTATTGTGATCACCACAAAACGCGGCGCCGGTGCAAACAAATTCAGCGGTGTAGTGACCTCTTCTTATACACTGTCTAAGGTTAACATCCTGCCGCAATATCAGAATGAGTACGGTCAGGGACTTTCGTTCAGACATCACTCGGCGGTATCGTCAAACTCATGGGGCAGACGCTTCGGTGCCATTGCCAATGACTCCATCGTTGATCACAACGGCAAAAAAGTGCCGTATCAGGCATATCCGAACAATGTGAAAGATTTCTTCGATCTCGGCCATCTTTTCACTAACAACATTCAGCTGTCGGGCGGAAGCACCACTACCAAGTTTATCCTTTCACTGGGAAGAACAGACCAGACCGGTATTATTCCCGGATCGGAAATGGAAAGAACCAACATCAGGCTGGCAGGTAATACGGCTTTTGAGAATGGCGTTTCGCTTGACGGATCGTTCAACTATATCAATACCAATATCGTTGGATCTCCCCAGGGCAACAGTGGATCCAGCGTGTTCTTTACGCTGCCGGTTATCCCGAGAAGCTACAACCTGCTGGGCCGTCCTACAACCAAACCTGATGGAACGCAAGACTTCTATTCTACCAGCAGTGACAACCCGATCTGGTCGGCAACGCACAACCCATATACCAGCAAGACCAACAGGTTTATCGGTTCTGCAAGTCTGAGCTACCAGTTCACCGAGTGGCTGTCTGCTACCTATAAGGCAGGTTTCGATATCTACAATGAATCCCGCAAGGAGGTTTACGGCGTCAATAGCCGCAGGTTCCTCACCGGCCAGGTAACGGATGATATCTTCAACTACCGTTCTATCGAGTCTAACTTCCTCATCAATATCGATAAGGAGTTCGGTGAAAGCATCTCGCTGAAAGCTACGCTGGGTCACAACCTCAACGATGCCCGTCGCGACCGCTCCATCGTTCGTGGTTCAGGCTTGCTGACACCTACCATTTATAATGTGCTGAACACGCAGACAGTCACTGTGGATCCGCGCAATGGTGTTGACTTCCACCGCAGGCTCATCGGTGTGTTTGGTGAGGCTACGGTCGGTTACAATGACTACCTCTTCCTAAGCGTGAGCGGAAGGAACGACTGGTCGTCTACCCTGCCCGTTGATAACAGGAGCTTCTTCTATCCAAGCGCCGCGCTGAGCTTCCTGTTCACCGATGCGTTCAATATCTCCAGCAACATTTTGAGTGCCGGCAAGCTGCGTGTGAACTGGGCACAGGTTGGTAATGATGCCGATCCGTTCCTCACCCGCACGGTGTATGTGATCCCGAACTATGGAAACAACGTAGCCAACGTGAACTTCCCGTTTGGTTCTACCGGCGGTTTCACACAGAGCGGTGTGTTGGGTAACAACAAGCTGAAGCCCGAAAGAACAACCGGTTACGAATATGGTGCAGAGCTCGGCCTGTTCAAGAGCAGGTTCACAGTTGACTTCACGTATTACGACCAGCGTTCAGAAGACCAGATCATCACGCTTCAGGTACCGTCGTCCACAGGCTTTAACAGCTACGTGACCAACGCCGGTCTCATTACCAACAAAGGTATTGAAGTGCTGGTGAGCGGAAATGTGCTGAAGGCCGGTGACTTCAAATGGGATGCTACCATCAATTTTTCAAGGAACAGAAGCATGGTGGTGAAGCTTGCCGAGGGATTGACGCAGACGCAGCTGGCCGGTTTCACAGGCACTGGTTCGTTTGCTGTTGAAGGCCAGCCCTTCGGTGTATTCATCGCTCCCAAGTTTGCACGCGATCCCCAGACGGGCGAGCTGCTGGTGATCAACAGTGGCGTGAACCGGGGAACACTGCTTCCCGGCGAGACCGACGAAGTGGTGGGCAACCCGAACCCTGACTGGAACGGAAGCCTGATCAACACCCTCTCATATAAAGGTTTCCGATTCGGATTCCAGTTCGATATGCAGAAAGGTGGCGATATTATCTCCAACACCATTGGTTTTGCTACCCAGCTCGGCTCTATCAAAGAGACCGCTGTAGACCGCGATAAGCCACACATCATCAAAGGTGTGCAGGCAACGCCTACCGGTGCCGTTGTGCTCGACGACCAGGGTAACAGCATTCCAAACAATATCCAGGTAACGGCGGAGACCTACTGGAGGGCTTTCTCCGGAGGATTTAACGAATTCTCTGTATTCGATGCCTCTTACATCCGCCTGCGTGAGATAACATTGGGTTATTCACTTCCCGCTAATCTTGTCAAGTCACTGAAGTTGCAGGGTGTGGATCTTTCCGTTTCTGCGCGCAACATCTGGACTTACGCGCCGAACCTTGGCCACCACATCGATCCGGAAGTATCGAACGCTCCGGGTGCGCTTACCAGGGGTCTGGAGTTCAACTCTACGCCAGGTGTGGCCAACTATGGTGTGAACCTGAAAGTTTCATTCTAATGATCAATCGCATATGAAGAATACAATCATGAAAATCAAAGTGATCCTGCTGCTCGTACCGGCGTTATATATGCTCGGTGGCTGCAGTGATTATCTCGATATCAACAACGATCCCAACTCGCCTACAGAAGTCGAGACCCGCCAGCTTTTGTCTGCTGTGCAGGTGAACATAGCGTTCCTGATGGGCAACGACCTGCAGCGGATGAGCGCCGCGTTCATGCAGTACTATGCGGGTACCAACAACCAGCTGTTGGCCTATGACCAGTACAACGTTGTGGGTACTGACAGCGACGCAAACTGGGGCAGGGTGTATGATGGCATACTACAAGATCTGAAGGAAATAGAGCGGATCTCTGGTACCGCTAACCCCTTGTATACAGGTATTGCCAAGGTGCTGAAGGTATATACCATGAGCACGGCGACAGATGTCTGGGGCGATATTCCTTACAGCCAGGCAACATCAGGTCTTGCTAACCTTAAACCGAAATTCGACCTGCAGCAGGAGATCTATACAAACCTCTTTCAGACCCTTGACGCAGGCATCAGCGAGCTCGGCCAGGCTACGCCAGGACTGAATCCCGGAGCGGCGGATCTTATTTATGGAGGTGACGCTGCCAAATGGGTAAAGGCTGCAAATTCGCTGAAGCTCAAGATGCTGCTACAGCTCAGACTTCGCGATTCGAATTTGGCCACAACAGGCATCAACGCCCTGATCACAGCCAACAACTTCATTAGCACGAACGCTGAAAATTTCCAGGTGCGCTTCCTGACCACCATCGACCGTCAGCACCCGATGTATGATTTTGCGATCAACTCCAGGTCTGGCGATATCGCGGTAAGCCAGCGCTTCATCGATTCGCTGAACCAGTTGGCGGACCCCAGGATCGGTTTTTACTTCCGGAACAACGGCCAGGTTGATGGCAGCAATAATCCGAAGTATGTTGGTTTCAACAACGGCGGTGTAGGCACGCCTCCTACAGCAGCTGTACGTGCCCTGCTGGGACCGTATAACATCGGCGCCAGTGGTGAAGCACCGCAGCGGTTTATCACAGCGGCACAGGTGCAGTTCATGCTGGCAGAGTTTTCCCTCACCCTCGGCACGGCTGCCAACGCAAGGGCCTATTTCAGCAAAGGTATAGAGTTGTCGATGGCCGATGTCGGTGTTACGTCAGGCCCCGCCGACACTTATAAAAATGCCAGGCTCGCTACCTACGATGCTGCCGGTACCAATGAAGCGAAGCTCCGCGTAACGATGCGCGACAAGTGGGCATCGCAGGTGTCACAGGCTACAGAATCGTGGACTGACTGGCGCAGAACTGGTTACCCGATGCTTCAGCCGGCCACGGTGAACTCGAGCCCTGATGGACAGATCCCGGTGAGACTGCCTTACTCAGCAACCGAGCTCCAATCTAATTCCGAGGCTCCTGCGCAGACCCTGGTGAACCTGAAAGTTTGGTGGGATAATTAAAATTTAAACAGACTATGAAATATTTATATATCGTAATGATCGTGATGGCTGCAGCTGTGAGCGGTTGCCTTGAATCAGATGAAATGGACGGTTTGACGGATACCCGGCCGCCGGTGGCCATAGAGTTTCCGGGCAGACAATACAATCAGAATGCAGGCCTGGCTGTGATGATCAGCGGCTTCAGCAGCTCACCTGATGTTGTGGTGCCGATGGAAGTATCGGGTGGCGGAAGCGTAAGCATCAGCAAAGTGCTGAAAGTAGAGGCCCGTGCCGCCAAGCTGCCTGCGCCCGGTGCTTGCACGAACTACGGCGTGGTGCAGGCTACAGAGACAGATATCACTGACAGCCGCACCTTCAGCTACAGTGTTCCCCTGAGCACGCTGACAGCCAACGCTACGGCCACCTGCCAGGCGTCTATAGTCGGTGTGGGCATGTATTACGAGTTCATCTTTACGCTCGAAATGTCGGATGGTTCGTCCGTTGTGACGATGCCCGTGCGTGTTATGATCAACGAGTAATACCCGGTATCGCTTAAATTCCTGTTCGGTCGCCGGATCACTTCACTGTGGTCCGGCGACTTGTTTTTAATACCTTATTTCACGGGATTATTTTTATTCTTATTCACCCCATTTTAGGCGATTTAACTTCATTGCCGGGAAAACTATATTTGGTTAACACCAAAAATTGCTTGCGGCGTGCTGCACTTAAATTGACGGAAGTAAGGACCTCAACGGGTAGGATATACTACGATCCTGCGCGATGAGACGATCCAGGAACCACCGGGCGATGTATACAGAGACCACTACCGTACTGCAGCCTGTTCTGGCCTGACGCTTTTTAACTTCCGTTGATTTCCGGCTGATACGTCACTGCAGGGTGGAGTCTGAAGTTCAATCAAAAATATTTGTATGAAGAAAATTTTACTGTTCTTGTTCGGCTTGAGCCTGATGGCCATTGATCCGGTGCAGGCGCAAAATAGAACCGTCACGGGTAAAGTGACCGCGGCGGAAGATGGTGCACCGCTACCCGGCGTGAATGTTGTAGTGAAGGGAACCTCTGCCGGCACCGTTACAGATGCCGAAGGAAATTACAGGCTCGATGTTCCCACGGGTCAGAATACACTGCTTTTCTCATTCATCGGCATGGGCTCGCAGGAAGTTGAGATCGGGAACCGCGCCGTGGTAGATGCGCAGATGAGTGCCGACATGCAGCAACTCGGAGAAGTGGTAGTGGTGGGGTATGGTACACAGCTGAAGCAGGACCTCACCGGCAACATCGCATCGGTGTCAGGCGCAGAGATCCATGGGCTGCCCGTGAACAGCTTCGAATCGGCGCTGCAGGGCCGCACCTCGGGTGTGTTCATTGAAAAGGCGAGTGGCAAGCTCGGTGAAGGCATCAAGGTACGTGTGCGCGGCGCGTCGTCCATATCGGCAGGAAACCAGCCCCTGTATGTGGTTGACGGAATTCCGATCACATCTGATAACCAGGGCATCACCAACAACCAGCCCACCAATCCCCTGGCTGATCTCAACTTCAACGACATCGAAGCCATCGAGATCCTCAAGGATGCATCGGCTGCGGCCATCTACGGATCACGCGCCTCCAATGGTGTGGTGATCATCACTACGAAACGCGGCAGCTCCGGTAAAACCAATATCGACGTGAACTATCGCTTCGGCAAGAGCTCACCCACCAACAAAGTGGGATTCCTGAATGCAGCCGAATACCGCGAGCTTTACACTGAAGCCACCTTGCGCCTGCTCGGCATAGACCCGATCACTGCTACAGACCAGGATAAGCAGGACGCCCAGCAGTTTCTGGAAGATGAGCTGGTGGATGGTTTTGCTTCTGATAAAGTCACCGACACCAACTGGGAAGACCTGGCCTTTAATGACAATGCCGGCTACCAGCAGCTTGACCTTACAGCCAGTGGTGGGAACGATAAGACCAAATTCTATACAGGGCTTTCTTACAGCGACCAGACTGGTATCCTCATCAACAATGAGTTCAAACGCCTGAGCGGAAGGTTGAACCTCGATCAGCGTGTTACCGACAGGCTCAACTTCAGCATGGGCCTGAACCTGATCCGGACAAGGCTCGACCGCGTATCGAACGACAACGCTTTCTCCACACCGTTGCAGATGGTAGCCCTGGCGCCCGTACAGAAAGCTTACCTCGAAAATGGCGAGCCCAACCCCAACACCATTTACTACAACGGACTCATTCAGAAAAAATATGCGTGGGACATCACCGTTGTGCACCGCGCGCTCGGTACATTCAACGTCAACTATGAATTAGTGCCTGGCCTGGCTTTCCGCTCTGAGCTGGGACTTGACCTGCTCGATCAGCAGGAAGACAATTATTACGGACGCCTGACACAGGACGGCGCCCCCGGCGGCCTGGGCACCAGCAGATCAACCGGCGTGCTCAATTACACCTGGAACAACTTCCTGACACTGGATAAAAAATTCGGCGACAAGCATAACATCAATGCCGTAGCCGGGATGAGCTTCCAGCAATCCGATTCGGAAAATACTTCGGTTCAGGCCAAAGATTTCCCGTCAGACGACCTGAGCACCATTGCCAGCGCAGCGTCTCCGGTGAACATCTTCAGCAACCAGACCAGTTTTGCATTCACGTCTTATTTTGCCCGCGCCAACCTGAAATTTTTCGATAAGTACCTGGTCGGTCTCAGTGGCCGCATCGATGGCTCGTCGAAGTTCGGGCAGGAGAACCGGTATGGATTCTTCCCCTCAGCTTCTGTGGGCTGGATCATCTCAGAAGAGTCGTTCCTCGACGAATCGAGCGTGCTGAGCTTCCTGAAGTTCCGTGCCAGCTACGGCCTCACGGGTAATGCTCCGTTGGCGAACAATGCACACCTTGGCACATGGACCGGTGCCAATTACACAACGACGTCAGGTCTCACCATCGCTACACTGCCGAGCCCTGACCTGAAGTGGGAGAACACCGCACAGACCAACTTAGGTATCGACTTCGGTTTGTTCAACGACCGCCTCACAGGCCAGGTAGACTACTATGTGAAGAATACCACTGACCTGTTGCTCAGCAGGCCGCTGCCCGCCATCTCGGGTTACACTTCTATTTTCGAGAATGTGGGTGAGATGGAGAACAAGGGATTTGAAGTGGTGCTGAACAGCCAGAACCTGATCGGCGCCATACGCTGGAATACTTCGTTCAACATTGCCTTCAACAAGAACAAGATCACAAGACTCAACAGCGATGCCGATATCATTGCAGGCTCCGGTGTGAACCGCGCCAGGCTGGGCGAGCCCATCGGTGTGTTCATTACCCGCCGGTATGCAGGTGTGGATCCCGCGAATGGCGATGCCTTGTATGACGATGGCGAAGGCGGCACCACCAATGATTACAACGACGCGCCTGATCTTGTGGTAGGCAACCCCAACCCGGATTTTTACGGCGGACTTAACAACAATCTTTCGTATAAAGGTTTCGACCTCGGTGTTTTCTTCCAGTTTGTTTCCGGCAACGAAATCTATAACACGGCTGGCGAATACCAGTCGAACAATGCTTCCGGTTTTGTTGACAACCAGACCAAAGACCAGATGCGGCGGTGGAGAAAACCCGGCGACATCACCGATGTTCCCAGGGCAGAGCTGGTGGGCTCCATTGGCACTGAAAGCTCGTCGCGTTACCTCAGCGATGGATCTTACGTGAGATTAAAAACAGTGACCCTGGGATACAACCTTCCACGCGCAATCATCGACCGCCTGAAGCTGCGCTCTACCAGGATCTTCATCTCTGGCCAGAACCTCTGGACGCTGACCGATTACAAAGGATGGGATCCTGAGGTGAGCTACAACCCCGGCGGACAGACCACTACCAACGACAACCTGATCCAGGGTAATGACTTTTACACTGCTCCGCAGGACAAGACCTTTGTGGTGGGCATCAATGTAGGACTTTAAAAGATCGAATGACATGAAAACCAAATTATATACATCATTAGGATTGTCACTGGTACTGTCGCTCTCGCTGTCCATTGTTTCGTGCGACAGCAAGCTGGACATCGAGCCCAGGGCCAGCATTGAATCGAACCGTGTTTTTACAAACTCATCCAACCTGCGCGCGGCTTTGTTCGGTGCCTATTCAGAAGTGAAGGGCACTTTCAACGGTCCGCAGAACGGCGAGCTTTATGGCGGTGACTTCAACATCATCAGCGAGCTGATCTCCGCAGACAGCAACGTACACTGGGGCGGAACATTCGGCGAATACAGGCAGTTTGAAAATAAACGGGTGATCACGGTGAACTCACGGGTTACGGCTAACTGGGTGCGCGCTTACACGGCCATCAATGTGCTCAACAATGTGCTGGCAAACCTGACCGTGGCCGATACACCGGAAGACCGTGCGCAGATTGAAGGTGAGGCAAAATGCCTGCGGGGTATGTTGTATTTCGAGCTGGTGCGGCTGTGGTCCAAAACGTGGGGCCTCGGTACAGAGGCAACCGATCCAGGGGTTCCGCTGGTGCTGACGCCGGTGAACACGGTGGCCGAAGCGGATGCGCTGAAGACCATTGGACGTTCAACAGTAGCTGCTGTCTATGCACAGGTGATCAACGACCTCGAACAGGCGCAGACCCTGCTGACACCGTTCGATAAAAACGGTACGAACATTTCGGCTTATGCGGCAGCGGCCATGTTGTCTCGCGTGTACCTGCAACAGGGCAATTATCCCAAGGCCGCGGAGAAGGCAGACTTTGTGATCAGCTCGGAGTTGTTTGAGCTGTCGGGTGAACCGCTGGATGCGTTCAATAATACCGCCAACTCAAAAGAAGATATCTTCGCCATCCAGCAGTCTACGCTGAGCAACGCAGGTACCAGCAACGGCGGTGTATCCACATTCTACGCCAGCCTCAACGGTACAGGCCGTGGCGACATGCAGGTACAGGAACCGCATTTTCATATCTATGAGCCTGGCGACCTTCGTGGCTTTATACAGGATGACCTCAACGATGCGGCTACGATCACCAACGTGGAAGACATGTTCTACATCGGTGTATTCAGCCAGAATTCAGGACATATCCAGACGGCGAAATGGGGCGATGCCAACGTGAACATCCAGGTGATCCGCCTCGCCGAAATGTATCTCACGCGTGCAGAGGCAAACTTTGAAGCAGGTACCGCTGTGGGCGATGCGCCTGTCAATGACATCAACGTGATCCGCGAGCGCGCAGGTCTTGATCCGCTGGCTGTGGTAACGCGTGACGAGATCAGGCTGGAGCGCCAGCGCGAGCTTGCCTTCGAAGGTTTCAGGCTTCACGATTTCAGGCGTTGGAAATTTGATATCAACGGATTGCCCTTCTCCAGTCCTTCGCTGATCCTGCCGATACCCGAGCGTGAACGCGAAGTGTATGACATTGCACAGAACGAGGCGTATAACTAGTGCCAGGAAAAGCACACGTTTGCATTATCAAAGGGAGGCTTCGGCTTCCCTTTTTTCGTTGCCAGTTGCCAGTTAGCCTGTTTGAGCAGTGTGAACTTTCACCGTTTGGTTCTTTTCAACTCTGGATGAGCACCGTGAATCCACTTCGCCAGGGACGTACTGAACCGGCAACCGGCAACTGGCAACCGGTAACAGAATTTCCTTTCCGCTCCCAGGAAGTCTTTGTAGTTTTATCCAAACCTGATAACCCAATGAAGCTGAAACCTGTTCTTCTCCTCATCTTCCTTTCAACCCTGGCTTACGCCCAGAAGAAAAAACAGAATGATACACCGCCGCCACCCGAGAATGCCATCGCGGCAAAGGTGAAAGGTATGAAGGCCTATGACGGATTTTTTGATTTCTACTATGACGAGAAGCAGGACAAGGTATTCCTGGTCATCGATAAGTTTGCTACGGAGTTCCTGTATGTGCATTCGCTGCCAGCAGGTGTGGGCTCCAATGACATAGGCCTGGACCGCGGCCAGCTGGGAGGCGAACGTATTGTGAAGTTCGACCGGCGCGGTCCGAAGGTGTTGCTGGTGGAACCCAATTACCGCTATCGTGCGGTTACGGAGAATGAAGCCGAAAGAAAGGCGGCCGAAGAAGCCTTTGCGCATTCTGTGCTCTGGGGTTTCAAAGTAGAAGCTGAGGACAACGGCCAGGTGCTGGTGGATGCCTCGGATTTCCTGCTGCAGGATGTGCACGATGTTGCCGGCAAGCTGCGCGCCACACAACAGGGTAGCTATTCACTTGACAGAACACGTTCTGCTTTTTTTATGGAACGCACCAAAAGCTTTCCGCAGAACAGCGAGTTCGAAGTGACCCTGACCTTCACGGGGCAACCCGCCGGAAACTTCATCCGCAGTGTGACCCCGACCCCTTCGAGTGTTACAGTGCGCGAGCATCATTCGTTTGTGCAGCTGCCCGACAATGGGTATAAGCCCCGGAAGTTCGATCCGCGCGCGGGATATTTCAGCATGTCGTACGCCGACTATGCATCGCCCATCCATGAAACAATAGAGAAGCGGTTCATCACGCGGCACCGGCTTGAGAAGAAAGATCCTTCCGCGGCCATCAGCGAGCCCGTGGAGCCCATCGTTTATTATCTCGACAATGGCACACCGGAACCTGTACGGTCAGCGTTGCTCGAAGGCGCGCGGTGGTGGAACCAGGCGTTCGAAGCTGCGGGTTATAAAAATGCTTTCCGTGTAGAGATCATGCCGGAAGGTATCGATCCCATGGATGTGCGGTACAACACGATCCAGTGGGTGCACCGCTCAACAAGAGGATGGTCGTATGGCGCCTCCGTTACTGATCCCCGTACGGGCGAGATCATCAAAGGGCATGTCACGCTGGGCTCGTTGCGTGTGCGTCAGGATTTTCTGATCGCCGAAGGATTGCTGGCACCCTACGAAGAAGGTAAGCCTGCTTCCAAGGAAATGGAGCAAATGGCCCTGGCACGGCTGCGGCAGCTGGCGGCGCATGAAGTAGGCCATACCCTGGGACTGGCCCACAGCTATGCCTCCAGCACCGAAAAGCTCGCCTCTGTCATGGACTATCCGCATCCTGTAGCAACCTTGGCGAATGGAAAAGTAACACTGCAAAACGCTTATGATGATAAGATCGGCGCCTGGGATAAAGCTTCCATCGCTTTCGGGTATCAGCATTTTGCTGCCGGCACAAATGAAGCGCAAGCCCTCGAGGCCATTATACAGAACGCATTGAAAGAAGGACTCACATTTTTGTCTGACCAGGATGCAAGACCCACGGGCAGCGCGCATCCCTACGCTCACCTGTGGGACAACGGGAGCAACGCCGCCGATGAGCTGAAACGTGTGATGGAGATCCGCGCTGTGGTGCTTAAAAATTTCGGCGAAAAGAATATCAGGCCCGGCACACCTTGGGCTACCCTGGAAGAGGTGCTCGTGCCGATGTATTTTTTCCACCGGTATCAGGCGGAAGCTTCGGCCAAGCTCATAGGAGGTTTGAACTACCGGTATGCGCTGCGGGGTGACGCGCAGCCTGTAACGGAGATGGTACCGGCCGAGCAGCAGGCCAAAGCCCTCGATGCCTTGCTCAGCACCATCGCGCCAGCGTCATTGATGTTGCCTGAAGACCTGTTGCAGCATATTCCACCGCGGCCCATCGGTTATACACGCACCAGGGAAGTGATCAAGGTACGCACCGATCTTACTTTCGATGCGTTGGGTGCCGCTGAGAGCGCTGCAGACATGACGGTCTCGTTGTTGTTGCATCCTGCCCGCGCAGCCAGGCTTGTTGAATATCATGCAAGAGATCCCAAACAACCTTCTCTTGAAAGTGTACTTGATAAGCTGATCGCGTCAAGCCTCAAAGCCCGTCCATCTGCCGGGTATCAGGGAGCGGTGCAGATCACGGTGAATGACGTGGTGCTCAATAATCTTTTCAGGCTTGCCTTGCATAAAGAGTCGCCGGCCATCGTCAAGGGAGTGGTGTACCTGAAGCTTGCCGAGCTTAAGACAGCCTTGACGGCGATGGAAAAAAATACGACCGACCAGCAGTGGAAAGCGCATTATGGCTACGCTGTTTCGCGGATCAACACCTTTCAGCAAAGTCCCGGAGAATATAAGCAGGATGAGCTTTTGCCACCTCCGCCAGGGCAGCCAATTGGCGAGACCCTGTTCCATGGTTGTCCGGAATATTGAAGAAACGCCTGAAAAGTTCCCTTTTTTTGAATTCTTTATAATTTAATTGCAACCTATTATGTAGGTTTTTGCCTGATTTTCAATGGTATTTATTGCCGCTCTTCTCGTAGTTGCAGCGTTATAAGGTTGGATTTAATCTGATCTCGGTAAAAACCATGTCTTTTAGGATATTTTTGGCTGCCCTGGTATTGTTGGCCATTCAAGGCTTCGCACAAAAAAGCGAAATCGATAGCCTGGAAAGCCTGGTGTCGTCTGTGCCTTCCGATACCAACAAGGTGTGGCTCCTGAACAGGCTGGTGCATTCCCTTCGCGAAAAAGACAATAATAAAGCGCTTGTTTTTGCTCAACAGGCCAAAGACCTGTCAGAATTGCTGCGGTACGACAAAGGTCGCTGCGATGCCCTTGAAAATTACGGGTGGCTGCTTTACCGCAAAGGAGACTATTCAAAATCGCTCGATATTTCCACGCAGGCAGTGCGGCTTGCATCGCAGTTGAAAGACAGCGCGGCCATTGCGCGATGCCAGATCAACGTTGCAGCCATTCACTATGAGCAGAAGCAATTCAGGGAAGCGATCGAAGCTTTCCGCAGGGCCGGACGCCTTGCCAGTGCCATCGGTCAGCGGCTCATCGAAGCAAGGTGTCACAGCAATATCGGTTACAGTTTCCTTGGATTGAAAGAACTCGACTCGGCATTCATCTACACGCAAAAAAGCCTGGTGCTCAGCGAAGCGGAAAAAGATCCTTACCTGATCGCTTTTGGGAGAAGAACCCTCGGTGACATTTACCTGGCCAGAAACAACACCCCGGAGGCGCTGGCCAACTTCAATATCTGCCTCGACCTTTCCATCAAACACGCCAACACCTTTCTGCGGGTCTCGGTGCTGCATCGCCTTGCCAAAACCTACAGCCTGCTGGGACAATACAGTAAGGCTATGGATTACCTGAAAGAGAACCTGAGCATAGCCCACCGTTATGGATTCAAGGATGAGTTGGAGCGCGCCTACAGAATGATGGCCGAGATCCATTACAAGCAGAACGATCTTACAAAAGCATACGAATACCAGTCGAAGTATATCGAGCTGCACGATTCGCTGTACAACCAAAGAAGCAGCGAGCAGATCGCGCTCATGCAGATCCGGTTCGATACCGAGATGAAGCAGGCGGAGATCGAGCTGCTCACAAAAGATGCGGCGTTGCAGGCGGAGCAGATCAACCAGCAGCGTGTATGGATCTATTTTTATGTAGGCTGTCTCACCCTGCTCCTGATCCTTGCATTTGTGCTGTACTATAACAACCGTTATAACAGCAAAGCCAAGTTTGCGCTGGAAGAAAAGAACAAGGAAGTTGAAACGCAGGCGCATCAGCTGCGCAACCTCAATTCAACCAAAGACAAACTGTTCTCGATCATCAGTCACGACCTGCGAAGCCCCGTGGCCAGCCTGAGGGCGCTGCTCGAGATCCTGGATACCGCCGGATTGACCCAGCAGGAATTTGTGGATGTTACACGATCGCTCAAGCGCAACCTCGACTCGGTTTACGATGACCTCGACAACCTCCTGCTGTGGGCACAGACCCAGCTGAAGGGACTGCAGGCATTCCCCGAAGAGTTCGACCTGCGAAAGCTGGCGGAAGAAAAACTGGTGCTGTTCAACGACCTTGCGGCGAATAAAAAAGTGAACATGGTCAACGAGATCCAGGCCGGCACATTGGTGATGGCAGACCGCAATCACGTGAGCCTCATCTTCAGGAACCTCATTGCCAATGCCATCAAGTTCAGTAAGCCGGGAGGGGTGGTAGTGATCGCCGCGCAGGAACGTGCAGACCTTTGTGAGATCACCGTATCAGACTCCGGCGTGGGCATCAGCCATGAGGATATTCAAAAGCTGTTCAATGCCGAAACACACTTTACGCGGCCCGGCACCTACAAGGAAAAAGGTGTGGGCATAGGCCTGTTGCTCTCCAAAGAGTTCATCGAAACAAACAAAGGCTCCATCAAGGTAACGAGCGAGCTGGGCAAAGGAACCGTTTTCACCTTCACACTAAAAACCAGCAGGCGCGCTGTGTTCGCATAACATTAAGTTGATTTGGCTTACCGGACTGAGCCTTGTATCTTCACCTTAATTTATGCCCTTATGAAACTACTGAGAAAGATCTTCATTCCCATCATCCTGCTGTTTGTCATTTATCTGCTGGGGCCTTCGCCCGATAAGCCCGTATACGATAAAACAATGCCTGTTGTGCCGTCAGATCCTGCTGCGCTTGACGACCACATCCGCAGCAACGAGAGTCAGCATAAGCTGAAAGCCGACAACGAAGCACGCATCGTATGGTTCGACAGCGCCCATCGAAAAACACCATATGCCATTGTTTACCTGCATGGTTTTTCTGCCAGCCAGCGGGAAGGTGACCCGGTGCATCGCAAGCTTGCCACTGAATTCGGCTGCAACCTGTACCTGTCAAGGCTTTCCGATCACGGTATCGACACTACGGAGTCACTTCAGCTGATGACAGCAGACCGGCTCTGGAACTCCGCCAAGGAAGCGCTGGCCATCGGTAACGCTATTGGCGACAAAGTGATCCTGGTGGGCACCTCAACGGGAGGCACACTGAGCCTGATGCTGGCTGCCGAGTATCCGGAGCGGGTGAATGCGCTCATCAACTTATCGCCCAACATCGCCATCAACAACCCTGCGGCATTCGTGCTGAACAACCACTGGGGCCTGCAGATCGCACGCATGGTGATGGGTGGAAAATACAGCGAAGCGGAAGACACAAACGAAGAGAAGCAGAAATACTGGAATGAAAAATACAGGCTTGAAGCTACCGTACAGCTCGAAGAGCTCCTGGAAACTTCCATGAACCCCGAAACATTCAGCCGTGTGAAGCAACCCGTGCTCACCCTGTATTACTACAAGAACGAACAGGAGCAGGATCCGCAGGTGAAAGTAAGCGCCATGCTTGAAATGAATGCGCAGCTCGGCACACCCGATTCGCTCAAGGTGATCAAGGCGGTGCCCAATACAGGCGCGCATGTGATCGGCTCGTCCATCACGTCACACGATGTTGATGGCGTGTACCGTGAAATGGAACAGTTCATGATCCACCAGGTGAAGCTCCCCAAAACTCCGTACGCGCTGCTAAAAGATTAGATGCTTAAAGGACACGTAAGCCAGAATGCAGACCCAGTAAAAGATGATGAAGAGCACCATGGTCAGCACTGACTTGACAATGGTGAGCAGAATATGCTGACCGAAAAATTGTTTATAGGCAACGATCAGGTAGATCAGCAGCAGGAACTCGAACATCCACAGGTTCACGTTGACATACGCCGGAAACAACAAAAAGAGGGGGATGAAAATCAGGATCCTGATGATGTTGCTTTCGCCGACGATAAATGAGTTGAGCACAAAGGTTTCGGGGAACGTGTATTTTGTAGCTTTGAATCTCAACATCCTGAAAAACACCCACGAGAAAAAGGCGAGCAGGGGCACTGCAACGATGAGACTTAAAAGTTTTCCGTTGTGGTCGCTGAATTCGAAGACCTCCTTCATGATCTCCGGCATTTTTCTGCCTCCGCTGCTGGGTTCGCTGCCATGGCTCATGGCGGCGTAATATCCCGTTTTCAGGCAGATGTAAGCGTTGATGGCCGAGGTGATCACGATGAAGCTCAGCGGATTGAAATACTTCTTTCGTTTGCCTTCAACATACTCCCTGGCTACTGTTCCCGGGTAACGGATCATTTTTTTAGCCAGTAGCAGCACACCTTTGTCAGCGTGGGTAAAGGCGTGGAAGAACTCATGCATGACGTGTACAAAGGTGAGCCGGGAGATATTGGCCTTCTGCCCGCAGTTTGCGCAGAACTTGCCATCGAGGGCTACCTCGCAATTCTTACAAATCATATTTTACAGGTTTAGCGTGTGGAGTACCCGGTTGAGGTCGTCAGGCGTATCGATCGCCAGCGTTTCGAATGTTGTGACGGCTGTCTTCACCCTGTAACCATGCTCGAGCCATCGCAGCTGCTCCAGCGACTCCGCTTTTTCGAGCGATGAAGGCTGAAGTTGTGTTATTTTTTTGAGCACATCCGTGCGATAACCATAAATGCCGATGTGCTGGTAAAAAGTATGACGGTTGATCCAATCCTTTTCTTCGGCACCCCTGATGTAGGGTAGGGGATGGCGGCTGAAGTAGATGGCGAACTGGTCGCGATCGATGATCACCTTGGGCGAATTGGGATTGAACAGGATCTCGGGGTTCGAGATCTTTTTGATGAGGGTGGCGAGCTCGGTCCTTTCGTCGTCAAAACAACGGCACACCAGCGAGATCTGCTCGGGGTCAATAAAAGGCTCGTCGCCCTGGATGTTGACCACGGCGTCGCAGTTCAGGTCCAGGGTCTCCACTACTTCGGCGCAACGGTCTGTGCCGCTGGGGTGATCAGGCGATGTGAGGCATACCTTTCCACCGAAGCCCTGCACCTCACGCCGGATCCGTTCGTCGTCGGTAGCCACGATAACGTCGCTCAGCGAGGCGCATTTTCGGGCCTGCTCATAAACCCGCCTGATCATACTTTTGCCCTGGATATCGATCAGGGGCTTGCCTGGAAAGCGGGTAGAGGCGTATCGTGCAGGAATGATTCCGACTATTTTCTTCATGGGGCTTAAAATTAGTAAAAAGAAGCCAGGAGCCAGGAGTCAGGAGCCAGGAGAATACAGCGTGACAACCAGGTTTCGGTGTAACCAGCCCCAGGACGTCTCCCAGACCGGTGCCCAGGCTGATTTTTACACCGCACCGCACCTTCTGACTCCTGGCTCCTGACTTCTGGCTTCTAGTAATACACCGAAATCTGTCCTAAATTTGACGAAGTCAAATCAACACGCATGTCAATAGAATTCCTGCAGCAGTTTTGCAAGTCGCTTCGTGGCACCACAGAAGATGTAAAATGGGGGCACGACCTGTGTTTTTGTGTGGGCGGCAAGATGTTCTGTGTGACCGGTCTCGAGGGACCGTTTTCCGCCTCTTTCAAGGTCACTGACGACGAGTTCGAAGAGCTCACCTCCCGCGAAGGCTTCGAGCCGGCACCCTACATGGCCAGGAACAAATGGGTACTGGTAACCAAACCCTCGGCACTCAAAAAGAAGGAGTGGGAGCATCATGTACGGCAATCGTACGAGCTGGTAAGTTCCAAGCTCACGAAGAAGGTGAGGAAGGATCTGAAGATCGAGTGAAGTAAAAAGAAAGTGAAGCCAGGAGTAACCTCTTCTGACTCCTGGCTCCTGTCTCCTAATTCTTGCCCATTCTTACTCCTTAATTCTTACTACTTACTCCTTCCCGTTTGCGGATAAATTAGTACAACCTGTACAACCCCTTACACTAAAAGCATAGTTGCTTAACGGCATGGCGTTTTTCAACCGTGTTGGTAAAACTATGGCCAAGTACGGGAAGAAGACGCAGGACCAGGTGAAAAGGACCATGCGCCGGCGGAAGAAGGGAAGCCTGAAAAGCGGTTCAGGCAGAAAGGTGAAGAGCCGGAAGCAAGCCATCGCCATTGCCCTTTCGGAGTCGCGGAAGAAAGGTTACAAGACCCCGCGTAAAAAAACCTCGAAGCCACGGAAGAAGACCGCCAAAAAGAGTACGCGCTCCCGCAGCAGGTCAAAGAAATAATCATCGGACACACATTTAAAAAAATCGAACTATGGAAAGAACAGGTAAAAAGAGTGCAGCCAAAAAAAGTACGGCAACTACTTATTCCAAGGAAGAGAACCAATCGATGCTCCAGGAGCTGTTCATTGATGAACTACGCGACATCTACTGGGCAGAGAAACATCTTGTAAAAGCACTGGGTAAGCTGGAGAAAGCGGCAACATCAGAAGAGCTTGCCACAGCATTCTCCGACCACCTGGCCGTTACCCAGGAGCAGGTAAGCCGCCTGGAGCAGGTGTTTGAAATGCTGGGAGAAAAGCCCCGCGGCAAAAAATGTGAAGGTATGGAAGGCCTGGTGAAAGAAGGTGAGTCGGTGATCGAAGATACCGAAGACGGCACCTCTACACGCGATGTAGGCCTCATCATCTCTGCACAGAAAGTGGAGCACTATGAAATAGCTGCTTACGGTGGACTGGCACAGCTGGCCAAAACACTCGGCAAAGAAGACATCGCCAATATTCTGGGAGAGATCCTGGAAGAAGAAAAAGAAGCCGACGAACTGCTGACCAACCTTGCAGAGAACAACATCAATCAGTCTGCACAGCAGGAAGTTGAAGAATAAACAACAGGCATTGCGTATCGTGCGAGGCCGCTAAATCGTCTTCGTAAATCGTACCTCGTACCTTGCAAAATGCCTAATTTCCCGATCCAAAAAAAGTCAGGTGCTGTCCTGACTTTTTGTTTTTTGTACCTTGTGCCATTCAATTAAATAAAGTCATGAAAACAAATAATACTTCGCAGAGAACATCACATCCGTTCGACAGGATCTCCGCCGTTGTTACGAGGGCTGCGGGGCGCCCTGCCGCTTTTATCTTTGCAGCAACGATTGTTGTGGTCTGGGCTGCCAGCGGATATTTTTTCAATTTTTCAGATACATGGCAACTGGTGATCAATACCGGCACTACCGTGATCACGTTCCTGATGGTATTCATCATCCAGCAATCGCAGAATAAGGATACCATGGCGGCGCAGCTGAAGCTGAACGAGCTCATTGCCTGCGACGAAAGGGCCAGCAACAGGCTGATCGTGATCGAAGACCTGACCGAAGAAGAGCTCATCACACTGAAAAAATTCTATATCAAGTTGTCAGCGTTAGCGGAGCAGGAGCGCGATCTTCATAGCTCTCACTCCATCGATGACGCGGATGAGGTTCACAGGGAGAAGAAGCGTAAACGGAAGCCGATGGATTTGAAAAAAAGTCAGGAACAAGGAGCCAGGGGGCAGGAGGCGGGGAAGAAGTAGGAGTAAGGAGTAAGGAGTAAGGAGAAGAGCCAGGAGCCCGGGAGTTAGAAGGTGGGGATCCTCTTGGCTATCATCGCACTACTGTGTCGCGGGCTGGGGACGCTTGCGCTAAAGGCTTCATGGGAAAAGTATGGGCAAAAAAAAAGCCGCTACCAGGACGGTAACGACTTTTAAACCCCACTAGCTAAAACCTGACTATAGAACAACTATCTTTAATTGCTTGTTTTATCATCCTGGAAGAGATCTCTGATCTCGTTGCCAACTTCCCTGAAGGCTGCCTTTACATCGCGTGATGTGTTATGGGCGGCGACTTTTACTTCTTCCCAGGTTTCGTTGCTGGCGTTTTCCAGGTCTTCCAACGTTTCATCTACCTTAGCACGATCGTCTGTCAATCTGCGGTTCGCGTCTTCGAGCCGCTCGCGTTGTACATCGGTAGCTTTGTCGATCTTTCTGTTTACTTTTTCCAGCTCACGATCAAGGTCCTTTCTCAGTTCCCGGAGATCTTTGCGAACTTCGTCACGCTCGCGTTCTAGATCTTCCGCCAAAGTGGTCTCCTCGTTATTTCCAGCTACACGATCATTATTCGGATTGCATTTGGTTAGCGACAGCATCAAAAAAGTGAGCATCACCATGGCCAAAATGCGAAGTAACGTTTTCATCCTTTCCGCTTTTTCAACTTCTCCAATGTTGCCGGTTCAAATCTGGTTGTTGATTCAACGGCTGATGCCCTTAAATCTTAAAATTTATGCCAAAATATTAAAAGCGGGTTTTTAAAGGATTTAAGCGTCCTTATAAAGACGCTTTACTAAAATTTGAGGCATTTTTTGCCCAGTTTGTGGAGATAGGTCGCGAAGCAGGCATTCAGCCCTTTTGATCGCAGCTGTTTTTATCCCAGGCATGGCACAAGTTTCTTTCACTTGTTCTGCAAATGAGCATCGGTAGTATCATAGTCACGTAGTGGATATGATTCCGGCCGGTGTGTATAATGCAAAAAACCAAAGAGCCATGAAACCCGATAACGAATTGATAGGGATACTGAATGATCTTATCAGGATCAATCACGACCGAACAGAAGGTTACCAGAAAGCGGTGGAAGAGCTGAAGCCCACCGATATCGATCTGAGAACCATGTTCACCAACGCTGCCAGCGCCAGCGTGCAGTACGCCAATGACCTGGCTGCCGAAGTGAGAAACCTGGGCGGAGATCCGTCTTCAGACTCGACCCAGTCAGGAAAGATCTATCGCGTGTGGATGGACATACGCTCGGGCGTGAGTGCGCGCGACCGCAAATCCATTCTCTCGCTCTGTGAATTTGGCGAAGATGCCGCGCTCAGGGTTTACAGGCTTTCACTGGAAGATGAAGTGCCCATGCCACGCGACGTCAGGGAACTGATCGAAGAACAGAAACACAGCATACAGGCCATGCATGACACCGTGAAGCGTCACCGCGATATGCAGGAAACGGTGAAGCCATGAATGCCTGTGCAATGAAATTGATTGAACGAATAGAAGATCGAAAGTCGGTAGCGTTGTTGCCGACTTTTTAACTATAAACCGAAACGAAATGGAAACGAGAGGACAAACACAAGAAGTACCCTGGATGAAAAGCCTTTCATCCTGTGTGAATAAAATGAAAGAAGACGGCTACAAAGAAGATTTTCAGGTAACGAAGAAAGGTCTGAGCACATACAGTGAAAACAAAATTTACAAGCCGGACCAGATCAGCATCATCAACTTCTACCGCTTCGAGGGTGTATCGGATCCCGGCGATAATTCGATACTGTATGTTATTGAGACCGACGACGGTGTGAAAGGAACACTGGTAGATGCCTACGGTGCTTATTCCGACAGCGATGTCTCGAAGTTCATTGTTGAGGTACACGAAATACAGAAGAAGATCAATACGTCGAAAGTGAATGCGTAAGTTTTGGCTCATCCTGCGCCAGGCTATTACAGAATTTTTGGATGACCATGGAATGAAGCTCAGCGCTTCGCTCTCATACTATACGATCTTCTCTCTGGGGCCGGTGCTGGTCATTATCATCTCGCTGGCGGGTATCTTTTTCGGGAAAGACGCCGTGCACGGAAAGATCTACTACCAGATCAACGGATTGGTAGGAAGCCAGGCTGCGCTCCAGATCCAGGATATTATCCGCAACATCGAGAAGTCGCAGCTCGGCGCCAGCGGAGCGCTTATCGGGGTGATCGTTCTGGTGATCGGCGCTACCGGTGTGTTCACAGAGATCCAGGATTCCATCAACTATATCTGGTCTGTGAAGGCGAAGCCCAGGAAGGGATGGCTCAAGCTGTTGCTCAACAGGCTCATCTCCTTTTCGCTCATCATCGGCTTCGGCTTCGTGCTGATGGTGTCGCTGGCCGTTCACGCCCTGTCAGACCTGCTCTTTGAAAAGCTCACGCGTTTCTTCAGCGACGCCACTGTGTATATCTTCATGGTGGTCAACTATGTGATCTTATATGTAGTGATCGCGTTGCTGTTTGCCATCATCTTCAAAGTACTGCCTGACGCGCACATCCGGTGGAAGGATACCCTGGTAGGCGCCGCGTTCACGGCGTTGCTGTTCCTGGTGGGCAAATTCCTGATCGGGTTTTACCTCGGCAATTCCAATATCGGTTTAACCTTCGGCGCCGCGGCATCCATCATCATCATTCTGCTCTGGGTGTACTACTCATCCATTATTCTTTTTTTCGGCGCCGAGTTCACCAAGGTGTATACGCTCAACTTCGGAAGTGGTATCACGCCTGATGATACGGCGGTTTTTATTATCAAGCAGGAAGCGAAGGAGTTGCAGGTGCCGAAAAATAGTAGTCAGGAGCGAGAAGAATTAGGAGTAAGGAGCAAGAAGTAAGGAGTCAGGAGGAGACGTGTTGAAGACTGTTACCAGTTCAGGGAGCTCCTACAGAGCCAAGCGCGTAATTTGATGCATTTCTATAAACAGGACGCTCCTACAGAGCGAAATACATTCAGCTCCGGATGGCGCTTCCTGTTTATAGAATGGAAGTTGAGTTTGCATTCGGCTCCATAGGAGCCTCCTGAGGGCACGTTGTCTGGAGCGATGATTTGAGTGATTGCGCAAACGAAGGACCCGTGAGAGGAAGAGGGAGTCCGACGGCAGTGAAAGGTATGGATAGGTTAAGACCATAAAAAAAGTGCAGCCATTGGAGCTGCACTTTTTTTGTTTGTTCTGCATACCTCGGTCGTCAATCCGATCGTCTGAAAGCGCCTGCGATCAGCGAGATCACAAAGAATACCAGGAATATGTAGAAGATAATTTTTGCAATTGAAGCCGCGCCTGCGGCGATCCCCGTGAAACCAAAAATAGCAGCGATCAGCGCTATTACCAGAAATGTTAATGTCCATCGTAGCATAGTATTACAATTTTGGTTATCCACTGATGTCTTCACCATTAACATGCCAGAGCAAAACGCGGCTTCCGGTCAATTACACAGTGCAGATGCGGATGGGTGTGTAAAAAAATGCTCACAGTGGTGCCGTATAGAAACGGAAATCCTGCTATAAGCAGCGGGCATTTCGTTTTTTTTCTCAGCAACAGAATGGAACTGATGACAATAACTGTATTTGTGAGAACACTGCTGCGCAGCATAGTGGATGGTTGTATACTCCCGGGCACGATGAACGGAACTGAGATATGCTGGTTATACTTCATGCAGTGGAAGAAGGAAACCTCCGCCGTAGCCTTCGCGCTGCTTTCAGTTTTATCTCCTGTAGAGGCGTCGCCTGACTCCTCCGTTGTCACGGAACAAACCGTAATTAGTGAACAGTAATCGGTGATTAGTAATCAGTAAACTGGTAATCGGTTATCAGTAAACAGTAATCGGTGATCGGTAACTGACCCCAACCGACTACTGAATACCGGACTCCATTACCTGAATACCCGATTACCGAATACCGATTACTATTAAAACCGATTACCATTTACAGTAGCCTCTCCGGTATTTTCTATTTCCCTGTAAGATTTTATTGAAAATGGCTGTTTTCAGATCGCTATTTTTCACCTTTCAGCTTCACTTCATCGCATCTAAAAACCTCTAAATTCGCCGGAAAAACCCATTTTTGGTGTGGAATTTATTCCTCAAATGAGCTAACTTAGATAGCAACAAAATGGGAAATCATTCTACACGGCTGTTTAAACGATTACAGCCGCTGTCGTACTAAGTGAATTTAACTAACTGATTTACAGATGTTTATTAAAACGGTCCGGGTTTTGGCAGAAAATGGAGCCAAGCTTGTAATGTTTGGGAGGAACTTAACCGGCCCTTATATTATGCTTTACCAAAACCTGACACAAAAACAACAGTTGAAGATACACCCTCAGCATCTCCAAATGTTGCAGCTATTACATCTGAATACAGTGGAACTGGAGCAGCGCATTCAAAACGAATTGGAAGAGAATCCGCTGATTGAGGAGAAGGCTGAAGAAGAAACCGCATTCGAGACAGGCACTCAGGATTCACAGGACTTCAAGGACTATGATGAATATTGCTATGACGATATTCCCGATTACAAGCTCGAGAATGCGCAGCACTTTCAGACCCAGGCACCGCTTGAAAAACCGATCATAGAAGTGGAAGACTTCCGGCAGGAGCTGAAGAACCAGCTTGCGCTGCAGAGTCTCACCGAACTCGAAACAGAGGTCGGCTATTTTATCATCGATAGCCTGACGGATGAAGGCTTCCTCGAATTCACCACTGAGAATCTTGCGGATGATTATTCCATGAAGTTCAGCCGCTGGGTAGAACCTGAAACTGTTCAGAAGATCATTCACGTGATCCAGCAGCTCGAGCCTGTGGGCGTGGGAACAGGCAACATCAAAGAATGCCTCATCGCGCAGCTGCGGAAAATGCAACAGAGCCCTGACGTAAAGCTCGCCATCCGATTGCTGGATACTTATTACCAGGAGCTCATGCACCGGAATTTTGAAAGGATCATCAACGACCTCAAGATCGAGGAAGACGACCTCAAGGATATCTTTCACCTGCTCGGCACCTTGAAATTAAAACCGGTGGCCGCCGCCAGCACAACAACACAAACGGAAACTATTTTGCCCGATTTTATATTGAGTCAGGATGAGGAGGGCACGCACGTTTCGCTGGCCCGCGAACGTTCTTCGAAGTTGTGCATCAGCTCGTCATGGAAGAAAATGGTATACGACACGGAAAAAAGCCAGACGGACAACCGTTCCAAGCAATATTTGAAAAGCAAGCTCAACGCTGCCGAGTGGTTTGTGAACGCCATACGGCAAAGGGAGAACACCATGCTTAAAGTGATGGAGGCGATCGTGCGTCTTCAGCACGATTTTTTTCAGGAAGGGGATATTACCAAATTGAAGCCCATGATCCTGAAAAACGTTGCCGATATGGTGGGTGTGGATATTTCGACGGTGTCGCGTATCACCTGCAATAAATACGTGCAGACGCATTTCGGGAACGTGCTGCTGAAGTCGTTGTTCACCGAAGGTATTGCAAACCATAAAGGCGAAGTTGTAAGCAACAAAGTTATTCAGAAGACGATAGAAGAGGTAATCCAGGCAGAGGACAAGAAGTGTCCGTATTCCGATCAGCAATTGGTGAAAGTACTGGCCAAACGAGGGTTTGAGATCGCGAGAAGAACAGTGACCAAGTACCGCGAACAGTTGCATATACCCGCGGCCCAGATGCGTGCTTTTCTGGCCTGATAGCTGATGTCTTAAATAGTTTTACATAACAACGCTCATGGAAAAAATACTGATCATCGACGATGATAAAGACTTATGTTTTGTTCTTAAACGATTCCTTTCAAAACACGGATTTGAAGTGCTGGAGGCAACTACCGGCAGAGCCGCATTGGAGATCCTGGATTCAGTAGAACCCAACCTGATCCTGTGCGACTTCCGTCTCGAGGACATGAGCGGGAGCTCTATCCTGAAGAAGATCAAGGAGAAAAATCCTTCCGTGCCCGTGATCATCATTACCGGTTACAGCAACATCAAAACCGCGGTGGAAGTAATGAAGCTGGGTGCCATGGACTATGTCACCAAACCACTGCTGCCCGATGAGATCCTGTTGACCATCAAAAAAGCGTTGAACACGTCGGCTGAAGACAAAGCTTCGGCAGACGCCAATGAGCAGGACGCAGCCCTGAAAGAGCAGGAACGCGTTAATTTATTAAATGCCAAAAGAGCACACACCGAATCGGGCAGCTATATTTTCGGCGACAGCTCCGATTTCAAGAATATCCTCAACCAGATAGACCTGGTGGCGCCCACCAACTACAGCATCATCATTTATGGTGAAAGCGGAAGTGGTAAAGAAGTGATCGCCCAGGAGATCCATAAACGCAGCAAACGCAGCAGCAAACCTTTTATCGCCATCGACTGCGGAACCTTATCGCGCGAGCTGGCCGGCAGCGAGCTGTTCGGTCATGAGAAAGGTTCGTTCACCGGTGCCATCGGACAAAAAATGGGAAGCTTCGAGCTTGCCAATGGCGGCACGATCTTCCTCGACGAGATCTCCAACCTGCCCTACGATGTGCAGGTTCAGCTGCTCAGGGTAACCCAGGAGCGCAAGATGCGAAGGGTAGGCGGTACCAAAGACATCGACCTCGACGTGAGGATCATCGTGGCCAGTAACCGGAAACTGTGGGATGCCGCCAAGTCCGGTCATTTCCGCGAAGACCTCTATCACCGGTTCAATGAATTTGCCATCAACGTTCCGCCGTTGCGTGAACGGGTGAACGACATCATGGTTTTCGCCAACCACTTCCTGACGCAAACCAATAAAGAGCTCGGAAAAAATGTGAAACGTTTCTCTCCCGAAGTGGAAGAAGTGTTCAGAAAATATGTGTGGCATGGCAACCTGCGCGAGCTTAAGAATGTTGTGAAGCGTGCAACACTGCTGGCCGACAGCAGTGTGATCGATATCAAGAGCATTCCTTTCGAGTTAGTGAACTACCGCAAGCTGCAGTTCGAAAATACGGGCGAGCAGCCTGCCGTACCCAAAGATCCGGCGATAGCCGTGAATCAGCCACCTGTGATAAGAGAGCCTGGCCTGAAAAGCGTCAGCATCGACGCTGAATATGAATGGATCCTTGAAACGCTTAAGAAAGTTGATTTTAACAAAAGCAAAGCTGCCAAGTTGCTGAAGATCGACAGGAAGACCTTGTACAATAAGATCAAACAATACAAGGATCTGAATAACCAGGAACTGTAATATCACAGTTATGAGGGGGCAGTATATGAGTGTCAAGATCGACTTTTTAAGATCCTTTTTTGAATCCGGGAAATATGCGGATGACAAATCACTGACGGGGCAGATCGCCGATCTGTTTCCCGCCATTATTTACACCTGTGATATTGAAAGCCGGAAGCTGGATTATATGAATCTCCAGTTTACCGAATACTTCGGCTATCCGGATGAAGTGATCCGCCACACACCCAACGCCATTTACAACCTGGTGCACCCCGATGATGTAAACCTTGTAAAGCACGAGCTCGATAAACTTTACGCCGACGATCCGGACGTTGATGCCTGCACCTACGAAAGCAGGCTCTGCGGCCGGGATGGCAACTGCCGTCATTTCAAGACCAACGGTTATGTTGTGAGAGATGCGGATGGCAGGGCTGCGTCTTTGCTTTTTATCGCACAGGATATTACCGAGACGCTGAGATCGCGACAGGAGGCCGATTCGCTGAAGAAGCTGTCTGTTGAAACAGAAGAGCTGCTCCAGTTCGGCACCTGGACCCTGGAAGTACCCGGTGACACGATGACCTGGACGCCGGGTCTCTGCCTGCTGCTGGGCTACCCGAAAGAAGAGGCAGGTGCACCTGTCAGCAAGAGTGTTTATTTCGATCATATCGTGAATGGCTACCGCGATGGACTGAACGAGATCATCAGCCAGGCCATGTTGGCTGAAAGTGGATTCGATTACGAATATGTTGTTCAGACACGCAACGGTGTCCGCAAGACGGTATTCACCAAGGGCAAGGTCGTGATGAACGATCAGGGCACTGTTGAAAAAATCCTGGGCATCACCCGCGATATTACCGCCATCCGCAATTTTGAAAAAGAGCAGGAGCGAAGCATCCGGGAACTGAACCGCTCGAACAAGGAGCTGGAGGAATTTGCCTATGTGGCTTCCCACGACCTGCAGGAACCGCTGCGCAAGATCTCCATGTTCAGCGAGCGGTTGAAGCTGAAGCTCGGCAACGCCCTTGACCGCGAAGGAGAGCTGTTCATCGAACGGGTCATGGTTGCTTCTGCCAACATGCGCCTGCTCATCGACGATCTCCTGGAATTTTCAAGGATCAACCGGAGCTCGCACAATTTCAACCTGCTCGCGCTCCAGACGGTGATCGACCAGGCCATTGCCGATCTTGAATTGAAGATCGAGGAGACCGGAAGCACGATCAGGGTCTCCGGAACATTGCCTAAAGTAGAAGCCGTGCCTTCGGAAATGAAGCAGTTGTTCAATAACCTGTTGTCTAACGCCATCAAGTTCAGGAAAAACAACGCTCCCGCTATGGTGGACATCATTTGTTCAAAGCTGGCGCGGGAAGAGAAGAAGGCGTGGCAGCTTCCGGCGGAGCGCACCTTCTATAAGATCGATATCCGCGACCAGGGTATCGGGTTTGATGAAGAATATGCCGACAAGATCTTCCTGATCTTTCAGCGGCTCCATGGCAAAACAGAATACCCGGGTTCGGGCATCGGCCTTGCCATTTGTAAAAAAATTGTCGATAATCATAATGGAATAATCTTCGCTCACAGCGAGCCCGAGAAGGGGGCTACTTTTACCGTCATACTTCCGGAAAAGCAATTTTAACCCATGTACGATCCGTCCAAGCCTGTGCGTATACTGATCATTGATGATGATGAGGATGACTTCATACTTACCAGTGGTTTTCTGAAAGGGATCGAAGACCGAACCCTCGATATCCAGTGGTGCTATAATTACAAGGCGGCGCTTCAGCAGATCGCGTCCAAAGCTTTTGATCTCTATCTCGTGGATTACAGGCTTGGCGCGAAAACAGGTATCGACCTGCTGAAGGAAGCCATGAGCATGAACTGTGAAGAGCCCATCATTCTGCTCACGGGCAAAGGCAACCCGAACATCGATAAGCAGGCCATGGAAATGGGCGCCGTCGATTACCTGGTGAAAGCCGAGCTCACCACTGAAAAGCTCGAAAGATGCATCCGCTACTCGCTGGAACGGGCAGCCTCCACCAAGGCACTGCGGTCTAACGAAAGGAAATACAGGAACATCTTCGAAAAATCGAAAGAGGCGGTGTTTACCACAGATCAGGCGCTCGTTTTCAGAGATGTGAATACCGCCATGTCAAGGCTCGCGGGCTGCGACAAGCACCAGCTGCTCAATTCCAACCTTTATCAGCTCATCGACAATGAATCCACACGCGCACAGATCCAGGAGCGACTGGCCAAAGCGGGTGAGATCAACGACATGGAGCTGGAATTCAATAACACGAAAGGCAAAAAGCGATACTGCATCCTGAACCTTTCGCTGGAGCGCGATAGTAATAACAACGTCTACGTACAGGGCATCCTGCACGATATCACCAACCAGAAGAAAACAGAACGTGCTACACTGCTGGCGGAAAAACTGGCGGCCACAGGCAGGCTTGTGAGAACACTGGCCCACGAAGTGCGGAATCCGCTAAGCAACATCCACATGTCGCTGGAGCAGCTCAATGGTCTTACAAGGGACGAAGACAGGATCTACCTCGACATCATCGACAGGAACGGCAAAAGGATCAACGACCTCATTACCGAGCTATTGACATCATCGAAGCCCGCGGAAATGAGCTTCGAAAAGATCGCCATGCAAACCGTGATCGACGATACCATCGCCATTGCGCTCGACAGGATCACCCTGAAGCAGATCAAGCTTAAGCTCAACTATCCAGAGACCCCGTGTTATATCAGGGGCGACAAGAACAAGTTGAAGATCGCGTTCCTGAACATTATCATCAACGCCATCGAGGCTATTTCGCATGACCATGGAGAGCTCAGCATTGCGGTAACCTCCACGGAAGAAAGCAACTCGGTTGAAATTTCCGATAATGGCTGCGGTATCCCTACCGAGAACCTTTCAAAATTGTTCGAACCTTATTTTACCTCCAAGCGCAACGGCATCGGCCTCGGCCTTGCTTCCACGCTCAACATCATCCAGGCCCATAACGCCACCGTGGAAGTGCGGTCTAAAGTGGATGAGGGAACCACCTTTGTGGTGATCTTTAATCACGGGTAGAAATGCAAAACGCAAAGACCGCAAAGAAAACGCAAAGTGCGCAAAGAAAATGCAGGCAAATCTCATCGTGCTCTTAATAGAGCATCTTTCAGGGTTACCAAAAAATCTCTGCGGCCCTCGGCGCCTTCTCCGCGTTCTCTGCGGTTAAAATAACTTCACTCTATTTCCTAAATTCTCACCCTTGCGAGCTTCTCAGCACACAAAGGTATTTCCTGCTCTGATTTTTTAACTTTTTTCTTGTTTACGGACGCCCATGGTGTCTGCCAGGTCTGAACGTAGTTTGACCACTGTTCATGTTCAAGGATAGACAGGGCACCTTCACCTAAGCAACTGATCACAACTACGACAATGCCAATCACGAAGATCGATTGCTTTTTCATAATGTTGTCATGTTTAACGGCGGGCCTGCTTGGCCTCGTCGGTGTCTACATACTTGTTATTCCATCGTTGGTGTTTTGCGTTGAATGTTCATAAAATCGTTACTGTTCACATAGGGTCTGGATCTATCGTTTCGCCATCGGTCGCCTTCCGTTTCCTGCTCGCCCATAACATCGTTTGAGTTGCCGGCGTTGGTTGCCCTCCGCTGCGCATCCTGGTTTGTGATAGGTTTCGCATGACCTGTTGCGGCGTTTGTATCCTGCTCAGTTTCCTGACGTGCCGAAGGTTCACTTCTGCGATCAGGCCTGCCCTTGTTGGTGTGTTCCTGCCGCCCGGGTCTGCTGGTGCGTCGTTCCGAAGGGCCTGCTTGCCGCTGATTTTTATTCTTTTCCATGGCAATCATGTTTTGTTCCATTACTTAGGAAGAAAAAATGGTGCCCCCGGAGAAGGAGTTCACTTTCCCCGAAAAAGATTGATCTGGTATGTAGATGTGCTTCTACACCTTCCTGCGGGATCTTGTACGCTGCTGGCGGTTTTGACAGGTTGAACAAACCAATGGCATGTGGGCGGCTGCGTTCATGCTAAAAGCCATTCGGAAAAACTGATCCGCTGAAGCGTGTGTTAATTCGTATGCTTTCTGACGATAATGCTCCGGATGAAGTGGAAACAACGCTTTGTGTTTCTGAGGGCCATGATCAGGCAAAATGTGCGGGGCAAAAGAGAATGGTTTCTCTGGGATCTTTGTGCGGTTTTAAGAAACGAAAAGGCTGTCTCAAAAGTCATGATCTCCCGTGCATAACGGATGACTTTTGAGACAACCACCGTTTTTTAAGAAACTTTTTCTCTTACTTTATTAAAACGACCTTCTGCTTCACCAGCAACGTTTTCTCCTTCACTCATTGCCGACTGTTTTAAATTCTCAAGCTGTTCTTTTCCCTGTGCCAGAAGGTTGCTCAGTTGAGAAGCCCAGTCACCGGTAGTGTCAGAGATTCTTTTGCGCAGGTCGCTTCCTTTTTCAGGAGCAACGAGCATCCCTATGATTGCACCTGCGGCTGCTGCGCCGATAATTGCCAAGAGTACTTTGCCTGTTGAGTTCATAATATTTTATACTTTAAGGTTTTGTTTGATGAGGAAAACGTCAAAAAAAACTGTACCTAAAGAGCCTTTTTAACACATTTTGCCGTGTGAAAAAATATCTACATCTTCAGGTACAAGATTTTTTTTCTTGTAAAGCGGAAACATTTGCATAGATTTTGACGATAAATGCAAGGGAGCAGCTATGAATAAAAAAAAGATAGTGATCATCGATGACGAAGAAGACCTGTGTCATCTCATGAAAACTTACCTTGTTGAACTGAATTACGATGTGTTTTTAGCCAACACCCTCGGTACGGGCTTAACGCTGATGAAAGAAGTTTCTCCGGATATCGTATTTATCGACAATAACCTTCCTGACGGTCTGGGCTGGGAAAAGATGGATTACCTGCTGCAGGCATATCCCGAATGTAAGATCAACCTCATCAGCGCATACAAATACCTGCCGCCGGAGCTCACCGGCCGTACTTCTGTCAAGATCCTTGAAAAGCCGTTGAGCTTGAGTACGCTGAAGAACTACCTATAAATCAGTAGGCAGTAGGCAAAATATGATAGCTGCGCTATCATGCAGCAGGCAACGTGCGAGGCGTTGACTTACGAGACTGTGCTCGCGCTAAACATACGAAGCTCTCCAGAATTGCCGTAACTCGTCCTTTGCCTACTGCCCGATCGCTTGCGATCGGATTTGCCTACTGCTACTATTTGCCTACTCCCTACTTCTTCTTTTTCTTCGCCAGCGCTTCCAGCTTGTCGAGGTTATACGCAGCCTTGACACCGGAGAAGACTGACTTCCACCAGTAATTGAAGAGTGATTTCGAGGTGTCGCGATAAAACAGTATTGTTCCTGTTCGTTTTTCTTCGGGCACGCTCTCATCCATGTTCTTGCGGATCACAAAAGCATTGATGATGAAACTTTTGAGGTTATCTTTTTTCAGGTCTTCTGGGTCTTTGTTCCTGTTGCGCTTGCGTTTTTTGTCTTTTTCTAATTTCTCGTCGTCTTTGTAACTGATCACCTTCAGGTTCTCATAGTTGAGCGCCACTTCACCATCGGCGCGGGTGCTGTTGTAGGCGTACTTGAAGTGAAGCCTTTTCATGATGCCTGATTCAATCTTCATGTTGGCCAGCGGCTCGAGCAGGGGGTTGATGTTTTCAAGGTTGAAATTCTTCAGGTTCCCCTCAACCGTACAATTCTTCTCTTCCTGCCATGGCATCACCGCAACCAGCTCGACACTGCCCTTGCTCATAAAAGCACACTTTGCCTTTAAGATCGTTTCTCCCTGTGCCAGGCTCCGGTCGTTGTTGAGGTGCAGGACGGTGGCCGTGATATCGTCGAAAAACACGGTGATCGGCACGCCGGCTTCGACCTGGAACTCCTCATAGGAGATGTAGCTCTTCACCAGCCGAAGTGAATCGATGCTGATGCCGAATGGCAGTTTTCGCAGTTGCGGGAGCGGCAGCAGTGTAACCTTCTTTTTATCCGGCAGCCGCTTGTCGCGGAAGATCTTCATGAATGTCTGAACGCTGGCGCTCTTTGCCTCGATGGCGAACGTATCAACGTATCGCAGCTTGAGGCCCGATAAATTGAGAAAGGGCACTACACCTTCCAGGCGATCTGTTTCAAAACCCTTCTTCCTGCCAAAGGCGAGTTTGGGGTGGTGTGGGCTCACTTTGAGTGTATCGAGCCTGAGCGTTCCCTTTTTGAGGTCTGCGGCAAGGGCTTTCACGCGCAGGGTATAAAATTCATCGGGCAGTTCTACCGTTGTGCTGTCGAGCTGAACAGCCTGCAGCGAAAATTTGGGTGTCCTGCCGGGCTGTGCATCAACGGCAAGGGACAGCGCATGAAGGGTTGACTTAACTTCTGTGATGGGTTTGCAGGCTGCACTGTCTGTGTATTCAAAATGGGCACCGTAGAGATGAACTGCATCGATGGCGAGCCTGAACCCGTTCTCTTTTCCCCTGGAAGAATCCTGCAGCAGACGGGAAGCCTGCCTCATGACAATGTGTGGCTTCATCAATGAGACGTTTTCGAAGCTTACCGTCTTGCGGAACAGATAAGACAGAAGGCTGAATCCTTCGATCCTCACTTTCTCCACTGAGATAAACTCCGGGTAAGCGCAGGTAGTGTCATAAGCATCTTTTTCCACCACGAGCTTGTCAACCATAATGAGGTTCCTGCGCCAGTCGATGTAAATTGAATCGTACCGGATGTTGAGATCTGTTTTGTTGAGGCTCCTGACCTTTTCGTGTAACGTTTCTTTCAGACGATCAAAAATGTAAGAGCGGGCCGCGATCAGCACGGCCACGCCGATGCCCAGTATCATTACAATGGCCCATATCCTTTTAGTCCTGGTTCGCATAAATGTTCAACCGGCGGTCTAAAAGAACGTGCCTCTGGGGGCCATAAACCATTTGCATGACCCAAAATAACTGAATTTGGGTATGATTTTTTTCGAAACGGCATTATTAACGGCTATCCATGGGCAATACCTCTCGTCCTGGCAAATCCAGCATCAGGGAAATCAGCTCAGTCAGGCCTTTCTTCGCATAAAACGAAGTAAGTTACCCGGCGTGAATTGTTTCTGGAAGTCCACAGTAAGTGGAAGAATGGAAACGCAACCAACGAAGGAATGTTCTGCAGTGTAAAATACAGCATGGCATTTATGGGGGGCCACACCAGAAAGTACCATTTTAATAATCTGTGATTTGTAACATTTTTACGCATGGCCATTAGGGTAGAGGAATATGTGCTTAAAGGCAATGAATTTATTCGCCATGTAGCGCGGGAGCTCAACGATGCCGAGAACACGGATCATGCCTCCCGTGTTATTGTTTCTGTGCTGCACACACTCAGGGATATCCTGTCACCCGGAGAGTCGCTTCACCTCATCTCGCAGCTTCCGCTGTACATCAAGGCTGCCTACGTCGATGGATGGAAACCTGGCATTGCGCAGATGCAGCCGGGTTCAATGGCCGATCTGCTCGATCAACTCCGCTCGCAGGATGAGCACATCGCTGAAAGATATCTGATCAGCGACGACACTGCTAAACAAGAAGTCCAGGCTGTTATACGTGTCTTAAAAAAATACCTCAGTGAAGGAGAGGCCAGAAACATCATCGCCAGACTGCCCTCCCTGAACTAGTTTGAATCTTACCTGCCGACAACTAAAACTAATTTTTAACGATGGTCTTAAACTTTGATGAGTACAGACACAAAGGAATAAAATTTTACAAACGCGTTGCCCGCGAGCTGCAGACAGGCGATCTGGGGTATGCAGACCGGTTAGTGACAACGCTGCTCAACGTTTTGCGCGAAAGGATCTCGCTGGAGGAATCACTGGAGATCATTTCTTTTTTACCCATGCATGTCAAAGGCGTTTATGCGCACGGCTGGAAACTGAGCAGCCTGCCTCAACGTCTCTTCAATGAGGAAGATTTGTTAACCGCGGTGAGAATGAAGTACCCGCATACAGGAGCGCAGCTGCCCGCTGACGATGCGACACTGCGCAACAACCTGAGATCTGTATTCAGGGTATTTCACCAGGAGGCCGCAAACAAGGGGATGGATCTTCGCCAGAAACTTCCCCCTGCCGTACAGGGCCTCTGCCCGGTGCCCGAGGAGGCTGAATCAAAGAAAGCAATGGTGAAGGAGGAAGGGGAGATGCAGCATCCGGAAAGCGTTTCTTAGAAAATATCGCTAACCTTTATCCCTTGGAAGTAACTACTTTAAAGACGTATCCCCGCGCAGAGATCCTGCACAAAAGGCTTTTTATTATCGACGACGATGTGGAAGACCAGGAGATCTTTATGGAAGCAGTGAGTGAAGTGGATAAGTCCATTCAATGTTACACGGCTACCAGCGGAGAAGAAGCCCTCAAACAGCTTGAGCGCGAAATGATCATGTTGCCCGACCTGATATTCCTTGACCTGAACATGCCCAAGCTGAACGGGAAGCAGATCCTCAGGGAGATCAAGAACCTACGACAGCTGAGATCGATCCCCGTGATCATGTACTCAACATCGTTCGCCCCCCGCGACCTGGAAGAGATCGATACGCTAGGCGCCGCACACCACCTTCAGAAGCCGTCGCGCTTCGAAGACCTGTGCCGGTCGCTGAAGCTGATCCTGTGCCAGGACTGGCGCAAGCTGTAGCTCAGTTCACGGGAAGCGATTCCTGCTGCAGGTGCATGGGAATGGAAATAATAAAAGTGGAACCTTCGTTCACCTTGCTGCGGGCGGAGATATAACCCTTGTGCTGTTCCACGATCTTTTTGCACAGCGCCAGCCCGATGCCCGTTCCTTCGAACTCGGTGTTGTGGTGCAGGCGTTTGAACATGCCGAAGATCTCTTCTGCATATTTCTGGTCGAACCCGATGCCGTTGTCTTCGATAAAGATCCGGCAATACTTCTGCTGGGGATCTTTGAGTGTTTTTCCGTTGATCTGACCGGTGATGTCTGACGTGATGCGGATCTGCGGGTCCACGTCCTTTTTGCGGTACTTGAGCGCGTTGCCGATGAGGTTGTGAAAAAGTGGCTTCATCAGGCTGGGGTTCACAAACAGCGAGGGCAGCTTGTCTACCAGCACCCGGGCCTTTTTTTCACGCAGGTCTTCATCCATTTCGGTGAGGATCTCGCTGATCAGCGCATTCAGGTCGCTTTCAACAAAAGACGGTTTATCCACGGAGATCTTGGAGAACGTGAGGATATCCGTTATAAGCGTTTGCATGCGCTCTGCGGCCTTCTGTATGCGGTGAATGGTGGTGCGCCCGTCGTCGTCGATGGCCTCCTTATACTTCAAAAAAAGCCGGTCACTGAACATCCTGATCTTGCGCAGCGGCTCCTGCAGATCGTGCGAGGCCATGAAGGCAAAACGGTCCAGGTCCTTGTTGGCCGATTCCAGGCTGGCGATGTTCTCCAGCAGCTGACGGTTGAGCTGCTTCACCTTCTCTTCGCTGGCTTTCCGTTCCTTGATCTCGATCTCGAGACTTTTGTTGATGGCTACCAGGCGCTGTTCCTGTGCGAGCAGCTGGCGGTTCTTCCTGTAAAGGTCAATAAGCACCGACACCTTGGCCCTGAGCACATCCGGATTGATGGGCTTGTAGATGTAATCCACCGCGCCTGACTGATAACCCTTGTAAATGTTCTCGTCGCCGAAGTTATTGGCCGTGATGAAGATGATCGGTATGTGTTTAAGCTTCTCGCGCTCGTAGATGAGCGAAGCTGTCTCAAAACCATTCAGGTTCGGCATCTTTACATCCATGAGGATGAGGGCAAAATCCGTTTCTGTCAGCAGGATCTTCAACGCCTGCCTGCCTGAATTGGCTTTTACCAGCTTATAGCCGTCCGGTTCGAAAATAGTTTCGATCGACAACAGATTATCTTCTCGGTCGTCTACTAACAGGATCTTAGGCTGCATATCTATTTACAAAACCAAAGCCTCATCAATGAAAGCAGTTGGTCTATTTTTACGGGTTTAGTGATGTAATCCGAAGCGCCTGCCTCGATACACTTCTGCCTGTCTCCTTTCATGGCCTTGGCGGTTACGGCGATGATCGGCAGCGAGCTGTTCTTATGCTCACGCCTGATCTTCTGCGTTGTCTCGTAACCATCCATTTCCGGCATCATGATATCCATCAGCACCATTTCTATTTTCGTATTCTCGTTCAGGATCTGGATAGCCTCCTTGCCACTTTCTGCCGTGATCACATTGATGTTGAAACGTTCGAACACCGTTGTCAGGGCGAAGAGGTTCCGCACATCGTCATCCACTACAAGAACAGTTTTACCCGTCAGGATGTCCTCCTTGCTGCGGATATTTTCAATGATCCGCCGCTTCTCCGGTGGAAGCTCCTTGTGCGCAATATGCAAATGAGTAACAACCTCTTCAAGCAAATGCTCGATAGAATTTACACCCTTCAGCAGCACGGCGTTGGAGTTGAGGTTGATCTGCGCCAGCTCCTGCCTGTTGAAATCCTTGGCACTGTAAACGATCACGGGTGTGAGCTTCTGCTTGGCTTTGCTCACCTTCATGATCAGGTCAGGCCCCGAGATATCCGGCAGTGTATAATCGAGGATGATGCAGTCATAATCGCCGGTTTGGATCAGCTCGAGCGCTTTTTCACCCGTAGGCGCGATCTCCACATCAACGCTGTCTTCTCTCAGGATCTTGGCGATCTGTGAAGAGTCGATCTCGTTGTCTTCTACCACCAATACATGCTTGCGATCTTTCCGGCTGAACTTAACGATGTCGTCGAACAGCTCGTCCAGCGCTTCGTTGCCGATGGGTTTCAGCATGAAGCTCCTGGCGCCGCGTTTCAGCGCCAGCACCCGGTTCTCTTCTCCCGAGATCACGTGGATGGGAATATGCCTGTAGTTGAGATCGTTGCGCAGCAGGTCGATCACTTTCCAGCCGCTGGTATCGGGTAGCTTCACGTCGAGCGTGATGGCGATCGGGTTGAAGCGGTTGATGAAATCGAACACCTCCAGGTAGTTCGTAGCCACAATGGCCTTGAAGTTCTCGCGGTGTGCCCTTTCGATCACGATCTTGCCAAAACGCAGGTCGTCTTCCACGATCAGCACTACTTTTTCGCCGCTCTGGATGTTGTTGCGGTCGTCGCCGGTTTCGTTGATCAGCTCGCTCACGATCTCCAGGTTCCTGTTCTCGATACCTTCGTTGGTGATGCGCAGGTTGGTGAGCAGGCTGTTGATCTCCTGGTCGTCGTTCTCGAGCTGAAGCTGCTGCTGGATGGCTTTGATGTTATCGGTTGTCTGCTTGGACGTAGAGATGGGCATGCTCTCGCTCGGCAGGTACAATGTGAACGTGCTTCCCCTGCCCGGTGAGCTTTCAAGCTCGATGGTTCCGCCCAACAGTTCGGCGAGACCGCGGCTGATGGAAAGGCCCAAGCCAGTGCCACCATATTTACGGCTCGTAGAACCCTCTGCCTGCTGGAAGGCTTCGAATATGATCATCTGTTTGTCTTGTGGTATACCGATACCCGTGTCGGTAATGGAGAAGGCGATAACCTTCCGCGCCTGGTCAAGGTTAGGGTTGGATTTCCATGCACCTTTTTTGGCTTCGTAGATCCGCAGGTTCACGCCACCTTTTTCGGTGAACTTGAATGCGTTCGACAGCAGGTTCTTCAGGATCTGGTTCAGGCGCTGAATATCCGTATCGATCTGCGGCGGAATATCCTGTGCAGGCTGGATGCTGAAGCGCAGGTTGCGCGCTTCGGAGATCGGCCTGAAGGTGGTTTCCACGAAGGCGGCGATCTCTGAGATATGAACAGGGGAGATGTTGGTTGAAATGAAACCCGATTCGATCTTCGAAAGATCAAGGATGTCGTTGATCAGCTGGATCAGGTCATCACCGCAGGAGTGTATGGTCTTGGCGTAACGCACCTGCTTTTCGTTCAGGTTGCCTTCGGCGTTCTCATACAGCTGCTGCGCCAGGATGAGCAAGCTGTTCAAAGGTGTTCTCAGCTCGTGCGACATGTTGGCGAGGAACTCGGACTTGTACTTGGAAGTAAGCTGCAGCTGCTCTGCCTTTTCTTCCAGCGATCTTCTCGCTTCTTCCACTTCCTTGTTCTTCTCTTCCACTTCTTCTTTCTGCTTCACCAGCAGCAGCGCTTTGTCCTGCAGCTCGTCGTTCGTTCTGCGGAGCTCTTCCTGCTGCACTTTCAACTCGCTGGCCAGCGACTGCGACTGCGCCAGCAGCTCTTCCGTACGGGTGTTGGCCTCGATGGTGTTGAGCACGATACCGATGGATTCCGTGAGCTGGCTCAGGAAGTCCTGGTGCGTTTGACTGAAAGCGTCTAAGGCAGCGAGCTCGATCACGGCCTTCACGCTGTTTTCGAAAAGCACCGGCAGAATGATGAGGTTGGTAGGTTTCGATTTTCCAAGCCCCGAGCTGATCTTGATATAGTTGGAAGGAACGTTGGTAAGCAGGATCCTTTCCTTTTCAAAAGCACACTGACCCACGAGCCCTTCGCCAATGGCAAATTCTTTGGGTACGTTCTTGTCTTCCTTGTAGGCATAAGTGGCATACAGGGAAAGCTTCACCGTCATGTTCTCGTCATCCTGCTTCAGAATGTAGAAGGCACCGTAATGCGCGTTCACCACCTGTGCAAGCTCTGAAAGGATCCGTTTGGTCACGGTGTTGAGGTCTTTCTGACCCTGCAACATTTGTGTGAACTTGGCGAGGTTGGACTTGAGCCAGTCGGTTTCCTGGTTACGCAACGTCGTGGCCCTCAGGTTGGCGATCATCTGGTTGATCGTGTCTTTTAAGGCTTCCACTTCACCTTTGGCTTCCACGCGGATGGTTCGGGTCAGGTCACCCTTGGTTACCGCCGAAGCTACTTCTGAGATGGAGCGCACCTGCGTGGTGAGGTTCTGGGCAAGCTGGTTCACGTTCTCCGTCAGGTTTTTCCAGATACCCGATGCACCGGGCACGTTGGCCTGTCCGCCGAGTCGTCCTTCAACGCCCACTTCGCGGGCCACCGTGGTCACCTGATCGGCAAACACCGCCAGGGTCTCGATCATTTCGTTGATGGTCTCTGTGAGCTGCGCCACTTCACCTTTTGCATTGATGGAGAGCTTCTGGCGCAGGTTACCGGTTGCCACGGACGTTACCACCTTGGCGATACCACGCACCTGCGAGGTGAGGTTGGATGCCATCATGTTCACGGAGTCGGTAAGGTCTTTCCAGGTACCGGCAACACCTTTCACTTCAGCCTGGCCGCCCAGCTTACCTTCTGTACCCACTTCGCGGGCCACGCGGGTTACTTCAAACGCAAAGGAGTTGAGCTGCTCCACCATGGTGTTGATGGTGTTCTTCAGGTCGAGGATCTCGCCCTTCACATCGATGGCCACGGTCTTCGACAGGTCACCGGAAGCCACTGCCTTCGTTACCTGGGCGATGTTACGCACCTGGTCGGTCAGGTTACCGGTCATTTTATTTACAGAGTCTGTAAGGTCTTTCCAGGTGCCGGCAACACCGGGCACGAATGCCTGGCCGCCGAGCTTACCATTGGTACCCACCTCGCGGGCCACGCGTGTTACTTCAGAAGCAAAGGCGCGGAGCTGGTCCACCATGGTATTGAGTGTTTCTTTCAGCTGCAGGATCTCACCGCGCACGTCAACGGTGATCTTCTTCGAGAGATCTCCGTTCGCCACCGCGATGGCCACATCGGCGATGTTACGCACCTGGGCGGTAAGGTTACCCGCCATCTGGTTCACGGAGTCGGTAAGGTCTTTCCAGGTACCGGCAACACCAGGCACGTTAGCCTGTCCGCCGAGCTTTCCTTCCGTACCCACTTCGCGGGCCACCCGGGTTACTTCAGAGGCAAAGCCGCGCAGCTGGTCCACCATGGTGTTGATGGTATTTTTCAATTCGAGGATCTCGCCCTGCACGTCAACCGTGATCTTGCGCGACAGG
>NZ_JAHESF010000017.1 GCF_018598225.1 Chryseosolibacter histidinae | reverse complement strand
CCCTTGCCTGTTGTCTGGTGGGCTCGGAGATGTGCTTAAGAGACAGTATGTCACGCGAGCCGACCTGCACCACGCAGTTTTCCGCGGTTGGAACAAAACCTGGAACAGACGCGGCCAGTGCACCCCAGCAATCTCCGGTTACAATGGAGATTGCCATGCCATCGAGAAAGCCGCCGGTAGTTGTTTCGGGCGTATTAAAGTCGCCGTGACAATCAAACCAGATCACGCCGGGTTTCTCTTTTAATCCGCTCAGCGTACCAACAGCAGAGGCATTGCAATTGCCGGAGAAGACGATCGGGAACGCGCCCTGGCTTTCCGCTTTCGATACTGCCGTGGAGACTGCCCGGATCACATCAAAACTGGTGGTCACCTCCCTTGGAAAAGCCGTGTCAATCACAATTTCTTTTTTGCTGACCGAATGCCCCACTGACAACAGTCGTTTCTCCAGGTACTCAGACAACGCAACAGCGCCGAGGGCCAACCTCTTTTTATAATGACCCGAATCATAGGGGGCGAAGATCACTGCAATGTTCATGTCCTTGAAACTTTAAACCTTAAACCTTAAACTTTAAACCTTCAACTTTAAACTTTAAACTTTAAACCTTAAACTTCTTCCTTAAGCACGGCATTGCGTGACAACGACATAAAATCATAAATAGACCGGTCAAAGAGATGCGAAGGAGAGACGTTCGAAATGGCGTTGAACATGATCTCCACACGATCGTGATACTGGCTCTCCCAGTCTGCGATCATTTTCTTTACAATGTTTCGCTGGAGGTTCGGCTGCGAGCCACAGAGATTACACGGTATGATGGGGAAGTTCCGGGAAGCCGCATACTGCGCGATGTCTTTTTCCCGGTTGCTCGCCAATGGCCTGATGACGATGTGTTTCTTGTCATCAGTGATAAACTTCGGAGGCATCGCTTCCAGCTTGCCACTGAAGAAAAGATTGAGAAAGAATGTTTCCAGCACATCGTCTTTGTGATGGCCCAGGGCGATCTTGGTAGCACCCAGCTCTTCCGCGATCGAGTAGAGGTTCCCCCGTCTCAGGCGCGAGCACATGCTGCACATCGTTTTGCCCGCCGGCGTTTTTTCGATCACCACGGAGTAAGTGTCCTTCTCATAGATCTTGAAAGGAACTCCCGTGGCGGTCAGATATTCCGGGAGAATATGTTCCGGAAAACCGGGCTGCTTCTGATCGAGGTTAACGGCAATGAGCTTGAAGTCCAGCGCCCGCTGCATATTCATTAACACATCGAGCATGGTGTAGCTGTCTTTTCCGCCAGACAGGCATACCATTACCAGGTCACCTTCCTCTACCAATCCAAAATCTTTGTTGAGCTGCCAGGCTTCCTTCCTGATCTTGCGGCTGATCTTTTCAAACGCTTCGTCCATAATGCAAAATAAAGCCCCAAATATACGAAACTTTAAATTTGACGGATAACGGGACCCTGTACGCCCCAGTAGGCAAGATGATCGCAAGCGATCATTGCAGCAGGCTAAAAAAACAAAGTCCACAGCAGGAGCCAAGGCTGTACTGCTGTGGACTGTGGTCTGTGGACCGTGGACTATTACTATTTCGGTGTCTGCGGCGGCGTGTTGGCAGACGAGCCGTTGATCTCGTTCAACATCAGCGTACCGTCGTTCGTACCGGTCAGCGACACGAATTCTACACGTCTGTTCAGCGTGCGGCCTTCTACGGTCAGGTTGGTGGCAATCGGTTTCGATTCTCCCCATCCTTTAGCTTGCAGGCGGTTTTCCCTGATACCGAACTTGATAAGGGCGGCCCTGATCGCGTAAGCGCGGTCTTCAGAAAGTTTCCTGTTGGATTCGTCCGAGCCATCGCTATCCGTGTGTCCTTCGATCCGGAAGGTAACATCCGGGTGCTCTTTCATGAACGATGCGATCCTGTTAATGGTATTGAACGATTCCGTTTTGATGGTCGCTTTACCGATGTCGAAGTTGATATCACGTGTGGTGAATTTACCACGGCTCACCACTTCTTCGTACAGCGACATATCATCCAGTGACGAGATCACGCAGCCATTGGCATCCGTTACGTTCACAGTATAAACACCCAGCACGAGGTTGCGGATATCTTCGGTTGTTGCACCGTTGCTCCACAGGTAGGCGTAAGGTTTCACACCACCGCTTACCGAGATGAAGATGGCACCACTTGTATCACCGCAACACTTCACGTTTCTTACCGAGTCGATCCTCAGGGCCAGCAGCTCAGGTTGTTTCACTTCTGCATTCAGGGTCTTCGAACAACCGTTGGCATCGGCTACCACCACTGAGTAGCTATCGGCCGTGAGGTCTTTAAGGTCTTCCAGTTTATTTCCGTTACTCCAGGCAAACGTGTGAGGCTCAACACCACCAGATACCTTGATGTCGATAGCACCGGTATTGTTACCATGACAGAGGATGTCTGTGATCTTCTCTACCGAAGCGACAAACTTCGAAGGTTGCTCGATGTTCGCTTCAAGCATGCTCTTACAACCGTTGCCTTCCGTGATGGTCAGCTTATAGTTACCGGCCACAAGGCTGGTAGCATCTTCTGTTGTTGCGCCATGGCTCCATTTGAAAGAGTAGGGGGCCACACCTTCGCGTACGGTTACGTGCACCGAGCCTGAGCTATCGCCGCTGCAGCGGATGTCGGTGATGGCGTCGATGGTCTTGATCAGGGCTACCGGTTCAGTGATGCGGGCTGTGTATTCAACAAGACATCCGTTGGCATCCGATACGTTGGCTGTATACTCACCTGCGGCTACGTTCACCAGTTTCTGTGTGGCTGTTCCGTTGCTCCACAGGTAGCGGTAAGGTGCGGTACCACCGGCTGCTGCAATGCTCACAGATCCGGTCTCTTCACCCGAACACTTGATGTGGGCGATCGGGTCGGCCTTGATCTCGAGCTTAGTAGGCTGCTCGATGGTTGCTGTCATGCTCTTGGTACAACCTTTCGAATCTTCCACTTGCAGGGTATATCTGCCGGCGATCGCGTTAGACAAGTCTTCAGAAGAGGCGCCGTTGCTCCAAACGTAGGTGTAAGGCAATGCACCACCAGTCACTGATACTTCAATATGACCTTTGCTATCTCCAAAGCAGCTCACGTTCCTGATCGTATCCAGCCTGATGGCAAGCTCGTCAGGTTGAAGCACGGTGGCCTTGATGGTTTTGGTACAACCTTTGGCGTCTTTCACTGCAAGCTCGTAATCGCCTGCAGCAACGTCGGTCAGGTTCTGGGTTTTGGCACCGTTGTTCCACATGTAACTGTAAGGTTTGGTACCACCGGTTACATCGATATTAACGTCACCGGTTTTACCTGCAAAACATGAAACATTCACAAGCTGCTTCATGGTCAGCGCAAGGGCCACGGGCTCTGATATGCTGGCGCTCAGTTTCTGTAAACACTGGTTCGCATCGGTGATGGTTACTGAATATTCACCTTTAGCAATGCTGGCGAGGTTTTGCGTGGTGTCGCCGTTGCTCCAGCGGAACCTGTACGGCAGCGTACCACCGCCTACGTCTACTTTCACCGCACCGTTACGTTCGCCAAAGCACAGGTTGTCTGTAACCGAGGCGATCTTGGCAGTGAACTGGCTGGGCTCATTGATGTTTGTAGAAACATTGCTGATACAACCGTTGGCATCGGCCACTTTCACGGTATACTGTCCTGCTCTTGCTTTGGTGATGTCTTTTGTACGCACACCGTTGCTCCAGTAGTAGTTGTAAGGTGTCACACCACCGGTCACTTCCAGCTGGATAGCGCCCTGGCTTTCTCCTTTACATTTGATATGGTCAACATCCGTTACCTTGGCAGCGAACTGCTGAGGTTGTGTGATATCGGCCTGTAACGTGACCACGCAACCTGCATTATCGGTAACGGTCAGTGTATAGTTGCCGGCCGGAACACCCTTGAGGTCTTCGGTGCTCTGACCGCTGCTCCATGCGAACTTGTACGGAGCCATACCACCTGTTACGGTTACACCTGCCGCACCGGAATTGTCGTTGAAACAAGCCAGTGTTTTCAGGTTATCGAGCTTGGCCGTGAGGGGCGAAGGCTGCGCGATCTTGGTGCTCACCGTCTGGTGATAACCATTGGCATCGATTACTTTAATAGAGTAGTCGCCAGCCGGTACGTTGTTCAGGTTCTGCGTGCTGTCGCCGTTGCTCCACACGTACTTGTACGGTTTGGAACCACCGGAAACATTCACGGTGATAGCACCTGTGCGCTGGCCGTTACAAGTGATGTCTTTGATAGATGCGATCTTCACATCGAGTGCCGGTGGCTGCTTGATGGTAGCCGACATTACTTTTTCACATTTGTTGGCGTCGGTAATGATCACCGAATAATTGCCACCAGGGATGGCTTTCAGGCTTTGTGTAACCGCACCGTTGCTCCAGCTGTAGGTATAAGGTGCAACACCTCCGCTGACAGCCAGGTCAATCGAACCGGTTTTGTCTCCGTACTTGAGCACGTCAACCACTTTGGTGATCGAGGCGGCAAGCTCTGCAGGATGTTTGATGGTAGCACGCAGCGTTGAGTCTTTACAACCATTCGCGTCTGTGATCTGTACGGTATAAGTTCCTGCGGGCAGGTCCACGATATCCTGTGTTGTAGCCTTGTTGCTCCAGCTGTACTGGTAAGGCGCTTTTCCGCCGTTCACCACGATGTCTACACTTCCGTCTTTACCGTTAAAGCACGAGGCGTTCTTCACGCTGGCGATCGCGGTAGCCATTTTGGTAGGTTGTGTAATAACGGCCGAGAGTGTTTGTTTACATCCGTTCTTATCAGAGATCTCAACGGTGTACGACCCGGCTACGATGCCCGACAGGTTCTGTGTGGTTTTTCCGTTGCTCCATTTGTAAGCGTAGGGCTGAACACCCCCCGCAACTTCTATGGAAATAGCACCGGTCTGATCTCCGAAACAGCTGATGTGTTTCACTTCTTTTACAGAGGCTACCAGCACCGGAGGTTCGGTAACTTTGGCGGTGGCCACTTTAAAGCAACCCTTCGCATCAGTTACTGTTACGGAGTAGTTACCGGCAGGAAGATCGGCAATGTCTTTTGTTACAGCGCCGTTGCTCCAGCTATAAATGTAAGGCTGAACACCGCCTGAAACGCTCAGCTTGATAACACCTTTCTTATCGCCATAGCAGGCAATGTTGGTGACTGTATCGATTTTCACCGACAGCTGTGTCGGCTGTGTGATCTCCGCGTCGAGTGTTGTTGAACAGTTATTGGCATCGGTCAGGGTCACGTTGTATTTCCCGGCCGGTACGCCGTCAAGGTCTTGCGTGGTGGCGGCGTTGCTCCACTTATAAGCATAGGGGCCGATACCACCTGATACAACGATGTCAATGGCACCACTGTTGTCGCCGAAGCATGAAACGTTGGTGATCGACTTCACGGAACGTTCTATCTTGGTCGGCTGCGACAGGGTAGTGCTCACGTTCTGCGTACAACCGTTGCGGTCTGTGGCAAGCAGTGAATAAACACCTGCAGGCACTTTGCTGATGCTCAGCGTAGTGTCGCCGTTGTTCCACTTATATTTATACGGCGTGGTACCACCCGATACTTTAACGTTCACATATCCTGTAGCTTCGCCAAAACAGCTGATCTCTTTATCGCCTTCAAGCGTAGCCACGAATTTGGACGGCTCGATGACGAGGGCATCAATACTCTTCGAACATCCCTTCGAGTCGGTGATGAGGGCTGAGTACTTGCCGGCAGAAAGTCCGGTGATGTTCTGGGTAATGGCGTTATTGGTCCATTTGTATACGAAGGGGCCTACGCCACCTTGTACGGTAAGATTCACCGCACCGGTCTTCTCACCAAAACACTTGATGTTGGTGGCCGTTACAGCGGGAACCATGAGCGGGTTCTGTGTAATGGTAGCGCTCAGTGAGTCGGTACAGTTGTTGGCGTCGATGATGAGCACGGAATAACGTCCGGCTTTCACGTCGATGATATCCTGAGATACAGCGCCGTTGCTCCATTTGTATTTGTAAGGCTGCACGCCACCGGTAACGTCGATGTTCACGGCACCTTTGGCATCGTCAAAGCAAAGAATGTTCTTCACTTCCGCAACCTTTTCTACCATGGGGGTAGGCTCTGTGATCACTTTGCTGTAGCTGTTGGTACAACCGTTGGCGTCAGTCACTTTCAGGCTGTAGCTACCCGCTTTGATACCTGCGATATCCCTTGTGGTGCTGCCGTTGTTCCAGGCGAAGTTATAAGGTGTAACACCACCGAATACGTTCAGCGAGATCGAGCCTGTGTTATTGCTGTTACAATCAATGTTCTTGATCATATCTTCCTTCACCACCAGCAGGGGAGGTTCGGTGATCGTGGTCCTGATCTCCTGGCCGCAACCTTTGCTGTCGGCCACTTTAACATTGTATTCGCCGGCTTTGATATCGTTGAGGTCCTGGGTCTGCGCGCCGTTGTTCCAGGCGTATGAATAAGGAGCAATACCTCCGTCTACAGAAATATCGATCTTACCGGTGTTCGCTCCGTTACAGTTGATGTGGGTGATCTTCTGGAATTCGAGCGCCAGCGGTTTGGGCTGCGTGATGGTATCTGCCAGTGATTGCTCACACGAGTTGGCATCGATGATCTTCACCGTGTAGGAACCTGCGGGTACATTAGAAAGATCTTGTGTTGTTTGACCGCTGCTCCAGCGATAACGGTAGGGCTGTACACCACCGTCGGCCGTGATGTCAATGGCACCCGTATGCTGGCCGTTACAGAGAATATTGGTAGTGCCTACGATCTTCGCCTTGAATGCGGGAGGTTCGGTAAGCGTAGCTTCAACTTTTTGTTTGAATCCGTTGGCATCGGTTACCGTTACCGCGTACTTGCCTGCGGGCAGCGCGCTGATGTCTTCCACGGTCTGGCCATTGCTCCATGCGAAAGTATAAGGAGAAACACCACCTGTTACCGTGATGTTCACTTCACCTGTCTTCGCCCCATTACAGCTGATGTTGCGGGTATCGTCAAGCCTCACCACGAGCGGAGAAGGCTGTGAGATGGATACGTTCATGATCTTAGCACATCCTGTGGCATCGGCTACCCTTACGGAATAGTTTCCTGCTACCAGGTTCGCAAGGTCCTGTGTCTCTGTTCCATTGTTCCAGCGGTATTTGTAAGGGGGCACACCACCGTTCACCGCGATATCGACAGAACCGTTGTTACCGCCGTTGAACATTACGTTCTGAAGCTTCACCAGGTTCACAGCCAGGGCTGCCGGTTCTGTGATGGTGGTGGTTACCGTTTTTTTACATCCGTTGTGGTCGGAAACATTCAATGTATAGTTGCCTGCATTGAGGCCTGTGATATCCTGCGTGTTGGCACCGTTATTCCAGGCATATTGATAAGGAGCGCTGCCACCTTTAACACTGACGTTGATCACACCACCCTGGTCGCCAAAGCACCGCAGGTTCCTAACCTCGTCAAAGGCAATGGAAATAGGCGCCGGCGCTGTAACTTTGGTGAGCGACACCTCGGTACAGGCCTTCGAGTCTTTTACAACAACTTCATAGTCGCCTGCTTTCAGGCCCCTGATGTCTTCGGTCCTGGCACCGTTGCTCCATTGGTACGTATAAGGAGGAACGCCACCGCTTACATTGATGTCTATGCTACCGGTACTGTCTCCGTTACAGCGGATGTTCTTGATGTCGTCTATCCAGCGTACAATGAGGGGTTTCTCCTGTACTTCGGCGGGAATGATCTCCTGGCATCCCGAGGCATCGGTGATCAACACAGAATACCTTCCGGAAGTGACTCCCGTAAGGTCTTGTGTTTGCGCGCCGTTGCTCCAGTGATAGCTGTAAGGTGCTTTACCACCGGCTACTGAAAGGTTTACCTCACCATTGTCATAACCGTAGCAAAGAATGTCCTTGATGGACTCGATCTTTCCGTTCAGCGGATCCGGTGAAGTAATGGTAACTTTCACTGTATCGCTGCAGCTCAGGTTATCCGACACGATCAGCTTGTACATACCTGCTTTCAGGCCGGCGATGTCCTGTGTGGTGTCTCCGCTGGACCACTGATACTTATAAGGAGGGAAACCACCATAAGGAGTGACGTTGATGGCACCTTTACTGTCTCCCGCACAGTTGTTGTTGGTCACTGCCTCGACTTTCACGAGGATCTTGGGAGACTGGGTGATCATGATGTTTACACCCGTTTTCTTCTTGTCAGCGGGGGTTTCCTGTCCGTACAGATTGTTAGACAGGGCAATCAGCAATAGCAAAAAAATGAAGGAGAGGAATCTTCGGGCAATGGCAGGTATACGTACCATGGGATGCTCTGGGGGTTTTAGGATTTTAGTACCCCCGAAGGTCTATAAACAGCCGCTTTCCCCCTTTAATAACCGTTGGACAAAGGTACATCCAATCGATTTGCGCAGTGTTTTCACCTTTCACCCGCCTGACGGCATTTTAGTTGCACTTTTTTTGGAAAAACCCGGGTAAAGGTTCCTAAAAGAGGCGAATTCGACCTGAAATGGCAGGGTGCAAACGTTACCCTTTATTGGAAATTGTTTCAATCTATGTTTTTTCTTACAGTAGCGTGTCTGTCATCTGCTGTCGTTCGCCTGCAGCAAACCCGCCCATACATTCAATTGTCTACTATATCCACCAATGTGGACCAGTTAAAGTTAGGTACGAAATACGAGGTACGAGGTACGATCGGCACCTACCTGTTGCCTGCTGTTATTTTTGCTACTGCCTACTTACAACTCAGGTTCGAAGCACAGATATGAAAGCACGAAGCTTGGCCTTGTTCGAAGCCGCTTCGTACCTCGTACTTCGTCCCTCGTACCTATTTTATTTCCTCACTCGCTTCTCCAACTCTTCCGTCTTCAGCGAAATAAGCCGGCCTATCGCTTTGCCATCGCGGTAAGCAATTACCCTGAACATATCTGCGCCCTGGGGAAAAACGATGGGCTCCTGGTACTTGTCGTGATACCGGCTGGGAATGCTGTTGTCTACTGAGTAATAGAGATCCAGTCCTTCAACTTCTGACTTCAGGTCGATCAGCAGCAGGCCCTCCTTGTTCTTTTTGATGGTGATGATGGGGTCGTAGAAGCTGGGAGCATAATTGACGCCTGCCTGGTCGAATCTCCTGAAATGATCTTCTACCCGCGTGACGAAGTCGTTCCAGTTCTTTTTGTAACGGGGCGACCACATGTTTTCGGCGATGGCAAAGGCGCGGGGGTAGGTCATATACTCCACGTCGGGTATGGATGCCACCTGCTCTGTCCAGAGGTTTCCCTGGCCACCGAGCACGAAGGTTGAATCGATGCCTGCGGGGAGAATATTGAAGGCATAAACATCTTTCAGTCTTGCACTGCTGTAGATGGGCGGCTCGATGGAGGCATCGCCCTGCATCATATCGAGGTAGTAGTGTGGCGCGGGACTCATCACCACGGGGCGCTTTTGGTGTGACGCCTCAATGCCGCCTTTGCTGCCTCTCCAGCTCATCACCGCTGAGCCAGGGGCAAGATCGCCGCCCTCCAGGATCTCGTCCCAGCCGATCAGTTTCTTCTTCTTGGAGGTGAGGATCTGGCCTACCCGTTTGGTGAGATAGTTCTGAAGCGCGTCACCGTCTTTCAGGTTGTTCTTTTTCATAAAGGCCTGCACCTTCGCATCCTTCTCCCAGTATCCTTTATAACATTCGTCGCCGCCCATGTGGATGTACTCGAACGGGAACAGCGCCGCCACCTCCGTGAATACCTTGTCCAGGAAGTCATATACTTTTTCGTCCGCGGGGTTCAGCGTGTTGTCGATGTGCATCTCGAATTTGCCACCGCCGTACCACGTGGAGAATTTGCTGCCGGGGTTCACTTTGATGGTGGTGTCTTTGGTGACGCACAACTCAGGGTAAGCCGCGATGGCCGCCATGCTATGCCCGGGCACATCGATCTCGGGCAATATCTCTACATAACGATCTTTGGCGTACTGAACGATCTCGCGGATATCATCCTGGGTGTAGAATCCGCCATAGGTGGGTTTTTCTCCAGGCCTCGGTGCGTCGTGGCTGCCGTAGGTTCCTGTACGGGGCACACGCCATGCGCCTACCTGCGTGAGCTTCGGCAAACTTTTGATCTCCAAACGCCAGCCGTGGTCATCGGTCAGGTGCAGGTGCAGCCTGTTGAACTTGTACCGGGCCAGCTGATCGATATAGGTTTTCACATAGTCTTTGGAGAAAAAATGCCGGCTTACATCCAGCATGATGCCACGCCATGCGAAGCGCGGGTAATCGATGATGCTCACGGCCGGGATCTGCCACTTCACTTGCGTGGATGCAGTCTTCGCTTCGACTTGCTCGGGCAGCATCTGCACCAGGGTCTGGACGCCATAGAAGAGACCCGCCGGCGTATTGGCTCCGAGCGTTACCTTACTCTCGTCAACGGTGAGTGTATAACCTTCCTGGCCGATGCGTGGATCGGCTTTGCTATAGAGTGTCAACTGGATGCCCGCAGCAGAAGAGGCTTCGGCAGTCTTCAGCGTAAATCCTGTAGCGGGTTTGAGGGTGTTAACGAAGTAAGCCGCAGCCTTCTGTACTTCCGGCTGTTTGGCTGGAACCGAGATCACGGTTGAGGCGGTGAGAGTGAAGCTTCCTTTACCAGGCTGGAGGCTGACAGGCTGGGGGATGAGCGAAACATCCTGCGCATTGAGCATCGTGGAATGAAATGCCAACAGCATCAGCAAAAGTGCGATAACATAAAACGGCTGGCCTGGTCTGTTTGTCATAAGATCTTTCTGGATTTAGTGGGCAGGTGATCTGCTGCGCGCGATATTATACAAGTTTGTGGATATAAAAAATTACCGTTCTACCATACATCTGAGTCCGGTGCTCGGGCATTTTCTGTACGATCAATAATCATTTGAATATTAATAATTTACAGACTCACCATCGTGTGTACTTTGACACAGAAGCCTGATAAAACTTTACGTTTACTACAGCAGCGGAAGTAGTCCGAAAGGAGTAGACCTGAAAGCAGACAGCGTACCAGTTATAATTGTCACGCATTAGTAATATTTTTGTTTACCATGACCCAATCTATACAGGAGATGCCTTGTGGCTCCATTGCCTATTGGCGATTGCCTACTGCCTATTATTTTGCCTTTGTTCTTTTGTTGTCGGCCTTTTCAGGCGCTGCACAACATTACGATCTCAGTTCCACCTCCGCATTGTTTGTACCCCTTACTTCAGCTACTGCCGTCGATGCGATCGAAGCTGACAATGCGATCAGTGCTGCCATCCCGATTGGGTTCTCCTTCGACTATTATGGCGCATCGTACACAGAGCTCAAAGCTTCTTCCGATGGTTTCATCTCGTTCAATGCTTCGGCATCCAATCCTTCGGAAAATACCATAGGGCAGAGTGCCGCGCTCAGGATCATCGCTCCGTTGTGGGACGATCTCAGTGGCACCGGCGGACAGGCTTCCTATAAAACCGAAGGTGTGTCGCCTGACCGGGTCTTTACCTTTGAGTGGCTCAACTGGAAATGGAACTTCAACGCCACCGCCGGGATCTCTTTCCAGGTGAGGCTGCACGAGTCCGGCAACATCGAATTCAGCTATCGCCAGGAAACGGGAGCGCTCAACTTTGCCAGCGCGTCTATCGGGATCGTTGGTAATAACACGGACCAGTTCTATTCACTGGCCGATGCCACGGCGGCCCCGGCACTGAGCATCAATGGATCTGATGATATCAGCATAAAACCTGCGACTGACCAGGTGTACACCTTCACGGTTGTGCCCGCAGCGGTTGCGCCCACCACACCGGCAAGTGATATCGTACCTTCGTCCGTCACGGGAAGCTCGATGATGCTCTCGTGGACGAATGGCGGCGGACTGAACCGCGCCGTGTTCATGAAACGCACGACATCGGTCTCAGAAACCGCCCCGGTGGTCAACGGGCAGCACTATCCGTCGGAGGCTGTTTTCGGAGCGCAGGCAAGTGAGGTGGGGGCTTCGGACTGGTTTTGTGTTTACAACGGTTCAGGCAGCTCATTTACGGTCTCCGGCCTGCAGTCAGGATTTACTTACCGTGTTCACGTAGTGGAATACAACGGCCTGGGTGGCGCACAACAATACCTGACTGCTTCAGCCATCGCTAACCCCAGCAATTTTTCACCGGCACTGGTAACGCCGGGTGCTCCTGAATCCACGGTAAGTGTTTCAAACCTCACGTCTTCCAGTGTCACGTTCAGGCACCATGATGGCGATGGCACGCACGTAGCGATCTTCATGCGGGAAGCAGGTAGCGGCACGGCACCAGCAACCGATAACACAACCTATACGGCGAATACAACTTTCGGCACCGGAAGCCAGGCCGGCACCAGTGGATGGTATTGTGTTTACAACGCGGAGGCTTCTTCGTCATCGGCGGTAACAACGATCCAGGTTACGGGGCTATCGCCGAATACAACGTACAGGATCCATGCCGTGGATTATAATGGAGCGCCGGGATCGGAGAAGTATCGTTTGAATGCGGTGACAGATAATCCGGTCCAGTTCACCACGTATGCGGCCTTTGCCACGCCACCGTACACGCTTGCCGCATCGGCCGATGTTTTTGTTCCACTCACCAGCGCAACGGCTGCCGATGCCATTGAGGCAGACGACCAGATCTCGGGCTCGATCCCCATCGGTTTTACGTTCCACCATGGCGGTATACCGTTCACACACGTTAAGGTGTCATCAAACGGTTTTCTATCATTCAACACTTATGCGCAGGATGCAAAGGGTAACAATCTTTCGACAGGTTCTGTAAGGCCAGCATTGGCGCCGTTGTGGGATGACCTTAGCGGGATTGGTGGCCAGGCTTCGTATAAAACGGAAGGTGTTGCCCCTGACCGGACTTTTACGTTCGAGTGGCTCAACTGGAAGTGGGGCTTCGGCGCTTCTTCGGCCGTGATCTCGTTCCAGGCAAAACTTTACGAAGCTGACAACAGCATCGAATATTCGTACCAGACTACAGGTACCAGCCCGGTGACACCATCGGCTTCCTTTGGCATGGCGTTTCCTTCCACAGGCAGTGGCAATTTTCTGTCGCTGAACAATTCCGGCGCAAGCCCTTCGGTATCAACCACGGTAGAGACACAGACCATTGCTGCGCTGCCTGCCGATGGCCAGCACTATCGTTTTACGCCGTCAAAGATCTTGCAGAGCATTACGTTCAATGCGCTGCAGGGAAAAACAGTAGGCGATGCCCCTTATGCACTCACGGCGACAGCCAGTTCTGGATTACCGGTTTCATACTCGAGCTCCAATTCATCGGTGGCCACGGTTTCAGGAAACACCATGACGATTGTAGGGCAGGGGAGCACGATGATCACGGCATCACAGGCAGGTGATAAAGACTTTGCCGCGGCTGACCCTGTACAGCAAACGCTGGTGGTGAAGCTTGACCAGTCTATCTCCTTCACACTTCCTGTCAAAACTTTCAACGACCCGGCTTTTACACTTCCGGCAACGGCAAGCTCGGGACTCTCGATCAGCTACACGAGTGATGATGAAAGTGTTGCTACCGTGTCGGGTAATACCGTGACCATTGTTGGCGCGGGTACGGCTGACATCACAGGCACGCAGGCTGGTGACAATGCTTACAACGCAGCGCCTGATGTTACCCATACACTTACCGTGAATAAGGACGGTCAAACCATCTCCTTTGTGCAGCCTGCGGCGGTGCGGTTTGCAGACCCTGCGTTCGACCTGGAGGCATCCGCCGATTCGGGCCTGGGCGTAAGCTTCGCCAGCGCTAACCCGGGTGTAGCCACGATTTCGGGAAATACTGTAACCATTGTTGGCGTAGGCACTACAGACATCACGGCCTCGCAGGCTGGCAACGTCCACTACAACGCCGCGACACCGGTGATCAGAACGCTGACGGTGAACAAGGCAGACCAGTCCATCACGTTCGATGCCCTTCCGCTCAAGTTATCCGTGGATGTTCCGTTTGATCTGCCATTGAAGGCTTCTTCCGGTTTGGCGATCCAGTACGCCAGCTCCAACACGGCAGTGGCTACGGTTTCGGGGAATACGGTGACCATCAAAGGAATTGGTACAACGGATATTACAGCTTCGCAGCCGGGCGATGCAGGTTACAATGCAGCCACACCCGTGCTGAGGCAACTGACCGTAAAGTTGGGGCAGGTCATCACCTTTGCCGCGCTTCAGCCTGTGCGTTATGCCGATCAGCCTTTCGCCGCAGGTGCTACCTCCAGCTCAGGACTGGCAATCAGTTATACAAGCTCCAACCCTGAAGTGGCCACAGTGTCAGGCGGCCAGATCACCATCGTTGCGCCTGGGTCTACCGTGATCACCGCGCTGCAGGCCGGCAACGCAACGTACGCAGCGGCGAATTCTGTGGTGCAAACGCTGATAGTGAACCGAGGTTTACAACAGATCAGCTTCTCCGCCATCAATGATGTGACGTTGGGTAACGCTCAGGTGCAGATGACGGGCACCTCAACCTCTTTGCTACCGGTCATTTTTTCAGCTGCCTCTGATAAGGTGGCGATCAATGGAAACACGCTCACCTTCCTGCGCTCCGGGCCCGTTACCGTACAGGCATCGCAGGCCGGTAACTTCTATTATGAGCCCGCCCCGGTGGTGGAGCGTACGTTCTGCATTCATCCACCCAAGCCGGCGGTGGTGGTTACCGACCTCGAGACTGAAACCCCGGTCATTACCTCCAACGCCGAGGCAGGAAATCAATGGTACAAGGAAGGTGTAGCCATCGATGGTGCCAACGCGCAGGCGTATACCGTGACCACACCGGGTATGTACACGGTGATCGTATCGGCAGGAAACTGCGCGAGTCTGCCTTCAGATCCGGAGGCATTTGTTATTACCGGAGCGGAAAATGTCACTGATGGCATCGCGGTGTATCCGAACCCGGCAGAGTCAGAGCTCGTGATCGATGTCAGTGCTTGGCATTCCCCGGAAGGGGTGTCAGTGGCACTGTACGATGCCGCAGGTCGCACCCTGCTGAAGGAAACCGCCAGTGGAAAGACAAGTTTGAAGATCGGCAGCTATCGCGCCGGAAGTTATGTGCTGAAGATCAGCAATGGAAAGCGGGCCATCACCCGGCAGATCATTAAAAAGTAATCTCCTCTATGAAAATACATACACACCAGATCCTTGCAATGATGCTGCTGATGATGATCTCGCTGGCACAGACAGCCTGTGATGGCAACGAACCCGATCCGGCAGCTGACGCGCTCAAACAGCTCACGGGATCGTGGCAGGTGAGCCAGGTAAAGGTAGACGGCATGGACCGTACGGATCTCTTTGATGATTTCAGCCTGGTGATCGCACAAAAACAGTTCACGGCTACCAATGGCGAGCCGGTATGGCCTGCTTCAGGCACCTGGGCTTTCGCCGACGATCAGGGAACAACCTTCACCCGCGATGATGGGGTAGTGGTAAAGATCGAGTCGCTCAGCAATACCAGCCTGGTGTTAAGCCTCATGTGGACCAAAACGACTCTGGGTGCTGGCCGTGAGAGATCTGTAAGTGGGGCACATGTTTTCGAGTTTAGGAAATGAAATAGTCCACGGTCCACAGTCGACAGTCCACGGCAAGTACAGTGCGAGAATGGCAAACGTCCTTCGATCCTTATGACGGGATCTTCCAACTGTAGACATAGCTTCACGAATGCCGAGGGCAATAAACAGCAGACCAGGTCGATTTTTTGAAATCACACTGCTGTGGACAGTGGACTGTCGACCGTGGACTACTCAAGTTCCGGTCTCGAGTCATCCATCGGTCTTTCCTGCAGATTATACGCCATGATGATCCGGGCGCAGGTGTTCCAGCGCAGCACGGGGTCGTTGTTTCCGGCGGGGCTGAGGGCTTCGGCTTTTTCATAGAACCTCATGGCTTCCTGGTACCACTCACAGGCATCGAAGTCGGTGCCGGGTACACCTGAGCTCAGGGCAACGGAGCCCTGCCGTTCATGCACGATGCCACTGTAATATTGTCTTGCGTATTCGTCTTTCAGGTTGCGCGCCAGCTCAAGGGCCTGCTTGGCTGCCCTGGATGACGCTCTGCCAAACTGGTCGGTCAATGCCAGCAGCAGGAAGATGGCTGCTCTTTGATTGGCCGGGTCGATCTCGAGAATATCGAGGCATATACTTTCTGCCAGCTGGGGCTGGTTGAGCAGGCGGTAATGTTCGGCTTTATCGAGGGCTCCTTCCACGCCATCCCTTGAAAGCGGTTTCAGTTTGAAAACACGTTTCTGCGAAGCTTTTGATTCTTGTAGTGTCATGGTGTTGGTGGTTACTTCTTGTTCATAAAAAAACGGAATAGTCTCATCAGCGGATCGTAATATCTGTCGGCTACGCGCTCCTTCAGGGGAATGATGGCGTTATCCGTGATGGTGATCTTTTCGGGACAAACATTTGTACAGCATTTGGTGATGTTGCAAAAGCCGATGCCGCCTTCATGCTTCAGCTGATGCCGCCGGTCTTCCACATCCAGCGGATGCATCTCCAGTGCTGCTGTATAAACCATGTGCCTGGGGCCGGCAAATTTCTCATGGAGCTCATGTTCGCGCAGCACGTGGCAAACATCCTGGCAAAGAAAACACTCGATGCATTTGCGGAATTCCTGTACCCGGTCCACATCCTCCTGGGCGATGCGCCATGTGCCGTCGGGGAAGTCGGGCGTGCGGGGCCTGAACTTTTTGATGCGCTTCTTGATGCGGTAGTTCACCGACACATCGGTCACCAGGTCTCTGATGACGGGAAATGCTTTCATCGGCTGAAGCACGATGGGCTTATCCTGCGGCAGGTCGTTCATGCGGGTCATACACATCAGCCTGGGCTTACCATTGATCTCGGCGGAGCACGAGCCGCACTTGCCTGCCTTGCAATTCCAGCGCACGGCCAGGTCATTGGCCTGCTCAGCCTGGATCTGGTGCACGGCATCGAGCACTACCATACCTTCGGTGATCTCGGTCTTGTATTCCCTGAATTCACCTCCGGTGGAAGTAGTACGCCAGATGTTGAACAGTACGTGTGCCATTATTTCATCTCGTCAATAATTTGTTGCAGGTCGTCTCTGATCTTCTGTTTCGGCAGGGTGGTGAGTCGCATGGCGCCCGTTCCATCTTTGCTGATGGTGATGTTCACGCGCCCGAACTCATCGCTCTTGTTGGGAAAATCTTCACGGAAGTGTCCGCCGCGGCTTTCTCTGCGCTCGAGCGCTGCTTTTGCGATGGCCTCCGCAACGGTGAGCATATGTGTAAGCTCCAGGGCTGTGTGCCATCCCGGGTTGTAGGCGCGGTTGCCATCACAGCCTGCCTTCATGGCCTGCTGCTGAAGCCCGGCAATGCGCACGAGGGCTTCCTCGAGCTCCTTACCGGTACGGGCGATGCCTACCAGGTCCTGCATCAGCTCCTGTAAAGCAGACTGCAGCTGGAAGGGGTTCATGCCACCGCTTGACAATCCTCTCTCGAACGGCGTCAGCGCCCAATTGGTAATTTCCAGCAGCTGGCCGTCGCTGACCTTGATGCGGCTGTTCTCTTTGGCGTATTGTGCTGCATATTCACCCGCGCGTTTTCCGAACACGAGCAGGTCGGAGAGCGAGTTGCCTCCGAGGCGGTTGGCGCCGTGCAGTCCGGCAGCACATTCACCCGCGGCAAAGAGGCCGGGGATGGAAGTCATTTGTGTATCGGCATCAACGCGGATACCGCCCATGATGTAGTGTGTAGTGGGACCTACCTCCATGGGCTCTTTGGTGATGTCAACGCCGGCGAGCTCCTTGAACTGGTGATACATGCTGGGCAGTTTCTTCTTGATGTGCTCGGAGGCGTTGGGAAGTTTTTCCTTGATCCAGGCGATGTCCAGGAACACACCGCCGTGTGGCGAGCCGCGGCCTTCCTTGATCTCGCGCCGGATGCAGCGGGCCACATGGTCGCGTGTGAGCAGCTCCGGTGGACGTTTTGCATTCTTGTCGCCCTGCGTATATCGCCAGCCTTCTTCCTCATCGGTAGAGGTCTGGCCGCGGTACAGCTCGGGGATATCGTCGAACATAAAACGGCGTCCGTTGTTGTTCCTGAGCACGCCACCTTCGCCGCGAACACCTTCCGTGATCAGCAGTCCGCGAACACTGGGCGGCCACACCATGCCGGTGGGGTGGAACTGCACGAACTCCATGTCGATCAGCTCGGCGCCGGCGTTGTAGGCGAGGGCGATGCCGCTGCCCGTGCAATCCCAGCTGTTGCTCGAGATCTTGTAGATCCTTCCCATGCCGCCAGTGGCGATGATCACCGCCCTGGCTTCAAAGATGCGGAAGAGTCCTTTCTCACGATCGTATCCAAAAGCTCCCGCGATCCGGCCACCTTCTTTCAGCAGGCTAATGATGGTATACTCCTGGTAGATCTCCATGCCCTGGTGGATGCCGTAATCCTGTAACGTGCGGATCATCTCCAGTCCTGTGCGATCGCCAACGTGCGCGAGTCGTGGATACTTGTGGCCGCCGAAATTGCGCTGGAGGAGCCTGCCGTCGGTGGTCCTGTCGAAGAGGGCGCCCCAGGCTTCCAGCTCCCGCACACGGTCAGGCGATTCTTTCGCGTGGAGCTCGGCCATGCGCCAGTTGTTCAGGTACTGGCCACCGCGCATGGTATCGGCAAAATGTACTTTCCAACTATCGCGATCATCTACGTTGGCCAACGCTGCGGCTACACCTCCTTCGGCCATTACCGTGTGCGCTTTGCCGAGCAACGAACGGCATACCACGCCCACCGAGACACCCAGGGCGGAGGCTTCGATGGCCGCGCGCAATCCTGCTCCGCCGGAGCCGATCACGAGCACATCATGATAGTATGTTTCGAAATGCGCCATTTATTTCTACAATTTGCGATTTACATCTACGATCGAGCGAGGGGCAAAGAATCCTAAATCTGAAATCGTAACTATGAAATTATAAAATACGAAGGTCCGTCCAGATGCCCATAGACACCAGGCGAACATAGATATCAGCAAAGGCAACGCTGAACAAGCTGAACCATGCCCAGTTCATGTGCCGCCGGTTGAGGCAGCTTGCGCAGTGGTAGACCTTTTTGCGCACGGGTGTTTCGGAAAGCTTGTCTTTGAAACCACCTACGAGGTGGCGGAACGAATGGCAACTGAAAGTGTAGATGCCGAGCAGCACGGCATTGGTCGTAAGCACCAGTGTACCCACGCCGATCCCGAAAGTTTTTTCTCCTGTAAGCGCATCGGTAAACCACATGGCTTTCCACGCATCATACAACAGAATGAAAACGAAGATCACCGCCAGGTAAAGAAAGTAGCGGTGAACGTTTTGTAAGATCAGCGGAAAAGAGTTCTCACCCCTGTAGGTTTTGCGGGGCTCCGATACCGCGCATGCCGGCGGATCGGCCCAGAACGATTTGTAATAGGCCCCGCGGTAATAGTAGCAGGTGAAACGAAAGCCACCTGGCGCCCAGAGAATGAGCAGCGCAGGAGAGAAAGGAAGCGGGGCGGGCCACCACATGGGTTTGGGACCGAACCAGCTGTGCGGTGAATTGCCAAAGAGCTCCGGAGAATAAAAGGGTGAAAGGTAAGGGCCTGCAGCGTAATATTCGCCCTGAAACGCAGCCCACGTTGCGTACACTACGAACGAAGACAGTGCGATGAACACAAGCAAGGGCCTGACCCACCACAGATCTTTTCTATAGGTATGTATCAGCGCAGCGTGACCCATAAACCCGAAAAGTTAAATTTCATTTGATTATACTCAAAAAATACCCCAAAAGCAAGGAGTAGTAGTTGCCAGTTGCCGGGTAGCCAGTTGCCAGTTGGTGCAGCGTTGATTTCACTGAACTGCTTCGATTAACTTTAGTATCAATGCCCGGTCGCAGATTGACATACGGCCAGAACCGGTAACCGGCAACTGGCAACCGGTAACTATTCAGGAATATCACTATATTGTTCAACGTTAAACTCAAATTTCGGCCCGCATTGTCTGCACACGAATTGAAAAGAACCCTCACACCTGCCATGCTCTGGGGGCTGGGCGTGGGGTATGTGATCTCGGGCATGTACTTCGGGTGGAACCTGGGACTGGAAAAAGGCGGCACGCTTGGGTTGGCCATCTCCACATTTTTCATCATCATTCTCTATGTCACATTTACGTTCAGCTATTCGGAGCTGGCCTGTGCCATACCGAAAGCCGGCGGTGCGTTTGATTACGCTACCCGTGCGCTGGGCAAAGACCTGGGATTCATTACGGGCATGGCGCAGAACATAGAATTCATTTTCGCGCCGCCCGCCATCGCCTTTGCCATCGGTGCCTACTTCAACCTGTTCTTTCCGCAGATCCCCATCATCGCCATTGCCATCTTCGCTTACATGCTGTTCACCGGCCTTAACATCTACGGGGTCAGGGCCGCGGCCATGTTCGAGCTGGTGATCACCATTCTGGCGGTGGGCGAGCTGTTGCTGTTTTCCGGTATCACGTTGCCCCATGTGTCGTGGCAAAACCTGGAGCGCAATGCCTTTCCCAATGGCTGGGAAGGTGTGTTTGCCTCGATCCCTTTCGCCATCTGGTTTTTCCTGGCCATTGAAGGCGTGGCGAATGTAGCGGAGGAGACCGTTAATCCGCAGCGCACCATCCTGCGCGGTTTCGGGTCGGCCATCGTTACGCTGGTGATACTCTGCGTGCTCACCTTCGTCAGCTCTGCCGGTGTGGCGGGCTGGGAAGCCATCGTATACAAAAGTGATGGTTCGCCTTCGGACTCACCGCTGCCACTGGCCCTGGCGCACATTGTGAATACGGGCCACTGGTTGTATCACCTGCTCATCACCATAGGATTGTTCGGACTGATCGCTTCCTTTCATGGCATCATCCTCGCCGCCGGAAGGTCGAGCTTCGAATTTGGCCGTGTGGGTTTTGCGCCCGCAGCATTAGGCAAGGTGCACGCCCGTTTTCAAACGCCTGCCAATGCCCTGCTCATCAACATGGTGATCGGTATCATTGCATTGCTCACAGGCAAAACCGCCGAGATCATCACCATCTCCGTTTTTGGTGCGCTCACCCTGTACATCATCTCCATGGTGGCCCTGCTCCGGTTAAGAAAAAAAGAACCCGGCCTCGAAAGACCTTTCAAGGTTCCTTTGTTCCCGGCCTTTCCCATCATCGCCCTGGTCATCGCCATCATCTCTTTCGTAGCTATGGTAGTCTATAATTTTAACCTGGCCATACTTTACTTCTTGCTTCTCGGAGGGGGATACCTGATATTTAAGTGGGGAGGTAGTTTGAAGTTTGAAGTTTAAAGTTAGGGCGTGTTTGTGAAGAAGTATCGGTTTTGGTTGCCGGTTGCCAGTTGCCGGTTGCCAGTTCCTGCGGGTGTGCATAATCACTACTGAGCCTCACTCGAGCTGAACCGTTATTGTTAACAACTTGAAACCTGAAACCTTAAACCTTAAACCTGAAACTTGAAACCTTAAACTTTTAACCTTAAACTTTTAACCTGAAACCTCCCTAACCGGCAACTGATAACCGGCAACCGGCAACTCAACAGAGACTCAAAACGAAGAACGGTAAAATGAACACCAAAGACATCACCCAATACGTAACCAATCACCCTTCCGGCAAGGTTAAGATCGCTTTCGCGGATATTGATGGCATCCTGCGGGGTAAGTATATCTCGGCGGAGAAATTCCTCTCGGTGATGAAGGGCGGCTCTGGTTTCTGCGATGTGATCTTCGGGTGGGATGCAGCGGATGTGGCTTATGATAGTGGGCAGTATACTGGGTGGCACACGGGATACCCGGATGCTCCCGCGCGGCTGGACCTGAGCACTTTCAGAACGATCCCCTGGGAGAATGACGTTCCCTTTGTGCTGGGTGACATCATGGATGCATCGGGCAATCCGGCGTACGTTTGTCCGCGGCAATTGGTGCATAAGGTGCTTCAGGATGCGGAGCAGGCGGGTTTCACGCCGTACTTTGCGCAGGAGTTCGAATGGTTCAATTTTTCAGAGACACCACAGAGCGCGCAGGATAAAAATTACAGGAACCTCACACCGCTGACGCCGGGCATGTTCGGATATTCCATTCTACGCAGCACATTGAAAAATCCGTTCTTCACAGACCTGTTCGAGCTGTTGGGAAAATTCAATGTGCCCTTGGAAGGACTGCACACGGAGACCGGACCCGGTGTATACGAAGCTGCCATCCAGTATGCGGGACTGGCGGAGGCCGCTGACCGTGCTGTGCTCTTCAAGACCGCTGTTAAGGAGATCGCCTACAAGCACGGCATCATGGCAACGTTTATGGCCAAGATCAGCGAAAGCCTGCCGGGATGTGGCGGCCACGTGCACCAGAGCCTGTGGGACAAAGCCGGAAAGAACAACCTGTTCTACGACGCCAAAGACAAGCAGAAGATGAGCGCGCTGATGAAAAGTTATATCGCGGGACAATTGTATTGCCTGCCGCACATTCTGCCCATGTATGCGCCCACCATCAACAGCTACAAACGCCTGGTAGAAGGTGCGTGGGCGCCGACCACACTTACGTGGGGCATCGACAATCGTACCGTGGCATTGCGCGTGTTATGCGGTGGCAGTAAATCGTCGCGACTCGAAACGCGGGTGATCGGCTCGGATGCCAACCCGTACCTGGCCATGGCCGCAGCGCTCGCGTCAGGATTATACGGCATCAAAAAGAACCTGAAGCTGAAGCAGCCCGCCACGGAAGGCAACGGCTACAAAGACTTCTCGAACGGTGTGCTTCCCGGCAACCTGTATGAAGCCACACAACTGATGAAGTCATCGGCCGTAGCCAAAGAGATCCTGGGAGAAAAATTCGTAGAACACTTCACCCAGACCCGCGAGTGGGAGTGGAGGCAGCATTTGAAAGCGGTGACGGATTGGGAATACCGGCGTTATTTTGAAATTATTTAGGAGTAGGTACGATCCCGATAGCTATCGGAAACGAGATACGAAGTACGATTTCGTACCTACCTGTTGCCTACTGCTATTGCCTACTGCCTACTTACTACCCGGTTCGAAGCGTAGTGGTGAAAGTCCGAAGCTTAGTCTCCGTTCGGAGCTGCCTCGTACCTCATACTTCGTACCTCGTACCTTCTTAACACCCTATTAACATTCAGGAAACATCCCCTTCTTAATTTTAAGCTTTCAAAAAAGCTTACGTGAAAGTTCGTGTATTTGGTTTGGCCGGGTTGTTATTGCTGACGGTGTCTTTTAGTATTGCCCAGCCTGTGAATGCCGTGATTGATTCGATCTGTGCCCGCGCGGAGCAGAAACTGTTTGCCCAGCCTGATTCGGCGTTCATCCTGGCACGCGCAGCACTGTCGCAGGCACGCGAGCAGAAATACAACGCCGGCATCGGCAGCAGCCTGCACCTGATCGGGTCTGTCTTCTATCATCAGGGATTTTATAATGAGGCGCTGAAAAAATTGCTGGAAGCGGAGGTCATCTTTGAGACCGAACATCTTGACGATGAGATGGCCGCCAACCTCAATCAGCTGGGCCTTGTCTATTATAATATCCGCCAGCCTGACGTGGCCCTGGAGAAACACCAGAAAGCATTATCGTTATACAAGAAAACAGGCAATGAAAAGGGGAGGGCTTATACCTTTGGCTGCCTGGGGCGTTTGTTCGAAAAAAAGACGGACTATTCCCGCGCGCTGGAATTTCAAAACCGGGCGCTGCAACAATACGAAGCCCTGAAAGACATTCAGGGAACGGCCACCATCCTGGAAAACATCGGCAGCATTTATGAAGACCTCGGGCAGTTTCCGACAGCGAAAGAATTCTTTACAAAAGCCCTGTCGTTGAACGAGCTGACCAAAGACAGCCTTTCCATGATCGTGAACCTGAACAACCTTGCCGACGGCTACCGCAAGACGAACAACAACGAACAGGCTATTGTCTACACGAAAAAAGCGCTGGAGCTTGCTTTGCGGCTCAGGGACCAATACCAGGTGGTGAGTGCTTATAAAGACCTCGGTAAAGTGTATTACCAGGCCGCGCTTTACAAAGAAGCATACGAGAATCTCGAAAAAGGCCGCACACTCTATGAGGAGCTCTATGGAGAGGATATGCGCAAACAGGTAACACTGCTTCAAACACTCTTCGATGTGGAAAGAAAGAACAACGAGATCCAGATGCTGGAAACTTCTCAGCAGCTTGATTCGGTGATCAAGATCTCGCTGGCGGCGGGGATCTCGCTCGTATTTCTTTTGGGCACGGCCATCATCAGCCGGCAAAGACTGAAGATCCGGCAGGACCAAGACATCATCGAAAGAAAAGAGTCAGAACAGCGGTTGATGCAGGCAGAGCTTGAAAATTCGCACCTCCAGGAAAAGCAGCTTCAGGTGGCCCTCGACGACAGATCAAAATCGTTGACAGCCCACACACTCCACATCATCAGCAAAAACAAAACGCTGGAAGACATCCGCACCAAGCTGGCAGAAACGATGCAGGACGATCTGCGCGACCAACGGAAAAAAGTATCCAACCTGGTTAAGCTCATCGACCAGAATTTTGTGCAGGATAAGGACTGGAACGATTTCCGGAACATCTTTGAACAGGTGCACCAGAATTTCTTCGACCAGCTCCACCGCATCTCCACTGACCTGACGTCTGCCGATGTTCGCCTGGCCGCGCTCATCCGGTTGAACCTTCCTTCGAAAGATATCGCCACCATCCTGGGCATCTCCACCGACAGCCTGCGTATTTCCCGTTATCGTCTTCGTAAAAAGCTAGCCCTCGAACAGGGGCAGAGTCTTACAAACTTTATCCTTTCACTTTGATCGTCAGCACGAGCACTGTTGATGCATGTTAACTGTAGTTGTATACGGCGGAGAATTGTTAACATTTGCTTAACATGTCATAACCAACTGACTCTCAAATTATTTAAAACACATTCCCGTTTTTTGTTGCCTTGCTGTTAACGGTCCTGGATTTCATTGTTGCCTATTTGATAACGCGTTTTGGTTGTTCTGTGCACCGTCGGGCCCCAATCTTTGCCTCCACAAACAACTGTTAATTCATGTACAATTACCTCGCCGTAATAATCCTCGTTCTGTTGCTCTGTAGCGCCTGCACACCTTCTCATCAGGAAGCCGGCGTTTCTGATACGCTGCGTCGCCAGACGGTGTATCCTACCCAACAGGTCGTCGAGCCCGCGATCGTGACCGAACCCGTGATGTTCGATACAGATGATCCTGCCATCTGGGTAAACCCCGCTGATCCTTCTCAAAGCCTGATCATCGGCACGGATAAAGATGAGAACGGTGGGCTCTATGCATTCGACCTGCAAGGGAAAATAATCAAGGAGAAAACACAATCATTAAAAAGGCCGGACAATGTAGATATAGAATACGGCGTGAACATCGGCGGCAGATCTTACGATATCGCCGTTACCACAGAGCGCCTTACGCACAAGCTCAGGATCTACAGTGTGCCCTACATGAAGCCGCTTGATAACGGAGGCATCGAGGTCTTTACCGGTGAAACGGGTGACATGTTCCGCGACCTGATGGGGATCGCGCTTTATAAAAACGCTTCCGGTGACATTTATGCCATCGTCGGGAGAAAGAACGGTCCCGACGGTACGTACCTGTGGCAATATAAGCTGGAAGACAACGGGCACGGCGCTGTAAAAGCAACACTCGTACGCAAGTTCGGAAAGTACAGCGGCAAAAAAGAGATCGAAGCCATTGCCGTGGATGACAAGCCTGGATACGTCTATTATTCAGACGAAGGTGTTGGCGTACGGAAGTATTACGCAGATCCTGCCAAAGGAAATGAAGAGCTTGCCTTGTTTGGCACTTCCGGTTTTACCCAAGATCACGAAGGTATTTCCATCTACCAGGTCAGTGACAGCACCGGATACATTCTGGTATCGGATCAGGGCGCCAACCAGTTCTTTGTTTTCAGTCGTGAAGGCTTTGAAGGCAATCCGCACGATCACAGGCTTGTGAAGATCATTAAAGTGGCGGCACAGGAAAGTGATGGGTCGGACGTGACCAGTGTATCGCTGAACGACACTTTCAGGAACGGATTGTTCGTGGTGATGTCAACCGACAAGACCTTTCACTACTATCGCTGGGAGGATATTGCCGGAGACGATCTCAACACTGCTGCAAACAAAAACCAAACAACTACGGCGTATGGCAAATAAGATCCTGTTCGTGCTGTTGTTGTGTGGCTTTGCTTCGTATAGCGCCACCATCAAAGGTGTAGTTACCGATGTTACGGGGGAAACACTGGTGGGCTCATCGATCATTATAAAAGAGGTGAGCAATGCGTATAGCATGGCCGGGTTAGATGGTTCTTATTCCATCACCAACCTGAAACCGGGAACTTATACCATTACCGCAAGCTTCATCGGTTACAGAAGCATTTCGCGGCAAGCGACCCTTTCCGATGACGGCGATGTTGTAACGGTGTTGTTTGCGCTTGAAGCCGATCTCACACAACTGGGAGAGGTGACCATCACGGCCAAAGCCACCGGTGGATCAGATACAGAGGCCCGCATGATCGAGCGCACCTCACCCAATACCCTGAATGTGATCTCTGCCAAGGCGATCGCTTTATCGCCCGATATTTCTGTGGCCAATGTGATCCAGCGTGTCTCGGGATTATCTGTTGAACGAAGCAGCAACGGTGATCCGCAGTATGCGATTGTTCGTGGCATGGACAAACGGTACAGTTACACGCTGGTGAATGGCGTGAAGATCCCAAGTCCGGATAACAAGAACCGTTACGTGCCCCTCGATATTTTTCCCGCTTCGTTACTGGAGCGACTGGAAGTTTATAAAAGCCTGACGGCGGATATGGAAGGCGATGCCATCGGCGGCGGTGTGAACATGGTCATGAAAAGCGCCCGGGAGACTTTCGAGGTGAAAGGTGATCTTCAGCTGGGATACAACTACATCAACTCCCAATACGGTTTCGACCGGTATAAGAGCGCAGGCATATCGAAACAATCGCCGCGCGAGATGTATGGTGACGGATACATGGCACAACCGGGCGATTTCACCAAACAAAACCTGGAAGTGAAAAACATCAAACCACTTCCTGACATGATGGGCTCGTTCTCCATCGGCAACCGTTTTGTTCATAACAAGCTGGGTGTGATGCTGGGCGGAAGTTTTCAGAACGCTTATCGCGGAACAAAAAGTCTCTGGTTCGATTATGATACCGATCGTTTTGGCTCCAACCGTCCCACACTTGGGTCGGTGCAAGACAGGCACTATTCCACACAACAAATGCGGGGCGCTGCCCATGCAAGGCTCGATTACAAGATCAACGACAGCCATGATCTTAAATTTTACACCGGATATTATCGGTTGATCAATAACGAAGCACGCGAGATCAAAGAAACTTACCTGGATGGAAGGGCTTTCAGCTCAGCGCAGGGCGATGCCATTCTGCAATACAGCACACGCACCAAAACCACTGACCAGGGCATCATCACTGCATCGCTGCAAGGCAATCATAAGCTGGGGGCGCCGCTCACGCTCTCATGGTCCGGTGTATATTCTACGGCTTCCAACAATCAGCCCGACAATGCCAGGTTCGTCCGGAACAGCAAGCTGGAGGATTTTGTCGAAACAGCGCAGAACGTAGAACGCAACAATCCACGGCAGTGGACCAACAACACAGACACGGACGTGACAGGTTATCTGAATCTCATTTTTCAACCTGAATCGTGGGGCGGTAGTTTGTTAAAAGCCGGGGGTATGATCAGGCAAAAGAACCGCGACAGTTATTACGATAACTACATGTTCGATCCTAACCCGAACCTGCAGGTGCAAGGGGAGGACTGGAACACGTACAGCGATGTGGTTTGGAAGGTGATCAATCCGATAGGCACATCATCCAATGCTTTGAATTACAAGGCGCACGAGAACATCAATGCCTTTTACTTCCTTGGCAAGCTTGACGTTGAAAAAATAGAGCTGAACGCGGGTGTGCGTGTGGAGAATACCGATCAGGGGTATCGGTTGAAAAATGCGCTGGCGGGACAAACGCCTGACAGCACGCAGACCTACACCGATGTGCTGCCCAGCGTGTCGGCCAGGTATAAGATCAGGCAGGGCATGAACCTGCGCTTCACGTACTACAAAGGCATTTCGCGCCCGGGCTTTTTCGAGATCGTTCCTTACAGAATACCGGACGACGGTTATCCCGAATATGGCAACCCTTTGCTCAGGCGTGTGAAGGCACATAACATCGACTTGCGCTGGGAGATCTTTCCGAATGCCACCAACCAGGTGCTGCTCGGCGCTTTCTACAAACACATACTTGATCCCATTGAATATGTTGTTGATTCGGCAGGCATTACGAACGATAATGTTTTGCAGCCTAACAATTTCGGTACCGCCCGAAACATGGGCATTGAAGCAGACATCACACGTTACTTCAATAAGTTTGGCATCCGCGCCAATTACACTTACACACATTCCAGCATCACTACTTCCAAGGCGCTGCGTACACGGGTAGATCCCAATGATCCATCCAGCGAGCTGGTGTTGAAGCGCGCAAGCCAGACACGTTCCCTGCAGGGACAGGCAAAACACATCGGTAATCTCTCATTGCTGTATAAGGATATTGACAAAGGCTGGGAGTCGCAGCTGTCACTGGTGTATACGGGAGAGCGCCTGGAGGCCATATCACTCTTCCTCGACAACGACATCTATGCCAAACCCATTGTCATTCTTGATTTCGCCCTGGAGAAAAAAGTATCGAACACGGTTGAGATCTTCATCAAAGCTTCCAACCTGCTGAACGCGTCATACCAGATGTACGTGAAGAAGCCGGTCTACAACGATCCCAATAAGCTGCAGGACTACCCGCACCAGGATGACCCTGAGCATAAGACACTGGTACGGAAAGACCAGTACTATCAATCGTTGCGTCTTGGTGTGAGAATGCAATGGAACAGAAATTAAACCAACACAAATTAATACACTATGAAAAAGTTTATTTACCGAATGCTTACCGCGGCCTTCATTGGCACAGCCGTGATCATGACAAGCTGTGATGATGAAGATAACAAGCCGAGCGCGCCGCAGATCATTCCCGACGTTTCTGAATTGTCTATCATACCCGATGCGACCAAATCATTCGACGTTACCTTTTCTGCTGCGGGAAAGATCGGGCAGATCAGTGCGGAAGCTGACAAGGGAACAGTGACCGTGTCGGACATTACCGGTGAAGGCGAGGCTACCGGAAAAGCAAAGATCACGTACAAAGCTCCGGCGGCGGCGGGCGATGACATCATTACCATCACCATTACAGATGGCGTACAGCAACAAAAAACACTCGACGTTGCCGTAAGTGTTACCCAGGCCGTGCCTGTTGAGCTTGCCGGTGGCGACGTGGAAGGTGAATGGGGGCCTTTCAAAACGTATCATGTAACAGGCAACCTCACTGTTCCCGCAGGAAAATCACTGAAAGTGCTCGAAGGCACAACCATTATCGTGGACGGCCCTTACGCTGTTACGGTAAGAGGAAATTTCTATAGCTACGGAACAGCCGAGAACCAGGTGTTGTTTACCGTACCTTCAGCCAAACGTACCAAAGCCAACATCTTTGGCGGTTTATGGGGCGGTGTGCTGGCCTCCAATGCAACTACTACCGAGATGGCGGTGATCTACACGCGTATGGAGTACGTTGGCCTGCCAGGCGTAGCCGGAACGGATATTGTTTCCACCGGCGAGGTGGCCGAAGGCGCTCCCACCTATGCGCTGTATTTCAATAACCCGAATGGAAAGATCGTGGTGATGAATTCTACCTTCGCTTATTCTGTTGACGTTGCCGTACAGATCAACCAGGGCTCGTTGCTGGTGGCCAACAACACCTTCATCCTGAACGGACAATCAGGCGGCGAATCCGTGAACCTGAAGAGTGGTGCCGTAGGTGATATTGCTTTCAATACATTTTATGCAGCAGCTACCAATGGTGTGAAGTGGTCTAACTCCGGCGACCGTACCCCGCAAAACAATGTGAATGTATATAACAACACGGCGATCGGTTGTGGATGGAGACAAACCAAGTCAGGCCGTGGCGGCTCGTTCAACCTGGAGAAAGGTGGCAAAGGCAAAGTGTATAACAACATGGTGATCAACAGCAAATATGGTGTGAAGTTCCCTACCGGAGCAGATGCCCCGGATGTAGCCAACTCGGCCGTTGGTTACAACCTTTATTTTGGTAACAATGATGCCAGCGTAACGGGCTTTTATCCCACAGAAGGATCTATCACCTTGGGAAGCTTTGAGACCAGCCATGACGTGTCTGGCGTAAAAAATGCGAACAATCCGATGTTTGTCAGCTTTGACGTATCAACCTTCAATGTAGATGCGGCCAAGAGCTCGGCCAATGCAGATTTCCCTGCGGCATTTAATCTTAGGCTCCAGGCAGGTTCTCCTGCGCTGAACCATGGCAAGACCGGCTTTGCAACGAACTTTACCACCCTCACGGTTGACGGAAAACAATATACAGTACCTGCGCCTGTTTCGTACATCGGAGCTTTCGGCAGCAATTGATTTAGTTGGCTTGCTGATCTGTTAGTTTACGATTAGAACCATCATTTAACAAGTGGTGGTTCTTTTATTTTTTATGCTGGAAATTTCCGGTCGGATACACTGAAGGTTTTTTATAAATTAGCCAGGACTTACAAGGTACGGTAGTAGAGTAGGCAGTAGGCAAATAACAGTAGGCAACAGGTAGGTACCGAATCGTACCTCGTACCTTTCAAAACGTGACCGTAGGCTAGGCAGCGAAACAAAAACAAAAACTTCTAAATAAACCAGAATATGGTGTATCAATATAACTTCCCCACCACCATCAGGTTCGGGGCCGGTGCCAGCAAGGAGCTTCCGGACTATCTTGTGAAGAACAACCTGCAGAGGCCGCTGGTGGTGACGGACCCTACGGTGGCACAGCTTCCATTCTTTAAAGAGATCATCAACGACCTGAAGAAAAAGAACATCGGTGTGGAGGTGTTCCATGATATTCACAAGAACCCTGTTAAGTCGGATGTGTATAAGGGAACGGAGGTGTATGACCAGACAGGGCGCGATTCGATTGTGGGCATCGGGGGCGGGGCGGCGCTGGATGTGGCGCGGGCCATTGTGCTGCGGGTGAACCACCGGGAAGATCTTTTCAAATACGACGACCTGATCGGCGGCGATGTGTACGTGACCAATGATGTGCCGCATTTCGTTACCATTCCCACCACGGCGGGCACGGGCAGCGAGGTGGGCAGAAGCGCCATCATCTCTGACGATGTTACGCACCAGAAGAAGATCCTGTTCGCACCTAAGCTGCTGGCGAAGATTGTGTTTGCCGACCCCTTGTTGACCATGGATCTCCCTGCTTTTATTACGGCGGCTACAGGCATGGACGCGCTCACCCACAACATGGAGGCCTTCCTGGCCAAGACGCCGCATCCGCTGTGTGAAGGTATTGCGCTGGAAGGCATCCAGCTCATCAGCCAGTCGCTGGAAAAGGCTGTGAACAAACCTGACCTGGAATCGCGCAGCCGCATGCTGATCGCTTCATTGATGGGAGCCGTGGCATTCCAGAAGGGCCTGGGCGTGGTGCATTCGCTGGCGCACCCGCTTTCATCGTTGCTGGATACACATCACGGACTGGCTAATGCTGTTAACATTCCTTACGGGATGGAGTTCAACATTGCCGGGTTCGAGCCCAGGTTCAGGCGTATTGCCCGCACCCTCGAGCTGAAGCAAGATACCGGTAAAGCCGTTGTTGATTACCTCTTTGACCTGAACAGCAGGATCGGCATCCCGCACAAGCTGAGTGCCATTGGTGTGAAACAGGAGCACATTGAACCCCTCGCTGACCTCGCCATTGCAGACTTCGCCCATCCCAACAACCCCAAGCCGGTAACACGGGAAGATTTTAGGGCGCTATATCTGCGGGCCCTTTGAACGAAGACTGATTTTGGTTACCGGTTGCCAGTTGCCGGTTAGGGAGAGTTTGAAGTTTAAAGTTTAAAGTTTCAAGTTGTGTTGTAGCAACAGTGATTGGTTGTTTGTCAACGTTTTGAGTTAAGTACACAGAGGGTGGCGCTTCAACAGGCAACCAAACCGATACCCCTTGACAAACACCTTCACCAAACCTTAAACCTTAAACTTTAAACCTTAAACTTTAAACTGGCTACCCTTTCAGCTTCTTCACCACCTTCTCCCAAACCTGCTTCATCTTCTCCGGGTTCAGGCGTTGTACGATGCCGAGCTGGTAGATGGTGTTGATCTCGTCAAAATAATAGAGATAGATGTCGTCCTTTTCGAGCCATTCTTCCAGCGATGAAATCTGCTCGTCGGTAATCCTTTTTTCCAGGAAAAGAATTACCAGTTCTTCGAATTCATGCGGGATTTCATCAGGGGTGCCCATGCACAGGTAAGATGGTCTTAAGAGCAAAAAAGTTACTATTCATGGCTACTTTATGTCCGGTCAAGGTAAACTGCGCCATATTCAAAAAGTTACCTGTTATCGCTGCTGATCTTTCATCGGACCAGATTCTAAAACCGAGTTAAGGTTTTCTTCCGCGAAACACAAATGTTTTGCCAAAGCGAAAAATATAAAATGGATTTGTTTTTAACGGTAGCCTCATGCGGCGCTGTCCACATCTGAACAACGCCTTGTCCGTTTACAACAACCCCATGGCTGCTGGCGATTAACGAAGAGAACGGTATCAGCTCCGTGACTCGTTCTGAAGCGAAAGCGCACCGCCGCCGTTCCCGGGAACGAGTGTGCGACGAACGCCTGGCGTCAAATGATGATGGAGGACTTCATCAAGCCATATGCAATGGTGTGCAACAAACGAGGAGACAGAATGGAATAGCCACAGGAATTCTTAATAAATGAATGTTACTAATTGTCGCTGCAATGTTACCAACGGCGGGAAGTCCATGGTCCATGGTCGATAGTCCATGGTAGGGAGGTCAATAGGATCAGTTGAAGTTCACGCTGCACGGCCATGGACTATGGACCATCAGCTATGGACTCTAAAATATCTGGCTGCCTACCGGCGATTGTGAGCTTTGTGGACCCTGGTCTGGTGTTTCCTCTTTAAACTCGGCTTCTTCCAGGTTGATACGAACTTCTTTGAGAATATCGTCTAGCTCGCTGGCGGAAAGACTAAGGTGCCTGAGCACTTCTTTGCCGTTGCCGGTGAGATTGACTTCATGCCCCAGCAGGTTCACCAGTCCGAGGATCCGCGCCAGCGGGCTGCGCACCTTATGAGAGTTGATGAACGCGTGCTGCATGAGCGTTTTGTTCTGGTTGATAAGGGCTTGCGTACGGTTCTCCACCAGGTTGTTGAGGTTCTCATTGATCTGCTTGAGCTCTTCGGCGGAGGCCAGCAGCTCTTCTTCGGAAGCCCGGAGCTCTTCGTTCTTTTCCTTCACATCCCGGTTCACGCTCATCAGGTCTTTGTTGAGGTCTTCAACCTCTTTGCGTAAAGCCGAAAGTGTTTTGATGTTCAGGGCATCCTGCAGGGTACGCTTGCGAATGTTGTAACCCCATATACCGGAGACGAGGCACACGCCCGTAGCCAGCACAGCATGAAAGATGAACGTGGTGAGGTCCATGTATTCGAGCTGCGTAAAATAGACCTCCTGGTACCCCATGTACTGAAGGTAGGCAAACGCGCCGTGGTGAAGGTAAACGATCAGGATCAGCGGGATCTGCAGCTTCCAGTTGTGGTAGATGATCAGCGCCGTGGAGCTGATGAATACCCAGAAGTGCATCTCCGCCATGCCGTGCATCTGGTAAATGTATTGCGCGGCAAAAACAGCGCTGATGGCACTGAGCACATATTGATAAAGGTTCGATTCAGGAAGCAGTCGTTTGGTGACGAAATAGGCGAACAGGCACAGGCCGCCAACGCCCACTGCAACCAGCCATGTTTCATAAAAGAGGGCTATGAAGATGCCGAAGGCGAACATGAGCAGGAGCAGGCGCGCAATGATGCGGTCTGCCTTTGCGTTGATATCCGCATAAAGTTTCGTGATGTCTTCCTTGCTGAGCGAGATCGTCTTCATTGTACGGATAGCGGTTCAACTTCATCTTCCTGAGCAATGCTGCACCCATACGATTGCGTGGCCAGCGCGCTGAACTGCGGCGGCGCCTTGAACGCGATCAATGAATCCAGGGCCATCTGCACAAAGTTGCTGTTCTTATCAGTACAGTACCTGGAGCGATTGTAATTGCCTCTGAAATACAGTTTGTTATCGGTCTGAATAATGGTTGCCTGCGGGGTCGCGTAGACGCCGCACGCTTTTGCCAGCTTCTCACCCTTGTCTACCAGCACCGGCACTTTTCGTTCTACCATGTATTGTGCTGATGTCACATCTTCGCTTTTGGCGACCACTACGTAAAAATCTATCTTGTCGCGATAGTCCTTGTTCAGCGAAAGGAAATGTTTGAGGTTGAAACGTGAGCAGGGGCAATCGGGACTAAAAAAATGCAGGAGCTTGGGCCTGGCGTGTTGTTGCGGCAGCAGGGTTGTGTCGAACCGGAGCACTTCATTCGGTAAAACAGCCTTGTAGTTTGCCGGCACGGGCGTGGGTAAAAGGTATTGCGCCTCCTGGTACCAGAAGATCAATGCAATCCCCGAAAAGACTGCGAACAAGATCAAACTAACCCCTAGAATGCGCATAAAAACCTTAAAGATACGACATAAAATCCTGATCCCGGTTAAGAATCTGTTACGACGCATGTTTTTTTCAATGAGCGGTGCATTTTTTCAAAGCAGCGCGCCTAATGACATGCTCCCGGTAACGATTGTGAACCACGAACGGCGGGAGATGGGCCCAGCGCTGAATTTTATATGCCAAGGCCGGGAAAATATACGGAGCACGGAATCGAACCAGGAGAGCAGGTCTCAAATCTCATATCTCACATCTCAAGTCTCAAATCTATTTACTCAGCTTCTCCAGATCCTCTTTTTCTTCTTTCGACAGGCTTTCAATCCCCGCGTTGTTGATCTTGTCCAGCAGCGCGTCGAGCTTCTTCTGATTGCTCCGCTTTTGAGTGTTGTAACGGTCTTCCACCGTAGAGAAACCGCGGTTTTTCCCGAATGGATTGTCTACCAGCAGAAAATCCGGACGGGTGAAGATGAAGTAAAGGAATACAACGGAGGGGATGGCGACGAGTAGTACCGGCACATAATTGAGCCAAAGCACCTGCGGGAATATCGCGATAGCAATGGCCATGCCGATGAGGCCGCCGCCGAGGTGTGCTTCATGGCCGATGTTATCGCGCTGCGACCTGATACCATAAATGCAGTAGAGCACATAGAGCAGACCGAAGGCCCAGCTTGGCAGGTGGAAAGGCAAGAAGAGCAGGCCGAGCTGCATGCCAGGAAAAAGCGCGATGGCCGCGAAAACCATTCCGGTCACGGCACCCGATGCGCCCACCGCGGTGTAGTCGGCATGGTTCCGGTGAATGTACAGGGCCAGCAGGTTTCCCCCGATCAAACTGCCGAAGTAGAGCCCGAGCAGAGGCCCGATACCGAGGGCAGATTCCAACGGGCCGCTGAAGGAATACATGGCCAGCATGTTGAAGATAAAATGCATCCATCCCGAATGCAGGAACCCCGAGCTGATCAGCCGTTTGTATTCCTTATGAACCAGGATGCCATCGATCTGAAAAGAATAACGGTCAAAATAACGCGGGTCCGTCATGCCCTTGTAGGATATAAAACCGGTGACGAGCAATACGCTGAATGCGAATATACCTGAATTTTCCATGGGGGTCTTGGAAAGTAAATTCGTACTAAAGGTACGAATTAGTTGCCAGTTACCGGTTGCCGGGTAGCCGGTTCTTGCGATGTATACTTTACTACTGGACTACGATTCAAATATAAGGTCCACGAAGAGTCGCAACACGTCACTAACTGGCAACTGGTAACCGGCAACCTAGTGTCAGGCTTTCGTCCGCTCGATCTCCCGCAAGTTCTCCATTTTCTTGTTGCGCAGGAAGCCGTTGATGTCTTCGAAATGTTCGCGGATGCGTTTGTTCCCGAATTCGAACACCTTATTGGCCAGCCCGTCGAGGAAGTCGCGGTCGTGCGAAACGAGGATCAGCGTTCCATCGAAGGCCTTGAGGGCTTCCTTGAGCACATCCTTGGTTTTGATGTCGAGGTGGTTGGTGGGCTCGTCGAGGATCAGCAGGTTCACCGGTTGCAGCAGCAGACGGATCATGGCCAGGCGTGTCTTTTCTCCACCGCTCAGCACTTTCACTTTTTTGTCGATGTCGTCGCCGCTGAACATGAAGGCGCCGAGAATATTTTTGATCTGGGGACGCATATCGTCGGGGCAGATCTGTTCGATGGTATGGTAGATGGAGATGGATTCGTCCAGGAGCGATGCCTGGTTCTGCGCGAAGTAGCCGATCAGCGAGTTATGCCCGAGCTGAAGCTTCCCTTCGTAGTCGATCTCGCCCATGATCGCCTTTACCAGCGTGGATTTTCCTTCTCCGTTCTTCCCGACAAAGGCTACTTTCTCGCCGCGGTTGATAGTAATGGTGGCATCCTGAAATACAAGATGATTGCCGTAACGTTTGGTGAGGCCGTCGGTGATCACAGGATAATTTCCCGAACGCGGGGCAGGAGGGAATCGCAGGTTCAGCGATGAAGTGTCTACTTCGTCCACCTGCACGATCTCCATTTTCTCCAGCATCTTCACCCGTGATTGCACCTGGAGCGTTTTCGAATAGGTGCCTTTGAACCGTTCGATGAATTCCTGGATCTCGGCAATTTGTTTTTGCTGATCGTCGAACTGCTTCTGTTGCTGTTCGCGACGCTCCTTGCGAAGCTGCAGGTAGTGGGTATAGTTTGTTTTGTAGTCGTAGATCCGGCCCATCGTCACTTCGATGGTGCGGTTGGTCAGGTTGTCCACGAAAGTTTTGTCGTGCGAAATGACGATCACCGCCTTGGCGTTGTTGATGAGGAACTCCTCCAGCCACTGGATGGATTCGATGTCCATGTGGTTGGTGGGCTCGTCGAGCAGGATCAGGTCAGGCTTCTGCAGCAGGATCTTGGCCAGCTCGATGCGCATGCGCCATCCGCCGCTGAACTCGCTGGTGGGCCTTGTGAAATCAGACCTGAGGAAGCCTAGGCCCATGAGAGTCTTTTCCACTTCCGCATCGAAGTTGATCTCTTCGATGGAGTAGTATTTTTCGCTGAGCTCGGAGACCTGCTCGATGATCTTTGCATATTCATCCGATTCGTAATCCGTGCGCGTTTCGAGCTGCGTGTTAAGCTCGTCCATCTGCTTTTTCATGTTCAGGATCTTCGAAAAGGCTTTCGATGCCTCTTCAAACACGGTGGCATTGTCTTCTGTGAGCAAATGCTGCGGCAGGTAGGCGATCACGGCGTCCTTGGGAGCCGACACCTTGCCACGGGTAGGTTTGTTAACGCCCGCAATGATCTTCAAAAGCGTGGACTTTCCCGCTCCATTTTTGCCCATCAGGGCTATCCTGTCGTTTTCGTTGATGTTAAAAGTGATGTTGCTAAAGAGGGCCGAACCGCTAAACTCAACACTTACCGCGTCTACAGAGATCATGATCGATAAAAATAAGCGGCAAAGATAACAAAAGTTACCGGTTGCCAGTTGCCGGGTGACCGGTTCGTGCGGTGTATTATTATACATCAGGGTTTCAATTCTTTTGGGGCCCGTAGCATGACCATAATTCATAAGACCAAACGGAACTGGCAACCGGTAACCGGCAACTGCCACCATTTTTTAACTGGCAACCATTAAACCAAGACGGTAACCGGCAGCATCACACGGGTTTTGGATTCTGATTTTAACTTCTAGATTTGGTATGACAACGTTTGCAATGAACTGATGAAAATCCGAGTCGTTCCCGTACTGCTTGTGCTGGCCATGCTGCCTTACCTGAGCTCCTGTAGTTTTAAGCAAGCCGACGCCACGGCATCCGACCAGGGCATCGCTACCGACTCGGCCACAATAGCCCTGGGGCAAAACACTTTTACACAGAACTGCAGCGCGTGCCATAACTTCAGCAACGATGGCATCGGGCCGCAGCTAGGTGGCATTACATCGGCAGTCACGGCCGATTGGATCAGAAGTTTCATCAGGAATCCCGAAGCGGTGATCGCTTCGGGAGACGAGCGGGCGGCGATCCTGCATGAGAAATATAAGACCGTGATGCCTTCTTTCGCCAGCTATACAGACGAGCAGATCAATGGCATCATCGCTTACCTGCATACCCGCAAATCGAAGAAACGCAAACCCGACCATCCCGATGCGTTGAAGGATCCGATTCCCGAACCGATCGCCATGTCAGACCTCGTTGTGGAGATGGAGCTGGTAACGCAGATCCCCGCGTCGAGCCAGGAGGGGCAGCTCACCCGCATCTGCAAGCTCGACCATCAGCCTGGCACCTATGCGCTGTTCGTGGTCGACCTTCGTGGCAAACTTTATCAGCTGCAGAACAACCAGCCTAAGTTGTACATGGACATGCCGGCCCTGCGCCCGAAGTTCATTCACCAGCCGGGTCTTGCAACAGGGTTCGGCAGCTTTGCTTTCCACCCGGAGTTTCAACGGAACGGCCTCCTGTACACTACCCATGTGGAAGGCCCGGACGCGGGCAAAGCTGATTTCACTTACAACGACTCAATTCCAGTAACCCTGCAATGGGTGCTTACGGAATGGAAAACGCCAACGCCGGAAGCGTTCCCCTTCAAAGGTGAGGGCCGCGAGCTGCTCAGGATCAACATGGTTGGTTCCTACCATGGTGTGCAGGAGATCACCTTCAACCCGCTGGCCAAACCCGGCAGCGAAGACTATGGTTTGTTGTACATCGGTATCGGCGATGGCGCCAGCGTGGAGAAAGGTTATCCTTTCCTGGCGCACAGTCCGAACAGGATCTGGGGTACCATCATCCGCATCGATCCTGCGGGAAGCAACAGCGCCAATGGAAAATACGGCATCCCCCAAACCAACCCGTTCGTAAACCGTGCCGACCCCAACACCGTTCGTGAGATCTACGCTTACGGATTTCGCAATCCTCATCGCATCTCGTGGAGCAGGGCCGGACAGATACTCGCTTCCAACATCGGCCATCATAACATTGAAGCGCTCAACATCATCTTACCCGGCCACGACTACGGCTGGCATACACGCGAAGGTACTTTTGTGATGGATGCCAACGCCAACATGAGCAACGTGCTGGCCTTGCCGTCAGACGACGCAAAGCTCGACGTCACATATCCCGTGGCGCAATATGATCATGATGAAGGAAACGCGATCTCCGGTGGTTATGAATACTGGGGAACGGCCATTCCTGAATTGAAAGGTAAATACCTGTTCGGCGATATTGTGAAGGGCAGGCTGTTCTATGTAGAGATGAAAGACCTGAAGCTGGGAAGCCAGGCGAGGATCAGCGAATGGAAAGTGACGCTGAACGGATCACCCCAAACGTTGACAGCGCTTTGTGGTGCGAAAAAGGTTGACCTGCGATTTGGCCGCGATCATTCAGGAGAAATTTATATCCTGACGAAGCCCGATGGAAAAGTGTACAAGCTCAAAAAGGCAAGGCTTGCGAAAGAAGGTGTCTGATTCGAAGAGCAGAATTACCCATTGCAGATAACGCATTTCCGATAGGAGATGAGACATTTCCAATCGAAGACGGAATATTTCCAATGGAAGACGGAGCATTTCCTCAAGGAGATGAAGCATTTCCTTAATGAGATGAGGCATTTCCGATAGGAGATGAGACATTTCCAATCGGAGACGGAATATTTCCAATAGAAGACGGAGCATTTCCTTAAGAAGAAGGGGCATTTCCTTAAGGAGAAGGAGCATTTCGTTAAGGAGAAGGAGTATTTCCTTAAGGAAAAAGAGCGTTTCCAATAGGAGTTAGCGCATTTCCGACCGGGGATACGGCGATTCCAACCAGCGATAGAACAGTTCCATTGAAGCAATACTCTTAATTTAACAATATGAGCAAGATCAACATCCCTTCAACAACTGCCACCCGCAGACAATTCATAGGAAGCGCTGCTACGGCTGTGGCGGGGCTCGCCTTCAGCAAGTCTGTGTTCGGAGCGCCAGCCATCATTACCAACCTCGGTAAACCCAACTCAAAGTTCAACGGCGTTCAGATCGGCGCCATTACCTATTCGTTCAGGTCATTGCCTGTGAATGCAGAGCAGGTGCTTAAATATTGTATCGATGCCAATGTGAGCGCCCTGGAGCTGATGGGCACAACAGCTGAAGCATTTGCCGGAGCACCGAACACGTCAACCGAGCCAAGGCCGGCACCACAAGGCCCGCGACCGACACTCACACCCGAGCAGAAAGAAGAACAGGCCGCAAAGGCAAAAGAGCTCGCAGCATGGCGCGCCTCCGTGAGCATGGACAAGTTCAAGCAGCTCGCCAAAATGTATAAGGATGCTGGCGTGAGCATCTACGCATGGAAGCCCAGCGCGCTGGGAGCAAACAACACCGATGCGGAGATCGACTACGCCCTGCGCGTGGCAAAAGTATTGGGTGCCAGCCACGTCACCGTAGAGCTTCCGAACGATCCGGCACAGTCCAAACGACTCGGTGCGCTCGCGGACCAGCATAAGATCGCGGTAGCCTATCACGGTCACCTGCAGCAAACCATCACCGCCTGGGACGAAGCCCTGGCACAGGCCAAATACAACGGACTCAATTGTGACATCGGGCACTACGTGGCCGCGGGCTTCGACCCAATACCGTTGCTCGAACAAAAGCACGATCGCATCTACAGCATGCATATCAAAGACCGTAAATCGAAAGAGAACGGTGGCGCCAACATGCCCTGGGGCGAAGGTGATACACCCATCGCGAAGGTGCTCCAGCTGATGAAGAAGAACAAATACAAATTCCCGGCAACCGTTGAGCTCGAATATGACATCCCTGAAGGCTCCGATGCCGTGAAAGAGGTGGCGAAGTGTGTGGAGTTCTGCAGGAAGGCGTTAAGTTGAAAGTTTGAAGTTTTAGGTTTAAAGTTTCAGGTTTAAAGTTGGAGAATCGAAGGAAAGTTTGCGATCCATAACTTTAAACTTTAAATTTTAAACTTTTAACTTCGGATGAGCGGAGAGGAGGATTCAACATATTGGGAGCAATTCAGAAGAGGTGACCAGCAGGCCTTTTCTGCGATCTACTTTGCGCATTATAACAGTCTCTATTATTATGGTCTGAAGATCTGTGGCAACACTGATACCGTTAAAGATACCATTCACGAATTATTCTTCCGGCTCTGGAACAACCGCGAAAATGCAGGTGACGTAAAGTCTGTCAGGTTCTACCTGCTCAAGGCGCTGAAGCGTGATCTCGTGCGCCGTTTAGACCGCGACAAAAAACGCATCACACTGCACGCGCTCTCCGCAGAGGTCGATATCGAATTTTCACCGGAAGATCTGCTCGTGCAGACGGAGGCGGACGATGCCCAGAAGAAACTTTTTGCAGACCTGCTCAACACCCTGCCCAAACGCCAGAAAGAGGCGCTCTACCTCAAATATTATGAGGATCTCAGCAACGATGAGATCGCCGAGATGATGTCTATGAACTATCAGTCGGTGGCCAATCTCCTGCAGCGTGGCCTCAAAACCCTGCGCGACAATATAAAAATGTGGCTCCTGGCTTCCTTTTTATATCATTATTACGCCTGATAAAAAAAATCGGTATTTACTGAGTAAAAAATATAATCTCGTGCCTCTTGGGGTGGAAATCATGATTATACCCCATAAAGGCATGAAACCAGAAAATGTAAATTCACCGGAGAACCTGTCCGAATACGGTCTCCTTCCAAAGCCAGCCGCGCTGCAAGATCTCCCGGCCCACGCTGAAAAGAACAGCCTTTCTGCCGAAAGCCCTGCACCCGCCAGCGGTCCTGTGAAAACGGCGGAACCTGTTTCAGTTGCCGCAGCGGCACGCCATAAAAGCATCACTATTCTTTAACGATAGCACCCTTCCGGAAGGGAGCGCAACTGACGCAAAAAATTATTCTCTACAATGAAAGACATTGAGCACTATACACTTGAAGACCTGATCCAGGATCGATCCTTTATCGAATACGTGGAAAAAAGTAATGCGGAGTCCATCAGCTTCTGGGAAGCGCAGCGCACCGGGCATCCGGATAAACGCCAGATGTTCGACGCCGCGGCATGGGTTATCAAAGGGCCGACCTTCAACCGCAAAACGCTGCCCGACCAGGTAGTGAATGCTGAGTGGCAACGCTTGTCGGATGCTATTAATAGGGGAGCGCAGCAGAACACTTCACCCTGGTACCGCTACCGCTGGGCAGCGTCCGTGGCCGCGCTCGCGTTTCTCGCAACTTTTGTCTGGCTCTTTGTTTTGAATCGCGACATCACTCATGCTACAGCTTTTGGAGAAATAGCAGAAGTATCACTTCCTGACGGATCGTCGGTGATGCTGAATGCCAATTCCAGGCTTTCGTACGCCGCCAGCTGGGCCGACGATGAACCGCGCGAGGTGTGGCTCACGGGCGAAGCTTTTTTTGAGGTGAAGAAGCGGAACACTGCCGATGGCCGTTTTATTGTGCATTCAAAAAATACACGGGTGGAAGTGCTGGGCACCTCGTTCAATGTGAACAACCGCAAGCAGGAGACCACCGTGGTGCTGAATACCGGTAGGGTGGCGCTGCAAAAAGATGATGACCGCGATACCGTGCGTGTGATGATGAAACCGGGAGACCTGGTCACCCTGTCGCCTGTTACCAACCGTGTGAAGAAGCAGCGTGTAAATCCCGAGATCTACTCGTCTTGGAAAGATCACAAGTTCATCTTCGACAACACGCCGCTGTATGAAGTGGCGATCCTCATCGAAGAGAATTACGGCAAGGAAGTGCTCATCCGTGAAGAGTCGCTGAAGAACCGGGTGCTCTCGGGAGAGATCCCCGTGCCGAGCATCGATGTGTTGCTGGAGGCCCTTTCACGCTCTTTCGATATCAAAGTGACGCAGAAAGACAACCAGATCATTCTCGAAAAGAAAATGTGATCCTTACCTGAAGCCTTAACCACTACCTATGAAATATTTCTACATTGCGTTTGCTTCACTTGTCTTGCTGCTCTGTTGTAAGAGCAACGGCGTCGCCCAGGCCGATGAGCAGCTTACCCTCACGGAGGCATTGAAGGCAATCCAAAAAACTTATAACGTATATTTTCTTTACGAGGCATCGAACCTCCAGGGAAAGACTGTTTCCAAAAGTGCGCTGGTACTTTCGGGCGACATTGAAGATGCGCTGAAGCCGGTGCTTGCTCCGTTCCGTTTCAAGTGGGAAAAGATCAATGGCAACACGTATGTGGTTGCACCGGATAAGAACAATGCGGGAACGGATGATAATTCGGGCGCAGCATTTCCGGGCGCCCCCGTGGCCTCTGGACTCACTGCCAGCAGGTCAGGTGCTTACATCAAACAGACCGTCAGCGGAAAGGTGACCCTGCACGACGAAAATAACGCCGGCGTTCCCGGGGTGAACATCTATGTGAAAGGAACTTCCATCGGTACCTTCACATCCATTGATGGAACCTATACCATTGAAGTCCCTTCCGTCGATGCAGTGCTCGTGTTCAGCTTCATCGGTTACAAAACCGTGGAGGAGACAGTAGGGGAGCGCACGGTGATCGATGTTTCACTGGTACAGGATATCACAACGCTGGGAGAAGTGGTGGTCACTGCCATTGGCCTCGAGGCAGATAAACGGCAGCTGGCCTATTCCATCCAGAATGTAAATGCAGAGCAGGTTGCCAATGCGCGGGATGCAAACCTCGTCTCCGCCCTCAGCGGCAAGGTGGCCGGTGTGCAGGTCACGTCTTCGTCAGGCTCGCCGGGAGCTTCGGCAGCCATCCGTATCCGTGGTAACAAATCGTTCCGCGACACCAACAGCCCGCTCTTCGTGGTGGATGGCGTGCCCGTTGACAATGGGATCTCCGGCAACGGTTCTACCGGCGTGGATGTTTCCAACCGGGCCATCGATTTTAATGCCATGGATATTGAGTCCATGTCGGTGCTGAAGGGGCCTGCAGCCACCGCGTTGTATGGCATCCGCGCCGCCAATGGTGCCGTGGTGATCACCACCAAACGTGGTAAGAAAAGTGCCCCGGTGATCATGCTCACGTCATCTTATTCGCTCGACCAGGTAAACAAGCTGCCACCGAGGCAGAGCCTGTATGCGCAGGGAGCTCCTTCAGGCGGTGTATACGCTTACATAGATCCGGGTACTTCAAGCGCCGCCAACATCAACTCGTGGGGGCCGCTCATCAGCGAGCTGGAGTTCAACAACGAAAACCGTTATCCATACGATCGCAACGGTCGGCTTGTGCCCAGGGGTACCGGCAATGGCAATCCCGCGAAAGCGTACGATCCGTATGAGACCTTCTTCGTCAACGGGCATACCCTTGACCATAACCTGTCAGTATCGGGGGGAAACGACCTGGTTAAATATTATGTTTCGGCGGCCAAGCTCGATCAGACGGGCGTTGTGCCTAACGCAACCTTCCAGCGCACATCGTTCAGGTCTAATGTGGATGTGAATCTCTCGCCGCGATTTACACTGGGCACTTCGGCCATGTTTGTGAACTCCGGTGGCGACAGGGTACTACGCGGCAACATGGTATCAGGTGTGATGTCAGGCGTGTTGCGTACAACGCCCACGTTCGATATCGGCAACGGTCTTCAAGGACGCAATGCTGCAGACGATCCCACAACCTACCAGCTCAGTAATGGCGAACAACGCGCTTTCGCCTGGAATGCCAGCACGGCCAACGTGAAGTACGATAACCCGTTCTTTACCGTGAACCATGCGCCGTGGAGAGACAATGTGAACCGGTTCATGGGCAACTTCAGCCTTGGCTATGAGATTGCCAAAGGTATCAAGGCACAGTACAAGGTGGGGGTCGACCATTTTACCGACCGCCGCAACTCGGCCATCGACGTGAACTCGGCGTCGGAGCCTTATGGCACCGTCTCGCAATCTGTGCGAACAAACACCGATATCAACTCAGACCTGATGCTGCTCATTCACCGGCAGCTGAACGAAAACCTCGAGCTCAATGCCACGGTTGGCCACAACTTCTTCAGCACCCATTTCGTCACGCAAAGCGCCTCCGGGAAAGAGCTGGTCATTCCGGGTTTCTACAACATCCTGAATGCAAAAACGGTTACTTCTGACGAAAGCATGACCCGCCGAAAAGTTGCAGGCTTGTATGCCGACGTCAAGCTTTCGTACAAAGATCTTTTACTGCTGAACCTGAGTGGCCGCAACGACTGGTCTTCCACGTTGCCCAGGGCTAACAACTCGTTCTTTTATCCCGCCATCAGTGCTGGCCTCGTGGTTTCGGAGCTGTTGCATCTTCCGGCGCAGCACCTGCTTTCGTATGCCAAGCTGCGGGCGTCCTATGGCCAGGCAGGGAACGATGCCTCTATTTATGCCACCGGAACTTACTACGATGGCGCGGTGCTGGATGGCGACGACATCATTGGCGGTGTGAACTTTCCCGCCTATGGAACAACCGCTTTCGAGCGCAGCTCGGTGCTCGGCAACAACAAGCTTCGCGCGGAGTTGTCTACCACGTATGAGGCAGGCGCAGACCTTAAATTCATTAACGGAAGGATCGGCGTGGATGTCACCGCTTACAAGATCGTTTCAGATGACCAGATCGTCACGGCGCTGGTAGCGGCACCGTCGGGTTACGCGAGCTACCGGAAGAATGCAGGAACCATCGAGAACAAAGGGATCGAAGTAGTGTTGTCCGGGATGCCCATCGAGCAGAAGAACTTTACCTGGGAGATCGTGGTGAACTTCACGCACAACCGTAACATTGTGACTGACGTGCCTGATAATGTTGAATCCATTTCGCTGGCTTCCTTTACGGGATTATCGTCACTGATCGTTGAAGGACAACCGTACGGTGTTTTGTATGGTACCAAATATAAAAGGAATGAGGCGGGTAAGCTTATCATTGGAAACGACGGCTGGCCTGTGATCAACGATGTGCAGGGCGTTGTGGGCGATCCCAATCCCGATTGGTTGTCGGGCATTACCAACACACTTACCTATAAGAGCCTTTCGTTCTCGTTCCTCTGGGATATCCGCAAAGGTGGTGACATCTGGAACGGAACCCGTGGCTTCCTGAACTACCTGGGCATTTCGAAGGAGACCGGCGAGCAGCGCACCATCGAGAACTTCGTTTATGACGGCGTTACCGCCGAAGGGCAGGTGAACACCACGCCGGTAGATTTTGCCAATCCCGTGAACGGCCTCACCGGAATCCGCTGGAGAAGGTCCGGCACGTATGGTGTTGCCGAAGATGTGATCGAGGACGGATCGTGGGTAAGACTGCGCAACGTGTCGCTGAGCTATACATTTCCCAAGTTCAGGACGGCAAACCTGCTGAGTGGTGCAAAGCTTACCCTGTACGCCAAGAACCTGCTGCTCTTCACATCCTATACCGGCATCGACCCGGAAACAAACCTGCGGGGTGCTTCGAGCGACGCCGGTTGGGACTACTTCAATATGCCGAATACCAAAAGTTTTGGCGCAACCCTTCAATTCACCCTGAAATAAAAGAATCATGAAGCGATATTCGATCAAGAGCTGTTTTCTGATGCTGCTGATACTGATGGCGTGCGACTTCGGCGACACCAACACAGACCCTACACGCCTCCAGGATGTGGATGTCTGGAACATCCTGCCCGCCGCGCAGGCACAGTCTGCCCGCAATGCCGGCTCCATTGGCGCGCGGGTCACCGGCACCGTGATCCAGCATTTCAAAGGCACCAGCCTTCAGCCCGAGAGTTATATGAACTACGTGCTGGACGAGAACATCATCGACGACTACTGGCGCACCGGATTGTATGTAGGCGCGATGAAAGATTGCAACATCATCATCCAGAAATCCAACGCACAAAACCTGCCGCATTACCGCGGTGTGGCCAAAGTGCTGATGGCGTATAACCTGGCACTGGCCACTTCATTGTGGGGCGATGTACCTTACAGCGACGCGTTCCAGGGCGAAGCCAATCTCACACCGCTTTATGACACACAACAGGAAGTTTACGCAACCATCCAGCGACTGCTGGACGAGGCCTTGTTTGACTTCGCACGGTCTCCCGGGCTCTTTGCACCGAAGGCCGACGACCTGGTCTTTGGTGGTAACATGGCACGGTGGGCTGCCACGGCCAGGGCGCTCAAGGCGCGCTATTATCTTCACCTGACAAAGGTTGACAACGACGCAGCCGTCAAAGCGCTCACGGAGCTGGCCATGGGAAGCATTGGCAGCAATTCCCTGCAGCCTGACTTCCCCTTTGAGAATACCCCCAACGGTGGCAACCCGCTGGCTTTTTTCGCAGTTGACAGGGCAGGGCAGATGGAGCTGGGCACATACCTTGTCAATTTAATGACCTCGCGCAACGATCCGCGTCTCACGTATTATGGCGCCAGGTCCGGAAGCGTCTACGACATCTCCGGCACCGGTGTTTTCTGGACCACGTACACCACACCCATTCCACTCATCTCGTACGCAGAAGTGGAGTTCATCAGGGCAGAAGCTTACCTGCGCCTGGGCGATGACGTGAAAGCGGCAGAGTCGCTGAAGAAGGCTATCACCGCCAACATGACCCGCATCGGCCTGACGGAAACTGCTTACCAGAATTATGTCAATACACAGGGAGCGTTCAGCGCGCAACAAACGTACGAAGACAGGCTGAAGCAGATCGTGGAGCAGAAATACATAGCCCTGTACGGTCAGGGTACGATCGAGGCTTGGGTGGATTACAGACGCACGGGGTACCCGGTGCTGACGCCAACACCGAACGCACAGACCAGCTTCTTCAGCGAAGGTGTGCCGGTGATCCCGCGACGGTATCTCTATCCGCAGAGCGAACGCAGTGCCAATCATGCGCATTACCTCGAAGCCATCGAGCGCCAGGGAGGCCACAAGCTCGACAACGATCTGTGGGCGTTTAAATCGAACTAGATAAAGAACAGATCCATAACCTGAAGGATATGAAGAATTTTTATACAATGAAACTGAAGGTATTGTGCGGGATAATGTTTGTGCTCGCTTTCAGCAATGTTTCAACAGCGCAACTGATCATTAACGAGGTTCTGCCGTGGCCTGCAGGATCGAGCGCGCCCACCCCGGTGGATGCGAACAATGATGGAACGACCAGCGCCTTCACCGATGAGTTTGTTGAACTGGTGAACGTGAGCGGCGGCACGCTTGACATCAGCGGATGGTCTGTATGGGACGGCCCCTCAGGCTCTAACCGGTTTACATTTCCCTCCGGCACCATACTGGCAGCAGGAGAGGCCATCCTGGTCTTTGGTGGATACACAGGAACCGCGCCGGCCACCTTCAACGGGAGCCGCCTGTTTTTAGGAACAACACCTTCTGCGGGGTTAGGCCTGGTCAACACCGGCGATGCCATCGAGGTCAGGAACGGTGCCACCGTGATCGATACCTATGCGTACCCTTCTGCTACCAGCGGAACATCTTTCGTCAGGTCAACCGACGCCGATGGTACAAGTGCCTTTGCAGCGCACCTCACACTCAACGGTAAGTTCATCTCACCCGGAACAAGAAAAGACGGTACACCCTTTATTACCAAAGTTAAGTTTGCGTTAACAGCTGACTCAAAGAACGAGAACAGTGGGAATTATAACCTGGTTGTGGCGCTGGAAGGAGCTTCGCCAACGGTTGCCACCACATTTGATCTGGCACTCACTTCCGCCCACAATGATGATGTTGACTTTCAGGTTACCCATACCGTTGCCGCGGGAGAGACACAGGTCACCATTCCCATCACCATAGTAGATGACGCACTGCTCGAGGGAAACGAGCAGCTTACTTTTGCCATTCAGAATGTGTCAGGCGGGATCGGCGCTGTTGCATACACGCCTTCTACTTTTACACTTACCTTGCTGGACAACGATGTTACCAGCGTGTCTTTTGCATCAGCTTCGGCTACTGTGGCCGAGGGCGCCGGTACTTACCAGCTCACACTGTCCATTCAGTCACCTTCGCCAACGCTGACCACTTCCGTGGAAGTTGCGATCACCACCAGCAATGCGGCTGCTGATATTACCTATAGTACACAGCTGGTGACCTTTCCTGCCAACAGCTCTGCTAATCGTACGGTGACCGTTACCATCGTAAATAACACCGAGGTGGAGGCGGATGAAACGTTTACGTTCAGCCTGCAGAACCAGAGTCAGCCTGGCGGAAGCGCGGAGATCGGCGCCATCAGCACGTTCACACTCACCGTTGATGACGACGACGTGTCACCGTTGAAGATCAACGAGTTCTGCGCATTCCCCTCGGCCAGTGGCACGGGTGTGGATGCCAACGGCGATGGCAATATCAATGGTAATAATGACGAGTTTATCGAGCTGGTGAATGCGGGTGCCAGTAGCCTCGACATCGGTGGCTGGGCGATCTATGCAGGCTCACCTGCAACACTGCGTTTCACCTTCGATGCCGGCACTGTGCTGGAACCTGGCGAAGCGCTGGTGGTTTTCGGAGGATGGCATACCGGGCAATCGCCGGCACCTTTGAAGATCGGCGGAAGCCGTGTATTCTTCGGCGTGGTCTCCGGCACGGCCAATACAGGATTGGGTCTGAGCAACACGGGAACAACCATCCAGGTGAAAAATGCGCTGGGTGTTGTTCAGACAGCATACACCTACGCCGAAGCGGAGACCGTCAACAGTGTGTCGCGGGTGCTGGACCCGGAGGTCACTGGCAACGCCTACATCGCGCATCCCATGCTGGCAGGGAAGACAATTTCTCCGGGTACAAAAGCGGATGGTACAAATTTCATTGATGCAACACTTGTGTCGTTCAACGCCGGCAGTGCTTCCATACATGAGGCCGATGGCACATACACCCTGAAGATTACTATTGCTCATCCACATGCCATCAACGCTACGTCGGCAACCGTCGTGCTCACCCAGGGCGATGCTGCCGACCTGAACGGATATCAGCCGGCAACGGTGAATTTTGCTGGAGGTGTATCTACCGATCAGACAGTAACAATCACACTCCATGACGATGCCATTGCGGAAAGCAACAAGGTATTTACATTTACGCTGCAGAATGTGCAGGGCGGAAGCAATGCTACGGTAGGCGCCATCAGCACATTTACCCTTACCGTTGCAGATGACGATGCCGTTCCCGGTCAGCTTCTCGTGATCAATGAGATCCACCCGCGCCTGGAGCTTGCACCGAACGGAGATACCAACGGCGATGGCACGCGCAGCACCACCAACGATGAATTTATTGAGTTCATGAACATTTCGGCAGGAGCGCTCGACATCAGTGGATGGCGGGTGATGACCGGCTCGGGCACGGGAACACTGCAGCACATTTTCCCTGAAGCTACGGTAGTGCCTGCCCGTGGTGCGGTGCTTCTGTTCGGAGGACCAGATCCTGACGAAGGTGCTTTCGGTGGGTCGGTGGTGCAAACAGCGGATGATGGCACCGGCGCCATAGGCCTGTCGCTTACCGACCAAAGCGCTACAGTAAGGTTGCTGGACGCATCCGGAGTCTTGCAGGATGAGGTGACCTACTTCAGTGAATCGTCGTCCTTTGCGGGCATTTCGATCACAAGAACACCCGATGGCGGCGCATTTACATTCGATGCACAGCAGCGCGCCATTGCCAACCACCCCTCGGTGCTGCTGGAAGACGGCAGGCAGCATCAGCATTCCGCAGGTTTCAAGTCAGACGGCACACCATTCATCGAGATCACGGGTACCACCGTGCAGTTCGCTACAGTGGCCGGTGGCCGTTACGAGCAGGACGCTTCGCCTTCGCCCGTGGCAGTGACCATTGAGCGTGCCCATGCCACGCAATCCACCACGCTGGAGATCGGACTGGTGTCTCCGGATCCTGACAACGAGCTTTCATTCTCGCCTTCTTCGCTCACCTTTGCGCCTGGCGAATCGGAGACCCAGTACATCAACATTGTTATCAACGACGATCAGTTGCTGGAAGGTGACGAGGTGTTTGTGCTGCAGATCAAAAATGTAAGCGGGGGAGACCACGCTGCGCCCGGCAAGAACAAGGCCTTCCAGTTCCGCATCTACGACAACGATATGCCTGTGATCTTTAACGAAGTGCACGCGGCACCCGCCTCCGACATCAGCGGCGATGCCAACCACGATGGTGCACGGAGCGCTTCCGAAGATGAGTTTGTGGAACTGGTGAACGTTACCGATCAGGTGATCGACATGGGCGGGTGGAAATTATACAGTGGCACCGATGTTCTCCGCCACGTCTTTTTGCCTGGCACAAAACTGGAACCGCGTAAGGCGCTGGTCGTTTTTGGCGGTGGCATTCCCCTAGGATTCTTTGGTGGAAGTAAATTTCAGCTGGCCTCGGAAGGAGGACTCGGGCTCACGGACAATGGCACAGCGCTTGTACTGCGAAACAAGGCTGGCGAGCTGCAATCGTCCTTCACGTATGGTACCGATGGTAACATCAAACAATCGCTCACAAGAAGTCCCGACATCACCGGTTATTATGTACCGCACTCGCAGGCCGAGAATGCCAATGGTATCCTGTTCTCTCCAGGAATAAAAGCCAATGGCTGGCCTTTTGGCGATCTCACAACGGGAATTTCAACGAAGGGAGTAGCTGCCGTCAGCTTCTATCCGAATCCTGCCAGGACCTCCGCCACGCTCGTGACAATGCAGGCCGATCTGCCGTTCGACTATGTAATTGCAGACGTGACCGGTAGAACAGTAAGGCAAGCTCGTGCGATCACAGGCGAAGCAAGCATTGATCTGGAAGGGCTCAACGAGGGCCTCTACTTCTATACCGTGCGAGGAACCGGAAACGGAAAAACACTGGGCAAGGGAACCTTTATCGTGATGCCATGAAACAATTCTTAGGAACAATGTGGGTACTACTGATAACAACGGCTTGCCTGTGCGCCATGACCCCGCTTGCGGAAACCGGGCGTGACACAATACAGAAAGACCTCGTGAAAGTAGATCTTCAGTCGCGCCGGATCCATTCTTTTGATAACGGTGTTCATTTCTCCGGCAATTTTGCAGGGGCAAGGCTGGGCACGCCGCTCAAGGTCAACGATTCGGTGTTCCAGGTGAATATAACGCCAGAGAATGAGCCTATCAACAAGAGTCCGTGGTACGCTTTCAAGCTGTGGAGTGATCGCCGGAAGGATGTGTATGTAACATTGCATTACACCTATGGCACGCACCGCTACCATCCGAAGCTGAGCACCGATGGAAAACGTTGGAAGGACATGGAGAAGTCGAACGTGACCACGAGCAACGAAGATGTAACACTTCGTTTCACCACAGGTGCGGATACCTTGTGGGTTGCGGCGCAGGAGCTGATCCCTTCATCAGAGGCCTTGTATTGGGCGGATAGCCTGGCTGATAAATTTTCATCGCTGAAAAAACGGGTCATCGGATACAGTATCCTGGATCGGCCTGTGGTTTCTTTTCGCATCGGCGATAAGAGAAACGCCAATACACTCGTAGTGCTCTCACGGCAACATCCGCCCGAGGTCACGGGCTACCAGGCCATGCAGGCTTTCACGGAGCGCATACTGGCGAAGAACAGGCTGTCGTCCAGGTTCAGAAAAAAATTCGATGTGATCGTGATCCCTTCCATCAATCCCGATGGCGTTGACCTGGGGCACTGGCGTCACAACGCAGGCGGTGTTGACCTCAACCGCGACTGGGACAAATTTCTCCAACCCGAAACACGCGCTGTGAGCGGTTACCTGAAAGCGCTTGCCGCGAACGGTGATGCGTTGCAGTTCTGCCTCGATTTTCACTCCACAGAGGAAGATGTGTTCTACATCGTGACAGAAGAAAAACAGTCCATCACCCAGCGCTGGCTGGCGGCGATCCAGCGGGCAATTCCTGACTACAAGGTCAACCAGAGCTTCCATGGCATCGGATCGGCTACCTCCAAGAACTGGATCTACAAACAGTTCGGCGCAGAAGCGGTGACGTATGAAGTAGGTGATGGAACGGACCGGCAACTGCTGAAACGAATAGGAGAGACGGCCGCAGATGAGCTGATGAAAGTATTACTGGAAAAAACATCCGGAAGAAAAAATAAAAAGTGATCATGAAGGATATGAAAAAATTGAAGACGGCAACGGTTGCCCTGGGCCTGGCAATACTTTTAACAGGATTGACGTACTGCTCACAGGAAGTGGGACTGCCGGCGGGTAAGATCGTGAACCCGTATGACTCTACTAACTTTACCCCGACCCCGGGAGAAGTTTTCTACGGCACGGGTAACTACACGGAGTACATTGCAGGCGATGATGCCAGCCGCATCATATTGTCGGCGCCCCACGGCGGTTATGAAACACCTGAGAGCATTCGCGATCGCACATCGGGTGTGACCGACGCCGACCGTTATACACAGGAGCTGACGCGCACCATTGCCGACTCTATCCTGGCGCGTACGGGCATCAGACCCCACGTGATCATCAACAAGCTGCACCGGAAAAAGCTCGACCCCAACAGGCCGATCGGCGAAGCCGCCCAGGGTGACGCCATCGCACAGCAGGCCTGGAGAGATTACCAGTATTTTCTTGCCTACGCCCGTGCAAAGGTCGTGGAGAAGATGGGCGAAGGATTATACCTCGATATGCACGGCCATGGCCATGCCATTCAGCGAATTGAAGTAGGATACCTGCTGGGCAACGCGGACCTGGCAAAAAGCGACGAGCAGCTGAACGCGCTTGCCTCCAGCACCAGCATCCGCGCGCTTGCCAGTCGCTCCACTTTGCCGTTCTCACAACTGATCAGGGGTGACAACAGCTTCGGAACGCTGCTGCACAAAGCTGGCTATGCTGCGGTGCCGAGCGCCCAGGACCGGCATCCCGGCATCGGCGTAGATTATTTTGAAGGTGGCTACTGCACCCAGACCTATGGCTCGCTCAAGCAAGACGGTGTCGACGCCATCCAGCTTGAATGTTACCGCACCGGCCTGCGCGACCCCGAACAGAGCCGCAGGGCATTTGCAGGGAAGCTGACGGATGTGATCGTTGATTATTTCAATGCTCATTATCAGATTGACATCAGGAAGGATTAGCAGAGTCCACGGACCACAGTCGACGGTCCACAGCCGGCGGCGTTGATCCGCATAGTCGTTACAGGCCCGGGGTGTGTTGGCGGCGTTTGAGTTGAGGTGTATTGCCGTGGAGGTGGACCGTGGACCATCTCCCCATTTTCAGGGATAGGTTTTGAAGCCAGGTCTTTTATATTTGTAGTTATTGACCTTACCACAATGATCAGGAATTTATTGCTTTTCTCTTTGGGCGCAGGGCTCTGTGCTTCTCTTTTTTCCGGATGCGCTTCTAAAGCGGAGACAGCAGCCACCGAGAACCTGTCGGCCATCGAGAAGGCCATCCTGAACGACAAGGAAAGTTTCTATCACATCGATTTTAAGAAATACCCCGAGAAAAGGAACATACTTCCCGTTGGCGTATTCGATTCGGGCACCGGCGGACTCACCATCCTGAATGCGCTGCTTGCCTTCGACGCGCATAACAATGGTAACGGTGCTTCGGGTAGCGATGGCGTGCCCGATTTTTCGAAGGAGAAGTTCATCTACCTCGCAGACCAGGCCAACATGCCTTACGGTAACTACTATGCCCAGAACAAGTCTGGGTTGCTGATCGAGCACATTCTCAAAGACGGCCAGTTTTTGCTGTCAGACAAATATTACCAGGACAACAAGGCCACCAATTTTAAAACTGACAAGGAACCTGTAAAGGTTATTGTCGTGGCCTGCAACACGGCAACAGCGTATGGCAAAGAGACCCTGGAGGCATTCATCCGGCAAAGCGGAGCCAATATCAAGATCATCGGTGTGATCGATGCCGGGGCTAGGGGAGCGTTGGAAGTGTTCTCGAAAGAGGAGAGCGGTTCCATCGGCGTGCTGGCTACCGTGGGTACCATTGCTTCCAAAGGTTATGAAAAAACGTTGCTGAAGCTGAAGGACGAGCTGGGATACAAAGGCAACATTATGATCTTCAACCGCGGTGGCTATGGGATGGCCGAAGCCGTTGACGAGGAGAAGGAATTTATAGACCGCAACGCCAGCACTCCACGCACCAGTTACAAAGGCCCGTCGTGGGCGCACCCCGATTACACCATCGACAAAGCGCTGCTGGATGTTTACAACTTCAACTTCTCGCAGAACAAGGTGCTGTGCGATAGCAAGGGCAACGGCGAGTGCGAGATCCTGCAGCTCAACTCAGCCGAGAACTATGTACGGTATCACCTGGTGTCGCTGATGGAGCAAATGCGTAAAACACCCGATGCCCAGCCACTCAAAGCGCTGCTGCTGGGATGTACCCACTATCCATACCTTACCGGAGAGATCAGGCAGGTGCTTGGCGAGCTGTACAACTACAAGAAAAACGGCGCATACGTATACCGAAGCCTGATGACCGACAGCATCAAGCTGATAGACCCGGCTGTGAATGTAGCCAAAGAATTGTATGCATTCATGCAGGAGCAGGCGCTGTTCAACGCGGCGGGCTCCATGGACAGCAGCGAATTCTACATCAGCATGCCGAACCTCACTAACAAAAATGTGATCACTGACAGCCTCGGCCGTTTTACCTACGAGTACAAATACGGCAGGAACGAAGGAGAGATCCAGGAATACGTGAAGATGGTACCGTTCAGCAGGCAGAACATTCCGCAGGAGACACTGGAGCGACTGAGCAAAATGATCCCCCAAACCTACAGCAGGATCATTCGCTTTAATGAAAGCAATCCGAAAACCTCTTTCCTGCTTCCGGAGCAACGGATCACGGTGAACCAGTAGAGTCCACACGTAAATCAATAGTCGTCAGACCACTGCGCGCAGTCGGCGCGTTGTCAGTGGTCCGACGACTATCCTCCGCAAAAAAAGCCCCTTCTCCGTAAGAGAAAGGGCTCCTGGTTTCATTTCCCAGCCTACAATAGTCACACGGCTTGTCTGTGGACCGTGGACCGTCGACTGTGGACTCTTCAAGTTACTTCTTCGGCAACGTGTCCTTATAAAACGCTTTCACATCTTTATTCATCTGTACCAGCGATGGCTTATGGATATACACCATGTGGCCTGACGGATAATACTTAAAGCTGATGTTGTTCCGGAGCGAAGGGTCGAGGAACATGTGGTCAACTGTGTATTCCGTAGCAAAGAAAGGTGTTGCCAGGTCATAGTATCCGTTGATGATAAGCACCTTCAGGAACGGGTTCTTGTGGATGGCATTGCGCAGTGTTTCCGAGTTGTTCAGGTAGCTGTTCTGCACGTTGCTGTAGTTCCATGGCCGCACCCTTCCGGTGAGGATCTCGTAAGGCAGATCGATCTTCACTTTCAACGTTCTTCTGAGGTGGTCGTTGATGGCCATGGCATAAGGTCCATAGATCGCAGCGCTGTAGCTCGGATCGAATTCGTATTGTTCGCCAGCGTCGTCATAGTCGAGGCCTATGAAACGGCCGTCAAGTCTTCCTACGGTCTGGCCTTTCTCGCGCAGCAGCTCTTTTACGAACCGGGAGATGGCAATGCGGTAGTTCGACTGTGCAAGGTATTTTTTCGAGAGGCCGGTGTAGCGGTTCAACTTGTCGGCAACCTGGTCTTTCTCCTGCTGCGTCAGGCGGTCACCCTTCATCAGCATGGTAGAATACTCGCCGATAGCGTACTCCCTTACTTCTTTCAGGAACGCCTCGAGGTCGGAAGGTTTCTGGGGCAGGGCATTGTGGTAGGCTGCAATGGCCGCGTACGTAGGCAGGAACAGCGCATAGGGCAGGTCGTTGCCTTTTTCAAAGTTGGTGGTCTGGAAGTTCATGATGGACGAGATCAGGATGATGCCGTTGAGGTAAAATCCATAGCGGTCCTGAAGGTAGCCTGAAAGTCCTGCTGAACGTGTGGTTCCGTAGCTTTCGCCCGAGAGGTATTTAGGCGAAGCCCAGCGCTCATAACGTGACGTGTAAGCCCTGATGAAGTCTCCTACGGAAGCAAGGTCTTCCTGGTATCCGAGAAACTGTTTCTTGTCTTCACCGTCTGCGGGACGGCTGTAGCCTGTTTCAACGGGATCGATGAACACGAGGTCGGATACTTCGAGCCAGGTGTCGGGGTTGTCTACGATCTCATACGGTGGCGACATCGATTCACCGTTGTCGGTCATCAGGATGCGCTTGGGGCCGAGGCCACCCATGTGAAGCCACACAGACGCGGAGCCAGGGCCACCGTTGTAAATGAACGTGATGGGCCGTTCTGCAGGCGTTCTGGTGCCATCCAGTGTATAGGCTGTATAGAAGATCTTGGCTTTGGGCTTTTTGTTCTCATCGGTCATATGCATGTATCCAGAAGTGGCCGTGTACGCCAGCACTTTGCCGTTGGCGGTGAGCTGGTGTTTGGTAACTGACACTTCATCGTTTCCGGCGATGGTCTGATTGGGTGCCGCGGTAGCGGAAATGGATTGTGCCTGTGCCTTAAAAGAGAACACAGCGCAAAGGAAGATCGGGAATAGTAGTCGTCTCATGTTTAATTAAAGAATTATAAAAATGTTCAATGGGTTATGAGCAATGAATATTACTTGAGCGGTTGTTTTAAAAAGCGAAACGCCTGGGTTTTTCCAGGCGTTTCGTTGTTGTTACCGGTATGCTGAATTTTGCAGCAGGTTGGTATTGGTGAGTACTTCTACGTTAGGGAAGGGGAAGACCTGGCGACGGGCGTCTGTCAGTGCGTAAGATGACTGACTTCCCTTGGAGCGCTTCACATTCGTGAGCACTGTCAGCGCCTTGCCTGTACGGATCAGGTCGAACCAGCGATGGCCTTCACCGATAAACTCGAGCTTGCGTTCTGCAAGGATGGCAGTGCGCAGCTCATCCTGTGTGGCTGCTGTGGTGTTGCCGATGCCTGCGCGTGTTCTCACGGCATTGAGGTCGTCAGCAGCTCCGGTGAGGTTGGTTCCGATCTCGGTCCTGGCTTCTGCACGGATCAGGTACATTTCTGCCATGCGTATAACCGAAACGTTGTCAATGTTACCAGGGGTGTTCCACTTGGTAGTGTAGTACGTGTTGGTAGTGCTGTTCTTTGCTGTGAGCTTTCCACGTGCGTCATTGGCATCAGCGGTCATTTCCAGGTAAGTGGCATCATGCAGCGCTACGCCACCACGGCCCGAAAGCGATGTAGGATAGTACCAGTTTCTCAGTCCGCTTACGTCATTGTTATTGTACTGCAGCTCGAAGATAGACTCAGCCGTATTCTTGGTCCTGAAAATGTTTTCAAAAGGAACAACCAGGCTGAACCTTGTATCACTGATCACCAGGCTCGCATAGCTCTCTGCCTGTGCCCAGTTCTTCTGGTACAGGTAGTAGCGGGCGAGCAGTGCACGGGCAGTTGCTTTTGTAGGCCTTGCCTTGGTCTGCAGGTTATCCGTGCGGGTTTCTGGCAACAGGTTCAGTGCGGTCAACAGATCCGATTCTACCTGCTGGTAAGTTTCCGTCAGTGTGGTGCGTGGAGCATAATCGGAAGGGCTGATCCCGATGGAAGGTGTCAGTTTTATGACAACACCAGCTTCCTCATAACCACCGGGGATGCCTCCAAAGAAGCGGGCCAGCTCAAAATAGGCCAGCGCCCGCACAAAATGCGCCTGTCCCATCAGGTCGTTCTTGGTTGCCTCAGCACCTTCAATGCCCGGAACTTTGGCGATGATGTTGTTCGAAATGTCAGAGCACCTGTACAACACGGTATAAAGATCCGATACTTCCGAGTTATCGGGTGTCTGGCTGAACTCATCAATGTTGATCAGCGCATCCCAGGTATCGATCTGTTGTGAAACATCAGAGGCAACATCGGAGAGTACCTGAACGTGCCAGTCATAAACGCCCTGAAGGTTATTATACAGGCCATTCACTGCTCCCTGGGCGGTGCTGACATTGATAATGGCCTGATCTGTATCTATCTGTGTAACGGGGTTCAGTTCGAGCACGTCGCACGACGACACCACCATTAAAGCTGAAAATCCTAATGCTATTATTTTCTTTTTCATACTTGTTCTCAACGCTTAATAATTAGAAAGTAATATTTACGCCGCCCATCCAGATCCTCGGTTGGGGCATCACCGCGTAATCCACACCCTGGATCAGCTCTGCTGCGTCAGCAGATACTTCAGGATCCAGTCCTGAGTACTTGGTGAAGGTCAGCAGGTTCTGTCCGGCCACATACAGGCGGAGGTTGCTCATGCCCAGTTTATTGGAAATGGTCTTGGGCAGGGTATAACCGATGTTCAGGTTCTTGAGCCTCAGGTAGCTGCCATCTTCAATATGCCTTGACGGGCGAAGATTGCTGTTGTAGTTTATCCGGGCCATCCTCGGAACGTCGGTAACGTCACCGGGTTTCTGCCAACGGTCAAGCTGCTGTGACGAATATCCGGTGGTTCTTTCGCCACCGTGCTCGTAGAAGAACCTGTTATAATTGAAGATCTCGTTGCCAACACTGAACTGGAAGAAGGCAGTGAGGTCGAAGTTCTTGTAACGCAGATCGTTGGTAAGACCGCCGATGAAGTCAGGCCATGCGTTGCCGACAATGAACCTGTCTACGTTCGGATCGAATACGTCATCAGTGCCAGTGTTCCAGATGGCGTTACCGGTCTGGGGATCGACGCCGATCTGCTCATGCGCCCAGAAAGAATATAACGGGAAACCTTCCTGTACCCTGATATAATCGCGGGTAAACTGCGGGAACGGCGCAGCGATCTTCTTCACCAAATTCTTGTTTTGAGAGATGTTGAAGCCAATATCCCAGGTCAATGATTCCTTGGCAATAGCGGATGCTTTCACGGCAAGCTCCACACCTTTGTTCTCCATTTCGCCGTAGTTCTGTACCAGCACGTTGTAACCGGTAGAGCGGGGAACAGGAACGTTCAGCAACAGGTCTTTCGTCTGTTTATTGTAGTAATCGAACGTCACACGAACTTTGTCTTCGAACAGGCCGAGGTCAAAGCCGATATCGAACTGGCTGGTGGTCTCCCATTTCAGGTCGGGGTTCGCCAGCTGGATCGGGTTAAAGCCGGGGAAATCACCATAAGCAGCAGCCTGCGTTGTGGTGTTGATAGGCACAGTGCCACCACCGCCAACGAGTCCGCCGCGCTGACCACCCCACAAGCCTCTTGATGCAAAGTTGGCAATACCGCTTTGGTTACCAGTAACACCGTAGCTCACACGCAGTTTCAATTCAGATACCGCGTTTACATCATCCATAAACTGTTCGTTAGACATTACCCATCCTGCGGAAGCAGAAGGGAAGAAGCCCCAGCGGTTGTTAGCACCGAAACGTGACGATCCGTCGTAACGCATGTTGGTGGTGAAGAGGTACTTGTCAGCGTAGTTATAGTTGATCCTTCCGAAAAGCGAAGCGATACCCCACTGGGTCATATCCGCCCTTGACGTGGTGATCGCCGCCGAGCTGATCTTGGTGAAATTATCGCCAGGATACTGCTGACCTGTGGCCACTACTTGCGTATTGGTGTTTTTCTGAAGTGTATTACCGAGCAGGAAGTTGAACTTGTGCTTTCCTGAACGCTCGAACTGGTAAGAAAGGATGTTCTCGTTGATCCAGTTCAGATCCTGCGTAACGCTCGAAGAACCGCTGCCGTTCACGCCACCACCTGTAGTGGTTTTTGAATTGCTGTACTGGTCTTCTGTAACATAGTTGTTATCTAAGCTCCAGCTTGTTTTGAAGATAAGACCCGGCGTGATCTCCCAATCGGCAAATATGTTACCAATGAGGCGATCGGTCACCATCTTATATTGAGTTTCCTTCACTACAGCAACCGGGTTTTCAAAAACAGGTCTCTTGTAAGTAACACCATCCGCCTCGTAGATGGGAATATTGGAAGGATAGAAGAATGCATTGGTGAGCGCACCGTTGATGTTGTTACCATTCTGAACACGGTTACGCACCGTGGTGGAATAGAAGATGCTGGTACCCAGCTTGATCTTGTCAGACACCATGAAGTCGAGGTTTGCCCTGCCCGAAGTCCTTTCAAAGTTGGTGGGCTTGATCAAACCTTCCTGCTTGTAGCGGTTGCCCGATACAAGGTATTTTACCTTTTCAGTTCCGCCAGATACGTTGGCATCGAGGTTGAAGAGCGCACCATCCTGGAAGATCTGGTCCATCCAGTTGGTATCGATAGCATCATCAGGATTCGCATAAGGCGCTGTGAAGCCTGCCAGCGATCCGCTGTGTGTATCCATATAATTGTTGGCCGCAGCTTCATTCTGCAGTTTTTCAAACGTAGGGCCGTCAACCCTCAGATCGTTGGGATCTCTCCAGGCTGTGCTGGTACCCGCATAGGTATTGATGGAGATCTTCGGACGGGAAGTAGCACCTCTTTTAGTGGTGATCAGGATCACGCCGTTGGCAGCCCTGGCTCCATAAATGGCAGTTGCTGACGCATCCTTCAGGATCTCGATCGACTCGATATCCGCGGGATTCAGGTCAGCAATAGGAGAGGTAGCCTGGCCGAAGGTGGTCCGTGCAAGGTTGGCGCTTACGATCGGAATACCATCTATAACATAGAGTGGATCAGAGCTGGCGTTGATAGAGGTACTTCCCCTCACGCGTACCAGGGCTCCTGTGCCCGGCTCACCTGAGTTGGCGCTTACCAACACACCCGCGGCCCTTCCCTGGATCAGCTGTGATGTGTTCGGGGTAGGCACATCGCGGATCTCGGCAGCACTCACTTTGGAGATGGCGCTCGTCAATGTGCGCCTGTCCTGCTCACCGTAACCTACCACGATAACTTCTCCCAGCTGCTGGATGTCATCTTCGAGAGAAACATCGATCACGGTCTGGTTACCGACCTCAACTTCCTTGGTAGCAAAACCAATGAACGAGAATATCAGCACTGCATTCTCTTGCGTAAACTTTACTGTATACGTTCCGTCGGATGCCGTTGTGGTACCCATGGTTGTACCTTTTATTGTAACATTTACACCTGGCAACGACTCATTGTCCGAAAACGACCGGACCGTTCCCGTTACCGTCTTCTCCTGGCCCCATCCGACGCGGGCCATAAAGAACATCGCGAAAATCAAGAGTACATACTTTTGCATAACTTTTTTAACATGTGGGTTAGTGAATAAACAGAAGGTAAAACTAAGGCGGAAAGAATATATTCATTTGTGACTATCGGTTTAAAAATACAAGCGAAATGTATTTAAGCCGGACGAAAGGAAATCGCTTTTTGAAGCCCTTTGCCACTATGAAGCCTGTTAGAGTCTTTAAAAAAGAAAAAAAGCACCAGGCATTCCGTTAGAAGTGTACAAAACCGCGAAGATCATTACATGCGCGCGAGTCGATGTAAGTTTTTCGTCAGCTATTACACATTTTTTATCACGTCATATACGGGAGTGGCTTGGCGTAGCCTTGTACTGGTATATGGTTGAGTTGAAAGTCCACGGTCCACAGTCGACAGTCCACGGCGAGCCCCGCGTACCTTCCTATTCCGTATTTCGTTCCTCATACTTTTTAAATAGGTGGAAGCTCCGAATGCAACACCACCCCCGTCTGTGGTCCGTGGTCTGTGGACCGTCGACTCTTAAAAATACCTCTCCAGCGTAAGCCCGAAATTGATCAGCAGGTTTTCGCGACGCGTGAGGTTCAGCTTGTTATAGGTCACCGAGGTAGTGAAGCTCAGCCAGCGCATGAGCCTGACGGAAATGTTTGTATTGGACCTGACGATATAATCGTGGCCGTTATCCAGCGCATGCTGCACGAAATCAGTACCATCGATCGTTACCGCTTTGCCGACGAGGAACCGGAACTTGAGACGGAAGGAATTGCGAAAGGTCTCATACCGGTTATTGCCTGTCTCGGCATTGTTATGCAGGTCGCTCTTTTCATAAAGGATGCCATCACTGATCACTACCACGGCATTGGTTCTGTCAATAATATTATAACCGATGCCGAACCCTGACTGTAGCCGGTGGTTGATCTTCAGCGAAAAGCTCCGCTCATAACTTGCCAGTCCCCAGTAATAGAAACGTTCTGTTTGAAACAGGTTGAAGTCGAGCGCCGAAGTCAGGTCGCGGTTGGAGAGCTTGCCCTGCTGTTCGCCGTAGACCAGTCCATGCGTGGTGTTCAGCGAATGACTCTTCTTATATAAGGAGAACTTGAAATTGTTGTTGAGCACGTAAGCGCTACGGTCGTTGGTCTTGTTGATAATGCCGGTGGAGCTGAAATTCACATAATAGTTGGTGGTATCATTGAACTGGGCATAGGAGGGCCCGAAGCAGGCCATGATTCCCAAGAGCAAACATAATTTCAGCCGGTGCATGAGGCGCTTACAGGAAAAAATTGTGCCTCACGCTTTTCCGTGCCGGCATCTTTTATTTCCTATTTTTGATAAAACTTAACGAATGAACAAGCACTTCAAGCCGAATGAACGGGAGCTGGTGAAGGTGGCAACCTTCTTCAAGAAACAAAGCCGCAAGCTGATCGGCGAAGGGAAGCTCGGCAAGGAGCATGCAAAAGTGGAAGAAGCCGTAGACCGTTTTGTGGAGCAGATGGAACACCATGCCAATACAAGGGCCTCCATCCTCCAGGAGCGTGAATACCTGAACAAGCTGGTGAAAGACGATGCGGAGTGCCCCAACTGTCACAAGCGGGATATGCTGAAGCTCATCGGCACGGAGAAGAACGAGAAAGGATGGAAGAGCAACCGCTACCGCTGCAGGAGGTGCAACATCGAGTTTACCTGGAACCGGCCCAACAATCCATGGGATATGCTGCGGTATATCGAAGAAGTTCTCCAGGTGCTGCAGCTGAAACAAGGCGACGCTTCTGTTTCAGACGCGGAAAAAGAACAGATGGCCACGGCGATTCAAAATATGCAGGCCAACTTCAACAAGCTCAAACCCGTAATCGATGCCCACGAGCAGGAATATAACAACCTGCTCACGCGCGATTCAGAAATGGAAAAGCTGATCCATGAGTTCAAGAACTCCCTGCTGATTGAAAAGATCAAGATGGATACCTGGGAGAATAAGAATAAATAGTCCACGGTCGATGGTCCACAGTCCACGGTTAGACCCGTGCGTCACAGCGAATGAGACGGCCATCCACTGTTAACGCAGGGTCAATAAACCGAGGCAACCCGCTCCTGCCGTGGACTGTCGACTGTGGTCCGTGGACTTTGTTCCATTCTTGCATTCAAAAGCTGAACGGCATGCCAGGTTCCGGGCAACACCGAGAACAGTGTTACGCCCGTCAATATTACCCAGGCGGGAGCCATCGTGTTTGCCAATGCCTCCACAACGAGCACGATCAATATGATTGCCATCGCGAGGATGACAGATACTATTTTGTGTGAAAAACCAAACGATAAGAACAGGTGATGAAGGTGTGTTTTGTCTGCTTTGAAAGGAGAAGTACCCCGCATCAGGCGGGCTATGTAAACCCGCAGTGAATCCAACACCGGCACAAAAAACACACTGCTGATGAGGAGCATGGTCTTTGTCTGAACTGCGATGGCTTGCCCTTCGGCGAGGTTCAGCAGACGGATCGCGGAAACCACCAGGATAAACCCGAGCGAGAGCGCGCCGGCATCTCCCATGAATACTTTGCTGCCAGTACCGCTGAAGTTGTGACGCAGAAAACCGGTCACGGCACCTGCCACGGCAAACATCAGCAGCATCACTTCTGTGGCGTGCAGGTACCAGGCGATGGCAGCCAACACGGCAGCCGTGATCAGCACCAGACTTCCCAACAAGCCGTCAATACCATCCATGAGATTATAAGCGTTCACTACACCGGTGATCACCACCACGGTAATGACATATTGCATGGTCACCGGTATCTCACCGATGCCAAGAATTCCATACAGAGATTCGATGCGAATGCCTGCCGACGCAACGATGTAGGCACACGCGGCTTGAATGAGCAGGCGGTAAATGGGCCTGATACCTGACTTGTCATCCCAGGCGCCGGCCACCAGCATGACAACTGCGGCCAGCAGCACAGAAACGTTCTCTGCCGCCCCTTGCAACGAAACACCACAAAGTGCCAGCACCAGGGCAATGGTCATAAAAACCGAAATGCCACCCACGAGGGGTATCGGTGTATGGTGCAGTTTGCGGTGATTCGGCTTGTCTACCAGCCCAAACCGGTTGGCAAAGCTTCTCATGAATGGGATCCCTACGGCGGCAAAGGCCAGCGCGGTGAATCCAGGGGTGATGTAAATGATGATCGTTTCCACGCCAGGTATAAGGCGATTCGCATGCCGGACCGGGAAACCTTGATTTTGAGCTATTTTAAGCGGCTGGAGAGGCTTGAAATTTCCCGATCTGAGATTTTTTCCCGGAACCGGCAACAAAGAACCTGTGTTATGTACCTGAAAAAGTATCCTATATTTGCGAGGGGTTTCCCAATGCCTGATGCCCAGTTTCCCAATGCCATTCTTCCCGTTTTGTCAACTCCAGAAAACATGATGTTGCTCACCGTATCCAGTATCTCTAAGCTGGGAGAAGGAGATCATGTGCTAAAGGATGTGAGCTTTTCGCTGCAGCGACATCAGCGGATTGCCATTGCAGGGGAGACCGGTTCCGGAAAAAGCACGTTGCTGAAGATCATCGCGGGATTGATCCAGCCCGACACCGGTGAAGTAAGACTGCATGACGAACGTGTACTGGGCCCTGCTGAAAAACTGGTCCCCGGCCATCCCGACATCGCCTATCTTTCGCAGCATTTCGAGCTGCCGCAGTTCCTGAGAGTCGAGCAGGCGCTGGATTACGCCAATGTGTTATCTGACGATAGTGCGAGCACACTGTACGAGGTTTGCCGCATCGGCCACCTGCTCAGGCGCAGAACCGATCAGCTGTCGGGCGGAGAACGTCAGCGCGTGGCCATTGCGCGCCTGCTGATCGCTTCACCCTCTTTGTTATTGCTGGACGAACCGTTTTCGAACCTGGATGTGGCGCACAAGCAGCTGCTGAAAACCGTGATCGAAGATATCGGTGCCAGCCTGAAGATCACCTGTATGCTGGTTTCGCACGATCCCGCCGATACATTGTCATGGGCGGATCACATCCTGGTGATGAAGGCGGGCAGGGTGGTGCAACAGGGGAGTCCTGCGGAGGTGTACAGCCAGCCCGTTGATGCTTACACGGCAGGACTGTTCGGAAAATATAACCTGATCGATCCGGCTTCATCCCGGCAGATTTTTGAGCTCGCAGGAATCAAGGCGAACGGAAAAAGTATGTTGATCCGTCCAGAGCATTTTAAGATCACGCAACAGGGAGCCAATACGCTGACAGGAAAAGTGTCACAGGTGAACTTCTTCGGTGGATACTACGAGCTGGAAGTAGCACTACCCCACGGCAACATCACCCTGAGAAAAACAACCGGCGACACCATCCCCAAAGGCGAAACCATTCACATCACCTTCGATCCCGCCAACGCCTGGCTTATTTGACCTTACACCTGCACCCTTCCCCCAGTCCCTTCTCCTGACTCCTGGCTCCTGGCTTCTGACTTCTAGCTAACTACTCCTCCTTACTACTTACTTCTTACTCCTTACTTCTATTTTAAACTCCTATCTTTGAGTCACCCAAAAAAGAGTCACACTCAAAAAATGGATATCATCACCCGCCTGAAGCAGAGTCTTGAAGACGATTATTTTTCCAAAGCGGAGAAAAATGAGCTCTGGCTTGAGCTCGAAGCGCAGCCCATGGATGCCGAAGCGCTGAGCCACCTGCGCAGCAAGGTCTACGAGCTGGCCTACGAGAAGGCTACTGCCAGCAACTACGCGCTGGTGATGCAATGGGTGAAGGATGCCAGCAACCTGCTGCAGGCGAAGTCGACGCCGCACGCCGAAGCATTCTTCAGTCCCGGTGAAACATGCCGTCATGCCATCATCGGGCAGATCAACGGCGCCATACATCAGCTGAAGATCTGTGTATTCACCATCAGCGACGATCAGATCACAAGGGCTATTATGGCTGCCCATACGCGGGGCGTTGCCCTGAAGATCATCACCGACAACGACAAGTCATTCGACGTTGGATCGGACATCCACCAACTGGCCCAGGCAGGCATCGCCGTAAAAACCGACGTATCGAGCAATCACATGCATCATAAATTTATGGTGGCCGACGAGCGCAGCCTGATCACCGGAAGCTACAACTGGACCAGCAGCGCAGCCCGTTTCAACTACGAAAATATCCTGCTGACCCATGAGGTTGGTGTGGTGAGGTCGTTCTCTAAAGAGTTTGAGAGGTTGTGGAGGGAGACGGAGGCGTACCTGAATTAGTTGCCAGTTGCCGGTTAGGGGAGTATCAAGTTTAAAGTTTAAGGTTTCAGGTTTCAAGTTTTAAAGTTGTCATCAACGTTTTGAGTCGAAGCACAGTGGTGAATGGTGCACTGCCCCAACTGGCAACCGGTAACTGGCAACCGGCAACCATCAGATGAGTTTCAGCAGCACAGTATCCTTCTCAATAATCGCCTTCAGTTTCGAAGTCAGCGCTCTGTATCTCGCAACCACTTTCTTCCCTGTCTCAGTGAGCTCTGCGCCGCCACCGCTTTCGCCACCTTTGTGCGAGACCACAAATGGTTTTTTGCCCCGTGTGTTCAGCTCGTCAATGATGTCCCAGGCTTTTTTGTAAGACATGCCCATTTTTTTTGCTGCCTTGGCAATGGAGCCTTCTTCGCTAATGAGCTCGAGCAGCTCAGCGGGTCCGGGCCCGAAGAACTTGGTGCCGTCAATATCGATCCAGCAGCGAAAGCGTATCTCTTTTTTTCTCATGTATATAAAGAAAAACTGCCGGCATGAGATTTCCAAGCGCTTTTGCCCCAATTACCTGGATGCAGATCTCATGTACTATTATTGTCAGCTCCGGTGTCAAAACTTTATAGGAAAAACCTAATTTCGCCGCATGAGAAAAATTTTACTATTGGTTGTAGCCTCCGTCGCTTTTTGGAGCGCGAAGGCCCAGGTCAGCTTTAAGATCAAGGGGGGAGCAAATCTTAACGGGATGGCGGAGAAGCCTTTCGACCTCCCCGACGCAAAAGAAAGGTCAGCTTTCAGCGGAAAAAAAATGACCAACATCGGCTTCCATGCAGGCGCAGCCGCGAATATAAAAGTAGCAGGCAGGTTTGGGTTTCAACCCGAGCTGGTCCTTTTTCAGCGGGGCATTTACCAGGACAAGATCCGCGTAAATGTCAACTATCTGGACCTGCCATTGCTGGCCGATGTTTCACTGCATAAAAAAATAAACGTCCAGTTCGGGCCGGTGCTCTCTTATGTGCTATGGGCCAGGGGTTATTCGTATGTGAAAGGCAAGCGAGCTGATGTCACCGATGGTATAGAGCCCTTCAACGTGGGCGTTACAGGCGGGCTTGTCTTCGATGTTACTGAAAAGATCGCTGTCTATGCACACTACTATAACAGTTTTCTGTATACCTGGGATGTATCCTATCGCGACGAAAACAACCTGCCCAGGGGCGGAGTAGAGTTTTATAACCGGAACATTTCGCTGGGAGTAGCTTATCAGCTCAACTAGTAATAAGGGGGGAATTCTTCATCTCCTCTGCATTTCTATTGGCATTTCAAATTGAAAGTTCAGGGTGCTCCATCGGAGCCTTGTTCTGAGCGCACGTCATTGGGGCGAAGCCGGGTGTGATGGCTTGAATGAGCCACGTGATCACGTTGTGTTTTGGAAGGCGATACGAGTATATGGTCGGTTAGGAGTGGTTGTTAGAAAGTAATTGACACTTGGGATATTATTTTTCAACGCTGATAGCTTAAATTCAGGGTGTCAACCATAAATCCATAAGTCATGAAATCTATCGCCGTTATTTGTTGCCTTGTGATTTTTGCATTTGCTGCTTCGGCGCAAACCAAGCTGAAGGCCGGAGACAAAGCACCTGATTTTTCGGGAAAGGACCAGGACGGAAACCTGGTGAGCCTGCAGCAGTACAAGGGTAAAAAAGTGATCCTTTATTTTTATCCGAAAGATAATACACCGGGCTGCACGACACAGGCCTGTAACCTGAGAGACAACAAAGACCTGCTGGCAAAAGAAGGTTATGAGGTGCTGGGTGTAAGCACCGATGACGAAGCCTCGCACAAGGATTTCAGGGCAAAGTATTCGCTTCCGTTTCCCCTGATCGCCGATACAGATAAATCGATCAATCAGAAATACGGCGTATGGGTGGAGAAGGAACGCGATGGCAAAAAATTCTTTGGTACCGCAAGAACAACCTTTATCATCGACGAGAAGGGCATGATCACCGAAGTGATCGATAAAGTTGAAACGAAGGATCACACCAACCAGATCCTGAAGCTCTAACCTGATGGCATTAGCTGCGAGCTTTAAGCTGCGAGCCACGAGATCGTGCTCTTGTCTGGCAGCCCGAAGCTCATAGCTCAAAGCTTTGATCACTGCTTTCTCGAAGCCTCATCCACCTTGGCGCCATGCTCATGCACGATCATCTTCGTCACTTTTCCGTTGCTGGTCACAAACTCGAACTGCAGGTCGCGCTCTTTCAAAAAAAATATTCTTTCCGTTTCTGCATACAGCGTGGTTTGCGAATTGGATGTTTCCATTTTCAACGTACCGCCGTCGGCAACAACCGTGACCACGCCGGCCTGTGCCGACTCGTATTTGCCGGCATATTGCTTGAGCTGGGAAGGAGAAACGGAGATCTCCTTCCGGGTATTCCTGTAAGGTGCTGGTCCATGATCATAGCTCAGGATGCGTGACATCTTCCAGGTGTTGTTCTTGAACTGCCATACGTGGGTGAACTTTGCCAGCCCGTCAAGGAATTCTTTCTTTCCTTTTTCGTTAATGTAAAAAACGTGCTCGCCGGAGAGTATGGCGCCATAGTTATTCAGGGGGAACACCTTTACGCTGCCCGCCACTGCTTCCCTTCTCAGCCTGAAATTCTCATTGCCACACAACCCTTTCCTGACGGCGTCCACCATGCTTGTTTTCGTTGAGGTAAGCCCGTTTTTGTCGTGGTAGAACTCAACGTCATCAGTGAAAAATGCCGCCATGCCATCAACATCGCAGGTATTGTATGCCTTCCAGAAGAGACTGTCCAGGTGAAGGATGGTGCGGTTCAGATCGCCGGACTGCGCCAGCGCTGAGCCTGTTATTCCCAAGCATAGAGAAAGGAATGTAACGGTGAAAGTGTTGAATTTCATTGGATGGATTTTTAAAAGTGAAACACTACACCACTTTGATGCCATAAAATAAAACCGGGGTTACAAGCGCGCCTGACGATATTCACGTGCTTTGTTGTTCATTGCTGAACATCGTCATTTACAGAATTGAACGATGGGCAATGATGGAACTGAGTTCCACGGACTATCAATGAGCTCCGATCAAAAAAATAAAGGCGCGGAAATAACTCCGCGCCAATTGTCATTCGATAACGTTTCGAAACATGAGTAGACACGCTAACTCAAGGCTCACAGCTCACACCTCACAGCTCCCTTCGTTACTGATCTTTCAACGACGTTACCGGGTTGGAGGTGGCGGCTTTCAGCGAATGGTAGCTCACCGTGCCGAGCGCCACCAGTATGGCAGCAACAGCCGCGTACAGGAATACCAGCCATCCGAAGCCGACACTGTAAGCAAATCCCTGCAACCATTTGTTCATCACAAAATACGCTATGGGACTCGCCAGCGCCATGCCGAGCAGCACGAGCTTCAGAAAATCTTTCGACATCATCACCATGATGTTCGATACAGAGGCACCCATTACCTTGCGAATGGCAACAGCCTTCCGGGTTTGTTCCATGGTGAACGAGGCCAGGCCGAACAAGCCCAGGCACGAAATAAAGATCGCAAGACCTGAAAAGATGCTGAACAGCTGGCCGAGGCGCACTTCCTGGTCGAACAGCGCGTCGAAGCTTTCGTCGAGGAACTGGTATTCGAACCGGTGCTGGGGCACTATCTTTTTCCAGGTTTGCTGCACGGCGTCAACGGTGGCTGTAAGATCGGCAGACCTGACCTTCAGCGCCATGAAGCGACCCTCGTACGCACGTTCGAGGTACATCACCAGCGGGTCGATGGTCTCGTGCAGGTCTTTGAAATGAAAATCTTCGATCACGCCGATCACTTTGCCGGGATCTTTTTCGGGCGCACCGAAGTCCATGAGCTTGCCCACCGCTTCATCGGGTTTCCACCCGAAGTGTTTCGCAGCGGTCTCATTGATCACAAACTCACGACCGAATCGTTGCGTGCCTTCCTGGAAATACCTTCCGTGTTTCATGCGCATGCCCAGGGTTTCTACTAGGTCTTCGTCGCCACTGAAAACATATACGTTGGCAGCAATGTTGTCTTTGACACCTTCGTACCAGATGCCTGTAGTGCGCACCATCTTACCGGGCACTTCCAGGAAACGGGTTACGCTCTGCACGCCGGCAATACGTTTCATTTCGTTCTTTACGGAGGCATCGCCAATGCTGTCACCGGGTAGCTTCAGCACCAGGGTCTGCTCACGGTCGAAGCCCATGTCTTTGGTGCGCATGTATTGGAGTTGATCGTACACCACATAAGTTCCCACCATGATCACGAATGCGATGGCGAACTGGAATACCACCAGCGCCTTGCGCAACCGTTGTCCGCTGAGGTTGCCGATAAAGCTTCCTTTCAATATAACGGAAGGTTTGAAGGTGGAGAGCACAAAGGCAGGATACAGCCCCGCGCACAGCCCCACGAACAGGGTAACCCCAAGGAAGATCACCACCACGGTGCCATTCTCCAGCGGGTTTATCGTAATGTGTTTGCCCGAAATGGCATTGAACTGCGGCACGATGAGCACCAGCAGAAAGGCGGCTACCACCAGCGCAATGAAGCTGATCAGCACAGATTCGCTCAGGAACTGGAACACGAGCTGTGATTTTTTGCTGCCCACCACTTTTCTCACACCCACCTCGCGGGCACGCTTCAGCGATTGTGCGGTGGTCATGTTCATAAAGTTGATGCAGGCAATGATCAGGATAAAGAAAGCGATGGCAGAAAGTATGTACACGGTATTCACATTGCCGTTGGCTTCGATCTCCAGGCCGCGGTTGGAGTAAAGGTGAATGCTGGTGAGGGGCTGGAGCCTGAGCACATTGGGAGTCTGGTCGGGTGTGAGTCCCTGATACTTGTCCAGGAAGGAGGAGATCTTCTGCGCAAAGGCAACATGGTCTGTGTTTTCAGGGAGCACCAGATAGGTGTAATGGTTGGTGAGGTATCCCCAGGCATCCTGCGCGTCGGGCCGCATCGGGTCGAAGCTCAGTGACGATGCCATCATGTTCAGGTGCACGTGCGAGTTGGAAGGCAACGGCTCGAAGACGCCAGTGATCACAAACTCACGGTTATCAGTTGCACGCGTCAGCGTTTTCCCGATAGGGTCTTCGTCGCCAAAGTAGGCGCGGGCACGTTCTTCCGTCAACACCATGGTATTGATCTTGGCCAGCGCGTTGGCAGGATTTCCTTTCACAAGCTTGATATCGAACACATCGAATACTGTGGAATCGGCATAAAAGAGACGCTCCTTGTGTTCTGTCATGGTGGCGGAGTTGCGGATGAAAAGCTCTACCGGCTTGATGCGCGCATACTGTGATACTTCAGGGAAATTGTCTTTTAATAATGCGCCCAGCGGAAAGGCCGAGATGGCCCAGTTATTGGCCTCGAGGTCTGTCGCAACCCGGTAGATCCGGTCTGCATGCCTGTTCTGGCGGTCATATCCCAGCTCGAACTGCACGAACAGGGTAATGAGGATACAGCAGGTCATGCCAATAGCCAGTCCGATAATATTGATAGTGGCGTGAAGCCTGTTGCGCTTCAGGTTTCTCAGCGCGGTCAGGAAGTAACTTTTAAGCATACGTATTGATTGAGGCTTTAGGTTAAAGACGGAGCTATCCAAGTCCTGTGCCATTGCGAAAAACACAGTATTTTCTCCGTTTTCACGGGCGTTTTGTGTTCACCCATGTACTTCTATGGTCGATTCCGGGCAGTAAGAATACCCCGTTTTATGCCTGTTTCACCCTTTCTTTCTCACCCCTTCAGCCCCTGATCCCGTGACCACATGCCCAAAAGGAACGCTTAGACGGAAAGTTGTGCACCGATCGCACCCATTCCTTAACATTCAGCGGCTGATTATTACATTGGTGATCCTGTTCGTGGTCTTTTACCGCGCCGCTATTGGTTCCATCCGTAACAAAAAGTTAACTTTGATGTACTTTTCGTCAGCCGGATATTTGTATCCCGGAAACAAGATGCGCCACGGAAATTCTTCAGGTCCTCAGGGTAAGACAAGCAGGGTTGGAATACATGCAGCGCGAGCATCACGCCTGGCTTGAATTTTTATAATGAAGGAACGCAAGTATAGTTATGCATAGTTCTCTAGCGCGAGTGGTTGAGGGGTACAGGAAGATCAGGTCATTCATCAACAGCAGAATAAGGCCGCTGCGAAACGATATTGGGTCAAGGCTCTCGGGCCTGTCCACCTATCTGAAGGCCCACCGGAAGCTACGGTCAATGCTGATCATAGCGGGTGTTCCATTTTTATTCTTATTGATCTTAATGTCGGTTGTCTATTATGAAAGCCCCGGCAAAAAGACATTGCGCGCGTTCAGAAACGCCATTCCATCCGAAGTATACACATCAGACGGTGTGCTGATAGGTCGCTATTTTGTACAGGAAAGAACTCCGGTGAAGTATGAGGACATCTCGCCATCGGTGATCGATGCGGCCATTGCTACGGAAGACGTCAGGTTCTTCAACCATGATGGCGTGGACTACCGGAGCCTGGGCCGGGTGCTGATCAAATCCATCCTGTTGCAGAATGAGTCTTCGGGCGGTGGAAGCACCATCACACAGCAGCTCGCCAAGAACATTTTTCCCCGCCGCGAGTACATGGTTTTGTCCATGATCATCAACAAACTCCGGGAGGCGGTGATCGCCGGAAGGCTTGAAAGCATTTACTCGAAGAAAGAGATCCTCACGCTTTATCTTAATACAATACCTTTCGGCGACAACACCTATGGTATCCAGGCTGCCGCGCAACGGTTCTTTTCGTGTGATGCCAAAGCGCTCACCGCTGACCAGGCGGCCGTACTCATCGGCATGCTCAAGGCCACCCACAACTACAACCCAAGACTTTTTCCGAAGCAGTCGCGCACACGCCGGAACGTTGTGCTGGCCCAAATGAAAAAGTATGGCCTGCTGGCGAAGGACAGGACCGATTCGTTACAGAAGCTTCCCCTGAAGCTGAAGCTGGGTGAGCTGAGAAAGGACGAATCCATTGCGCCCTACTTCAGGGATTACCTGAAAACGGAGCTGCAGAAGTGGTGCGAGGAGAACAGGAAAGCCGATGGCACGCCTTACAACCTCCAGACTGATGGTCTTAAGATCTACACCACCATCGATTCAAAACTTCAGCGCTACGCCGAACGTGCTGTGGTGCGGCAGATGACCACGTTACAACAGCAGTTCTTCGATCATTGGGGAAAGGAAGAGCCCTGGAAAGGCAACGAAAGTGTGATCACAGATGCCATTAAAAGAACAGGACGTTATAAAAACCTCCGGCAACGCGGCCTCAGTGAAGAAGAGGTCATGCGCGAGCTGGGAAAACCCGTGTCCATGCGGCTGTTCACATGGGATGGTGGCAAACAGGCCAAGGTGAGTCCCATCGACTCCATCAAGCACCACCTGCAATATCTCAACGCGGGATTCATTGCCATGGAACCCGCCACCGGCAAGATCAAAGCGTGGGTAGGGGGTATCGATCACGACTATTTCCAATACGACCATGTAAAGATCTCCACCAAAAGACAGGTGGGTTCGGTATTCAAACCCATTGTCTATGCGCAGGCCATTGAAGAAGGGGTGTCGCCATGTGAGTTCATTCCCGCCGGGCAGCAGACATATATCGATGAGGAAGGGCAGGAGTGGACGCCGCGCAATTCTCAGTACGACTACCCGGTTCAGTACTCCATGCGTGGGGCATTGGCCTATTCTGTGAACACAGTTTCTGTCAAGCTTATCAGCAGGGCGGGCATCGATAACACCATCCGGCTGGCGCGCAACATGGGTATTCAAAGTGAGATCCCCGATGTGCCTTCCATTGCCCTGGGTTCTTCGGCGATCTCGCTGGTGGAAATGACGGCCGCATACGCATGCCTGGCCAATGAGGGCATTACCAAAACACCGTTCTTCATCGCCGCCATTGAAGACCGTGAAGGTAACATCTATAAGAACATCGGCGCGGACGAAACGGGGAAACGCGCTTTGTCGCAGGAGACAGCACAGCTGGTAAGGCACATGCTGCAGACCGTGGTGCATGAAGGCACTGCCTCGAGACTTCGCTGGAAGTACGGCGTTTATAACGATGTGGCCGCGAAGACAGGCACAACGCAGGCCAATGCCGATGGATGGTTTATGGCGATGACGCCGAAACTGGTCATGGGCACATGGGTAGGCGCAGACGATCCGCGCATCCGGTTCAGGCACACGCTGCTGGGCCAGGGATCCAACACGGCATTGCCAGTGGCAGCCTATTTTCTCAAAGAAGTGAACAATGATCCCTCCTATAAGGAAATTTCCAGAGCGCGGTTCCCGGTGCTGCCTCCTGTACTGAGTAAAAAGCTGAGCTGTGATCTTTATGAGCTCGACGATAATTTACTGCTGCAGATCGAAAAATCTGTACGCGCCCGCGACTCCGTTATTCACGCCGACACACTCGTAGCGCCACCACCGGAGACCTTTCTGCAAACCCTTTACAATCGCAAACGGAAGATCGCCGGCATGTTGTCAGAAACCAACGACGACACAGAGCCGGGAATGAATTGAGAATCAGTTGCCAGTTCCGGTTGCCAGTTTAGGTTTGTGCGAGCTTCATTGGTACGTTTACTGATCACGTGTAACGACTTTCAGAAATCATTCTCAGAAATCACACCGCCAGAACTGGCTATCCGGCAACTGGCAACCGGTAACAGTTAGCGCGGGCACGCCTTTTATATCCAGATACATTGCCGGTTGTGAACCTGCGGCCCTCCTTTCAATGTTTAAATAATTAGTTGGCCTTTAGAAGTTTGGCGTCATGAAGAAGTTATGTGTTGTGGTGTTCCTATGCAGTACCGCGTTCGCCGTTTTCCCGCAAAATTCCCGACTTGATCCACTGATCGTGGATGATCCTTCACGGATCGATATTGTTCGCGACGCTTATGGCGTTCCGCACATTTTCGCAAAGACAGATCCGGAGGTAGCGTATGGCCTTGCGTGGGCGCATGCCGAAGATGATTTTGAAACCCTTCAGAAAGCGTTCCTGGCCAGCAAGACAATGCTCGGGCAACACATAGGCCGCGATGGAGCCATGGTGGATTACATCATACACCTTTTGCGGTTGCGCGAGCTGGTGAATCTCAACTATGAAAAAGATATTTCGCCGGCGTTCAAAGCAGTGCTTCAGGGATATTGTGATGGCTTCAATGCCTATGCTTACACGCATCCGAAAGAAGTGCTGGAGAAAAAATCGCTGCCCATCATCCCGCAGGATGTGTTAACCTATTCTGTATTACAGCTGGCGCTGGGATGTGGTGTTGAAGACGCGTTGCGAAAGATCAATAACGGTACTATGCCGCTGGTAGGATGGGAGCCTGGCGGATCAAACGCTTTTGCTTTCAACTCGAAGATCACCGCCGATGGAAACGTGTACCTTGCCATCAACACACACCATCCGCTGGAAGGGCAGGTGGCCTGGTACGAAGCACACCTGTGCAGCCAGGAGGGTTGGAATATTGTGGGGTCGCTGATGCCGGGCGCGCCTGTCATCATCGCGGGCATCAACGAGAACCTGGGCTGGGCTCACACCGTGAATCACCCCGATCGCCTGGATGTTTACCAGCTTGAAATGAACAGTGATAACGACCTGCAATACAAGGTAGATAACACGTGGTATACGTTGGAAGAAAGAACCGTGAAGCTGAAAGTGAAGATGCCCGGCTTCAACCTGCATGCAAAAAAGAAAGTGTACTGGAGCATCTATGGTCCTACCATGATCACCGAAAGGGGCGTGTTCTCCATCCGCACCACCGGCCTGATGGATATCCGCGGCCTGGAGCAATGGTACCGGATGAACAAATCGGGGAATTTTTCATCGTTCAAAAAAGCGCTGAAGATGGAAGCGCATCCCAGCTACAACATTGTTTACGGCGACCGCTACGACACGATCTTTTATATCTGTAACGGCAAACTTCCGTTGCGTGATCCCAGCTTCAACTGGCGCGAGACATTACCCGGCAACACGTTGCTTACTTTATGGTCGCGCACACACCCGCTGGAAGACCTGCCACAAGTGCTCAACCCGCCTTCGGGATATGTGTACAATACGAATCATTCGCCATTCCATGCCACGGCGCCGGCCGACAATATCAGTGAGGAGGGCTATGACCCTACGATGGGTTACGAAACGCATGACAACAACCGGAGCCTGCGCGTGATGGAGCTGCTGCAGCAACTGCCGAAAGTGAGCTACGAAGATTTTAAACGTATCAAGTACGATGTGCAGCTGCCGCAAAAGCTGGCATTCCCTGTCAATGTTGATACACTTTTTATGCTGAATGAAAACCAGCATCCGGAGTATGCCGGGCTGATCACCACCCTGAAGACCTGGGATAGAAAGGGCACCACCGACAGCCGGGGCGCCGCGCTTTTCGGGATCTTCTTTTACCATGTTGCAGCCAGGTACCAGGCCGATCCTACATACAAGGCAATGACCAAACAGGATTGCATCGAAGCATTGGCCTACATGAAGCAATACCTGCTCTCGAACTTCGGCACCACCGATGTTACGCTGGGAGAATATCAGCGCCTGGAACGCGGCAACAGGTCTATTCCGTTACCCGGTCTTCCGGATGTGCTTGCGGCCATGTATTCAACACCTACCGAGAATGGTCGCGTGAAAGGAACGGTTGGCGATTGTTACATCGCGCTGGCGAAGTTTACGAAAGACGGACCTGAAATTGAAAGTGTGAATTGCTTCGGCGCCTCCAACCGCAAAGGCAGCCCCCATTACGACGACCAGATGGAGCTCTTCCAACAACAGAAAACACACCGGATGACCCTCCGCAGGGACGAAGTGTACCGCGAAGCAAAAGCCATTTATCACCCCGAAGTGCTTTCGAAGCTACCGCTTACTGCGAGGTTGACCAAAGGAAGGAGATAATCAATTGACAATTGACAAAGGGCAATTGACAACAATCCCAACTCGACTTGTAGAGTATTTTTCTCAAACCAGGTTCACTTTTCTATGCATTAATAAAAAGGCCCATTTGCCATGACGTTTGTCAATTGTTCCATTGTCAACTGTCAACTTATTCCACCGCTTCTTCCCAACTCTTCCCGCCATCCACACTCCGGTAAGAGCGCGATTTGGTCACGCCTGAGAAGCCACACACCAGGCTGAACTTGTTGTCGTCATTGCTGTCGATGTACAACAGGTCACAGTCTCCACGCGGCGCTGATAGGAGCTGCCAGTCGTTAGCGTTCGTTTCCTTTACATAGATGGAAGCCTGGTTCTTGATGAGGCTGCTGGTGATGGGACCGATCACGAGTTTGTTTTTGGTGGCGGTTACAAGGGGGATGCGTTTGATATCTTCCGGCAGCTCCATCTTTTTGAAGTTGATGTCGTCGTAACCGGAATACCACAATCGTTTGAACTTGTTGGGCCCGGTGGTGTAGAGGTAGATCTTGTCGGGGCCGAAGCTTACATAGGGTATATTGAACTGAGGATTGATAGCCGCGGGATCGACACGATAATCGGCTTGTTTTTTCCAGGCAAGCGTTGGGCCGGAGGAAGAAAAGATATTGAGGTTCTCGTCAACCGCCAGGAACTTATCGGCGCCCAGCAGGTAAACGTGCGGCTCGCTTTCAACATCCTGCGGAAGCGCAACAACGGAGACACCCTGGTCGGTGCCATACAGGTACTGACCCTGTCCTAACGTGCAGAACAATTTGTCGCCCGTAGAAGTCGCCCGCGTGATCTCGCGGTAAGTGCCGGTCTCTATCGATTGAAATCCTTTTACGGCACCATCGGAAGTTTTGTCCAGTTTCACCAGCACGCCTAAAACGCCATAGAGATATTTGACACCCTTCCTCGGTTTGGCCTTCTCACGCTCCACCACCAGCTCTTCATAACTTTTCTTCAGCTTGTCAGTCTTCTCCTTATCGGCAAACTTCCAGGCGGCGCTCATTCCACTGGCAGCATATTGCTTCTGAAACTGTGTGGTATACCATTGGGCGTCTTTCTCATTATCGAGCGATAACAGCATCACCTTGTTTGAGCCGGGCTCTTTGATGATAAAGGTTAACCCGCCATTGACCACCTGGCCGGAAGTGATCGTAAAAGGCAGCTGTGTCTGGATGGTGAAGGTCTTGCCGCCCATGCCCATCGTATAGAATTCTACGGAGAAGATCTCGTATTCGCCGGGTGCCAGCTCCAGGGCCGTGGTCTCGCTTTTGGTAACATACACGTGCATGGGCGCGCCGCGTAAATTCAGCTTTGAGATCTTCCTGTAGTTGAAAGCGATGCGGTGGTCGCTGTCATAAGAATCAGGGTCCCAGGAGAACTGAATGATGAAAAGCCCCTTGTCACCCTTCACGGTTCCGGCATTTTCCGGCCGAATAGGGGAGAATGCAAAAAGTGAGATAGCCACTAATAACGTGATGATTCTGAGGATCATAAGGTTAAAGTTTGAAGTTCAAAATTTAAGTTGGATTCAGCAACTGGCATACGCACGATTACTGAATACTGATCACCGTTTACCAGATCACTGATTACGATACCTAGCGGAGAATGATACCCATCCCGATGCTGATGGTATGCATGTTCACATTGAAATTTTCATAACCTGGCTCGGTGGTGTCATAGACGTTGCCGATGTTTTGGGTATAGCGCACGTATAGCATCAGCGGCCCGTTGCTCCATTCAGCACCCGTTACCGAGCTGAGCAGCAGGTCTTCGGCGCCCTTGAGCTTGTTTGCTTTCCACTTCTCTTCTTCGCCAGACTCGAACACATTGTAACGGAGCTTGGAGCCGATGTTGAGCCCTCCAGTCACGCCGCCGTAAAGATTCAGGTCAGCCGTTTCACTGCCGATGTTCAACGCCCTGAACAGGTTGAACTTCACCACCACGGGCAGCTCCAGGTACACGAGGCGGTACTTCAGGTAATTATAGGCGTCATCTGTTTTGCTGCCCGAGACCGAGTTCACGTAGATGAAGTCCGGGTTCTTGGTTTTGTAGCCACCACCTTTTTCGGCGTAGCGCAGCCCTGACGAGAGCGTAAAGACATTCGACAGCAGGTAATTGATGTTGCCACCCAGCTCCAGGCTTGCGCGGCTTGCCTTATCGAATGCTGCCACGGCCGACGGATCCGGATAAGGCGCTGTTTTTTTGTCGAAGAATGAAACGGTTACGCCCAGGTCTACGGTGTAATAAACCTTGCCCTGGGCGTTGACTTCAGAAGCCGTGCCACACCCGATGATCAGGCAGAGCATCAACCATAATTTAGTATTGATTTGCATGTGAGATTTTTTTTGCGAATTTTTGAAATTCCACGGTGCCCCTAACAGCCGGACAGCAATATTTCTTACACCAGTACCTTCCCCGTTGAGAAGCACTCAAACATCTCGTAAATAAAACAGGAGTAACCTTTTTGGCACCACAGCATGGTTGAAGAATTCCGGGTTAACAAAAGGTTAACAGCGCTTATTGACCCCGAAAGGTTATTGCTCGAAGCCCTTCTCCTCCTGGCTTCTGACTCCTGGCTCCTGACTTCTCGCCCCTTGCCGCCAAGGCTTCCGAAAGAAGTTGTTCTATTAACTTCCCCAAGTGTTTGCCTTAATGAAGCAGATGTGATAAATTTATTCACACCCACCTTATCCACATCCTTATGCTGCAAAATAACTTCAGGATTACACGGCGGAGCCTGTTCAGGAACAGGAGCCACGCTCTTATCAATTTATTCGGGTTGACTTTAGGACTGACGGTAAGCATGCTCATCTTCCTTTTTGTGCGGGATGAGCTGAGTTACGATAAGTACCTGTCCGGCTACGAACAGATCTTTCGTATTCAGCCCACAATTTTGGACGATGGTGCCGACCAGACATGGGCTACCTCCGAAGGTTTTCTCGTGCCTGCCCTCAGTACCCGCTATCCCGAGATCGAAGCGGGTACCCGTATTCTCCGCCACGATGGCGAAATATCGTTCAAAACAGATTCCGAGCATTTCGCCGAGTACGGTGCCATCATCGCCGACTCCACATTCTTCAAAGTGTTCCCGTTTCCGTTCGTTTACGGCGACCGGAATACGGCCCTGAACCACCCGGGAGGTATGGTGATCTCCAGAGACCTGGCAATAAAATACTTCGGTAACACAGATCCCGTCGGCAAGCTCTTGACCAACGGTGACGCCACCAGAACCATCACGGGTGTTTTTGAGAACGTGCCGGCAAACAGCCACCTCCATTTCAAGATCGTGTTTCCCATGAGGTCGTGGTGGCCAGACGCAGACGAGTCACGCAACATGTATGCGTTCTATTCATATGTACGCCTGAGGTCAGCGGAACAGGCAGCGCCTTTCTCGGAGAAACTGCGCGCCGACTGGTACCGGATCTATGGATACGTGGATGACCACGGCAACCCTGCACCGCCCAAGGATATCAAAAGGAGCTTCAGCGCCATGCCGGTTTCTGATATCTATCTGACCAGCCATGCCGAAAAGGAATTCGGCACCAACAGCAGCATGCAGCTCATCTACATTTTCATTGCTGTGGCCATCCTTGTGCTCGTCATCGCCGTCATCAACTACGTGAACCTCTCCAACGCCCTGGCGCTGAAGCGCGCCCGTGAGGTCGCCATCCGCAAAACCATCGGGGCCACCCGCAAAAAGCTGTTCCTGGGTTTCATCCTCGAAGCCTATGCCTTTAGCTTTATCGCCTTTGTGATCAGCGTGGTGCTGGTGGCATTGGTGTTGCCGTACTTCAATACCTTTACGGGCAAACAATTCTCTCCCGGATTGTTGCTCGACCTTCGTTTCATCGCCCCGGTGCTCGCCGTGTGGGCCGTGCTCGGTTTTCTCTCGGGATTGTACCCGGCAATGATCCTCTCATCCTTCAATCCCATCCAGACCCTGAAGTCGGGCATCAGCGCCGGCAAGTCGGGGCCGCTGGCGGTGTACCTCAGGCGTACGCTGCTGGTCTCCCAGTTTGCTATCGCGGCACTGATGATCGTAAGCGCCTTTACCATTCGCGATCAGCTGAATTTTATCGAACGCATGAACATCGGCTTCAACAAGCACAATATAGTGGTGGTGCCGGTTAAAGGAGATTTGTACAACAAACGCGAAGCTTTCAAGAACGAAGTGAACAGGTTGCCCGGTGTGGAGTCTTCCACCTTTTCTTCTGCAGTGCCTGGCAAACGTGTGGTGTTCCTCACCGTGCGGGTTCCGGACCTTGCCGGTAGCCGCGGTGGCGACGACAAGGGCATGCGCGACATGCGGGTAATGGCAGTAGACCATGACTTCATCAAAACGCTGAAGTTGGAGCTGATAGCGGGGCGCGACTTCTCTGTTGAGAATGCTTCCGATGCACAGTCAGCCTTTATCCTGAATGAAGCTGCCGTCAGGGAATTCGATCTGAAAGATCCCATAGGCCGGCCGTTCGAATACCAGTTCGGCGAACCTAAAACAGGACACATCATTGGTGTTGTCAGGGATTTCAATTTCGCCTCCGTTCATTCGCCGGTAGAGCCGCTGATGATGCACATTCTGCCCTGGCACGATGCGCTCAGCATCCGCCTCAAACCTGGAAGGGTACAGGAAACACTGGCGGGCATCGAGGCAGCCTGGAAACAAGTCTCCTCGTCACCGTTCGATTACAACTTTCTCGACTCAAGCTACGATGCCATGTACAAAGCTGAAAAGACGACGGGCAGGCTGATCACCCTGTTTACCGTTCTGGCGCTGGTCATCGCCTGCCTCGGCCTGTTCGGCGTGGTGTCGTTCTTCATCGCGCAACGCACCCGTGAGGTCAGCATCCGCAAAACACTCGGCGCTTCCCATGTCTCCCTGATGAAGGAGCTTTCAAAGGAATATGTGGTGATCGTGATCGTGGCCAACCTCGTGGCCCTTTACCCGGCGTGGCTCCTGATCGATCAATGGCTCCAGAAATTCCAGTACCGTGTCGAGCTCTCTTTGCTGCCTTTCATCATCGCCTTCGTGGCCAGCAGTGTATTGGCGTATTGTTCCATTATCTACGTAGTACTAAAAACGGCCGGCACCAATCCCGCTGTAGTTTTGAGAAATGAGTAAAAAGAAGTAAGGAGTAAGAATTAAGAATTAAGAATTAAGGAGTCAGGACACCTATGATCGAAGGATATATTTTCATAAGAAGGTTGCGCATTGAAGCGATAGGAGGCCGATCGTACCTCGTAGATCGTACCTCGTACCTTCACACTATGATTGTTTTGGTGCTGGCGATTGTGATAACAGCCTGCCGGGAAAAAAGCAGCGACAAGCCCGATATCGTTCTCGGAAAAAAAGAAAAGATCCACTCGGAGATCTTGCAGGAGGACCGGGAGATCTGGGTGCATGTGCCGGATGAGTACGATGAACAGGGAGATGGTTCAGGTAAGCAGTACCCGGTGTTGTATTTGCTGGATGGCGATGCACATTTTTATTCCGTGGTGGGACTGATGCATCAGATGAGCAGCGTGAATGGAAACGATGTGTGTCCGAAGATGATCGTGGTGGCCATTCCCAACACAAACCGCACCCGTGACCTGACGCCAACGCATGTTGAATCAAAGGGAGCCGACAGCACATTTTTTAAACCCAGTGGTGGTGGCGAGAAGTTTACAAGCTTCCTTGCAGAAGAGTTGATTCCCTACATTGAAAAACATTACCCGGCAACAGACAACCGCGTGCTGATCGGGCATTCATTGGGCGGCCTTATGGCGATCAACACGATGATGCACCACAGCGACCTGTTTAAAAAATACATTGCCATCGACCCCAGTCTTTGGTGGGATGATCACAAGTCGCTGGAAGGATACGAGCAGGCGTTGCGGCAGAAAGACCTCCATGGCAGATCGCTCTTCATCGGCGTTGCCAATACCATCTCGATGGACACAGTACAGGCGCTGAAAGACACCACTGAACGAACGGATCACTTCAGGTCCATCATCCGTTTCGCCAATGACTTACAGCAGGTTAAGAACCACGGGCTGGACTGGAGCTATAAATATTATGGTCAGGAGGGGCACGGTTCGGTTCCGCTGATCACAGAATACGATGCCTTCTATTTCATCTTCCGCAAGGTGCCCATCAAGATGGACCTCGCCCAGCTTAAGCGCTTTGAAGGCAAATACCGGTTTCAATTCACTGCGGGCCAGGACAGCTTTATCGAGATCAGGGCCGCCGCCGATGATCAATTGCTGATCAAGGAGTTATGGACGGGCCGTGAAAGAGAATTCAAACCACTGTCAGCAACCGAATTCTATTCTTTCGAAGATCGTTTCCCCCTGAAATTCATCATCGACGATGCCGGGGTACCGATGCAGGCGCTTGCTTTTAACAGCGATGTATGGAACAGGGTGGATGAGAAGGAGTAAGGAGTAAGGAGTAAGGAGTAAGAGAAGCCAGAAGTCAGAAGAGGAGGAGTGAAGTTTCGGAGTTGTGTTACAATTCATAAAGGGAAGTCATAGGAGAAGGGAACAACGGGGTCCTCTTAATGAAAGGCCTTTCAAGGACCACAGGTAAATTTAGATCGTGAGATGCAATTATTGGCACGTCACGCAAGCTCATATATCGGGGCTTTCATCGGACCCATGGTGATGAAGTCCGACCCCTTAAAACTTTTTCTGTGCGGAAGGCATCTTATCCCTGTACCAAACCTTTTATCGGATGAAAGACCTTCTAAAAAACGCATGGAAAATCTCGTTTCTATTAATAACTGTTTCAGCCTGTGCTCCAAAAGACCATCCTGACTCGGTTCGCATTATGATAACGAACACTGGCAGCGATGCTTCCGTTGTACGGATAATGATCACCAACAGTTTCAGCTTTGAGACGAGTACACTGGCCGAAGGGAAACCAGATTCAGCAGGACGCGTAACGTTTGAATTCCCGCTTTCAGAAGCGACGCTGGCAACGATCGAAACAGGAGTGAGCGTCGCCGAGGATAAGAGAATCCCAATATACCTGGCACCTGGTTATGATCTGGAGATCACCTTGAACGCATCCGGCCTGATAGCACACTGCGAAGGCAAAGGATCGGAACCCAACAACTACCTGGCAAAAGTTAACGACCTCATCCGCACCATTGTATGGGCTGGCGGAAAACATATCAACAAACGCGACTCCGCTTCTTTTTTCCATCAGCTCGACTCGCTGGACCTTCAATTAAGAGATTTCCATCACCATTACATCGACACCGTTGACCTGGCCATTGAGATCGCCGATCTGCTCTCCAAAAGAAATACGGTTTCAGTGCTGTACTTGAAACAGAATTATGAATGGAACGCAGGAGCGAGAAATGGTTTTAAAAACCGGAAACGGATTGAAGCGATCATGGATGAGATCCCATTCGATTCGACACTGCTGAGCTATCGCGTATTGGAATATGCCACGATGCTACACATGAATATGGTTCTAAAGTTTCACGTTTCGCCCCGAAAAGCATCGCAGGAAGAGCCATTCTCTGAAGCGCCGGCTCCCGAATTTGCTATTGACACTAAAATTGAAAACGGCGAATTTTCTCCGGAGCTCAAAACATTTCTGAAAGCGAAGAACATCGCTTTCTGGCTGACGGCCAAAGGCATTACACCGCCGGTAGACTCGTTATACAGGGAATTCAAGAAACGATACCCGAATTCGTCATACCTGCCATCGTTGAACAAACGATTCGACATGTGGTTTGCCATTGCACCGGGCCAGCCCGCACCCGACTTTTCAGGGAATACGCCGGATGGCAAAAAGATTTCCCTGAGTGACCTGAAAGGCAAGATCGTTTATGTAGACGTGTGGGCAACGTGGTGTGGTCCGTGTGTGGCAGAGATGCCGCACATGCGAAAGCTCCAGGACCGCTTTAGCAAGAACGAGGACGTCGCCTTTGTGCTGATCTCTGTTGACGAAAAGGAAGAGGCCTGGAAAAAAAAGATCGCTGGCGATATGAAAGGACTTGGAACTTACAGCATACGGGAGCAGAAACAGGATGGTGGCTCACCCTTTCAGAAGGTTTACCAGATCTCAGGCATACCCCGGTATATATTGATAGACCAGGCTGGAAAAATTGTCGCTGCCGAAGCAGAACGCCCTTCGTCCGGTGATGTTATTGCCGCCGAGATCAACAAGTTGTTGAATAAGAAGCAAGAAGGATAACGGAGAGCGCATGGCAGCATCCCCAATGTCGCGGGAGGTTCATTCCTTCAGCAATCGTTCGCGTAAAAAATTGTATTGAGAATTTGTCACACCTGTACAAAACCCGATCTAACGGCTTGAGCAGGGGAGAAGAGCCCGGCGTTTAGACAAATTTAACAACTACTAATTTTTTATGAACGAAATCAATTTAGCGATCACGGGCGTGTCGTCTTTTGTGGCAGAGCCCATCACCATCGATGACTGGGCAAATCTTTATCAGGTTCCTGATCGCCAGAAAACCGGGAAGTATCTTGACGGTGGCATGATCGAAAAAATTCTTGGTATCAAATCAAAGAGCTGGGCACCGGAAGTGTTCAAGGATCCTGCCGTGGTGGTGAATACGGCGAAGGCAGCGATGGCAAAAGCGCAGGTGACGGCCGATGAGATCGACGCTGCTATTATCGTTACCTGCTCACCTTTCCAGGTTCAGCTCGACCAGGATGCCTTCCACCTATACAAGAACCTCGGACTGCCCGATCATGTGGTGCCCGTATTACTGGGTGCCGGATGTGCAGGCATGGCGCGGGCCATTGCGCTCGCATCACAGATGGCTGGAAAAACTTTCCTCATCATCTCGTACAGCCTCAGCAGCCTCTATACACAAACACCTGTTTACAAGAACAACGCGGTGCATCCGCTGGGAAAATCGCTGTGGATGTCGGCAGCGCTCTTTTCCGATGGCGCCTCCGCAGTAGTGCTGCGCAGAACCGAGCAACCTACAGGCTATTCTTTCTACTCACGTGATTCGCTTGCCTTCGGGCAGGAAGATGGCTTCGAAGATCCGTTGATCCACTACTATGGCAGCGGCGCGTGGGCACCTCCCGGCACACAGGAATGCGAAGCGCTTTCTTGTTTTGCCATGTCGGGCAACTCCATCAAAGAATATTATATCAAGGGTATGACGCTGAATCACCAGCAGCTGGAACGCCACCAGCCAGGCTACCTGGATCAGGTAAGAAAACTATACACACACCAGGCAAGTCCCATGCTCACCAACGCGTTTCTCGACACGTTGATCAAGGAACATACCATCGATCGTTCGAAGATCGGTATCAACGTTGTGAAATACGGGAACCTGGTAACCACCAGCACCATCAAGCTGCTCGACGACGATCTCAAAGCGGGTGTGATTGAAGCCGGTGATAAGATATGCATCTCCGTGGTAGGCGCCGGCCCCGAACGGGGAGCGTTTATTATTCCGGTGTACCAATTATAATAGTAGGCAGTAGGCAAGGAACAATAAACAATTGACAATGGGCAGTAGACAACAGTACGTCTGACATACACTGGTCTGTGTGCTTCTCTCGAATCCAATAATTCAGAGCAAAGCACGAATCGTGAATCTCAACGCCCACCCATTGTCTACTGCCATCTTGCCTACTGTCAACCATCTTCCCTACCAGATCTTCACCCGCTCAGACTCAGGTCTGAACATCTTATCGCCTTCCTTCACGTTGAACGCCTCGTAAAACGCCGCGAAGTTGGTGAGCGGTCCGTTGCTTCGGTACATGCCGGGCGAGTGCGGGTCGGTCTGCACCTGTGTGCGCAGGGTCTCGTCTTTATACTTCGAACGCCAGATGGTGCCCCATGAAATAAAGAAACGTTGCTCTGGTGTGTATCCTTCGATGAGGCCCGGGTTTCCGTTCGCTTTCAGGTGGCGTTGCAGGCCATCGTACGCTACAGTGACGCCACCGAGGTCGCCGATGTTCTCGCCCAGGGTGAACTGACCCTGAACAAAGACGCCGGGAAGGGGCTCATACTTGTTGAACTGTTCAGCGTACGCTTTTCCTTTTTCCTGGAAGCGCCGGAGGTCTTCGGCCGACCACCAGTTCTTCAGGTTGCCTTCTGCATCGAACTTGCTGCCCTGGTCGTCGAAGCCATGCGATATCTCGTGCCCGATCACTGCGCCGATGCCGCCATAGTTCACGGCTTCGTCAGCACGGTAATCATAGAAAGGTGGCTGAAGGATGGCAGCGGGGAAAACGATCTCATTGAAAGTAGGATTGTAATACGCGTTGACTGTCTGCGGGGTCATGCGCCACTCCTTGCGGTCTACCGGCTTGCCTAGTTTGGAAACCTGGCGGTTGAAATTGAATTGCTGCGCATTCATGACGTTCTGTGCATAAGAACCTTTCTCGGGATTTTTCTCCACCACGAGCTTTGAATAATCGCGCCACTCATCAGGGTAGGCGATCTTCACCGAGAAGGTAGACAACTTCTTCAGCGCTTTCTCTTTTGTAGAGTCAGACATCCAGTCCAGGTTTTTGATGCGGTCAGCGAAAGCGAGCCTGATGTTCTCCACCATCTGCATTGCTTTGGCCTTGGCTTCGGGCGGAAAGTTTTTCTCCACGTACAGCTTGCCGATGGCTTCACCCACAGCGCCGTTGGTGGCGTCCAGCACCCGTTTCCAGCGTGGACGAAGGGCGTCGATGCCACGCAGGTATTGGGTGTTGAACTCGAAGTCGGCCCGAACGAGGTCGTAGTTTAGGTAAGGAGCGGTGCGGTCCAGCAGTCTCCAGCGCAGGTATGCCTTGATATCAGTCAGCGAACTTTTGCTCAGCACATTTTCAAGCGCGCTCATGTAACCCACGTCACTCACGATCACCGAGTCGATGCCGCTGATGCCGAGGTACGAGAGGTACTGCTTCCAGTCGATAGAAGGTACCATCTTGCTCATGTCGGCAACGGCGCGTTTGTTATAACGTTTATCAGGATTTCTCCGCTCTTCCTTGGTCATGGTTCCGTTGGCGAGGGTGGTCTCTATTGCCATGATATTTTTTGCGGCAGCGCCTTTGGCAGGATCTTCGCCCAGCGTCAGCATCCTGGTGATGTGCGCTACATATTTCTCACGCGTTTCCTTCGATTTATCATCTGTCTTGGTATAGTAGTCGCGTTCCGGAAGTCCAAGTCCCCGGCGTTGAGGTAGAGTGCCACCTCGTTGCTTTTCTTCAGGTCCGTATTCACACCCAGGCCGAAGAAAGCGCCTCCGTCCACACGCTGCTGTTCGGCGAGGTATTGCTGCAGATCTTTTTTACTGGCGATGGCGTTGATCTTTTCCAGGTAGGGCTCGATGGGTTTCAGCCTCATGTTCTCAGCTTGCGTGGAATCCATTCCGATGACAAAGAAATCGGCGGCCTTCCGCTGATCGGAGCCATCTTTGTAGAGATTGCCGGAGCCGGCGTCTTTCAATACTGACAGCACGGCGTTGCGGGTGTTCTCCCCCAGCTCATTGAAAGAGCCCCAGCGTCCCTGGTCGGAAGGGATTTGGGTCTGTGATACCCAGTTGCCATTCACGAAGGTAAAGAAGTCGTCCGCGGGGTTCACGGTAGTATCCATGTAGGCGGTGTTGATGCCCACACCTTTTTCGAGTTTTACTTCCTTATTGTTGGCACACGAGGCCAGCAATAGAATGCCCGGAAGCAGGGCAGGTAGTCGTCTGAACATAGGTTAATGGTTATAGGCGGAAGATAAGGGAAAATTGGTTACCGGTTGCCAGTTACCGGATAGCCGGTTTAGGCGTTGTGTGAACTCGAAGTTTCGTTTATTGATCAGGAGATTGGATCAGAACACGCTGGAAAAATTTACACGGAACTGAACTGGCCGCCCGGCAACTGGTAACTGGCAACTATCTCTGAACCAGTTGCTCAAACAGTCTCCCCAGCATCTCCTCCGCATCCGTGCAGAGTCCGGGATGTACTTTCGACGTTTGCAGCATGGTGCTGCGGGTGGCGGTGAGCCAGCGGAAGCGTTCGGGCATGGAGAGTTTCCCGATAGGGCCGGCGTCTTTGCCTCCCGCACAGATGCGCTCGAAGGAAGTGATGTGTTGCCTGAGCTCCTGCAGGTCGAGCTTTTCGCACAACGCCAGCAATCTTTTTTCGTCCAGCGCGAAGCGGGTCTTTAAAAAATTCTGTGGCTTGCAGTACAGCACGATGCCTACGTTGAGAAACTCTTCACGCTCAACATGCGGTACCACACGGATAACAGCGTACTCAAACAAGTGATTCCCTTGCATGTTGTGCTTCTTTTATAAAAAGGTCCGAATTTACGATTCTGGTTTCAAGGAATGAAACGTAGGCTTGCCGGTGCGCGTCCGGCGACTCAAAGGGCGCGTCTGCCGTGAGCCACGCGTCAGGCACCAACGATACGATAGCACGAATGCGCTCCGGGGTGAGCTTTGCGCGGAAGTCCTGGTCTACGTCATTCAACACCGTGGCATGCTGCAGCAGCACATGGTCTTTTACCATGGGAAAAGCCTTGGTGGCGGCCTTCTGCCAATCCTGCCACGAATGGTGAAAGTACAACGCGGCGCCATGGTCGATGAGCCAGAGCTCCTTGTGCCACCACAACATGTTTGTGTTGCGGGTGGTGCGGTCGACATTCATCAGCAAACAATCCAGCCACACGATCTGCGACGCTAGCTTCGGGGAGACCGGTATGGCGAGGGGATCAAAGGTGATGGACCCTGAAAGATAATGCAGTCCGAGGTTGAGGCCCGTGCTGGCTTTCAGCAGGTCCTGAATCTCTTCATCGCCTTCCATCCGCCCGAAGGCGCTGTCGAGCTCCGCGAAAACGATCTCCGGGATCTTCAGGCCCAGGGTGCGGGCGATCTCTCCACCGATGAGCTCGGCAATGAGGGCTTTGCTGCCCTGGCCGGCGCCGCGGAATTTCAGCACGTATAAAAACTGATCATCCGCTTCCACAATAGCGGGCATCGATCCGCCTTCGCGCAGCGGCGTAACATAACGTGTCACATTCACGGTCCTGAGTTCTGGTGGCCTGTGCTCCATAAAGTTCCTCGCGTAATGGCGTTAAAGAAAGCAGCTAGCGCAAACTATTCCAAATGGCGATCTCATTACGTGTGTGAAAAAATTTGAAACACTTACCGGTTGCCGGTTTGGGGTGGTGTCAGCAAGTATACCGACGAAGGGTGAGGTGTTGGGGGGCGAAGAGTTTAGGGGTACATATTGTCAACTGATTCTTTGTCGATTGCCAATTGAAAAAAATTGGGTAAAGTTGGTTAATTTAAGTGCGATAACGGAGGCTAAATCCCTCCGTTATTTTTTAAACAAACCCATCACAAGATGAGCACAAGCAGACGATGGCTATGGCTGCTTCTATTTACTGGTATGCTTTTGCAGCAATGCCGGCAGGAGACGCAATTCACGCTGATGCCAGCGGAGGATACGGGTCTGACGTTCAGGAACGAGATCACGGAAACTGCGCACAACAACATCATGACGTACGAGTACACCTACAACGGCGGCGGTGTTGCGGCGGCTGACATCAACAATGACGGGCTCACGGACCTCTATTTCTCCGGCAACGCTGTTCCCAACAAGCTCTTCATCAACAAAGGAGGCTGGAAGTTCGAAGACATCACGCGGCAATCGAACACGGCAGGGCGCCCCGACTGGAAAACGGGTGTGACGTTTGCCGATGTGAACGGAGACGGATGGCAGGATCTTTACCTCTGCTATTCAGGTAACGCGCAAGGAGAAGGTTTTAACAAACCTGTGATCATGGATCACCCCAAACGTGCCAACCAGCTCTTCATCAACCAGGGATGCAAACCCGGCGGAGTTCCCACATTCGTGGAGCAGGCCGCGCAATATGGACTCGATGCACCCGGCACCTTCTCCACACAATCGTACTTCCTGGACATGGACCTCGATGGCGACCTGGATATGTTCCTGCTCAATCACGCCAACATGTTCTACTCCGTGTTCTTCAACGTGAAACGGCTCCGCAACCTCAGGCATCCTTACTTTGGCAACAAGCTCTACCGCAATGACCATGGCAGGTTTGTAGAAGTAAGTGCGCAGGCCGGCATCCACGGCAGTGGCCTGAACTTCGGACTCAGCGCCGCCATCAGCGACCTCAACTTCGATGGCTGGCCCGACATCTATGTTACCAACGATTATGACGAGCAGGACTTCTGCTACATCAACAAAGGCGATGGCACCTTCAAGGAAGTGTCACACACACTCTTCGGTCACCTCTCCAAATATGGCATGGGCTCCGACATCGCCGACATCAACAACGATGGCCTGCCCGACATCTTTGTGGTAGACATGCTGCCGGAGGACAATCATCGCCAGAAGCTGCTGAAAGGTCCCGATGAATACGACAAATATTCCCTGGCCGTAGACAGTGGCTACCACCATCAGCATATGCGCAATACACTGCAGGTCAACCGGGGCTTTGCACCCGACAGCCTGCCGCGGTTCAGCGAGCTCGGGCAGCTTGCGGGCATCTCCAATACCGACTGGAGCTGGGCGCCACTCTTCGCAGACTTCGACAACGATGGCCTCAAAGATCTTTTTATCACCAATGGCTACCTGCGCGATTTCACCAACCTCGACTTTCTGAAGTACACCGTGGGCGATGCTGTGAAAGAAGCCAATACCAACAACCATCCGCTTGACATGCTCAAGGTGATCCAGCAAATGCCCTCCACCAAGCTCACCAAATACGCTTTCAGCAATACAGACGGCCTGCATTTTGTCGACAGGACAGAAGCCTGGGGCCTCACACAAAAAGCCATCTCGAATGCCGCCGTATATGCAGACCTTGATAATGACGGCGACCTCGATCTTGTGGCCAGCAACCTCAACGACGAGATCTCCGTGCTTCAGAACCATCAGGAGAAAATACAGCAGAACAATTACATCAAGATCAGGCTGGCAGGCAAAGAAGGCAATACGGCGGGTATAGGTGCGAAGGTTCAGGTAAAACTCGCGGATCGAACCATCAGCCATGAAGCACATTTCAGTCGCGGCTATCAATCCAGCGTGGAGCCTGTCTTCACCATTGGCATCGGTAAAGCAACTTTCATTGAGGAGATCGATGTGCAGTGGCCAGACCAATCCGTGTCAGTCTTGAAGAACATTGAGCCCAACCAGACCCTTTTGATCCCGCAGGAAAACGCGATGGCTGTGCCGGCACCGAAGGCACCCGTGCAGCCACCCCTGTTGAAAGAGGTGACTGCAACGGCCGGCCTGGACTTCAGACACCAAGAGAACCGCTACATCGACTTCAAGGCGCAGCGCCTCGTGCCATACCAGCTCTCGCGCCTGGGTGGTAAGCTCGCGGTGGCCGATGTTAACAGCGATGGCAATGACGACGTATTTTTCGGTGGCCCAACAGGCCAGGCGGGAGCATTATACTTTGGCACCGACGATGGAAGACTTGAGAAAGCACCTTCACAGCCGTGGCAAGAAGACGCAGCGTATGAAGACACAGGTATGACGTTCTTCGATGCAGACGGCGACGGCGATGCAGACCTTTATGTTGTGAGTGGCGGAAATGAATTCCCGCCGGGTGACCCGTACTACCAGGACCGTCTATACCTGAACACCGGTGCAGGCACTTTCGGCCGGGCTCACGGTGTGCTGCCAGCGGAAGAGACCAGCGGAAGTTGTGCGGCTGCAGCCGATTATGATAAAGATGGAGACCTCGACCTCTTTGTAGGTGGAAGGCTTGCAGCGCAGAACTATCCACTGTTCCCCAAAAGTTCTCTGCTGCGCAATGACAGCAGAGATGGTCAGGTGAAATTCACAGACGTTGCCAGTGAAACAGGGGAGGCGCTGCAGCTTGCAGGCATGGTCACCGATGCATTATGGTCAGACATCAACAACGATTCATGGCCAGATCTGATCCTGGTGGGAGAGTGGATGCCCGTGCGCGTGTTCCGCAATGACAAAGGAAAGCTGAAGGAAATCACCGACGACCTCCGGCTCTCCAAAACGCAGGGATGGTGGAGCAGTATTTCACAGACGGATGCCGATGGTGATGGTGACATGGACTTTCTGCTGGGCAACGCAGGCCTCAACCTTCAGCTCCGCGCCTCTGAAGCTGAACCACTCACGTGTTACATGCAGGATATCAATGCCGATGGCGCCGTCGATCCGTTGCTCTGTTATTACATCCAGGGTAACAGCTATCCCATGGCGTCACGTGACGAGCTGCTCGACCAGGTTACGCCACTGCGCAAGAAATTTATCAAATACGCCGACTATGCAGACGCAACTGTTGATAACATCCTCACAAAAGAACAGCTTGCTTCCGCGGCGGTCCTGAAAGTGGTCACACTGCAATCGTCGTGGCTGGAGAACACCGGTGGAAGGTTTAGCCTGAAAGCACTGCCTGACCTCGCACAGGTATCCGCTGCCAACGCCTTTGTGCAGCACGACGTTGACCATGACGGCAAGCCGGAGATCATCGTTGCCGGAAACTTTTATCCTTACCGTGTACAGCTTGGCAAAAGTGATGCTTCCATGGGACTTCTGTTGAAATTCAGCGAAGGTAAAGCCAGCACTTACCTGCCAAACGCACCGTTATGGCTGGGAGGAGATATCCGTGACATGGCCATCCTGAAATTTAAAAATGCGGCAGACAAGATCATTGTATCGCGTAATAACGACGCCGCTGCTATATTTGAGTGCACGGTGGCGGCGGAGAAAACCGTTGCCAGTACGAAACGATAAGTTTGATCATCCGATAAAAATTACATTTTAAACCCGTTCTGAAAAATGAAATACAGCTCGCTGTTCCTGTTCACTGTTCTGTTGTTGATCGCGTCGTGTCGCCAGGCTGACGTTACGGTGCCGGCCCCCGTGTTGCCCGTGCCCAGCCCTGAGCAGCTGGCCTACCACGAAATGGAGATGAACGCCTTTATCCATTTCACCATCAACACCTTCACCGATAAGGAGTGGGGCTACGGCGACGAAGATCCGAAGCTGTTCAACCCCACGGCCATCAACGTAGACCAGTGGGTCTCAACGCTCAAGGACGCTGGTTTCAAAGGTGTGATCCTCACCACCAAACATCACGACGGCTTTTGTCTCTGGCCTTCGCAATACACGGAGCGCTCGGTGAAGAACAGTCCTTACAAGAACGGCAAAGGTGATATCGTACGCGAGGTGGCTGACGCCTGCAAAAAGCACGGACTGAAGTTTGGTATCTATGTTTCTCCGTGGGACCGCAACCACGCCGAATATGGTAAGCCGGCCTACGTGGAATATTATCGCAACCAGCTTAAAGAATTGTTCACAGCCTATGGCCCGATCTTCGAAATGTGGTTCGATGGTGCCAATGGTGGTGACGGCTACTATGGCGGCACGAATGAGAAACGCCGCATCGATGGCAGCAAATATTACGACTGGCCCACAACACTCGACATGGTGCGTAAGTTTGAGCCCGGTGTGATCTTCTTCAGCGATGCCGGTCCTGGTGTGCGCTGGGTTGGCAACGAACGTGGCATTGCCGGCAAAACGAACTGGAACAACATCACACCCGATACGCTCTATGCCGGAAAAGGTGGCATCGAAGAGCTGTTGGGCTCCGGCTCGGAAATGGGCACCGCGTGGATCCCTGCCGAAGTGGATGTGTCTATCCGTCCGGGGTGGTTCTATCACGCAAAAGAAGATACGCTGGTGAAGTCGCCTGAAAAGCTTTTCGACATCTACCTCACGTCAGTGGGCCGTGGCTCCACGCTGCTGCTCAACGTACCGCCTGACCGTCGCGGCCTCATCCATGAAAATGATGTGAATGCGCTGCAGGGATGGCGCAAGATGCTCGACGAAGCTTTTGGTACCAACCTTGCCACCGGCGCCATGACCTCGGCGAGCAACTACCGCGGAAAGGCGGAAGTTTACGCTCCGTCAAAAGCCACCGATGGCGACAAAGAAACCTACTGGGCCACAGACGATGACGTAACTTCAGCAAGCCTTGAGATCAACCTCGGCAAAGCAGTACAGGTGAAGTATATCACGCTGCAGGAATATATCAAGCTGGGACAGCGTGTGAAAGGTTTTACCATTGAGGTATGGAAGAACAACGCATGGCAGCAGGTGGCCGAAGGCACTACCATCGGTTACAAACGCATCCTCAAGCTCGATCCCGTGGAAACGGACAGAGTGAAGGTCACCATCACCGCATCGAAAGCATGCCCGTTGATCTCTAATGTTGCTGTTTTTTAAAAAGTAGTAAGGAGTAAGTAGGGGAAACAATTGGCTTCTTTTCGACTGTCTTTCTTACATCACATTGGAGATGCGGCCAAAAGAGCGTTATCTTAGCCCACCCAATTAGCTGAATTTGTCCGATGATCACCCGTGTTCTTGGTGTTTTGCTGTTTACAGCAATGGCCTGCCTGCATGCCTGGAGCCAGGATTTTGGTCCCGTAAAGGGGGGCCAGCTTGACCTGCGCAAGTGGGATCCCAAGGCACAGCCCGTGATCTGGCTCGATGGCGAATGGGAATTCTATTGGAAAAAGCTCCTGATTTCTAAAGACCTGCAAGAGAATAAGGATAAGACCTTTGCCCAGCTCTCCGTACCCTGGAACGAACAGGAGATCGGCGGCGAGCGGTTGCCCAAGAACGGTTATGCCACGTACGCTTTGAAGATCCTGATGCCTGCAAACATGCGCAGCGTATCGTTTGCCGTGCCTGCCGTGTTCAACTGTTATGCTTTCTGGGTGAACAACAAGCTGATCTGCAGCAGTGGCAAAGTGGGAACAAAGGCCGAGGAAGTGGTCCCCCGCTGGAATCCACAAACCGTGACCGTGCGTAATCCCGGTGATACCTTGCGGGTGATTTTCCAGATCTCCAACTTTCAGCATACGCGGGGAGGTTGCGCGGAGATCCTGCGCATCGGAGACACAGACTATCTGACCAGCATCGCTTCCGCTTTCCATAACAGTGGCATTGCCCTGATCATCTTTTTCGGTGTGGTGAGCGTGGGTGGCCTCATCATCTTTTTCATCGTTCGCCCCCTCAGCTTCCTGTACCTCGCCTTGCTTTCAACGGCGTATACGGTAAGGTTCATTTTCTCCGACCTCTATTTTTATAACGATTTCGGCATTGATGCCAGCTGGGAAGTAGCGGCCAAGATCGAATACCTCACCATTCCGCTGATCGTGCTGTTCGGTGCGCTGTTCATTGCCAGCATCTATCCGCAGGAGTTCAAACGTGTGCTGCTGTACTTTTTTGTCTCGCTCAATGCATTGCTGACCGGTGTGGTAATTTTTGCATCGTCGTCTATGTTCTCACCGTTGCTGCTGGTGCTTCAGATCATCGCGCTCACCTTCATCGCCTATGTAATGTATGCCATCATCAGGGCGCTGATCTTTCAGCGGGCCGGGGCATGGGTCTCCGTGCTCGGCCTGATAGTCTTTACGCTGGTGGGATTTTATAATGTCTACGCATTCATCACCGTCACAGACCTCAACCGCATCGTGATCCACATCGGCTACGCCCTCGCGCTGTTGTTGAACGTGGCTTCATTGCTCTACAGAACCCCCATGCGCCTCCGCTCGGAAGAGCACGACATTCTGCGCTTCAATGATCTGTATAAGGATCAGGTGAATGTTTGATTCGAAAGGGACAGGACTGGATCACCTCGTTATCAAATGGATCACACCCCGCAAGGGCGCATTGGCATTTCTCCTGTTGTGTAAAATGTAATAATAAACCGCGGGCGCAACGTTGTTGACGGGCCAGTTATTCTGGTAAGAGGAGGAGCTGAAGATCAGGTCGCCCCAGCGGTTGTATATGGAGATCCCATACGTACCGGGCTCGACACCATCTATTTGGAATTTGTCGTTCTTCCCGTCATCGTTGTCCGTGACTATATTAGGCACTAACAGATCGAGAAAATCGACGTTTATAGTATCCGTAACGATGCCGCATTCGTTGCTCAGGGATGCCCAGTATTGACCGGCTTTGTGTGCCACGATGCCCTGCGTTTTTTCGCCCGTATTCCACACCAGGCTGGCTTCTGCCGGTGAGCCGGTGGCCATCATCTGGTAGTGATCGTTGCCAAAATACAGCACGGTATCCTTTCCCACGCTAAGCTGAGGTTTCTTTTTCAACGTAACGGCGAAGGAGGAGGTAAAGGCGCACATACCAAAATCAACCGTTGCTGTATACGAGCCGGCAGCGGAGACAGTGATCGCGGAAGTTGTCTCTCCTGTATTCCACGCATAGGCTTGTGCGTTGTCGCGATAAATATCGAGCTGCAGCGTTTCTCCCTCGCAGATGGAGTGCGCTGCTACCGAAGGAGACCACCCTGTATTCAGGATCTTTTCCCCGACAATATCATCGATGAGCACATTTCCGTTGTAACCGGTAGCAAGGAAAATAATGTTACTATGATTGGCCGATGGCGTGAATTTTACCTCGTAAGGCTGCCACGTTGTGTTGTCGATAACAGGTGAGCGCCACAGAAGCTCGGTTCTTTGGCAGTCGTCGCTGCCACCCCAGATCTCCAGCCGGAGAGGGTTGATATAGACAAAGCCATCATAGTAGTCAGATCTTGCAAGGTGTATCGTGAACGCGTAACAGCTTCCAACCCGCAGGGGCGAATCGAGGACCTGGAAAACCGCCTCGGCAGTGTTATCAGCCCTCGCTACCAATCCGGTGTATGTGCTTCCGTGATGCGGCGGAAAGGAAACACCATATTCACCGGGCTGCAGATCAGGAGTGCTCCGGCCTCCGCAATTCAGTAAGTTGGTCAACCATTGGGGAGGAACCCTGTCGTACCTGGGAGGTTCATTACTCTCAAATGAAGGATTCCGGAAAATCGGCTGTGAAAAAGTGAGAATGCTGATAAAAGAACAAACAATTGCGAACGCAACACGCATACAATACACCTTCAGGTAAATTCAACTGCGAAAATAGTCAAATTCGAGCAAACAGAACTCTACTCATAAAACTCCTGCAGCGCACCAAAGTACATCGTGTTCCATCCTTCAACTATATCTTCGTAATCTTCATCGGGGATATTCGTATGCCTGAGCTCGGCAGACGTTCCGTGCGGGCCGGGGTGAAGCTTGATGGTAACGATCGATGCCGCTTCCTGCTCTCCGAAATACCACTGCTGCACGATCTTCTTCCCGGGTTCAAAGCTGATATTCTTTCCCACGATGCTGCCATCCCACAAAGAAAACTCCGTATCAGGCACGGCTTCCATTTCTGCTTTATCACCCGTCCACAGTTGCAGGGTGAGCGGGTTGGTCAGGGCCAGGTAGACGTCTTCCGGCGGCGCTGGGATGATGTAGTACTTCTTAAAATCTTTCATGGAGACAAAGGTAGGGAAGGAGCCGGTATCTCCATAGCTTGCTTGGTAACAGTCACAGTGTTATTTTTATCCATCCGACCCAAGGCATGAAGATCCGTTGTACACTGGCCGCGCTATTCCTCCTTACGGGATACTTCCTGCACGCCCAGGCGCCAGAGCACACCTCCGCTACGGATGGCGATGTCAGAGTCCAAAGCCCACGCAAGTCACCGTTCTTCCGTTACGAGAGCCGCGGCAAAAAAGCAGGAAGCCACGCGCGCAGCACTGAACGTCCGGGGCAGGCCGTAAAGAAGCACAAACCCCGTCGCAATGCCGGCCTCAACGAAGCCCAGGTGTTCAGGCGTCACAAGCATGCAGCGAGGAAAGGAACGCATGCCCGAAGGACAAGGATGACGAAGAAGCATTCAATGTAAGCCCCAGCCCTTACATTACCGTTTCACGGCAACGATGATACCGGTGGCCCAGACTTGTTTGGTTAACACAAGGTCGGTTCGTGTATCAAGGTATTTGATGAGATTAGCCACCTTTTCATGATGACCTTCGGGCCAGTTGGGTTGTGGCAGCATATCGTCGATGATATACAGGCCACCTTTGTTCAGCATCTGCAGCGCTTCCTCCAGCATCAGGTATTTTCCATGCCAGGTATCGGCGAAGATGTAATCGAATTTTTGTTCGCGGTTGTCGGTGATCCAGTCTCCGCCATCGGTCGTGATCAGGTTGAGGCGTTGGTCGTCGCCAAGGAATTTTTTAGCGATACCGATGATCTTGTCGTCGTTGTCAATGGATATCAAGGATGAATGTCGGTCCATGCCATCCAATATCCATGCCGTTGATAGTCCTGTTCCGGTACCAAGCTCGAGAAATTTACCTGACGGTTTTGTCGCTGCCAGTGTTCTCAGCAGGCAGCATGTCATCATATCTGACGCCATTGTAAATCCCGCCGCTTTTGTTGCATCTTGAATATGGCGATAAGCGCTGGGCAACGCTTGATTGATTGTTTCTTCCACGAGCATTACAGGATTAAAAGATTACCATGATTGCGCAGGCAACATAGATAAATCTTCTGGCAGATCGCACGGCGTATCCGACTTTTTTCTTCGATGAAGAGAAGCTAACGTTCGTTACTTAGAAGATTCAACATCCATTTGCACCTAATCCTGTTAATCCTATAATCATCTTAATCAGAGTTCTGACAATGTACTGACAAGCCGCTTCGCAATGTTTCCCGTCGTATCAAGCTGAGGATTGAATATCGTCACACTCATACCGACAATGGCCAGCGATCGTAAAAAGCTTCGCAGCAGGTATTCACATTGCTCAAAGCTAAGCCCTCCCGGCAACTGGTAATCAACGGCGGGATTCACATCGTCAGACAACACATCCGCATCAAAGTGGATCCAGTACCCGTCAACGCCATGGCTGCTGGCTTTTGAGATGATCCTGCCTGTGATATCGTCGAGATTGTCGCGTTTGAAAAGCTCATAGTCAAAACAGTTGATCTCCGTATCCTGGGTACTTTGTGCGCCGTAGTGGCGGGCTTCTGATGCATCACGCTGGCCTACCTGAAAAACATGGGCATCTTTCACGTACGGTCTCAGGTTGTGCAGGTTGGTCAGCTTGTCTGTTCCTCTGCCAGTGACAATGGCAAGGTCCATATCGGCCGCTTCACCTGTTGTGGATTGATGCGGAAGATAAAAGTCGGCATGTGCATCCATGAAGATCAGGCCATGCGTACCTTTCGATTTTAAGGCAGCCATGATACCAATGATGATGCTGCAATCTCCGCCCAGCACCAATGGAAACCGGCGCGCATCGAATAGCTTCCCGATCTCCCCGTACATCGTATCAGAAAATGCTGCAAGCTGATCTTCATTCAGCATCAGATTGGCATTCCGCTCACGACTGTAAGTATGATTGAGCGTAGCAATTTCCAGTACCGGATTCGTGGCGCCCATTTTCTCCTTTAGCCCGTTCGAAAGCAGACTTTCCGCCAGCCTCTCCACACCCGAAGGACGCAAGCCAAGAATAGACGGAGCTGAAACGATCTGGCGATCCATGCCAACATGTATAAAAATCTCATTCCTGATTTTATACTGCCCATCCTGTTAATCCATTAATCTTGGTCACAAATCTTGTTCCTGGTGACGTGACGTTCGGTGAGCGACAGTCCCGCATAATAAGGGATGACATCCTTTTGAAGGATCTCATCCCTACGGTGATCCCCGTATTTGTGATATCGTGCAGTAACCTGACCGGCCCCTGCTTCGTAACGGTGGTGATAGACTTCAACGATATTAATAAAAGATCAACGACCCTTTACATGGAAATCTTTACCATACAAAAAACACGAACGCTGCTGATGTCTCTCGCTGGCATCATGCTGCCTCTTTTTATTCATGCGCAGGAATGGACAACATACACCGCCGCCAACTCGCCTGTAGCCAATGCAGAGAGTATCCGCGACATCACCGCTGACCCCGTGACCGGCGATGTATGGATCGCTGCCGGAGCACTGCTGCACAAAAGAACAAAAGACGGCCACTGGACAACCTATGAAGCCGGAACTACGCCCGGACTATTGTACGCAGGCAAGCTCGCAGCCCGTAACGGAAAGGTGTGGTCAGCACCCGCGCTCCACAGCACTGAGTTCAGCTATTTCAATGGAACCGCATGGCAATCCGTTACCATACCCAACGCTTCATTCTTTGATATCATGGATATTGAGATCGCCGATGCCTTCGTGTGGGTTGCTACTGATAGAGGCCTTTATCAATACGACGGACAGTCATGGAAAAAACTCGACTACGAAGGCAAGATCACCCAGCCCACTTCAGTTTCATGGGATGCTACAACGTCACGGCTGTGGGTGGCTAATAACTGTGTGGCCGTGGGCAGAAATGTATTCAGGCACAATCCTGCTGACGGAAGCTGGACAGAGTATGACACCGGTTGGAGCGGTTGCGGCCATGCCGTGCAGGCACTTCCTGATGGGAGCGCCTTTTATGGAAGCTGCAATTACAGCAGCATATTGTCGGTGAAGAGCGGCACGGTGTCACCGGCCATCCAGTCGGCATGCGTTTACCTCGATGGCGTTGTGCTCAACCCGCTCACCCCGGGTGAAGTATGGTTTGCCACCGAGTTCAACTTCGGTACCCAGGAAGTGCCGTCGGGCCTCGTACGGTATGACGGCAACGCGGTGGTCAGCACCTTCAACTTCAAAAACTCCCCGATGAAGGGTGGCGGCATTGAAGCGATCGCCCTCCAGCAAACAGATCATGCCACCGCTGTGATTTGGATGAAGACCTATAAATACGATGCAGGCACCACCAGCACCACACGTTATCTTGAAACTTACACGTACAACACCGTTACCGGGATTGATGAGCCCGAGAACCACGACGTGCAGGTATTTCCCATTCCTGCCAAAGATCATTTCACGGTAAAGGTTAAGGAGCATGCGCCACGGCAAACGCCCCTGAAACTTTCGCTCTATTCTGTCATGGGTCAGCTCATCGCCGAACGTGTGCTGCACGAAGGAGAGCACGAGACTGATTTCAGTACTGCAGGCCTGAGCAAGGGCCTGGGCTTGTTGAGGATAGGGAATGAAGTAGTGAAAATTAGCTTCGAGCCTTGAGCTCCGGGCTTCTGGAAGTGCAGTGTTTGATGACAGTGTGGATCTCATAAGCCAAAACAGTTGTAAGCCGTGAGTCCTCGCAACTCACGGCTCACAGCTCGTGGCTCAAAAAACGCCGCTCTTCAAAATCCCGGTATTCAGGGATACCGCTTCATGCATGGCCGGGTATCTTTAGGCCTGTTTTGAAAGCCTGTGCATGAAAAAATTATTCCTGTTCGTATTGGTTTTGGCGGTTTTTGGAGAAGCGTATCCGCAGATCAAACCTTTCCGGTTCGCGTTTATCTCCGACACGCATATCAGCGCTCCCGGCGGCCCTCCTGATGCAGACCTCCGCAGAACGGTGAGGGATATCAACGCCATGAATGACATCGCCTTTGCCGTGCTGACGGGCGACATTACCGAGCTGGGTACCGACCAGGAGCTGAAGCTTGCCCACCTGATCCTCGACAGCCTTGACGTGCCCTATTATATCATTCCCGGCAACCACGATACAGGCTGGAGCGAAAGCGGTGGCCTCAGCTTCACCAGGTTCTTCGGTAACGACAAATTTGTTTTCGATCACAACGGCATCCGCTTCTTCGGCTGTGCTTCAGGCCCGTATGTAAGAATGAGTGACGGCCATGTTCCCCGCAGCGCCATACTGTGGATGGACAGCGTGCTGAATGTCACACCTAAAAACATGCCCCTCGTTTTTCTCAATCATTATCCCATCGACGAAGGACTCGACAACTGGTATGAAGTAACGGATCGCCTACGCGGATACAATGTCATTGCTATTTTGTGTGGTCATGGTCACCGGAACAAAGCGATGGATTTCGAGGGCTGCCCCGCCACCATGGGCCGTTCTAACCTGAGGGCGAAAGCTGCGATCGGTGGCTACAACCTGGTGGATGTAACGGCCGACTCGCTCATCTTCGCCGAAAGAAAGCCCGGACAGGAGACCTTGCCTTCCTGGAGATCGATCGCGGTAAGCAAAACACCGTATCAGCCTGATGAAATTTTTCCAAGACCAAAATACGACATCAACAAACAGTACCCGCAGGTGAAAGCCAAATGGGTCTTTGCGTCTGACGCCAACGTGATCTCCACACCCGATGTCACCAACGGACTGGTGATCTTCGGAAACCAGAATGGAACCGTACAGGCGTTGTCCATCACCGACGGCAGCAAAAAATGGGCTGTTGAAACCGGAAGCCCGATCTTTTCATCACCCGCATCGGACGGTAAAAACCTGGTGCTGGGATCTACGGATGGAAATGTTTATTGCCTCGATCCGTTGAACGGAACCATTCGCTGGAAATATAAGACCGGTGCGGCTGTGCTGGGATCGCCGCTGATCAGCAAAGGTGTTGTTTACATTGGCGGCAGCGACGGCCACTTCAGAAGCATCGACCTCAAAACAGGGAAGGAGCGGTGGAACTTTACCGGGCTCGAAGGACCTGTTGTGAGCACACCGCTGTTGTACAAAGACATGATCATCTTCGGTGCCTGGGATCGTCACCTGTACGCCCTCAACAGGAAAGACGGCCAGCTCCGGTGGAAGTGGAACAACGGCTCGTCCGTACGCAATTATTCACCCGCCTCCTGCATCCCGGTGGCGGACAAGGGGATCGTTTATGTAGTAGCGCCCGATCGTTACGTCACGGCCATCGAAGCCACTGACGGAAAAACACTCTGGCGAAGCAAAGAAGGGGGCGTGCGTGAGTCGCTGGGCATGTCTGCCGATGGAAAGCTCATTTATGGTAAGAGCATGCAGGACACCATCGTGGCGTATGTTGCGGGCCGCGAGAAACAACGCGCCGCCTGGAAAATGCACTGTGGCTTCGGATATGAGCACGTTCCTTCCATGCTGGTCGAACGTGATCACCAGGTTTTCTTCGGTACCAGAAGCGGCGTAGTATATGCCATCGACCCCCGGCAGCAGAAGACACTCTGGGCTTACAAACTGGACAATTCCATGGTGAATACCGTAAAAGTGCTCAGCACAAAGCAGGTAGTTGCATCAACAATGGATGGGAAGGTTGTTTTATTGGAAGTTGAAGAAGTAAGCAGTAAGGAGTAAGGAGCCGCCACGTACTTCGTTCCCGATAGCTATCGGGATCGTATCTCGTACTTTATCAAGGCCTGGCGCTGAGCGTCTGCAGGTTCCATTCCCAGGTGAGCCCGTTGTCAGGGGAGTAGGCCTGACTCCATTGCGGATGATCAGGATCGTTTTTATCCCATTTGTACATCACCAGCACGGGAATGCCGTTGCAGGTGTTCTTGCCATAGAAGATCCCGATGTTTCCTTCGAATGATCCCGTCACGGGCGGATCCATCGTTCCAGTCCTGCCATCCACCCAATATAAGTTCCACAAACGTGTGCGCACATCAAAGATCCTGAGCGACATGTTCTCCGACACCACGCCTGCGTTGGATGCCCGGCTGATATCCATGTTCGCGATCCCGTTGAGCATGGCACGGTTCTCTATGGTAGCAGTAGTTTCTATCCATTCAGCGCAACGATCAAGACGTGTTTTCAGCCGCCGGTTATTGGCACGCCATGTTCCCGCCAGGAAATCGAAATCATGAGCTGACGATGTTTTCGAAGCCGTGATCACCAGTTCCCCATCCCGCGTAAGCGTTGCATTAACCATCTTCAGACCGCGTTGAACCTGCCCATACCCGGAAATAGCAGTGACCAAGAAACAAGTGAAAGCAAAGATTGCTATTTTGGAAATGAAGATATTCATGCTGCGATGATTCAATGACAGTCGTCATAGTGTCATCACACAAAGATCGCTTGCTGTTGCCCGATAACCCGGATGCAGATCTTCATTTTCTCAGGGGCGCAGTAATTAAGAAACCAGCTCTTCTGGCTCCTGACTTCTGACTCCTGACTTCTGACTCCTCCTCCTTACTCCTTAATTCTTACTCCTTACTCCCTCTCCAGATTCTTACTCCTTACTCCTTCTCCAACGCAATTTTAATGTGCTCCAAATGATGATTCACATGCCATGCCGACATAGAAATAGCCTGCTTCTGGTTCAGCATGATCTTGCGGGCAGGATGATAATAGGCTATCTCCTGTTGGTTTTCATCAAGGGAGCGCATCAGGTGCACAAACCTTTTGGTGATGGCTTCGAACATATGCAATGAGTCAGCAACAGAAGAGGAGAGGCCGTCGGCGGTATTGGCCCAGCCATCGATGTTCACCTGGGTGATCTCTTTGTAGTCGGTTTCCGTCAGCGCCTTTTTCATCCGGAAGAAATGAAGCAGCTGCATGTCTGCCACATGGTTCATGAGCTGTTGCACATTCCAGCTTCCTTCGCGATATGTCTTCTTCAGGTCACCCGCCGAAAGATTCTCCACCAGCGCCTTATACCGCCCCGGCGCCGTAGCAACCGTCTCGATAAATGCATCAAGCTCGCTCTTATTAATGTTCTGCAGCGGCGTAAAAGGTCCGATAGGGAATTTGAGTTGCGTCATAGGTGTAAAATTTGCTTCGCAATATAGGAGAAGAAGTTTAAAACTAGAAGTCAGGAGCCAGAAGCCAGAATGGCTTCGATTGAAAGTGCTGGCACGGGAATCATGTACAATTGCTGAACCAATGATGGTTTCCTGCGCTACCCGTCGAGATTTACCCCCACGCTTCTGACTCCTGGCTCCTGACTTCTGACTTCTAGCTTTCCTCCTTACTCCTTAATTCTTACTCCTTACTCCTTTTCTACTTCTTCACCACCACCCTAACATCCCCATCCGCTCCATCCCCCCGCACCCGCTCCACTATCTTCGCCGCCACTTTCCTCCCCAGCACAAGCCCCGCATCATTATCTGTACGGAAATGGATGCCGGCGTGAAAGCGTGATTCCGCTCCCTCGGTGGCGATCTTGTTGAACAGCTCTTTTTCGAGCGGGAAGAAGTATGGGTAGAGCTCGCCGACCACACCACTCATCACGGCATGGCCCGACGGATAGCCCGGGAACGGAGGACTTGCGAACAAAGGTTTGTAGTTGGGATCATACTGATCGGGACGCGTGCCCCAGTAAGCATACTTGGCGTCGAAGCAGGCAGTGAAGGCGTCGTAGTAGGCCACGGTCATCGCCGCGTATACCCTGGCAGCCCGCGGCGGATTGAGGTGAAGGTTGTATTCGAAGACCTTTTTGCTGATCAGGTCGTCTCCGGTGGGCTGGCTTGCATAGTAAAACGCATTGGCCTTCGAACGAAAGGTCTGCTTGAAGCTCTTCAGCTCCTCCATGTCTTTTGAAAAGTCGGGCGGCGGGCCGGGCCTGAACTGGCTGGCGCTGTCGAGCACCATTGTTTTATTGAGTCCTGTCAAAGGCAGCATCGGATTTTTACCCTTCCAGAGACCGGGATCCTGCGGCATCTTTCCGTCCCATTGCTTCTTTGAAATAAAATCCTTCGTGAGCTCGATGTGCTTCTCCGCTATACGTTTGCCCAGCTCGAAGCCGGCTTTGGTATCGCTCGGAAATGCGCAGCCGGCAGCGATGCGGGAGGCCATCACCTGTTGTGCCATGCGGTTGGCAGAATCAGCCATGGCAGGGTAGAAGTGGGAGATGAGCGCCACCGCGGCGCCTGCCGCCACCGAGTGCTCACAGGGATAGGAGGGGCTTTCTGGCCGGGGACCGTAAAGCTTTACCTTGTTATCTGTGGCGAAGGGCCGGGCGCGGTTGTACGCATACTTGCTGTCCCAGGCGGCGATGGTAGCATCGTAGATAGCAGTGCCGATGAGCATGTTCGCCAGCGCACCATTGCCCGTGATGTCCGTCATCCACAGCTTCGAGACCATGCTATACCACCGGTACCCGGGCGCGCCGGCATTCCAGTACACGATCTTCTGCTGGGCAGTAGCGTCCAGGTTGTTCTGCGCGGCCAGCACCTGCGCGATCTCGCCTTTGTACGACGGGGGTGGCGGTAACCGGTACGTTTTGCCTGACGGGATGAGCCACGGTTTCCAGTTGCCGGCCCCGGGCTCTGTCTGTGCCATTCCATAGACTGCGATGGAGAGCACGAACACATGCATGAGTAAAATCTTTTTGATCATAATCCTTGATGTTTTTGTACAAGGATACGCAGGGAAGAAAAGCGCGCATCGTGCGATCAACAAACACCTGTCTGCTGTAGATAAACGACGTTTTGAAGTCAACGCGCAAGGGCGAAGACAAAGCGCAATGCCTCTGTTTGCAGCGTATGGCAGCATTCACTTCGCCGGTTGACAGATGTGTGCCGTTGGTAGACCTTCATGCCGATTCCATGGGCTGCCAGGTCAAAATCGGGAATAATTGACGACCTTTATCCGACCAAAGGAACATGAAGTTAACCATCGACCGTGCGCGGTTCAGACTTTACTTGTACATAGGGGCGGCGTTCCTGGCATTGTGGACGTTCAGCGAGCTGGTCAATCACCCGGAGACATTCCTGAAAAGAGCCTGGAACAACATCTGGCTGGTCAGCTACCTGGTTGTGCTCAACTATATACTTTTTGAGCACGTGCGTCGCTACCTGGCATTCACCTGGAGGAAAATATTGATTGCCCCCGTGCTTCTATGGGCGATGGCGATGCTTTACTCGTTCGGTTTTTTTGCATGGCGGGCTATCGGCATAGGGCTGCACCTGTATTTTCCGCTGCAGTTTTACGATTCTGTGCTGAAGGGCGTCTCCTATCACTTTCCTTCGGCCGTGGCCTCCATTATTTTTTTCGGTCTTGCCAGGCATATCTACGATTACCGGAAGTTAAAAGAAACAGCGCAGCGGCTCCGCATCGAGAAGCAGGAAGCGGAGCTGAACTATCTCAAGTCGCAGACCAACCCGCATTTTCTTTTCAACACACTGAACAACATTTATTCACTGGCCAGGGATAAGTCTGACCTTGCTCCGGAATCCATTTTGCGCCTCTCGAAGATCCTGCGTTTCATGTTGTATGAGACTGACGGTGCCTATATCGCCATAGAGCAGGAAGTGAAGATCATTGACGATTATATTGCCCTCGAGAAGCTTCGGTACGATGAATCGCTGCGGGTGAACTTCAACCATGACGTAGAAGATATGAAACAGTCCATACCGCCACTCTTGCTGATCCCCCTCGTGGAGAATGCTTTCAAACACGGCGTCTCGGAAACGAGGAATCAACCGTTCGTGGAGATTCACCTGTCTGTGAACAGGCGGTTGCTGACGTTCGTCGTGAAGAACTCCAGCGAAATATTCGGCAACGGGAAGGTGAAGGAGAACATCGGGCTTTCCAACCTGCGGCGCCAGCTGGAATTGCTCTATACCGATCACCAGTTGTCCGTTCAGCAAAATGGATCGGTATTTACTGCGTCGTTAAAAATCAACCTTGCGAGCCATGTCTGACATCACCTGCATCATTGTTGAAGACGAGCCCCTGGCAACAAAAGTGCTCACCGACTACATTTCACAGGTACCCTTCCTGCAGCTGAAAGGAGCCTTCAAAGATGCCATTGCTGCCACGGAGTTCCTGCGCGACCACACCATTGACCTGATCTTCCTTGACATCCACCTTCCCAAGCTCAAGGGCATGGCCTTCTTAAAAACACTGACACATCCGCCCGCCGTCATCATCACCACAGCCTATCATCAATACGCCGTGGAAGGCTTCAACCTCAACGTTACCGATTACCTGCTCAAGCCCTTCGAGTTCGAACGGTTCCTGGTGGCGGTGAACAAGGTTAAGACAGGAAAGCCGGGTAGTGACGCCGTTGCTGGCCTTCCCGCCGCCAGTGTCGGAGCCGCCGTTGTTGGTGTTCTTCACCAACAACACCAACAACACCAACAACACCCTCAACACTCCCAACACCCGGAACACATCTTCCTCACAGTACAAAAAAAGAAAGTGAAGATCCTGTTCGACGAGATCCTTTATGTCGAAAGCCAGCGCGAGTACGTGAAAGTAGTCACCACCCGGAAAGAGTTCCTCTCCAAAATCAGCACCCATGAGATCGAGAGCCTGCTGCCGCGCCAGCGTTTCAAGCGCATTCACCGGTCTTTTATCGTGTCACTCGACAAGATCGAATCCTACACCGCCGAAGAGATCGAGGTTAACGGAATATCTATCCCGGTAGGCAGAGAGTACAGGGATGTGTTAAAAGAATTGGGATAGATCGCGCACGTACCTCGTAAATCGTATCTCTTTAACGGCCATCTGCTGTGGTCCGTCCGTGGATTAAACGTAACCCTTGCACACCATCTCCCGTTCATTTCCTGTTGATCACATTTACCCCGCAATGCGATATCTTTTTTTCTCCCTTCTCCTGGTGTATACAAAGCCTTTATTATCCCAATCCACGGAGGCTGATCCGAAGCAGTTGAACGATTCGGCTGTCTATCATTATGATCGCAGTCATTTCGACAAGGCGTGGGAATTCGCTTCGCAGGCCAACGCCAGGGCAGAAGCGCTCCACCTGCAGGACGAGCTTTTCCGGAGCCATGCCATGCTGGGAAACGTGGCCTCCAGGCGGGGACACCTGCGGGAAGCACAGCGCCATCACCGCAGAAGCCTGGCCATTGCCCGCGACGATGGTGACGCCAACCGGAGGGCCAAAGCGCTCTCGAGCCTGGCATCGGTGCTTTCGACCCTCGGTGAATATGATTCGGCTACGATGCTGCTGAACGAAATACTCACCCTCGGTCAAATTGACCGTGAGGTGCTGATGACCACGTACGGAAGGTTGGGGGTGAACCAGAAACGGCAGCAACAATACGATAAGGCTATTGGTCATTATCTTCAGTCATTGACCATTGCAAAAGCGCTTCACGACAGTCTCGCTTCCGCCAGAACACTGGCCAACATCGGCAATATTTACTTTGAGCAGAAAGACCCTGCCAGGGCGCTGCAATATTACCTGGATGCGTTATCACTGCTGGATTCAGCGAAGCACAACCTGAGCATTTCGGGGATCTCCGTCTTTGCCAGCGATGCCTATCAGGCCCTGAAGCAGTATGATGAAGCGGAGCGTTACCTGCAGCGGTCGCTGGCGATCACGCGAAAGCTCAACCTGCCCAACTCCGAAGCCTACGCGCTTGAGTCGCTGGGCATCCTTCACTTCAACCGCAGGCAGGTACACGAGGCCATTGATGCCTTTCAGAAGGCCCTTGCGCTACACCGTAACCTCGACGCCTGGAGCAGCCAGGAATCGGTGCTGCTGCAGCTCTCGGAATGTTATCTCCACACCGGGCAGCTCCGCGAGGCACGTGCCATGCTGGACGAAGGCAGGCTGATCGCGGAAAAACACAAACATACCTTCGGCCTGCGAAACGCCTACCGGATGATGGCGCGGCTTGATTCAGCGCAGGGCAATTTCCGGTCTGCGCTGGCCCACTACCAGCGTTCGGTACATTACAAAGACTCGCTGTTCACCGTGGAAAAAGCGAAAGCGGTGGAGGAGATCAACAAAAAATTCGAGGCGCAGGAGAAGGGCAGGGTCATTGCAGAGCAGGAGCGCATCATCGAGCAGCAACGAACCAAAGAGCTCTTCTTCCTGATGCTCATTGGTGTACTGTTGTTGTCAGCGTGTGTGATCTACTTCTTCATCCGCCGCCGGCAACGCCTGAAGCACGAGATGTTGCAGGAGCAGCAGCGGAAAGAAAAGCTGCTGGCCATTGTTATTGCGCAGGAGCAGATGCAGCAAAAGATCGCGCGCGACCTGCACGACGGTTTTGTGCAGATCTTCGCCGCTGCCAAGATCAACCTGGAGAGCGTGAAGGCCATGAGCACTTCTCCCGCACTTTCAGGCAAGCTGCAGGAGACTGCCAGCATCATCGACCAGGCTGCCCGGGATGCGCGCACCATCTCACATCAGCTTCTGCCATATTCATTGGAGAAGCACGGGCTCATCGCGGCCATCCAGGAGTTGCTGGACAAGAACCCGAAAAAAGGAAGTGAGGAATATATTTTTAAACACGGCGCCATCACGGAACGGTACAAGAACACACTCGAGATCAACGTTTACCGCATCGTGCAGGAGCTGATCAACAACATCATCAAACATGCAGCGGCACGCCGTATCCAGGTATTTCTTTCGCAGCAACATCAGCACCTGGTATTGAGCGTGAGTGACGACGGAAAGGGTTTTGATGTGAAGCACACAGCCTCCGGCGCGGGCCTCCTGAACATCGAAAGCCGTTTGCAGTCGCTGCGTGGCGTCATGCGCATCGAGTCGCAGCCGGGCATGGGAACCACCACCGTTGTTGAAATTCCATTGACATGAGACCTCTGAAGATATTCATCGCTGATGATCACCAGCTGGTGCAGGAAGGACTGAGCTCCCTGATCCGCGGCATCGAACACTTTACGCTGGTGGGTGCAGCTTCCACCGGAGAAGAGCTGATCAGCACCCTGAGCCGTGCCGAAGTGCTTCCGGACATCTGCATTCTCGACATCGAGATGCCCGGGCAGGGCGGGGTAGCAACGCTGCGCATTCTGAAAGAACGGTTCCCAGCTTTGAAAGTATTGATCCTTACCATGCACGAAGAGTCCTTTTACGTGAACCGTGTGATCAAGGAAGGCGCCGATGGTTATCTCCATAAAAACCTCAACCGCGATTCGTTCATCGAGAGCATCGGCAAGATCATGAAGGGCGAGTCGTTCTTTGTGCAGGGCCTCGACGCAACCACGCCTTCACCAGCACAGGACACTGCTAACCCCGACGTGCTTACACCCCGGGAAAAGCACATTCTGCGGCTCATCGCCCTGGGCAAGTCCAACAAAGAGATCGCGAAAGAATTGCACATCAGCCACCGTACCGTGGATACACACCGTAATAACCTCATGCACAAGCTGAACATTTCCTCATCGGTGCTGCTGGTGCACTACGCCTATTCCAACAACCTGCTCTAGTGCGGATACGCTAAATCGCGTATTTCCTTTCAGCGCATAACCGCGTAGCCTTGCAAGTAAATTATTTGAAAAGCGGTTATGAAACACGTTCGTTCTCTTTCATCTGTCCTGTTTGTATTTTTTTGTCTTGCTCAATCGGCCGGGTTACCCGTGCTGGCCTCTTCATCGCTGACAGATGAAGCCTGTGCACAAGCCTCCCTCCAGATACGGGAGACAGGGGAGCCGGGCAAGCTCATCTTTGACGTTGCGTCCGATAAAGCCATCGTCAGCCTCCGCTGGTACGTGATGTCGCAGAACTCGCCGTGGACCTACAGCTCGGGACCGCGGTGGGAGTATACCGGAACCCAGGCTGAGATCCCCTTCGCCGTTCCCTTCAACGGCAAGTTCAAGGTAAGGGTGGATATCTATCATAAAACGGCGCCGGACCAGCTCTGCCAGGTGATGGTTGACAAGGTCGTGGAAGTGTCGGGGCTCTCATCCTGCGCAACGGCCATCAATGCAAAGCTCTATGGCAAGGCCGCATATGAGTTCTCATATTCCAGCGCGCCAGGCAGCCCTTCCACTACCGGGGTGCTGTGGGAGTTTGGTGACGGAAGCACCTCTGTGCTTTCGTGGCCCACACATACCTATGCGGAGGCTGGCACCTATACGGTAAAGCTCACCCGCACCGGCAATGGATGCACATCGGAAAGTTATCACACGCTGGAAGTCGGCTGCGACAAGGTGAAAGCAAAGATCCTTTCTGAAAAATATGATGGACCAGGCCAATACAGTTTTTCTGCTGAGGTGACTGAAGACGTGAAACAATGGCAGTGGGACTTCGGCGATGGCGGCTCGTGGGTGAACCGCTGGAGCGTGGCCTACAAATATGACTACGACGGCACCTACCCGGTGCGTTATAAAGCAACGACTACGGGAGGCTGTGTGGTCACGGCAGAAGACGTTGTCACCATCACCGACGCCCATCTCTGCGGCCAGGCTACGCTCGACATCCAAATGACTGATGAGCCCGGCAAGATCTATTACATTATCGATTCCAATAAACCCATCCTGAGTACCAGCATCGGCATTGCTGGCATCGACCAGTCATGGGCCTACAGCTCAGGCACACGCTGGGACTACACCGGCACACACCTCGAGCTTTATCCCTACAAGATCCCGTACAACGGCCCGGCCAGGGTCGGTGTTATGCTGTCTTATGAATATGCAACCGGAAAATACTGTTATACCGATCTCGACGACACCGTAGTAGTTACAGGCCATCCCTGTTCGGCCAAGATCACCGCAGAGGCCCAGGGCGAAACAGGCTTCAAATTCACACTCAGCGGCAAGAATCTCGGCAATGCAACCACCGGCACAACCTTGTGGGAATTCGGCGACGGAAGCACTTCCGCCGATTTCCAGAGTTTCCATTCGTATGCTGCCGCAGGGCAGTACATTGTGAAGGCCACCCGGTCGTACTACGGATGCACGGCCGTGGCATACGATACGGTGAACGTATGCATCAGCGGTGAAGCACCAATGCACATCGAACCGGGAGCCTCCGCCGGCGAATACCAGTTCTCTGTTAACGCAAGCGATATTATAACAGAAGCCTATTGGAGCATCGACACGGATAAGACCAACATCTGGTTCGGTGAGTTCTACGATCTGAATACCACTACCCACAAGGTCAGTCATAAGTTCGCTGCCAATGGAACCTATTACCTCTGGGGCTTCTTCTTCACACGCCAGGGCTGCTGGCTCGAATCCTATGAAGTGCTGGAGGTCAATGATGCAACCCCTGGTAATTGCGAGCACATAAACGCTGCCATCAATGCTTCAAAAACAGGACCGGGCAGGTATGATCTTTCTGTAACACCTGCTGACAACCTCCGCACAGGTTTTGTGTGGGATCTCGGAGATGGCAAGACCTCTAACGTGCTCCACCCCAGCTACCAGTACGGTGAGAACGGAACCTACACGGTAACATTCAATGGCACCACCACAGCAGGGTGCCCCGTTGCTGCGGGCACAACGGTGACGGTAACAGATGCTATCAGCTGCGGCAAGGCCTCGCTGCAGGTACACGAAACCGGAGAGTCCGGCAAGTTCTTATTCAGGGTCATCTCCGACAAGCCCGTAGTGGGAATGAAGCTGGATCTTTCAGGCATCGACCGCACATGGTCGCTGAGCTCCAGCGGGCAGTGGAGTGAGAGTGACAATCGCACGCAGCCGGAGTTTGTTCATAGCATACCGTTCAACGGTCCTTTCAGGATCGACGTTTCCCTGCAGTACCCGGCATCGCATTGCTCCGTAAGCCTGGCCGATACGATCATGGTTCGCGATCACGCGTGCGCTGCCAGCATCACCTCGTCACAGTTGGGCGAGGGGCGTTACCGGTTCAGCCTTACCGGTAGCAATACAGGCATACCGGGAACAGGTTTTACTTTTTGGGAGTTCGGCGATGGCACCACATCAACAGAGTTTCAGCCACTCCATACCTATATTACAACAGGCACCTTTCTGGTGAAGGTAACACGCTGGTATTACGGATGCATGGCTACAGCCCATCACACTGTAAAAGTTTGCTTCAGTGGCACTGGATCCGTGAGCATGACGACTATCAGCTCGTGGAAGGAATATACTTTCCAGGTTACATCTCCTGACAGCATTACCGAAGTCAAATGGAGCATCAGCGATACGAAAACCGAGCTCTGGTCCGGAGAATACCATAATTTGCGCACAACCGCGCAAAGCATCCCTTATGAGTTTCCAGGCAAAGGAGCTTATACCGTCTCCGCTTCTTACCACACATCCCTCGGCTGTTCCTATGAAGCGCGCCTGCCCCTGAAGCTCAGTGAACCAAATCCCGACACGCTGAGCTGCGAAGATGTAAAAGCCACCATCGACGCACAGGAGACCGCCCCCGGCACCTACAGCTTCATGGCAGATCTTACGGAACCCTTTCAAAGCGACTTCATATGGGATTTTGGCAATGGCGAAACGTCAACAGCAAAAAATCCGCAGCACCAATACCATGAAAACGGCGTCTACAAGGTAACCTTCTCATGCAACACCGGCCGTGACTGCGCGATCAAAGCACAGCATACCCTGGTGGTCACGGGTGTACCCGAGAATATTACCACCGGTATTCCCGAACAGGAAGGTGATGGTCTTGTTACATATCCCAATCCATCACAAGGGCTGATCTACTTTACAAAACCTGTCAGGGCGGTGATCTATGATGCCACCGGTAAACAGGTACTGAGCCTGCACGATGAAGACAGCGCAGACCTTACCACTCAGGGAGCAGGATTGTATTACCTGAGGCCGGAACAGGGGAGGGCTGTGAAGATTGTTGTGAGAAGGTAGAGTCGACAGTCCACGGTCCACAGTCCACGGACAAGCAGTGTTGCATCTACTTGCGCGCTTCGAATGTTCGAAGGTCCATAGTCGGTAATGCTTCGTTGATCATTAACGGCTCCTGGAATCTGATACTGCCCGGCTGTGGATCGTGGTCTGTCGACTGTGGACTATTCCCATCAACTCTCCATAACCGATCACATGCCGCTGCAGAGCATAATTGAGCTTCGTCTTGTCAGCGCCCTTCGCCAGCTCCAATAACGTGTCTACGGCAAACACCTTGAAGAAGTAGCGGTGGGTTCCGGAAGGCGGGCAGGGGCCTGTGTAGCCGATCTGTCCGCGGCTGTTGGTTCCTTCCAGGCCCGGAACGCTGTTCTCGGGGATGGACTCTGTGGGCGGAATATTCCACACCAGCCAATGATCAAAAACTTTACCTGGCGCATCCGGATCTTCCATGATGAGGGCCAGTGTCTTCGCATCATCAGGAATACCTCCAATGCTGAGCGGCGGGTTGATGCCAGCGCCTTCACACGTGTATTGAGCAGGAATAAGCCCCTCATGCTCAAAAGCCGGGCTGCTGATCATCAGTGTTGTTCTCTTGGCGACTGTTTCCATAATGTTGTTTTTTAAGTTTAACACGGATGCGGGTGGTGTGTTGGTGAAGAACAACACAGGCACAGGCACTGAAGATGCATGTTGGTGAAGAACACCAACATGGGCATACCAATTGGCATACCAACATAACCGGGCAAAAAAATCGGACCTGTTCCGCGACGGCAGCGTCCCGGAAAACCGGAGAGGCTGCTGAGAGAGTGTCGTTGACCGCCTTGCCATGGACTATGGACCATCGACCATCGACGTACCAGCCGTGGACCGTGGTCTGTGGGCCGTGGACTATTGTATTTATGTAGCAAATGTGAAACATATTAATTATTTTCACGTTTGTTAAGTAAATAATCTATGAAAGGACAGACTCTTGGCGAATTTGAAGAACTGGTGCTACTGATGGTGGCAGCGTTACATCCGGAGGCGTACGGGGTGGCGATCCTTGAAAACCTGGAGCTGCGGATGGAGAAGAAGTTCAATATCAGCGCGGTGCATGTGGCTTTAAAACGACTGGAAGACAAAGGCCTGTTGCGCTCCAACTTCGGCGGCATCACGGAAGAAAGGGGAGGAAGGAGAAAAAAGTTCTATGTGATCACCGCGCTGGGCAAAAAGACACTGGACACACAATACGAATTGCGGGCAAGCCTGTACCACGAGATCCCTAAAATTTCATTCAGCTGATGCAACCACCACGAAAAGCCGTTTCATTCCTTCGCTGGTTCTGCCGCGAGGATTATATCGATGAGATCGAGGGCGACCTGAGCGAGCTCTTTGCCCGCAACAGCAAACAGTCTCCCCGCAAGGCAAAATGGATCTTCGCCTGGCAGGTGCTCCGGTATTTCAGACCTGAATTCATCAAATCGTTCAAAGGTTATCAAAGACCAAATTCCTACGATATGTATAAAAACTACTTCAAGGTTGGCATGCGCAACCTGTTCCGCCATTTCGGCTATTCCGCCATCAACATCACAGGCCTGGCTTCAGGAATGGCGGTAGCCATGATCATCGGCCTCTGGGTGTTTGACGAGCTCTCTTACAACACCTACTTCAAGAACTATGACCGCATCGCCCAGGTGACCAAAGCGGGAACATTCGAAGGCAAGTATTACCAGGGACAAAGGTATCTTCCTTATCCGCTCATCGAAGAATTACAAACCACCTACGCGCAGAATTTTAAGCACGTTGTACCCATCTCCGGCCCTGGCGGGTTTGATGCCGTATTATCGGCAGGCGAAAAAATGCTTACCCGTACAGGGATGTACATTGGCGAGGGTGCGCCCGAGATGTTCACCTGGGAAATGGTGTACGGTACCTGGAAAGGCCTGAGCGATCTCCACAGTGTCATGATCTCGCAGTCTACGGCAAAAGCGCTCTTCGGAGATGCTGACCCGCTCGGCAAACCCCTTAAGGTGAACAACGTAACCGACGTAACCGTGACCGGCGTGTTCAAGGACTTTCCCCGCAACACAGAATTCTACGGCCTCCACTTCTTCGAACCCTGGAGCTTCTACCTGCAGGACGCCTCCTATATCAAACGGCAGGGATGGGACAATCACTTCCTCTTCGCCTATGTGGAGATGGCGCCCAACAAAACCATGGAAGAAGTGGCCGCCACCATCCGCAAGGCTGAGATGAAAGCGATCGAGCACCTCGATTACATGAAGAACGAGCTGCAATACGATTACGACGTACTGCTTCACCCCATGCGCGACTGGCACCTGTATTCCAATTTTAAGGAAGGACAGCTTCAGACCGGCCCCGTGCAGTTCGTGTGGTTCATCGGCACCCTCGGGGTGTTTGTGCTCCTGCTGGCCTGCATCAATTTTATGAACCTCAGCACGGCGCGTTCCGAGAAACGGGCCAAGGAGGTGGGCATCCGCAAAACGGTGGGGTCCGTACGCGGGCAGCTCATCGCCCAGTTCTTCAGCGAGTCGTTCCTGGTGGTGATGCTTTCGTTCATAGTGGCCACGCTCGTTGTATATATTACTTTACCGTGGTTCAATATCCTGTCTGCGAAGGCCATGACGCTGCCCTTCAGTGAAAAATGGTTCTGGATCAGCAGCCTGGCGTTTATCCTCTTCACAGGCTTTATAGCGGGCAGCTACCCGGCATTGTACCTGTCTTCATTCAAGCCCGTGCAGGTTCTCAAAGGAGTATTGCGTGCCGGCAGACTGGCCTCCATGCCCCGCAAGGTGCTGGTCATCGTACAGTTCTCGGTGTCGGTGATGCTGATCATTTGCACGGCCGCGATCTACAGGCAATTGCTGTTCGTCAAAGACAGGCCTGTGGGTTACGACCGTGAAGGATTGATCACGGTCCGGAAAAAATCGGACGAATTTAACACGAAGGCCGAGGTGCTGCGCGCAGAGCTGAAGAAGACCGGCATGGTCTCGGAAGTGGGCGAATCGGGAGGAGAGCTCACCGGTACCTGGTCGCACAACGGCGGATTCAACTGGGAGGGAAAGGACCCTTCGTTCGAAGCGAACTTCGCCACCCTGAACGTCTCGCCGGAGTTTGGCAGAACCATTGGATGGAAGGTGGTGGATGGCCGCGATTTTTCAGAGAACATTGCGGGTGATTCCGCCGGCATCATTCTCAACAAGGCTGCGGTCGAATATATGAAGATGGAAAACCCCGTAGGAAAAACCATGCGATGGACAAACCGCGCCTGGGGAGTGGACCAGGATTTCCACATCGTGGGTGTGGTCGAGGACATGATCATGAACTCACCGTTCGAGCCCGTGAAGCCCGCCGTATACTTTACTTTTGGATATGAACGGGTGATGCTTATCCGGATCACACCGGGTGTGCGTGTCAGCGAAGCGTTGCCGAAGATCGAAAGTGTTTTCGCCCAGGTGATGCCCGACATCCCTTTCGATTACAAATTTGCCGACCAGGAATATGCCGCCAAATTCTCAAATGAAGAGCGTGTGGGCAAGCTTGCAACAGTCTTCGCATCGCTGGCCATCATCATCAGCTGTCTCGGACTGTTTGGCCTGGCATCCTTTGTCGCCGAGCAACGCACGAAAGAGATCGGCATCCGCAAAGTGCTGGGCGCATCGGTAACCACTTTATGGCGTATGCTTTCGCAGGAATTTGTGCTGCTGGTGATCGTTGCATGCGTCATCGCCATACCACTGTCTTATTATATCCTCGATAAGGCCATCAGCCAGTACGAATACCATACCGATCTCAGCTGGTGGATCTTTGCCGGTGCCTGTGCCAGCGCCCTCGCCATTGCCCTGCTGACAGTAAGCTTCCAGGCAGTAAAGGCCGCGGTGATGAGCCCGGTGAGAAGTATAAGAACCGAGTGAGCGAAGTTGTGAGGGTAGAGTCCACGGTCCACGGTCGACGGTCCACGGACGATCAGTGTTGCATCTACTTTTATTAGCTTCGAATAGTCCATGGTCCATAGTCGATAGTCACGGCATCGTTGATCATTAACCACTCTCGGAAGCCGACACTACCCGGCTGTGGTCTGTGGACTGTGGACTAATCCTACTTAATGCGAGAAAGATACCGCACATGGTACCGCCGTTGTTTTTCGCCAGGCAAAATGGGTTTCAGCTCCTTCTGCAACACCATCTGATCACCCTCCAGCTTTACGATCAAAAATTTCTCAAGCAATCCCTGATCTTGTGTACGGTGCACAAGGCTGTCGCCGTGCTGTACCTGGTAGAGGAACGTACGCAGCTCGTCGCCCCTTACCATCATCAGCTGGCCATCGGGCTGGTAATGGCGAACAGGTTCTTCTTCAAAGTCGCGCCGGGTAAAACCAAATCCGTTGTAATAGGAGTAAACAGAGTCGGTTCTCCAGGTGCCTACGAGCAATGCGTTTTTGTCGGGCTCCGTGCATGCGCACACCATAATGGTCAATGCTGCGATCAAACGTTTCATACCATCTCTGCAGAAAAACGGGGAAGAAGCCTGGTAGACGGCCAGACTTCTACACACCCGTGAACTTGAATTAAAACCAATTTTCCTTTATGTAGAAGATCAATAGTTCGGATTCTGGATCAGGACCCCGTTGCTCAGGTCTATCTCTCGCTGCGGCAGCGGATAGAAGTAATGCCTGGGTTTTACAAAGGTCCTGGCCGGTTTATAGGGACCGCGATCTTTGGCATAATGTGCTGTGATATCGATGAGGCCTGCTTTGTCCCACCGCATCAGATCCTGGTGGCGGTCATTTTCGCCGGCAAGCTCAACCCTGCGCTCATGCATGATGTCGGTCATGGTGGCGTTGCTCTTGGGATTCAATCCTGCTCTTGCACGCACGGCATTCAGCTCGGCGTCGCCATTTTGCCCGGAGCGGATCTTTGCCTCGGCCACCAGCAGGTAAACATCGGCTGAACGCAACCAGGGCGCGTTGAGGCTCTGGCTCATGTCACCGGCATCGGTAAAGTTTGTATATTTTTTGAAGGCATAGCCCGTGAGACGTGTGTCTTCCACGGCGAAGGTATGGGTGTTGGGTCCCATCTCCACCTCGTCACCCGGTTGAAAGATCGAGTAGCCCAGCCGTGGATCTCCAGGTTCGAATTCATCAACAAGATCCTGGATAGGCTCATGAAAGCCCCATCCGCCAAGTCCGCCTGGCGTGTGATAAAACGCAGGTGAGTCGTCAGTGGTCCATCCGCCTTCATATTGCAGGCTGTAGAGGATCTCCGGGTTGTTCTCGGTGGCCAGTTGAAAGTTCTGCTCGAAGCTGGGTGCCAGCCTGTAGTTCAGGTTCTCGGTGATCTTTCTGCCCGCTTCGATGGCGTTGCTCCATTTTCCCTGGTATACATACAATTTTGTCAGGAAGCCGTAAGCCGAACCTTTGGTGACCCTGCCCAGGTTGGTATCGTCGTGTTTCTCGGGCAGCAACGCGGCGGCCTGCAGGAAGTCGGCTTCTGCCTGCGCCTGCACTTCCGCCTGTGACGATTTCGCTTTGTTGAAGTTATTGGCAATGGCATCGGCTTCCACCAGCACGGGCACGTCTCCCCAGATCACTGCCAGTCGCCAGTAAGCAAATCCCCTGAGGAAATAAGCTTCGCCCATACAGCGGTTGCGAAGCGCGTCGTCCATCTTCACTTTCGGCGCGTTGATAAGCACGGCATTGGCGCGTGAAATGACCTCGTACTTGGTGGCCCACGTGTTGGCGATGTGTGAGTTGGAAGCGTTGAAGGTGAACAGCTCCAGCTGTGCTTCAGAGTCGCCGTGGTCGCCAGCCCTCACCATATCGTCAGAGCTGTTGTCGAACGTGTACTCCGTATGTGCAAATCCATCTTCATCCAGCAGCGGAGAATAGACCGCGTTGGTCGCCGCCACCACATCGTCTCCATTGCGCCAGAACTGATTGGAAGTGATCTGCCCGTAAGGTGTCGAATCCAGAATGTTGTCCTGACAGCCACCTATGATCACAAGTACAGCGATGATTCCGTTTATTTTTTTCATGGGTGAAATCAATTTGTTCATACGATTAAAAAGAAAGGGTTGCGCCAACAGTGAAGGTTCGTGCCAGGGGATACTGGGCATAGTCCACGTTTACCTGCGTGTACTGTCCTGACGACCGGTTTCCATCGGCATAACCGAGCTCGGGGTTCATGCCTGAGTAGTTGGTGATCGTGAAAACGTTTTGCCCTGTTACGTACAGCCGTGCCTGTGTAAGGCGAAGCCCGTTCAGCAGGCTGGCAGGCAGTGTGTAGCCGATCGTGATGTTCTTGAGACGGAAGAAGGCCCCGCTCTCTACAAACAGGTTCGACGTGCGGAAGTTCAGGTTCGGATCCGTGGCGCTCAACCTTGGAATGTTGTTGCTGGTGCCGTCTCCATGCCAGCGCCCGTTCACCTCATTGTACAGGTTAAACGGATAAGCAGCGTTCATGCCCTGCATGCGGTCTGCGTTATAGATGTCTACACCACCCACGCCAAGGAAGAAGAGATTAACATCAAAACCTTTGTACGCTACACTGGCGTTCAGGCCATACGTGATGTTGGGCTGGGGACTTCCCAGGATGGTGCGGTCTTTGTCATCGATGATGCCGTCGCCGGTCAGGTCCCTGAAACGTACATCTCCCGGGTGGATCTGGTCTGCTTTGCGCGGATCGTTGGCGATGCCCGGGTCGGAATCGATCTGTGCCTGGTTCTGGTACAACCCGTCGGCCACCCATCCATAGAACGTTCCATACGGATGGCCTTCATAGCTGCGTGTGATCTCCTGGTCTGTGCGGCCGTAGGTCTGCGACGCGAGGAAACTTCCCGGCGTGAGCAGGCGTGTCACTGTGTTGCGTATAAACGTAGCGTTGCCGCTGAGCGAATACGTGAAGTCACCCGTCATTTTCCGGTAAGCTACCTCGAGCTCCAGCCCTTTGTTCCGCAGCTCGCCAACATTCTGATCGGGGATGGAAGCCTTGCCCAGCGTTCCGAGTGAAGGAGGGGAGAGCAGCATCTTTTTGGTGTCTTTGATAAAGTAGGCTGCGGTTAACAGGATACGGTTCTCCAGCAGGCCTGCATCCAATCCCACGTTGGTCATCTCGGCGGTTTCCCATCCGATGTTCACGTTGGGGATCCTTCCCTGCGCAGAGCCCTTCACCTGGTTTTGCGGCTGACTGCTGCCGAACGCGTAGTTATTGTAAGTGCCACCGTTCCTGATCAAGGCGAGGTACTGCAGGGAGTTTACATTCTGATTTCCCAATTGTCCCCATCCACCCGTAAGCTTCAGGCTGCTGATGAAGGTAATGTTGTCTTTGAAGAACGATTCCTCCGAAACACGCCATCCCAGAGAGAAGGCCGGAAAATATCCCCACTGCTTGCCCGGGCTGAACCGTGATGAGCCATCGGCGCGATAGGTACCGGTGACGAGGTAACGGTCTTTGAAGGCATAGTTTACACGCCCGAACACCGACTGCAGGGCATCATAGCTCCGTCCACCATTGTCTGCCCCGAGGTTCACGATCGTTCCTGCCTGCGACATGTAACGCAATGACGGATCCTCGCTGGGAAAATCACGTCCCACCTGTTGTGAGAAGATGTCGTTGAAAGTTTGCGATGTGTAACCTGCCACGATGCCGATCGAATGATTTGTGAACTCCTTGTTGTAGGAAAGGAAATACTCCTGCAGGAAAGCCCAATACTTATCATCCTTCAGCGTGAGTTGGTTGTAGTTGGTTTGCCTGTATTGACTGTCCACCTTCACATAGAAATAACGCTCTGACTTGAGGGTTCCGTCCAACGCCAGGTTGGCCTTCGCCTTTAACCCTTTGATGATCTCATATTCGCCGGTGACACTTCCCAGCAGGCGGTTGCGGCTGGTGTTCTGGTCCTGTGTATCGATGGAGTACAGGGGATTGTTGATATCACCAAAACCGGGCAGGCTCGAGCTGAAAGATCCGTACTGGTTCCTGATGGGCAGGCCCGGATGAAAACGGATGGCGCTCCAGAGCAAACCATCCTGCGCCGAGAGTGTATTCGGGGCATTGTCGTTGGTGTTCGTGAACTGAAGGTTCTGGCCAATTTTCAGTTTGTTGCCGATCCTGTGGTCGCTGTTCAGGCGAAATGTATATCGCTTGTAATACGATTTTCCGATGATACCCCGCTCACTGTAGCGGCCACCGGAGATGGCGAAGGAAGAGTACTGACCACCGCCACGAACAGAGACATCGATATTGTCTGTGGTGCCCTGCTCGAGCACTTCATCCTGCCAGTTCGTTTTCTGTGTGCTGTACTGCGGATCCTGCCAGATGGGCGGGATAGTTGAGCCATCAGGCACATCGTTGGTAAAGGATTCTTTTTTCAAAGTTGTCAGGGTAGGAGCGTCCAGCATCCCGAGCGTCTTGATGCGGTTCGAGATCCCCGTGTAGGCGTTGACGGTGAACTTCAGCTTGTCATCGAACTTACCTCGTTTCGTAGTGATCAGCACAACACCGTTGGCAGCCCGCGTTCCATAAATGGCAGAGGCGGAAGCGTCTTTCAGCACGTCGATCGACTGTATGTCGTTTGGATTCACATCGTTCATGGTGCCGGCCGGAACACCATCGATCACGATCAGCGGATCGGCGTTGTTCACCGTACCAAGGCCCCGGATCCGGATCGAGCCAGCATTGCCCGGTGCACCTCCGTTCCTTACCACGTTCACACCCGCAGCCCTTCCCTGCAGCGCCTGCTGCGCGCCACCGGAAGGCAGGTTCTCGATGTCGGCTCCAGACACTGCCGAAACAGCACCGGTCACATCCTTCTTCTCCTGTGTTCCATAACCCACTACCACCACTTCAGAAAGGGTCTTCGCATCCTGCACCAGTTGCACGCTGATAGACGTTTGATTGCCCACCAGCACTTCCTGCGATACATACCCGATGAAGGAAAAGACCAGCACCGATTCTGTGCCCGGCACGTTGATCGAAAAATCACCATTGGCATCTGTGGCCGTTCCGATGGTGCTTCCTTTCACCAGCACGTTCACCCCGGCAATGGGCTCTCCATTTTCATCCTTCACGTTTCCTTTCACCAGGATCTCGGGAATAAAAACAGGCGGGATCAGTGTACGCACATCATACTGCGCCACCAGGCTGGAAGTGCCTCCACCTGTTGACAGCGGACTGACTTCCGTGGTACTGTCGGCAGGAGGTATCAGCGTGATCTGTTTTTTCCGGATCTTGTAGAGGATGCCGGTGCCCCGCAGCAGCTGGCTTAACACATCTTCAATGTTACCGGACCTGATGTCGAGCACGACAGGTTTCTTCACCTTGTCGATCTGGCTTTCGTTCACCACAAAACGATAGTCGGTTTGCCTTTCAATTTCTTTCAGGGCTGTTCTCAGCGGAACGTCTCTGAGGCTCAGTTCAATGACAGATGGTGCCTGGTGCACGCTTGCCTTTGCGGGAAGAAAAAGCATCAGCAGGCAGGCGTGCAGTACAAAGGCCGTCACAAGATCCCGGCGATTCCCGAGCGATCTTGCCAGGCCATGTTTGTAGGTGTTGATCATATGGGCATTGTTTTAGATTGGATCAATACAGCACAATGAGATCTTTTTCTTTCTTCATATTCAGGTGAGACGACAACCGGATCAGCTCCAGCACTTCATCGAGGGTCTCGTCTTCGATGGTCATGGTCATCAGCTCCTTCCGGGAAGCGAAAGCATCCAGCACAATACGCGCGCGGTAGCGGTTGCCGATCCTGGCGAGGACATTTTCCAGGGGCGTGTTGTCAAACACCAGGCGTGATTCTTTCCACGCTGAAAAATCCGAAGGGTCAACTTTTTTCCGGATCACTTCACCGCCTGAAGCAGCGAGGGTGATCTGGTCGCCTGGCTCCATGCTGTACACCGGCATTTTTCCTTTGATGTGGAGATCGATGGCACCTTCTTCAAGGGTCGTTTGTGTTGCCGCGTCATCCTGGTAAGCCTGCACATTGAATTTTGTTCCTTTCACGTGTACCTCGAGCGCGCCGGTCTTCACGATAAAGGGCCTGCCGTTTTTCCGCACGTCAAAAAAAGCCTCACCCTTCAGGTTCACGATCCGGTTTGAGGTTGCGAATGAGGGCGCATAGTCGAGTGCGCTGTTGGCATTGAGCCACACGTAAGAGCCGTCGGGCAACTGGATCCCCATTTTGGTGGGCTGCGTGTTGACTACTACCGTGTTGTTGCCAGTGTTAAAAAGATCGCTTCGCAAAAAGCGTTTTGTTGCAAAACCTGCTAACACGATCAGGCTGACGGAAGCTGCTATTTTTACCCAGGTGAGATACCGCTGGCGGGGGGCCGTGGACCGTGCTTCGTGCGTGACCTGGATCCTTTCTGATATTTTATTCCATGCATCATCTGTTTTCTGCTGATGAAAGCGGTTCATGGTGACCGACGCATGGTAAGTGGTGACAAACTCATCGAAGTAAATGCGGTTCGATCTGTCTTTCCGGAACCATTCTTCCAGCGCAGCGAGCTCCTGCTCCGAAGCGCTTCCTTCTATGAAACGGGTAATGATACTTTTGATCTCAGGATCTGTATTATCCATAAACGGGGCTTATGAATGGATATACAAATGAGGAGGGGGCTTACCCTGACAACGCTTGAAAAATTATTTCAACAGGCTCAGGAGGATCAACACAGTAATATGTTCCTTCAGCTGCAACCGCAACCTGGAAAGGGCTCTCGACATCTGGGTTTCAACGGTTTTTATGGAGATGTTGAGCCTGAGCGCGATCTCCTCGTAGCGAAGGCCGTCTGTGCGGCTGAGCTCGAAGATCCTTCTGCATTCCGTGGGCAGGCGCTGCAAGGCCTCGTTGAAATCCTGCTCCAGGTCTTTCGCCAGCAGCGCGTGATAGGAATCGATGTGGTCGTGGACGTCCTGGCCATACAGGTACAGGATGATCTCGGCAGACCGGCTCCTGATCTTTTTGGCGTGAAGAAAATTCAGGCAGCCATTGCGGGCAGCGGTGAACAGATATTTATGAAGCGATTTATGTTCATCTATTCGTTCCCGCTGCTTCCACAGGTTCACGAACAGATCCTGAACGATCTCTTCAGCATCCTGCTCATCGTGCAAAAACTTCCGTGCATAGGCACACAACCGGGGATAGAGTCTTCGGAACAGCAGCTCCAAACTCTTCGCATCTCCATTTTTCAGATTGCGGATCAGGTCGGTATGTTCCATAACCAGGATTTGACCAGGATTTTTAGGATTCACAAGATTTACAGGATTAGGCATCGAGGTGTTTAATCCTGCCCATCCTGATATAATTCTTTCATCCTAGTTAAAGGTATTAAATCCTGTTCATCAAGCAAATCCTATACATCCTGGTTTAAGGTATTTAACCCTGTCGATCCTGCAAATCCTATAACCCTGTTCAAAGGTATTAATCCTGCTTACCCTGTAAATCCTGTTCAAATCCTGCTCATCCTGTAAATCCTACAAATCCTGGTCACTTTTTACGTAGATTGGCAGCCGCAACACTACCGTACTATTCTCATGTATACTTCGCGAAATAAAAACTTATTCGTTCTCACACTCCTGGTACTGGCGATCACGCTCTCTTTTTCTGAAACTGTCATCGCACAAAAAAACACCGGTTCAAAAACGCTGACGCAGCTTCAGCAGGAATTCGTGGACCTGAAGTTTGGCATGTTCATACACTTCAATATTCCTACGTTTATGGATCATGACTGGGCCGATCCGGATGCTTCACCCTCGCTCTTCAATCCCACGAAGCTCGATTGCAACCAGTGGGCACAGGCAGCCAGATCGGCCAACATGAGCTATGGCTGTCTCACCACCAAACATCACAGCGGCTTTGCGCTCTGGAATACCAAAACCACTTCTTATAATGTGATGAGCAGTCCCCTGAAAAGAGATGTGGTCAAAGAGTACACCGATGCTTTCCGCGCCAGCGGTCTGAAAGTGATGTTGTACTTTTCCATCCTCGATACACACCACAAGCTCAGGAAGGGACACATTACGCCGGCGCACGTCGAGATGGTGAAAGCCCAGATCACGGAGCTGCTCACCAACTACGGAGAGATCACCGCGTTGATCATCGACGGCTGGGATGCACCCTGGTCGCGCATCTCGTATGACGATATTCCGTTCGAAGAGATCTATGGACTGGTCAAGTCGCTGCAGCCGCAATGTCTGCTCATGGACCTGAACGCTGCCAAGTATCCCGCCGAGGGATTGTTCTATACCGATATCAAATCTTATGAGCAGGGTGCGGGCCAGCATATTTCAAAAGACAGCAACACACTGCCCGCGCTTTCGTGCCTGCCTATTAACAGCAGCTGGTTCTGGAAAACATCCTTTCCCTCGCAACCGGTAAAAGATGCCACCAAACTCGTGAACGATAACATCATACCGTTCAATAACGCGTACTGTAATTTTATCCTGAACGTGGCACCCAACCGCGAAGGACGCATCGACGACAATGCGCTGGAAGCCCTGAAGGCGATCGGCAAGCTTTGGAAGAACAACGGTTCTGTGGCCAAGCTGGCGGTGTCACATGCACCCATCGTCTCATCAAACATCGCCAAAGGACGTCCCACCAACTCCAGTTGGAGTGACGACATGTGGATCATGGACTTCGCCAACGACGATAATTTTGAAACCTCCTGGAACTCAAACGGCACCGTTGCCAAACCCTGGCTGGAGGTGGACCTTGGCAAGGATCAGCCGTTCAACATGATCACCGTCTATGAGCGCGAGCCCCGCATCAGGAAATACAGGCTCGAGTATTATGATCGCGGCCAGTGGAAGACGATCTTCTCCGGCGAAAGCAAAGGCAGGATGAACATACAAAGGTTCGATACCGTGTGGGGAGCACGGGTGCGGATCTCCATCGATGATTATTCAGAGGCTCCGTCTATTGCAGAGCTTGGGGTATACAATGAGCGAAGATGAAGGAATTGTGAATTACGTCCGGATAGCTACCGGGAACGATTGACAATTGATCATTAAAAACGTCATTTCCTGTGGAATTCTTACATGATTTCGGCAGGCATTCCTGGTATTTCATCCAGCTGCCCGATGGCTTTTCTGATCTTTGAAGTATCTTTAGAAAAGTAACACTGTAACCCGGTGGATACGGGTACTATGGCACGGTGTACTTGACCTTTACCAAAAAAGACCTATGGTAGGATTAATTCTCCTTTATTTTGTCGGCAAGCCGTTCTATGAGCTTGCTGAAAAAAAACGCAAGAGCAAATGGCTCTTTGCTATCCTGGGCATTGTGTGCTACTATGTCGGCCTGATCATCGGCCAGGTCATATTACTGGCCCTTTATGAGCTTCTGCTGGATGGATCGGTTGACGACGTCAATGATCTGGCGTTGGGTCTGCTCTCAACGCCCTTCGGTGTTCTGATATGCTGGGGGTTGTACACGTTCTTGAAAAACCGCTGGTCGAACAAAGAAACCTTCTCCGCTTCCGAGGAGATCCTCGATGCCGATCTGGTGAATCAGCAGCGTTCGGAGACCCCTTGAGAACCATCGATTTTTTTTAAAAGAAACTTTTATCTAACACTATACATCTTTTTTTACCATGGAAAACACAGATCAAATACTCGATGCCCCCACAGTGGAAAGCACACGACTGCAATACGCAGGTTTTGGGATTCGTTTCGGCGCCTACATTATCGATTTCGTGCTGTTGTTTGTTGTCAACTTTGTGATCGGACTGGCTTTGGCACAGGTGCCGCTGTTAGGATCGCTCATAAGCCTTGTCATCGGCGTCTGTTACTTTGGCTATATGGAAAGCTCTGATGGCCAGGCTACCCTCGGTAAGATGGCAGTAGGCATCAAAGTAGGAGATGAGAACGGCGGTCCCATTACCTTCATGAACGCGCTGGGAAGATACCTCGGCAAGATCGTTTCCGCACTTTTGCTTTGTATCGGATTTTTGATGGTGGCCTGGGACGAGAAGAAACAGGGACTTCATGATAAGATGGCCGGAACATACGTGTTCCACGCTAAGTAGTCCGTCTCTTTAGAATATCAAACAAGGAATATCGAACGCCGGATTTTGAAGGACCATCTCCTTCGGAATTCGGCGTTCCTCATTTTGCTATTCAGAACACGATGTACACTGAACGCTGTACGTAGCTTCCTTCAGTCATATGACGTGAGGACATAAGCCAACCTTTGGCCTGGCAAGGGGATGCGGGCCTAAATCATCCCTCTCGATTTCACTTCCAGATACTTATTGATCGTTGTAACCGTCAGCGCCTCCGGTTTTGTAAGAATGCTCATGATCCCTGCCTGCCGCAATTCCTGTACGAGTTGAATTTTCGTCAGCGCGAAATGTTCGGCCGTAACCTGGGTATACACATCCTCCAGCGTTTCCACGTGTAACGATGTCTGCGTGGTAACCTCGCTATTCTCAAAAAATACCACCACCAGTAAATGTTTATCATTCAGCTTCTGAAGCTGTGGCAACACTCTTTGCAGCGCATAGGTGCTGTCGAAATTCGTGAACAGGAACATCATACACCTGCCGGCGATGAATTTCTGTGTGATCATGTACAGGCTCTCGTAGTTGGCTTCCACCGAACCTTCTTTCTCCTTGTAAAGCGTTTCGATGATCTTTTTCAGCTGACCTTTGCTGCGCTCTGCTTTTACCAGCGCTTTCGGAGCTTCCGCGAAAGTGATCAATCCTGCCTTATCCTGCTTACCCAGCACAATGTTGGAGATCACCAGCGAGGTGTTCACGGCGTAATCGAACAGGCTCAGCCCGTTGAAGGGCATGTGCATGACACGGCTTTTGTCGATGACGCAATAGATCTGCTGTGATTTCTCATCCTCATACTGGTTCACCATCAGTGTGGCACGCCGTCCTGTAGCCTTCCAGTTGATGCTGCGGTAATCGTCGCCGCGGATGTATTGTTTGATGTGCTCGAACTCGTAGCTGTGACCGACCCGCCTCATGCGCTTCACGCCGTACTCGGTGGCGGAACGTGCAAAGTTGCTGATCTCGTATTTTTTCATCTGGATGATAGACGGGTAAACGGGCAGCACGGTCTTGGGGTCGGTGCTGAGGCGGCGCCTGACCAGCCCGAGCGCGGTTGACAGGAACAGGTGAATGTGCCCGAACGTATATTCACCGCGGGCGAGCGGGCGCAGGGAATAACTTTCCCTATGCTGTTTACCAGGCGCAAGCTGAAACTTTCTGCTGAAATCACGCACCTGGAACTGCTCCGGCAGCTCGTCGATCATCTCCGCATGGAAGCTGATGCCGGACCTGTTCTGCAGGGTGATGGTAATGGTATTGTCGTCACCCAGTGAAAGCACCTGCGGCGTATCCCGTTCAACGTTGATGACCACGCTCCGGTTAAAAAGGATGAGCATGTCGATCACCACAACCAGGCCAAGGAGCACCAGCGCCGTCTGCACAAAAGGCAACAGCAGGGGAAATGGATAGGAGAGCATCATGGCAGCGATCAGCGTTACCATGACATAATAGAACCGGGTTGCGAGGAAAAGATCCTTCATGATCACCGGGGTACTTCTACACGTTCCGTAATTTCCCTGATCACATCTTCGCTGTCAACACCTTCCATCTCGCGTTCGGCCGTGAGGATGATGCGGTGATTCAGCACGGGATGTGCCACGTACTTAACGTCGTCGGGTGTTACAAAGTCGCGACCATTCATAGCGGCAATGGCTTTGGCCGCGCGCATGATCGCCAGCGAAGCCCTCGGAGAAGCGCCGAGCAGCAGGTCGCCATTATTCCGGGTGTTGTCCACAAGCTTGGCGATGTATTCGATGATCTCGTCCTTGATGAGGATCTTCTCGATGAGGTCCTGGCACGCTTTCAATTCCTGTTTCGAAATAACGGCGTTCACCGTCTCTGCCACCTTGGAGCCAAAATCGTTTCTGAACTTCTTGAGGATCTCGATCTCCTGCTCCAGCGTAGGATATTTTAACTTCAGGCGGAACAGGAAACGGTCGAGCTGTGCTTCGGGCAACCGGTAAGTGCCTTCGTGCTCGATGGGGTTTTGCGTGGCGATCACCAGGAAGGGGAACTCCATGATATACGTGGTTCCGTCAATGGTGATCTGGCGCTCTTCCATTACCTCAAACAGCGACGACTGTGTTTTGGCGGGCGCACGGTTGATCTCGTCAATGAGCACGAGGTTAGCAAAGATGGGACCCTTGTTAAAATTGAATTCCGAGGTCTTCAGGTTAAAGATGGTGGTGCCCGTCACATCGGTGGGCATGAGGTCAGGCGTGAACTGGATCCTCGAAAAGCTGGCAGATACCGCTTTTGCCACGAGCTTGGCCGTCATGGTTTTGGCGATGCCAGGCACACCCTCGAGCAGGATATGGCCCCCGGTAAAAAAGCCGGCAAGGATCAGGTCAACGATAGCGTCCTGCCCGACGATCACTTTGGCCACTTCACGCTTGATGGTCATAACCCGCTGGTTGAGAAGGTCGATGTCCTGCTGAAGGTCGCTCCTGGTTTCAATGTTTTGCGCTTCCATAGTGGTGTTTCAATAATTCTATTTGCAGTGTTTATAAAAATAATCAATGGCACTGTTCAGCGCCATGAGCTGGTGCGCGCCTTCCGAACCATATCGGTTGTTCTCGATGCGCGTGTAGGTCTCGAAGATCAATTCGATGCTTTTTTTCTCCACCTTCGATCGTTCCGCGAGCCGGTTGAAAAGCTCGTCTGTAAGCTGACCGTGGATGCCGTACCGCGCGCGGATGAAGTAGATGAAATGTTTCATCTTCTTGACGGAGATGTCACGGTTGTTTCCATTTTCAAAATGAAGGGCCGAGACCATCTTGACGTATTCCAGCGATGTGTTCACTTTTTCTTCGCGCACAGGAATGATCCGCTGCCTTCGTTTTGCCGTGAACACCGTGTAGAGGACCGCGGATGCCAGCATCATCCACCAGGCGTACTTCAGGCTGTCGTGCTGCAGGATGTAGGCGAGGGGATTGGTTTGCCTTTCGGAAGGAGTTGTGAATTCCGACCTGCTGAACTCGTCCCAGATGATGGTTCGCCCACTGAGGTGCGACAATGCGCTGGCCGCGTACTCCGCCTTGTCGGCGTTCCGCATGAAATAATTCGTGAAAGCGATCGGATTGGTATGGATGTACAGGTTGCCGTAGCCAAACGGAAGTTTGAAGAAATTGACGTGGTTGTCAAAATGCCCGAGCGGTACCACTGCCCTGGCGGAATCACAGAAGACGGCGGGTTGCAGCGCCATCCAGGAGTAGCTTCTATGCTGGCCGCCATCGCGGTAGGCGTACGTGTAGCCCTTCGGTGTTTGCAAAGACGAATGATAAAAATTGAACGTGGCCGTAGGGAACACATGCTCGTGCAGAAACATGCCCTCGTCGCACTCCGGTGTAAAGATCGAATCGATGAGCGGGAAGGGCAGGTATCGCGTGGCAATGAAGGCATCGTTGCCCGCATAGATGAATGCCAGCAGCGCATTCTTGTCTTCATCCGTCAGGTAGAGCTGATCGCCGATGAAGACGTAGTCGGCAGGGGAACCGGAGTCGGCCGAATCTTTTCCCAGCAGCTGGTGCAGTGGCGTGTTGTTGTTCAGGATGAATTTTTCTCCCGGCCGGTAATTTTCCAGCAATTGCCTGATGAACTGTGTGCCGTAGGGCTGATCGCTGTCGGCTTTATAATTTTCCGTCCAGGAGTATTTCACCCGCTCTTCACGGTTCCAGAAAAAATACGTCAGCAGCAATCCCGCGAGGATTGTAAAGAGGATGATGATGAAAGTGGTCCTTTTCACGGTCTGCTGGTGGCGTTTAATTTCTGATCGATGGCTTTGAACTCGCTGCTCAGCGCCTCGTATGTTTCTGCCGTGGGAATATGCTCCCCGTACCACACCCGTTCATAGGCCAGCGTAAGTTTTCGCACTTCGTCAAAGTAATACTGTTTGGAGAAAAGCTCTGACAGGTAGTCGCGGTTGGTTTTGTCCTTCGTCCACACGATGACGCCGTTCTCGTTCAGCTTTTTCAGCAGGTGGAGGAAATAGAGTCGGATCGCCAGCTTGTAGTTTCCGGCCAGGTGCGCGTTCCGGATCAATCCCTCGGTGTCGAGCTCGGTGATGTCGTGCACTTCGTCAGGACTTTTGGATTTGTCCGCGGCTTTTTTCGGATTAGCGCGATACGATACATTCCTGGCGATCTGGTAAAGGATCAGGACAATGATCGCTGCGATCATGCAATAAAAGACGATCTGCATGATCGGCCCCAGAAAACCGAGACCTACCGATGAATCGCCTCCGTCATAGTCTTCGTCATAATCCGCTGCGTCATCGCTGTTGCTGGGGCGCCTGCGGGGGCCGTATTCCAGGTCGGATGATTCCGATTCCTTTTTAAGCTGCTGCTCCTGCTTTTCGGGTGGCTTTTTCCGTTTACGGGTATCGTTATAGTCGTGGCCGCCCACCACCTCGCGCCATCGTTTGGGGTCAAACTTCCGGACCTCCATCTTCCCGGAGGCGTATTCCCGCGTGGAAGGCAACGTCGAGGGGTCCGTCGAAAGCTGTTCCGCCTGCTCTTTGAAGAATGCTGCGTCTTCAGGCGAGATGGTCACTTCCAAAGAGTCGCCAACCTGCGCATGCAACGTACCCACTGCCAGGAATAACCATACAAAAAATATCGCCTGTTTCATCGCTTCTGATATTTTTGTGACCTCATGCCGATGCGGGCGATAGCTTCTTTCAAATGCGTGGCGTTGTTTATTTCTTCAAGTGTAAAATACAAATACCCTGTGCCCGCGGCGAGGATCGGAATGATGAGGTTAAAAGAGAACGTCTTGATGAAAGTCTCGATGTACGCCATAACAGCCTTCGCCCAGGTGTCAGCTTCACCGAAGTTCCACTGTAAAAAACTGGAGTAGGTGTACGCCAGCGGCGCCGAAAGCACCATCAGGAAAGAGAAACACAGGAGCAGGATGATGGCCTGGAATTCAATGACCTGTTTGAAATGTGCCATGGCCAGCGTCCATCCATCCATCACGCCCATGCCCAGGTTCGATCGTTCTGTGAGTTGAGCGAACGCCATCAACAGCAGGAATCCGAATACACAAACCCAGATCACCACACCCCAGGGGCCCAGGTATAACAAGGCAAACATGCCCAGGATTATGAACAAAAGCTGAAGCGCCGACCTTACGTTCACCGAGAATGGGGTTTTCCTGGCCTCACTGTCGAGCAGCGACATCACCCGGTAGAAAATGATGGTGGCGCCAACCGCATTGATGCCGATGAACAGCGGTGTTTCCGTTTTTGCGGCAAAGAACATGTTCGAGAACAACTGCACCCACCAGTCGCCAAGGATGATATCCGGAGAGCGCTCATTGGGCCGGAGATATTGCGACACGCCGGCCTGCACCAGTGAGAGGACCATGATCCACGACAAAAACTTGTTTGCATTGCGGGTGTAGAAATGGAAGGTGTCTTTCAGGATCTCGCCGTTGTTCTTCAGCTTGGTGTAGCTCACGGGCTCGGTGAGGGCGGGAGAGAGCCTGACTTCTTTCAGCGGTTCGATAAATCCGCTTTTTGCTTTCAGCCAGGGATATACCACAAAGTATCCGATGATAAATGCTGCCGAAAGCACGATGACCGCGATCTTCATGGCATCCGGAACGTCCGTGTAGCGTGTCACAAAACTTTCAATGATCGCGGCCAGCACAAATACAGGTGTGATGCCCAGCATCAGCTTGAGCGAGCGGATGGCAGAAAGCTGAAATGATTGTAAACGTGAGTACGTGCCTGGAAAGATCAATCCCCGGCCTAATGTAAGTCCGGCACCGCCTGCCAGTACAATGGAGGAGATCTCCAGCGTGCCGTGCAGCCAGATGGTGAGCGCAGACTCCAAACCAAGTCCGCGGGCGATGAAGAAATACTGGAAACATCCCACCATGATGCCGTTATACAACAACGATCCCAGGGTGCCGATGGCGAGGAAGACACCGAATACATAGGTGCGGAAGGCCACCATGAGGTTGTTGAAGGTGATGCCGAGAAACATTTCCATCTCGTGGCTCTTTTTGTAAACCGCCATGGGATCGCCTTTCGCGATGTTCTCGTTGGTCATGTTGATATAGCTGTCGCCCAGGATGGTGCCCGCGAACTCGGGGTCATTGATCGACGAAAACACGCCGATCGCCATGGCCATGAGGAAGAAGAGCAGTGAGATCATGAGCTCCTTTTTGCAATGGATCACGATCTGCGGGAGCTCGTCGAGCCAGAACAGCTTGAAACCATTCCTGCGCCTGGAGCGGTGGCTGTAAATGATGGAAAAGTACTGACGGGCAATCTTGTTGAGGTACACCCGCACAGACCGGTTGGGATAGTAGGTGCGTGAATAAGACAGATCGTCAATGATCTGCGTAAACAAGTTGCTCAGCTTGTCAGGATCTTTGGCTTCGCTCTGCAAAAGAGTTTCAGATTCGCGCCACTTTTCCTTATTTTGAGCGATAAAGCGGGTCTCCTTCATTGAGACGCCAAAATATTGTTTTTAGGTCAAAAAAATGAAGAACATTGAAATTATAACTACGCAAAACGTAGTGCTTCAATACGAGCTGGCGGGGGTGAAGGAGCGTGCGCTGGCGTTTCTCATTGATTTTCTTGTCATTATCTTCTCGTTTTCCATCCTGCTGTGTGGTATACACCTCTCCGCGCCCCCGAGACAACAGGCAAGCGGGGGGGTGCG
>NZ_JAHESF010000016.1 GCF_018598225.1 Chryseosolibacter histidinae | reverse complement strand
CTTTCCGTCAGCACCGATACCATTCCTTCTGATCTCCAGCGACTGACATGCTTTCTGCAGCGCTTCCTGGAAATTTCTTCCGATACCCATGGCCTCACCTACTGATTTCATCTGCAGGCCGAGCTTGCGGTCTGCACCGTGAAACTTGTCGAAGTTCCAACGGGGGATCTTCACGATCACATAGTCGAGCGCGGGTTCGAAGTAAGCCGTGGTGGTTCCGGTGATGGCGTTCTTCAACTCATCGAGGTTGTAACCGATGGCGAGCTTGGCGGCGATCTTGGCGATGGGATATCCCGTTGCCTTCGAAGCCAGCGCAGAAGAACGTGACACACGCGGGTTGATCTCGATGCCGATGATCTCGTCGTAGTTGTCGGGGTTCAGCGCGAACTGAACGTTGCATCCGCCGGCAAATTTACCGATGCCATTCATCATCTTGATGGCGAGGTCGCGCATCTTCTGATAGGTGGTATCGGGCAGGGTCATGGCAGGCGCCACGGTAATGGAGTCGCCGGTATGAATACCCATCGGGTCAAAGTTCTCGATGGAGCAGATAATGATCACGTTGCCGATGCTGTCGCGCAGCAGCTCGAGCTCGTATTCTTTCCAGCCCATGATGCTTTGCTCCACCAGCACTTCGTGGATGGGCGAAGCGTGCAATCCGCGGTTCAGGGCTTCGTCAAAATCTTCGGGTGCGTTCACAAATCCACCGCCGGTTCCGCCCAGCGTATAAGAGGGCCGGATCACCAGCGGAAAGCCGATCTCCTGCGCAATCTCTTTTCCCTGGAGGAAAGACGTGGCCGTGGCACCTTTACAAACACCTACACCGAGCTCGTGCATTTTGAGGCGGAACTTCTCACGGTCTTCCGTGGTCTCGATCGCCTTGATATCCACACCGATGATCCTCACGCCGTAGTGCTGCCACAGACCGGCCTTATCACAATCGATACAAAGATTCAGCGCGGTTTGTCCGCCCATGGTGGGGAGCACAGCGTCGATGTGGTGCTTCTCCAGGATCTCACGGATGGATTTTTTTGTAAGCGGCTTCAGGTAGATGTGGTCCGCGGTCACCTTATCGGTCATGATGGTGGCCGGGTTCGAGTTGATGAGCACCACTTCGATACCCTCTTCGCGAAGTGAACGCGAGGCCTGCGATCCGGAATAATCGAATTCACAAGCTTGACCGATGATAATAGGACCACTTCCGATGATCAGTACGGAACGGATACTTCTGTCTCTTGGCATTGTATATGTTGGAAAGGCGTGAACAAAATTGGGCAAAAATATACCATGATTGATAGTTATCACATGATTGCCCAGATTTTTTTTACCGCGCTCCGCAATTCTGCGGATAGGCCTGATTGCGACCCTGTTAATGCTTTTTCCCGCCACCAGCTTCGTAGAGAATTGATGGCAGCCGTGTCCATTTAAAAAATAATTTCAGGGTCAGTCGGGGCGCGCCACGTCTTGATGTTTGACACGGGGATATGCCAGGTTGAAACCTTACGGCACTTCTGACACCGTTTGCAAAACACTTTTTCGTGGATTTAAAAGAATTTCACATCTTCATCCGTTTTAAAGTTGCCAGAAATCATGAATCTTAATCTCAAAGCAAAACAACAAAATACTTATGACGCCATTGTGGTGGGTTCGGGCATCAGCGGAGGTTGGGCAGCAAAAGAGCTTTGTGAAAAGGGATTGAAGGTATTGATGCTGGAGCGTGGCAGGCCCGTGGAGCATCCCAACTACGAGACGGCAACAAAAAACCCGTGGGAGCTGGAGCACGGCGGACGCCTCACCGAAGAAGACAAGAAACGGTGCCACATCCAGAACCGGCATTACTCCTTTCAGGGCGATAACAAACACTATTATATTAATGACCTCGAAAACCCCTACACCGAAGTAAAGCGGTACGACTGGATCCGCGGCAATACGGTGGGTGGCCGTTCACTGCTGTGGGGCCGCCACTGTTACCGGTGGGGAGACCTCGATTTTGAAGCGAATGCCAAAGACGGACACGGCATCGACTGGCCCCTCCGCTACAAAGACCTGGCGCCGTGGTACGACTACGTGGAAACTTTTATCGGCGTAAGCGGGAAACCCGAAGGACTAAGCCATTTCCCCGACGGAAAACTGCAGAAGCCGATGGAGCTGAATTGTGTGGAGCTGCATTTCAAATCGGAGGTAGAAAAGAAATTCCCGCAAAGGAAAGTGACCATCGGCAGGGTAGCCAACCTGACGGAGCCTGTCAAAGGCCGGGGCATTTGCCAGTATCGCAACCTGTGTCACCGCGGATGTCCGTATGGCGGCTATTTCAGCACCAATGCCAGCACACTTCCCGCCGCGTTTGCCACCAACAATCTTACTTTGCGCCCATACTCGCTGGTGAACAGGGTGATCTACGACGAGCAGAAGGGCCGCGCCACCGGTGTGGAGATCATCGATACGGAGACCAGCGAAGTGATCGAGTTCTATGCCAGCATCCTGTTCCTGAACGCGGCAACACTGGCCACAACGTTCCTGCTGCTGAACTCTACATCGAACCGTTTCCCCAATGGACTTGGCAACGACAGCGACCAGGTAGGAAGAAATCTCATGGACCACCACAAGAACGCCGGTGCATCTGCCCAGGTGGAAGGTTTTGAAGACCAATACTATTTTGGAAGAAGAGCCAACGGCCTTTATGTGCCACGATACCGGAACCTGCATGACAAACGTACCGATTACATCAGGGGCTTCGGCCTCATGGGCAGCGCAGGGCGTGCGGGATGGTTCGATCAAAGGTTCGGAGACGATATCGGGGCGGCGCTGAAAGAAAGCATTCAAACACCTGGACCGTGGCGCATCAACCTCGGAGGCTTTGGCGAATGTTTGCCTTATGCCGATAACCGTGTCACGCTCAACACCAATCAGAAAGACAAATACGGAAGAAACACCATCACCATCGACTGTGAGTTCAAAGACAACGAGAAGGCCATGCAACAGGATATGGCTGCCTCCGCCGCCGAGATGCTGGAAGCTGCAGGATACAAAAAGGTGAAGCCTTTGGTGAATACATCTTTCCCCGGAAACGCCAACCACGAAATGGGTACGGCACGTATGGGCCGCGATCCAAAAACATCGGTGCTCAACGCGTTCAACCAGATGCACGCCGTGAAAAATGTTTTCATCTCAGACGGATCGTGCATGACCTCAACGGCCTGTGTAAATCCATCGTTGACTTATATGGCGCTCACGGCACGGGCCTGTGATTATGCGGTGAGTGAGATGAAGAAGCAGAATATCTGAGTTCCGTACCTCGTTTCCGATAGCTATCGGGATCGTACTTCGTACCTGAGACTTTACTCGTTTACCTTAACGAGCTTTCGAATGACCGTTTCTTCGCCACTCGTTGCCCTGATGAAGTAGAGTCCTGCCTGCAGCGTGCTGATGTCCATCTGATGGGTTGTGTTATAGGGTCCTATCGCCCATTCATCGTTGAGCACAACCTGACCGCTGGGGTCCACCACCTGGATCTTTACCTGGTCACTGTGCGACAACCAAAACTCGAGGGTAACGTCGCGCGTGGCGGGATTCGGATAGGCAGCAAAAGTGGTTGCTATAGAAGCTTCGATGCCGGTGACCGGGCCCTGAATGGAAAGATTATCGATGGCCCATCCCCATCCGTGTGCTGCCTGATCGGCAAAGAGCCTGAAGCGGATCAGCACTTCATCGCCTGCCGCAAAAACATTTTTCTCCAGCATGTTGATGGTGCGTTTCCTGAACAGCTGTGGATTACCCGTGGAGAGCGAGTTGTCATGACTGATATTCAGGTTGTAACGGGCAAGCCATGCGGCATCAGCGCGGGCGTTATATCCGTCGGCAAAAGGTTTCCAGGTATGGCCACCATCTTTTGATCCTTCCACGATCACGTAATCATAAAAGTCGACGTCGCCAAAAACAGCACCACTCTTGCTGGGCTCGACCAGAACAACCTCATCAAACTGAATGAAAGGGTTGCCGGCGTTGAGGCGAATGGGGATCTGGAGCTGATAAATATAGTTACTCTCATTGTTTATACCAGAGCCATCTTTATACGGATGATCGGAATGGATCGCCGCGTTCGTAAAACCCGAAGGTGTTGCCATGCGCAGGCCGCTGCCGATAAAATCGACAGAGGTCTGGTTGAAGTCAGTGACGTAAGCATCCCGCACGGCCATGATGCCTGTGATCAGCACGGAATAGTTGCCATTGCCCGGAGCGGTGGCCACGTTAGCGCCTGCACTGTTGTCTGTGGCCACGATCCTGTATTCGATGCTGTTGCCAATGGCAAGGCCCGGCGGTATGCTGATCAGCGTTCTGTAAATATCATCGCCGGCAGTGACCTTCTGCATCGCCTGTTGCTGCAGGGCGCCTCCGTTGATGCTGTATTCGATCCTCGCCTGCTGCACGGCAAGGTTATCGGTGATGGTGGCTTCGATCGCCAGTTCTGTTTCATCGTTGAAGATGTAGTCTACAGGTGTGTGAACAATTTCGGGCGCCTGGCTATCGGTGCCGATGTTAAAAACGATCAGGTCTTGCACCGGTTGTTGCTTTTGCGTCTGGATCTTTCCGGGATTGGTGAACGTTCTGTTCAGCACATCCGTCACGGAAATATAATATCCATAACCCCAGTTGGTGGTAACGCCGGGAAGCGAAGCCTGGAATTCGTTGGTGACGCCGGTGGGTGTCATGGCCACCTGTGTGAACGTGACGTTGTCTGTGGTGTAGACCAGTTTCAGCTGATCGGGCAGGTAACCGTTATCACTCAGGATCTTCGCCTTAACGATATACGGCGCGCCATCCTTGCGTTCGGTGTCTCTGAGTCTTTCGTGCTGGATCTTGGTGAACACCCAGCCCATGTCTTTGAAGATGTTCAGCAGGATAGGCCCCGGGTTGTGAATAGATTCTGCAAAGTCGATCTGCGGAGTCATCAGTCGGTTGGGGTCTCCGGCAGCGTTGTAAGTATTTTCATTGAGGTGGGCGATGCTGGAGCCACCATCGAAAGGTGAGGGCGCAAAAAGTCTTGGGCGTGCACCGCTGGCCCCCGCAGTCGCCAGCGGTGAATTATAAAAGATGCTGTTGCTGGTCAGCTGTGTACCCATGGCTGCCGAAGGAGAAACAAATTCAGTGAACAGTTTCTGGCCGGTGCCGTTTTCCACAAAAAGATCATAGATCAGGGGCGGATCGTCATTGCCAAGGCCAACACTTCCCTGCGTATTCACAACATCATAGGTATCTGTAAAGCCCAGTCCATGCGCGATCTCATGTAGCACAATGGTGACAAGATCCATTTTACCCGTAGGTGTGTTGCCATCGATGCCGAAATACCAGTTTGTACCGCTGTTGAAGGAAGCAACGATCTCGGGATCGTCAGGTTCATTGAGCTCCCGGCCGGCGATCTTCTCCGCCAGCGCCACGGGATAAAAGGTATTGAGATTGGGTGCGCCGTCAAAATTGGCGTGGGCCGAACCCCACACTGCCTGGCCCAGCACACCGGGACTGAGCGACTGCCACTGTGCCCTGATCTTAATGGGGATGGTTGAGTTGAGCTGCGCAGCCCAGATGTCAACGGCGCGCTGAAACGCAATGCGGGCCTGGTTGTCTGCGGGGAAATTGATGTACTCTACCTGGAATTCCGCGGTTTTTGTGCGGGCAGCTAACTGCCGGGGTGCCGGAATGTGATCAGGATTGTTTTTGTTGCTGTGATAGCAGATGATGGGTCGCCGCGGCCTGATGCTCATGGCGTGTTGGGCGAGCGTGATACCGCACTGCAGCAACAGCATGAACGTACAAAATCCTAATCTGTAGATAGATCTCATAGGTAGTACCGCAACGTGTATCAATCTCCATGCCCGCCTGCTCTCAGACAACGAAAAGCAGTGCCGAATTTATATCAACCCCCTTGCCTTTAATTCCAGATACTTGTTAATGGTAGCCACCGTCAGCTGCTGGGGTGTGGTAAGTACCGCCTGAATACCGTGTTTTTTCAGCTCTTTAACGATCTGTTTTTTCTCAAGGGTAAATTTTTCCGCGATAGCCTTATGATAAACTTCCCGCAGGTCGCCGGCGGGCTGTTCTATCAGGTTTTTCATTTCTGTATTTTCAAAAAAGATCACTACCAGCAAATGAAGCCTGGCGAGTCCCTGAAGATAGGGCAGCTGCCGTTGCAAGCTATACATCGATTCAAAGTTTGTATACAGCAGCAACAGGCTCCGTTGGGTGATCTTCCTACGAATATAGTTATGAACAATGGAAAAGTCAGTCTCGCGGTAGGCGGTTTTCTGATTGTACAAAACTTCAAGGATCCGGCCCATCTGGTTGCTGGTGCGGCTTGCCGGAACAAGCGTGCCCACCTTATCCTGAAAAGTGAGTATGCCGGCCTTGTCCGATCGTTTGATCGCAATGTTGGAGATCACCAGGCTGGCGTTGATGGCATAGTCGAGCAGGCTCATCCCGTCAAAGGGCATACGCATCACCCTGCCTTTGTCGATGAGGCTGTATACCTGCTGTGAACGCTCATCCTGAAAATGATTCACCATCAAACGTTCTTTTCTGGCCGTAGCCTTCCAGTTGATGGTTCTGAAATCGTCTCCGCTGACGTATTCCTTGATGAGCTCGAACTCGAGGTTGTGCCCGATGCGCCTGATCTTCTTGATGCCGGTTTCTGTCAGGCGATTGGAGATGGCCAGCAGCTCATATTTGCGCATCTGGATGTAAGAAGGGTACACCGGCACCGTCTTATTGGCAGAGAACGTGAACCGCCGCAGCAAAAGTCCCAAGGGAGAGCTCACAAATACATTCACAGCGCCAAAAGAATATTCACCACGTTTTACCGGTCGCAGGTAATACCGTATGGTTTTGTTATCGCCGGGTTGCACCTGCAGGTAAAAGCTCACATCGCGGCGTTGGAACTGGTGAGGGATCTCATCGATCACGCGCACCGACACCACAAAAGCATAAAAATTTTCGAGGTAGATCCTCAGCTCGTTATCGTCGCCGTTCGAAAGCTTCTCCGGTGTGAACCGATGGCCTTGCATACCTTTTTGTGTACGATAGAGCAGCAGCAGGTCCGTGAGCACCAGGGCACCAGCGATGAAGAACAGCACCTTCGGCACAACGATGTAACCGCCCAGTATGAAGGTCGCAATGAAACAGGCAGCGATCACACCCGAGGCCAGGAAGAACCTGTTGCCGAGATATAGGCTTCGAAGCAGTTTCACTAGCGGGGCACTTCGATCTTGTCTATGATCTGCTTCAGGATCTCATCGGTGGTAACGCCTTCCATCTCCTTGTCGGGCGTGAGCATAACGCGGTGGCGCAACACCGGCGCGGCCATGGACTTGATATCTTCCGGTGTAACAAAATCGCGACCGTTGATGGCGGCATATGCCTTGGCGCTGTTGAGCAGGGCCACGGAAGCTCTTGGCGAGGCGCCGAGGAACAGCGACGGGTTGCTGCGTGTTTCGTGAATGATCTGGCCGATATAACGGATAATATTTTCTTCGAGGTGGATCTGCTGCACCACGGCGCGATAATTTTTGATCTGTTCGGCAGTGAGTACGGGAGCGACATCGCTGGTGGGAACAGCACCCCTGCGCTGGTGATGCCCGTTGATGATGGCGATCTCTTCTTCCAGGTTCGGATAGTCTACCTGGATCTTGAACAGGAACCGGTCGAGCTGCGCTTCGGGCAAACGATAGGTGCCTTCATGCTCGATCGGGTTTTGCGTAGCCACCACGATGTACGGTGCCTCCATTTTGTAAGTGTTGCCATCTACGGTCACCTGTCGTTCTTCCATCACCTCGAAGAGCGCTGCCTGTGTTTTGGCAGGAGCGCGGTTGATCTCATCGATCAGCACAATGTTCGAGAAGATAGGCCCGGCTTTGAATTCAAACTCGGATCGTTTCACGTTGAACACTGAGGTACCCAGAACATCTGATGGCATGAGGTCAGGTGTGAACTGAATGCGGGAAAAGTTTACAGAGATCACCCGCGAAAGAAGTTTTGCGGTGAGTGTTTTGGCGACGCCTGGCACCCCTTCGATGAGCACATGACCATCGGCCAGGATGGCGGCCACCAGCAGATCGATCATGTTGGTCTGGCCAACGATCACTTTGCCGATCTCCGCACGCACGCGCACCAGGCTTTCATTCAGTGCGCTGAGGTCAACACGATTTGCAAAAACTTTTTCTTCCATGAGTTAAAGGGTTGGGTTCTGATGGGAATACCGTTCACGCAAAGAGCGCAAAGATATTTCACAAAGAACGCTAAGATTTTTTTTATAAGTTATTAACGATTCGATGAATTCTGCTTTTTAGTATTTTGTAATAAAATTAAATCAGCAAACCTAGCTAAGCCTTTACGTGCTTTGCGCTTCTTTGCGGCTTTGCGTGAACCCTGCATTCAAATACCGTTCACGCAAAGAGCGCAAAAGATATTCGCAAAGAACGCTAAGATTTTTTTTATACGTTATTAACGATTCGATGAATTCCGCTTTTTAGCATTTTTGTGTTGAAGTTAATCAACAAACCTAGCTTCATGCCCGAGAGCTTTAGATAGGTTAAGACTTGCGCGTGATGTACTGGTTCAAGCATTTCAACTGACTTTATCTCTATGATCAGCTTGTCATTAACTATAATATCTACCCGATAGCCAATATCCATTTTAAGTTCCTTATAAATAAATGGCATCGGTACCTGTCTTTGAATACTAAGGCCGCCCTCTATCAGGTCGTAAGCGAGCGCACTTTCATAAGCAGACTCGAGCAGTCCAGGGCCTACCTTTTTATGCAGCTCAAGCGCTATTCCAATTACCTTATATGAAAGTTCGTCTTCTGTCATTTAATTTCTTTGCGATTTCTTTGCGCTTCTTTGCGGCTTTGCGTGAACCCTGCATTTCCTGCATTGAATCTCTCGATCTTATTATTCAAATCCACCAGCTGACCGGCAGAGATCACAGTCGAGGTCGATATAAAAGAGATCGTTTTGAACAGCTCCTCTATGTCTTCTTTGCGATTGCCTGATTTACTGGCCAGGGCCGTGAAAAACTCGTCGTTGAGCTGGTTGGTCTTCAGCAGGTATTTTGAACGGATCTGCTCCAGCAGAAAACTGACTTTCTTTTCCGCCAGATTCCTGTGGTCGCCATTCTGGTAATACAGGTTGCCGATGGTCGACACAAATTCAAGCGACGTGTTGGCCAGCGGTTTGATCACGGGGATGATCCGCTGTTTGCGTTTGGCCTCGAACAGCATGAACAGGATCACCGAAAAATCACAATATAATAAGCCCATGCGAGTGGCTCACTGGTGAGAATGAACCGCAGCGGAGTTTTGGATTCCATTCTGCCCAGGTGATAGTATTCCGTCCATTGCACATCACCGGGCTGCAGATACGAAAGTGTTTTTGAAGCAAATTCGTAATTCGTGCTGTCCAGCAAATAGATATTGGTGAAGGCCAGCGGTGTGCTGTTCAGAATAAGATGACCCTTGCCCCACGCCATGCGGATGGTGACAGGCCAGCCGTAGTCGTTCCTGGCAATAACGGTGGTACGGGTGCTATCGAAGCTGTCGAAATAATTGTGGATGTTATCACGCTTGAACATAAAGTGCGCCGTGGTGTCGAGGTACCGGTTGGTTAACTTCAGGTAAGATGTGTCGTTACGGGTAAATCGCTCATCACGACTGAACAGATAGTCGTACGTGCCAAGGTTGAGGGTGTCTGCCAGGTGCCCCTGGAAATATTCTGCCGAAATAAATGCAGTACCACCCCTGGCTGCGTGCTCCAGCAGCACGTCGGCGTCTTCTTTATCGCAGCTTACCCGTGAGCCAAAGATGATGATGTTCTCTCCTGCCTGCAGCGAATCTTTCAGCTCATACAGCGTTTGATACGAATTAGCGATGTGTTTTCCTTCGAAGAGGGCTGGCAACAGTTCGTTCAGGGCATAGGTGCCGTAGGGATTTTTATCGTCGTGGGCCAGGGTTACCGACCAGTTATACTGCTTGGGGCCTAATAGCTTGACGGCCACAAAGAGACTGATCGCTCCTACCACATAGATGATATATTTCCAGTCCTTACGCATGCAACGGTCAGCCTAACTTACTTTTCCAATCCACAAAAGTGTTCTGCGCTTTGCCGAAGGTATCGCTATTGATCGCAAAGTTCCCGTACCAGGCATAGTCGAAGTAGAAGCTCAGCTCGTTGAGGCCATTGCGCAGCTCGCCCTTGCGCAGCTCGCCCACGTACTCGTGGTTGGTCTTTCCTGACTCCCAGTGGATCAGCTGCTTATCTGAAAGAAGCTTCAGGGCATAAAGGAACAAGAGCCTGATACCCCGGCGATAGTCCTGCCGGTCTGCGGCCTCCTGGATGAGCTTATCGAAGTCCATTTCGTGGATGTTCTCGTCAAGCACCTGGTATTGCTGCGCTGCGCCCTGCCCCGAATAGAGAATTTTGAAGGCGTTCACTTTGAGCATCAGCATCACCAGTGCCACGAGCAACGCCAGGGCTATTGTATAAACGATCAGCCTTCCCCAGTCGGTGGTAACAGCGCCCGTGAACAACTTGCCCATCAGGTATCTGACCCACGCCCAAAACCTGTCCCACAGGCTTTCTGCCACGGTAGGCGGTTGCTCATAGTCGAGATCAGGATCTGATTGGAGGCGCCGAACCTGCTCTTCGCTGAACGACCGCTGATTTATCTGCAGCGAGTCGGGCGGAATGCGGATCATCGTCGCTTCGTTGCTTTCTTCCCGGGAAATGTTTCCGTCCCCCTCCGTCACAACGGTTGTGTCGGCATCCGCGAAGGTGCTGTCGTCCTGTGCGTGCGACGGGATGATCGCCAGGAATAAAAGAATAGAAAATGTTAAAAGGGTCTTCACACGCGCTGGCCTTTAGTAGTGCTCGTCGGGTGCGGAAGAAGGTGTTGGCGCAGGTGCCTGGCCAATGGAACCGATCTGGCTCATCAGCCCTTTTGCCTCCTTGCGCTCCACCAGGTTAAAGTACTGAAAGGCAATCCCAACGTTGGGCAGGGTGTACATCACCATCTGGGCCAGGTAGTAGAGCGTGAGAAAGATGAGCGAAATGGTCTGAAATCCCGAGGTTGGCTCTCCAACCCCTTCCACACCTGCGTTGTGCAGGCTGGAAACCAGCGTGATCACATACCAGGGGATCATGAACACATAAGAAACGACCACCACGATAATATAAAGCACGATGATAAGCCCGAAGGTGCTCCACCATTTTCCCTGTACAAGTTTAAAAGACCGGGCGAGCGCCGCAAAGAAACCGATGCGTTCATAGGCACGGATAATGAAGACCAGCGAGCTGCTGAAGAGCAGGTAAACCAGCAGACAGAACAGGGCCATGCCGCCGAAAACGATCAGCACAAGAGAAACATTGGCGAGCAAAACCACCGGGATGACCATTGCTATGTACACGGCGATCGACACGATGGTGAAAAGTAAAGCGGTGCCAAAATACATCCAGAAGGTATCGCGCACGCGGCCCCACACATCTCCCACTTCAATGCGGTTGGTCTTCCTTTCTTCGTAGAGCAGAATGTAATTGTTGATGGTGGCGATGGTAGCCACTGTACTGACCATGAGGAAAACACACATCAGCAGCAACTGCAGCCAGAAGTTGGGGGTCAAGAACATGTCACGGATCACCTCCGGATTGCTGCCGCGGCCCATGGAAAAGGAGGCGCTGAACATGTCGTTAAAGAACGAGCCCATCAGCAGGCTGGCCAGCAGCACCGGCGGACCGGCAATGAACAAAATGCTTTTGCCCAACGGTTTGAAGTTCTGCCGCACAAATTCAAAAGTGACATTCATCTTACGGCTGAAGTCACGCGTCTGATGATAATCAATGAGTGTGAAATTTTCCATTTTTTTTGAGTCTGTGAGGATATACAACAAAGTAATACACCATGATCAACGCCGAAACCCCTATGATCAGCGCCTTGATACTCCAATGCATAAACGCATGGCGCGTTACAAATGATTCAATGAATCCGGCGATCACGAAAAAGGGCACCAGGCCGATGATGATCTTCAGGCCCTGGATACCACCTTGCCTGAACGAAACCAGTCGTGAATAGGTGCCGGGAAAGATCAGGCTGTTGCCCATGGTAAAACCCGCCGCGGCCGCAATAACGATAGACGACAGCTCGATGGTTCCATGAAGCATGATCACGGGCAGCGCCTGGGCCAGCTGATTTTCGTTGTAAAAGAACATGATGAAGGTGCCCACCATCAGCGCATTGTAGAAGAGGTAGAATCCGGTGCCGATGGAGGCAAACACACCAAAGACAAAAACACGGAAGGCCACCATCACATTGTTCCAGGTGATGAAGAAGAACATGGTCACCGGACCCATGCTCGAATAGATCCCGGTGGGGTTTCCGTCCTTGATATTCTCCAGGGTCTGATTCACGTAACCATCGCCCAGGATGAGCCTGACAAACGTATCGTCATAGAACGTGGAGACAGCGCCCATGATGCCGGCGATGACAAAGATGATCAGGGCATACAACAAAGGTTTACGCGCGTGGTACATCGCTTCGGGTACTTCATATTGCCAGAAGGTGATGAACCGGTTGCGGTCTTCGCGTTTGTTCCGGTAGATCTGCAGGTGAATTTTGCCGGCCAGCGCATTCAGGTACTGCGTTGTGCGGCTTTCGGGGTACCTGGTGCGTGAAAAAGAAAGATCGTCCGTTACCTGAATGAACAACTCAGCCAGTTTATCAGGCGATGCCTGCTCCTGGGCTTTCACGGTTTTTTCAAACTCTTCCCAGCGTGCTTTGCTCTGCTTGACGAATGCTGCTTCTTTCATATTCAACCCTTTCAGCCCTTTGAGGGTTCAGAACCCTCAAAGGGTTTGTGGTTGTTAATGACGTAAAAAGAACTATTGTAACTGTTCCGAAACCTCGATGACCTTGTTCCAGACCCTGAATACGTTCTTGTAGCAGATCTTGCTGATGTCTTCGGGCGAATAGCCCCGTTTGAGCAGCACTGCGATCAGGTTGGGATACGCTGAAACATCCTTGAGGCCGTAGGGGAGGCTGTCGCCCACACCGTCGTAATCAGAGCCGATGCCAACGTGATTGATACCCGCCAGCTTCACCACATGGTCTATGTGATCGGCCACGCGCTCTACGTCCGAGAACAGCTCCTTGTGCTGCTTGCCGAATTGTTCGATGATCGGTTGTGCTTCAGGATCGGCAGAGGTAAGCTTCTTCTCTTCCAGGATCTTCGTCAATGAGTCGTGCAGTGTTTTGTTCTGGCGCGCTACGGAGTCGAGGAAAGAAGCGCCGAAGTTGATCTGGATCACGCCACCGTTGGCGCCCAGGGTCTTGATCATCTCGTCTGACATATTGCGCTGAAAGCCGGGCGTGAAGAAGCGGCAGGACGAATGCGATGCGATCACCGGTGCCTTGGTAAGCTTCACCACATCGAAGAAAGTGCTGTCAGAAACGTGCGATATATCCACCATGATGCCCACGCGGTTCATTTCGGCCACTACCTGCTCGCCGAAAGGGCTTAAACCCTTCCAGGTATTCAGGGTGTCATAAGATGAGTCGCAGATCTGGTTGTCTTTGCCGTGCGTCAGCGTGATGTAGCGAATGCCACGGTCGTAAAAATATTTCACATTGGCGAGGTCGTTGCCTACCGGCGCGCCGTTCTCCATGCCCAGGGGCAATGAGATCTTACCGGCTTTGGTGTTCTCCTCCACTTCAGCGGGCGTACGGGCCAGCGCGAACTTGTCGGGGTGAGCCTGTGCAATACCCTCGATCATGGTGATCAGCGAATCGGCCAGCACTTTGCCCATGTCGGGTTGTGCCTGGTATCTTGAAGGGATGTAAATAGACATGAAAGGTGCATCAAGCCCTCCCTTTTTTGCGCGCTCGTAATCGAAGTCTCCTTCCGTAGAGCTCACCGGGATGCCGAGGTATTCGCGCTCCAGCCTGAAATGCTTGACATTCAGCCGGTAGGGCAGGTCTACGTGACCATCGGTGATGATGTAGGTCTGGGCCAGCGAGTCGGCGATCCGTTTCAACTGATCGTCAGGCAGGGAAGCGTAGTCTTTTTTATTTTCAGCGGTGGTGACGCAGCCTGCTGCAATAAAAAACAAACTTACACAGGCAAGGAGGTTTAACTTCATATTCCGAAATTTGTAGAGTGTTGGTTTAATTGCGGAAAAGTTATCGAATTTTTGAGCAGATGCAAACTATAAGTGTACAGACAACCCAGAATGTTTCCATCCAATATCCCATTGCCAGTGTTGGCGACCGGATCGTGGCTTACCTGCTTGACCTGGCCATCCTGATCGCGTATGCAATAGCCGTGATCGCCGCGTTCGTCAATATGGATCTTGATGTGGTGTGGCCATGGATCGTATTCCTGGTGATGCCGTGGTTCCTCTACCACTTAATGTTCGAGATTTTTATGAACGGTCAAAGCCCGGGCAAACGTGTGATGAACATCCAGGTGGTGCGGGTGGATGGCACACAACCTGGCGTTGGTAACTACCTGCTGCGGTGGGTCTTCAGCCTCATCGACTTTCACATCCTGTCGGGCGCGATCGCCGTCATCGCCATCGCCACCAACGGAAGAGGCCAGCGCGTGGGCGATGTGGTGGCGGGCACTTGTGTGGTGAAGCTCATCGCCCAGAAAGAGATCACTGCCAGCGAGGTGTTCATCTCTCCTGAAGATACTTACGTGCCTGTGTTCCCGCAGGTGGTCCAGCTCGCAAGCCGTGACATCGAGCTCATCCAGCGCGCGCTCGATGCCAATACCAACCACGGCAATATGCAGCCCGTGCTCATGGTGACCGACAAGATCAAGTCGCTGCTGGGCGTGCAGACAGACCTGGCGCCGGCGCAATTCCTGTATACCATTGTGAAAGATTTTAACCACCTGAACGCACGGTGAACGACGACCTGCTGCCCGTGATCACCCGTGCCCAGCTCGCCCTCCGGAACGGGCAGGATAAACCCGAGATCTGGGTGGCCCTTCGGGGTCTTGTTTACGATGTAACTTCTTCCAGGCTCTGGCGAAACGGCAAACATTATGAACACTGGGCAGGCCAGGATCTGACTGACGAGCTCAAAGATGCCCCTCACAACGAGAATGTGTTCGATAAATTCAAAGTAATCGGGCGACTTAAAAGTTAAAAGCTTTCAATTTTCCGAAAACACACAGACACACAGGGCACGATTGTTTTTAGTATTGGATTCATGTTATAGCTTTGCATCATACTAAAGAGACCTGAACATACCAGCGACCTTAACATGATTCTTATAGCCGACAGCGGAGGCTCCAAAACAGACTGGAGACTCATTCAGAAAGACGGATCCATAGGGCAGGCCAGCGCCCCCGGATTTAATCCCTACTACCAACCCATCGAAGACCTGAAGAAGAATGTTCAGGAAATACTGCTTCCGAAGATCAATGCAGACCCCGTTCAGAAGATCTTTTTTTATGGCGCCGGCGTTTCGTCGGTAAAAAATCAGCTTACCATCAAAAGTGCCTTCCTGGAGTTCTTTCCCGAAGCACAGATCGAGATCGGGTGGGATCTGCTGGCGGCAGCCCGTGCTTTGTGCGGTCATGAACCGGGTATTGCCTGCATCATGGGCACCGGCTCAAACTCCTGCCTCTATGATGGTGAGAAGATCATCGGCAACGTTGCCAACCTGGGCTGGATCCTGGCCGACGAAGGTTCCGGCGCAAACATCGGCAGGAAGTTCCTGGTGGATTATCTCCGGAAAGTGATGCCCGAAAAACTGGCCGACCAATTTCACGTGCGGTTTCCGCTTTCGCGCGAAGAATTCCTTGAAAAGGTTTACCAGCAGGAAAAGCCCAGCGCCTTCCTCGCCAGCTTCGCCAAGTTCATCTTCCAGCATCTCGACGACCCATATTGCTATAAGCTCATTTACGACAGCTTTGCCGAATTCTATGAGAACAACGTGATGAAGTACGACAACTATCAAAACCTGAAAGTGCATTTCACAGGTTCGATAGCCTTCTACTTCAGCGACATCCTGAGGCAGGTTGCCAATGACAAAGGCATTACCGTGAAGAACATCCTGGAGGGACCCATCGCAGGGCTGACCTTGTTCCACCAGAGCGATAATGAATGAAGTACGAAATACTATTTACGAAGTACGAGGAGGGATCCTCAATCTGAATCTGAATCGTAATCGTACCTCGTAAATCGTACCTCGTACCTTTACAATTTTCTTTCAACATTGAATCACTATTATTAAATGACAACAACAGAATCTTCATCCTACTACAGCGATCTTGAAAAAATGAGCGTGCGCGACCTGCTGGTGAACATCAACAAGGAAGACAAAACCGTTCCCCTTGCCATTGAGAAGGTGATCCCGCAGATCGAAGCCCTGGTGAATGAGGTGGTGAAAAAAATGAAAGACGGAGGAAGATTATTCTATATCGGCGCAGGAACGAGCGGCCGGCTTGGTGTGGTGGATGCTTCCGAGATCCCGCCCACGTACGGAATGCCGCAGGGAAAAGTGATCGGACTGATCGCCGGTGGAGACGCTGCCATCCGCAAGGCAGTAGAGCATGCCGAAGACGATGTGGCCCAGGCCTGGAAAGATCTTCAGGCGCACAACATCACCGATAAAGACGTGCTGATCGGTATTGCCGCCTCAGGCCGCACCCCTTACGTTGTGGGCGGACTGAAAGACGCACGCGCGCACGGCATCGTAACCGGATGCATCGCTTGTAACACCGGTACCGAAATTGGCAAGCAGTCAGATTTCCCGATCGAAGTGGTGGTTGGCGCAGAGTTCGTGACCGGCAGTACCCGCATGAAGTCCGGCACGGCGCAAAAGCTCATCCTCAATATGATCTCCACTTCGGCCATGGTGAAGCTCGGAAGGGTGAAAGGCAACAAGATGGTAGACATGCAGCTCACCAACAATAAGCTTATCGGCCGCGGCACAAAAATGGTTATGGAAGAGCTAGGCATTTCCGACGCTGAAGCAGAACAATTACTCAAGGAACACGGTTCTGTGCGTAAGGCTGTGGAAAGCCGGAAAGGCCATGCACGAAATTGAACCATATTATAACTGGTTAAACTACTACGATTCTTCGCGGGACGACCGATCGCCCTTTTACGGAAAACAATACAACCACGACGTTTATTCGGAGACGATCTACGGCTACTACATCGATCCGGCCTGGGATTACATGGGCTCGGAGACGTTGTACGTCAAGATCCTTTATACCGATTACACTGCCGGTTATACAGTAATAGAGTTCATCGGCGAATGGAATGACGCCATCAACAACGACATCATGAACCTGAAACGGAACGTGGTAGAGCCGCTGCTGGAGGAAGGCATCAACAAGTTCATCCTCATCGGCGAGAACATCATGAACTTTCACGGCTCAGACGATTGCTATTACGAAGAATGGTTCGACGATGTGGAAGACGGATGGATCGCCGCTGTATCGTTCCCTGACTTCATCCAGGACGAGTTCAAAAAATACCACGTAGACAACTATATCAACATGGGCGGCACGCTTCAGCTTGAGCGATGGAGAACCATGCAGCCACACACTTTCTTCGATACGGTGAACGGACTCATTACGCGGAGGCTGGGAGCTTGATTGGTTGCCAGTTGCCAGCTGGCCAGTTACCGGTTCGTTTCGGTGTTAATAGTCCCAGCGGAGCTTTGCATCTCAGGAGTTGAAACAATCATGTGAAGGTCGTGCACGTCTCTAAACCGGCCATCCGGAAACCGGCAACTGGCAACCATCTCACAGCATGCTCAGCTGCACATTACTCACCAGCACTTCCGCAGGTACGAGATAGTTACGCCTTGTTTTTATTTCGTGGCAGAGCACGCGGGTTCGTTTCAATTTGCCTTTCCTGAAATATCTTCCCTGGAACTGGAAGATGCTTCCTTCCGGGATGTCCGACAGGGCCGTGTACTGGTCTGCGTGCTTATCGAAAGACCGGAGCACGCGGGTGAGGTCGGCGTCGGCAAAAGAGCTGGCCTTGGGGTTGACCATGTGGCGGCCCAGCTCATGTAAGATTTCTTCAGGAAAGACCTCTTTTTGAAGGGTTGGCACCATCAATTGTTTAAACGCGCTCTTCCATTCCTCGCCGTGGGGATCCACGCGGTTGCCATATTTGAGGTACACGTGCAGGTGCGCCACCTCATGGATATACGTGATCAGGAAAAGAAAGGGGTTGAGGTCGCGGTTGAGGGTGATCCTCGGATGGCCGATGCTCTTGCGGCTTGTAAAGTCTCCTACTTTTGACTGGCGACTGCGGGTGAGCTTGAGCTCGAAGGGAGTGTTTTTCCAGAGGTGGAAACAGTAGGGACAGGCCGCCCCTGGAACGTGCTGATGAAGGGTTTGATGGATTTTCTCAGGATGCATCATAGGCAATAAAAAAAGGCTTTAGCAATTCTAAAGCCTTCCCGGGAAAACAATCTTTTCAGATTGAATGATAATTAAGCTCCAGTAGTGTCGGCAGCTGCTGTGTCCGTAGCTGTAGTGTCAGCAGGCTCAACAGGAGTTTCGACTGAAGTTGTATCTGTGCTTTCAGCGTTTTCGGTTTTACCACCGCCACAAGCAACAAATGCAAATGCAAAGCCGCATACCATTAACAATGCGATCAGTTTTTTCATAGTTTACAGGTTTTAAAATTCATCGCAAATATACTAGTTATGGCTGATTCCCGTGAATGGGGTAAGAAAAAATTATTTTTTCTTGAAGATCAGCCTCACCGGCACCCCCTCAAAGTCAAAATTCTCCCTGATTTTATTCTCCAGGAACCGCTGATACGATTCCTGAATGTATTGGGGAAGATTACAGAAAAATGCAAACGAAGGAAACCGGGCTGTAACCTGTGTAATGTATTTGATCTGTATCAGCTTGCCTTTGGTAGCCGCTGGCGGATAACGTGCAATTTCAGGCAAAATGGCATCATTGATCTGAGAAGTGGGGATCTTCTTGGTCTTATTGCCAAACACCTGTACGGCCTTTTCGATCACCTGGAAGATCCGTTGTTTGTTGAGCACCGAAGCAAAGATGATGGGCAGGTAGTCGATGGGTGCCAGTTTTTCCAGGATCTCCTTCCTGAACTTTTCAGACGTTTTGGAGTCTTTTTCGATCAGGTCCCATTTATTGACCATGATCACCATACCCTTACCCTGCCGTTGCGCCAGGCTGATGATGTTCACATCCTGCGCTTCCATGCCACGCTCTGCATCGATCACCACGATACACACATCACACTCCTCGAGTGCCCTCAATGAGCGAAGCACTGAATAGAACTCTATATCGTCCTTTACTTTTCCTTTTTTGCGTACTCCCGCCGTATCGATCAGAATGAAGTCCTGGCCATACATCTTGTAACGCGAGTGGATGGCATCGCGTGTGGTGCCGGCCTCATCGGTAACAATGCTTCGCTCTGTGCCGAGCAGGGCATTGAGCAGCGAAGATTTACCAACATTGGGTCGTCCGAGGATGGCAATCCTGGGGGTGCCTGCATCCGGGTCCTCCACCCCTTCCGTTGGGAAGATCTTTACCAGCTCATCCAGCAGCTCACCCGTGCCACTGCCGTTCTCGGCCGAGACGGGAAACACCTCACCATCCAAACCAAGGGCATAGAACTCCGACGCCAGGATGGTCTTGTCAGGAGTGTCGGCTTTGTTGGCCGCTACAAAGATGGGTTTCTTCGAGGCACGCAGCAGGTTGGCAAAGTCTTTATCGAAACCTGTAAGTCCGTCTCTGCAATCCACCATAAAGATCACGGCGGCCGCTTCATCGATGGCGAGCTTCACCTGCTTCCTGATCTCCGACTCGAATTTGTCTTCTGAACCGGTAACATAACCGCCGGTATCGATCACCGTAAAAAATTTGCCGCACCATTCGGCATAACCGTAGTGGCGGTCGCGCGTAACGCCCGGCATATTGTCCATAATAGCCTGTCGCTTCTCGATCAGCCGGTTGAAAAATGTGGACTTGCCAACGTTTGGCCTGCCTACTATTGCTACTATGTTTGACATTTCGAAGTACGAATTACGAGGTATGAGATAAGAAGTAAATTCAAATATTATTCAAGATAACCGAACTGCCGGAGCTTGTTCCGCTCCTTACGCCAGTTATCGGCAACCTTCACACGTGTTTCTAAAAAAACCTTTTTTGCAAAAAATGATTCCATGTCCTGCCGCGCCTCCATGCCCACTTTCTTGAGGGAGCTTCCGGCCTTGCCGATGATAATGCCTTTCTGCGATTCGCGCTCCACGTAGATCTCGGCGCTGATCCTGATGATGTCTTCCGCCTCTTTGAACGATGTGATCGCAACCTCGCAGCTGTAGGGGATCTCCTCGGAGTAGTTCAGGAAGATCTTCTCGCGGATGATCTCGGAAGCGAAAAATCTTTCCGAGCGCGTGGTAAACTCATCCTGCGGAAAAAACGGCGGATGCTCGGGCAGACGGGCCTTTACTTTCTCGAGGATATCGCTGACGTTCTCTCCCGTTTTTGCAGACACGGGAACGATCTCGGCTACGTTGGGTAAAGCGGCTTTCCAATAAGCAACTTTATCTGTCACCTGCGACCCTTTGGCCTGGTCTATCTTATTAACCACCAAAATAATGGGTGTTGTGAATTTTCTGAACCGCTCCAGGTGCGGGTCTTCGAACCGGTCGTTCAGCTCCACCACCAGCAAAATGACGTCAGCATCCTGCAGCGAAACTTTCACGTAATTCATCATGGCCTCCTGCAGGGAATATTTTGGTTCGAGAATTCCCGGAGTGTCAGAATAAACTACCTGATAATCGTCTCCATTCAGAATTCCCATGATGCGGTGACGCGTGGTTTGCGCTTTGGCCGTGATAATGGAAAGGTTCTCACCCATGAGCTTGTTCATGAGCGACGACTTGCCTACGTTGGGTTTGCCAACGATGCTAACGAAGCCGGCCTTAAATGCTTTTTGTTCCATCAATCCGCAAAGTTACTTGTTTTTTCGCTGTTAAGGTTCTACTTTTGTCCTCCATTTTAGAGCGGATTAAAAGGATTGCTGGATTTTCAGGATTTTTTTAACCGGAATGAAACTCTGAGAGAACAATCGGAGTTAGAATAGTCACAAGATTGATTCCTGAAAGAAAGAAGTTCTTTCCAAAGATACATCGCGGGGTGGAGCAGTTGGTAGCTCGTTGGGCTCATAACCCAAAGGTCACAAGTTCGAGTCTTGTCCCCGCTACTTAGCAAAAGCGACTTTAGGGTCGCTTTTTTGTTTTTAGATATTTTGATGCGAGAGAAGCTTATCCAATTACCTTCTCTTACTACATAACGGTAAGAGAAATAGGTTATCTTAGGTGCACAGGTAACTAAAATTTGCATGACCTTATCCATTATCGCATGAGATCTGTCCTCCTTACACTGTTTATAACAGCAAGGCTTGTCAACCTGGTCAATGGCCAGTCGGTTCAAGAGAATCTGCCGGGTTCAATACAGGTTCCAAAAGTGAGTCTGGTGTACGTAAAAAACGGGCCGTTTGACAGGGAATGTGGATCGTTACTGAACAAACCAGTGAAGCAGGAAGACATAGATGAGCTGTCGGGACGGGTAGGCGAATTCCAGGCGATGTGGGATAAAGAAGGATCTGTTTACCTTCAAACAATTCTTAAGGAAACCGGACGCCCGTTTCCATGGCAGGACGTAGAAGTGACACTGACTGCCTGTGATTTTCCTTCCATGGGCTCGCCTTTAATAATATATACAAAAAGTTTTCTCTCCTCAGCTTCCAAGCCACATTCTGTATCCGCTTTTCCGATCGTTATCTTCCACGAGTTGATGCACATTTTTCTACGCTCTGTTGATGACAATTCTTTGTTGAAACAGAAGTATGTATCCGAGTCGCCCCTTACACTGAGCCAGCTGCAGGTAATGGCTCTGGAGAAATTCGTCTTGTTAAAACTGGGCCGGCCAGATATTATCAAATGGCTGGACACACGCTACCGCACGCGTTTCTCACCAGAGCATCGCCGCGCCTGGGAAATTGTAAACGATATAGAAGGATGTGAGGCATTTATTGCAGAGTTGAAGAAGAATTAAAGAAAGAAATCCCAACACCGCTGCAACCCCCCGGACGTTTTTTCTGGTTGTAAATAAATCTTGCAGAAAAGGAGCTCGGCAATCCTAACGTCGGTTTTACAGTCTGTTTCCCAGTTAACTGTTTGTACTAGGAGAACTAATATGCGTTTTTGTACATGTACAAATACAACCGTAAAAAAGCTTGTACAATTTTCAAGGCTGCTTTGACCACCTCGCGAGTTGTACATGAAAAAATGGCCACCTAAAAAAACTCGTACAGTCCACAGGCAGGTGCAGGTAGGTGGGGCCAACAGTGGATTTACCGGCCCCGTTTGACCCGGTAATGTGTGTAATTCGGGCACTACTCAGCAAGCGGTTCCAGCTTAAGCTCATTACGGATCGCATCATTTTCTTCCTCCTACAGATCGCGAATGATGGTGAAATCACGCTGTGAATTTGTCATGATGAGGTACTAATAAAATAGCAAAAAAGGCCCTCTTTACAAAGAAGGCCCCGTATTGCAAAATCATACCGGCTAATCCTAAAACCGGTTCCTAGAACGGAAGATCATCTCCGGAGTTGCTTTGGATCGGCTCATCATCATAGACGGGCAGTCCTGCATCACCGCTGCTGGAACCTCCACCAACGGGCTCGACTTTCCAAGCCTTTACATCGGTGTACCAGCGTGAATTGTACTCCCTGCTCTCGATGTCGAAATCGATCTTGAGCTTGTTGCCAACAACCAGTTGACCTGGGTTGATCTTATCGCCCCAGATAGAAATGCATACCTTTTTAGGATACTGTCCTTCGGTCTCAACCACGATATCCTGTTTTTTCCATTGTCCGCTTTTGCCCTGGCCGGTTTGCAGCGGGAGCATCTGGATCAGTTTGCCTATAAGTTGCATGTTATTCTTTTGTTTTCAGGTGTTACAATCAAAATTGGCTGCGAATATAAAGCCTAAAAGGAATTTCCGAAACAGCGTGGATCAACTTCGGTCCTGAATTTTTGTGATCTTATCGCGGTCGAATGCAAACACAGACTGACCTTCAGCCGCAACAGATCGCCAGGCAACGCCACGGCCAGAACAGCTTCGTAATCGATATCAACGGTAACGGTACCGTCGTGAAATTCCAGGATGTTATTTTTTGCTCACGCCGGGGAGAAGTGTCCCAATTGTAAGCGCGAATGCAGCGCCCGATGATCTTTTTTTGAACGTCACTCATAATTCACCAAAGGTCTATTACCTAAGATACAGTAATATCAAGAGAAATCAACCATCGCGCTTGCTTTTCACCGATGAGATTGATGTGCATTTCAGGTGCTCGCAAATTCGCCAAAGGCAGTCCGGCAGCCGTCGGCGTGACGTTCGTATGCGGACGAGTCCGTTTCAGGTACGAACAAATCAAGGTCCTGGACTGACGAATCCTTCTCATTTTGCCATGATCGCTCCTGGCACGTTTGTTGGCATCGGATAACACATGATCAAAAATTACCTGCTCATTACACTTCGCAACGTGACGAAGAACAAGCTGTTCATCCTCATCAACGTGCTCGGCATGGGCGTGGCCATTGCCTGCTGCATCGTCGGTTATTTCGCTTATGAATACGACGCCACTTTCGATGCTGTACATGAACAGCGCGGAAACATCTACAGGGTAAGCGCCATACGCGAATTCGACAACAAGCTCACCCGGTTCGGATATGCCGCAATGCCACTGGGAGCCATCGTAGACAAAACTTTCCCTGATGTTGATCTCTCATCACGATATCATTACTCCTCATCGAACTTCAAACGAGAAAAAGATCTCTTCCCTGCCAATATCTCATACGTTGATCCGGATTTTTTCCGGATGTTCTCATTTGATTTCATCTCGGGCAACCCCGCAGACCTGAACGACAAAACCAGTGTTTTCATTAGCGAGGCAACCGCAGTTCGTCTGTTCGGTTCGCCAAACGATGCTTTCGGAAAAACCATCACACAAGTGTACGGACCTCAATTAAAGGAAGTGCGGATCGCCGGTGTCTTCAGGGAGCCACCCATGAACTCAAGCTTCTACAAGAAAGACGGCGCCGCCTATATGAACTTTGAAAATTTCAAAGATGAACACCAGGGCATGCGTGAAGACGACTGGAAACAGGAGTGTATGTTGTTCGTTCAGATCGATGACGGCAGTCGTGCAGGCCAGGTTCACCGTGCGCTTCAATCATACATACCGAACAACAACCAGGCGAGGGAAGATTTTCAGGTGAGCGAATTTGCGCTTGACCCCTTCACTACCATGGCGCACCGTGACCGCGATGATAATGTAACGTCATGGCTTCAAACGGCTCCGCCCCTCTCCGCTGTGATCGGTTCAATGATCATGTCGTTCCTGATATTGCTCATCGCGTGCTTTAACCTGACGAATACTGCTATCGCCATCTCTTCAAGGCGACTAAAAGAAATCGGCATCCGCAAAGTGATGGGCAGCATGCGTACGCAGCTGATCATTCAATTTATTGGCGAGACTACTTTTATCTGCTTCCTGGCGTTGCTGGCGGGACTTGGCATTGGCGACCTGCTCATTGCGGGATGGAATCTGATCACCGCCAACAATATTCACATCGAGCCTAATTATCTCGATTCACCCTTGTTTCTTTGTTTTATCGCAGGTGTGTTGTTATTCACGGGTATACTTGCAGGCAGCTACCCGGCATTCTACATCAGCAGGTTCAACCCCGTGAGCATTCTGAAAGGCAAGCTCAAGTTTGGCGGCACCAATTATTTTACCCGCACACTGCTGGGTGCACAGTTTGCCATCTCATTGATAGCGGTGGTCAGCGCCTTCGCATTCATGCAGAACGCACGTTATCAGCAGCAGTATGACCTTGGCTTCGATGTGCGCGGCTCGGTGGTTGCCTGGATCAACGATCGCAGTGAATTCGATACTTATAAAAATGCGTTGCAGTCGCATCCGGAAATCATTTCCATGGCTGGCGCCGGGAGCGGGATCTTTTCAAACCGCGATCATGAGCCCGTCAAACATGAAGCGCGTCAGGTAGAGGTGGATGTGATTGCCGTGGGCGATCATTACCTGGAGACCCTGGGCCTGGAGCTGCTCGAAGGCAGGGATTTTATCGAAAATTCAGAAACAGATCAGAAAGAATCCATCATCATCACGCAAAAGATGGCGGACCTCTTTGGCTGGGACAAGCCGCTTGGGAAAGAGCTGATCTGGAAAGACAGCGCGAAGCTTTACGTTGTTGGCGTTGTGAAAGATGTTTACACGCTGGGGCTATGGCGCGAAATGGAACCGATGATGATCCGTTATGTGCTGCCCGATCAGTATACCCAGATCGTTGTGAATACAAAGTCCGAAAATGTTGCCGCTGTCAATACCTTCATGAAAGAACAGTGGGCCGCGATCTTCCCCAACCGGCTCTACAATGGAATGATGATGGCGTCACACCTGCAGCAGGTGATCGATCTGAACCTGAGCATCGTGTACGGTTATACTTTTTTGGGTGCCATTGCCTTGCTGCTTTCGGCTACAGGTTTGCTCAGCCTGGTATCGCTTAACATCGTGAAAAGAATGAAGGAGATCGGCGTTCGAAAAGTACTGGGCGCCTCGGTTTACAACATCAGCCGTATCATCAATACCGAATTTTTGATCATCCTTGCTGTTGCCTCGGTATTAGGATCATGGGCGGGTTACACCTGGTCAACAACCATCATGGGCACAATATGGAAATATCACCAGGGTGTGAACGTCACCACATTCCTGGCTTCTACCGGATTGCTCTTTATTGTTGCGCTCATGATCATCGGCTACCAGGTATTTACGGTTGCCAATATGAATCCGGTGAAGACGCTCAGGGATGATTGACCATGAGACACTACTCAGTTTTAAGCGACTCAACCGGATTTTTTACGGCGGCCAGAAACGACAAATACAAGACTGTTAACAACACAAAGCCGATCATTGCTGCCGCTACCAGAATGAAGGTTATGGCAGACACGGAGATGCGGAAAGCATAACCCGCCAGAAATTCTTCCATGAGATAGGAGCCGATCGGAAAGGCCACAACAAACGAGATCAGCACCGGGCGCACTGCACCGCTGCAAAGCATGATCAGGATCTGAGATACAGAAGCGCCCAGCACCTTACGCACGCCGATCTCTTTTGTACGTCTTTGCGTATTGAACATCGTTAAGCCCAACAGGCCAAGTCCAGCAATCACCAGCGCAATGACGGTGAACCACACAGACAGGTTTCCAAGAAGTTTTTCCTGGTAAAACTGGTGCTCGAAATCGCTGTCGAGAAAACTATAGGGCAGCGGAATGCCGGGCTGAAATTTATCGAATACGGCTTTAACATGGGCGAGTGCCTGATCCTGCTGCCCATCGGCATACAGTATAAAAAGGTTGTACAGTTCTTCTTCGGTCTTGAGTGTAAAAATGACAGGACCCATCGGCGCATGAATATCTTCATTGTGAAAGTCCTTCACCACACCAATGATCGTTCCCTGCTGTTCGCCGAACATCGTGTAGGTAATGGTTTGCCCAACAGGGTCACTGAAGCCGAGAAGGTCTGCAGCTTTTTGGTTGATGATAAAACCTGCCGAATCAGAGGCAAACTGGCGTGAGAAATTTCGTCCCTGAACAAATTCAAACCTGAGCGCCGATAACATGTCATGATCACACGAGACACCATTTAACATAGTAGGCTCTTCCCCGCGTTTTCCGGCCCAGCGTACTTCGGCATATCCATTGATCTCCATCGGGCTGGCGCCTCCCAGGCCCGCAGACAAAACCGAGGAGTGATCGAGGATCTCTGCTTTAAAATTTTGTAACGGAAGATTAAAATCCGGCGAAAGCCAGATATTGATGACGTTGTTCTTATCAAAGCCGAGGTCCTTCTTCAGGAGATACGTTGTTTGTTGCCGCATGACCACGGCGCTGAAGATCAGTATCACTGAAAGTGTGAACTGGAAAATAACAAGCGATCTCCGGAACGTGGCACCCGTCAATGCGGGCATCGTATGCTGCTTCAGCACCAGGGCGGGTTTGAGCGATGAAAGTAAAAATGCCGGGTAACTTCCGGCGACAAGCCCTGTAAAAAGTGCAATGCCGGAAAGACCCAACAGCAATTTGGGATCGGTAAGTGACATTGAAAGCTTCGCACCTGTGATCAGATTGAATACAGGAAGCAATAAATAAGCAATTCCCAGGGAGACGAGGGTGGCCATCAAAGTGGTGAACAGACTCTCGGTCATAAACTGGCCAATAAGCGTGCGTTGTGTAGCGCCGGTCATTTTGCGCACGCCGATCTCGCGGGCCCGTTTCGCTGCACTGGCGGTCATGATGTTCACATAGTTGATGGCCGACATCATCAGAATAAACAACGCCGTAATGCCGAAGATGACCACGTAAACAATACGCCCACCCGAGACCTTGCCATTTTCAAAGCTCCAGTGCAGTCGCCAGTCCGTGAGACAAAACAGCAACGATGTGGCATTTTGATTGCCAAAAAATTCTTTGAACCTGGCGTCGATCTTCCTTTCCACCGCTTCACGCGCACTGGCGGCATTCAGCTTCACATAATAGTTTTGCCATTCGTCCTCCTCCCTTGGCTTCGCATGAAAGGGCAAAACAAATTCGTATGAGCGCAGGCTGCTATTTTCGGGGAAACCTGAGAATACACCCGTAACCTTCAATTCATTTGTACGGTCCAGCATGATGATCTTTCCCAGCGCATCGTTGTCGCCAAAGAGCAACTGCGCCAGCGTTTTGGAAATAACAATGGAGTGATTGTCGGGCATTGGATGCATTGCATCGCCCGCTATCATCACAGGCTGAAAGACCTTGAAGTAACCTGTATCGGCATAAACGCCGCGTTTCTGCAATGCTTTCGTTCCATAGCCAAGAAGGCGACGGGTATTATCTATTCGCGTAAAGCTTTCTACTTCAGGTATGCTGGTGGCCAGGTAATCTGCCAGTGGCACGGGCGTTTCTTCAGAGGTCTCAATATCGCCGTCGACAGCTTCATTCATGAGCACGGCAAAGACCCTTTCATTATCAGGATGATAACGGTCAAAGTCCAGCTCATACGTCGCCCACAGGAAAACAAGAATGACCGTTGTAATTCCCACAACCAATCCACTCAGGATAACAAAAGAATAAGACAGGTTTTTGAAGAACTTCCGGATGGTTAACGCCAGGATGGAAACAAACATACACGCAGGGTTTTTATGAAAGATGGATAACTAAAACGAACGACCAGGGCTATTGTTTCATGGTTAGGTGTCAACAATCTTGCGACGCTTTTTATTGCCATCGAAATTCCTATCCGTTCTCCAATTTACCTTTCAGGATCTCCAGCTCGCGTTTGCGGGTTTGATAAAACCTGTGCTCCCAGCCACTCGCCCAATAAGTGAGTGCAAAAAATATAACAATACCTGTCACCATCCAGATAGATTTACCTCCTTCCCACACAACAAGCAGTACCAATGCCACCACCGGTAGTATGTTCCAGCGCATGAGTTGCGACAGGCGTACCTGATGACTTGCCATGGCGATAGCGTGATGCAGATCGCCCTGCATGGATCGATCGTACGCAGCATCACCTTTGATCCTCCGGATGCGACTGATCGCTACATAAATTGCTGTCATGAACATCCAGCCCGACAACAGGTAAGCCGAGATCCGCAGGCTTGAATTAAAAAAAGTTGTCGCCATAACAAAAGTGGCGGAAGCGATATTGGCAATCAGCACCAGCCATTCCGTAAAGTTCAGGGTGCGGTTAGCCTTGTTCTTCTTTGAGGTAATGCGGCGATGCAGCGATTGCGCATCCACCACAAAAAGTACTTCACTGTTTTGCATTTCCCAGACTCGTTTAAGTTCTTCAAATTCCATGGTGATGTTGTGTTTTCGATCTCACAATAAGTTGTTTTTTGATCCGGTTGATCTTTACGCCGACATTTGATTCAGAGATACCGAGGATGGTGGCCATCTCCTTGTAAGAGAATCCATCCAGAAGCAGCAGCGTGATGGATCGGTCTATTTCATCCAGCCGAGAGATCTCTTCGTAAAGCCACGTCAGTAGTTCATCAACCTCCACCTTGCTGTCGAGCAACAGATGATGACGGTCGTCCAGTGATTCAGATCGTGTGTGTTTTCGTTCGCGGGTTACCCACCTGATGGCGGTGTTCAGGGCAATGCGATACAACCATGTGGTTACGGAGCATTCGTGCCTGAATGAAGGAACCGACCGCCACACCTGAATAAGGATCTCCTGAAAAAGATCGTCGCGGTCCATGGGTGTGAACGCATAAACCCTCACGATTTTAAAGAGGAGGCCTTTATGCAGGTCTAGCCATGTTTCAAATGTTTGCTTCTGCCCGGTTTCCGTCACATCGTCAGCGTTTACCCATTAGTATCATGAAGGGAGCGAATTCTTACAGGAAATTAAATATTCGGAAGGGAATATCTTACAAACGCGGGTTGGAGCTAAGTTCCACAGCCCTGAACCGAGCTACGATCAAAGTAAAAAAGCGTGGACGTAACTTCCACGCTAATTGAGGGACTGAAATAATATTGTAAGTCTTCTTAATTAGCTTCGTCCTCCACAGGAAACCCATTGTGGATCCTTAACCAATTGTAAACGTTTCCTTTGCCCTGGCCCCAGTCTTCAAGTACTTTCTGAACCGCCCTTCGGTTCGATGCATCCGGTTCAATGGTGCACTCGTGCGTGGTGGTAACGTCAATCATTTTCACAAAACCTTCAGCGCCGTCGAGGAGAAGAACCTTGATGCGCAACGCTCTGGCTACATCCTTTGATCCGGGGAGGTTGTAGGCCGTCACTTTCAGCCTTACCTGCTCCGGCCGCAGCGTGCCTTCTCTCAAGGCGCTTGCCACCGAGCTTTCCACCACCTTCTGCCATTTCTCCTGAAACTCTGTAGTAACTGCTTTATTTACTGCGGCATCAACGCCACCAAGCTTGTGGCTGATCAGGTGCCCCATGTGCGATTTTTTTTCTTCTGTCTCTGCTTCTCCAACCGCTTCTGTCATCCGCTTTTCCGCAGTGGCATGTCTTCGCCCTCCCCTGTGACCTCGCTTCCTGGGCTCATCGACCAACGTTGGCTGAATACCCATGCTGTCAACGCCTTTCTTCTTTTTACGATCCAGCGCCCCCTTCCATGATTGGCTCTCGTCCCATTTAGAATCACCTGAACCGCTCTTTTGTGCGGCTTCTTCGACGCAAAACTTAATAACACGGGCTATGTTCGCGTCGTCACTTCCCTCATTCGGAATGATGATGAAACTTTTCGTAGCCAGTTCAATTTCAAATACCGCGAGGGCTGCGGCATTGTTGGCCAGTTTCGATTTGATCGTTGTGATCTCGTCATCGCTAAGCTCCCGCACATCGTTTGACTGCGGAGCCACTACCGATACCTTGAATTTCATCTGCGCAACATTGCTATCGGATGCCTCCACTGGTTTTTGATTTGCCTGTGAAGCATTTTGCAACGCAGATGCCCGTCCCTTTGCAGCCTTTGCGCCCATCTCGTCGGCTTCACGCTCGAGACGAGTCTGATCGTTCACGTATTGACCATTCCCCAACTGGTGCGTGGGCTTTACTTTCTGCTGCAGCTGCTGCACCACATGCCAGCCTTCGTGCGGAAGATGTTTCTGCTGTCCTGGCGCCAGGTGGATATCCGTACCTTGCGCATACGCCAGTGCCTTGTACTGCTCCGGCTGAGATGAGTTGTAATGTACCCTTACCGGTGAGAGATCCAAACCGGACAGGTTTTCCAACCCTGCCTTCAGTGTGTCTGGCAGACCTGTGTTATTGGGTTGCGCCAGCGATTCAGCAAAACGCTGCTGCTGCGCCACCGTTCTCGGGCTGCCCGCGATCAGCTCTTTTTCCTTCCGTTGGGTAACGGACTCGGGCCTGTTGTCGTGTACGGTTTCGCCATCCGGCAAATGTTTATCTTTTGCTTTCGGCCAGGTGATCAGCCTCGAAAGTCGATCAAATACCTTCATGAATCTGAAGTTACCGGTTCTATGAAGGTACAGAAACGAACTTCCGGAAAACTCTCTTTTTCTGAGTATACGACCGCCTTTGCTGCGCGAACAGTAACCTTCTACTCGTTCCTCAGACTATGCACCGGGTTGGCGTTAGCGGCGCGAAGGGTCTGGCTCACAATGGTGACCATGGCCACAGACAGGATCACCGTGGCGGCTGATACAATGACCCAGACATTCATCGCGATGCGGTAGTCAAAAGACTGAAGCCACCAGCTCATGGATAACCAGGCCATGGGACTGAACAGCACGATGGCGAGGAAGATCGGCTTCAGCGAATGCATGCACAGCAGTTTAACAACGCCGGCAACGGAGCCTCCCAGCACTTTACGGATACCGATCTCTTTCACCCGAGACTCGATCACATAGATGGACAATCCGAGCAATCCCAGGGCGGCAATGGTGATTGCCAGTGCGCTGAAGATACCGGTGATGGTAAGGGTTGCCCTGATGCCGTCGAATTTCCGCTGGTATACTTCGTCAACAAAGTGATATTCGAAAGGATGAGACTGATCGTACTTGGCAAACATTGAAGACAGCGCTTTCAGATTTTCCTGGCTGGTGCGGGCAGCGCTCAACCGGATGTGAATGGTGCTGAACATATTCTTTTGGCAACCCATCACCACCAGGGGTTTGATCTTCTGGTGCGGCGAAGTGATCACAAAATCTTTGACCACACCCACCACATGCCACTCCGTGTTGCCATCAACAATGATCTCGCCGACGGGTTCTTTAAAACCCATCAGCTTCACTGCGGCTTCGTTGATCAGCGCCCCCGATGAATCTGAAGGAAACTGCTGCAGGTCGAGGTCTCTTCCCTGGAGCATGGTCAGTCCAGCCGTTTTGGAAAAAGCTTCATCGGCAATGAACCGTTCAACCACTGATCTATCGGCAGGATCCTTACCGTTCCACTGAAGCGATGTGGTGTTGCTCCATGGCTCGGTGATGGGTGCGCTTGTCATCGTTACAGAGGTAGCTGTTCCTGATGAGAGCAGATCGTTCCGGTAACTTGAATAATTCTTTTGCAGGCTGCCCGTGGCCGGCTGATAGACCAGGTGCTCGCGGTTGTAACCTGCTTCACGATGCTGCACATAGCGCACCTGTTTACTCACTACAATAACGGAAACGATCAGCATCACGGCAAAGCCGAACTGGAACACCACCAGCGATTGCCTCAGCCAGCCGCGGTTGCCGGTAGTGATGGCTACACCTTTCAGGATGCGTACCGGCCGGAATGATGAGAGGTACAACGCAGGGTAGAGCCCTGCAGCCAACCCGATGAACGCCGTCAGCGAAAAGGCCATGGTCCAGAAATACGGACTAAAGAAATCCAACGTGAGGGGCTGGCGGATGAGTGTGCTGAAGGACGGCAAAAGCAGGTAAACCAGTATCAGCGAAAGCAGGCCTGCGCCGAGCGCGATCAGCACCGACTCACATAAGAACTGGAGGATGAGCGAATAACGGTACGCACCCGTTACCTTCCGGATACCCACTTCTTTTGAACGCCGTTGTGCGCGTGCCGTAGACAGGTTCACAAAGTTGACACAGGCTATCACGATGAGGCAGATACCGAGCAGACCCAGCATACGAATGATCTGGATGCGGCCACCCGCAGGAACACCGTTCTCAAATCCGGCGTACAAGTGCATTTTTGTGAGGGGATAGAGGAATATCTCACGCGTGGTCTCCTTATCAGAATGTTTTTTCGCCACATCTTTTACAACCTCGTTGAGCTGGTCCGCACTTTCCCCGGTGCGAAGCTTTACATACGTTTCTACGGAATTATTTTTCCAATACGTATCTTTTTCTCCGATGCTCTCCAGGAACGAAAAAGGTATGAGGTAATCGAAGTAAAAATCGGTGTTGGGTGGCAGGTCTTTCAGAATGCCGGCAACGGTGAACTGAAATGTATAACCCGATTCTTCAATTGAAATGGTCTCACCGAAAGCTTCACGATCGCCAAACAACTGGCGGGCAAACTGCTCTGTCACCACCATGGTGTTGGGCTCACGCAGTACCTTCGAGGGATCGCCCTTCAGCAGCGGGAATGAGAACATGGTGAGGAACTGTGCATCGGTATACACACCTGTATTTTTTATCAGGCGGGTCTCGCCTGCGGTGAACAGCTGTGACGATCCATAACGCGCATAGCTGACGGCGCTCTCCACCGCCGGATACTCCTGCACCAGCGTGGGTGCAAGAACGCGCGGGGTTTTGCTCCAGCACTGGATCTCGCCATTCTGAACTTCACGGTTCCATGCCTTGTAGATCCGATCCTTGTCAGCATGGAACTGATCGTAGCTGAATTCCCTTCCTACCCAGAGGAACAACAAGCACGCGCCAGTGAGGCCCAGCGTTAATCCGAAGACGTTGATGAACGAATACAACCGGTTCCGCAGCATCACACGCGACGCTACTTTAAAATAGTTGCCAAGCATATAAAAGGGGGTTAACTGAATCGACAGCTTATTTCTTAAAACAATTCCGGGCCTGAGAAACCGGATAGCATTCCAGGTGAACCTTCGCCTCGCTTTTCTTTCACCGAACGTCTTCACATCACGGGCGAACCGTTGCAGCAGGTCTCCTTCGATCTCTTCGGCGAGATGATCGGGACAGAACCACCGCAGAAAACGTAGCACCCACTGCGGAGGGCGGACATTGTTGTGGCTCATATTCCTGACATTTTAAACTGGGGGATCATCTTCCAGATCTCGAGCCGTGCATCCCGCATGGTGCGCAGTATGGCAAGGCCTGCGCTGGTAATGGTGTAGATCCGTTTGCGGCGACCTCCCCGCTCATTCGTTTCACCACCCATCTTCGAGCGGATGTATCCTTTATCTTCCAGGCGATACAGGGTCACATGTACTGCACTGAGATTCACCTCACGTTTGAGCCGCGTTTCAATCTCATCTGCGATGGCCGCACCATAGGCATCTTCCTGCAAGGCCGCAACCATCATCAGCACCAGCTCCTCAAATTCGCCAAGGTATTCTTTCGCCATATGCTTATATTTTGTTAAGCAAATAAGCGAAGATTATTCAACATTTGCAATACGTGCGATATTTCACTCAGTCTGGGAAGAGTCCATGATCGACGGTCGACAGTCCACGGAAGAGACTCACGGCTTTTTAACAGCTTTTGAGATGATCACCACTTTGTCATTCGCGCCGGCGGGAACCTGCAGCTTTCCGTTGCTGACCGTGGTGGCTTGTAATGATTGACCCGTCACAGCATCCATCCACGCTGCCTGATAGTTTCCTTTGGGGAGGTTGAGCGTGATGTCGTAAGGTTTTGTGGCCATGGGTTCCACATAGATGACCCACTGTGTTTTGCCATCACTGAGGGCCTGGGTGCCGGCTCCCGGCGCAGCGGTCACCAGGTTGTGATCTGGTTTGAGATCGATGAAATTCAGGCTTTCGAAAAAACGTTTGAGCACACTCAATCTCCTGCGCAGCTCGGGACTGCCACCGCCGGGTGCTTTGTAAGTGGTATCCTGGCCGAGCTCGGCGCCTGCAGAAAATGAATAGTCGAGCTGGCTGAACAACGCACCACCTGCCATCAAAAAACGCCAGGCCTGTCTGCCATAGGTTTCATCGGCGCGACCTGCAAAACCTGTTTCGTTAAAACCGATCACACGATCGAGGTGGTAGTTCTCTGTCACTGCTTCGGGCAGCGCATAGTGAAAATTGAAAATAGAGATGTTCGGGTCCGCATCCGTGACCGGGTAGTGAAAGTTGCCGATGTTTTGCGAGATCAGGTGTTTATTGGCCAGCTTATTTTCCTCATCCCTGATCCAGCCCGCCACTTTCCGTTGCCATTCGTTAGACCGTTGCGACACTACCTGCAGCGTTGTACGCCAGTCTTTCGCATCGCCGTACTCGTTGCGTTTCAGCACCAGGTCGCTCTGGTCCGCCCACGGTTCGTTCTGCACTTCGAAGTACAGGTTATCGAACATGTTGAGCTCCCGTACCACCCGGCGCACATACTTCTCCTGGTGCTTGAGCACGTTGCCATTGTCGAGTGTGTTGGCCAGCGCCGACTGAACACTGTCTGTGAGGTTTACATTGTTCTTGTGATTGAGCGCGCTGTAGTTCCATCCACCGCCATAGTGTGCGGAGAACAGCGTCACTTCCACAATGACACCCCTGCGCGAAGCTTCGGCCATAAAATCCTTGAGACGTACAAAGTAGGCCTCATCCCACTGGTTGAGATCGAATTTGTTTCCGCCCAGGGCATATCCCGGCACACTGCTTCTACGCCAGGGAAGTGTCAGCCTGTTTTCCGCGGGAGCCAGCGTATTTTTCATGATCCCGAAGTCGCCGGTCTTTTCAACGTAGGCGCCAGCGAACAGCCGGGTATTGTTCAACCCGGAGGCCGACAATGCTTCGAGGTATTTTTTATAATCGAAGTCGAGGTTCACCACAGCGCCATAATGTTCGCCAGACCCCACAACGACTATAGGTTTATTCTGATACATGAAATAGTGGGGATTGCGGGGATGGAGTTGCAACACATTCTTTGACTGGGAGAAGACGGAAGCTGATGCAACGCACATGAAAACGAGCGAAATAGCAAGGGATCTCATGGGTATAGGGTTGATCTACTTAAAGATAACGAATCTGCGCCAAAGCCTGAACCGTCCCCACGAGCGCATATTTTTTTTCGCTTTACGATGTGCTATTATATGGAGTAATGAATGTATGCCAATGTTCTGAATATTGCGGCAGCGAAAACCACAAGCCGATACGTGAAAAAAGACAAACTCCTGGAAAGCACACTGGAAAAGGCTGGCCGAAAATTAACCGAGCTCCGCATACAGAAAGGCTACAAGAGCCACGAGACCTTCGCCTTCGATTACGACCTTCCGCGTGCTCAATACTGGAGGCTGGAAAAAGGCAAGGTGAACTTCACCATCAAAACGCTGATCAAGGTACTGTCCATCCACAAGCTCACGGTGGAGGAATTTTTTGCCGGCATCGATGCGCATGACAACGGCAGCGCCATCAAATCTTCCACCACCAAAACATCAGACTAGATCCTGTTCTTGATGTTCATCAGGTCGATCATCAGGTTGAACGAATCGATAGAAGACGGGTTATTGAACTTCAGGGGTTTTACAATGTACCCGGAGACGCCCAGCTTCGCCACCCTCTCCCTTTCTTCTTTTTCTTCGGAAGTGGTGATGATAAAAACCTTCACGTCTTTCCACTGATCCATGCTCCGCAGGTTCTGAAGAAATTCCATTCCGTTCATCTTGGGCATGTTCAGGTCGAGCAGAATGATATCGGGTTTGGGTGCAGCATCCTTTTGTGCATTGCCGAGCAGCGCCAGCGCCTCTTCTCCATTCTTGGCAACTTCCATTTTATACAGAATGCTCATCCTGTCGAGCGTGCGCCGCGTGTCCATCACATCCAGCGTATCATCCTCAATCATCAGAATATTGATCACCTTATCCATACTTGTTTTATTTGGGCCACGTAAAAGCAAAAATCGAACCTTTCCCGGCATCAGAGGTAACCCGGATGATCTGCTTGCGGTCGTCAAGGATCTTCTTGACGATGGCAAGCCCGATACCGGTGCTCTCAAAAGCGTCGCGCTCCTGCAGGGTTTGGAAAATGCCGAAGATCTTGTCGTGATAATTTCTCGCTATTCCGGGGCCATTGTCTTCCACAAAGAACTCGTAATGTGTTTTTTGATCCATGTAATAGACCTTGATGATGCCGTCGGGTTTGTTGTGATACTTGATGGCGTTGCTCACGAGGTTAGACAACACCTGCTGCAGCGGGATCCGTTCCGTGAGGATCTGGGGCAGGTTCGGCTGAATGCTTAACGTAAGTCCTGCACGCAAAGGCAGGTTCTCGCGGATGTCGTGCATCAGTACGTTCAGGTCTACCAGCTCGCGGATCGGCATCTCCCGGCCTACGCGGGCATAAGATAAGAGGCCTTTGATGAGGTTTTCGGCCCTGATCAGCCTGCCACGGATCAGCTGGATGTACTCATTCACTTTCGGCGACAGCTCTTTGGTATGATCTTCCTCGATCCAGGTAATCACGTTGTCGATGCCGCGCAGGGGCGCCTTCATATCGTGCGAAACGATGTGCGCAAACTGGTCGAGCTCCTCATTCTTCCTTTTCAGCAACGTGATGTTCTCAGACAATACTTTCGCCATATGATTGAGCGATTGTGCGAGTTGCCCCAGCTCATCGGTGCCTGGATCCTGCATGGAGACCTCGTAGTTGCCGGCGGCGATCTCATCGGCCATCTTCACCATGCCCATGATGCGGGTAGAGATGCGGTAGGCAAGAAAAAAAGCGATGCTGGCACCCAGCAGGATCGAGAATGTGGTAAGGTAAAAAGAGATCTGCCGGGTTTGCTCGATGGAAGCGGTGAGCACAGCCTTGCGTTGCTCCCGGCGGTCATATTCATAGTTGCTGAAGTCCTTGAATCTTTGCTGCAATGCCTTGTTGATGTTGCGCTCACTGCCGCTCACCAGCTTTTCGCGATACAGTTTATTGAAGGCAACCGTGCTGCTGTCGGATGTTCCGGCGCTTTTTTTGGCTTCGATCAGCGGACGGGCGATCTCATTCACCCACCGGTCGTTGAGCCGCACGATCTCGTCAAAATCATTCTTCTGATGCGAGCTGTCAGGAATGAGCAATGAAAGCTCGGCCAGGATATTTGTGTTCTCCATGGCAGCCGAGTCATACGATTCGATAAAATAGTTCTCGCCCGTGAACAGGTACCCGCGCAGGCCGCTCACCATGTTCATGATATTCCGCTGAAAACGGTTGCTGTTCCGCACCATGGTGGTAGACCTGGCAAACCACTCCGAGTTCTCGTTCACCTTCTCTGACTGCCTTACATTGATGTAGGTAGTGATGGAGAACAACACGAGGATCAGCATGAATCCCAAAAAAATAAAATACGAGATCTTCATAGCGATCGGGGGTAAAATCCTATCAGCCTTCTTTAGCACAAAAAAATCACGTTGCATCGCGCCGGATGCAATGGGCCAGGGGGTGGGTTTCTGACCGCAGTATTACCATTTATTTAAAAAAAACCAAAACAAAGTTTCGGGAGGGGCCTATTTGCGCAGGAACCCGAAAAAATTACCGGGTATAATTTTTTACAAAGTTGCCGGGCTATACTCTCGCACTGGAGTATTCGTTAATTTGCTGACTGTATTTTAACTGCTGATCCGTGTTACTGAATTCACGCCCGCCCCTGGCAGAACGTATGCGTCCCACGAAGCTCGACGAGCTGATCGGCCAGGAACACCTGACCGGTGCCAGCGGCGTGATCCGTAAGGCCATCCAGACGGGCAATGTTCCCTCTATGATACTCTGGGGGCCGCCCGGCGTTGGCAAAACCACCATTGCCAACATCATTGCCAATGAAGTGAAGAAACCTTTTTACACCTTGAGCGCCGTAAGCGCGGGTGTGAAGGAAGTGCGGGAGGTGATCGAGAAAGCCAGGTTGTCTTCACGGTCGATCCTCTTTATAGACGAGATCCACCGGTTCAATAAATCACAACAGGATGCGCTGCTGGGTGCCGTTGAAAAAGGGGTGATCACCCTCATCGGTGCCACTACTGAAAATCCTTCCTTTGAAGTGAACTCCGCGCTGCTCTCACGCTCGCAGGTGTATACGCTGAAAGCACTGGGCGAAGCAGAGCTGCTGGCCCTGGTCAGGCAAGCCCTGGAGCGGGACGAAGAGCTCAAAAAAAGGAAGATCGAAATAAAAGAGCATCATGCCCTGCTCAACATCTCGGGGGGAGACGGCCGCAAGCTGCTGAACCTGGTGGAGCTGCTGGCCGATTCTGTTCCCGGCGACTTCGAGATCACCGACCAGCTGGTGATGGAAGTGGCCCAGAAACACATTGCGCGCTACGACAAAAGTGGCGAACAGCACTACGACATCATTTCGGCGTTTATCAAATCCATCCGCGGAAGCGACCCCAACGCCGCTGTTTACTACCTGGCGCGAATGGTTGAAGGTGGTGAAGATGTGAAGTTCATCGCCCGCCGAATGCTCATCCTGGCTTCGGAAGACATCGGCAACGCCAACCCTACTGCGCTGGTGATCGCCAACAGCACGTTCCAGGCCGTCAACGTGATCGGCTACCCCGAAGCCCGCATCATTCTCTCGCAGTGCGCTGTGTACCTTGCGGCATCTCCGAAGAGCAACGCCAGCTATATGGCCATTAACGAGGCCATCAGCACCGTGAATGAAACGGGCGACCTGCCGGTGCCTCTCTCCATCCGGAATGCGCCTACCAAACTGATGAAGAACATGGGGTATGGAAAGGGTTACCAGTATGCCCACAGTTATGAAGGCAATTTTGTGCAGGCCGAGTTCCTGCCCGACCAGATCAAGGGCATGAAGTTCTACGAGCCGGGAAATAATGCCCGGGAGGAAGAGCTTCGGAAGTATCTGCGCGGGTTGTGGAAGGAGAAATATGGATATTAGTTATTAGAAGAAGCCAGAAGTCAGGAGCCAGGAGTCAGAAGGGGAGAAAAAGGAGTAAGAATTTAAGAAGTAAGGAGGGTGCAGTGCACAAATCGTACCTCGTAGATCGTACCTCGTACCTCCTTAAGGATCCCCTTGTCGGGGACTATACTTTAGCGTTATATTGAGTTATGAAAAGAATCATTTTTGAGTCGGCGCCGGAGTTTATTGTGCTTTGCGTGATCGCGGGGTTGGGATATGCTGCCGTGCAGTACCTGCGCACAAAGCAGCCCTGGAACAAAAGGATCAACTGGATCCTCTTTGGATGCCGCACTGTGCTGGTGTCGTTCCTGGCATTCCTGCTGCTGGGCCCTATCGTAAAGCAGATCAACAACCTCTTCGAAAAACCGATCTTCGTCATCCTCCAGGATAACTCCGCCTCCATCCGCGAAACCACCGATTCAACGGCACGCAATAAGCTCGCGCAAAGCCTGACGGAAACCAAAAATATTCTTGAAGCAAAAGGTTATGAGCCTGTTGTTCACGACCTCTCCGGGCAGGATGTTACGAGCTTCCGTTACAACGCCACGGCTTCGGATCTCAACAGTGCATTGAAACGTGTGAGCAACCGTTACGAAGGAAAGAATGTGGCCGGCGTTATTCTGGTCTCAGACGGTCTTTACAACGCAGGCCTTTCGCCACTGTATGCTGCTTATAATTTCCCGGTTCACACCATCGGCGTTGGCGACACATCACAACGCTCCGATATTGCCATCAAGAACGTGGCTTACAACAAGATCGCCTACCAGGGCAACAAATTTCCCCTGCGCACCGAAGTGCAGGTGAAGAACCTGAGCGCACAACCCATCACCGTGTCGCTTTTCAAACGGGGCCGCCTCATCGACAAGCAGACCAAAAACTCAACGGGAGATCAGCTCATGGTGTTCGACTTTCAACCCCAGGCCGACGAGCAGGGCATCCAGAAGTACGACATCCAGGTAGAAAGCAATCCCAACGAGCACAACACCAAGAACAACCGGTCATCGGTGTTTGTTGAAGTGGTGGAAGGCAAGAAGAAGATCCTGCTGGTGGCGGCAACACCTCACCCTGACATTAAGGCGCTGCGCGAGGTGATCGACAAAAATTCCAACTATGAGTTTCTGCTCCACATCCCCGGGGTAAGCGAGCAGCAGGCCAGCGTGCTCAGGCCAGACAATATCGACCTGGCTATCTTTCATCAGTCGCCCGACCTGCGTTCGAGGACCAACAACCTCTTCCAGAGTTTCGCCAACAGCAGAACATCGTTGTTTTTTATCCTCGGCCAAACGTCAGACCTTCCCGGCATCGCGAAGCAGAATATGCCGGTAAAATTTGACAATACGCCCAGGGACTTCGATGAAGTTACTCCCGTTGTAAATCCTGCTTTCTCGAATTTCTCGCTGTCGGCCGAAACAAATTCCGTGGTTGCCAGCTACCCACCGGTCTCGGTTCACTACGGCAAGCTCCAGATGCCGGTGAGCGCAACACCGTTGCTCTATCAGCGCGTAGGCAGCGTCTCCACCGAGAAGCCGCTGATCGCCATTGACGTGAAGGATTCGCGCAAGATCGCCTTCATGCTGGGCGAAGGCCTGTGGCGCTGGAGGCTGAATGAATTCGACCGCACAGAAGGCACCGCAGCATTCGATGAAGTTTTCGGCAAGCTGATCCAGTTCCTGAGCACCACGGACGACAAACGCAAATTCAGAAGTTATCCGCTGCAACAGGAGTTTTCAGATACCGAACCTGTTGTGTTCGAAAGCCAGGTCTACAACGATATCTTCGAGCCCGTATATGGCAACACCATTGAGATAGATATCACCGAAGAAAGGGGAAAGAAAAATCAATACACCTATGTGACCAGCCCGGGCAACATCCGGTACCAGATCGGTGGTTTGAAAGAGGGCGTATACCGCTACCGGTCAAGAACGGTCATCAACCAGAAATCAGAAGAGGTACGGGGAGAATTTGCTGTGGTTGAACGGCAGATCGAGCTTCAAAACCTTACCGCCGACTTCGACCTGCTGCGCAAGCTCTCCGCCTCCACCGGCGGAAAATTCTTTAAAGCCAGCGATACTGAAAACCTGAAGAACTACCTTCAGCAAACACAAGCACAGAGCGTGATCCACAGCGAGGAGACCTACGACTCCATCATCAACCTGAAATGGGTGTTCTGGTTATTGCTGCTGTTAGTGAGTGCGGAGTGGGGACTCAGGAAATATCATGGATCATACTGAGGTGTTCAGCCCAGGAGCCAGGAGTAAGGAGCCAGGAGGGCGCGGCGTTGTCCTTTGTCAATTGTCCTTTTGTCAACTGTCAACTGACTAAAAGGTCTTTCAGCGCATCACTCAAATTATCAAACCGGGGTTTAAATCCTGCGCGCAAAATCTTCTCAGGCGAAACACGGTTGCCCTGAAGCACCATTTGTGACATGTCGCCGAGGGCAAGCTTCAGAAAGATGGAGGGAACCGGGGGAAGGAACACCGGCTTGTGAAGCACTGCTCCGATAGCCTTTGTCATCTCGCGGTTCGTGGTGTGTTGTGGCATCGCTGCGTTATATGCTCCGTGCATGGTTGGGTCATCGATGGCTTTGATGAACATGCCGCAGAGATCGTCAACGTGGATCCAGCTGATGTACTGATCGCCCGAACCCAGCGGCGCACCGGCGAAGTACCTCACAGGCATGGCCAGCTTCTCGAGCGCACCGCCTTTTTTACTGAGCACAAGGCCGATGCGGATCTTCACCACGCGGATGCCCAGCGAACTGATGCGATCGGCTTCCGCCTCCCATTGCCTGCTCACGTCTGCCAGAAAATCATTTCCCGGGGGGTCATCTTCCGTAAAAACGGCACCCCGGTCGGGACCATAGTAGCTCATGCCCGATGCAGCGATGAAATTTTTAACGGTGTGCTTTTGCTGCTGGAGTGTATCGAATAGTAACCGTGTAGACCGCGTGCGGCTCTCCAGGATCTCCTGCCGGCGTTTTGGCGTCCAGCGTTTTTCACCCACATTGGCGCCGGCGAGGTGAACGATTGTGTTAACGGAATGCAACGCCGCCGCATCCAGTGTCTGTTTTTGGATGTCCCACGTAAAGGAAGGCACACCGGATCTTTTGCCAGCGCGCCCCAGGTGGTGTACGCCATCGCCGCGGCTGAGCAGAAGTTCCGTGAGATGTGTGCCGATCAGGCCACTCGCACCGGTGATGAGCACATTATTTTTTGCAGGGGTCATGAAAGCGCCGGTATTATTTTTCTTTAAGTTTGTACCAATCTAACTTATTGCCGCAATAATGCTCAACAAAAATCTCATTTTTCTCTTTTGTATCCTCATCACCAGTCTTTCAACGCACGCACAAACGGTGAACGTAAAAAAAGAAAAAACACGCATCAAGAATGATTACGCCGATGGATTTGAAGTTGAGCTTCAGGCAACGCCCGAAGAAGTAGAGGCTTCCCTTACAAAATTCATGAAGTCGCTGGGCAAATCGAAGTCTGTAGAAAATTACCTGGTGGTGAATGAGCCTGTGCTGCAGGGAAGAACCTACACGGCGCCTGTGTTCGGTGTGAACAAGCAGGTAGGCAACATCGTTTCGGCATGGGTAGGCATCAAGACCGACGACTGGAAGAAAGACGACGCCGAAGCAGTGAACCAGGACCTTGAAAAGATGCTTCACGATTTTGGTGTAACCTTCTACCGCGAAAAGATCCAGAAGCAGATCGATGAATCCACCCGCGCGGGCCAGGCAGTGGAACGCCAGCAGCAGCGCCTGCAGAATCAGAACCGCGACCTCACCGGCAAGATCGAGGACAATAAACGTGAGAAGATCCAGCTTGAAAAATCACTCGAGAACAACAAGATTGAGCTGGAAACACTGACCAAACGCCTCGAAAAGAATAAGAAAGATCAGGACTCAGTAGCCGTGGCCGGAGAGCAGATCAAAAAAGTGATCGAGATGCATAAGGAACGGCAAAGGAAAGTGAATTGATAAATATCTTATCTCGCCTTCCAACTCCTGGTCTGCTTGTCGTAGTAAGTTCTGTCGTCAGGAAACTCGATGTAATCTACACCACCTGAGTTTTTAGTGTAGTATTGCTGCAGGTCTTCCTGCTTCACCATTTTATCGAAGAGCATATAGCTTCTCCGCTGAAGCGTATCAGGAACCATCTTCCAGGTTCGGAAGATCTCTTCATATTCGGTAAGCTCGCCTTTATCGTTCAGTTTAAACCTTCCACCGGTTGCATGTCGCTTCTCGTAAAGGCTTGGCGCGGGCTGCGAAATGAGGAAATAGAAATAATCATCCTCTGGAAAAAATCTTTCGAAACGGATCTTGCTTTGTTTCACCATGTAAAAGCTGTCGTATTCCGGTTTGAACTTTTCGATGTTGTTGACAGCATCCGGAGAACCCGCGGCGTAGCGAACAATGGTAGTGATAATGGCATCTTTCTGCGTAGGTGTGAGATGCGCATTGGGATCGTAGTTGTTATCCTTTGTACAGGCAGCCAGCAGCGCGATAACAACGATCAGAAGTGTAAGTTTTTTCATATGTATAGAAGCATGCAAAAATAAAAAAGACTTGCCGGTAGCAAGTCCTTTTTATCAAATATTAGAACGCTGATTAATAAACTTTCAATTGAGGGCGGAACTCAGTCCATCCATTGGTCCAGTCTGTTGAACCGAAGGCACCTCTGTAAGTAGTTGAAGTAAAGAATCCACCGCTAAGCTTGGCATCGGCGAAGCTTGCACCTGCATTGAGCGTACCAGTTGTTACTGTAAAGTCAGGATCTGTAGGATAAGCATCGATGGCCTGAGGGTTCTCAGTAGTGGCATTGTTACCCCAGAAGAGCGCTGAATTGATTCCATAGGCAGTATAAGGGTTCACGGAACTAGCAGGTGTTCCCGGCACAGGAGACCATCCGGCAGAGCCTGTAGGGAACGCTACGGTATTTGTGCGAGCGCCATCGGTAAAGTATGTTTTTACAGGAGCAGCATCATAAGTATTGCTTGAAGCACCATAAGTAGCAGCATAAACAACGTTGTTTGCACCTACAGCATTACCAACTTCAGCAGTAGAGGGAACCATCAGGACGTTGTTGGCCAGCACACCTACACCGTTGTTATAGTTGGTGAAGGTCGGATCGTCATCAATACGAAGACCAGTAGGGAAACCGCTGATGAACGAGTTGAAGATAGAGATGGCCGTTCTTCTGCGGATGTGCATCGCATGCTGGAAGTTAGCAGAGATAGCGCGTGCTCTTGTAGTAGCAGTCTCACCTGTTCTGATCAGGCCTGTGCTGTAATCGCGCGGACCGATGATGGTCATGTTAGAGAACACACCGCGTGTACAACCTGTGTTGGTAGTTCCATCGCATTTTCCGGCAATGGCATTGGCGTTACCCTGGCTGTCGCTTTCGAAACCATTTGAGCCAGACTGGTCAGCCATGAAAGGATAACGGATCGCTACACCGAACTGAACATTTCCACCCCATCCGAAGTCTGTATCGAAGTCGTCATCCCAGGTGCTGAAAGAGATCAGGTTCTTAGCGCTCACAGTGCCACCGAACCACTCGAAGCCGTCATCACCACCGTAAGAAGCCTGTACGTAATTGATGGTAGTGCCATTACCAACGGCGCCCATCGTCAGGCTGTTGGTTTCGTTGTTGGGTGTAAGCTCGATACCTGCGTACTCGATGCGTACATAAGTCAACGTTCCGCTGTTCTCAGTAGCATTCACGGCAGGGTCAGTTCCAACGGTTCCGTATTTCACTTCAGGTGTGATACCTTCGATAGAAGGCTGGGAAGACTGATTTACAAAAGCAGTTCCGAGGATGATGATTCCACCCCAGTCACCACGATCGCGGGTATTGATAGGTTGATCAGAAGTAAATACAACCGGGCTTGCAGCAGTACCGTTGGCAATCAGTTTACCACCGGGCGAAACGATCAACGTAGCCCTGGTAGCTCTCTCACCTTTGATCACTGTGCCCGCAGGGATTGTCAGCGTTACACCGTTAGGGATGAACACCTGGTTCTTCAAAATGTAAATATTGGCTGCATCCAAAGTCTGTGTAGTCAGGTTACCCTGCAGTACTGTGGGAGCTTTCAGCACTACATTCAATACTGCAGTAGTTGAAGCAGATTGGTTAGCATTGTCCGTTACTTTTAAAGTTATGCTTCCGGCACCAACGGATGATGTTGCTGTGAAGGTAACTACGATAGAACCCTCTTTTGCGCCTGCTGTACCATCGGTTTTAACAGTAGCAGTTCCACCCGTGGCAGTCACTTCAGAAGACTTGAAGCCTCCGGGCGCTGCATAGGTGAAGGTAATGTCAGTTGATGAGCTCACGTTAACAGTGGTCACATCGGGGGTAGTGAAAGTAGGAACCCCGGGTTTAGGATCTTCATCATCACAACTCTGAACCAGCATTACTGCTGTAATCGCCATAAAAAAGGCGAGTAGTTTAATCAGTTTTTTCATGTTTAACAGTTTAGTTGTTCGTTTCGTCAGCGCCAAAATTAGACTGAAGAGTTAAGTTGGTTTTGTTTTGTTCGTTAACTCTTCATTAACAAGTTCTGGCGGTTATCAGCCCTTCTTAACATTAAGGAAACACAAAGTTGAATGAAGCCTAACTTCCATTAATCTTTAGCCAGCTTCCATCCGAGAGACAATCCATACAAGGTTCCGGTCTTGTATTCCTGGATGGAGTCGTCTACCTTTTCGTTGATCTTTTCGTTCTCGTCGTTGTCCTGGTAGATCCTGTAAGCGGAGTTGAGCACGTTCTGAATATTCAGCCTGACCTCCAGCTTTCCAAAAGTTTTGGCCAGTTGAATATCCAATGCGTGGCGGGGCCGCTCGATCCAGGTGGGATATAAAACGCTTCCGGCAGAAAAGATCCTGTTGCCGAAAATGTTATACGCAAGATTCACGGAGTATCCTTTTTCAGTATCGTTGTAGTAGATACCCGTGTTGATCACGTAAGGCGACTGTCCCTGCAGGGAACGTTTGTTCTGCTGGAATGTAAGCGAGTCAGGGAAATTAACCACACTCTTGATCAGTGACGCATTCAGGTTCACCGAAGTGTTCCGTAAGAATTTGCTTACACCAAGGCTTGCCAGCGATTTCCGCAGCTCCACTTCAATACCGTAGTTCTGCGCTTCAGGTGCATTGGCGTAAGAGAACTGCAGTCCTCCGCTCGCGTTTTCCTGGATGAACTCGATAGGGTTTTTGAATTTTTTGTAGAACGCTCCAACGCTCACCATCTCACCCGGGTTAGGATACAGTTCCCAGCGGAGATCGATATTGTCGATGGTGGCTGTTCTGAGTGTGGTGTCACCGGTGATGTTCAGGTTGTACTCAAACTGATAGAAGAGGAACGGCGCAATTTCCCTGAACTCCGGGCGGTTCACCGTACGGCCATAGGCAGCGCGCACCAGCGAACGCTCTGAAAGGTTGTAAGCAATGTTCAGGAACGGAAGCGGCGAAGTAACCTTATTGTTGATCTGCTTCGTGTTCTCGTAAAGGTTCAGCTTCTGATCGAAGTACTCTACCCTGATGCCGCCGCTCAGGTCGAAGTTGCCCAGGGGCAGGCTCCCTGAAACAAAACCCGCTGTGGTCAGGCTTGTACCGTTATATGAGTCGGTGGGACGTGTACCTTCCCTTAAGATGAAGCCGGGATTAACAGAGTTGTCTGAATTGAATGAGTAGAAATTGTTGATGTCGAATATTTGCGACAGCGGAAGAACCGATAACTCATTCTCGCGATAGCCAAAGGAACCGGGCAGCACGTTGGTGATGTATCTGGCATTAAAATTTCTTTCTTTATAGTCGATGAAATAACCTGCTTTAACCGAGGGCATTCTTTTTTCGCTGCCATCACCAAACTTCTTCTCGAAGCTCAATCCATGCGCGTAACCTTTATCGCTCAGGTCAGAATAAAATCTTCCGGCATCGAAGGGATTTGAGTTGGCGGGCAGGATCATCCTGTAGAAATCCGATCCCTGATCTTTGATCCTCCTGAACCTTCTGAAGTCAGGCTCATTACGATTGATGGTATTGTAACCCAGCACCCAGTTGAGGGAAGCCGAGCTGGTCAGGTCTGTTTTGCCTTGCAGCTGGCCCGAATAAATAAACCTGCTCAGATAATGATAAGCGTAGTTGTTATAAAAACCTCCCTGCCCACCGGCATCCGTTCCCTCGCGCAACATGGTCTTGTTCTCACCGATCTGAACGGCCAGGTTTTTAAACTCCACCGTTGAACGTTCTCCGATGTTGAATTGCCAGTTGTTGATGAGGCTGATCTTCGACTCGTGCAAATAAGAGTTGTCTGAAAAATTCTGCTGAATGGCCGATGCCGTTTCAGGATCGCTGTCCCAGTTGGAATATCTTTTGAAAGGAGCGTTGTTGATCGCCTGGTAATTGTTTGAATAGCTCAATGCAACAAGTGTGCTGGCGTCGATCCTTTTACCGATCGAAAAATGTTTACCTAATCCGAAGTTCAGGCCTGCGTCGGCAAGCGCATTCTTCTGGGTGTAGTCAAAATCGTTTGATAACAACGCGGCTGCCGCGGGAAGCTCACGGTTATTCATGTTGTACGACTGAAGCTGCTTGGTGGTGGGAAAGCCGTTGGGTAAGCTTCTATCGCCATCGTCAAAACCAAGAAGATCAGTTGAGCCTTTTTTGCTTTCCAGGAAATTTTTAAAAGTAGTGTTGCTGCGGTATCCGAAGTTCAGTCCGAAGCTCAGGTATTCTTCCGCCGGCGCCTGTTTGGTGATCACCTGGATCACACCGCCTGCGAAATCGCCCGGGTATTCAGCGGTGCCTGACTTGAAAATCAGCAACTGATCGATCGCGCCGCTGGGCACCATGTCAAATGAAAAAGAACGTTTGTCAACTTCCGTGCTGGGTGCAATGGCGTTGTTGATCATCACCTGGTTGTATCTTTCAGGAACGCCGCGCACCATCACAAACCGGTTGTCAACGATGGTAATTCCGGGAACGCGTTTCATCACCTGTGCCGCATCGTTATCGGGCAACCTGGTGATCTGTTCCGCTGAAATGCCTGTTACTACAAGCTTGGCCTCCTTGATAGCATTGAGAAGCGATATGTCATTATTGATCTCCCGTGTTCCGGTGATCACCACTTCCTGCAATTCAGAAACATCTTCCTGCATCTGCACCTGTATTGTAGTGATCTTTCCGCCTTCCACCACCACATCAGGAATGGTGTGCGCTTTGTAAGTGACAAAAGTCACAGACAAATTATACGTTCCGGGTTTTACATTCTGGATGGTGAACTTTCCATCGATGTCGGTGGGTGAACCAACCGTGGTACCTTGTATCACTACATTGGCACCGACTACAGTTTCTCCGCTTTTAGAGTCGGTGACCGTACCGGAGATCGTTCCGTTCTGGGCAAAACCGAATGTTACAAGAAGAACAAGACAAAACGACAGCATGCTTCGCAACATATAATTTGTATTTGCTGCAAAGGTCTTACTCCAATATTACCTGACTGGCACCTCTGTGTTACGAAATTGTTAAGGACCAGGCCCGCATTGAAGTCGCATATGGCAGGTGTTATTAAGGTCCCGCGGACTAGACTCTGATAATCAGCTACTTCACAAGCCGGCGCTTAACAATTTTTACAAGATTTTTTAATGTAGTTAATCTGTTGTTAACAAAAACGAATATTGGATTATGATCGGAACACAAAATTATGTTCGGGAAATGCGGAGGAGTCCATAGTCGACAGACCACGGTCCACGGCCGGCGATGACCTTTAACTAAAAACCGGAATCCTGAGCGTGGCTGGCTGCCTGGGTATGTGCGAGCGAAAGATCCCGATGATCATCCGCTGCATATTTACATACCGGTTATGATGTGATAGGAAAAAGCGTGATTCAAATACCCCACGGCCGTGGACTGTCGACTGTGGACCGTGGACTCTACACTACTTACTAATAGGAACCTTCGCCAAAATCGCCTTAATAACATCAGGAGTCTTCACATTATCGGCTTCTGCTTCGTAGTTGAGGATGATGCGGTGGTTCATCACGTCGAGCGCTACTTCCTTGATGTCTTCGGGCAGCACATAATCACGACCATCCATGTAGGCCATGGCTTTTGCAGACAGGTTGAGGTTGATGCTGGCGCGGGGAGATGCACCGAACTGGATGTACTGCGCCTGCTCGTTGAGCTTGTACTCCAGCGGTTTTCGCGTGGCATACACCAGCTCAATAATATAACGCTCGAGCGATTCGGAGATCTTCACTTTGTTCACATGGTCGCGGATATCAAAGATATCTTCTTTCGTGAGCACAGTGTTCACGGTAAAATCAAACTTCATGTTCGAGATCCGGCGCATCACTTCCATCTCCTGCTCTTTGGTAGGATAGTTCACAAACACTTTCATCATGAAGCGGTCTACCTGGGCTTCCGGAAGCGGGTATGTTCCTTCCTGGTCAACCGGGTTTTGCGTGGCCATCACAAGAAAAGGGCGGTCGAGCTTGAACGTGGTGTCACCAATGGTCACCGTTTTCTCCTGCATCGCTTCCAGCAACGCAGACTGTACTTTTGCTGGCGAACGGTTGATCTCATCGGCCAGTATAATGTTGGCGAAGATCGGTCCTTTTTTTACTTCGAACTTTCCGTCTTTCTGGTTGTAGATCATGGTGCCCACGAGATCGGCGGGAAGCAGATCGGGTGTGAACTGGATGCGCTGAAAGTCGAGGTGCAGCACCTGGGCAAGTGTACTTACAGTGAGGGTTTTGGCGAGCCCCGGAACACCTTCCAGCAGAATGTGTCCGTTGGTAAACAATCCCACCAGCAGGCGGTTCACCATGTATTCCTGCCCCACCACCACCTTGCCAACTTCGGTGATCACCTGCCTGATCTTGTCCTTGTGCTCCTGTTGCTTTTCTACTGCCGCAGCTTCCATGATTGAGAAATTAAATCCGCCAAAAATAGCGTAATTATCGACATTTTCGCCTAAAAAATTTGATGTTAGGCTTTATCCTTCCCCTGTCTGCATCTCCCTTGCCTTCTTCCCATAATTCCATGCCATTGCCTTCCCCTCATTCGCGGTAGCAGGCCTCCGGATGACCGTTAACCTTTTGTTACTTCCTGCCTGCGAGGCAACGTGACCTTTTTCTACCGTCCGAAACGGGAGGTTCGACGTCGTAAAGATCAATTTATCGTATTTAGAGCGTTCCCGCGCGCAGTCATCTTCTTTTACCCGGTTGTGAGTAATTATTTTAAGCCTGCATATTATCAATCAACCCACGCACCCGGCAACCCCTTTGATAATTTTGTTTTCTGAAAACCCCACATGCACCGCACATTTGTAATAGGCGATATCCACGGCGCTTACCGGGCTTTGAGGCAATGCCTTGAACGGAGCTCCTTTGACTTCGAGCATGACCACCTGATCTGCCTGGGAGACGTTGCCGACGGATGGCCGGAAACCCGCGCCTGTATCGACAAATTACTGAGAGTTAAGAACCTGGTGCATGTACTGGGCAACCATGACTTCTGGACGCTGGAGTGGATGGAAACCGGCATGATGGAAGACCTCTGGCTGGAGCAGGGTGGAAAGGCCACGGTTGAATCATACAACCACCAGCCACCCGCGGGCCACGTGAGGTACCTTAAACGCGCCGTGCCCTACTACCAGCTCGGTCAGAAATTGTTCGTTCATGCTGGCATAGACCCCAAGCTCCCGCTCGAAAAGCAAAGCCGCCACACGTTGCTGTGGGACCGTAACTTTGCCAGAACGGCGTACGACCTCTACATCAAAGAGATCAGTGGCAAGCTCACCTCATTTGAAGAGGTTTATATCGGCCACACCCCTATCCCTTTCAGCAATCCCATTCAATCATGCGAAGTGTGGTTCATGGACACCGGCGCCGGATGGGAAGGCGTGCTCTCGATGATGGATGTAGATACGAAAGAGATCTTTGCAAGCGATCCCGTGCCCTTGTTGTATCCGGGGATTACGGGAAGGAAGAGAAGATGAGGAGTCCACAGTCGACGGTCCACAGACCACGGACGGGTAGTATTGCAATCTCAGTTTCGTTGCTGTTTATTGCGTCCCACTTATTTCTCTGAAAGTACAAGCTATCGGAAACGAAGTACGATAATATGTAGTTACATCAAACTGCTGTGGACTGTGGACCGTGGACTGTCGACTCTTTCAGCCAAAATTGATCACCTCTGCTCCTCTCGGATTGCTGATGTATGAGTTGATAAGATTCTGTACGGTTGGCGTCTCTACACTTTTGCGTACAAAGTTTCTGGCAGATTCGAGGTCGGAGATGGAGACGTTGCTATCGAAAAATCCAAAGCCCAGGTAACTTCCTTTCTCCACGAGCACCAGCGATTGCTCATCCACGTTCCTGCCCTTGCCGATGATGGCCACAGAGCTGCCCTGCGATGACAATGAGCTGATGGCCCGCTCGATGCGTTTGTTGTATTTTTTTACTGACTCAATGCACATGCACGCACCCTGGCATTCGCCGGTCTGGTAGTTGAAGCAGAGGCCCTTCGACACCTGCAGGCCACTCAGCTTGGGGCACAGCTTGAACTCACGCACCTTCTCCCAGAGAAAATTCCATGCATCGCCCTTGGCAGAGAAACGCATCAGCGGACGTGAGCCTCTTGTAACCAGGTTCACGGAAAAACGCTGGTAGCCATTCCGGTCTTCGTAGTTATAGATGCCCCACTCCTCCACACGATATTTCTGGGCATGGTTATACTTGGGCCACAGCTTGCGGATCTCCTGCGATTCGAGAATGAGCGCGATCAGCTCGTTGCCTGTAAGCTCATACGTGACGTGATGGATCTCGTTCCTGATCTTGGAGCGGCTCCACTCACGCGCATCGCCGGTGAAATGTCCTGCAATACGTTTCTTGATGTTGATGGCCTTGCCGACGTAGATAACGTTTCCCCTGGCGTCGTGGAAGTAGTACACACCACATTTTGCCGGAAGCTTATCGAACTGCTCTTTCGGTAGATTCGGAGGAAGAATGGTCTCGCCCGAATTGCGTTTCAGGGCTTTGAGTATGTGGCTGTCGCGGTCGCGCTGCAAAAGCTGATCGAAGATCTTTACCGTGGCACCGGCATCTCCCTTGGCGCGGTGACGGTTGGTGATCTCGATGCCCAGACTCTCCGCCAGGCTTCCGAGGCTGTAGGATCGCAGGCCCGGAATAATTTTTCTGCTGAGTCGTACGGTGCAAAGTTTCCTGGCCTGCCAGTTGATACCGGCCTGCTCGAATTCTTTTTTCAGGAACGAGTAATCGAAGTGTGCATTGTGCGCTACGAACACTTTCCCGTCGAGCTTCTCGAAGACCTGGGGCGCGATCTGATCGAATGTAGGCGCCGATAACACCATTTCAGAGGTGATGCCGGTGAGGCCCGTGATGTAATAAGGGATGCTTCTGCCCGGATTGACCAACGTATGAAACGTGTCTGTGATCTGAACACCATCGTGAAGATAAATGGCGATCTCTGTTATGCGATGATTCGCGGCGTATCCTCCCGTCGTTTCTATGTCAACAATCGCGTACATGACTGGCAATTTAGAATTTGACTTGTTGACTTAAAAGCAGATATTCATACAAAATTTTTGCATCCATTATGAATTGGATTATCCGCTTTCTGCTCAACGGGTTAGCTGTTGTGCTCACCGCTTACCTGCTGCCCGGGGTTGACGTAGATGGATATGGAACAGCCCTCATTGTGGCGCTGGTGCTCGCCATCGCCAATGTGATCGTAAAACCCATCCTCATCGTTCTAACCATACCCATCACCATCGTGACGCTGGGTTTGTTCCTGCTGGTGATCAACGCCCTGATCATTTTGCTGGTCGATTACCTGGTCTCGGGCTTCTACGTGGGCGGATTCTGGTGGGCATTATTGTTCAGTCTCATCCTGTCGATCTTCAACAGCCTTTTTGACGATCTGTCCAAAGACAAAAAAGACTGACTCCGCAGATCTGGACCAATTAGCCAGTGACGCGTTTGCGTGAGATTGGTTTGTATGTTTTTTCAGAACATATAGTTAAATTGACAATATCTGTGCTGATGTGTATCTTTCATGTCTAACAACCGCCTCCACCTATATGCACAACACACCGGCAATTTTACTGCTCACCGCGCTCCTGGCCAGCGCCTGCTCATCAAAGAAGGAAGATCATTCAACCGAAAGCTCGCTGGCAGACCTCAAGGTGTATGACGGATTGGAAGCCACACTGTTTGCTTCCGAACCCATGTTCAGTAATCCCACCAACATCTCCGTCGATTCGAAAGGTCGCGTCTGGGTGTGCGAGGCATACAACTACCGCAACGCGCTCAACCCGAAAAATCCCGTGAAGGCCGGTGGCGACCGGATCATGATACTGGAAGACACCGATGGCGACGGCAAGGCAGACAAAAGCAAGATCTTCTACCAGGGCACCGATGTGAATGCGGCGCTCGGCATATGCGTGCTGGGAAACAGGGTCTTTGTGTCGTGCAGTCCCAACGCTTTTGTATTCACCGACGAGGATGGAGACGATGCTCCCGATAAAAAGGAAATTTTATTTACCGGCATCAAGGGCGAGCAGCATGATCACGGCATGCACACTTTCACTTTTGGTCATGACGGAAGGCTGTACTTCAACATGGGCAATGAAGCGAAGCTGCTGCTGACGGCCACAGGCGATACGGTGACCGACATCCACGGCAGAAAGGTCGTTAACAAGGGCAAACCTTTTCGCGAAGGCATGGCGTTGCGGTGCGAACCAGACGGATCGAACGTTGAGGTGCTTGGTCATAATTTCAGGAACAACTTCGAGCTCGTCGCCGATCCCTACGGCACGGTGTGGCAATCGGATAACGATGACGATGGCAACAAGGGCACACGCATCAACTATGTGATGGAGCAGGGCAACTATGGCTATACCGATGAAATAACCGGCGCGGGCTGGAGCGTCCGCCGCACCAATATGGAAAAGGAGATCCCGTTCAGGCACTGGCACCTCAACGATCCAGGCGTGGTGCCGAACGTGCTTCAAACCGGCGCGGGATCACCCTCAGGCATCACGTTGTATGAGGGCACCATGCTGCCGGAAGCTTTCCGTGGCCAGCTCATTCACGCCGAGCCCGGTCATAATGTAGTGCGAACCTACACCGTTGAGAATGACGGAGCGGGATACAAGGCAACCGTCGTAAATCTTCTCGAAGGGCAGAAAGACCAGTGGTTCCGCCCGGTGGATGTAACTGCAGGCCCTGACGGATCGCTGTTCATTGCCGACTGGTACGATCCGGGCGTGGGAGGCCACCAGGTAGGCGACCTCGACCGTGGACGCATCTACCGCGTTGCCTCTCCCGGAACCGGTTATAAAATTCCGGAAGTCGATCTCACAACTCCTCCGGGCGCTGTTAAAGCACTCCTCAATCCCAATACCGACATCCGCTACCAGGCATGGATGGCGCTGAAGAACTTTCGGGGCGAGGCAGAAGCAGCGCTGCTGGAGTTATGGCACGCTGAAAATCCCAGGCATCGCGCCCAGGCATTGTGGCTGCTGGCCCGGCTTGACAATAAAGGCGATCAATATCTACAAGAGGCACTGGCCGATAAAGACCCGAACATACGCATCGCCGGTTTACGCGCCACCCGGCAAATGAAAAAGGATGTGCTGCAGGCGGTTGGCAAACTTATCAACGACCCGTCGGCGCAGGTGAGACGTGATGCAGCCCTGGCGTTGCGCGGCTACAACACCACGGCGGCGGCACAATACTGGGCATCGCTGGCACGACAATACGACGGCAAAGACCGCTGGTACCTCGAAGCGTTGGGCATCGGTGCGCACGGCAACTGGGACCTGTACTTCAACGCCTGGAAAAAGAGCGCAGGAAAAGACTGGAACAATGCCGCAGGAAAAGATATCGTGTGGAGAAGCCGCAGCAGAGACGCCATTCCGTTGCTGGCGGAGATGATCCGTGCATCGGATGAGCTGGAGATGCTGCGCTACTTCAGGGCCTTCGATTTTCATACCGACCCATCCAAGCAACAGGTGCTTACAAAGCTTGCCACTGAATTCAAAGATTCACGCGTGTTGTATGCCCTCAAGCATATGGACGCGACCAGGCTCAACATAACACCCGCGCTGCTGGCAACCCTCAATAAAGTGCTTGACGAAAACAAAGGCAAGCTTGAATTTGTGGAGCTCGTCTCATCGTTCAGGCTGCAGAACAAGGCCAACGATCTGCTCGACATCTGCATTCACAACCCTGACAGCGCGTCGGGGAAAGAAGCTGCCAAAACATTGCTGGGCTGGAACCGCATCGATCTTTTTCAGAAAGTTCTCAATGGCGGGAACAAAGACGCCTCACAATCGCTCATCAGGGCGCTGTGGCCGCACATGTGGAATGAAAAAACCATGGCGGTGATGAGAGGCATCATGATGGATAGTACAAAAGACATCGAGATCCGAAGCCTCGCTGTGCGCACCTTCAGCGGACCATGGGAAGCAGAAGACTACCTGCTGGCGCTGGCCCGTGACAACAAGATCCCGAAAGACCTGCACAGGGCAGCGGTAGGTGTTTTTCAGACGGCATGGCGCTCCAACATCCGCGAAGACGGTGCGAAATATCTCAGGTTGCCGGGAAGCAAAGAAGGTGCTTCGCTGCCCTCCATCGCTGTGCTCGTCGACAAAACAGGCGATGCCTCAAAAGGAAAAACGGTTTTCAAAAACCTGTGCAGCACCTGTCACCAGGTAAATAAAGCGGGCGTGAACTTCGGCCCTGACCTTTCTGAGATCGGAGACAAGCTCTCGAAAGAAGCGCTTTACACGTCCATCCTCTATCCCGACCAGGGCATCAGCTTTGGCTATGAAGCTTATCGCTTGCGCCTGAAAGACGGTTCGTCCGCCTTCGGGCGCATTGTGTCAGAAACCGAGGATAAGATCGAGCTCCAGTACATGAACACACAGCAAACGGTAAAAAAGGCTGATGTTGTCTCGAGAACAAAGATGGAAAGCTCGCTGATGCCTTCAAACCTTCAGGCTTCTATGAGCGAACAAGACCTTGTAGACCTTGTGGAGTTTCTGCAGGGATTGAGAAAAGGAAATCTGGCCGCGCGATAAGTTGAGAATTAAGATTGGGCATTGGGATTATCGTGCGGGCAATGCTCCATGTAATGGAGTGGTATTAAACCGGGATGGAGGATGCCATGCCGGTTATTGAGCCTGGTGCTTCTTCGAGAGGAATTCGCGCCAGGTCATTAACGCCGGACGTGTGTTTCCTTTCTTATCGTTCAAGCCCGGATGGTTTGACGGCGGGTTGAAGCTGTACTGGATCATGTCATTCACACGAGGCGCTTCGTTGATCACAAAAACAGCCCGGTATTGCTGACAGGCTTTCAGCAGATCGCGTGTGTATTTCTGCTGTCTGAACGGATCGGGATACGATGCCAGAACACCGGCACCCGTATGTGCCACAAATGGCTTCGCGGTGTAACCTGTCTCTGCAACGGCCAGTGGCTTGTGGCTGATAGAGAACAACCTGTCAAGCGTGCCATCGGGATAGAGGTTGCCCGGATACACATTGCGGTAGGGATAAAAAGACACTGCGTAAAGATCCGAATACTCCATGAGCTCCATCACTGCCAGCCGTTGCTGGACATGATCATTCCCTGTTACAAAACCTTCCAGCAGATGACCACCTTCAACGGAAGTAAAAATGACAACCTCCGGATACATCGCCTTGAGCTGCTGATAAACGTAAGCATGCAACCGGAGATAATCGCTCCACTTTTGCGGGTCATTGACATACACCAGGTTGGCTTCGATGGCCATGTTAAAATAATGTGGGTGAAAGAAACCGATCAGGCGGCTGCAGTAGTTGAGGTAAGCAGCTTTTACATCGGCGTGGTCATAAGTATAAGTGCTCCACGCTGCCGGTAATGCCGCCAGTGCATTGCGGGCGGAATTCAGCGGCGTGGCAGACAAGTAGATTTTCTGGCTGGCGTTGGTTCTGTTCCGGCGGAGAGTCCAGTCGTTCGTAACAGCTTCCGGGAATGGCGCTCCATTCAGCGCCTCGATCCACGGCACACCATTATCAAAACGGTGGCTGATGATATCCGATTCTGCCTCCAGGCGCGCATACACAGGGCCGGCGATGTCAGAAGGCGGATGCGAAGAGAATTCAAAGCCCATGTAGAAGCTCCGGGTTTCGGGGCTTACGTCCTTGCTGCATCCAAACCAGATGAGGCATGAAAGCAGCGCTGCAATGGTCGATCTAAAGGGCTTGCGCATCATAGAGAAGGGTAATTTAAAACTTTCCCGCGATTTTTCCTCTATGGACGATTGACAGATTTAGACAATGCAAATGTGCCAATGAATAAACCTCCATTGGCACATTGCATATCTTCTTATTGAAAAATTTATTTTCTGGGGAATTTCTCCTCCCGGTTTGCAGCCTGCCACGCAAAGGCAGCTGTCATTACCGCGTTGTGCTTCAGGTCAGGTTCCACGGCTTTGTCAAACAGGTCCATGCTGGTGTGGTGCGTGCGGGTGCCGTATTCGATAGGATCCTGGATGAACTGGAATGCCGGCAAGCCCAGGGCATCGAACGAAAGGTGATCGGTGCCTGAGGTATTGCGCAAGGTGAGTGTGCTGGCGCCAAGCTTCTCAAAAGGTTTTAACCATAAACGCAGCGGTGTGCGCGCAGCTTCGTTGCCCTGCATATAAACACCCCTGTATTTTCCTGTTCCGTTGTCCATGTTGAAATACACCGAGAACTTTTCTGCAGCCGGTGTCAGTCTTAATGAGTCATAAGGGTAGCTCTTATCCAGCCGCGAGCCGAAGGTACGCTTCACATAATTGCGCGATCCCAGCAATCCCTGCTCTTCGCCACCCCAAAGGGCAATGCGGATAGTCCTTCTCGGACTTGCACCCAGCGACTTCAGAATACGCATGGCTTCAAGCATCACACATGAGCCCGCAGCATTATCGGTAGTGCCTGTGCCGCTGTGCCATGAATCCAGGTGCGCGCCGATCATCACCACTTCATCCTTCAGGTCTGTTCCCGGTATTTCTCCGATCACGTTAAAGCCCGGGGCTGCAGGCGTAAATGCTGTTTCCAGCGTCAGCTCCAGCTTCACGGCTTGTCCGTTCTGGAGCTGTCGCACCATGCGGTTGTAGTGTTCAGCAGCCACCACTACCTGGGGCAATATTTTAGGAACGTTGGCGCTGTAGGCGCGTGCACGCTTCTCGTTGGGTACCTCCGCAGGATAGGGAACGGTAGCCGCAGCAACGGTGAGGGTACCGTCTTCGAGGCGCGAGGCTGGACTTGCTTCCAGTACGGCAATAGCACCTTCTTTCTGCAGGAGGTCCCACTTCAGGTATGCAAGCCGTTGCGGCTCCTGCGCACCCTGAAAACGTCTGCCGGTAAATGCTTCTGTCGGGCCTGAGTTTGCCATCTGCAGCAGCACCGAGTCCACAAGCCGGGTAGCATCCGGAACAAAACCAGGCTTCACCGGTGTGGGCAGGCTGAACAATACGATCTTGCCCTTCAGCTTGCCTTTGTATTTGGCCAGGTCCTCTTCTTTTTTGATGTCGAGGTAAACGGCTTCGGCCTGAACAGGTCCTTTGATGCCGGGTGTCCAGGCCTTGGGATAGGCGATCACCGGGAAGTATACAGGAGACAGGGTTTGAAGGCTGAACTTCTTCAGCTCCCAGCCTGTGCCGAACTCTTCATTCCAGGTATCGAAATGAACATTCTGTACGCCCCATGACTCCAGCGTCGCCTTGGCGTAATCAGCCGCCTTCCGGTAGCCGGGCGAGTTGGTGAGGCGAGGCCCATGAACATCGGTGAGCATGCTCAGAATGTTCATCACCTGCGAATTGTCAAATCCTTCTTTTTTGATGCGGGAGATCATGGCGGTATCTAACTTCTCTTGTTGCTGGGCCATGAGCGCCGCCGGCAACAGAAAAGAAAAAGCTGTGAACAACAGCCTTAAGAATTTCTTCATAAAAAATCAGTTTAAGGTTAGGCACCAAAATTAAACCTTAGCTGATAAAGAAGAGTTACCGTTCATTTAAAAAAGTAGGCGGTTGACAAAGGGCAGTTGACAACGTACGGTGTGATTGACCAGAACCGGTCTGTCGATTACAGGGAAAAGTCCACGGTCCACGGTCGACACACCTGCGCTAAAGCTACGGCGGGCAAAGCAGTCCACGGCAAACCTCAGCATAGTCGAAGTTCTGACTGCATTGCTGTGGACAGTGGTCCGTGGACTGTGGACCCTGGATCGGTAGCCCATAGTGCTACCTGACTCCAACTGTTGTCAATTGTATATTTGTCAACTGTCAACTACTGCTTCGGATGTTCCGTGAGACTAAACCAATTCCCCGAGTTATCCTTAAAGAGCGCTTCCACACCATAGAACTGCTCCTTGGGCTCTGACATAAACTCCACACCTTTCGCTTTCAGCTCTGCATAGGTGGCGCGGCAGTCGTTGGTTTCAAAAACGCCGGAGCCCAGCTTTCCTTTCCGGATGAGGTCGCGCATCTGTTCCGCGGTCTGCTCATCGAACATCTGGCCTGCCCGCACGGGCATCAGCACGATCTCCGTATTCTGTTGTTGTTTAGGTTTCACCGTGAGCCAGCGAAAGCCGTTGTCCATGGTGGCATCCGTTACTACTTCGAACCCAAGTTTGTTCACGTAAAAATCATAGGCCTGATCCTGGTCAAGCACATAAATACTGTAATGCGATAGCCGCGTGATCATAAAAAGTTATTTGGTAAATGATACACGAAGCTAAGCGGACGCCGGCAAAGCAGGACTATTGAAAATTGCTAATCTTTGGAAGAAAACATGGTGGTGAAGCACGAAGGGATCACTTTGGCAGGTTGTTCTTTGGCCAGCTGCTGCGATTGCATCGCCCGGAGCCTGAACAACGCCGGCGTTTCACCTGTATACTCCTTGAACTTGGACGAAAATGATGTGGCGCTTTCGAAACCCACCTCTTCGCAAACCTCGCTCACCGTGGTCTGCTCCGAGCGTAGTTTTTCTTTTGCCTTGTCGATGCGGCGCTCGCTCAGATACTGGTAAGGTGTTTTGTTGTAGGCTCTTTTGAACAGTCGCAGGAAATGATATTTCGAAAAGCACGCCTCATCTGAAAGCCTGTCGAGATCGATGGGCGACGCATAGTTATCGTCGATGAAAAGTTTTGCCCGCACGATTCTCGTATACAGATCCATATCAACAAGATAAGCCTTATTTTTTGTCCATCGAAAGGATGAGCTCCTTTTTCGAGAGCCAGATATTCCAGACACCTTCAAGCCTGTCTGTGCCGTCGGGAAGTTTAGTTACCACAGGTTTTGTGTACAGCAGAGAGTCAGATTCTCCTTCGGCATTCCTGATCTTCTGAATGTTATCCTGGATGTTGCCACCTCCGGCCGCGATGTAGGCGTCGATCAGCTGTTGCTCCAGCGCAACGGCATTTCTATCGCCGGGCACAAGCCACTTTACTTTGCCTTTCGAATTGCTGATGAACGAATCTATTTTCGCGGAGTCAGTGCCAAAACTTTGCAGCGACTGCATGATCTTCCTTCCGCTGGCAAATGCCGCTTCCGTGATCTCCGTGTCGCTCACTTTTCTGATCTCGTGCAACGCCATCTGCTCGCGCATTTTCTTGCGCTGCTCATCGGAGAGTGTACCCCCGCAGCTGGTGACCACGAGCCCTATAATAACAATCCAGTATTTCATGGGGGTAAATTTCACTTTCCGGCTTTCAAATTCCAAAATCGCCCTGAAATTTACCGTTAAAGTGGGCTGGATTTGATTTGATCTTTTAATGCTGCCTGGTCTTTGAAGGTATTAGACTTTGGAGTTTTAAAGCGTTAACTTTGTCCCTGCATTTTATATTATGACCGAAAAACTGGAAGAAATCAAGCTTCGATTCGAGGAAGTTGGCCAATTGCTGATGCAGCCGGAGACCGTGACGGATGTAAAGAAGTTTTCGCAGCTGAGCAAGGAGTACAAAGACCTGGAAAAGATCGTTACCAAATACAATCAGTTGAAGGAAGCGCGCAGCCACCTGCAGCAAGCCAAGGATGTGCTGGCAAAAGAAAAGGATGCCGAGCTGCGGGAGCTGGCCAAAATGGAGATCGACGACCTGGAGCCCCGCATCGAAAAGCTGGACGGCGAGCTGAAAGAGCTTCTGATCCCGAAAGATCCGAACGACGATAAGAACGTGCTGCTGGAGATCAGGGCAGGTACGGGTGGCGACGAAGCAGCCATCTTCGCCGGGGACCTCTGGCGGATGTATCAGCGTTTTTGCGACCGCCGCGGTCTTAAACTGAGCGTGATCGACGTAACCGAAGGAACCGCAGGAGGATACAAGGAAGTGATCAGCAGCGTCACAGGCGAAGGCGCTTATGGCCTGCTGAAGTTCGAATCAGGCGTGCACCGTGTACAGCGTGTGCCGGCCACCGAACAGATGGGTCGCGTACACACGTCTGCCGCCTCCGTTGTTGCACTGCCCGAAGTAGATGAGGTGGGCGCCGTGGAGATCAATCCCGCCGACATCGAAATACAAACCGCACGCTCCAGCGGCGCCGGTGGACAGAACGTTAACAAAGTTGAAACAAAAGTTCAGCTCACGCACAAGCCCACCGGCATTGTGATCACCTGCCAGGTAGAGCGCTCACAGCACGGCAACCGCGAACGTGCATTGCAAATGCTCAAAACCAAGCTGTATGAAATGGAAGTGGAGAAGCAGGAAAAGGAAATGGGTGCTGCGCGCAGATCGCTGGTAAGAAGCGGCGACCGCTCGGAGAAGATCAGGACCTATAATTATCCGCAAAGCCGTGTAACCGATCACCGCATCGGGTATACCCAGCACAATCTGCCTGCCATTATGAACGGAGATATCGACGATTTTATAGAACAGCTCCGGATCGCTGACAGTGCTGAAAAAATGACAGAGGGAACGCCTCAGGCATAACATTTGCCATTCCGATGCCGCTTAACCTTTGTGATCGTTTTTCGTTAATTTAACCGTTCAAACAAACCATAATATGAGTAAAGGATTAGTAGTTACACTGGCCATTATCGGTGTGATCGTTGTTTTTGTATTCGGCTTTTTTATGTGGGGCACCGGCATCTATGACAAGGCCGTAAGCTCGCAGGAAAAAGTGAACAATGAGTGGAATGATGTGCAGGCTGCCTACCAGCGCCGTGCCGACCTTGTTCCGAACCTCGTGGCCACGGTAAAAGGTGCTGCCGAAAATGAAAAAGAGATCCTCACACAGGTAACACAGGCGCGTGCCGGCATCGTTGGCGCCAAAACACCTGAAGATCTCGAGATAGCAGGCCGCAAGATCAATACAGCCATCAACCTTGCATTCGAAGCATACCCGCAGATCCGCTCAACGGAAAATTTCCAGGACCTGCAGGCGCAGCTGGAAGGCACCGAGAACCGCATCAACGTAGCACGCCAGCGCTTCAATGCCGCGGTAGCAGATTATAACACTTACGTGAGAGGCTATTTCAAAAAGATGGCGCTCAACATGTTCGGAGGCGGCGAAGACTTCTCAGTACGCAAAGGCTTCGAAGCTTCTCAGGAAGCCCAAAACGCGCCTAAAGTCGCGTTTTAGTTTAAAGTTTCAAGTTAGAAGTTTCAAGTTGCCTCCGTTCAAAACCTGGCCTTGATAATGACACTAACCCAACTTTAAACTTTAAATTTCAAACTTTAAACTCAATCCACTCTCTGCTTGCAAATAGAGAGGCCCCGGCTCCGGCCGGGGTTTTTTATTTTATGGCTACGCTGTTAAATTTACTGACAACGATCTCTAAACAGCCATGATAAAAACCAGACTTCTGCTTTGTTGCCTGCTGCTCTCCACCACTGCTTTTTCACAACAGCGTTATGAGCCCAACTGGAGCTCGATAGACAGCCGGCCCGTGCCCGCATGGTTCGAGGACGCCAAGTTCGGGATCTTCATCCACTGGGGCGTATTCTCCGTACCAGCCTGGGCGCCTACAGATGCCAGCGTGTATGAGAAATATGCGGAGTGGTATTGGTGGAGACTGCTCGACCCCAAAGCGCAGACCTACCAGAACTTCAACGATTATCATAACCGCACTTACGGAAAAGATTTCAAGTACCAGGATTTCGTCAAAGGTTTCACCTGCGAAATGTTCGAGCCCAAAGCCTGGGCAGAAGTATTGAAAGGATCGGGTGCCAAATATGTGGTGCTCACCTCCAAACACCATGAAGGCTTCACCTTGTGGCCCAGCGCGCAAGCCTGGAACTGGAACGCCGTTGACGTGGGTCCGCACCGCGACCTCGCCGGCGACCTGAGCAAAGCTGTAAAGGAAGCAGGACTGCGCATGGGATATTATTATTCTCTTTATGAGTGGTTCAACCCGCTTTACAAGTCCGACGTTAAAAAATATGTGGATGAGCACATGATGCCACAGATGAAAGACCTCGTTACCCGCTACGAGCCAGACATCTTCTGGACCGACGGAGAATGGGAACATCCCAGCGAAACCTGGAAGAGCACCGAGTTCCTCGCCTGGCTTTACAACGAATCGCCTGTTAAAAATGAAGTGGTTGTCAACGACCGCTGGGGAAAAGAAACCCGCAGCGTGCACGGCGGCATCTATACCACCGAGTATGACCTTGTGCATGATCAGGGCTCTGCCGGCAAAAAGATAGAGCACCCGTGGGAAGAGTGCCGCGGCATTGGCGGATCGTTCGGCTACAACCGCAATGAAGACCTGAGTCACTACTCCTCATCAAAAGAACTCATCCGCATCCTGGTCGATAAAGTCGCGCGTGGCGGAAACCTGCTGTTGAACATCGGCCCCACGGCAGACGGCAGGATTCCCGTGATCATGCAGCAGCGTTTACACGACATGGGGCAATGGCTCGGTGTGAATGGCGAAGCCATCTATGGAACGAGGGCGTGGAGCAAGTCTCCGGCGATCACCAAAGAAACGAAAGTCTTTTTTACGCAGAAAGGAAAAGATCTTTACGTGATCTGCACCAGCTTCCCCGACAAAGCCATTGTTGTGAACGACGTGAAAAAACCATCGAAGGTCGCCTTGCTGGGTTTCAGAGGAAGCGTGAGCACAAGCGGTTCCGGCAAAGGCCTCACCATTAATCCGCCACAGGTGACACCGGCCAACAATCCATGCGATCACGCGTGGGTATTCAAGCTGGAGAATGCACTCTGATGAAATGGATTTAAGCCGCAGCGGTCTTCCGTTCAGGATGTGTGGCGATGATTTTGTCAGGCGCCGGTAACTTTTCCTGTGCACCTCAAGTTGAAACAGAAAACCATTTGCCCTATGAAAAAATTAATCTTCATGTTCTTCCTGCTGCCTGCCGTTGTATTTGCGCAGAACGATGAGGCTTCCATCAAGCAGGTTGTTACCAACGCTTACATCCAGGGGATCCACAATCGCGGAAGCGTAGACGAGATCCGCAAGGGATTTCACCCTACGTTCAGCATGCTGCGCCTCGTTGACAACGAGATCAAGCCGCTGCCCATCGAAGAATGGATCGCCAACCTGGAGAAAGCCAAAAAAGAGTCCACTACTCCGCCGGTGAAAACCGAAGGGAAATTTGTGAACGTAGATGTGACGGGTAATGCGGCCGTGGTGAAGCTGGAGCTCTACCGTGAGAACAAGAAGGTGTTTACCGATTACCTGGTGCTTTACAAGTTTGCCGAGGGTTGGAGAATTGTGAGTAAGACATTTTACAGGCATAGTTAAAAATAAAAAAGCCGGCTATCAGTGCCGGCTTTTTTAATGCTACATTCCAGAGTACTAATTCAAGTTTATACGGAAACCGAGCCTGCGGAAATTTTCTGCCGGCTTGATCTTATCATTACCATCTAGCTTAATGATAAAAAGAGCTGTCTTTCCCGACTGTGCAGGAAAACCAGGTAAAATGCTGAACGTTGTGGCGTTGGTGACACTTGCCTGTTCAGGAAAAGAAACAGGGCTTTCATTCAGCGTAAAGTGCACCCCCTGCTGCGCTTCTATCGTGTTAGCGTTGAGCAACCGCTTAGGCACGGTGTCCAGGCTGAAGCTCACATCCGCAGCTTGTGCTAACTGACGGCCGATCAGGTTGATCTGATACGCCGGCGTACCTGTTGTGCGGGTAACGCTGATGATCGGAAAAATTTCTCCGGTAGCACGTGCACGCATAACCGCATCTTCAAACTCAATTTGCGTGTCTTCAAATAAGATCTCTCTGTCATCAAAGCACGAAACCAGCAAAAAACCTGTCAACAGGATGACTGAATATATTTTATATACTTTCATGTGTTTACTTTTTTAATAACCCAAATTTTGAAGCAATAGATTGTTAGACTGTATCTCTCTAACAGGGATACCAGGCAATATCCGGAAATCGGTATAAGGTACATTTCCTGATGCCTTGACCACATTGGCACCCCTGCGTTTGAGGTCGAACCAACGATCGCCTTCAAAGGCCAGTTCCAATCTGCGCTGAGCAATGATCTGATCTACCAATGCGCTGCCTGTAAGCGCAGCATACGGTGTTGCGCCCCTGCCCTCCCTCACGGCGATGGCGTTAAGGTCGCTGAGGGCTTCAGTATCTTTACCTCCCTGCTTTGCTCTTGCTTCGGCACGGATCAGGTATACTTCAGAAACACGGATCAACGGAATGTTGTCCATGTAGATAGTTCCTGACTTACCAAGAAACTTGGTGCATTCTGTAGCGATAACGTTTGAGCGCGCCACACCGGGCTGGTAAAGTGCTCTCCGCACATCAACATTGGGAGTGGGAACCGTAACTTTAACGAAAAGTGCCAGAAAGGCATCTGTAGGTACAACGGCGCCGTAGCCGGCAAGCCTGTCTACCAGAAGGCTCGAACGTGTGGTAAAAGCAGACTGTACAGACTCATTAACACCAATGGATTCATTGGCATTCGTGAATGTCACCTCGAAAATAGATTCAGGATGTACAGATGTTCTCCATCCGTTGACATAGTTAGCATTGTCGATGAGACCCGGAACGTTGGGTGCTGTAAGCGCAGCAGTAGCGTAGGCCTCGGCGTTTGCCCAGTCCTGATTATAGAGTGCTACTTTGGCAAATAAAGCGCGAACGGCCCCTTTTGTAATGTATGCAGGACCTCCTGCGTCAGGGGCCTTCGTCAACGCGTCAGTAAGGTCAGCATAGATCTGAGCATATATTTCAGACTGCGCGGCTCTCGGCTTGCGTTCAATATCACTTTGGAGTACCACACCAGAAAGCATCAATGGAACGCCACCTCTGTCAGCATCCGGAGGAGCCATATTGGGCTCGTAAGCATAGGCGCGAACCAGGTCAAAATAGAACAGCGCACGAAGTGCTTTTGCCTGACCTTCGATCTCGTCTCTTAACGTGGGAGTAAGATCCGCTATTGGCAGGTTTTTCAGCAAAAGGTTAGCCTCATTGATCGCTGCATAAGCAAACTCCCAGTTATTCAAATGGTTGTTCACCGTATTTGTGCCCTGAGGCTGGTAACGGCCCCCTGCGCGGTTGATGATACGCGCGTTGTCGGCCAGCGCCTCAGCACTTGCAACAAAGTCACGTCCGTAAAGCACAGTTGTCTTCAAATAGGCATACAGGTTCGTAAGGCTTGCCTGCATTCCTTCTGCAGTAAGCGTCTTCGAAGGATCAACAGATTGCTTCGGCTCTATTTCCAGGAGCGATTCGCAGGAGCACAGGAACAGCACCAGGCATATCGACAGTATTTTTACAGTAAATTTCATGTGTTAATATTTTTTGGTTTAGGCACGCACAAGTATGTCCTTCCGGATTGATAAAGAACTTCTGGTTGCGATGCTTTTCATACGATCTTATCTTGATTTAATTAGAAGCCCAGCTGAACACCAAAAGTATAATTGCGTGTTTGAGGAACGATACCTTCTACGCTGTTGGCTCCTGACTCCTGGAATTCAGGATCGTAGCCCGTCCATTTGGTCCAGGTGGCCAGGTTGATCGCCTGTGCATAAACCCTTGCATTGTTGATCTTGTACTTGCTCAGGAAACCATGAGGAATATTGTACGCAAGTGTGATCTGCTTCAGGCGAATGAAGGATGCGTCTTCATAAAAGCGGGCCGTGGTCTGATACGAAGATATACGCGCCGAATTTTCTGTTCTGTTGATGGCAGGGCGCGGTACAGATGTGATCTGGCCAGGCGTTGTCCAGCGGTCATCAAAGAACATAACATTGCTGTTGCGCAGCACAGCGCCGTTGTCAGCCATTCTGAAGTGTTGCACATTGGCTACTGTACGTCCGTAGTCATACTGGAAAAATCCTGAAAGCTCCAATCCTTTAAAGCTAAAGCTGTTCGTAAAACCACCGTACATGCTGGAGAAATCCTGGTGTCCCAGCGGCACCTGATCTGCCGCTACCCGGGTGTACGTAATATTACCATTGATGTCATAATGCATAGGGCGGCCGTTGGCAGGATTCACGCCGGCATATGGATTGTTCACGTTTGTACCAAGAGGATATCCTACGCGAACACGCAGGTCTCCGGGCAGAACCTTCAAATCGTCGAAAAGTTTTACCACCTCATTGCGCAAAAGTGTGATGTTAAAGTTGGTTTCCCACTTAAAACCATTGAAGTCAAGATTGGTGGTTCTTACTTCAAATTCAAAGCCTTCATTTTTAACTTCGCCAACATTTTTCGTAATGCTATTGAAGCCTGAGATCTGAGGCACAGCCTGGTTCAACAGCAGGTCTTTGCTAAGTCTCCGGAATACTTCGATAGATCCCGCGACCCGGTTGTTAAAGAAGCCGTAGTCAATGCCGATGTTCGTGGTCTCATTCCTTTCCCAGCGCAGGTCGGGGTTGCCCAAACCGCTGATTCCGATACCACTGGCTCCATTGTAATTTCCATTCATGGAGTTGGCAGTTCTGGATCCGCCCAAGCCATATAGAATACGTGAATCAAAGTTTCCGATCTGATCATTTCCGGTGCTGCCCCAGCTGGCCCTTAAACGCAGGTCAGTAACAGCGCTGGAATTTTTAAGAAAACCCTCTTCGTAGATATTCCACGCACCTGAAATGGAGGGGAAGTAACCAAACTGGTTGTTGGCGCCAAAACGTGAAGATCCGTCGTAACGCATGGTGACGGATAAGAAATATTTCTTGTCAAGATCATATTTGAAATTGCCGAATACGCCTACACGCTTGAAGCCTGTCCAGAAACCACCAACACCCGTAGGCGTCGCGGCAGCATTGGGAGTTGTAAAATCCGGCGTGGGGAAACCTTGTCCTGTGAGGCTGGTTCCTTGATTTGCTTCGTCACGGTATTCGAATCCAACCAGCCCGCTAACGGAATGCCTGCCGAAGGTATGGCCATAGTTAAGAGTGTAGTTGGTGCTAAGGTTACGATTCACATTCGTGAAAGACGCGTTTGTACCCCTGATATTATAATAGTCGTTCAGGCGCGGATCGCCGTAAAACTCTCCATAAAGTGCGCGGTAGTCAACGCTTCCAAAGGCACGGAATACAAGGTCATCAATAATCTTATAGTTGATGCCCAGGCTTCCTACCAGCTGATTCATGCGTCCCGTTGCCTTGATGTAATTGGCATTTGCGATAACATTGCTGTTGAGGTCACCAATGATCGTGGTGCCGGAACCAGCGAGTCCAAAATAGCCACCGGTTTCAGGGTTGTATATTGGGTTGAAGGGAAGTATAATAGGAGCGGCATATTGCGGCGCACCAAACGCAGTAGTGCCACGCGCATCACCGTATGGGCCGCGCTGCCGCACAGTGCTCAGGTTCACGCCAAGGTCAACAGACACTTTCTTGCTCACCTTATGATCGAGTTTTACCCTGCCGGTAAGACGATCGAAATCAATGTTGATCAAACTGCCTTCCTGTTTGTTATAAGAGGCAGACGTGTAGAATGTAGTTACATCATTGCCTCCACTCATTGACAATTCATAATTATCGATCACCCCGCGGACAAATGCCTCATCCTGCCAATTGTAATTGGGCAAGGCAGCGATCTCCTCGTCAGTAAGTGTAGGAGATAAACCCAGCTCTGTCAAAACAGCGGCCCTGGTCTGCGCAGCCGTGTTAGCCGGACTGTTCGTTTGTGTGGCTTCCTGACGTACCTGAATAAATTGCTGGGTGCTTAACATTTTCAGGGTTGGCAGAGGTTCTACGATGCCCTTGTAGTAATTGAGATCGAACCGTGTTCTGGAACCTGCCTTACCCTTTTTGGTAGTGATGATCACCACACCATTAGCGGCCTGCGCTCCATAGATCGAAGCATTCGCAGCATCTTTCAAAATCTCCATGGATTCGATATCGTTCGGATTCAAGAACGCCAGAGGGTTGCTGCTTACCCTTGAGCCACCGTCATTGCGGTTGTTCATCTGAATGCCATCAACAATATAAAGGGGTTCGTTGCCTGCACTGATCGAGCCAACGCCACGGATGCGCACGTTCACTGCCCCACCCGGTACGCCGTTGGCAGAGAGCACCTGAACGCCCGAAAGCCGGCCTTGCAAGGCGCGGTCAAAGCTCTGAAGCGGTAAATTCTCGATATCCTTACCACCTACGGAACCCACTGCGCCCGTAAGTTCCTTTTTCTGAACAGTGGAGTAACCGACCACAACGACTTCGCTGAGCTGGGCAATGTCAGATTCCATGGACACATCGATGGTTGTCCTTTCTCCAACAGCGATCTCCTCGCCCTTTAAACCGATAAATGAAAATACCAGGATCTGATCGGAACCTGAGATTGAAATTGAAAATTTTCCATCGGAATCCGTCGTTGTACCGTTAGAGGTTCCTTTGACAATAACGTTAACACCGGGTAAGCCCCCTCCTTCTTCTGCAGAGGTTACGCGCCCGGAGACCGTTCGCACTTGTGCCATAGCGGGAATGGCACACAATAAGACAAGTACTACTCGTAGAGTTCTTAGCATAGATTTAGGTTTAGGTTAAGTAAAATGTAAACCGAAGTTAGGGATATAAACAATGAAATAAAATACCACAAAATAAGGTATGTTAAGTGGAAACGATTGCAACGGGCTCCTAAAAGCAAAAAGTCATAAAAAACCAATGGAATAAATGGGGGAGCATTTTTTTCCATTTCCTACCCGGCCTGGGTACCAGCAGAAATATGATGAGCGGCATAAAAACAAAAAAGGTGCAGACTTTGCAATCCACACCTCCTGGTTCTTATTCTTAAATTCTTGCGCTTACAACGTCCGCTTTGTTTCGCGGTTCTCGTAGCTTTCGATCACATCGCCTACCTGCATGTCGTTGAAGCCGTCGATGCCGATACCGCAGTCGAAGCCTGACTTCACTTCGCTGGCGTCGTCTTTGAAACGTTTCAGCGAGTGCAGCTTTCCGGCATACACCACAATACCGTCGCGGATCAGCCTGATCGGGTTAGAACGTTTGATCACACCGTCGGTGACCATACATCCTGCGATGGTTCCCACTTTCGAGATCTTGAATACCTCACGGATCTCTGCGTTACCCACGATCACTTCTTCCACCTCAGGTGCCAGCATACCTTCCATGGCGTCTTTCACCTCGTTGATGGCGTCATAAATGATAGAGTAGAGGCGGATCTCGATCTCTTCGTTGTCGGCGATGCGCTTCGCGGCTCCCGAAGGACGCACCTGGAAGCCCAGGATGATCGCATCCGAAGCCGAAGCCAGCAACACATCCGATTCGGAGATCTGACCCACACCGCGGTGAATAATGGCAACCTGAACCTCAGGCGTTGACAGTTTCAACAGCGAGTCGGAGAGCGCTTCCACTGAACCATCCACGTCACCTTTCACGATCACGTTCAGCTGCTTGAAGTTACCGATGGCAAGCCTTCTGCCGATCTCATCCAGTGTAATGTGTTTCTTCGTACGCATGTTCTGCTCGCGCAGCAACTGGGTACGTTTGGTGGCCAGTTCACGTGCCTCACGGTCGGTTTCCATCACGTTGAACTTCTCACCTGCCTGTGGCGCGCCGTCAAGACCAAGCACCACCACCGGTGTTGCCGGGCCTGCTTCCGTTACCTTTTTACCGGTATCGTCAAACATGGCTTTTACGCGGCCGTAGTGAGGGCCCGCCAGCAGAATATCGCCAATGCGCAATGTGCCGTTCTGCACCATGAGCGTAGCCACATAACCGCGGCCTTTGTCAAGCGATGCTTCAATGATGCTGCCTGAGCCGGGCTTGTTAGGATTGGCTTTCAAAGCAAGGATCTCCGCTTCGAGCAATACTTTCTCGAGCAGGTCATCGATACCTTTTCCTGATTTTGCAGAGATCTCCTGCGACTGATATTTACCACCCCACTCTTCTACGAGAATGTTGATCTTCGAGAGCGACTCGCGGATCTTGTCAGGGTTAGCGGTAGGCTTATCTACTTTGTTGATCGCGATCACGATGGGCACACCGGCCACCTGCGCGTGGTTGATGGCTTCTTTCGTTTGTGGCATCACATCGTCGTCGGCCGCTACCACAATAATGGCAACGTCGGTGATCTTCGCACCACGGGCACGCATCGCCGTAAAGGCTTCGTGACCGGGGGTATCGAGGAAGGCTATCTTGTTACCGCTCTTGGTGGTTACGTCATAGGCACCGATGTGCTGTGTGATACCACCCGCTTCCGATGCGGTCACTTTTGTATTGCGGATATAATCGAGCAAAGATGTTTTACCGTGGTCAACGTGACCCATGATGGTAACGATCGGCGCGCGGTGGTGCAGATCTTCTTCGCTGTCTTCCTCTTCCTGTACGGTGAGCTCCTCCTCGGCGGAAGTGAACTGAACCGCATAACCGAACTCGTCGGCAATAACGGTGATCGCTTCAGCGTCAAGGCGCTGGTTGATGGAAACGAACATACCCAGGCTGAGACACGTGGAGATCACATCGTTCACCGAAACGTTCATGAGCGAGGCCAGGTCGTTGGCCGAAATGAACTCTGTTACTTTCAGTGTTTTGGATGATTCCTGCTCCTGCAGCATCTGCTGCTCCTGGGCTTCGGAGTACGCCTGACGTTTTTCGCGGCGATATTTCGAGCCGGAGGTCTTCTTGCCGCCACCGCTCAGTTTGGCGAGGGTTGCGCGGATCTGATCCTGGATCTCTTTCTCTGAAGGCTCTTCTTTCTGGATGCGCGGCTGCGGTTTGCCACGCTGGGGCTGCTGTTGCGGCCTCATGCCCTTGTTGGGCTGCTGTTGCTGCTGAGGCTGATCGCCAACCGAGCTGATGCGCTTGCGCGGCCTCTTGCCCTTGCGGTCTTCTTTCAGGTCTGATGAAGCAACAGGTCCGTCTTTTTTCTTCTCCTTCTCAACGGGCAGCTCGATCTTGTCGACCACTTTTAAACCTTTCAGCTTATCTGCTTTCGCTTTGATGAGCTCCTGTTCGGGTTGCGCGGGTTGCTGCTGTTTCTCAACCACAGGTTCGATCACCGGCGGCGGAGTAACCACAGGTTCGTTTTTCGCTTTTACTTCTTCTACCTCGGGTTCTTTCGCTACTTCTTTGGCCTTGGGGGTCTCCTTCACAACGGGAGGTTCAACCACAGGCTCTTCTTTTTTGGCGGGAGCTTTTTTATCGAGCTCGATCTTGCCAAGAACCTTGATGCCTTCGAGCTTCGGCTTGTCGCGCTCAACCTTTTCAGGCTGCAACGTCGATTGCCGGGCCTCCTCTTTTGCCTTCAGATCTTTCGATCCGAGGTTCTTGATCATGATGTTCTCCTCTTCTTCAACACGTTTTTTGGCCGCTTCCTTCTCACGCTCAATGGTCACATTTTCAACGTGCTTGGTGCCGATGGTAAGCCCTGACGCTTCGAGCTTTTCGGAGGCAGAAGATGCATATTCCTTGGCGAGCATAGCATATTGTTCTGCCGTTAGTTTGGTGTTAGGGTTGTTCTCCACGGAGAAACCCTTCTTGGTCAAAAACTCCAGAATGGTGTTATGACCAACATTAAGCTTCCGTGACGCCTGCCCTAACCTTATCATCTTTTCTTCTGCCATGCTCAAATATCCCTATGATTTTTGTGATTTCTGTAACTGTAATATGAATATTATTCAAATTCCTTCTTTAACACCCCCAAAACGCTCTCTACGGTTTCTTCTTCGAGGTCCGTTCTGCGAACAAGCTCCTCTTTATTAAGGTTCAGAACGCTCTTTGCTGTATCCAGGCCGATGCGTTTCAGCTCGTCGAGCACCCATGCTTCGATCTCGTCTGAGAACTCGTCCAGATCCACATCCTCTTCCTCCTGACCTTCAGCCAGTTCGCGGAATACGTCGATCTCATAACCGACAAGGCGGCTGGCCAGCTTAATGTTAAGACCACCCTTACCGATGGCCAGTGAAACCTGGTCGGGCTTCAAATAAACCGATACCCTACCGTTGTCCTTATCGATCTTGATGGAGGTGATCTTGGCCGGGCTCAACGCGCGCTGGATGTAAAGCTCCAGGTTCTCGGTATAGTTGATAACGTCAATATTCTCATTCTGAAGCTCTCGTACAATGGCGTGGATCCTCGAACCTTTCATACCCACGCAGGCACCCACGGGGTCGATACGGTCGTCATAAGACTCTACTGCCACCTTGGCCCGCTCTCCGGGCTCGCGCACCACCTTCTTGATGGTGATGAGGCCGTCATAAACTTCAGGCACTTCCTGCTCGAACAGTCTTTCCAGGAAAACCGGGGAGGTTCTTGACAGGATGATCTTCGGGTTGCCGTTCACCATCTCAACCTTGTGTACAATGGCGCGAACGTTCTCACCCTTGCGGTAGCGGTCTTTCGGGATCTGCTCGCCACGGGGAACCGAGATCTCGTTTCCTTCGGCATCGATCAGCAGCACTTCCTTGCTCAGCACCTGGTAAACTTCACCGGTGATGATCTCTCCTACAATATCCTTATACTTCTGATAGAGAATATCCTTTTCCAGGTCCTTTACCTTCTGCATCAGTGTCTGGCGGGCGGTGGTCACGGCGCGGCGACCGAAATGTTCGATGTCAACCTGCTCCGATACCTCTTCACCTACTTCAAAGTCGGGCTCTATTTTCTGCGCTTCAGACAGGCTGATCTTATCGTGATCCCAGATGTCTTCTGACTCGTCATCCACGATCTCGCGGATCCGGTAGATCTCGAGATCGCCCTTGTCCGCGTTAATGATGATATCAAAGTTGTCGTCCGTTGTATACTTCTTTCTGATCATGTTGCGGAACACGTCCTCCAGAATACGGATCATCGTAGGTCTGTCGATGTTCTTTTGTTTGGCGAACTCAGCAAACGATTCAATTAAATTTGAAACATCCATAATTAATTATTTAAACGATACCAACACAAATGCTTTGTCTATGTGTGTAAAAGGAATTACTACTGTTTGAACTTCTTTGTGCTTGCCAACACCTGTTTCGCGGGCCAGTACGATCTGGTCATCCTGAACTTCCATCAGCTTGCCCTCCACGATGCCATCCTGCAGCTTGAGTTTCAGGTTCCGGCCAACATTCTTCACATATTGCCTTCTCAGCTTCAGCGGCTGATCCAGCCCCGGCGTTGAAACTTCCAGCAGATAGTTATCGGCAATGAGGCCCGATTCGTCCAGCGCCTCCGACAGCTGCCGGCTAATGACTGCACATTCATCAATGTTTATACCCTGGTCTGAGTCTACCAACACCAGCACTTTCTTCGGACCCTGCCGTGATGATGACATAACATCAACGATAAACTGACCGGCGGCCAGCTTCGATTCTGCCAGTTTCCTGATTTCTTCGCTCAGATCCATTGAAAACAACTATGTATAAACAAAGAGGGGACCTGTTCGTCCCCTCTAATTTTTTTCAGAAGCTTACGCAAAGCTACAATTTTTTTAAAAAATACCCAAATCGTGCACCGATTAAGCGCTTCTCTCTAAAAAAATAATAAAAAGATTATAGCGCGATGCCGGGTCAGATGTACTCCGGCAGGTTTTTCAGGTAAACTCCATAGCCGCTTTTCTCCAAAGGCCGGGCCAGCTCCAGCAGCTGTTCCTTGTTGATGAACCCTTTCCGGTAAGCCACCTCCTCGATGCATCCCACCTTCAGTCCCTGCCGCTGCTCTATCACCTGCACAAAGTTGGAAGCCTGCATCAGCGAATCGAAAGTGCCGGTGTCAAGCCAGGCGGTGCCACGGCTCATGGGCGCTACCTTCAGCTTGCCTTTTTGAAGATAAACATTGTTCACGTCGGTGATCTCGAGCTCGCCACGGGCGCTTGGCTTGATGGCCTTTGCAATGGACAACACTTCGTTATCGTAAAAATAAAGGCCCGGCACAGCGTAGTTAGACTTCGGCTGCTTCGGTTTCTCTTCGATGGAGATCACCTTTTTGTCTTTGCCGAACTCAACAACACCGTAGCGCTCCGGGTCCGTGACGTGGTATGCGAAAACAACACCGCCATCAGGGTCTACGTTCGACTCCAGCAATTGCTTCAGTCCTGAACCGTAGAAAATATTATCGCCGAGGATCAGCGCAACTTTGTCTTTGCCTACGAATTTTTCGCCTATGATGAAAGCCTGGGCAAGGCCCTCGGGTTTCGGCTGCACCGCATAGCTGAACGAACATCCCAGCGACTTGCCATCGCCCAGCAATTTCTGGAACATGGGCATATCGTGTGGCGTGGAAATAATCAGCACCTCGTTAATGCCCGCCATCATCAGCACAGACAACGGATAGTATATCATGGGCTTGTCGTACAGCGGCATAAGCTGTTTGCTCACAGCCAGTGTAAGCGGATAAAGTCTGGTGCCGGAGCCGCCGGCAAGGATAATACCTTTCATGCTTTTATGGGGATTTTATGCTATCGTATCAAACTTGTTATCTGCCCTGGTACATGCTGCTGTAATACTGCAGGTACTGGCCTGACGTCACATTCTTCAGCCATTGCTGATTGGTGAGATACCAGTCTACCGTTTTTTCAAGTCCAACCTCAAAGGTTGTCTCGGGTCTCCATCCTGTTTCGGCGATCAGCTTGGAAGGATCGATGGCATAACGCAGATCATGTCCGGGACGGTCTTTTACAAAAGTGATCAGTTTTGCCGACGACCCATCTTCACGGCCGAGCTTTTTATCCATGACGCGGCAAAGCAGGTTCACCAGGTCAATGTTCTTCCACTCGTTATTGCCCCCGATGTTATATATCTCTCCCGGTTTTCCCTGGTGGAAAATGGTGTCGATAGCCCGGGCGTGATCCTCTACAAACAGCCAATCCCTCACGTTCTCGCCTTTGCCATAAACAGGAAGTGGTTTGTTGTTGATGATGTTGTTGATCAGCAGCGGAATGAGCTTTTCAGGGAAATGGAACGGCCCATAGTTATTGGAGCATCGGCTGATGATGGCGGGCAGCCCGTAACTGTTATGGAAAGCATGTACAAAATGGTCGCTGCTTGCCTTGGAGGCGGAATAAGGAGAGTGTGGATTGATGGGGGTCTCTTCGGTGAAATACTGGCCATGCTCCACCGAACCGTAAACTTCATCGGTAGAGATGTGATAAAAGACCTTGCCGGCGAAATTTCCGCTCCAGGTCATTTGTGCCGCGCGGAGCAGGTTCAGCGTGCCGATGATGTTGGTGAAGGCAAACTCGGTGGGGTTATGCAACGAGCGGTCTACGTGCGATTCTGCCGCCAGGTGAACGATGCCATCAAACTGATATTTGTTGAACAGCTGGAACAGGAACTCGGTATCCAGGATATCGCCTTTTTCAAACACGTAGTTGGATTTGTGCTCGATATCTTTCAGGTTTTCCAGGTTGCCGGCATAGGTGAGCTTATCCAGGTTTACAATGGTATACGCCGGATACCTGTTCACGAACAACCGCACCACGTGCGAGCCGATGAAACCGGCACCTCCGGTGATCAAAATCTTCCGCTGACTCATTTTTACGATTACTTAATTTTTAACGAATGTATCTATCAAAATTCTTGTGGTCACGCTGATAGAGCACTTCGGTAGGCAACGACTTGAAATACTCGTAGGTGATCTTCAGGCCTTCGCTTCTCGAGACCTTAGGTTCCCAGCCCAATATTGAACGCGCCTTGGTGATATCTGGTTTCCGTTGTTTCGGGTCATCCTGTGGCAGCGGCTTATAGATCACCTTCTGCGTGGTGCGGGTGAGCTTCACGATCTCTTCGGCAAAGTCAGCGATGGTGATCTCATCCGGATTACCGATGTTAACGGGAAGATGATAATCAGACATCAGGAGCCTGAAGATGCCATCCACCAGATCGTCTACATAACAGAACGAGCGGGTCTGGGAGCCATCGCCGAACACCGTCAGGTCTTCGCCTCTCAGCGCCTGGCCGATGAACGCAGGCAACACCCTGCCGTCGTTCAGGCGCATGCGCGGACCATATGTATTGAAGATGCGCACGATGCGTGTTTCAACCTTGTGATAGGTGTGGTACGCCATGGTGATGGCTTCCTGGAAACGTTTGGCCTCGTCATAAACGCCGCGAGGGCCAATAGGATTCACGTTGCCATAATACGATTCCGTTTGCGGATGCACCATCGGATCGCCATAGACCTCGGAGGTGGACGCCACCAGGATCCGGGCTTTTTTCACGCGCGCCAGCCCGAGCAGGTTATGAGTACCCAATGACCCGACCTTCAGTGTCTGGATGGGGATCTTCAGGTAATCGATCGGACTCGCCGGTGAAGCGAAGTGAAGGATGTATTTCAGATTGCCGGGAACATGTACGAAAGAAGACACGTCGTGGTGATAGAACTCGAAGTCTGCTTCCTTGAAAAGATGCTCGATGTTCCGCAGATCGCCCGTGATCAGGTTATCCATGGCGATCACCTGGTAACCTTCCCGGAGGAAACGATCACACAGGTGCGAGCCGAGGAACCCGGCGCCGCCGGTAATCAGAACTCTTTCCTTAGCCATTGACAACCTCCCTTCCTATGCTGAAATAGGTGAAGCCTTGTTCTTTCATAACATCCAGCTCGTACACATTACGTCCATCGAAGATCACCCTGGCCTTGACCAACGACGTTAATTTTTCAAAATCGGGTGTGCGGAATTCCGGCCACTCCGTAGCAATGAAGATCGCGTCAGCGCCTTCTGCGGCGTCATACGCTGAATCGAAATAGCTGATCTTGCTGTCGAACAACTGCTTTACGTTTTCCATCGCTTCCGGATCATGCGCTTTAACGATGGCGCCTTCTTTCAGGAATTCTTCAATGTTGTACAACGCCGGCGCTTCGCGGATATCATCGGTATGCGGTTTGAACGACAAGCCCCATACAGCGATCGTCTTGCCCTTCAATGAGCCACCGAAATATTTCTTGATGCGGTCGATCAGTTTTGTTTTTTGTGTGGTGTTCACATCCATCACAGCCTTCAGAATCTTGAACTCATATTGGGCATCAGCGGCTGATTTAGCCAGGGCCTGCACGTCTTTAGGGAAACAGCTTCCGCCATAACCGATGCCGGGAAACAAAAAGCGTTTTCCGATCCTGCTGTCCGTACCGATACCTTTTCTCACGGCATCCACATCTGCGCCCACAAGCTCGCACAGGTTGGCGATCTCATTCATGAACGAGATCTTGGTGGCGAGGAATGAATTGGCGGCATATTTGGTGAGCTCGGCCGAACGCTCGTCCATAAATACCAACGGATTGCCCTGACGTACATAAGGGGCGTAAAGTGTTTCCATCAGTTTCCTGGCTTTGGTCGAGGTAGTGCCGATCACAACCCTTTCAGGTTTCATAAAGTCGTCTACCGCTACACCTTCACGAAGAAATTCAGGGTTGGAGACCACGTCAAATTCAACTTTTGCCTTGGCGGCGATGCGTTGTCTCACTTTGTCTGCTGTGCCTACCGGTACTGTGCTTTCATCAACGATCACGGTGTAATCTTCCAGCAGGGGACCGAGGTCGTCGGCAACTTTCAGTACATATTTGAGGTCTGCGGCGCCGTCTTCGCCGGGAGGCGTGGGAAGGGCCAGAAAAATGACCTTTGCGTCTTTGATGCCTTCGCTCAGCTTGGTGGTGAAAGAAAGCCGTTCCTGTTTGATGTTCCGTTCGAAAAGTTGCTCAAGTCCTGGTTCGTAGATCGTGACTTTACCGCTTTTCAGCTTATTTACTTTGTTCTGGTCTATATCAATACAGGTAACAGTGTTTCCGGTCTCGGCAAAACAGGTGCCGGTTACAAGACCAACGTAACCAGTCCCTACTACAGCAATTTTCATGTTAATCGGTTATTTGGATTCGCGAAAATAGATTGTTTTGAATAAATGTGGGTTCCACAACAAATTTAAAATCGAGCAGCTTTAAAAAATTGTACCAGCAGCAAGGATACAACATACTAACATTCGTTTGGTAAGCTGGTACGTAAGTTTTATCTTGCTTCCCCTAAATTCATTTGAACCATGGCAACCCTTATCGAAACCTTACCTGGCGTAAACTTCCTGGAAACCGAAAATCAACAAATGATCGCACAAATGGTGCAGGACTTTGGTGACCGCGAGATCAAACCTAAAATGATGGAGTGGGACGAGTCCCAGGAATTTCCGATCGACCTGTTTCGCAAAATGGGCTCGCTCGGGCTCATGGGCGTGCTCGTACCCGAAGAATACGGCGGCGCAGGTTTCGGTTATCTCGAATACATTACGGCCATCTCAGAGGTGGCCAAGATAGACGGGTCGATAGGGCTTTCTGTGGCAGCACACAATTCGCTCTGCACCAACCACATCCTTCAGTTCGGCAACGAAGAGCAGAAAAGGAAATACCTGCCCAGGCTTGCCTCGGCAGAATGGATCGGTGCGTGGGGCCTTACCGAGCCCAACACAGGCTCAGACGCCGGAAACATGCGTACCGTGGCCGTAAAAGACGGCGATCATTATGTTATTAACGGAGCCAAGAACTTCATCACCCATGGCAAATCGGGCCAGGTGGCGGTGGTGATCGTACGCACGGGCAATGTTGGCGATTCTCATGGTATGACAGCTTTTGTCATTGAGAAGGGAACCCCGGGATTTACTTCCGGGAAGAAGGAGAACAAGCTGGGCATGCGTGCTTCCGAAACCGCAGAGCTGATCTTCACCGATTGCCGGATCCACAAGTCGCAAATGCTGGGCAAAGAAGGCGAAGGATTTATCCAGGCCATGAAAGTGCTTGACGGCGGAAGGATCTCCATTGCAGCACTGAGTCTTGGTATTGCGATGGGCGCATTTGAAGCTGCCCTGCATTATTCCAAAGAGCGCCACCAGTTCAATCAGCCCATCTCTAAATTTCAGGGCATCGCATTCAAGCTGGCCGATATGGCTACCAAGATCGAAGCGGCCAAGCTGCTGACCTACCGCGCCGGCGACCTGAAAACCAAAGGGCTGCCGGTGACCAAAGAATCGGCCATGGCCAAATTATACGCTTCTGAAGTAGCCGTGGAAGTGGCCAACGAAGGGGTGCAGATCTTTGGCGGTTATGGTTATACCAAGGATTTTCCCGCCGAAAAATACTACCGCGATGCCAAGCTCTGTACCATCGGCGAAGGTACGTCCGAGATCCAGAAACTGGTGATCTCAAGGTCTATCCTAAAGTGATGTTGGAAATTGGATACTTTCACCCTATATTTGCAGCCCTAAGAAAAAATTATGATCATCGTTAATGTAAAAGAAAATGAGTCTATCGATAAGGCTCTGAAGCGCTTTAAGAAGAAGTTTGAAAAAACGGGTATTTTGAAGGAATTGCGCTCCAGAACAGCGTTCGAGAAGCCTTCCGTAAGCCGCAGGAATGAAATCATCAGGGCTGCTTACAGGGAACAGCAAAGAAACCAGGAGAACGGTTAATCTCCGGCCGGGTTCAAGCCGGTTCTAAAAAACAAGCCTTTTTGTTGATTGTGGAAGTGCATTTTCTGCATTTATCCACATTTTATACGCATTCCATCAACATATCCCCTGAAGATATTTTCTTGAGGGGATTATTTTTTTACATTGCTACTATAGTCTAGTTGTCGGGTAAGCATAGTGGCATGACAGATTCCTTCCTGAAATATATCCGGTTCGAGAAACGTGTTAGCCCCCACACCGTACTGGCGTATGAGAACGACCTGAGCCAGTTCCAGCACTTCATTCAAAACAATTATCCTGAGAACAACCTTGAGAATGCCGACTACGGCCTTGTCAGGGCATGGATCGTCAGCCTGGTGGAAGCCGGGATGGAGCCAACCTCAGTGAACCGCAAGATCGCCTCCCTCCGCTCCTTCTATAAATTTCTGCTCAGGCAGGAAGTGATCTCCAAAGACCCGATGCTGAAGATCAGGGTGCTGAAGGCGAAAAAGAAACTTCCCAGCTTTATCAAAGAATCAGAGATCCAGGCACTTCTGGACCAGCCGAAGCAGCCGTTTGACAATACGCTCGAAGGTTACCGGAACAAGCTGATGCTGGAAATGTTCTACGCCACCGGTATGCGCCTTTCCGAGCTTCTCCAGCTTCGCGATGAGTATGTCGACCTGAGAAACAACACCATCAAAGTGCTGGGAAAAAGAAATAAGGAAAGGGTAATCCCTTTTGGCTCCGGTATCGTTCCTATTATAAAAGCGTATCGTCTCGAACGGGATAAAATGGTGGAGAAAAAAGGACATGGGCTTTTTTTTGTGACCGATAAAGGTGAGCGCTGTTACCCGATGATGGTTTATAAAATGGTTAAAAAATACCTCGATGAAAATACTACTGTTGACAAACGAAGTCCCCACGTATTGCGGCATACTTTCGCCACACATTTGCTCAACCAGGGCGCAGAGATCAACGCGGTAAAAGATCTGCTCGGTCACGCAAGCCTTGCCGCCACCCAGGTATACACCCACAACTCCATGGAGAAGCTCAAAAAGGTTTTTGACCAGGCTCATCCCAAAGCATAAAACACAAACCAACACCCAGTGATATGATGTAAATTTTACTTCCCGACTTTCTGCGGCCAGTCTTTAAACAAGCCGCGTTAGTTTATGTTTAACTTAAATTTTTTTACCATTATGAAGCTGCAAGTTCATTCGATCCACTTTGATGCTGATCGCAAGCTGGTTGATTTTATTCAACGCAAGATTGACAAGCTCGAGACGTTCTATGACCGGTTAGTGGATGGAGAGGTGTTTCTTCGCCTGAACAATGAGGGTGTTGAAAACAAAACTGTTGAGATCAAGCTAAACTTGCCAGGCAATCAGCTTTTCGCGACTGAAAAGGCGCGTTCTTTCGAGGCGGCGGCAGATCAGGCTACCACAGCCCTGCGCATGCAACTGAAAAAATTTAAGACGAAGATCCGTAACGGAAGGGTATAACAGCGAATAGCCTCCAGCTTAAGCTGGAGGAACTGATAAAAGAAGGGCTCCGATTGGGAGCCCTTCTTTTTTTATTGTAATCCGAAAGCTTTTTTAACCTGGTCTACGTGGTCAAGCTTTTCCCAGGGGAAGAGCTCTACCTTCACCTTCAGCTCGGACTTCTTTCCTTTGTTGAAGATCTTCTCAACTACTTTGGGCTCACGGCCCATGTGACCATAGGCAGCGGTCTCAGAGTAGATGGGAGTTCTCAGGTTGAAGCGCTGCTCGATGAAATAAGGACGCATGTCGAAGATCTTTTCCACCTTGCGTGCGATCTCGCCATCGTTGAGCTTCACTTTTGATGTGCCGAATGTGTTCACATACAAACCAACGGGCTTGGCAACACCGATGGCATAGGCAACCTGAACAAGAACTTCATCGCAAAGCCCGGCAGCAACCAGGTTTTTGGCGATGTGCCTTGTAGCATACGCTGCTGAACGGTCTACTTTCGAAGGATCTTTTCCGGAGAATGCACCGCCACCGTGCGCACCTTTTCCACCGTATGTGTCAACGATGATCTTCCTTCCGGTTAACCCTGTGTCGCCATGAGGACCGCCGATCACAAACTTTCCAGTGGGGTTCACGTGATACTTGATATCTGTTCCGAAAAGGTTCTGAACTCTCTTGGGAAGTTTCTTTTTGATGCGGGGCACCACTACGTTGATCACATCGTCTTTGATCTGCTTCAGCATCACGGCATCTTTTGCAAAATCGTCGTGCTGGGTAGAGATCACAATGGTATCGATCCGTACAGGCCTGTTGTCATCGCTGTATTCAATGGTAACCTGCGACTTGGCATCGGGCCTGAGGTAGGTCATCACTTTACCTTCTCTGCGGATGGCCGCCAGTTCGCGCAGCAGTAAATGCGCGAGGTCGAGCGGTAAAGGCATGTAGTTGTCTGTTTCATTGGTAGCGTAACCGAACATCATGCCCTGATCTCCCGCGCCCTGATCTTCTTTCTTTTTCCTTTCAACACCCTGGTTGATGTCGGGAGACTGCTCGTGGATTGCGGATAAAATACCACATGAGTTTGCCTCAAACATGTACTCACTTTTGGTGTAGCCTATTTTACGGATCACCTCGCGGGCGATATCCTGAACATCCAGATAAGCTTGTGATTTTACTTCACCTGCCAACACCACCTGCCCGGTAGTTACCAGGGTTTCACAAGCTACTTTCGATTCGGCGTCATAAGCCAAAAAGTAGTCAATCAGCGCATCTGATATCTGGTCGGCAACTTTGTCGGGGTGGCCTTCGGATACTGACTCCGAGGTAAATAGATAAGGCATAGTGAGTTCTTTAAATTTAAATTTTAGGGGGCAAATTTAGAGGAATTGGGATAACGAAAAAACTAATTGAGCCTACTGGGCAAGAAATAAAAAAACGGCTGGTTTTTTCGGCAATTCAATTGTTTGCGCGCGCCAGGCTTTCACTTTTCGGGTAGCAATAAATTCAGCATCGCCCGTCAGGTCAAGGGCAACACACAGGTCTGTATCGCCAGACAGGTTCTTAACAAGGTTCTGCAAGATGGCATTGTTCCGGTAAGGGGTCTCTATGAAGATCTGCGTTTGGTTCTTCGCACCCGATTCTTTCTCCAGCTCACGGATATTCTTTATGGCTTCCTTTCCTTCGATGGGCAGATAGCCGTGAAAGGAGAACTTCTGGCCATTGAGCCCCGATGCCATCAGGGCCAGCAGTATGGAAGACGGTCCCACCAGGGGTATTACCTTCACCTCATGGCGGTGTGCAAATTTCACTGCCAGCGCGCCAGGATCAGCCACACCGGGGCAGCCTGATTCGGAGATCACACCCACATCATGGCCTTCAAAGACCGGCGCGAAAAGCGCTGCCACTTCCGCTTCTTTGGTATCCTTGTCAAGCACCGAGAACTGAAGGGCTTCGATGGATTCATAGATCTTCAGGCTGCTGAGGTAACGCCGGGCGGTTCGAACATCCTCCGCAAGGAAATAACGGATGCCGGGGAGTATTTTTTTTACCTGAAGGGTCAGTACCTGGTCGTGCGTGTGCTCGGCGATGACATTCGGAATCAAAAACAATCTACCTTTGTTAGGCATGCTACAGGTATGTTGAATATGGGCAAATTTCTCATAATTAGCGGAATTATTCTGCTCCTGCTGGGGCTGATCATCCAGTTTTCAGGTAAGATCCCATTTTTGGGCAGGCTGCCGGGCGACATTCGCATCGAAGGAAAAAATTACCAGTTCTACTTTCCCCTGGCCTCCAGCATTCTGATCAGCATCCTCATCTCCCTTGTGCTTTTGCTGATCAATAAAGCACGCCAGTGAATAAAATTAACTTTCCGGTAAAACGTTGATGTTATCTGCGGGTGCAAGTTGTCAACTCTTTAGCTTATTTGGTGTTTATTTGCGAATTTCAGGTTTTGAACAGGTGAAGAAGGTTCCCTTATATTCCTTTCTAGCGGTCATTCTGGCAACCAGTCTTTGCCGGGGACAGGGCAACAGCAGTGCGGCGCCGCCATTGAATTTCCCTGACAGCGTGCTCATTGTGCTTGAAAACACCCGAAAGGTGGATGCTTCTGTGATCGGAAGCGGTTTTGCCAGCGTCTGGGCAAGCCTTGGCCTCGACCAGCAGCAGATGATCCGGAAGCAGACCTATCTGATGCGAAGGAAAAAATTTCCGCTCAACCCACACATCGTCCATTATTTCGGTGCCATCGTCAACGCCATCAACGTTGAGCGCGCCGATGCCCAGACCCTGTCGAAATACCTCACCGTTGCGGGCAAGGTCATCAACCAGCAACCGACCGCAAAAGCGCTTAACTTTTTTGCCATCAGCCGCACCTTCTTCCAGTACCACGCGCTGCACTATGAAAAACCGTTCAGGCTTTATTCGAAAGACGATAGCTATTCATTCGACTACATAGAACCGGCGCCGCTGATCAGCATGTACGATACAACGTCACAACAGCAGACCGAGCCATTGCCCGATGCCTCATCGGAAACTGAAACGATGCCCACGCAAGACGCATCTTACAGCGATACCACAGCCCAGGAGATCATGCCCAGCTGGATGACGCCGGCGCCACAACCGTACATCGATGGCCCCGTGATCAAATTCAGCAAGCTCACCATGAACTTTGTAACACCGTACGATTCGGTGTTCCTCAAGGATTCAAAGGGCACGCTCTCGCTGACCACGAATGTTTTTGTAGGAGAAGGTGGCAGCTTCGACTGGAGCCCCGCATTGCTGAGCCCCGACTCGGTGTACTGCAATTTCACCGCGTATAATTTCAACGTCAGCAAACCCGACCTGAAAGCCGACATCGTCAGGTTCAACTACACAGGCAAAACACCTGGCGTCATAGCCGGAACGTTCGAGTTCAAGTCACAGCCCAGAAAAGATTCCGTTGCCTCCACCTATCCCCGGTTCAAATCCTATCAGAGCGACCTGGAGATCAACGGGCTGGCAGACGAAAACCTGAAATACAGGGGAGGTTTCTCACTCACCGGTAACAGGATCTCCGGCAGCTCGGTCACGGGCCAGAATGCCACCATCGAAGTTTATCACAACAACGAAAAGAAATTCACAGCACAATCGGCAAACTTCGTCTTCATGCCAAAAGCTGTCGGCGCCCAGAGAGCCAGTGTGCGCATCCTGCAGGGCAACGATTCCATTGTCCATTCCAGCATCAGAATGAAATATTCGTTTGGCAACGATAGTACCCAGCAGCTGCTGCTGATGAAAGACAAGGGCGACATGCGCAACGCTCCGTATGCATCGTCTTTTTTCAATATCGATTTTACAGCCGATGTCATCCGCTGGAACCTGCAGTCAGACAGTATGGACGTGCGCACCGACGGAGGGCGGAAGATCGTTCCGGTCATCATCGAGTCCATCGATTTTTACGACATCGAAGATTACCGCCTGCTGAAAGGTACCGGCTTCAATTTTCATCCGCTTACGCTGGTGGTCAACTACTCGCAGAAAACCGGGATGCGCGAGTTCTATTCAGCTGACCTTGCCCAATCTTCGGGCAAGAGCATTCCTGAAATAAAATCGGCCGTGAGCTTCCTCGCCCAGAAGGGTATGATCAACTACGATCCGCAGACGGACAAGGTGCAGGTGAAACAAAAAGCCATTTCACTTTACCGGGCTTATAAAGGCGAGATGGATTATGACAACCTCAAGATCCACTCGGTGATCGATAGCAGCGCCAACGCCACCATCAACTTTTCGAAAGGTTACATGACGGTACGGGGTGTGGATGAGTTCAACATCAGTGACTCGCTGAACGTGAGGATCAAACCCGACAGCAGTGTGATCACGTTGCTGCAGAATCGCGACATGAAATTCAACGGCACCGTTACGGCCGGAAACTTCGAGATCAGCGGCAAAGGCTTCACACTGAAGTACGACAGCTTTTACATCGACCTCGACAAGATCGACTCCATCAACTTTTACCTTACGGAAAAGAATGCGCGGGGCCAGGAGATCAGGCGCAAGGTGAACAACTCGATGGTGGGCGCTGACTCAACGGCAGCCGCTGCGGGCGGATTGGGTGACATCTCCAAATCGTCAGGTACGTTGTTCATCAGCAGGGCCAACAATAAATCAGGGAAGGTAAAGATCCCCAACTATCCCAGGCTCGATGCCAGCACCGGTGGCGTGATCTACTTTGACAGGAACGAAGTGCTCGGCGGTGTTTACGATCGATCCATGTTCTTTGTAGTGCCGCCCTTCAAGCTCGACAGTTTGAACGATGCTGACCCGGCTTCCATCAACTTCGATGGTACGTTCGTATCGAGTGGCATGTTTCCCAACTTCAAGGAGATGCTGCGCACCCAGCTCGACAAATCGCTCGGCTTCGAGCACGCCATCCCACGGCCTGGCTACCAGATGTACAAAGGCGACGGCAATATGAATGGTGTGCTCACCATGGATAACCGTGGCCTGCGCGGTGTGGGCGAGATCGATTACCTGGCCGTGAGCGTATCCTCCAACGATTTTATTTTTTATCCCGATTCGGTGATCACGCGTGGTAACCGGGCCAGGATCTCGAAGCAGCAATTCGGCAATGCGAAATTCCCGCAGGCGTCACTTCCTGACTATGACATGAAGTGGTATCCAAAGCAGGATATGATGCGACTAAAGAACCTGAAGGCGCCTTTCAATTTTTACGACTCCACGGCCCAGATGCAGGGAACGCTGACCATCTCCAAAAACGGTGTGGCCGGCGCCGGCAAGCTCGAGACCCGCGGTACCGAGCTCGTTTCGCGCACCATGAATTTTACCTCTGACGATTTCAGCGCGCGCCATGCCCGGTTCAAGGTAAAGTCTGACGACCCGAACAAGAACCTGCTTGCCGGTAACGACATTCGCCTCAAGTTCAACCTGCTGGAAAACTACGCCGATATCAGTCCGGAGATCGCCGGTGTTGCCGCTATCGACTTCCCCTATGCGCAGTTCAAAACCTCCATCCCCAAGATGCGCTGGGATCTTGACGAGCAGAAGATCACCATGAGCAAAGACCCCGATGTACCCATCGAGGAATCTTACTTCTACACTACGCGCAAAGACCTGGACTCGCTGCGGTTCAATGCAGAGAAGGCAGAGTACGACCTGAAAACCCAGCAGCTGAAGGTGATGGGCATCCCTGACATTATTGTTGCCGACGCCCGCATTACCCCTGAGAACAACGAAGTGCTCATCCTCGAGAACGCGCGGATCGGAACGCTGAAGAACACCACCATCATTGTGGATACGCTCAATGGTTATCACCGCCTTACCGAGGGTGTGGTGGATATCATATCGCGAAAGGAATTCAGCGGCTACGCAACCTACCAGTATGTGAACTTCCTCAGTGACACGTTCGCCGTTAAAATGACGAACTTCCACCTCGAGCCGGTAACCGAAACAGAAGGTTCTAAAAGGTCGCAGCGCAAAAAATCGGCCGCCACCATGCAGACCGTTGCCACCGGCTCCGTAACAGAGAAAGAAAGCCTGGTGCTCGGCGCGGGCATGTATTACAAGGGCGACATGACCATGTATGCAACACGGCCGGCCTTGCAGCTGACGGGTTACGTCAAGCTCGCCATCCAGAAGATCAAGAACTACAACACGTGGATCAAGTATGACCAGACCGGTGATGAGACCGATGTGAACATCGACTTCGCCACCGCGGTGACAGAAGAAGGTAAACGTGCCACAGCCGGCCTGCATTTTGGCTCGACAGATAACGACCTCTACATCACCTTCCTGAACAACAAGAAGAATGATGACGACGACAATTTCTTTGAACCACAGGGCACTTTATTCTACGACACAGAATCGAAAGAATACAAGATAGAAGACCGCGACAAAGCAGCTGGCAACAAGCTCTCGGGAAAGGTTTTTGCCTATAACGATGAGACCATGCAGGTGCGTTTTGAAGGGCCTGTCAACCTGTTCCAGGGTGCCAAGAACTTCAACATCACGGCCACCGCCATCGGGTCGGGCAGCTTTCAGACCAACGAGATCCGCATGAACACCATGGTGCTGTTAGATACGGATGCGCCTTCTACCGCCTTCGACTACATGGCTCGCAATCTCCAGGATGTGATCAAAAATGAAGGTGCCACTGAAGGGCTCGGTGACCAGACGGAGCTGCTGTACAAGATCTCTGATATTGTGGGCGAGCGTATAGCCAAAGACTATGAGCAGAAGAGCCTGCAGGGATATATTCCCCTCACAACCATGGCGCCACTGGTAAAACCCCTTACCATCGCGGATGTGAACATGAAATGGTCTGCCAAACACAAGGCTTTTTACAGCGAGGGAAACATCGGCATCTCCAACATTGGCAGAAACGATATCAACGGCGGGTTCGAGGGATTCATGGAGGTGAAAAAGACAACAGATGGTGCCCCGGTATTCCACCTGTTCATCAAGGCTTCACCCGAGGCGTGGTACTACTTCGGCTTTGAAGACAACCGGCTCATCATCCATTCTTCTAACCAGGATATGAACAACGTTATCTCCAAAAAGACCAATGCCGGAAAAGTGAAGATCGGTGAAGTGGCGTTCATTCCAGGCACAGAAGACGAGGTGCTTACGTATGTGAACCGCTTCAGAAAAGAATACTACGGCATAGAGGTTCCCTATAGCCTCAGCGAGCCTGGTCCGGCCGTTGAAAAGAAGAAAACAGAAGAAAAGAAAAAAGACGAGAGCGACGGCTTCTGAAAAATACTACCACGCCCGGCGTTATTTCCTGTGCTCACTTTGCGTGACTACCCTTCAATCCTTAATTTGCGGGCAACTCATTAACCTATGGTAAAAGAATATATCAACGGAAATAAAGACCGGTTTCTCGCAGAGCTTTTCGACTGGCTCAGGATCCCCTCTGTGAGCGCTGACAGCCGGCACAAAGGCGACGTACGCAAGGCCGCTGAATTTGTGAAAGAAAAACTTGCCACCGCCGGTGTAGACAAGGTTGAGATCTGCGAAACCAAGGGGCACCCCATCGTTTATGCCGAGAAGATCATCAACCCTTCATTGCCAACGGTGCTGGTGTATGGTCATTACGATGTGCAGCCGGCAGATCCCCTGAACCTGTGGACGTCTCCTCCGTTCGAGCCGGTGATCAAAGACGACAAGATCTACGCCCGCGGTTCCTGTGACGACAAAGGCCAGGTTTACATGCACGTGAAGGCATTCGAGATCATGATGAAGAACAACCTGCTTTCGTGCAACGTCAAGTTCATGATAGAAGGTGAAGAAGAAGTAGGGTCTGACAACCTGGGCACTTTTGTGAAGGAGAACAAAGCAAAACTGAAAGCCGATGTGATCCTGATCTCCGACACGGCGCTCATTTCCCTCGATCACCCTTCCATCACTACCGGGCTACGCGGCCTGAGCTACATGGAAGTTGAAGTGACCGGCCCTAACCGCGACCTGCACTCCGGTGTGTATGGCGGCGCTGTTGCCAACCCCATCAATGTATTGTGCGATATGATCGCGTCGCTGCACGATGAGAACGGCCGCGTTACCATTCCCGGATTTTATGATAAGGTTGCTGAGCTTTCAGCGGCTGAACGCGAGGCGCTGAACCGTGCACCATTTAACGTTAATGAATACAAAAGCGAGCTGGGCATCAACGAGATCAAAGGTGAGAAAGGTTACACCACACTCGAGCGCACCGGTGTGCGACCTACACTCGATGTGAATGGCATCTGGGGTGGCTACACCGGCGAAGGTGCCAAGACCGTTCTTCCTTCGAAGGCACACGCCAAGATCTCCATGCGCCTGGTACCCAACCAGAGCAGCGCAGAGATCACCGAGCTGTTCACCAAACATTTTAAGGCCATCGCTCCCGAATATGTGAAGGTGAAAGTAATGCCCCATCACGGAGGCGAGCCTGCGGTGACACCTACAAACTCCAAAGCTTTCGGCGCAGCAAGCAAAGCTTTTGAAGAGGTTTGGGGCAAAACACCTATTCCCACCCGCGATGGCGGAAGCATCCCGATCGTAGCGCTGTTCAAACGCGAGCTGGGACTAGACACTGTGCTTATGGGCTTCGGACTGGACAGCGATGCCATTCACTCACCCAACGAACATTACGGTGTGAAGAACTTCCTGCTGGGCATAGAGACGATCGTGGCGTTTTACAAACACTTTGCAAAGTAGTCCACGGTCGACAGTCCACTGCAGTGAGGTTGATAGTCATGACAGAGACGGCTGCGTTATGTGCTTTGAGCTACAAGTGAAGTACAAACTAAGCCGACTCTTAATGTCTCGCGGCTAAAGCTCACAGCTAAAACAGACTCAGGTTCCCACCTCGCCTGAATTTGGTGAGATCGATGGCCGGCATTTTTTTATCACCGAAATATTTTTTCCTGGAGACAGTAAAGAGCTGGTGGATGGTTTCCGCGAAGTTGCCTTCACCGCCCATGCGCCGCCCGAACTGTGAATCGTTGACAGTGCCGCCGTGCATGGAGCAGATCTGGTTCCAAACCTTGTCGAAGCGGTCGGGGAAATTTTTTCGAAGCCAGTCTTCAAAGATCTTGCCGATAGCACCGTTGAGCCTGACCACCGTCATGCCTGCGGCCAATGCGCCATGGTTGGATGCTTCTTTCAATACTTGCGGAATTTCATGATGATTGAGTCCCGGAATGATGGGCGCATTCATAATGCCTACGGGCACACCTGCCTTTGCAAGCGCCTCCACGGTCTTTAATCTTTTGATAGCGCTGGCTGTGCGCGGCTCCATCACCCTTCGCAGCTCTTCATCGAGTGTGGTGATAGAAATGTAAACATGCACCAGGTTGTCCTGCGCGAGATCTTTGAGCAGATCGAGGTCTCTGAGCACCAGCCCGTTTTTGGTGATCATACCCAGTGGGTGCCTGTACTTAGCAAACACTTTAAGAATGTTGCGCGTGATCTCGAACTGCCGCTCCAATGGCTGATAACAGTCCGTGTTGCCTGAAACGGAAATGGGTACGGGATCCCAGTTTGGATTCATCAGAAATTTTTCAAGCAGCTGGGGTGCGTTTTTCTTAACGATGATCTTCGATTCAAAATCAAGTCCTGCGCTGAAACCCCAGTACTCGTGTGTGTTGCGGGCATAACAATAGATGCAGCCATGTTCGCAGCCCTGGTACGGATTCATAGAGTACATCATACCCAGGTCGGGGCTGGTCACCTTGTTGACAATATTCTTCGGGCTTTCATGAAACACCTGCGTGGTGGGCGCTGAAAGCAAAGGTTCATCCAACCCTTCAACGTGCTCAGCAACGTATTTGGCTTTCAGAAACCTGTTCTCCGTTTTGATCTGGGCACCGCGGCCTTTAAAATATCCTTCGTCTTCTGTATTCTCCATCGCTGCGTGATCTTTAAAAAAATAGATAGCGCTTTCGTTTCTCGGCCCCCCTCCTTCGTGCAAAAGCACTTCAGCGGGCAAGCACAAAACTACCCGGGAGGAAAGGCACAAGCTTGAACGGCTAATTTGATTAGAGATATAAAACTAATTATTTTAGTTATCAAAAATCATTTTTACGGAGAAAAATAATTGCTGTTCTTCGGGCTCTGAATTAAAGAACTGGCAATTCCTTGATATACAATAAAACACCTGTTGATGAGATCCGGTCAGCCGCGCTTGACAAGGCAGGCATACGGCTATTGGTGAAACGTGAGGACCAGAATCATCCATTCATTTCCGGGAACAAATGGTGGAAGCTGAAATACAATATTGAAGAAGCGCTGAAGCAACACCGTACGGTGCTCACGTTCGGCGGGGCATACTCCAATCACATTTACGCGGTTGCCGCGGCGGCCAAAGAACATGGGCTGAGCAGCATCGGCATCATTCGCGGTGAAGAAACGCTGCCCCCCAACGCAACCCTCTCATTCGCCAAGGGCAACGGTATGCAACTTCACTACGTGAGCCGGGAAGACTATCGCAAGAAAAATGATCCGGAGTTTGTGCAGATGCTTCATGAAAAGTATGGAGAATTTTACCTGATCCCGGAAGGAGGAACCAATAGCCTGGCCGTGAAAGGTTGTGCGGAATTTGCTTCGGAGACACTGTTGCCAATTGACTTCGATCACCTAATGCTTCCTGTGGGCACTGGTGGTACAATGGCCGGAATTGTGTGCGGGTTACAGGGCCGGAGAAAAGTGACCGGCGTTGCTGCATTGAAGAACGGAGATTTCTTAAAGACCGAGATCGACAAACTGATCCGCGAATCATCAGGGTCTACTTATGAAAACTGGTCGCTGCTTACTTCCTACCATCATGGAGGTTATGCTAAAGTAACAAATGAGCTGTTGGATTTTATGAAAACCATAAAAACCGAACATGACCTTCCTTTGGATCATGTGTATACGGGCAAGCTCTTGTGGGCTGTGATGAAAGAGATTGACATGGGGCAGTTCGCCAGAGGAACAACCGTGCTCGCGCTGCATACCGGGGGGTTGCAGGGATCGCTGGTCAGATGAGCATGAACACCGCTGCGACGAGGGTCATAATGATGATGAACCACCGGTACACATGTTCCTTCAGATGTTTCACGATCACGATACCGGCATACGCACCGAACGCGATAAAAGGAAGTGTTGTAAGATCGAGCAGGAAGGTATCCAGATTGATGGTGTGCCATCCCCACACATGAAAGGGCACCTTGAACCAGTTCATCACCATAAAAAACCAGGCTGTGGTGCCGATGTATTCATCTTTCGGCAAGCGCATGGAGAGAAAATAAACCGCCATCAGGGGGCCAGCGAGGTTCCCCACCATTGAAACGAAGCCAGCGACGATGCCTATGAGGATTGCAAACCAGGCAAAATCAGGAATGTCTTTCTGGTGGCCACGATTAAGCCACAGCATGGTGATGACGCTGCCGATGATGACCACCGCCATGATGATCTTGAAGATCCCGTCATCGATCATGCCACCGACGAGGGTACCCAGCACCGTTCCCAATGCCGCCCAGGGAAAAAGTTTTCTGAGGTGATGCCACGATGCATGCCGGTGATAGTACCACACCGCCATCGCATCGGCCAGACAGATCACGGGCAGCAAAATGCCCGACGAGATCTGGCCACCGAAAACAGCCGCAAGCAAAGGCACCGCCATCATGCCAGCGCCATGCACACCCGTTTTTGCCATGCCGATCAAGGTAGCCGCAAAGAAAAAGATCAGGATCTCATTCCATGACAAGCTGAAGGAAAAAAGTGTGACCAAGGCCGCGCAAGTTTGGGCCGAAGATAAGACGAAGGTTCCGGATTTGTGATCTTGCCCCTAAAATGTTACTCGTAAAGTGGCAAAGACATTCCGCCCGGGCGCGTTGATGCCAGACGAAAAAGTTCTGTATTGAAGGTCGAGCAGGTTATCCACACCTGCCTGTAGGGCTACAAAACGGTTAAACTCATAGGCAGCCCTGAGATTCACGGTATACCATGAGGGCATTCCCCGGGTCGTAGCGTAAGCCTCATTGTCTTCGGAGTTCAGCAGGTAGTCGCCCATGCGTTTCCATGCGCTGAAATTCACAAATGCATTGGCCATCCATTGCTGGTGGCGATATTGAACACTCACCCTGCCGAATGCCGGCGGAATGTGATCCAGCGGAATATCGCCGTCAACGGAAGTGATGCGACCCTTTGTATAATTATACGAAGCATCTGCAGTGAAGCGTGGTGAAAGATCGGCATGAAGAACCGATGACACGCCAGTGACGAACGCACGCCGTTTGTTCTGGTTAGCCATCACCGGCGTCTGCTGCCCGTTGTAATCAACAGTAGCCTGACCGTTAAATGTAAACGCATCCATCACAATGGCATCGAAAAAGGAAGTATAGAAGACCGTATTCTCCCAACGCACTTTGTCGGCGAAGAACCTGGTAACGGAAAGATCGAAGTTCAATGTTTTTTCAGGCTTCACATCCGGGTTTGGAACAATGAGCGACTGACCCGCGCTGGTTTCAAACACCTTGGCCAGATCGTCGATGTTTGGTACCCTGTAGCCCGTGCTGGTCATGATCGAGAGCTTCCAGTCATTCCGCGGCCGGTAGATCAAGCCGAGGTTGCCACTGGCATAGGTGTTCTTCTGCTCTACTTCATCAAAGGGAAAAGGGAAAAACGTTTTGTCTTCAAATCGCGCATGCAGGGCCGCTATACCAAGTCTCACACCATCATTCAACGTGAGCTGTTCGTTGATGTCGAGCGTGTGCGTGAGATACAACGCGAAATAGTTCATCGTATTCTTTCCATCGGGATAACGTGTTGCTACTGGAGACCTTTCACCGGTGATCACGTTCTGGTTGTAGGCCGTGGAATTCACCTTATTGAGCTGGCCATCGAAGCCGTAACGCAGGTTGCTGCCGCCGATGGTTTTCTGCAGGTCGACCGTGAGACTGATCACATCAACTTTTTCGATCTGGTTTCTGCGGTTGGGCCGGTTAAACCTCCGGTCGTGCCGGCTCTCTTCCACATCCTGGTAGCTCAACGTTGCCTGGAGCGACTCTGCCAATGCCCCGAGGTCTTTTACACCCAGCTGATAGGCGGCCATCAGTCGTTTCTGCGGACCATAATACCATTCAGCATTCCGGAGCCCTGTGCCTTCGGGGTCCGTAAGCCGGTCGTAGCGCGGAACGTTGGATGAGTTGGAGAACTGGAAGTTCAGCACGTGACTGAACCGCTCGCTGGGTTTGAACAAAAACTTTTGAACGATATCGTATTGCGAGTAACCACTGAACTTCTGAACATACGGATTGGTGTTCTGCACCAGCACATCTTCCGAATTATCGGCGGAGCGTTGCACATAAAACCTCCGCACACCGAACTCTTCACCCAAGGCCGAGTTCTTTTTTTCACCCATCTTCAGATCGCCAAAATCGCTCGAGGTAAAAGAAGTGAAGGAGCCGAACCGTTTGCCGCCGATGCTCACATCGAGGTGACCGGTTTGCTCATCGTTCACCGTTCCGTAACGGTAAAATGCAGCGCCTTTCACCTTAAGCCCAGGGTGGTCAGGGTCTGCGAGCTCCGGGCCCCTGGTGCGAAAATGAATAACACCGCCCAGCGCGTCTGAGCCGTACACCGTAGACGATGGCCCCAGCAACACCTCTGCGCGTTCGAGCGAATTGTTATCGAGGGTAATGATGTTCTGCAGGTGGCCCGCGCGGTAAATGAGGTTGTTCATTCTCACACCGTCTATCACCAGCACCACACGGCTCGCTTCAAATCCGCGTAACTGCGGACTGCCTCCACCCTGCTGACTTTTTTGCATGGCTGCCACACCGGAGTTGGCGATGAGGTCCGCGGCCGTCTGTGCATTCAGTGTTGTGATCTGATCCCTGGTAATAAGTTGGACCTGTTGTGCAATTTTGCTTCGCTGTTGCGGGATCTTGTTGGCAGAGATCACCAGCTCATCCAGCGTCACCGTTGAATCAGGGTCTGCGGTCTGCGCTGCAAGTGACCACGATCCAAGGCATGCCAGGCATACTAGGTAAATGCTTTTCATACTGAGGGGTTTTAATGGAAATGAAATTCATTCCCTGTTCGGGTCCAGGGTGCGGATAACGTTTTACTAATATAGCGAAACATCCGTTGCAAAAAGATACCCCCGTAAAAAACAAAACCCCGGCAGAACCGGGGCTTCATTATTATCATTAGGTTTTTTACAACTTACCGGATACCGGGCACTGCCTCAGGGCGGCTCTGTTCCCATCCGTTGACACCTTTTCTCACCACGGGGTAAACTTCGTCCAGGGAGTTGCCATCATAAAGGCGGCCGTTCTTCATCACTTTGTCGATGGTATTTGAATTCCGGATATTCTCCAGCGGATTCTTGTCCATGATGACCAGGTCTGCCAGCTTGCCCGGCTCGATGCTGCCGAGGTCGCCATCCAGCCCCAGCGCTTTCGCGCCATGGATCGTAGCCACTTTCAGCGCATCGTGAGGCGACATTCCGCCCGACTGCACTGACCAGAGCTCCCAGTGATAACCGAGGCCTTGCAGCTGTCCGTGAGAGCCAATGCCGGCATTGCCACCTGTTTTGATGAGGTCGTTCACAAACTTGGCGTGGTCTTCGAACACGTGCTCTTCTTTCATGAACCATCCGCCGCGTCTGCGCGATTTGGCATCGAGCTCACCTTTGGGTGTGAACCTGTTCAGCTTCGGATCGCCGTTAACATTCTCGGTGGCATAGTAGAAGTTTTCTGCCCAGGGGCCGCCGTACGCAACGAGCAGGGTAGGCGTATAAGCGGTGCCCGATTCTGCCACAAAAGTGCTGAAGTCCTTATACAACGGATAGATCGGAAACGCATGCTCATGGCCCGGATATCCATCAATGATCTGTGTCATGTTCAGCCTGAAGTCAAGACCGCCTTCTGTGGTAGGTTTCAGTCCCTGCTCTTTGGCAGCCATAATGATCCACTGGCGGTGCTGGCGGTTGCCCACCAGATACATCTTGATGTACTTCGTGTTGTAATACTCCGAATACTGCTTCAGCACATCGCGGGCCTGATCGAGATCCTTGATGTTGTAAGCCCAGTAACCAACGCCGGGGCCAGTGGAATATACACGCGGGCCTGCGATCTGTCCAGCCTCTACAAGGTCTGCATATGTAAGCACATCGGTGGTAGCGGTCTGCGGGTCGCGGGTGGTGGTAACACCATAAGCGAGGTTGGCAGCATACATCCACACCTGGTTCTTGTGAAGCCCCCACGCCGGCCACATGTGCGCGTGCGTGTCTACAAATCCCGGAACGATGGTCTTGCCTTTCACATCGATCTTGCGCACGCTGCCATCAACCTGGATGGATCCTGAAGCGCCCACCTGTTTGATCCTGTTGTTCTCGATGAGGATGTCGCCTGATTCGATCACCTCATCACCTTTCATGGTAACAATGCGGGCGCCTTGCAGCAGCACTTTTCCGTCGGGGATATCCCTGGGGACCGAAACTTTTACACGGATCTCAGAAGGCTTGTAACCCTCCTCTTTCTTTTCTTTTTTGTCTTCGTCTTTTTTATCGCCGGCTTTATCGCCTTCCTTTTTTTCCTTGTCGGCTTTCGCACGTTCTTCAGCTTCTTTTTTCTTCCTGATCTCGTCTTCCTTCGCTTTTGCATCATCGATGTTGTACGTAAAGAAAGCGTTGCCGATAGACCAGTATACGGTTTTACCGTTGTTGTTCCAGGAAGCGAATTGCCCGCCGAGCTTCGTAAGCTTGCGCGAAGGGAATTGCGAATTGGCGGGATCAGAGACCGAGATCTTCGGGGTTTCGCCACCAACTTTCGGAACAGTTACAGCATAGATCTCATTGTTGATCTGCGCCAGCGCCAGGTCACCTTCCGGACTCATCATGATCACCTGCGCATTAGAAGGTTCACGCTGCGGCTCGCTGGCAGATTCAACCATCATGCAGTGGTTGTCAAACGTGGTACCGTAGGTCATGATGCCCGTCACTTTCAGATGCGCTTTCTCGTCGGTGCCATCCCAGCGAATGGATACTAAACCTTTCTGGTTGTGATACAAATAAATGCGGTCGTCGTTCTTCACAAAATGAGGGCTCGCTTTTCCCTTGGCTTTGTCAACGATCGTCACAGCACCACCATCGCCGGAGATCCAGGCAATGTTCTCCTGGCTCGAGAATGACGCAGGACCTTCTTCATCCTGGAAGAATTGTGAAGAGCCGATCATAAAAGCGATGCGGTTTCCTTTGTACGACCACGCGGGCTGCGTATACAATGCCGCACTCGTAGTAAGTTTCACGGGTTTGGCACCTTTGGTTTTGAAATTGATCTTGTATAAATGGCCGCCGTTATTCTCCCAGCTCACCCATGCCAGCTGGCTTCCGTCGGGGCTCCATGCGGGCATTGCTTCGGTGAAGTTGTAATCGCTCACACGCCGGGGTTTTCCTTCGGGCAGATCCATCACATAAAGCCTGTTCAGCGCTGTGAAGGCAAGTTGTTTTCCGTCAGGCGAAACCTTGCCGTCGCGGATCTGCGTAACGATCATCTCCTTGTCGTCTTTGATGGGGTATTTGAATTCGAGCTTGGGGCCGAGCTCGATCTCGGTATCCACTTCAAAAGGGATCTCGATGGCCGCGCCACCGGCTACAGGAATGCGATAGATCTTCCCGCCGTAAGAAGCAACAACTTCTTTGCTGTCAGGGGTAAACGACATAGCGGGCAACACACCCATCGGAGCGATCGACTCCTGCTCGTCGCGCTGCACCGGGTACGCGAGCCATTTCTCCTGACCTGTTTTCAGATCGCGAAGCACAAGACCTGTTTGATCATTGTAACGTGAACCGTAAACTAGCCATTTGCCATCAGGCGAAAGCGTGGGAGCAAACGCTGATCCGTAACGATTGGTGCGGGTGTCGATATCGCCTGTCTCACGGTCATAGAGCGCCACCTGGTATTGCGGCAGCTGCGCGTTGTAGTTCCATGAACCGGTGCGCTGCGAAAACCATACATAACGACCATCGTTGCCGAACGCAGGTTCTACCGTCTTCAGGTTATCAGGTTTAGAGATCAGCTGTGCGCCGCCGCCACCGTCTTTGTGAAACAACCACAATTTGAGATTGCGGCGTCCTTTCGAAGCCACAACGTACTGGCCATCGGGCGTCCATTCGGCTGACTGAAAATTGTCTGTATTACCTTTGGTGATCTGGAGAGAGTCTTTTCTGTCGAGCGCAAAACGCCAGACGTTCTCGCCGCCGCTGCGGTCAGAAACCACCAGGATATGTTTGCCGTCAGGACTGAACTTCGGGTGTGATTCAAACGACATGTCTTTCAAAAACGGCCTGGCTTTTCCTCCTGTAAAAGGAAGAAGGTAAATATCGCCCAGCAGATCGAAGACAATGGTTTTGCCATCGGGACTCACATCCAGCGAGATCCATGAGCCCTCGGTGCTTTTGATCCTGACTTTTCTGGCAGCTTCCAGTGGCAGGAACTCCCGCTTCTTATTCTTTTCTCTTTTGGTGGAATCGGTTTTTACCTTGGCAGTATCGGCCTCAACGATCTGCCCATGCGCCATCATGCCTGCAAAGAGTACAGGCAGAAGCGTTAACATTAATTTTCTCATATGTGTGGGTTATTGGGGGTTCAAAGATCACAAAATCATGAAGCAACAGAAAGGAGTATTTATATCAATGGTTGATTGAAGTTTCTGTCGAAAAACGGGATAACCCGTGTTGCGGGATCAAAAGTTCATTGTGTGAACAGGTTGTTCAGCTCCAGGTCTATTTTGTTCACGATGAATGAAAAATCTTCGATGTTCTCTACAAAATCTAGGTTGTTCACATCGATCACCAGGAGCTTGCCCAGCGTATAGCCGCTGATCCACCGTTCATAATGCTCATTCAAATGTTTGAGGTAGTCCAGGCGAATGGCGTACTCGTAATCGCGGCCCCGCTTTTGGATCTGGCTCACAAGCTTCGGAATATCGGCCTTCAGGTAGATGAGCAGGTCTGGCGGCGGCACAAACTTGATCATGGAATCAAAAATATCATGATAGCTCCGATAATCGCGTTCATGCATATGCCCGCTTTTGTACAGGTTCGATGCAAAGATGTAGGCATCTTCATAAATGGTACGGTCCTGAATGGTAGCCCTGCTGTTGTCGCGGATCTCGTTCACCTGCTTGAAGCGGCTGTTCAGAAAATAGATCTGAACATGGAATGCCCAGCGGGTCATGTCCTCGTAAAAATCTCGCAGGTATGGGTTCTCATCCACAGATTCGAACAACGCATGCCAGCCGTAATGTTTTGCCAGTTTGCCCGTGAGTGTGGTTTTGCCCGAGCCGATGTTGCCGCAAACCGCAATATGTTGGAGTTTTTTCTGCACGTCAGTTTTTCTAAGATGCGAAGGTAAGATGAGGAGAACAAACTTTACAGTTGCTCAGGATCTAAATCGCAAATTTTCTCCGTCACTGCTCGCTCATCACCACGGCCAGCTTCTTACCGTCAGCGCTCACCGCAAGTCTTGTGATGGCCGTCAGTGGTGTTTCAGCAGTAATTTCGATTTCCATCCATGATCCGCCCTTCGCGGGATCGTAGCAAAAAATTTTTTTCCCATCGCTCATCAGCATTTTTCCATCCGGTGTCCAGGCCATGTCATGCTCGGCACCCGGCAGGCTTTTGACAATGGGCTCAGCTTGCAATGTCTCCATGTTCAGGCTGTTCACCACCCATTCTTCATCACTGATCTTCTGAAGAAAACTGATGGCGTTCTTCCCGGGGATCCGGTGCAACGATCGTCCGATCCGTTCAGCCACAACCGTTTTATTTTTTGTGTTCAGGTCGAATACCTGCAGCTTGAAAGGCGCCGGTAATGTAAACACAGCCACTTTGCCGTTATTGCCCCAGGCATGATAACCCACTGTGAGGTCATCGATGATGATCTCGGGCTCATCACCACCCACCGGATACCTGACCAGGTCCTGGGCACCGCTGTCACGCTGCAGAATGCAGGAAATAAATTGTTTGTCTGGCGTTACCGTTGGCGAATATTCGCGGTCATGTGTTTGCACAAATCTTTTTGTTTGGCCTGCGCTGTAATCGTACGTCATGATGTCAGTTCTGCCTTCCTTGTCAGCGGAAACGTAATACAGCACGGGCCTGTCGGGATGAAAGAATGGTTGATTATCGTAACCTTTATGGTTACTGATATTGCGACCGTTGCCTATGGAAACTTTTCCCCGTTTGATTTTCAGCTCAAAAAGATGGATTTCCGTCGCCGGCTGCGCGAGAACTTCAAGCGATGTTATGAGCAAAAGAAAAAAGAGAATTACTTTGTTCATACAAACAGTATTCATCATCCTATAAAGATAGTTTTAAAATGAACACCCTCTCTTCGCACTGGCTGGCATTGGTCTTCTTTATTTGTGGGGCTTTCGGCTCCCAGGCACAAACACAATTCCTACTGGTGCCAGACCGCGTTTTTGACGGAGAGCAGGTTCATACCAACTGGGCTGTGCTCGTTGAATCAGACCAGATCACAGCCACCGGTCCCGCCGATCAGATCAAAGCAAAACCTGGCGCAACCTTTTTGCGTCTCGAAGGCTGCACGCTGCTCCCAGGTCTCATCGAAGGCCACGCACACCTCCTGCTCCATCCGTATAACGAAACACCGTGGGACGACCAGGTGGCAAAAGAGTCGGATGCGCTTCGGGTAGCACGGGCCACGGTACATGCGCGCAAAACACTGCTCGCAGGTTTTACCTCCATACGCGACCTGGGCTCTGAAGGCGCAGGGTATGCCGATGTGGGTTTAAAGACAGCGATCTCAGAGGGTATCATTCCCGGCCCGCGCATGCTGGTGGCGGGGCGTGCGATGGTGGCCACAGGAAGTTATGGACCAAAAGGCTTCGATACAGATTTCACGGTGAACCTGGGCGCGGAAGCTGCAGACGGTGATGATGTGATCAGGGTGGCGCGCGATCAGATGGGAAAGGGCGCCGATATCGTGAAGGTATACGCCGACTACCGCTGGGGCATCAACCGTGTGGTGCTGCCTACTTTTTCGCAGCACGAGCTTTCACTCATTGTTGAAACGGCCCGGAGTGGCGGAAGGCCCGTGGTTGCCCATGCCTCCACGGCAGAAGGTATGCGCCGTGCAACGCTGGCAGGTGTTGAAACCATCGAGCATGGCGATGGAGGAACGCCGGAAGTTTTTAGGTTGATGAAAGAGAAAGGTGTAGCACTTTGTCCCACACTCGCGGCCAGTGATGCCTTAAACCAATATAAAGGATGGAAAAAAGGTGAGGAGCCCGAGCCCGCTGTGATCAGGCTGAAGCGCGAAACGTTTAAGGAAGCGCTGAAAGCCGGCGTCACCATTTGTGCTGGCGGCGATGTTGGTGTGTTTGCGCATGGCGACAACGTGCGCGAGCTGGAGCTGATGGTGAATTACGGAATGAGTCCTGCCGACGTGCTGAGGTCGGCTACCAGCATCAACGCCCGGGTATTTCACATGGACAGTCTTGTGGGCAAGATCGTTGCGGGTTTGAAGGCCGACCTGCTTGTCGTAAAAGGCGATCCGCTGAAGAACATATCCGACCTCCGGAAAATTGAGTTTGTTATGAAAGACGGTGTGATCTACAGGAACTGATCACAGCCATTTCTTGCGTTTGAAGAACCAGAGAAACGCCAGTGAGGAGAATATCATCAGGGCGATGGCAATGGGATAGCCGGCGATCCATTCTATTTCAGGCATGTGTTTAAAGTTCATGCCGTAGATGCTGGCGATGAGCGTGGGTGGCATGAAGACCACCGTTACCACGGTAAAGATCTTGATCACCTGGTTTTGCTCGATATTCACCAGACCGAGAAAAGTGTTCTGCATGTATTCCAGTCGCTCGGAGCTGAACTGCGAGTGCTGGAGCAGCGATGCAATATCTTTGATAATGATGGTAAGTCTTTCGCTTTCTATTTTGTTGAACTCGGGGATCCGGATCAGCGAGCTCACAACCCGTTGTTTTTCCGTGATGGTCTCGTGCAGCAGCATCACGTTCTCCTGAAGCCTGGCAATGCCCAGGAGCAGGTCTTGTTGCAGCGATCGTTGCGATAACAGCTCCTTGCTCAATTGGTTGAGCTTGCGGTTGATGCCCTCGATCAGGTCGGCATCGCCATCGATACGGGCCTCCAGGATGGTAAGAAAAATATCGAGGCCGTGCTCTTTGGTCTCGGTGTTCATGGACTTCAGCCTGCGCACCGCCTCGCCGAAGATCTTGATGTCGCCCTGTCGATAGGTAAAGAGAATGTTGCCCTTGAGGATGAAGGTGACGTTCTGCACCTGCAGCTCTACCTCACTGAATACAAAACCCAGGTTGATCTCGATGGTCTCATCCGTCTCGAGGAAACGCGAGGAGCTTTCGATCTCCTGCAGCTCCTGCGAAGTGAAGAACTCGATCTTGTAATGTGTCTCTACGAACTGCCTCTCCTGCTGGGTAGGCGATTGCAGGTCTATCCAGATGATATTGTTGTACTCCAGAATATCTTCAAGAGGCGGATTTTTGAACTGCTCGATTCTTCCCTTCGATATGGTGTATACCCTGATCATATTTTACCGCGCTGCAATTTATTAGCATTTATCGAATATCGAAGTATTTTTAACCGGCTCTTGGCTTCCGTTGGCATAATTCTGCGCAACAAAGTTGTGCCATGCTTTAGAGAAATGCTAATTTGCTAGGCAGGGTGAGAGTAGGCAGTAGGCAATGAGACAGTAGGCAAAGCGACGCCAGGGTTTTGCCGAACCCGGTTTCAATTCGAATTGGAACTTGTATCTTACGTTTACACTGACCAATTGCCTATTGCCCCGATAATTTATCGGGGTTTGCCTACTGCCTACTATTTAACATGAAAGGAAACATCAATCACTCCGTTTGCCAATGGTGCTACAGCTCCATTCCGTTAGAAGAATTAACCCGCGCCGCCAAGGGCATGGGCATCTCCTCTATCGATCTTTTAAATGCTGATCAGTGGCCCGTAGTGATCAAGCAGGGCCTTACCTGTGCCATGGGTTACGGAAGCCCCGTTGGCCTCACCAAAGGATTCAACGATCCGTCGCTGCATGCGCAGTTCCTGAAGGAATATTCGGTGGCCATCCCCAAAGCGGCAGACGCTGGCCTGAAGAACCTGATCTGTTTTTCTGGCAACAGGAACGGGCTAAGCGATGAGCAGGGGATCGAGAATTGTGCCAGGGGCCTGGAGCCGGTATTGAAGCTTGCCCAAAAGTATAACATCACCATCGTTATGGAGCTGCTCAACAGCAAGGTGGACCACAAGGATTATCAGTGCGACCACACCGCATGGGGCGCCAGCTTGTGTGAAAAGCTCGGCTCGGAGAACTTCAAGCTGCTCTACGATATTTATCACATGCAGATCATGGAAGGTGACGTGATCGCCACCATCAGAAAATACAAAAATTATATAGCCCACTATCACACCGGGGGTGTTCCGGGCCGTCATGAGATCGACGAATCACAGGAACTCTACTACCCCGCCATCATGAAAGCCATTGCCGAAACCGGATTCAAAGGTCACGTAGCCCAGGAGTTCATTCCCAGCAAGGCGGATCCCCTGGCATCGTTGAGTGCAGCGATTAAGTTGTGTGACATATAAAAAATTGACAATAGACAAAATTGCAATTGACAATGGGTGGGAAAAACTTCAGGGATTTGACTGTCTATAAAAAAGCTTTTCAGCTGGCGATTGAGATTTTTGAGATTTCGAAGACTTTTCCGAAAGAAGAGAGGTATGGACTGACGGATCAGATAAGGCGTTCTTCGAGAACAGTATCCGCGTGCATTGGCGAAGCTTATCGTAAACGGCAATATGAAGCTTACTTCGTCAGCAAGTCATCAGATGCTGACATGGAGAATACTGAGACCCGTGTGTGGTTGGATTTCGCCCTCGCTTTCAAATACATCGATCAAGACCGTTACACTGATCTTGAATCAAAAGCCGTCGAGGTGGGAAAGCTTTTAAATCACATGATCGAAAATCCGAAAAAATACTCCCGCAAAGTTGTTGGCTCCTAAATTGTCAATTGCCAGTTTGTCAATTGTCAACTAGTTCCGGGCGCTGAGTCTCACCCGGGCATCATCGCCACGCACGTTCACTTTAGCAGTACCATTCGCGAGCGTGAGCTTCTTATGATCTTCACTCTCGTAGGAGGTTTTAAAGCTTCCCTGGGTACTCACGTGGCCATCGTCGTGGCGGATGTCGAATTCACCACCGCCGCTCGTGATGTCGAGTGAAACGAGTCCATCCTGCGCACGGAAGTTATATTCACCATTGTTGGCCAGTGACGTTTCAATGATGAGGTCACCATCGTCGATATCGGCGCGAATGGAAGTGAATGCCGCGTTGCGTATTTCGATATCTGCGTCATCGCCATCAACTTCGAGGCTTCCCTTCGCTTTGTCCATCCGGATGTCTCCGTCATCGATGCGGAACGAGAACTGGTTGCCTTTGCAATCTGTGAATTCGGCATCGGCATCATCCATGCTCATGGAGATCGCGCCGTTGATGTTCTTGATGAAATAATCGCCGTCATCACCGCGGATGGTGAGACTTACGCCTTCGGGGGCTTCGATCTCTATCCGGTAATCTTCTCTGTAATAGCTGACAAAGCCTGTGTTGAAACTGTTCTGATGTTCCCTGATGCGCAGGCCTTCATCCGTGGGTGTTACTTCAACCGTGAACTCTGACTGGCCGGAGTACAGGCCCTTGACCGTTACTTTCCGATCGATCTTTACGTGGGCATCAGGCCTCAGCGACCCGGTAATAAACACGTTGGCGTCAGACGAGCTCAGGTCTATGGTGCCGTTCTTGCTGATCTTGTATACTTTGTCGAGGTGAAATTCTCCGTCCTGGGCGGCGGCAACAGAGATCACGAGTGAAAAGAAGACGATGTAGAAGTTTTTCATGGCTACAGGCGATTTTCTTGATAAGACGCCTGTGAGCCCGCGCAGGTTGCTTCCCCGCTTGCTTTTTTTGACCATAAAAAAAGAATCCTCCCGGAATACCAGGAGGATCTTTTTGAATTAAACCTGTAAATAAAAAATCTTATCAGTTGCCGGCATCCGCTTCGTCAGCTTTCTTCAGCTCTTCATCAACTATCTTTTCGATGAGTTCACGCTGCCGCTCGTTTATTTTCTGATCTGTTTTCGCCTGTTTCTTCATGTAGCGGAACATGGCGTTCTTCTTTATTTCATAAGCGATAAACACCGTGTATTTATTGTTTTTAGCATCGAAATATTTTTTCTCGCCTACCTTGCGAAGGTCTGCAAGATCGGTGTTCATCACTTCACGCACAAGGCTTTGGAATTTATCTGCCACATCGGCCGCTTCGGCATTTTCTGTCTGGCCAAGATATTGATCCGCCACCTGTTTCATCGTGGTGTTCACCTGTGAGCCCAGCATTGCTTTCGCCTCTATGTCGGCCTTGCCCCGCGCAATGTTATCCTGTGAGCTTTCTCCTTTACCAGTTGACCTGAAAAAGCGATTGTTCGATTCATAGGCATTTCCCTGGAACGGCTCCTTTACCCTTTTTCCCAGCTGACTGGAAGAGCAGGCCGCCATCACCAAACATAAAAGCAACAAATTAACGCGAGGTTTCATGGTAATCGTTTTAATTGAATGGGATTGATGCATTCAGGGGCATAAATACGAAAAATTGTGCCAGTTTATTCTTTTATCCGCACAATTACCTGCCACCGGAAAGCCCACATCCATTGTATGGAATAATGCGTGATACCAGCGGCTTGCAGGATGTTCACAAGCTCCTGTTTTCTGAAAGCACGCAGCACGGAAAGAGGTGCATCATACTTGACCATAAATGACTTTGAAAAAAATTTTGTAAGCCAGCGGATCGAATAATAAGCAAACCAGTGCCTGTGAATGTCATTGATCACAAAGCCGATGCGCGTCTGCGTTTTCAGCTGGCGGAAGAACGAAACCAGCTGATCGTTGCTGAAGTGGTGAAAGAACAATGTTCCTGTTACCACATCAAAAGTACGGTTGCGAAACGATGCGGCTAAAATATCCACGGCCTCATAACGGATGTTACACTCCGGTGGCGTGTGCTTCCTGGCAAACTCGATGATGAACGGATTGGCGTCGAGCCCCGTGAGCTCAGGGTCAAGTCCTTTTTTTAAAGACCATTTCCGGATCAGCCTCAGCATGTCTCCGCTCCCGCACCCAAGATCGTCGATCCTGAAACGTCCCGGTGCACGTCCCTCCACCAGTTTCCTGATGCCATCAAGGGTCACATAGTTCCCGCCCAGCAGCGCATTGATGGTTTCCAATTCCCGTAAGGTCTGGTGAACAACCTCGCCGGAGCAGGCCAGGTCATCCATGATCTCTTCTTCCGAAGATCGTTTGCTGAAGTCGGGCATTTGCGTCAGGCGTTTTCAATGTTGAGCACCATGCTTTCAAGCGTCAGGCCGGGACCAAAGGCAAAGCTCAGGATCTTCTCACCCACATTCTTTTTGGTGAGCCCATCGATCACTTCCTTCAGCACGAACAGAACTGTTGGCGACGACATATTTCCATAATGATTCAACACCTTGTACGCCGCATGATTCTGTGCCCTGGTGATGCCCAGCTCCTGTTCGATCACTTCGAGTATTTTTTTTCCGCCTGGATGAATGGCGAAGTGTTTAATGTCTGAGATCTTTTTGGAGATCTTGCTCAGCAGCGCGCCGGTAAGTGAAGCTATGCCACTGCGGATGATCTCGGGCACATAAGCTGACAACCTCATTTCGAAGCCGAGGTCTCCAACAGTCCAGGCCATGTCCTGTTCACCGGCGGCAGAAAGATCATTATGAAAAGTCTCGAGCGCCAGGTTAAGACCATTGCTGCGCTGCGACTCAACGACCAACGCCGCGGCGCCGTCTGCAAATAAAGCATTGGCCAGCAGGTTGTCTTCGGTGCCTGTGGCCTGAAAGTGAAGACTGCAAAGCTCGGTGCACACAATGAGCACTTTTGCATCGGCATTGCTTTGACAGAAAGCATCTGCTGCTTTCAGCGCGTTGAAGGCGGCGTAACACCCCATGAAGTTGATGGCGGTCCGTTGCACAGAAGTAGACAAGCCCAGCATCCTGACCAGGTCTATGTCGAGGCCCGGCGCATACATACCGGTGCAGCAGGCTACGATGAGGTGTGTGACGTTTCGCAGGTCAACAGCATAGGCGCCTCTGAGATCTTCTACGGCAGCCACGCTCAGCGAAGGTGCCTCTTGTTTGAAAACACGAAGGCGGTCTTGTGTAGAAGGAAAGATCTCTGCATCGGCGATCTTTGAAAAGAAAGAGAAGTCACCCGTTTTGCCATAATCTTCCAGCACGGAGTAACGGTAGTCTATGCCACTCGCCCTGAAGAGGGTCTTCAGCTTGCGCGCATCACCAGCCGATAACCGCATGGTGCGAAGCATAAAATCTGCTATGACTGACTGGCTGAAGCGATGCACAGGATTGGCTGTGCCGATGGCGGTGATATAGCTCATGTTTTTCCTAATAAGACGAAAAACAGTTAATTTGTTTTAAATCCTTTTTTATGTTCAGACTTTCGTCGTGGCTGCACCTTCGGATTCCTTTCTCCTATTTTCTGCTTCCCGTTTTCCTGTTCAGCCTCTGCGCATCGCCTAACCTGAACGGACCCCGTATTGGCTGGGTGTTTTTTATTCTGCACTTTCTGCTGTACCCGGCCAGTAACGGATACAACAGCTACTTCGACAAGGATGAGAAGAGTATCGGAGGTCTTAAAAATCCACCGCCCGTGCACCGTGGTCTTTACTTCCTGTCGCTCCTGTTCGATGCACTTGCCATTGCGCTGGGGTTTCTGAAGATCAACCCGACATTTGCCATGATGCTGCTCATTTATGGGTTAGTATCCAAAGCTTATAGCCACCCTTCCGTCAGGTTAAAAAAATATGCCATTACCGGCTGGATCATTACCGGTCTCTTTCAGGGGTTTTTCACTTTTGTCATGTGTTACACGGGTGTTAATGACCTGCCACTCGAAGCCGCCTTAACACCGACCGTGACCGTTCCGGCAACACTCACCAGCATCATGCTCTGGGCAAACTATCCGATGACCCAGGTATACCAACATGAAGAAGATGCGAAACGCGGCGACAGAACTTTCAGCCTCATGCTTGGCATCAAGGGAACATTCTACTTTGCCGCGATATTCTTTACCCTGGCCACCATCGGATTTGTACTGTATCTCAAGTCTTTTTTCCAGCTCCGGTATGCCATCATCTTTCTGGCGGCACTGTCGCCCGTGCTGGTCTATTTCTTCTACTGGTTCAACCTCGTTCGCCGTGACGAGAACCAGGCAAACCATACGCACACCATGCGACTCAATTTTATTTCGGCTACCTGTCTCAACGCTTTTTTCATTTATCTCTTCCTCGACTCTTCTCAGGTGATCCAGGCGTTGCAGGGAGGATTTTGAGAGAGTCTTGAGTTGTTAGCTGCGAGCTGCGAGACGGACCCGTAACGCCTCGAAGCTCGCAGCTAAAGACTAGAAGCTAGTTAGAAACTAGACCATCATTCCAACGCGTTCCAGCAACGCTTTAGTGGCGCGGATGCCTTCATCTTCAGAGAGCCTGCTGCCTTCATACTCGATGCCGATGTAACCCGTGTATCCGGCACTTTTCACGATGGGCAGCATCTTGGTGTAGTCAGTCTCGATGCAGTTGCCCTGTGCGTCAAACTCGTGGGCCTTCGCGCTGACACCTTTGGCGAAGGGCATCATTTCTGTAATACCCTTATAGCGGTCGTACTCCTCTTTGCAGGTATCTTTTTCTCTTACGAGGCAGAAATTGCCGAAGTCGGGAAGGGTGCCACAGTTCTGCATCTGCGTGTTGGAGATCACCTGGCTCAGCCACTGGCCATCGGATGAGTATCCGCCATGGTTCTCAACGATCACATTGATGTTCGATCCTTTGGCAAATTCAGAGAGCGCTCGAAGGCCGTCAGTGGCAGCTTTGGCAACCTCTTCACGTGAGCCCTCGCCATAAGCATTCACACGGATAGAATGGCATCCGAGAAATTTGGCGGCATCCACCCACTTCTTGTGATTCTCCACGGCGGTGTTTCTTTTTGTTTTGTTCGTGTCGCCCAGGCCGCCTTCACCATCGATCATGATGAGCACACTGGTAACACCGTTGTCGTCACAGCGTTTTTTCAGGTCTGCCAGGTACGGCTGGTCTTTGGCTTTGTCTTTGAAGAACTGGTTCACATATTCTACCGCAGAGATACCGAAGTCGTTTTTAGCCTTGGCGGGAAAGTCGAGGTTGGTGAGCTTGCCTTCGAACAGGGTCTTGTGCAGCGACCACTCTGCCAGCGAGATCTTGAAAAACAACTCTTTGGGTTTCGCCGTCTCAGCCGTTGCCGTAGTATCGGCTTGCGTTTCTGATGATTGTTTGCCTGCGCAGGAAGAAAGAAAGGTACCACCCGCAGCTGTGCTCACCGTGATGAGACCGAGCGATCTCAAAAATTCAATACGATTCATAATTCGGTTTAGTTTTAAGGTGACGGAAGTTAAAGATTATTTTGAAACAGTCCACCGTCCACAGACCACAGCAGGAAAACCATGATCAGGCAATCGTACTTCGTACCTCGTAAATCGTACCTCAAAACTCTTCTCCATGCGTCTGGCGCACAATGAGATCGGCAACCGGTCTTGAATAGAGCGCGAGGTTCACCGCAGCGTTTGAAAGCAGGGCGTTGCCGAAAAGTTTCTGGATCCGGCGGCCGGTTCTCAGCCGGTTCGCGAATTTTACGTTCCATTGGTCGGAGTACATCTTTTCAAGTTGCGTCCGGGTGATCTCTGCCCTGCAATATTGAATCACCAGCGCACTGACCACTTTCGAGCTGTGCAGGGCCATCGCCATGCCATTACCACATAACGGGGTGATCATGCCGGCGGCGTCTCCTGCCATGAGTACATGACCTTCCACCGGATCTTTGGTTGCAAAGGAGATCTCGTTGATCACTTCCGGTTTTTCAAAAAGGAATTCGGAATTGGAGAAAACATACTTGAGTAAATTATTTTTTTGAAGGATTTCCTTTTCCAGCGAGGCAATGCTGCCAGTTTTTCGCAGGTTATTGCGGTGCGTGAGGTAGCACAGGTTGGTCTTTCCGTCCTCCACATTGCTGATACCGCAATATCCGTCCCTGAAATTGTGCAGTGCGATCAGGTTTGCAGGGTGATCTGTGCGGATGTGGTACTTGATGGCGGCATAGGGAGATCGTTTTGTAATGAATCTCCGGCCCATTGTTAGGTCGAGTTTGGATCTTTTTCCGAAGGCACCGATCACCACATCGGCTTCAAAATTTTTTACCTGAGTACTGATCGTGAATTTTTCGCCCTGAAAACGAACATCGGTGACTTCCGTGTTGAGCATACAGTTAACGCCACACGCTTTTGCTTTTTGATAGAGATAATGATCGAATGTAAATCTGCTGATGCCGAAACCTCCCATATCGAGCGGAATCGTGGCGTGGCGTCCGGTTACCGATGATAATTGAAACCGATTGATCTGAGGGGGAGAAAATTCATCAGGATACAGCCCCAGTCTCTTTAAAAAAGGCACTGCTTCGTTTGAAATATATTCACCGCATACGCGATGATGCGGGTACGATTTTTTTTCAATGAGCAGACACGGAATTCCAGCCATTGAAAGCTGGATTCCCGAAACAAGGCCCGCAAGGCCACCCCCGACAATAATTGCGTTTCTCAAAGCATTTGGTGATCGCTATCAAAATAAAAAGTAAAAAAATCTGGCCACATAGAATCTTTCGGGCCATGATTATACGTTATATACTTTAAATCTATAGTGCTGGCTGTATGGAAACAAGTGTTGAACCTATCAGGGCTACTGAGCCCCTCAATGTTTTGCTGATCGGAAATAACCCCATCGATATGAGCAAAACGCTCGAGCAGATCAAACAAGTACGGGGAAGAAAGATCATCACGGAGATCGCCTTCGATCTTCGCAGCATCGTTGAACGACTGATGAATTTCAGTCCTAACTTCATTCTCATCGACGATAATATTGGTCGCGCAGAACTTAACCAGGCCGTGGAAACACTGGCCCGCACCCGAAAAACAAAGGACATTCCCATCACCGTTATCAAAAACTCCAACTACCAGGAGTCATCAGCCTCTTCCGGTGTGCTGGACTATATCCTGAAACAGAATTTTTCACCCGAATCGTTGTACAACGCGATCCGCAATTCGCTCAAGTTCAGGAGAACACAACTCTATCTCTACAAGGCATACGCCAGAAGAAAAGGACAACTGAGAAGACTTGCTTTCTTGGCATAAACGCATAACACAAAGATCGCAAAGGAGCGTTTCGTTTTCGTCGTCATCCTGAATGGCGGTTTGAGCATTGGCATGCGCGAATGAAGGATCCCCATTTGACAGCGTGCCTACGACGTGCCATGCGCTCGAATTAAGTACGCAGTAAGCGACCTTGGGATCCTTCGCTCCCACATGCGATCACACCTGCGTCGCTTCAGGATAACGGGTTTCAGAGGAAAGGTTCGCTATGCTCTTTCAAGAACAGTTTAAAAATATCTCTGCGGCCCTCTGCGGCTCCTCAGCGTTCTCTGCGGTTAAAAAAAAACTTTGCGGGCTTTGCGTCTTCTTTGTGGGCTTTGCGTGAACCTGTATTTGGGCTTTGCGTGAACCTGCATTTAAATCTGGTCCTCCAGCCTGAAATCCACTTTCATTCGCTGGCCCTTCCGGTCTAAGGTGAGGTTGATCTTCTTCCGTGGTTTGTAGTTGAACAAGGCATTGATCACGTTCAGGTCGATCTGGCTGGCCGGCATGCCGTTGATGGTGACAAGGATATCGCCTTCCTTGATGCCGGCGCGGTCTGCAACAGACTCCCTTCTTACTTCCGTGATCTCGAACACATTCAGGCTCGAACCTTTTGCTTTTACAGTGAGTCCGCTGAGGTTATAATGAAATCCTTTTTTGAACGCATGGTTCTTCTTGAGGTAGATCTCTTCTTTCGGAAAATTGAAGATCACGGTAAAACGGCTTAACGATTCACCGCCGATGGATCCGTTGCGCGGCGTGGCGCCCGTTTTCAAACTATCGAAATAACTGTTAGGGTCAGGAAAATTGGCGATGAGGTTCTCCAGTTGGTAAGGTCCCATGTGCAACGCCTTGATGCGCCCCACCTTACCGGTGATCTCACCTCCCAGCCCACGGCCGATCACGCTGCTCACCACCTTTTCGGGTACTTCGATCCTGGAGTCGGAGCCGGGGTCAAGCATCAGGCCGTGGCTTGCACCCGAATCCATCAACAATTTCGCGGTAAGCTGGGTGCCATCCGCCAGCACAATGGGTGTGGTGATATAGGGTTTCGTATCTTCAATGCGTATAGGCACCGCGTGAAATTTCCGTTTCATCTTGAACCGTTGCGGCAACATCAGCGTCAGCAACTTTTTTTCATAGTTCACCTGCACAATGAACCTGCTGAACAGCTCGTAACCGAGAATGCCGTGCACATCGGTACCCAGATAGTTTCGCAGTTCCAGGTAATCTTCTTCCAGCACCAGCAGCGCATGCCCCCGCCCCAGCACGCCCGGCAGCTCGAGCGAAACGTTGTTGGTAACGTAGGCGTCTACCAGCTTTTCACCACCCGGGCCGGAGATGGTGTACTTCCGCGAGTACGATAAATTCAGGATGTCTGTGAATGACTTTTGCGTAAGAATGGCCGTGCGCACGCCGGTATCGAGTATGAACTTCAGGGGCAACGCGCCATTGAGCACCACGGGCACCACAATGAGGTTGTTGTAGATCTCGATGGGTATCTGAACCTTGGTTTTTCCATCGGCCAGCGAAAAGCCCAATGCCTGGCTATAGCCCTGAAACGAGCAAAAAACGAAGAACGCAACAATCAGGTACCTGTGCAACATAGGCGTCCGGGAGCACTTTTTTCAATATAAGACAAATTTCAGAGAGTATACATTAACCCTTTTTGGGGTATATGCAAGAAAATGCCTCTTCAGGAGAAAATGCGATCTGAAGCATCTCCAGGTATGCAGGTTTGAGAAAACCCTCTTCTGACATTAAACGCATTTGCGCCAGCAAGGGGTCAAAAAAGTGATTGATATTTAGGATCACGACGGGCTGATCGATGAGGCCCAGCTGACGCCAGGTGAGAATTTCCGCAAGCTCATCCAAGGTGCCCCATCCGCCGGGTAAGGCAATGAACCCGTTGGCCAGGTCGGCCATACGTTGCTTGCGCTGATGCATGCTGTCTACGATCTCCAGCGAGGTAACACCGCGGTGGCCAACCTCGCGCCTGACCAGAAAATCAGGAATGACACCAGTAACACGTCCGCCTTCCTTGAGCACGGCATCGGCAACAACACCCATCAAACCGATATTGCCACCTCCGTATACGAGACCTACGGACGATTGCGCCATCAATGAACCCAGTCTCCTGGCGGATTCAGCATACAGAGGGTTAATACCCGTGGCCGAGCCGCAGAAAACGCAAATGTTCATTATGCGTAAAAAAGTGAGGTATTAGAATTTATTATCGTGCTTGTTCTTGCTCACCATTTTGTTGGGGAAGATCCAGGGGGAGATAATGGCAAGAATAAACAGTGTGATTACGACGTAGAAAGGCCACCAAGAAGCGAAATCCATAACTAAATTGTTTAAAAGCCCGTAAAAATAAGTGGTATTCAGGTAATTTTTATGGAAAGAATTGAAAATTGTTTTTAAGTTAAACGCGTTGATTTGCAGCATTTTATTTGTCACCTTAAACCATGAAGAAGTTTTTGATCTTTACTATAGCCGGTATCGTGCTGATTGTGGCGCTTATGACAGTGATCGGCTATATGAACAGGAAGCAGGCCAAGTCATTCAGTCCTGAAGGCGAATCCTTATTTCAGAAAGGTGATCTTACCATCAGGGTATTTTATAACCGCCCGTTCAAAAAAGGCCGTGATATTTTCGGCGCCCTGGTGCCCTATGACAAGGTATGGAGAACGGGTGCCAACGAAGCCACCACGTTCGAGACCAATAAAGATCTCCAGATCGAAGGAAAAACATTAAAAGCCGGCAAGTATTCGCTGTGGACCATTCCCGGCCAGGAATCGTGGACCATCATCTTCAATTCGGAATACGGGCAATGGGGTATCAACTCGAAAGGTGAAGCCAACCGCGACCCCGCCCGCGATGTGCTCACTGTGAACGTACTGGCCGTATGGCAGGACCAGGAGTTTGAACAATTCACCATCTCTTTCGAAAAAGCAGGCGAAGATGCCGAGATGGTGCTCATCTGGGACAAGACCCTGGTGGCAGTGCCCTTCTCTTATTGATCTCTTCTATCATTTTTTAGCGCGTACCATAGCCTTCACCGTGAGCTTGCGTTGCTCCGGGAGCGTGGCCGGAATGGCATTGCCGAAAAAACCAAAATTACTTTCAGCAGCGCCCTGGCTTACCAGGTATTTTGCAATGGCCTGCGCCTGCTGCCAGGTGCGGTCGTTGTGATAAGTAGTTTTTACGATCACCGTATCGCGTTCGTAGAGCTGACCCAACGTATCGATATCGTCATACTTGGCATGGATGGAGTCGTACAACACTTCCGTAAGGTCGGGGCTGGAGCGTACTGAGTCTTCAACGTACCCGCTGAGGAGCACCTGGATCTCGAATTTCACATTCGGATTTCCCTTCACCAGGCGCATGAAACGTTTGAGCCCGGGTGCAGAAGCCGAAGCATCTACCACACTCGAGTAAGGCTTGAAGCTGATCATGTCCAGCGGAAATTCATCGTTCACAGCCAGCGGTTTGATCACGGCCGAAACTTTCTCCACCTGTGGGATCTTGTCTGTGGTGAGGTCGAGCTGTTTTGTAAAATAGCTGACGGCATCCTGCTCCGGATCGATGGCCAGCTCATACTTGCTGCCCTCCATCACATACACAATGAAGGAGCCGTCTGCATAGGGCCTGCCGTTGTAAAAATTTTTCTTCTTGGTAATGTCAACAATTGAGATGTAGGCAGACACAGGATTGCCCGCGGCGTCTGTTACTTTGCCATCGAGCTTCATCATGCCGCGGGGCCGAAGCTGATCGGGGATCAGATATTCCATCAGCTCATTTCTTCGCTGGCCCATGGCGTCTTTCACAATGTATCGGCCCAGCGCTGCAACGCTTACATACTGATCGTCTTTTTCAGTGTTCACAAAATCCCAGGGCACTGGTTTGCTCCAGGCTCCGTTGGTAAACTTCGTGCTGTAGAGGTCCATACCTCCTTTGCAACCCGGCATTTTATCTGACGAAAAAAGAAGGGTCTCTCCGTCGGCCATGATGCGTGGGGTCTGCGAATTTCCGGTGTTGATGTGCGCTGGCAACTCGACCGGTTCATCCCACTGACCGTTTTGCTTTTTTCCCGCCCTGAAGATCTTGCAGTTGCCTGCCTTGTTCTGGTCCATGGTTTCGCAGCGCATAAAATAAATGACACTGCCGTCTGCCGCGATCGATGGGCAGCCTTCCTGCGCTTTGGAGTTGATGGGCATACCTACGTTGACAGGCTCGGACCAGGTGTTTCCTTTCAGGTCACTTGTCCAGATATCGAAGCCACCAACGCTGGGTGTCTTCATTGTGGAGTAGTAAAGTTTTTTTCCATCGGCATTCAGGGCAAAACCCCGCAGAAAATTCAAGCGGGTGTAGATGCTCTTGGGCAACAGCTGCGGCTCTTTCCAATCGGCGTTGTCACGTGTGGTATAAAATGGCGCCAGCATATTGTCTTCTGCATTGTCTGACAGGAAGACGATGGCATTGGCATCTGCGCTCAGGTAGGGCGCATAAGCATTGAACGACGGATGGTTGATGGTGTTCGGCAGCCTTCGCACCTTGGCCTGCCCAAAGAGGCATACAGGAGCAAGCAGAACGAGAACTGCAGCAATGGCAAGGGGTTTCATATTTTTCATGGACGGATCGATAACGGTGGCTTCGTACATCAGGATTTTTCGAAGTAGCATTTCACACGATTGCAGTGCTTGAATCCGAAAATAAACATAATTAATCTTGAATCGTGAAATGCATTTCGACCAAATAATTCGCGTCTTTTCTTTTATTTGAAATGGATGTTTGCCCTTTGCATTGTAACTTCGCTGAATTAAACAATAACGCGCCGAATGATCCAGGTAATTCCATCTATAGCCATCCGGAAAGGTAACGTTGTAAAAATGCGTAAGGGCGATCCTACGAGCGAGAAGGCTTACGATGAAAATCCGCTTGACCTCGCGAAACGTTTCGAAGATCATGGCATTGAAGTGGTGCATTTGGTTGATCTCGACGGCGCTGAAAAAGGAAGTCCTGTGAACTGGCACGTGCTCGAAGCCATTGCAGGTCATACCGATCTCAAAATAGATTTTACCGGTGGCATCTCCACCGATGGCGATATCAGCAAAGCCTACGAATACGGTGCTGATTACATCACGGCAGCCAGCGTGGCAGTAACGGATCCCGAGCTTTTCGCATCATGGATCATTTCCTACGGTCGCGAAAAAATGACTCTCGGCGCCGATGTGATCAACCGTGAGACCAAAGAGCTTCTCTTCCGCGGATGGCAGCGCAGATCGCAGCTGACCCTCTTCGAACACCTCGATTATTTTTATTCACGCGGCCTCAAATACGTCAAGTCTACCGATGTATCACGCGATGGTGTGCTTGAAGGACCCGCCTTCGATTTCTACAAAGAGATCATCGATACCTTCCCCGAAATATGCGTGCTGGCCAGCGGCGGCGTACGTGGCCTCGACGACATCAAACGCCTCAACGACATGGGCATCTTCGCCGTGATCTTCGGCAAAGCTTTCTACGAAGGCGTGCTGAAGCTCACCGACCTGGAGCAATTCCTGGTGAAGAAAGTGTAAGTAGATACGAGGTACGAAATACGTAGCTCGATCTGCATTTCCTCGTACCTCGTAATTCGTACCTTGTACCTTCTATTCAACGCTCAACACCCAGCTTTCAGCAAACTGAAACTCTGAGCGCTTGCGGAATTCATCGCGCATGTTACGTGCTTCGTCAAGTCCTCCCGATTGGAACACGTGAACGTAGTACACATTCTTGACGGTGACAAAGCCGAAGCTGTTATTGTAACCACTATTGCGCAGCATCCTGCTGTAACGTTCCGCATTTTCCTTCTGACGGAACGCGCCCACCACCACGTAATGTCCTACGGGAAGCTCATCGCGATGACCGCCTCGTTTTACAGTCTCATGTGCGGGCTCCGGTGCCGGCTGAACGGGTTGCTCCTTCGTTTCAACTACAGGTGAAGGTGTTTCGGTAACAGGGGTTTCAACCGGTGGTGGTGTTACCTGTTCTTTGGTTTCTTCCTGCGTTACTACAGGTTGTGGCTGCGCAGGTTCGGCTGTTGCACGTGCAGTAGTGTCTACCGGCACCTGATGCTCTATGGCCGGGGGCTGCTGGGCAACGGTATCCGGTTTCGGCGCTTCCGGTGTTTTTTCGGGCTCTTCTTCCTTGTCTTTGTCCTTATCGTTGTCGCTGCTCTCGCGGTTCTTCTTGGGTCGTCCAAATACCAGGTTCATACCGATGTGGGCATCTGCCCTGCTGGCCCGCGCGGGATAGATAAAGCTGTTGGCCCGGTCTGAGGTGGCATAGAACTGCATGTGCGTCAGCTTCAGGGCTATGCCGGCACCGATATTGGTGATGCTTCCATTCTGGTATGTTATGCCCACCGTTGTGTTGAGCAGGCGGCCGAGCTGCAGGTTGTAGCCGAGGCTGAGCGCAGGGTTCACCTTTTTATGGAAAACATCCATGTATACCAGCGCGCTGAAATTGTTCACACGCAGCAACCTGAAATTCACACCGGCGTAGAACTTGCCGGTCAGCGATGTCTTGAACTTGTTGCCCGTGGTCTCGGTAGCCGTAAACAGGTTCTCGAGCGAATCGGCTTCCGCCTGAAGGAACTCGTCGCCCGGTTTCTTGTTGATGTAATCCAGCATGTCAAATCCCTTGAACGTATAGTTGACAGGCGCTACGCGATACGAGCGTGTGTACTCTTTCCAGTTGATGTAGCCAAGGTCATTGATGGCCGCAGAAACGGTGAGGTTATTGGTAACCTCGTAGGTTGCACCGATGTCCCACGACATGCCCTTGTTCTTGGTGCCGAGAAAATAGGTTTTATAATCGTTCACATCCAGGTTGTCCTGGTCGAAGAAGTCGATGCCGGCGGTCTGGAAATGAATATTACCTGTGCGGATGTTCACCGAATCCATGTTCACGGTAAGCCTGCCATCGATGCTGGTCGATTCTCCCGCGGCGACGCCGAGCAGGTAATTGAAGCGGGCACCAACCCTCAGCTCGGGCGTGATATCGCGTGCATAGTTCAACGATATTTTATTGTAAGCAACGCTGCGGCTATAGAAATTGCTAAGGTCGAGCGACTTTCCAACGTACGCCGGGTGCGCCGGACCGCGGATGGCCCAGCCCGCAAGATCGCCGGGATAATTGAAACGCATTTCAAGCACCTGGTGAATAGCAAATGACAAATAACCTTTTCGTCCACGCAACCCGAGATAAAAAAGCTGGATCGCTTCATTGACCTGGATGCGGTTGGAAGGGTTGAGCTTGCTGAAGATCGAGAGGGTATCGATCTTGAGCGAATCATTTTCGCTGTCCATAAACACATCGCGGAAAGCAATGCCGTCGTTATCCGCGGCAGCGTAGATCGATGACACCAGGGGCAGTCCTATCGTCAACTTGCTGTTGGGTGCAAAAGCAGGGTTGAGCATATTGGCCTGCGGGAGGTTTGCGTTGAGCCTGTAGAGTGAGAACTCTGTCTGCGCAAGGGCTGGCAATACCAACAGCAGAACGGAAAAAGTAAAAAGGATCCTCATGCTTTTCGATGCGGTTTAGTATTGGATGCGGGTATTGACGCCGACACTCACCTTCAGCTTATCGGCAGTAGAGAACTTCACAGGCACTGTGCCATTGTTCGATGTGAACATCACGGCGGTCATCACCAGGAATTCTGCCTGCTCTATGCGGTCTATCTTCGCCTGTGTAACGGTCACTTCCTTGATCACCTGTTCTGCGCCGGTGGTAAAGCCATCAGGCCCTACGGTAGCACCTTTCAGGAACGAGCGCTCTGCAAACAACGAGTCGAGCACCTGGCCATTGTTATCCAAAAAGAAGATCTGTACGTTGGCGTCGAGCGGAGATTCATTGCTGGTCTTCACCTTGATCTTGCTTTGCTCCACATCGTCAATTCCCAGTCCGCTAAAATCAAATCGTTTTGAAATAGACAACGCTGACACCTTTCCATGCATGGGAAGCTCGAGGTGTACGGCAACCACCACCTTGCTGTCGTCAAGCACAAAGTGTTTCGATGTTACCGGTGCCGGATTGAGTGCAAGGTCAAACTGATACCCCAGGTATTGCGGGAAGGAAGAGATCAGCTGCGAAAGATTTGAATTGCTGGCGTTGATGTTGATCTCGCTGGTAACAGCCTGGCCTATCTGGCTGTACGAAGGCGCACTCACGCGATAAGGATTATTGGGCGCATTGACCGCCGCGCCGCTAAGTGCCGTGCTCGTGTTGCCCCTCCACACGGCGATGTTCCGAATATCGAAACCCAACGGCACACCGAAGCTGTTCTGCATGGTGAGCCTGATCAGGGGATCAAGCAATTCAAAGGTACCGCTGGTCAGGGTGTTGTTAAAAATATCAACGTTCAATGAGTCTGCCGTGAGCTGGGTGGAGCTGGATCCGAGATCGCCGTAGATCGCCCTGAAGCCAAGGTTGTCAAGACCGAAGCTGAAATCGAGGCGGTGTGTATTATTGATCGGCTGGCCAGTGTCAGTAATGGTGGCCTTGATGGAAAGCGATACCGTGTTTGTAGTGGTGCCGTTCCGCGTTAGGTCGAAGCTCGATCCCTGAAGATTGAACGAAGGGTTCTGACTGCCCGCACCGGTAAATGTGAAATTGCGCTGGAACGCTGTGCCCTGAAATTTGAGCGAAGTGATGTTAACGTCAAGGCTGATGTTTGCCGGGAACGTAGAGCTCATCTGGAAAAGCATCTGGCCTGCCTTGATCACTACTGAGTCTAGCGCTTCGGAGTTTGCAGGAGTGAACGCAAACGTGAGGTTCTTGGTCACCGTTACACTCGCGCCGGGTGAAGGGAAAGAGACTTCAGGACCGGTGATCGACAGCACAGGGCTTTGCTGATCGGGCAGTGAGAAGAATCCTGCGGCTGAAGGCGTGGTCACCGTATCGTCGTAGATGAGCACCAGGAGGCCCTGTTGATCGACAATCCTGGCTTTGGATTCTCCCTCCGTGAGAAACTCTTCCATGCTGAAGTCCGAGTTCACCAGTGGGAAATCGATCGAAGGAGCAAAGGAAGGATCTTCGATCTTATCTATCCTGTCTATTTCCTCAAGACATGAGGCCAGGATAAATGCAAGGCACAGAAAAAGTGCCCCCGCACCGAAAAGTATTTTTTTCATGAAGTAAGGTTAGGAAACTTATATACCTGTTCCAGTGTGCATGGTAAGCACTGAATTTATATATAGTTTTCCAAACCTCACGCTTCATGTACCTTTTTTAAAATAAATGAATCCCTTACCCGGGTTATTGTACGGTCACATTAAAGTCCACTTCAATATCGGTATCTCCTCCACCCGGGCAGTTGCCAGTCTTCTCGCCAGGCTGATGTCGTAAAACCACCTTTACAGTACCTGTGCTTACGGCACCTGTAACCCATGAAGTTTCAATGCCCAGTGGCAGGTTGTTGCTGTCTTTGTCTTTGGCATTCACAGTAAGATTTACATTGCTTGTGGTGAAGCAGAACAGGTGGTCGCTCGCCTCATTCTTCACTTCCGCCGTGATATCTCCCGCCGGCGTTGCTGTTTCATTCAACAGCGTGATCAACCCTTCGTAAGTAGTGTATGCCGCTAACGGACCGCTTACTGTTTTTACGGGCTGAATGCTGCCGTCGCCATCTTCGTCATAGAACTTAAGCGTTACACTATTGCCCCCGCCTACGGGTGTCAACGTAAGGGTCATGGTCGTGATCACCTCCTCCTCGTTCACAGGTTTGGGATCATCGCCACACGCCATCACAAGCAACAATGTTGCAACTAGAAAAGTGGAAGAAAAAAACAGGATGAAGGAACGTAAGCTGTCAGATGGTTTTAATTGGTTTTTCATTGGATGTTGGTTTTATAGTTCAAGATCTTAATGCTTATAAAAATGATAGGAAAGCCTGATCATAAAATTAGAGCCGGTCTCATCGGCATAATATCTCAGCCTGTTCATATAGTTGCGATAACTTTTATTCAGCAGGTTCTCTCCTGAAAGGGTCACTGTCAGCTCCCTGTCATAAACCGGAAGCCTGAAGCCGATGCGCGCATTTAACAACGCATATCCCCCGGGTGCGGGCGCGAAATCGAATAGCTCGTGTGAAGTATTGGCAGGAATATCCTGCGGGTATACCACCCGTGGCGCCCGCGTTTGCTGCAGTACCAACGGAACGCTCACGCTGAAAAACAGGTCGCTCAGCTTACCCATCGAAGGAATGCGGTAAGTAAGTGCGTTTTCGATCTGCCCCGGCGGTATGAAGATCAGCTCATCATCGCGTTCAACGTCGCGGGCATAGATGTACGACAGTTTGCTATTGTAAGAGAACCTGGAGTTGATCTGCCATTTCAGTCCTGCATCGCCGCCCGTCAGCACGGCATCGGTCTGGTCGAAGCGGAACACCGGAAAATATCCCCTGATGGTAAGCCGCGTATCGTACGGCCTGAGAAAAACATAGTTGCTGATGGCATTGTAGTAAAGTGAAAAATCGAAGCTCAGCTTTTTGCCTGTGTACTGAAGGGTGTTGATCCACTTCTTCGACATTTCTTTCCGGATCAGTCCCTGGTCGGTGAGCACTTCATTGCCCTGGCGCATCAGTCCTTCTTCGATGGAGCCGGTGCCATGGTGCAAGCCTTCGCTGTAAAGCTCACTTACGTGCGGGGGTCGTGACGAGACGCCAACGTTGCTCACCAGCCGCAGCGTTGGGCTGAAGAGATAGGCAAGGCCAAGGGTGCCGCTGAAATAATTAAAATTGAAGGCAGGTTTGATCAGGGTCTGGTTGTTTTCAAAGGTCATCACCTTCAGGTACTGGTGATCGAAACGTGCACCCGCCTCCAGGGTCAGTTTTTTGCGCCGCCATTTTTCAAGTATAAAAACGCCGGTGGAAAGCTGTTGGTAGTCGGGGATCAGGGGACGGATATTGGTTGTCTCGGTATCGTTCTGGTTGAACTTCAGAGTACCGTTGAAGCCGATGCTGCCGCTGTGACTTCCCTTTTCATGATCGAGCGAAACGTCAAGCACATTGCTGAGCAATCCCAATGATAATGCCGGCCTGTCGCTTCGTCCGCCCCTGCGGATGTCGTACTCTTTACGCTGATTGTACTGCGCTCCGTAAAGTATGTTCAATCTGCCGAGGTCTTTCAGCTGAAAGTAGGAGCTCACTTTCAATAACTGGTGATTGATCTTTTGTTTTGGATTAGCAAGGTTGTAGGTGAAATCCTTCACATACCACGGCCTTTCACTCACAACGGATTGCTGAAGGTCGTTGAGGTTCTCGGTATGGGCCGCCCGCAGGATGCCGATCTCCGTGTTGAAGCTGCTCAGGTAGATCTCAAGTCCTTTGCCCGTGCCGTTGAAGCCCAGTGCTCCGGAAAAATTCAGCTCGGCCAGTCCCGTATTCGAAAGGTTGTAACCCGGCGTGTGATAGTCGCCACCACGTTTCACAGAGCTTTGGGCACGCCACGTCCACTGGCTCGTTTTACCGAGATTTCCTTCCAGCATGGCCGAGAATGCACCCATGCGGTTGTTCGACATCAGGCCCATGTTAAGCTCACCGCCCAGTTTTTTCACTTCGTGCAGCGGTGGCGGGGTGATAATGATCACACCACCAATGGCGTCGGAGCCGTAGCGTACGGTCTCGGCGCCTTTGACCACTTCAATGTTCGAGGCGATGTAGGGGTCCACTTCAGGCGCATGCTCTATGCCCCATTGCTGGCCTTCCTGGCGGATACCATTATTAAGAATGAGGATGCGCTGGCTGTGCAGGCCGTGGATCACCGGTTTAAAGATGGAGGGGCCGGTCTGAATGGCGTTCACGCCCGGTATTTCTTTCAACGCTTCGCCCAGGGGTTTTCCGTGCAGCGCCTCCAGATCTTCTTTTTGCAGCAGCCCCACGGTTTGTGAAACGGATGTGCGCTGCGGCTCGCCCTCTATGACCACATCTTCAAGCTGGGTGCTGACCTGTGCCAGTACAACGGTAAGCCTACCCGTGTGTGGAACCTTAACCTGCACGGTACGTTTCTCGAAACCTACATAATGTGCTGTGAGCGTATAGGCGCCCGGGCAGAGACCTTCAAAAGTGAACGATCCGTCTTCTGCGGAGATGATCTGTTTTCCGGCCTGGGCGATGGACAGGGTTGCACCCGGCAATGTCACGCCACCTTCCATTTGTACCACACCTGTAAGGGTATGGGCACACTGCTGCGCGGCTGCTGGCAACGCAAACTGAAACAAGAAAAATATTAGCCAGAAAAACTGCCTTACGGTCATTTTACTTAATGCAACAACGTTGCAAATATAACAAAGTAAAATAAAAAGGAATGCCTAGTCGATAATATCCTGCAATTTGTATTTCTGTATGATGTAATACAGAAAGTTGAAGGAGAGCACGGAATCATCGTCCTGCTTCTGGGGCGGCTGTTTTTCGGTGGGTTTGGTCAACGATGGTTCGGATTTTATACGGGCAGGCGGCGGGGGCACGGTCCTGATCACGGAGGCAGAATCTTTTGCGGCGTTATTCACGGTTACAGGGTACCGGGGGCGCAATTCTCCTTCACCACCGGGTGAATAGAGCATTTTATCGCGCTCATGGTCTGTCATTTCATAATCCGGAATGCCAGAGTCTTGTCCGTACGAAGCCGTTGCAAAAGCTGCTAGGGCCATGCAGGTAAGGATCAGGATATGGTGAAACCGGTTTTTCATGAGCTCCCGGAGCTGGTCAAATGGTAATCTTTTGATTTTGCTTCCAGAAAAGTACAAAATAAAGCCGGAATCGCCCACGGTAAAAACTTTTTTCTGTTTACAAAGACTTTGACAGAATTTTGAAGATTTTTAATTTTTTGCGATTCTGACGTAATTTTCAAGCTTTTAAGCGCTATGATCACCTGGGAAGATTTTGAGAAAATCGATATTCGGGCGGGCACAATTGTTAAGGCAGAGCCTTTTGCAGAGGCCCGGAAGCCTGCCCTGAAAGTTTGGATAGACCTGGGCGAGCTCGGCATCAAAAGATCGAGTGCCCAGATCACGGCTCATTATAAACCTGAAGAACTGGTAGGGCGCCAGGTAGTTTGTGTGGTGAACTTTGCGCCGAAACAGATCGCGAATTTTGTTTCAGAGGTGCTTGTCACGGGCTTCCCTGACACGGAGAAAAATGTAGTGCTGTGCACAGTCGATAAGGCTGTACCCAATGGAGCGCGGTTGTTTTAAAATTATAAAACTCTGATATGATCCTGTTCTCTCAGCTCGAAGCCATTACCGGAGGCAGGATGCTGCGCTTTACGAAAGATGTGCAGATCTCATCGCTGCATACAGATAGCCGCAAAGCTATCGGTACCAGCGATTCCGTTTTTTTTGCCATCAAAGGTGAGCACCACGATGGCCATCAGTATATCCATGAGCTGTACGAAAAGGGAGCCCGGTACTTCGTGGTTGAACGCGAGCCGGCGCACGCCGACAGTTATCACGACGCCAACATCCTGCTAACGGACTCGTCAATCAAAGCATTACAAGCTATCGTGGCCTATCACCGGTCGGCCCTGCACATGCCGGTGATCGGCATCACCGGCAGCAACGGCAAGACTATTGTAAAAGAGTGGTTGTTCCAGCTGCTCTCGCCAGATTATAAGATCGCGAAAAATCCAGGAAGTTATAATTCACAGCTGGGCGTGCCGCTCTCCATATGGCAGCTCCAGAAACATCACGAGCTTGGGATCTTCGAAGCCGGTATCTCCACCACGGGCGAAATGGAACGCCTCGCGCGCATCATTCAACCTACCATCGGCATTTTCACCAACATCGGCTCCGCGCATGATGAAGGGTTCTCTTCCCTACAGGAAAAGGTAAAGGAGAAGCTCGCGCTTTTCACCACCTGCAAAACGGTGATCTACTGCAAAGACCACGCGCTGATAGACGAGGCGATACAACGGTCGGGCTTGCCTTCGCTAAGCTGGGGAAGCTCCTCAACGGCGGGTATACAGGTGCGGCAGCAAAACGGCAAGTTCACGGTCTCGTTCAAAGGCACTTCTTTTCCCCTGGCGTTGCCGTTCTCTGACAAGGCTTCTGTGGAGAACTGTTTTCACTGCGTAACGACGCTCTTTCATCTCGGGTACAGCGCCGACGAGATCCAGGAGCGCATTCAGTCGCTGCAGTCGGTACCGATGCGACTCGAGCTGAAAGAGGGTATCAACCAAAGTCAGGTGATCGATGATACGTACAACAACGATCTGGCTGGCTTGCAGATCAGCCTTGAATTCCTCACCAATCAGCATCAGAAAAATAAAAAGAGAGTCATCCTTTCCGACATCCTTGAATCAGGCCTTTCAAATGAGGCCCTGGCAAAACAGATCGGTGCCCTGATCTCCAAGAACAACATTCACGCGTTCATTGGTATCGGCAAAGTGCTGTCTGCGCATCAACAATATTTTCCCGAAGGCTCACAATTCTACAGCTCCACCGCTGAGTTCGTAGACCGGTTCGACTGGGACTCCATTCAACAGGAGGTTATTCTGGTAAAGGGTGCACGCGCTTTTCAGTTCGAGAAAATCGTGGAGCGCATCCAGCGAAAAGTACACGGCACGGTGATGGAGATCGACCTCGGCGCCATTGTTCACAACCTGAACTTTTTCAGGGCGCGGCTCAAGCCTTCGACGAAGATCATGGTGATGGTGAAAGCTTTTGCGTACGGAAGCGGGAGCACGGAGATCGCCAACCTGCTTCAGTATCACAAGGTAGATTACCTGGGTGTGGCTTACGCCGATGAAGGTATCGACCTCCGCAGAAATAATATCTCGCTGCCCATCATGGTAATGAATCCGTCCGAAGAAAGCTTTGGAACGCTGCTGCAATACAAGCTCGAGCCGGAGCTGTACAGCTTCAAGATCCTTCAAAGTTTTCTGAGCTTTCTGCGGGGCCGAAGCTGCGCTGTGCACATCAAGCTGGACACAGGCATGCACAGGCTGGGTTTTGAAGAGAACGATATCGACAAGCTTACTAGCATTCTCAAAGAGCAGCCAGGACTAAAAGTGGCTTCCATCTTCAGCCACATGGCAGGCGCCGATGAAGCCACCCACGACGATTTTTCGAAAGAACAGGTGCAGCGGTTTCTGCGCTCGGCTGACAAGATCTCGCAGGTACTTGGTTATAAACCTGTTTATCACATCCTGAACTCGCCGGGCATTCTCAGGTTGCCTCAATTTCAGATGGATATGGTAAGGCTCGGCATCGGGCTCTATGGTGTGGATCCTACAACGGAGAAGACCGAGGGGCTGAAACCAGTGGCCACATTAAAGACCATGGTATCGCAGGTCAAGTCGATTGAAACGGGTGAGACCATCGGTTATGGAAGACGTGGAAAAGCGGAGAAACCTTTGACGCTGGCCACCATTGCCATCGGGTATGCCGACGGATTCAGCAGGGCCTTCAGCAGGGGCGCCGGCAAGGTGATGATCCAGGGACAGCTCGCACCTGTCATCGGCAATGTGTGCATGGACATGACCATGGTAGACGTTACCGGCATTGACGTAAAAGAAGGCGACGAAGTGATCGTTTTCGGAAGCGGACTGCCCATTCAAACGGTTGCAGATTCCATTCATACCATTCCTTACGAGATCCTTACCAATACCAGCGAACGTGTAAAAAGGGTGTTTGTAGCCGAAAGCATTTAATGCGTTTGGATTTGACATCCTCAATACTCATATTTGTCTATATTTTCTGTAGACTTTAAGAGTATTCTGTGGAAAGAGAGCAAATTCAATCAATAGCAACTCCTATCGGGCTCAAGCAGCCGGCTGTAAAGCGGTTGCCTGTTACACTGTTGCTCTCGGTTGTCGCGCTTATCTTCATGATCAGTACAGCGGTGTTTTATGCCGATACGCTGACTTACTGGTTCAGCCTGCTGCACGAAGATTTTTACCTGTTTATGCTGGCGGGATTCATCGCACAAATGATCGACGGTGCGTTGGGCATGGCCTATGGTGTGAGCGCATCCACCTTTCTGCTGAGCTTCGGCGTGCCTCCTGCCGCAGCGAGCGCCAGTATTCATACTTCTGAAATTTTCACGAGCGGTGTTTCCGGGCTCATGCACCTGAAATTTCAGAACGTGAACAAGAAACTTTTCAAAACACTGCTGCTTCCCGGCATCATCGGTGCGGCCGCGGGTGCTTTCGTTTTATCATCGCTGGAAGAATACAACAACATCATTAAACCGGTCATCGCGTTGTATACGCTTTATCTGGGAGTGATCATCATCCGCAAGGCATTGAAGAAGAAAAAGAAAGTGAGCTCGGGCAACATTCCACGCCTGGCGACCTTTGGCGGTTTTATGGACTCTATCGGCGGCGGAGGCTGGGGTCCGATCGTATCGTCTACGTTGATCGCACGCGGGCGGCATCCCAGGTATACGATCGGCACCGTGAACCTGGCCGAGTTCTTTGTAGCGCTGGCAAGCTCTATTACTTTTTTCGCCGTGATCGGTCTAAGCCACTGGTATGTTATTGCCGGATTGATCGCGGGTGGTGTGATCGCAGCACCTATCGCAGCCTTCCTCTCACGGAGGCTTCCTGTAAAAACCATGATGATCCTGGTGGGTGTTATGGTGATCCTCATCAGTATCCGCATTATTTTCAAGGCCATTATGGCGCTGTAGGATTTTTTTTGCGTCCAGTTCACTACCACAGAAAGCAAGATGTTAACAAGGTCGGAACTTTAGTTTCCGCTATTGATCAAAATGCATTTGGTGTGTGAAAGAGGCTTGTTTGTTTCATGGAAAAAGTGATAGCTTCGTTGTCAAAGACTTAACGCCCCAGCAATTTATTGAGCTTGCCTCCAAACATCCGTCAAGGATCAAACAATCAAAATTTATTGTTCCGCAAAAATTCGGCGCGGGTTTCAAAGCAAAGGTTCGTGTAGTTTTTGAATGATGAATGAGAAGTCACAACGACCGATAAAAAGATACTTTCTTCATCGTCAGGTTTGTTGTCAGATTCCCTTATTCATCAGTTCTTACAGACACAACATCAGAAGGCTGTAAATGAAGCTGAGAGCATCAAACTCAAAGGTAAAGAGCTTGACCACAATAGGGATTTGTCTTCAAAGTACATGGAGATCGAGACTGAGCTTGACAAGGAAAGGCCAAAGGAAAGGAGAAAAACCTATACAAGGATAGCGTATATCGCCGATGCGCTTATCACACTGTTTTTGACCTTTATCGGGTTTTGTCTTTACGTTGGCAAGGAGCAGTTCCTGATAGAACTGATCAAGGTTTCGTTGTATCCAATACTGACGTTTGCCGGCTACTATGCAGGAACGCGAAAAAGAAAAACGAAAAAGAAAAAGAAGGAAGACTTCACTCCTGCGGAAGTAGTGGTCGACTAACTGGTGACTGCAGCCCCGTCCATCACAGCATGAGACTGCTTTGATTTTTCGAGCAACGTGCGGGCTACTTCCAGGTCCTGTTCCTTTTTCTTAAGCGCGGTGATATCACTTGCCAGCTTCAGAACGCGTAAAGGTTTCCCGTTTGTATCGCGAATGATAGAGTAGCTTCCTTTGATAAATACAGGGGCGCCGGTTTTTGTCACACGTTTATATTCGCCGGGACGGGCAATGCCCTGCCGCAAGTTCGACCAGAAGTCTGCGTACTCCTGCGAAGCAGCAAGCACTTTATCGACGAATATTCGATGATGCTTTCCCTTGATCTCGTCAAGCCGATAGCCCATCAACTCAGTGAAATGCCTGTTGGCTGTCACAATAGTTCCATCGAGGTCAAACTCGATCGAAGCAATGCCACTTTCTTCAATGGCGTTGAAGTGGTTCTCTGCTTCTACAGACTTTCGTCGCATTTCTTCCTGCGTTGCTGTAAGCTCTTCCATATTCTGACGCATTTCCTCCTCCTGCGATCTGAGCTCTTCCGTGCGCTGCTGCGATTCCGCCAGAAGCTTTTGAATGCGGGTTGTTGTCCTTGACGATATAATGGCTGACGCAATGTTCTCTGCCGCCTTTTGAACAAACTCCTTTTCATGCTCCTTGAGCTTCGAGAACGAGGCCAGCTCGATCACACCCACAACCTCGTCGCGTGTTTTAACAGGCACCAGGAAGATGCAGGAAGGTGTTGCCTCGCCGAGACCGGACGTGATCCGTATATACCCCGCGGGCACTGTAGTAATGTATATCGGATCTCTTTCGAGGAAACATTGTCCCACCAGACCGTCACCGGGGCTCACCTGCATCTTCAGATGTTTTTTGCGACCGTAAACATAACATGCCGCCATCTGAAGATATGATTCGTCCGCTGTCTCTTCATACAGGAACAAGGCGCCCTGATTGAACCTGCCATACTTAACAAGGCCTTTTATCAGTTCGTCATGCAGGCTCTGTGCATCGGTAGTGTTTTGCCTGATGATGTCAGAGATCGCATTGATACCTGTGGTAATGAACTTCTCTTCCGTCTCCCGTTCATTTGCCGATCGCAGGTTCTGTTGCATTACCAGCAACGATTTGCCCAGCTCATCGGTATCATCCATCACCTGGTAGTCTACCGTCAGGTTGCCCTTGCTCATCTGTTCGGCAAAAGCAATATTGGTTTTTACATTGGCAAGCTGCCGGGCCAGCACATTATTGTTTATGGCATCCCTTAAGGTGCTTCGCTCCAGGTCATATGCCCAGTACCCGCAGATCCCCATGATCACTGCGGCCAGAAAAGCGTGGAAGAGAAAAGCCTGAAGGTCCATATACGCAAGCTGGGTGAAGTAGATCTCTTTCATGCCGTTGTATTGCAGCCATGCAAATGTGGCGTGGTGTATGACCGTGATCAACAACAAAGGAATGATCAGTTTCCAGTTACGGAAGGTGATCAGCAGGGTCGAGCCAACAAAAAAGAAAAAATGCATTTCGAACAGGCCATGCATCTGATAAATGAACTGCGCTGAAAAAATCCCGAAAATGGCGCTCATCACATATTGATGAAGGTTCGAATCGGGAAGCATTGCCCGCACCGCGAAGTATGCCAGCATACACGAGCCGCCGGCAACAAGGGCTATCTGGAATGTATTATAGAAGAGCGCCAGGAAGAGTCCGAAAACAAAGTACAGACAAATGGCCACAGCGATGAGCCGGTTGGACGACCGGTTAATATCGTAAAATGCTTGCTCGATCTCCTGATCGGATAACTTGACAGCCATACTATAACGTTGATTAAAGCTTTATTCTCTGTTTGTTTAAAAGAATTCGATCTCATTCGCCGGCAGCTCACAGCCATACGATTGTGTTGCCAGTACATCAAACACAGGCGAAGGCTGTTTGTTCAGGAGCGCGATCAGTGACAGCTCGGCAAAATTGGTGGCGCGCGCAGTGCAATAGCGCGAGCGGTTGTAATTTCCTCTGTAATACAATTTGCCGGAAGCAGTGATGATGGCAGCCTGAGGCGTGGAATAAACCCCGCACGATCTGGCAATACGATCTTCCGTATCGCTTACATAATTCATGTCGTCGCCAAACTTGCTTTTTGCCTCGGCCACGGAAGCATGTTGTGGAACCACGATCACAAACCTGATGCTATCATGGTAATTGCGGATGAGCGATTGGATATGTTTTGCATTGAACCTCGAACACGGGCAATCAGGATTGTAAAAATGAAGGAAATAAGAAGGGCCGCGGCTCAGCGATGGTGGCAATGCAACATCTTCGCCCACCGATACGGCCACATAGGCTGACGGAATTGGTGTTGGTGTCAGGTACTTCAGTTCCTGCCTCCAAAAAATGCCTGCAATGGCGACACACGCCAAACAGAGCACAACAATAGCCAGCCATTTCCTGGTAAGGGAACTCGATTTCATTGAGCGATTAATTACCAACAAGACAAAAGCCCACTATCGCTGGCAAAAATCACTTTTGCAGTTGTTTTAGCGTCAGCATCATTGTTTGCGTTGGATGGGCTCCGGTCTAAACAAACAAAATTCGTGTTTAGACATACGTTTATTGCAGGCCGGCCGGATGTGTGTTTCTCAAAAAAATTTAAATCAAACCACCGGCCCCTGTATTAGGTTCGTTTACAACGTTTGCGGCTTAATGGCATACTCCGAAGAAACTATGGAGCAGAAATCTTACCCTGTTTCATCACATTCCTCTCAACCGCATCCCAGGTTCTTCTTCAGGTCACGGGCGGGGAGGCCACCGAAGTTGAAGGGATTTTCTTCAATGGCTTCCACAGGTTTCGGATCTGAAGGTGGAACCTCAGGCTTTGGTTTTTGCTGATCCGTTTTCTCTTTTTTTGGCTTTTTTCGCATCAAATCACCGTTTACAGGCTCAAACACATTCCTGAGATAAATCATTGCTTCACACCGGAACCGCGTCTATCTTTGCCTTGTTTAAAATTAATCTAAATTAAGTTTATTAGTGGAAAGCCTCAAGAATGTGGCCCAAATGAAGCCTGGGGATGTTGGGATCATTACCGGATTTACGGATGACCATCTGGCTGCAAAACTGATGGAAATGGGATGCCTCCCAGGTGTTCCTGTCCGCTTTAACTTCACCGCTCCGCTGGGTGACCCTGTGTGTATCAGCGTTTCAGGCTACGAGCTGTCGCTTCGCCTTGAAGAAGCCGCCACGATTTCAATCCTGAATTAATGTCGCACAAGAGGCAGAAAATTGCGTTGCTGGGAAATCCCAATTCAGGGAAGTCTTCATTGTTTAATCAGCTCACGGGTTTAAACCAGAAGATCGGAAACTTTCCAGGTGTCACGGTTGATAAACGGTCAGGCCATTGCGCACTGCCCGATGGAACTTCAGCAGAAGTCATAGATCTTCCCGGCATCTACAGCATTTATCCGCGAAGCCTCGACGAGCAGATCGTAGCAGAAGTACTGCTCGATCATCATTCTGAAACGACACCCGACAAAATTGTAGTTACCGCCGACGCCACAAACCTTAAACGTGGCTTGCTGCTGCTCACCCAGATCACTGATATAGGGTTGCCCACCATCCTTGCGTTGAACATGATGGACCTTGTAGCAAAGGCAGGCATCAATTACGATCTGAAAAAATTATCACAACGCCTCGGTGTGCCAGTGGTGCCCATCAACGCCAGGAATGGTATCGGATTGGACGAGCTGAAAAAAGTATTGAGTCAGCCGTTGAGCGCACCTCAAAAATCGGTGTTCAATATCTGGGACGATGCAAAAGCCCCTGTGAAGGAGCTCCGTGAAAAGACAGGGGTAGACAACGACTACGAAGCCTACCAGTTTCTCGAACAACCTAAGTCGCTGAAATTTCTGTCGAAGGAAAAACAGTTGGTGGTGGACCAGATCCGGTCGTCATATAATTTCTTTCCTGGCAAGTTCCAGGGTGCGGAGACCATTCAACGCTACAGCGTCATACAAGATTTGCTGAACGAGGTCATTTTAAAAACCGCCGATCATTCGTGGAAGAATTATTCCGGTAAGCTTGACCGCATCATGACCCATAAGGTATGGGGCTACCTGATCTTCTTCGCCATTCTCTTCCTGATCTTCCAGGCTATTTTTGCGTGGGCAACGGTGCCGATGGATTTTATCGATGCACAGTTCGCCAACCTGAGCAGCTACCTCAGCAGTATTTTACCAGACGGTCCGCTCACGAGCCTGCTCAGCGACGGTATTGTGCCGGGCATCGGTGGCATTCTCATCTTCATTCCGCAGATCGCCATCCTGTTCGCATTCATCTCCGTGCTGGAAGAATCGGGCTACATGGCACGCGTAGTATTTCTCATGGACAAGATCATGCGGAAGTTTGGTCTTAATGGCAAAAGTGTTGTGCCGTTGATGTCTGGTGTGGCCTGTGCCATTCCGGCGATCATGGCAACACGCACAATCGATAACTGGAAGGAACGCACCATCACCATCTTTGTCACGCCGCTGATGAGCTGTTCGGCGCGTTTGCCTGTATTCACCATCCTCATTGCACTGATCGTACCCAATCAAAGAGCACTGGGATTCTTTAACCTTCAGGGGCTCGCGCTGATGGGGCTGTACCTCCTCGGTTTCGTTGCGGCCATCGGCTCTGCGTGGGTGATGAAGTTTCTTATCCGCGTGAAAGAGCGCAGTTACCTCATCATGGAGCTGCCCACCTACCGGGTACCTAAATGGTCTAACGTGGGCTACACGATCATTGAAAAAACAAAGGCCTTTGTGCTGGAAGCCGGCAAAGTGATCATGGCCATTTCCATTGTGCTGTGGGTGCTGGCCAGCTACGGCCCCGGCGACAAGCTGGCGAACGCACGCGAGAACGTATTGAACGAATCACAGAACCTGAGACTGACGGAGCAAGGCCTCGAAGACCGCATCGCAGCTTACAAGCTCGAACACTCCTATGCCGGCATCATCGGCAAGGCCATCGAGCCTGCGATCAAACCGCTGGGCTACGACTGGAAGATCGGCATTGCGCTCATCACCTCGTTTGCCGCACGTGAAGTGTTTGTGGGCACGATGGCCACCATTTACAGCATCGGAAGCGTGAGCGATGAAGATAATGCCACCATCAAAACGAGGCTGAAAGAAGAGATAAATCCTGATACCGGCGGACCGCGGTTCACACCTGCCGTAGGGTTCTCGCTGCTGATCTTCTATACTTTTGCCATGCAGTGTATGAGCACACTCGCTGTGGTCTACCGTGAAACCAAGGGCTGGAAATGGCCCGCGCTGCAGCTGGCGTACATGACGTCACTGGCGTATGTGTGTGCTTTCGCAGTTTATCAGATGCTTTCGTAAGCCTTCCTGCTACCCAGCGCGTCGACAGACCACGGTCCACAGTCCACGGCAGGAATAGTCTTGTGTCGCTCAATCGTACTTCGTATCCGATAGTTATCGCGATGCACGTCGTACTTGTAGGCAATGTAATTTGACACTGCACGGCCGTGGACAGTGGACTGTCGACCGTGGACCATTTTTATTATCTTTGGCGCTTTCCTTCACCCCATGAAGCAAACTTACCATTTGGGACTGCTTTACCTGATACACCTGCTGATCAGTGCCGATGGGGTTATTGACGAGCATGAGCAGATCGCGCTCCACAACATCAAAGAACGTGAAGGCATACCCGATGAGCTTTTCAATGCGTTCGAAGGAATTGTGCTGAACAAAAAAGAACGCGAGATCTTTGAAACCGGAATAGACCTGGTGAACCAATGCACCCTTGAAGAGAAGCTCAATATCTTTGTGCTGCTTTACAAACTGTCTGAAGTGGATGGCCGCGTTCATGTAAAAGAGATCCGTTTCCTGTTGTACACCATCAAACTTTTAGGTGTTGAATTCGACGACGTGGTGAACAAAGCCAGGACATTACCTTCCCTGATATAAAAAAAATCCTTGATGAATCATATGACCCGTTTTTTGCTTTCAGGCCTGGCCGCGTGTGTTCTTGCTGCCTGCAATTCGTCCGACAAAACATCGCTCAATAAGTTCTCAGATCCGGTAATCGTCAGGATCGCAGACCTCCAGGATCGTCGTTCAACGGATAGCCTCCACTCATTTTTCTCGCATGAGAATGCTGCCTACCGGAAGGAAGCTGTACTCGCCTTCGCCTCCATCCAGGACTCTGCATCGGTAGATAAGGTGGCCACGGTACTGCTCACTGATCAGGATACAGCGGTGAGAAGGGCTGCGGCTTTTGCGCTGGGTCAGACCCGGTCATCGCGCAGTGGCAATGTGCTGAAGGACGCTGTGGCCAAGGAAAAAGACAACAAAGTGCTCGAAGAGATCGTGGAGGCCTACGGAAAGGTGACGAAGCAATGGACGCCTCCTGCAACCGATGTGAAGGCAGGCATCGCGTGGTCGCTGTACAGGGCAGGTTTGAATAATGCAACTGGTGTCTCTGACAATGCAACGGCGGCAGCGCTGCTGAATAAAAATGAAAGTGAACGTACCAGGTTAGGCGCAGCGCACTTCTTCGCCAGGGGTGCTAAAAATTTTGACGGCCTTCTGGAGGTCATCGGAAATGCCGCCACCACAGATCCTTCCGCTGATGTGCGCATGGCCGCTGCCGCTGCGCTCCGCAAGATCGTTTCTGACTCATCACTGATGGTGATAGAAAAGATCCTCGCCAACGAGCAGGATTACCGTGTGCGTGTAAATGCCATACAGGCGATGCGCGCGTTTCCTTTTGCAAAAATAAAAGATCACCTGTTAAAGGCGCTGAACGAAAAGAATGTGAACGCAGGCATCGCTGCCTCGGAGGTGATCAAGGCAACCATTACTGAAGAGTTCTGGATCGAGCTGGCCAACCGCGCGAGCGATCTCAAGAACTGGCGCATGCAGGCCAACCTCTACGAGGCCATCGTAAAAGTGAAGGAGAACAAAGCTGTGATCGATGAGATCAAAAACACCTATCAACGTTCGGGCAATCCTTACCAAAAGGCTGCCCTGCTCACGGCGTTGCAGCAATCCATGACGTCGCTCGACTTCATTGAAGCGGAGCTTCTGAAAGCAGATACTCCTGTGGTGAGATCGTCTGCCGCGGCAGCTATTGTGGAGCTCAATCGCAATAAAAAATTCCAGCCTTCTATGAAGCAACGGTTTGCCGGCCTGTATGTTAAAGCGATGCAGACAGGCGATGCGGCCGTGATCGGCTCGGTGGCAGCTGCCCTCGGAGATTCAACGCTGGGCTACCGCGATGTGATCAAGGACCCTTCATTCTTAACAGAGGCCAAACAGAAGCTTTCGTTACCCAGAGACAATGAAGCCCTCCAGCCGCTGGAAGCCGCCATTGCCTATTTCGAAAAAAGAAAAGCTCCTGCTGTTACCAATGCCTTCAATCATCCTATCGATTGGGCGCTTGTAAGAAGCATTCCGAAAGACCAGCGTGCCGTTATTCACACTTCTAAGGGTACCATCACGCTGCGGCTGCTGGTGGAAGAAGCGCCGGGTTCTGTTGCCAATTTTGTAGCGCTGGCACGGCAGCATTATTTCGATCAAAAATTCTTTCACCGTGTGGTGCCGAATTTTGTGATCCAGGCAGGTTGCAACCGCGGCGATGGCTGGGGCAGCGAAGACTATTCGATCCGCTCTGAGTTCTCACCACGGCGCTACACCACCGGAAGTGTGGGCATGGCGTCAGCGGGAAAAGATACCGAAGGCACCCAATGGTTCATCACCCACTCGCCTACCCCTCACCTCGATGGCCGTTACACCATTTTTGCGGAAGTGGAGAGCGGCATGGAAGTGGTGCACCATATCGGCGTAGGCGACCAGATCCTGAGTGTGGAAATAGAAAGTGCCGACGCACAGAAAGCGAAATAGGCATCGCACAAAAATCTTAGGGCGTTTGTCTGCGCATGGTTAAATTGCCACCAAACTTCAAACTTTGAGCCAGTCATTTCATCAGAACTTCAAGCTTGGCATTTTGGGCGGAGGCCAGCTGGGCCGTATGCTCATTCAGTCAGGCATCGACTTCAATATTCCTTTTGCTATTCTCGACCCCGATGCGAACGCGCCCTGTGCCTCACTGGCAGAGTTCCATACGGGCAAGCTTACAGACTTTGATACGGTGATGCAGTTCGGCAGCGCCTGCGACATCATCACCATCGAGATCGAGAACGTGAATACAGCGGCGTTGAAGGAGTTGGTGCGCCGGGGGAAAAAAGTATTTCCCCAACCCGAGGTCATCGAGCTCATCCAGGATAAGCGCGCACAAAAACAATTCTATCGCAATCACGGTATCCCTACTGCGGATTTTATACTCACGGCCAATGCCGAAGAAGTAAAGGCCAACAAACATTTCATCCCCGCGGTGAATAAGCTTGGCCGCGAAGGTTATGACGGAAGAGGTGTGCAGATCCTGAGAACGGAGGCCGACCTGTCGAAGGCATTCGATGCGCCGGGACTTCTCGAAAAGCTCATCGACTTCGAAAAAGAGATCTCGGTGATCGTGGCCCGAAACGAAAAGGGCGAAATAAAAACATTTCCTGTTGTTGAAATGGTGTTTCACCCGGTGCAGAACCTGGTGGAGTATCTTTTTGCACCGGCGCAGATCCCGGAAGCTGTTGCAAAGAAGGCCGAAGCCATTGCATCAGGGCTCATCACGCAGCTCAACATGGTGGGCTTGCTGGCGGTGGAGATGTTCATGACCAAAACCGGAGAAGTGCTGGTGAATGAAGTGGCACCGCGTCCGCATAACAGCGGGCATCAGACCATCGAAGCCAACATCACATCACAATATGAGCAGCATCTGCGCGCCATTCTCAATCTTCCGTTGGGCGACACTACGCAGATCATGCCCAGCGCCATGGTAAACCTGCTCGGCGAGCCCGGCTTCAGTGGCCTGGCGCAGTATCAGGGGTTTGACGAGGTAATGCAGGTTCCGGGTGTTCATGTGCATCTTTATGGCAAAAAGCTGACGAAACCTTTCCGGAAGATGGGACACGTCACCATTGTTGACCATGACCTCGGCAGCCTGAGGAAGAAAGCCGATCTTGTGAAGCATACACTTAAAGTTATTGCCTGATATGAGTAAACCGCTGGTAGGTATCATTATGGGCAGCCAGTCTGACCTGGGGGTTATGAAAGAGGCTGCTGAAGTTATGGAAGAGCTTGGCGTGCCTTATGAGCTCACCGTGGTGTCGGCGCATCGCACACCACTGCGCATGGTAGAATATGCATCTGAGGCCAGAAAAAGAGGTTTAAAAGTGATTATAGCCGGCGCAGGCGGGGCAGCACACCTCCCCGGCATGGTAGCCTCTCTTACGTCGTTACCGGTGATCGGAGTACCAGTCAAATCCAGCAACTCTATCGACGGATGGGATTCTGTGCTGTCTATACTTCAAATGCCTGGGGGCGTGCCGGTGGCTACCGTGGCGCTGAACGGTGCAAAAAATGCGGGCATTCTGGCAGCCCAGATCCTGGGATGCAACGATGCAACACTGGCCCAGGCGCTTGACCGATACAAATCTGAACTGAAGGAAAAGGTGGAGTCAGCTGCAAAAAACATGGATTTAAAGGGCTGGAAGGCCTCTTTGAAGTAAGCTGTTTTAAGATTGCCCGAAAATCTTTAATTTCCGGAACCCCTTGTCCCTTAAATAGTTCCCCATGAAACCAAGTGAAAAAGGCTGGTTGAAAGAATATCTCGATTTCCGCAAGGATCTGCTGGTGAGCCTGACAAGCGAAGCAGCGCGCAAGGGATCGCATCCCGAGCAGTCTCTTTACCGGATCATTCAGCCAACCGGGCTAATGTATGGACAGTCAGTAGGCATGGACCATCCCAGCCAGGAACAGTGGGGTGAAAAAGACAAAATGAAGATCCTGCTTGCCGAAAGCCTGATCAGCAGCTCCCTTCTTTTTTACGATAAAAAAGTCAATTCAGCAGAAGATGTCTCCGGGGTGATCTTCAAAACACTGGAGAACATCGGCAATTTTTACAACAACATTTTCCCGGAGCTTTCAACGCCGGCCAAGACTCTTTTCGGGCGGAAGAAAACACCCCTGGAAGTAGCCGAAAAGATCCTGGATAAAAGGATCGATCGCACCAGCGACTTCGAAGGAAATTTCTGGACCTACTTCTTTCACAACAGTCTGTTGTTCCTGGATGTTTTCATCTTCGGCCAGTGGATCCACACCAACGCAGACAGGATCGTGGCGGATTTTTTCCGTTACGAACGTGAAGAGCTGCGCTTCTCGGTGGTGAAGGTCATTGCGGCGGCCTCGCACGCCAACAAAGAAGTGGTTTACGAAGAAAAGAAGCTGCTCGATTTTTTCCTTCACAGCACTGACCTCTCTTCTGAAAAACGGAAGGAGGCGCTGAAGATATTCGAAAAAGGTATCGACATCAACGAGATCCACCTGCCTTCTGAAAACTCGTGGATTCTGAAAAAGTTCTTCCTTGAAATGGCCGTGCTCACCATCTGGGCCGACAAAAAAGTAGAACAGGCAGAGATCGATTTCCTGAAAAGATTTTGCACGCACCTGGGCTTCAGTGAAGAAGACTTGGAAAACAGCCTTATCGCCATCGAGGGATTTGTGCTGGAACATTGGGAACAGCTTGAGTATCTGCAAAACAAGCAGGACTATAACCAGGTGAGCGAACAGTTCATTAAACGTGTGGCCAGGATCGCTGAAAAGAACAAAGGACGTTTGATGAAAGAGCTTCAGGAAAGTGAAGAAGTGATGAGCCTGCTGAAAAAGGCGCGCTCAAACGAGCTCACGCTTGAAGAGAAGGAGCGGATGCGCAAGCAACTGATCCAGATCCTGAAAACCGTTCCTACGTTTGTGATTATTTCGCTGCCGCAAAAATTTTTGACGCTGCCCATCCTGCTGAAGATCCTACCGAAGAATCTCTTCGCCGAGGGCATTCATCCTAACTAACTTCTTCCGGCGGCTGCTCGCTTCTTCTGGGTATCAGCACCGAGAAGATGATAGACAGCGTCAGTGTGGCAATGATGACAGTAAACGACAGGTATACGTTAACGTCGATGTGCCAGATCTCCAGCAACATTTTGGCACCAATGAAGAACAGGATGATAGACAATCCTTTTTGCAGGAGGTAGAACTTGTCGATGATACCCGCCAGCAGGAAGAACATCGCCCTGAGACCCATCACGGCAAAGATATTAGACGTATAGATCAGGAACGGATTCTGTGTGATGGCAAAAGCTGCGGGAATGGAATCCACGGCAAAGATCAGGTCAGTGGTCTCGATCAGCACAATCACCAGGAACAGCGGTGTGAACAACAGTCTTCCGTCTTCGCGGATCATAAATTTGCCGCCGTGATCCACCCCTGACATCGGGAGGTATTTTTTACAAAACTTCAGGATCGGATTCTTCTCGGGCTCGATCTTCTCATCGCCATCCTCAAAATAGATGCGGATACCGGAGTAGATCAGGAACACGCCGAAGATGTACAGGATCCAGCTGAACTTGTGGATGAGCAACGCGCCCACGAAAATAAAGATAGCCCTGAATACGATGGCGCCGAGAATACCCCAGAAGAGGATGCGGTGGTAATAGGTCTCGTTTACCTTGAAGTATTTGAGAATTAAAAGGATAACAAAAATATTGTCGACCGAAAGCGCATACTCCGTCAGGTAGGCCGAGAAATACTCGATTGCCCCCTCCGCTCCCGTCTCATCATATAAGTAAATAAAAAGACCAAACAGGGTTGAGATGCACACCCAGAAAATGCTCTGGTAGAGTGCGGACTTGGTGCTTATTTTATGGGCTTGCTTATGGAACAAGCCAAGGTCAAGCACCAGGAAAAGGATGATGATAAATCCAAAGATCCCAAAAAGAATGATCTCTCTTTCGCTTAAATCGCCGAAAAGGGATGCTCCAAGTATGTTAAAATGTACTAGCAAACAGGGTTCAGATTTCTATTTAGAAGCTAATAATCCCCAAAAAAAAGAACTACAGGCTTCGGCCAACCTTCAAAACTACAAATATATTTTAATCCCGAAAACTTACACGAATGATTTATCCCAAGGATTTAAAAAAGATGTAACAGCCTCATGCAGAGCAGCTCTCGCACACACCCTGGATCAGCAGGTTCAATTCTTTGGCTTTATAACCTTTCGGCAGTTTAACGGGGGGGATCTCAACGTTCAGGCAGTTGGTCTGCCCGCAGTGGGTACACTTGAAATGAACGTGGTTGTGGTGATGGCCGGTAGCGGTACATGCATCATTGCACAGCGCATATTTCAGGCTGCCTTCATCGTCCAGCACCTTATGGATCAGGCCTTTGTCAAGGAATGTTTTCAGCGTGCGATAGACGGTAACACGGTCGAGCGCGTTGCTGATCTCTTTTTCGATATCGCCGTGCGAAAGGGCGTATTCTTTTTTCAGGAACAAATGCAGTATCTCCTGCCGGCTGGGCGTCGAGCGCAGCCTGAAATCTTTCAAAAGACGGTTGGAGACGGCATTCATTACTTATTGCAATTGCAGTTTCAGCAAGTTACTATAAATACCATTGTTGAGCCTGGTTAGTTCGGCGTGCGAACCCATTTCGGCCAGCTTTCCCTGCTGTATTACAAAGATACGGTCTACTTTCTTAATAGTGCTGAGCCGGTGTGCAATTATAATGGTGGTCCTTCCTTCCATCAGCTTTTCGAGGGCCTCCTGCACCAGCACTTCAGAATGCGCATCGAGCGAGCTGGTGGCTTCATCGAGGATCAGGATCACCGGATCTTTCAGGATAGCACGGGCAATAGCAATGCGTTGACGTTGCCCGCCCGACAGTTTCACACCCCGCTCGCCCACCAGGGTCTCGAATTGTTCAGGGAAGCCCTCTATAAATTCGAGCGCGTTGGCTTTGCGCGCGGCTTCCCGTACTTGCTCATCGGTGGCGTCGGGCCGGCCATAACGGATATTTTCCCGGATGCTGCCGCCGAACAAGATCACTTCCTGTGGCACCACGCCGAGGTTGTGCCGGTAGGCTGTCAGGTTGAAGTCGTTCACGTCCTGGCCATCGACCCTGATCATACCCTGCTGGATCTGGTAGAACCGCATCAGCAGGTTGATGATGGTTGATTTCCCGGAGCCGCTTTGACCCACCAGCGCCACTTTCTCGCCTGCGCTGATGGTGAAGTTGAGGTCTTCAAGCACCTGGTAATCCTTACGGGATGGATACGCGAATGAAACATTTTCAAAGCTGATGGCACCGTTCAGATTCAGCTTGCCCGCCTCCGGCTCCGCTTCATCCTGGTGATACAGGATCTCCAGCACCCTTTCGGAGGCGCCGATAGACCGCTGGACCTGGGTGAAGATCTCGCCAAGACCTGCGATTGAAAATCCGATGAACGATGTGTAGAACACAAACGCAAACAGCTCGCCTACAGAAAGCGCGCCCGACTGCACCAGGGTGGCGCCATACCAGCCCACCGCCACAATGCCGCCAAAAAGCGCGAAGACAATAAAGGAGATAAAGATGCCGCGGTAACGCGCAGACTGGATGGCGACGCTCACTACTTCTTTCAGCGCCCTGCCATACCGGTTGATCTCGAACAGCTCATTGGTAAAAGCCTTCACGATAAAGATCGACTGCAGCGACTCCTCCACCACCACGTTGGCGTCAGCAAGTTTGTCCTGTGTTTTTTTCGAAAGCTTGCGGATGTATTTGCCGAAGATGAGCGCAGCGATCACCAGCACCGGGAAGGTGAGCAGCATGAAGCCAGCCAGCGAAGGTGCCAGGTAGAAGATGATGCCTATGCCGAACAGCAACGTGAGCACCTGGCGAAGCAGCTCCGCCAGCGATGTGGTGAAAGTCTCTTGCAACGTGCCCACATCGGCCGTGATGCGACTCATCAGCTCGCCAACCCTGCGGCTATCGAAAAAGCTCATGGGCAGCCACACCACTTTTTCATACACAGCCTTTCTCAGGTCTGCCATGCCACGCTCGCTCACGATGGCGAAGGTGTACACGCGGACAAAAGAAAAAACGCTTTGCACCAGCAGGATGCCCAACAACGCAACTACTACATGATTGATGTTGCCGAAATATTTTCCTTTGCCTGTGGCAACGTCGAGCAGCTCGCCAGACAGGCGTGGAAACGCCAGCAGTAAAAGGCTCGAGAGGGCAAGTGCGATCAACCCCAGGATGAACAGCCCCTTGTAGGGAAGCATAAACCGGAATGCGCCCGCCAGGCGTTGCAGGTTTTCTTTTGTCAGCTTTCGCTTCTCTTCTTTCGCCAGCGGCGCTTTTCCACCTCTTTTTGCCATAGTTCTCGCGATGCTTCGCGCCTGATTAATCTATTTGAATTTTTCCCCGCACAGAGAACGTTACCGAATCGCGCATGATCATCTTCTGGCCTCCCTCTATAGTGTAGGATGTGAGCACTGTTTTATTGTTGATCTGCTGAAATTCCATCAATAATGTTTTTGAGCTTTGATAAAGCGAGTTCGCTTCCGCATACACCGCTTCGATCTTGCGGGGCTTCTTGATAGAATTGTCATAGTAGATGCGCATCGACATCACAGGCAGCGGCTCGGTGGCAGTGAAGGCTTTCACCGTCAGGTTGCTGCTTGGATCGTACAGGCCATCGTCAACAATATAAATGTCGCGGTTCACAGGTTTGTTGATCTCGTGCAGCTGCCTGAAAACGTCCAGCTCATCGGTCCAGGCGGTGGTGTCTTTCGGTGTATACACAGACTTATCCGTTTGGCCGCCCAGCGTTGCTTCCTTGTGAAGCACAGCCTTCACGGCGGCCAGCGTTCTGATCTGGGCCGACACCAGACTGTCTACCGGATAAAAGGCTGACCCCTCTCTGCCAGACTCGCATCCGGTGAGGAGCGCAGCCAGCATGAGCAGGCTCAGAAAAATGCTGCAACGATTATTTTTCCAGCAACACATCTCCTGTCATTTGTTCCGGACGGCCGATGCCCATCAATGCCAGTATGGTAGGAGCAAGATCGCCGAGCTTTCCATTCTTCAGTTTGCCTTTATAGCTGTCATCCACCAGAATGCAGGGCACCAGGTTGGTAGTGTGGGCTGTGTTGGGTGTGCCGTCATCGTTGATCATGATATCGGCGTTGCCGTGGTCTGCAATGATGATCACCGCATAATCGTTCTTGAGGGCAGCCTCGGTCACTTTCTGCGCGCAGAGGTCAACGGTCTCACAAGCTTTCACCGCGGCCTCAAAAACACCGGTGTGCCCCACCATGTCAGGGTTGGCAAAATTGAGGCATATAAAATCCGCCGACTTCGCATTCAGCTCCGGAATGATCTTGTCTTTGATGTCGTAAGCGCTCATCTCGGGCTTCAGATCGTAGGTAGCCACTTTTGGCGAAGGGCACATGAGGCGGGTCTCTCCGGGAAACGCCTCTTCACGGCCTCCCGAGAAAAAGAAAGTAACGTGCGGATACTTTTCCGTTTCCGCGATGCGGATCTGTTTCTTTCCCGCAGCGGCAACCACCTCGCCGAGGGTCATCTCAAGATTATCTTTATCAAAAATGATCTTCACGTTCCTGAACGTGTCGTCATAGTTGGTAAGCGTGATGTAGTAGAGATCCATCTTCTTCATTCCCTGCTCGGGGAAATCCTGCTGGGTCAGTGCCTGGGTGATCTGCCTGCCGCGATCCGTTCTGAAGTTGAAGCACAACACCACGTCTCCTTCCTGGATGGTGGCTACGCGCTGCTGGCTGTCAGTAACAACAATGGGTTTGATAAATTCATCAGTCACATTGTTGTCGTACGAACGCTGCACAGCTTGCAGGGGATCGTTTGTTTTTTCTCCGATGCCTTTCACCATCAGGTCGTAGGCGAGCTTCACGCGTTCCCAACGTTTGTCGCGGTCCATGGCATAATATCGCCCTACGATGCTGGCCAGTCTGCCCGTGGTCTTATTGAGATGACCGATCAGGTCTTTTAAATAATCTTTTCCGCCTTTCGGGTCGGTGTCGCGTCCGTCGGTGAAGGCGTGCACGAACAAATTTTTGATATCGTTCTTATGAGCGATGGTGATGAGGCCTTTGAGGTGGCCGATGTGGGAGTGCACGCCGCCATCTGAGAGCAGGCCGATGTAGTGCACATTTTTGTTGTTCTTTTTCGCGTAAGCAAAAGCATCGAGCAGCACGGGGTTGTGGTCGAGCTCATGTTCGTCTATCGCTTTGTTCACCCGAACGAGGTCCTGGTAAACAACCCTTCCGGCGCCGATGTTCATGTGACCCACTTCTGAGTTGCCCATCTGGCCCGCAGGCAAGCCAACGGCCAATCCGGAAGCTTCCAGTTTGCTGTGAGGGTATTTCCCGTACAGAGAATTAATAAACGGTGTGTTCGCCTTATCAATCGCCGACACTTCTTTCTTGGTGGCAATACCCCAGCCATCCAAAATCATCAGCAAAACTTTTTTATTCATAGGATATAATCAGTATCAACAAACAAAGGCCTCAAATTCACCGCAAAAGCCCTTTCAGGATGTAAGAAATGAATTCATACCTTTACAAAGCGCGCAAATATAGGCATGGATTGTAAGATTTTATTGGAGAATCTCAGATTGCCCTTTCCGGTAACAGCACGGCCATGATTTAAATTTCTTTATCTTTCAACAATGGCATAATTTTAGCCGCAAACAAACACTGTCATGAAGGAGAAAAGGTCACAGGCGTTACTGGTCATCATTGCAGCACTTACCTTACAAGTGTTTGCCGCCATGGCGCAAAATGATGTTATCGGCATGATCAGGGAGACCATCAAGGCAGGGAGCGCTAAAGAACTTTCCAGGTACCTGAATCAAACGGTGGATGTTACCATAGAGGGTAAGGTGGAATCGTACAGCAAATCGCAGGCGGAGTTTGTTTTCAGGGATTTCTTCAAACAGCATCCTCCTTCCGAATTTGGCATCATTCACCAGGGTTCCTCCAGGGGAGGCCAGCCTTTTGCCATCGGGCAATACAAAAGCGGTGACGATGTATACAGGGTATTCATGAAGATCAAGTCTATCAACAACCAGCAGCTGCTTCACGAGATCTCTTTTTCCAAAGAATAGCGCCTGTTTCCCTGCCGGCGCTGGCATTCCTATCTAAAATATTTACCCGTAAACCTGTCAGGCGGGCTTTATTGTGATCAATCCTGATTTATTTTTGCACGGTGAAACCGGCATATATCACCGATGATTTTCTGAAGCAGTTCATTGCTTCGGCGCTGAAAGAAGACCTCGGCGATGGTGACCATTCGTCGCTGGCAGCCATCCGGCCAGACGCCACAAGCCGCGCCCGGCTCCTGGTAAAAGATACTGGAATACTGGCCGGGGTGGAGATGGCCTGGAAGATCTTTCACACGGTAGACAAGAGCCTGCGGGTTGATGTGCAGCTTACAGACGGTTCGGAGATCAAAACCGGCGATATTGCGCTCACCGTCTCCGGGTTGTCAAGATCCATTCTCGCTTCCGAAAGGCTTGTGCTGAACGTGATGCAGCGCATGAGCGGGATCGCCACCAAGACCCGGCACCTCGTGAACCTCGTAAAAGGCACGGGAAGCCAGCTGCTGGATACACGCAAAACAACCCCCAACTTCAGGCTGCCTGAAAAATGGGCCGTGGTGATCGGCGGGGGCCATAATCACCGCATCGGTTTGTACGACATGATCATGCTGAAAGACAATCATATCGACATGGCGGGAGGAATTAAAGAAGCAATCAACCGTACAAACGATTATCTTCGCGCCACCGGTAAAAAACTGAAGATCGAGATCGAAACACGGAACCTGGAAGAGGTCAAAGCCGTGCTGGAAACCGGGAACGTAGATGTGATCATGCTCGATAACATGGATAACGACACCATGAAAGAAGCTGTGCGGCTGATCGGCGGCAAATACAAAACGGAGGCGAGCGGCGGCATCACCGAAGCCAATATCCGGAGCGTTGCCGAATGTGGCGTGGATTACATCTCCATCGGTGCACTGACGCACTCTGTAAAAAGCCTCGACCTGAGCTTAAAGGCATTTTAGAAATTTTAATAAAGGATCGCCCTGGCTGTGATCCCCTAACTTGTGAATACAGATTTATGATCGTTAAAACCAAAAATTACAAACTCGACAAAAAAACATATATACGCCTTGCGTTCAACAACGTGATCAGGAAACAGGGATGGATCGCCGCTGCGGCAGCTTTCGTCATTTGCCTTTTCTATATCTGGATACCCAGCATCTGGTGGTTCATCGGTGCCGGCGTGGGCCTCGGCCTCTACCTGCTTTTCTGGTGGATCCAGTTTTACGGCGTCACGCAACTGGAGCAAGGCAAGATGTTGTTCGAAAAATTCTCTTACGAGATCAGCAGCCAGCAGATCGTGATGAAAATAAATCCGCGCGAAGGAATGCCACTGAAGTGGGATCAGATCACCCGCGCCGAGATCGGCAAAGACAGCTTTGTGCTGTTCGTGAACAAGGCCCAGCTGATCCACCTGCCTTTCAGGATCTTCAATACCGACAACGAACGGAAATTTCTGACCAGCATTTTGAAGAACAAGGGACTCGTGAAATAGTAAGCAGTAGGCAAAGGACATTAGGCAATCCCGGAAGCTATCGGAAGCAGTAGGCAACCGCCGTACCTCGTATTTCGTACCTCGTACCTAGTGAAGACTTATTCTCAACAAGAGGCTAAAGGAAAGATCCAGCGCTACTGTGCTTACCAGGAGCGCTCTCACCGCGAGGTGCGCAACAAGCTTTTTGAGTATGGCCTGAGTCGCAGCGATGTGGATGAGCTCATCGTTGACCTCATTACCGACGGATTTCTCAACGAAGAACGGTATGCCAAGGCCTTTGCGGGAGGAAAGTTCAGGATGAAAAAGTGGGGCCGGCTGAAGATCATCAACGCGCTCGAAGCACAGGGCCTTTCGGCGAATTGTATCCAGTCGGGACTTCGCGAGATCGATGCTGAAGACTACGAAAGAACGCTTACTGAATTCCTGGAAAAGAAAATCTCAGCCGTTGATGATGACAACATTTACAGCAAGCGCGACCGGCTTTCCAAAGCCGCCATATTGAAAGGTTACGAGCCCGAGCTGGTCTGGAAAATATTACGCGAGATCGTGCCCGATCACAAATAAGTATCCTGGATGTTGATCTTCGCGCGGCGCAGCTCGAAGTTCTGCCCGAGATACACCTTGCGCACCTGTGGATCGTTGGCGAGCTCTTCGGCGGTACCTGACTTGAACAGCTTTCCGTCAACCATGAGGTAAGCACGGTCCGTGATCGAAAGTGTTTCGTCTACGTTATGGTCGGTAATGAGGATGCCGATGTTCTTGTTTTTAAGCCTCGCCACGATGGTCTGGATCTCTTCCACGGCAATAGGGTCAACACCCGCGAAAGGTTCATCGAGCAGCACAAAGTTCGGGTCAACCGCCAGCGCCCTCGCGATCTCCGTACGCCGGCGCTCGCCACCCGACAACGACATACCGAGACTTTTCCGAACCTTCTGAAGGCTGAACTCTTCAATGAGCTGCTCCACTTTATCCTTGCGCTGTTGTTTGGTGTAGTCTCTCATCTCGAGCACGGCCATGATATTCTCCTCCACGGTGAGCTTCCTGAAAACGGAAGCTTCCTGCGCCAGGTATCCGATACCTTTCTTGGCGCGCTGGTACATGGGCAGTGGCGTGATCTCTTCTGTATCGAGGAAGATCTTGCCTTCATTGGGCTTGATCAGCCCCACGATCATATAGAAAGAAGTGGTTTTACCTGCTCCGTTCGGGCCCAGCAACCCTACGATCTCACCCTGGGCTACCTGCACAGAAACGTTGTTCACCACCGTGCGTGTCTTATACTTCTTGATCAAATGCTCTGCCCGCAATATCATCACGAATCGAATTTTAAATCTTTTATCCTTAACTGTACAGATGTTGTGCCGTTGTATACGTTCTCTTCAACGGTGAACGCCATCCTGAAAACATCACCCCTTGCCACCTGCTGGTAATGCTCGGCCATATCGAAGCCCACGGCCTGAAAAACATTGTCGCTTCCCTCCTGCCGCGCCAGAAACTTGATGTGGCGGTCTCTAAAGCTTGAAAGCGAATTGAAGACGTAAACGTTCCTGGCTTCGAACACCGGCTTCTGGTTTTCGGGGCCAAACGGACCCATCTGCTTTAAGATGTTCAGAAACTTGGGGCTGATGGCGTCAAACTGAATAGAAAGGTCGATGTCTATGACGGGAATCAGCATTTCGTCTGTGATGGTAGATGAGACCACTTCTTCGAAACGCTGCTGAAAGGCTTCGAGGTTGCTGGCATCGAGTGTAAGCCCAGCCGCATATTTGTGGCCGCCGAATTTTTCGAGCAGGTCGCTGCACTCGAGAATAGCGTTGTACAGATCAAATCCGTAAACGCTGCGCGCGGAGCCTGTGATTTTATTATTCGATTCGGTAAGGATCACGGTGGGCCTGTAAAATTTTTCCACACATCTAGCAGCAACTATGCCAATAACGCCTTTATGCCAGGTGTTTTTGAAAAGTACCGTAGACTTAGACGGCCGCACCATATTGTTGGTCTCGATCATGGCGATGGCCTCTTCTGTGATGGACGAATCGAACTCTTTCCGTTCGTCGTTGCTCAGGTTTATTTTCGCTGCCAGCGCATTGGCTTCTTCTTCTGTTTTGGCGATCAGGAGCTCCACCGCTGCTCTACCGTGTGCCACGCGGCCGGCAGCATTGATCCTCGGGCCGAGCGTGAACACGATGCCCGATACATCGAGGTCGTTCTTGATGCCTGCAATGTCTTTCAACGCCTTCAGCCCAGGCAGCGGATCTTCGTTCAGCTTCTTCAAACCAAAATACGCCAGCACCCGGTTCTCGTCCACAATGGGTACAATATCGGAGGCGATGCTCACCGCCACCAGATCGAGGAACTGGTAAAGGTCTTTTTCATCGCGGTAAAGCCTCGCGTAAGCCTGCATGAGCTTGAACCCGAGGCCACAACCGCTCAGCTCCCTGCACGGATAGTTGCAGTCTTCCTGTTTCGGATCGAGCACCGCCACCGCCGTGGGTACGGTCTCTTCCGGAAGGTGGTGATCGCAAATAATAAAGTCTATTCCTTTCTGTTGCGCGAGCCGCACCAGCTCAAAAGACTTGATGCCACAATCAAGGGCAATGATGAGTGAATATCCGTTCTGCTCAGCCCAGTCGATGCCGGCCAGTGAGATGCCGTAACCTTCACTGTAGCGATCGGGGATATAAGCTTCACAATTAGGATAGAACTTTCTCAGGTAGCTGTATACCAACGATACGGCTGTTGTTCCGTCAACATCGTAATCGCCATAGATCAGTATCTTTTCTTCATTGTCGATGGCGAACTTCAATCGCTTCACAGCTTTATCCATATCCTTCATCAGGAAAGGATCGTGAAGATTTTCAAGTGAAGGGCGGAAGAATTTTTTTGCCGAATCGAAATCGCTGATGCCCCGCTGAATCAGCACGGTAGAGAGGTATGCGTTTGTGTTGATAGCCTTGGAGAGCGCTTCAACCCGCTCCCGCGATGGAATTTCCCTATATAACCAACGCTTCACCATTCAATTACTGATTTTCAAAGAGAACTGCTCCATTCGTTGACGCCTTGCCATTTGTTCCGCCGACACCCGGTGTGCCTGATCTTCCATTGTTCTTGGTGGGACCGAGCCCCGCACCTCCGCCATACCCTGCAAGACCTCCGTAACCGAAGGCACCGCCCTTGTTATAAACCGCGAGGGCGTTGCCGATCAGCGCTTTTACACTGGCAGCATCTTTTCCGCCAAGCATCAACGTTCCGCCATGCCCTCCGTTTCCTCC
>NZ_JAHESF010000015.1 GCF_018598225.1 Chryseosolibacter histidinae | reverse complement strand
GTGAATGGGCGCAGAGGGGCAGGTTTCCCGCAGATCACGCAGATCTTCGCAGATATTTTCAACCTCATTTAAGAAATAAAGAAACGTACAATCGAACAGAATTGCATGATGTTATTTCGTATGATCAATGAATTGCGCTATAAAAATCTTATCAGAGAAAATAAAGCGAAGTTTATTCTGAGCGCTAAAAAAAAGAAACGGCCACAGGAGATGTGGCCGTTAGAAAATCTTGATCTAAGAAGTATTATTTACCTGTCAACGATTGCGTGAGACCGTTCTGATCTGTAACCTCGATCACGAAGCCCTGACCTACTTCATTCATGTCATAGATCTTGGCGAAATCGCCGTCGAGTTTCTCTGTTCCGCTGTACACCAGTGTATGTTTCGCATCGAACACACTCACCTTCAGCGTTTCGTTGCCCTTGTTTGACACTCTGAGCATATACTTGTCTGTGCCAGGCACGCGCAACAGGTTCATCAGTTTCTTTTGAACAGTGGCTACCGCATTGTGATAGCTGATCTTCTGCAGTTGTTTTCCGTCTTCGTGGTTAAGCTCTATGGTGTATTCACCTTCTTTCAGGGAAGAGAAGTTGTAAGGACGCATGAAGTTCTCAACGTTACGCAGGGTTTCTTTATAAACAGCGGTGCCTTTTTCATCGAGGATAGTCACTGTGACATCCGAAGGTCTTGTGCCTTTATAGAAGAGCTTGAAAACAGATCCGGACTTTATTACCGATGTGCCTACTGGTGACTTCGGCTTATCGATCGCATTCGCTACTACTGCACTGCACATAACAGTCAGCACAACAATCATGGTAAGGAACTTTTTCATAAAATATTTTTTAGTTAGTGTAAAGACGGATCAGTGCAGGTGAATGTTGCAAACGTTTGTTAAATAATGATGAACAATTGAAAGATCACGCAACATGTGGTATCCGAAAATACTACTGTGAAAAAGTCGGGTTCAAACGAAAAAATTTTGAAAGGGATGCAGAACAGAATAAAAAAATACGGCAACGATCTTCCAACAAATAAGTTACACGTAACACTAAATTAATTCAGGTGGAATACATCCTTACTTTTTTCTTCCTGGCGGAGGATGTGGATCTGAAATTTCAGTTGATTGATGAGAAAAGTGCTTCTTCTCGCCGGTGAGATCGTGAGAAATTTGTAACGGTCGAACAGATCGAAGTTGAGCTCCTGGGCGATCTGATAGATCGAGAAGGTTGTAAAATGTTTATTGATGTTCCGTTTGGTCTGGTAGATCAGGAATAATTCGTAAAGCTCCACACCGGGCATCTCGTTGAGATCGATATGATTGAGAAATACATCGCCACCGGGGTAAAGCTTCGTTTTATACGTGCGATAGAGTTTATCCATCGAGAACACATCGATGCACCGCAATACAATATCCGATTCTCCGCTCGCGTACCGCTTGATCACACTTTCGAGTTTCATCAGCGCCCCCAGCTTCTCCGTATTCATTTCATGGTTGCAATAAATACCGAAGCTGATGTCGAGCATTTCGGCGTCTGCCAGCAGCTGCCTGTACCGGGGCTCAAAAATATGCAACGGCACAAGCTCCCCAGGCAATGGCAGCAAGGTGAGCGGAAACATCGGTATCTGCAGCGGCTCTGGCATACTACTATATATTATAGGTCTATATATATAACGTCAATTGGCGTCGTCATATCCTTGATACACGCTAAATATTATACCGCTTACCTCCCAGAATAACCTGATCGATCAGGCTGCTCCCAAAGGCGTAGGGCAAATAGGCCAGCGATGACATCGGGCGGGTGATAAAAACGTTCGCCACCTTTCCCTTTGTAATGCTTCCATGCGTGGCCTGAAGCTCCAGCGCAGCAGCTGTGTTGATCGTGGCGGCGTTGATCGCTTCTTCCGGGGTCAACTTCATTTTGATGCAGGCCAGTGCCACCATCAACGGCATGTTACCGCTGGGCGCACTTCCCGGGTTGTAGTCAGAAGCGATGGCAAGCGGCAGTCCGGCCTCCAGGATCGTACGTGCCGGCGGAAAGGGAAGCCCTAGAAAAAACGCTGCGCCTGGCAGGGCCGTGGGCATGATCCGGCTGTTCTTTAACACCTCGATCTCTTCCACTCCGATGTTTTCGAGATGGTCTACACTCAACGCCCCCACCTTCACGCCTACCTGCACACCACCCGAACGATGCAGCTGATTGGCGTGGATCCGGGGTTTCATACCAAAACGTTTTCCTTCCTTCACGATCTTTTCGGTTTCATCCACCGAGAAAAAACCCTGCTCACAAAACACATCGATATAGTCAGCCAGTTGCTCAGCAGCGATGGCCGGGATCATCTCGCGCACGATCAGGCTGATGTAATCTTCTTTTTTAATACCCGCAGGAACGGCATGGGCTCCCAGAAAAGTAGTCCTGACCGTCAGTGGCGTGTGCCGTGCGATCCGTTTGGCAACCCGCAGCATCTTGATCTCGTCCCGTACGGTAAGCCCGTAACCACTTTTGATCTCAACAGCGCCGGTTCCTGTGCGCATGATCTCATGGGCCCGTTGAAGAGAACGTTCAAAGAGCTCATCTTCTGAGGCCTGCTGGAGCTTTTTTGCCGAGTTCAGAATACCTCCGCCCCTGGCAGCGATCTGCTCATAGGTAGCCCCTTTGATCTTCATCACAAATTCTTCTTCCCTGCTGGCAGCGAAAACAAGGTGCGTGTGCGAGTCGACGAACGAAGGCAGAACAAAACATCCTGAGGCATCGATCTCATCGGCAGCGCTCATCTGCGGCATCTCGCTCATGGGTCCGAAGCCGGAGATCACCCCTCCGGAGATCGTCAGGTACGCATGGTCTATAACAGGAAGATCGGCCATAGCCTGGCCTGCCACCTGGTGCACGATGCTTTCGCGTACCTGCACCAGTCCTTTTATATTGCGGATGAGAATATCGCAGTTCACAATAGTGGTGGATTATCCTCAAAAGGTCGGGGTAAAAAGGCAATCAGACAAAAAGAAGCAGGAATAAATGCCAATGCAGTTCACGCAAAGTGCGCAAAGGAAAACGCAAAGAAAATGCAAGAGGGAACTTCAATAGGCTTCAAGCAGATCAACCTGCACCAGGTATTACGTTGCGCAAAAGAACGCAAAGATTTCGTAATACTCATATCCAGGGGAAGCTTCAAAAAACCTTTGCGGCTCTTTACGCTTCTTAGCGGTCTTCGCGTGAACCTGCATTTGCTCAGAGACTACTTTCCGAACGACTCAACCTTGTAATCAAGGTTGGTACCATATACCGGGAAACTGATCTTGAACAGGGCGTAAAACGTTTTGCCGGCGATGCCCGGCCTGTATCCTATTTCGCCGCCATAGGCCCAGCTTAGCGTGCGGTTAAACCGTCCGTCAATACCCAGGCGGAAGCCCAGGCTCTGCGTCTTGATAGGACTCACGGAGTAGGTATTGGTCGCTCCTTTAACAACGTTGCCATTCGTGTCTTTCACCTTCTTCGTGTAGACGATATCGTCGAGCGCAATAGAGGGAGAGAAAAGGATATCGGCATAAACGGTGAGCATAAGGTCGTCTACACCTTCTTCAAATTTATCGAAGTTCACGGCCACGTTCTTGATCCACGCCAGTGATCCACCAGCATATATGCCCTTCGCAGCAACGTTGGTGAACAGGTCTACCGTCTCATCCTGGCCGTGTTCATCAAACTCAGTCGCGGGAATACTTTCGGGTGTTTGGCCTTCGGGCACCTCGCCTGATACCACCAGGTCGCGATGCGTCAGGCCTTGCTTGGTCAATACCCGGTTCAGGTCTACGGAGCTGTTCCAGGCAATACCTCCAAAACGCACACCATAGATCTTTCTCACCTTGCAGGGCACATCGGCATACAACGGCACACGCGAAGCCCACCGGTTTCCGCGGTAGCTGTTCTTGTACAGGAACATTTTCGTTTTCGAGCTTTCTTCAAAATCTTTCACGTGGTAGGTTCCTCCCAGCTCGTAATAGCTGAAGATCTTGTTGGCATTGTCCACATCGCTGTTTTTGACTGCCAAATCGCGTGAGAGATCAAAAAACCGCTGGCTATAGGTTTTCCTGAAATGAGCCCTGACGTCGAGCTTATCCATGTGGTAATACAAGGCTTCTACACCGAAACCTGCATTGATGTTGGTCACGAACACCTCGCCGTAAAGGGGCTGAAATGCAACAAAAAGCTTGTTTACCGAATAGGGCTCATCGTAGATCTCCTCGAAGGTTACGGGAGCCTTGTCTTTCCGGTCCTGCGCAAAAAGGCTGGCGGTAGCCAGGAACGCAGCAGCAAAGATCAAAAAATGATTTTTCATAGCTCAGGTATAGTGGCTAATACCTGTAAAAATAGTAAATATTAGGTTAATAAATACCCGTAGCTGCCGCGGGCTGGCCCAGGGCATGTAATACAATCGGCTAAATCGTTATACTTTCCGGGTTTCTATCAGGTGTTTCAGGGCCGTAAGCTCCTTGAGCGCATCTTCACGCTCCTGCAGTTTCTTGTTGATTTCGGCTTCTTTCCGTTTCCTGGTCGTAATATCTTCGAACATGCCCAGGATGGCCACCACCTCATTATTGGTATTGATGATCGGCACCTTGCTGGTCAGTACCCACGATTCTTCCCCTGTGCTGTTGATATTAACTTCCTCTATGTCGAGCTTGGCCTCGCGTTTACGCATTACCTCCTGGTCATCCCTCCGGTAAGCATCGGCCTGCGCGCTCCAGGCCATATCGAAGTCAGTCTTGCCGATGAGATCTGCCGGCGACTGTACACCCGCCACGGAAGCAAAGATCTTGTTACATCCCATGAAACGAAGGTCTCTGTCTTTCCAGAAGATAGCCCTGGGAATATTGTCCACAATAGCCTGTAAGGTATCCTGTGACTCTGTCAGTTTTTTCTCCTGAAGCTTCAGCGCTTCGGCCTGTTGTTGCGATTGCTGAAGCTCCTTCTCCAGGATGGTTTGCTTGCGGCGCATCTCTTCCTGGGTTGCCTCGAGCTCTTCCATATTCTGACGGATCTCCTCTTCCTGCGACTTCATCTCCTCAGCCTGCTGCTGCGTTTTCTCCAGCAGCACACGTGTGGTCTCGTTGACACGAACACTGGAGATCGTAGACGCGATGGTCTCCGCCAGTTTCTCCACGAGGTCGATCTCATGCGGCTCATACCTGCGGAACGACGCGAGCTCGATCACACCGTAGATGGTTCCGTTTACCTTCAACGGAACGATGAGCAACGCATTGGGATTGGCTCCGCCGAGACCGGAAGTGATGTTGATATACTCCTGTGGTACTTCCAGCAGGTAAATACGTTCGCCTTCCAGGAAACACTGGCCTACCAGACCGTCTCCGATCTGAACCTGTCGCGTCATGTATTTTTTTCTTTCAAAGGCATAACAGGCTACCAGTTCCAGGAAGTGATTCTTTTCATCGTCTTCGTTGAGAATGAAGAGCCCACCCTGGTTGCTGCCCGTATATTTCACCACGAACTTGATAATGTTATCGTACAGGTCTGAGCTGGAGGTATTGGATGCCCGGAGAATGTCGCCGATCTGTGCGATACCTGTTGTTGTCCAGTTCCGCTTGCGATCATCTTCGGCATTCGTCTTCAGCTTATTCCGCATGTTGATCAGCGTGTTGGTCAGGTTGTCTTCGGCCGTGCTGGTCTGCAGCTCGATGTCGTAGTTACCGGCCGACACCGCTTCGATGAATTGTGACAATGTATTCACACGCCGGGTCTCTTGTTCCAGCATCGCCTTGTTATCCACCATCACCTTGTCGTTACTGCTTTGTAACCTGTAAAGCAGCGTGCACAATAATACAAAGGTGACGAACACCATCAGGCTGCTCACCCATGAGAGCCAGTTGAGGTAAGCGGTATCTGCGTTTACATTTTTTCCGACATGGATCACCAGCCGCTCGACCGTTTGCTGAAATTCCTCAAAGCCTGCATCAAATTTCTGATCGAGATCACTGCCGGCATTTCCGGCACCCGCCGTTGCCGTGCTGTCTGTGGCTGCTACGGGTGTCGCCTGTGCCCGTGCGTTCCAACGTTCCTTGGCGGCTTCGGTCAGCTTCTCTATATCAATGATAGATTCCTTGAGAATGGCGCGGGTCTCTTCGTCGTTGGTTTGGGCGAATGAACCCAGCTCGGTGTTTTTACCATCATAAGCGCCCTGAAGAATAGCCTGTGATGATGTGAGCAGGCTCAACACATCTTTCTCGAAGTTCAGGCTTTTATCTCCGGCCAGAAGCTCTTCAAACCAGAGGTGTGCTTTGGTCGTCCGGTTCTTGATATTGTCTCCAAGGCTGATAAAGGGAAGGTTGCGGTTATAGGTATCGAGGATGTTGCGTTGCACATACACGATCAGGAATGTGGTGATGAAACCAACAACCGCAAAGATCAGGGTATACCTTAAAGCTTTTGTTATTTTCATGAGCTAACTGTTAGATCATTGGGGGTTACAATATTCATGGCGCCTAAACGACTGAAATATCATCCGTTAACCGGTGTTAAAAATAATAGCAATGTAATGAGAGGGCAAAATAAAAAATCATAACACGGTTCGTTAAACATACATGACTGCCTGCTTCATGAAGATACATAAAACCCGTTTGGATAAACCGCTAGTGTAAGAATAATGAACATAAATCAGAAATATGGTGCATTCACCTGAGCGGAAACTATTTTTCTTCAAAAACCCACCAAAGACACCAAAAGTAAGTTTGCAAAAACTTGCCTCGTAAAAGTAAAATTTTTAATAGGCGCATATTCCGAATTATAATTTTCGTTTTACCTTGCCGACCTTTCATGCCTTAACGCTATGCTGAAAGTGGTGCCGGAGCGGACAAACACAAAATTTCTTTATGGAAAATTGAATGTTTTGGCATCCTGGGTGTATGGATCGGTGAACGATGAGGAGGTATGGCGTAATCTTTTTCGGAGATGATTTCATGATCCTAATAATGTTATATAATGAGCTTTGAGGCGCAGTACATGAATATCCTGGTTTTCCTAGATTCGTTCAATCCTGAGAATATCATCCAGTATGGAGGGTTGACCCTGCTGCTGATCATCATTTTTGCCGAAACCGGCGTTTTTTTTGGTTTTTTCCTGCCAGGGGACTCTCTATTATTTATAGCAGGCCTGTTGAGCGATACGGAATACCTCGACACCAATATTGCACTGCTGATCACCCTGCTGATCATAGCGGCTGTGAGCGGCTCCATGGTGGGCTATTTAACCGGCCGTTGGGCGGGGGTCTACCTCGCTAATAAGAAGGACAGCCTGTTCTTTAAAAAGAAATATCTCGACCTGACGCAGGCGTTTTACCAGAAGCACGGCATGATGGCTTTTATTCTCGGTCGTTTCCTACCGGTTGTTAGGACATTTGTTACGATCCTGGCAGGCATGGTGAAGATCGATTTTCCTAAATTTTTGATATTCAATTTTTTAGGCGCATCGATCTGGATCCTGACCATGGTGCTTTCGGGGCACTTCCTGGGGCAGGCATTTCCGCAGATCACAACCTATTTGGAAATTATTGTGGTCGGGATGATTTTGGTGTCGGCAATACCGGTTGTTATAACCTGGTTGAAGAACCGGAATTTATTAGCGAAGGATTGAAAATTGAAGTAGGGGTTTTTTAACTTTTTATTGTCTGATGATGAGTTTAAAGCCTAAAAGGACCAAAAATTGAAAGATTTAATTTTGCAGTTATTGCCAAAAACAGCATTTTTAACGCTTTCTCATTACTTTTGCCAACTATACATAACTATAAACCTAAAATCTAATTAATCATGGCACAGAAATCTAGCTCGTCACTGGGAGATAGTCTTAAGTCAACATTCGCAGCAATTGTTATTCCTTTAGAAGTTGTTCTTGCGATCCTTATTTATTTATTCATCCTGGGCGATCCTTCAAACTTCGAAGGTGGAGATCCTAACAACCACCCGCTGCACGGAAATTACCTTGGTGTTGTTTACAAAGGTGGTATCGTGGTAGCCGTACTGATCGCCCTTTTGATGATCGTTCTTACTTTCTCTATCGAGCGTCTCATCACTATCAGCAGCGCTACCGGCCGTGGAAGCATCAAGAAGTTCGTTACCAAGATCCGCACGCTCATTGCGCAGAACAATATCTCTCAAGCGATCGCAGAATGTGACAGACAAAAAGGTTCTGTTGCCAACGTAGTAAAAGCCGGTCTGCTCAAGTACGATGAATTGTCAAGGAACACTGAACTCGAGCCTGAGAAAAAAGTGTTGCTGGTACAAAAAGACATCGAAGAAACCACACAGCTTGAAATGCCGATGCTGGAAAGAAACCTTGTGATCATTGCTACTATCGCTTCCGTTGCAACGCTGATGGGTCTGCTCGGAACTGTAACGGGTATGATCCGTGCGTTTACCGCGATCGCTACTTCAGGTGCTCCTGACGCAGTTGCGCTGGCTAACGGTATCTCTGAAGCGCTTATCAACACCGCGCTTGGTATCGGTACTTCAGCCCTCGCCATCATTTTCTATAACTTCTTCACCAGCAAGATCGACAGCCTCACTTACGGTATCGACGAAGCAAGCTATAGCATCATTCAGAACTTTACTGCCCGTAACAAGGCTTAATTACTAAATTCCTGTAACTATGGGAAAAGTTAAAGTACACAGAACCCCGCCTTCACTGGATATGACTCCCATGGTGGATCTGGCGTTCCTGCTCGTAACATTCTTTATGCTTACGACCACGTTCGCTCCGGAAGAACCCGTGGTAGTTGATATTCCCAAGTCTGTATCGGAGATCATTCTTCCTGACAAAGACAGGATGATCATTTCGGTAGCGGCCGATGGAAGGGTTTTCTTTGACATGGACAATAAGAACCATCGCAGAGACATGCTGCAGAGCATCGGGCAGAAATACGGAATCACTTTCAGCGAAGACCAGTTGAGGTCTTTCTCGATCCTGTCAGGCTTCGGTCTTCCGGTAGGCAACCTGCCGCAATTCCTGGACATGACTCCGGATGAGCGCAAGCAGGTAACTCAACCAGGTATTCCTTCTGACTCGGTCAATAACGAGCTGGCCGATTGGATCGTGTTTGCCCGTGTGAGCAATCCGAGACTAAGGGTTGCCGTGAAAGGCGACCGTGGCACAGATTACAAGGTAGTGAAGCAGGTGGTGAACACCCTGATAGACCGCAAGGTTCTCAGATTCAACCTGATCACCGGCCTGGAACAAGAGATCTGATATTTAACGTTATACAGTATGCCGGGTCGGCGGCAAGCAGCAGTGCAGCAGTTGACCTCAGCAATGTGAACGACAGTTATTAACAGTTAATAAAAATATTAAACCATGGCAGAAATAAGTCAAGGCGGTGGTGGTGGTAAAAAAGGCGGTGGCAAAGTCAGGGTAAAGAAAGCATCTACCAAGATCGATATGACTCCGATGGTGGATCTTGCTTTCCTCCTGCTCACCTTCTTCATCCTCACTACTACGTTCAACAAGCCGAAGACGATGGAAGTGAATATGCCTGATAAGGTCCAGGACGAAAAGGAACAGACCAAGGTCAACGAAAAGGATATTCTCAACCTCGTGCTGAGCGAAAACAACAAGATCTACTGGTACATAGGCCTTACGCCCCCAGTAACCACAACCAATTATGGCAAAGACGGCGTAAGAAAAGTATTGCTGGAGCAGAACCGCGCCAACCCGAAGCTGATGGTGCTCATCAAGCCGGAGGATAAATCCAAGTATGAAAATATGGTGGATATCCTTGACGAGATGGAGATCACCAACACCAAGCGTTACGCCATCGTGGAGTATACCCCCGATGACAAGACGATTATTGCAGCCGGAACAGGCGGTGCTCCACTTGAAACTGAAACAACACAACCATGAAAACATCAAGCAGTGCAGCAATAGCGCCACAACGTTGGGAAGATGTTGTGTTTGAAAACCGGAACCAGGCCTATGGCGCTTATGTGCTCCGGAAAGGATATGGCAAGAATGTGTTTATCGGTCTTGTCATCACAGGTGTGATCGTAACGATTGTTATGTTCTTCCCCGCCATTGTTGAGTTCTTCAAAGGCGAGGAGGTTATTGAAAAAGCGCCCCCGAAAAAACTGGTCTATACCGAGTTATCGGCGCCGCCGCCAATCGATAAGCCGAAGCCGCCGCCACCACAGATCCAGCTTCCGAAGCTGCAGAAGGTGATCAAGTTCGTTCCGCCGAAAGTTGTGAAAGAAGAAGTGGTAGAAGAAATCCCTACCATCGAAGAGATCAAGCAGAACGAAGTTGCCGCCGTTGAAGTGGAGGGCGATGCCGAAGTGGTATTCGAGGAACCCGTAGCACAGGTAGTAGTTGAAGAAGACGAAAACAAGGTCTTCATGGTGGTGGAACAGCAGCCCGAATTTGAAGGCGGCTATGAAGCCATGATGAACTTCATCAAGAAGAACATGCGTTACCCGGCCAGTGCCAGGCGTATGGGTATCGATGGTACAGTTTACGTAAGCTTCGTAGTAGGTAAAGATGGTACCATCAACGACGTAAAAGTGCTTCGTGGTATCAGTGCCGACTGCGATAAGGAGGCCGTTCGCGTAGTGCAGATGATGCCCCCTTGGAAAGCTGGTAAACAAAACGGTAAGCCTGTATTCGTACGGTTTAACCTGCCGATCAAGTTCAAATTGAATTAACATTGGAAGATAAGCCTGAAAGACGAAAGCTGGCCGTTGCCAACCTAGTCTCAAAGAGCTTCGGAATCTTAATGGTTGTACTGTATTTTGTGCTCGGTACAACCATTATTTTTAGAGCCCCGGCCATGCGCAATATTCCGGAACGCTACGCAATAGCATTCGGGGTTCTTCTCATCGCGTATGGGTTTTACCGTGCCTATAAATTGTACCGGAGATACTTCTGAACACACAGCCCTATGAGAACCCCATTCAATATGATCATCGTGATGGCCATACTGGTAATGGCATGCGGTGCGGACCGTGATAAAAACGGCCGTCCCCTTGACACGCCCACTACCGGTTACATCAAAATCGCCGCCGATGAATCACTGCGCCCGTTGATCGAAACGGAGCTCACCACCTTCGAAGGAATTTATACCAAAGCCGACATCGACTGTCAATTTGTTTCTGAAGCTGACGCCGTCGATGCGTTGCTGAAAGACAGTGTGAGGCTCGCCATTGTCACCCGCAGGTTCACCGCCCAGGAGAAAAAATATTTCGAGGACATCAAGATCACGCCCACCGAAGTGGATGTTGCCATCAGCGGTGTAGCGATCATTCTCAACAGCGCCAACGCCGATACACTCATCAACCTTGACGAGATCCGTTCGCTGCTGCAGGGCAAAATAACCTCGTGGGATGGCCTGGGCGCCAAATCGAAGGCTGGCATAGAGATTGTTTTTGACAATCCCAATTCTGGCATGATCAGGTACCTCAAAGATTCCGTGGCCCGTGTGGCCAAATTGCCGGCAAACTGTTTTGCTGCCGACAACAATGAAGCCGTGGTGGACTTTGTATCCAAAAACGCGAATGCGCTGGGCTTTATCGGCCTGGAGTGGATCAGCGACAAGGACGATTCAGTGTCTAACAGCTTCCTGAAAAAGGTACAGGTGGCAGGCGTTTCCGTAGCGAAAGACAGCGCCCACTACCAGCCCTATCAGGCCTATATAGCGCTCAAAAAATATCCTTTGAGCCGCCGGGTAACAATCCTCAGCCGCGAGGCCAGGGCGGGCCTTGGGAACGGGTTCATTGCCTTCTTTGCCAGCGAAAGAGGACAGCGCATCGTGTTGAAATCAGGCCTTGTGCCGGTTACAATGCCCCTGCGCATCGTAAAAATCAACACTGAGCCACTGGAAATAGAAAAGAATTGACCTTTCGTAAAGAAAAATTGAATAATTGTGGCGTGGGCACGCTATTTTTAAAGCCCCAATAGATTGTTAACGTAAAAGAATAAGATTATGAATCTGCACCATGTAAGCCCTGAGAAAAACCCTTCAGGACTGTTCATCAGCACAAAGCGCCTCCTGGTAATGGTGATGGCCGCGCTTTTCCTGGCGGTATCGGCGAATACCTTTGCCCAGAGCCCTGATGTACGCAAAGCCTTCAGGTTTATTGATATTGAACAGCCTTCCAAAGGTTTAAGCGCGCTTGAACAGCTTGTGAGCGCCAACCCCGACAACGCTGATTATCTGTATTACCTCGGGCTGGCACAGCTGAGAACCGGTGCAAAAGACAAGGCGCTGGCATCCTTTGAAAAGGGTCTCAGCAAAGACGAAAAAAGCGGACTTAACTATGCCGGCAAGGGCCATGTACGCTTACTGGAAAAGAACTCAACAGACGCCAAGGCACAGCTTGACAAAGCCCTGTCTGTTTCAAAATCAAAAGATGTAGGTGTATTGAAAGCCGTAGCAGAGGCTTATCTCACCGATACCAAATACCTGCTGGATGCCATCAACCTGCTGAACAAGGCAAAGACCATCAACGGCACCGATCCTGAAGTGCACATGCTGCTGGGCGATGCCTTCCTGCTGCAAAACAATCAGAATGCAGGTGAGACCGTGAACAGCTACGAACGCGCTGCGAAAGCGGATCCCAAGTTTGCCAAGCCGCACTACAAGATCGGCAAGATCTACCAGCGCGCCAGAACACTCGACATCGCTATCAGCTCTTACGAGAAAGCCATTGCCATCGACCCTGAGTATGCGCCTGCTTACAAGGAGCTCGGTGAAATTTACTATACACAGAAAGCTGCAGACAAAGCTGTATCTGCTTATGAGAAGTATCTCGCCATTTCGGAAACACCTGGTCAGGCCAAATTCCAGTTGGCGTTCTTCTACTTCATGGCTAAAAATTATGAGAAGGCCAATGCCATCTTCAAGGAAGTAACTACCAATCCCAACGTTTCACCGGTGGCTTTAAAATACAACGCGTATTCACTAACCGAACAGGATAAAACGGATGAAGCACGTGGTATGTTCGAGCGTTACTTCCAGAAAGCAAAACAGGAAGATATCACGGCATCTGATTACGCCTATTACGGAAAGCTGCTGCTGAAGCTTAAGCAGGATTCACTGGCCAACGAAAGCTTCGCCAAAAGTATAGCGCTTGATTCGGCGCAGGCTGAGATCCTTCAGTTGCACGGCGACACTTACCTGAAAAGGAAGAAATTCCCTGAAGCCATCGAGGCTTTCAAACAGCTGATGGCGATCCGTCAGCAACCGCTGTCGCAAGATCTGTGGTCTATCGGCCGTGCTTACTATTACAATGAGCAGTTCCCTGAGGCCGACAGTGCCTTCTCGCAACTGGCCCAGAAGCAGCCTAACATGACAGTCGGGTATCTTTATGCGGCACGCGCGAAAGCCAATATCGATAGCACCATGAAGGAGGGATTGGCCAAGCCGATGTATGAATCTTTCCTTGAGAAAGCACTGAGCAATCCTGAAAAGAACAAAAAAGACATTATCGAGGCTTATTCCTATCTGGGCGCTTACACGCTTCATATCAAAAACGATGTGCTTGGCGCAAAAGCCTACTATGAAAAAATTCTCGGGCTGGATCCTGAAAATTCAGAAGCCAAGAATTTCATGCGAGAGCTGAACAAGGCGTCGAAGGGTGGATAGATCCTGGCAAAAAACACTTCAAAGGGGGCTTCGGCCCCTTTTTTATTGAATATCCTACAAGCGCAATTATTTCCGGCAGCGCCTGGACAAGTTTTCCGGCAGCGCCCCTATCTTGCCCGGAAAAGCAGGCATGAAAAACATCACCACGTATCTCCGGCTCGTTATCGGCTCCTGGCTATGCATTATATCGGCTACCAGCGCCCTGGCACAGGCTCAGAAAGGGTACCATCTGTTCAATCCTGTGCCGCGTGAGAACATGCGCGAGTTCAGCATTGACCGGCCCGATGTTACTGAATCGCCCATCAGCGTGGATGCAGGCCATTTTCAGTTCGAGGGCGACCTGGCGAAATGGACGCGTGATACCCGCAATGCCTCCAGCAACCGTACCATCAGCTTCATGAATGGCCTCTACAAAATGGGCATTACGCATTCGTGGGATATTCACATCGGCATCGAGCTTTACAACGTCTATCAGAATGCCGAAGGTGAAACACAAGACAAGGGTTATGGAGCAACCACCCTCCGGCTCAAGCATAATTTCTGGGGCAACGATGGCGAGACCTCCACGGCATTAGGCATCATACCCTATGTGACCTTTACCTCGGGCAACCCACTGGATTCTGACATCGTGTATGGTGCGGGTTTTCCTTTTTCGTATGGCCTTACCGACAACCTGGATCTGGGTGCGCAGGCGCAGTTCGATTTTATTCCACGCGAAACGGGTGGCCACGAGCTGAGCTTTTTCCAGACGGTGGTGCTGGGCGGCGGACTTATCGGCAACCTGGATTTTTATATCGAAGGGCTCGCCATCTTTCCCCACGGCGAGAGCCAGCTCCTCATGAATGGCGGCCTCATCTACAATTTCACTCCCAATGTAAAAGTAGACCTGGCAACGAATCAGGGGCTTACTACGGAAGCGCCTACGCGTGTTTATCTCGGATTGTCGTTCAGGATCTAGGTGGGAAGGAGCTACTGCCAGCTGCGAGAGAACGTGCCTCGAAGCCCGAAGCTCATGACTAAAAGCTCTTCAACGCCTGGCGATGCGCCGTCAGGATCTTATCAGCGATATTATTGTCTACCGCTGTAGAAACGAACATAGCCTCATACTGTGAAGGGGCCAGGTAAATTCCCTGCTGTAACATGGCCTGGAAATATTTGGCAAACAACGCCGTGTCAGAGGTCTTGGCTGTGCCGAAGTCCGTCACCTTTGTGGCGGTAAAGAACAACGTGAACATGGAGCCCACCTGGTTGATGGTGAAATTGAATCCTGCTTTACGGATCTCGTCACCCATATCGTTTACCAGCTTTGTAGTGGTTTTATCAAGCTGCCCGTAGATCTCCGGATGTGCTTTCAGGTGTTTGAGCATCACGAGTCCTGCAGCCATGGCCATGGGGTTTCCCGATAACGTGCCGGCCTGGTAGACGGGCCCAGCAGGAGAAACCGAGTCCATGATCTCTTTGCGGCCGCCATAGGCACCCACGGGAAGTCCTCCGCCGATGATCTTGCCCAGCGTGCTCATGTCGGGTTTAACGCCATACAATTCCTGCGCGCCACCCTGCGCCAGCCTGAAGCCTGTCATCACTTCATCGAAGATCAGAATGATGCCGTGCCGGGTGCAGAGCTCACGCAACCCCTGGAGATAACCTTCTGCCGGGATCACGCAACCCATGTTGCCTACCACGGGCTCGAGGATCAGCGCTGCGATCTCTTCAGGATTTTTCGCGATGAGGTTTTCAATGGCCTTCAGATCGTTGAAGGGTGCTATCAGTGTATCTTGTGCCGTACCTTTTGTAACGCCCGGGCTATCGGGATAACCAAAGGTCAGGGCTCCGCTGCCCGCGGCGATGAGGAATGAGTCGCCGTGGCCGTGGTAACATCCTTCCATCTTGATGATCTTGTCGCGGCCGGTGTAACCCCTGGCCACACGGATGGCAGACATGGTAGCTTCAGTACCTGAATTCACCATGCGCACTTTCTCCACCGACGGCACCATGGAGCAGATCAGCTCGGCCATCTCCACTTCACGCGCTGTGGGTGCTCCGAATGAAGGCGACGCAGAGACCGCTTCACGAATGGCTTCTTCAATGGCAGGATGTGCGTGCCCGAGGATCATCGGTCCCCACGAATTGATGAGGTCTATATACTGGTTTCCGTCTTCATCGTAGAGATACGGTCCTTTTGCTTTTTTAATGAACAGCGGGTTCCCTCCTACTGCACGGAATGCTCTTACGGGAGAATTTACACCACCTGGAATGAATTGTTTTGCCTTATCGAACAAGGCTTGGCTGCGGGAGATCTCGTTCATGCGTTAACGCTTTTCTATCATGATCAATTCACCTTTTCTGAAGGTGATGAAAGGTACCACCTGGTTATCGTGGCTGTACCGGTAATCGAATCCCTGGCCGAGGTAGCCGGGCAGTACACCTGACTCGCTCAGGCCAGCCTGAAAGTATACGCCGTTTTTCTTCAGCTGGTTGCCGGTGAAAAGCATGAACTCATAACCCATGCGCGCAAGATTGGAAGCTGCACGTCCATGTGCACGCAGGAATTTCTTTTCGAATGCCTTGTAGCCAGCGTTCTGGTAGGCCATGAAGTTAGGCGCTGCCAGCACAATGCCCATCGCCTGGTATTTCTCAAAGTCGATGGCATTGTCATCAAGCCAGTTCTCGGAACCTACCAGCAATGTGGAGTCGCCACGGGTCTGCACCGCGCCCACCACCTTGGTGTAGATGAGCGGATCGTCTGACGCTACGAACACGCTGTGAAGGCTGTCGCGTTTCAGTGTAAACTGTATCGGGTATTTAAATTCGTCAAACTCTGTAGGCGTGGCCAGGATGTCGGTGATCTTTTTCGTGTCTTTGTTGTTCACTTTCTCCGCACCCAGAATTTTCAGGCCCAACTCTCCCGCCTGCTGGATAAAGTTCGCAGCCATCACCGAATCTTTTTTACCCGTGCCATAGAACACCATACTTTTGTTTCTGCGGGCTTTGAGGAACGCAGCTGCTTTTCTTCCCAAGGTCTCCGCTGAAGGCTGGAACAAAAACCCGTACGGGTTTCCGGCAGTGATCTCTGTATTGTTAGAGAAAGGGTGAATAATGTTGATGCCGTTGGCCTGCGAAAAATCCTGAACTACCCTGTTCTCTTCGGGGAAGAACGGACCGACAATGAGATCGGTATTCTTGAGCTCTTCGGTTTCAAGGATCTTCTTGATCTTTTCTGTGCTCCGCTCTGTATCATAGGCGCGCAGACTGATGTTGACACCTTGTTTGGCCAGTGTATCGATGGCCATCTTCATGCCTTCATAAAAATCGAGCACCACCTGGTTGCGTTTTCTTCCGGGTGTTGCCTCGAGCGTGCCTACCATGAACGGCAACATCAGCGAAACTGAATAACGTTCTTTGTGAATGGTTCTGGGCGCTTCCGGGATAAAGTCTGTACGTTTCAGCTTGAACTGGTTGATCAGTTCTTCGAGCTGTTTTTTATCTTCCGGGTCAGCCATGTTCTTCGACAGGGCCATGGCCAGCGATTTGGCGATCAGGGCATCTTTGGGATATTCCTCATGCATCATTCTGAGGGTCTCGGCGTCGGTGATGGCTACGAGGTGCTGTTGCTTGACGGCTTCGATATCCTTTTCAAATTTTTTATCCTGGATGGCGCCCAACATTCTCAGTCCCTGAAAATAATCGCGGTTGTCGAAGTGGATCTTCGCCAGCCAGAAATTCACTTCGCTCAACTTATCCCAGTTAGGATGCAGCGTTCTGATCTGGTTGAGCATGTCTTTGGCCACAGCCTTGTATCCCTGGTGGTAAGCCGACAGGGCATAGTAGAATGCGGCATATTCGGCGTACTGGTTGTTCTGATCGTAGGGTATCAGTGGCTTGAAGCTTTCCATGGCGAGGTTGTACTTGCCATCGCGGAAAAGCGCTTTGGCATTCACAAACTGCCTGTTGTAATCGATCTGGCCTGAAGCCACCTGGGCGATCAGCGCCAGCAGACAAACCAAAGACGTTCTTGTCATCATCATCAATTTATCAATTTTATAAAGCCAGAAGCACAAACAAATTCTATTCCCACTCAATGGTTGCAGGGGGCTTTGAGCTGATGTCATACACAACCCTGTTCACGCCTTTGACCTTATTGATAATATCGCTGGAGATCTCGGCAAGGAACTCGTAGGGCAAATGGGCCCAGTCGGCGGTCATACCATCGGTGCTGGTCACTGCCCGCAGGCTCACTACCCGCTCATAGGTACGCTCATCGCCCATAACACCCACTGCCTGAAGCGGCGTGAGGATCGCTCCTGCCTGCCACACTTTATCGTAAAGGCCGTGTTGCCTCAGGCCTGAAATGAAGATGTGATCAACTTCCTGCAGGATGCTCACCTTATCGGCAGTAATATCGCCGAGAATGCGTATACCCAGGCCGGGACCGGGGAAAGGATGGCGGCCAAGTATAGCGGGATCTATGCCCAGCGTTTTGCCTACCACCCTCACTTCATCTTTGAAAAGTGTGTTGAGCGGTTCTACCACCTTGAGCTTCATCTTGTCTGGCAAGCCACCAACATTGTGGTGCGATTTGATGGTAACAGAAGGTCCATTCACCGATACCGACTCGATCACGTCCGGGTAGATGGTACCCTGGCCCAGCCACTTCACGTCGGAGATCTTGTGCGATTCTTCGTCGAACACATCAATGAATGTTTTACCGATGGCCTTGCGCTTGGCTTCGGGATCGGTGAGACCTTTCAGGGCTGTATAGAACTTATCTTTAGCATCTACACCTTTGATGTTCAGGCCCATGTCTTTGTAGGAATCGAGCACCTGCATGAACTCATTCTTGCGGAGCAATCCATTGTCTACAAAAATGCAGTGCAGGTTTTTGCCGATAGCCTTATGGATGAGTGTTGCGGCCACGGTTGAATCAACACCGCCTGACAACGCCATCACTACTTTATCGTTACCCAGTTTCTTTTTCAGACCTTCAACAGTAGATTCAACGAACTGATCGGGAGTCCAGTCCTGGGCGCAGCCGCAGATGTGAACCACGAAGTTTCGCAGCAGGTTCTTGCCTTCTACGGTGTGTGTCACCTCGGGGTGGAATTGTATGCCCCACACATTCTGATCTTTCACCTTGTAAGCGGCTATGGCCACAGAGGGTGTGCTGGCGATCACTTCAAAATTTGAAGGAACGGCCGCTATGGTATCCGCGTGCGACATCCACACCTGGGTGTCGAGCGAGATCTCTTTCAACAGATTGTTGTGATGGTCTACGGTGGTGAGCTTTGCCCTTCCGTATTCGCGCGCATGCGACGGCAATACCTGCCCGCCGCTTTGATGGGCGATGAGCTGTGCTCCGTAACACACGCCAAGCACGGGAACCTGTTTGAACAGATCCATATTTACGTCGGGGGCATTTTTGTCCCTCACCGAGCAGGGGCTGCCCGACAGGATCACACCCTTGATACCGGGATGCAGGTCAGGTACTTTGTTGAAGGGGTGAATTTCGCAGTAAACATTGAGCTCTCTTACCCTGCGGGCGATCAATTGCGTGTACTGGGAACCAAAATCTAGAATAAGAATCTGTTGCGGCATGCTGCAAAGATAACAGAAGCCTCGACCGGGGGTTACCCCCCGTTAAAAAAATATAGCCTTAATAATCAGCGTTTTCGGGCTTACGAACAAGGGTGCCGGGTTCCCGCAGATTCCGCTGATCCTCGCAGACAAGGCCTCTGCGTAAATCTGCGTAATCTGCGGGGAATGCATTTATGCTGGCTTTAATTGCAGCACTACCATTCCAGGAATATCAGCCCTATGTTGAAGCCGATCGCCGAAAAACCGTCGTAACCGAATTTTTTGCTCTGGTTGGTGGAGTAATCATAATGCACGGAGGCCATTACCCCAAGCGATCTGCGGCCGAACTTATACAGTACACCCGCTTCGGGCCGGGCAAGAAATCCCCAGGCGCTTTCGCTGTCTTCATAAATGTTGTAATACATCACATACCGGTTATTGTTGGCACCCAGTCCCAGGCCGGCATAAGGGAAGAACCGCTCCTTCTCGTCATTGCCGAAGTAGTACTGGCCACTGACCACAGCCGTATAAGAATAGATGTAGTTAAAATAATCGGTGGTGACGGCCCCTGAACCGCTTTGCATGGTTTCGGTAGGCTTGTACTGATCATAGGCACTCGAGCTCAGGTCAAGACCGGCGGAAAATTTCCGGTTGATGAAGGCCCGGTACCCCAGACGCACGCCACGAGCGGTGCCATCGTTCACCCACGAGGTGTTAGACAATGGTTTGTTGACATCGAGGGCCACGTAAAAATATTTTTCCTGTGCCAGGGCTGACTGCGCTGCCAGCAGCACGGCAAAAAGAATGAGCTTTCTCATAACGGCGTCTTCCCGAGGTAAGGTGATTGAACAAATGCCTGCCTGATCGCGTCGACTGACTGAGGTATGAGGTCGATGGTGCTGTATACGTCGCCCATGTAGGCATCCCACACCACTTTCACCTTGTTATCTGGCGTTCTGTTCTTCAGGTCAACGATCTCCACGATCAGCACGCCGGTGTTGTAAGCATACGTATTGATGTAAGGGTAGTAGTACCATGAGTTGTAGCCATAGTACCCGGAGTAATAGTTGCCGGGATATCCCCAGTTGTTCGGGTAAACAACTTGCTGAAAAACATTGAAGTCGTTTACCACCAGCACATTGATGCCGAGGTCAGGATTCTGATTGCGAGCCACCTGGGTGTACCCTAATGCGTTCAGGTTTGATTTGATCTCGTTGAGCACCGGCCTGGGGAAAGTGCTTTTGCTCTGAACGATGATGGTGTCGTTGGTGGAATTGGAGATGAGGCCGATGGTATCCGTTGGAATGGAGTACGTTGCATACGCCGAAAAATCCGCAGCCTGATCATAATTGGTGGCCACTACCAGCTGATCGATCAACTGCTTTGCATCGGGCTCGGGCTGGCATGCCTGAAACAAGGCGGCCAGTGCCAGCAAAGGCACAAAAAAGAACTTTCTCATACAGATAGAAAACGTTATGAAGCTTAAAAAATTATTCCTGTACTAGAGACACAGGAAGCCGTCTGAAGGTTTAACAGACGTTGGAGAATTTTAAGCGGCTGTTACGACAGGATCATGCCCACACCAAAGAGCAGTACAAAGAGCAAAGTAGACAACGCCATCTGCTTCAGGTAAGGATCCAGCTCGTGCGATGGTTTGCTGCTCACCGCTTTGCCATTGATCAAAAATAGCGGGATCGTGATCACAAAAAGCAACTGCCATGCAGACGTATAGGTGAGCACCGTAAACACCACGGCCGACGATATGCCAGCGATCAGCAACACCCAGTGATACAGTACCGCCTTTTCACGGCCAATTCTGACGGGGATGGAAAACTTGCCTGCCTTGCGATCTGAGTCGATGTCGCGGATGTTGTTGATGTTGAGCACCGCGATGGAGAACAATCCGCAGCTCAGCGCCGGAAGCAGGCTGAAGGTTGTAACGTTCTTGGTGAACAGGTAATACGAGCCCAACACGCCCACAAATCCGAAGAAGATGAGCACGGAAAGATCGCCAAGGCCCGCATAGCCGTAGGGTTTTTTTCCCATGGTGTAGGCCATGGCGGCGATGATGCTCAGCACACCGAGTCCGAAAAAGAAAAGTATACCCTTCCATGCCAGCCCAAACGACACCAGCAGCAAGGTAACGCCACTGGAAAGGGACAGCAGCACGAACACGATCACGGCCACCCGCATCTGTGCCATGGTCACTGCGCCAGACTGCACGGCACGCGAAGGTCCCTTGCGGTCAACGCTGTCGGCACCGTGAATGGAATCGCCATAATCGTTGGCGAGGTTTGAAAGGATCTGAAGGAAGATGGTGGTGAGGATACAAAGCAGGAAAATATCCCAGCGGAAAGCATCTGCGGCGGAAGCGAGAAAACCTCCCATGGCAATGGAAGATACGGCCAGTGGCAGGGTTCTCAGCCGGAAAGCTTTTATCCAGGTACGTGTGTTACTCAAGTTGTGCGATCTTATCAATGATTTCCTTATCCATCGGCTTCACCTTGGGGCCATAGAAACCCACCACATTGCCGTGTTTATCGATCAGGTATTTCGAAAAATTCCAGGAGGGGCTTTCGCCCGATTTTTCCTGAAGCCACCGGTAGAGCGGATGTTTATCCCTGCCCTTTACCGAGATCTTTTCAAACATCTGGAAGGTGACGCCATAGTTCTTCTGGCAAAACGCCGCGATCTCGCTGTTGGAACCCGGCTCCTGCCAAAGAAAGTTGTTGGCCGGAAATCCGAGCACCGTCACCTTATCACCAAAGCGCTCATGAAGCTTCTGGAGGTCTTCGTACTGGTAAGTGTACCCACACTTGGAGGCTGTGTTGACGATGAGCAGATTTTTTCCACGGAACTGGGCAAAGTCCACGAGCTCACCCTCCAGCGACCGCATCTTGAAATCATACAGGTCTCCCGTGGGAGTCTTTTGCGCCGAGAACAGCTTATTGAACAACACAGATCCGAACCCCATGAGCAGAACGATGAGTATCGTACGTTTATAACGCATCAACGATCTGGCTATCGAGCGGTTTCACCTTGGAAGGGAAGAACTTCACCGTGCCATCGGGCTTCACCAGGTATTTGCAGAAGTTCCAGGTGGGTTCCTGACCTGTTTGCTCCTTCAGCCATTTGTATAACGGATGCTGGTCATCTCCTTTTACGGAAACCTTTTCAAACATCTGGAATTTTACGCCGTAGTTCTTCTGGCAGAACTGGGCGATCTCGGTGTTGTTGCCAGGCTCCTGGCTTCCGAAGTTGTTGGCCGGGAAACCGAGTACCACTACTTTGGAACCGAAATCTTCGTGAAGTTTTTCGAGGTCTGTGTACTGCGGCGTATAGCCACACTTGGAGGCTACGTTCACAATGAGCAGGCTCTTTCCTTTGAACTGGGCAAAATCTATTTCGTTGCCGTCGATGGAATTGATCTTGAAATCATAGATCGATGCGGGTGCAGAAAAAAGGGTTATCATCAGAACAAAGAGTATGGTTTTCATGGCTAAAGGATTTGTTATCAATAAAACTTTTAAAGCTGCGGAATTGTTCAACCGCTGATCACATTCTTTCCGGCACCTGGATCCCCAACAGCTGCATTCCTTTTTTTATGGCATCGGCCACCGCCTTCGACAAGGCTATTCTCCCCTTCAGTTTGCCGGCATCAGCTTCGTTAAAGATAGGGATGTTTTGATAGAACTGGTTGTATTCTTTGGCCAATTCATACACCAAATTGGCGACAATAGACGGTGCATATTCCCGCGCTGCTTCCTTTATCTTTCCCTCGAACGTCTGCAATACCTGCAGCACTTCCCTTTCAGCCGGTTCGAGCGATTTTATAACCTTGAAATCTTCTTTTGCAACGGTAATGCCCAGACTTTCAGCCTTCCTTAAAATGGCCCTGATCCTGGCATGGGTATATTGAATGAACGGTCCGGTGAACCCCTGCAACTGGATCGATTCATTGGGATCGAACAGCATACGCTTCTTCGGGTCAACCTTCAGCAGGAAGAACTTCAACGCGCCCAGCCCGATCATTTCAAACAACTGCCTGGCCTCCTGAGGCGTGAGGTCTTCAACCTTGCCCAGCTCTCGGGTCTGCTGCTCTGCCTCCTTCACCATTTCGTCTATCAGGTCGTCAGCATCAACCACCGTTCCTTCACGCGACTTCATCTTCCCGGTAGGAAGGTCAACCATGCCATAAGAAAGGTGGTAACAACGTTTTGCCCACTCGTATCCCAGCTTGCCCAGGATGAGGAACAACACCTTGAAGTGGTACTCCTGCTCGTTGCCCACGGTGTAAACCTGGCCGCCGATCTTGGGAAAATCCCTGAAGCGCAGAATGGCCGTGCCGATATCCTGTGTCATGTAGACAGACGTTCCATCGGCCCTTAAGAGCACTTTCTGGTCAAGTCCGTCACCTGTAAGATCAACCCAGACGGAGCCATCCTCCTTCTTGAAGAACACACCTTTTTCGAGGCCCTTCATCACCTCCTCTTTGCCGAGCAGGTAGGTATCTGACTCGTAATAGAGCTTGTCGAAGTCAACACCCATTTTCTCGTAAGTGGCATTGAAACCTTTATACACCCAGCCATTCATCATGCTCCACAGCTGCAGTACCTCGGAATCTTTCTGTTCCCACTTGCGCAGCATCTCCGAAGCGAGCTTCATGATGGGTGCCTGCTTCTCGGCCTCCGCTTCGCTCGCGCCTTTTTCTATCAGCGCTTTTACCTGCGCCTTATAAGCTTTATCAAATTCGACGTAGTATTTGCCTACGAGGTGATCGCCCTTCATGCCACTGGTCTGTGGTGTTTCGCCATCGCCGTAAAGGGTCCATGCCGCCATCGATTTACAGATGTGGATCCCCCTGTCGTTGATGATCTGCACCTTGTGCACTTTGTAACCATTGGCCTTGTAGATCTCCGCCACGCTCCAGCCCAGGAAATTATTTCTGAGGTGACCGAGGTGGAGCGGCTTGTTGGTATTGGGTGAAGAGTATTCGATCATGATCTCTTCGCCATTGTCAGGTAGCTGACCGAAAGACGGATTGGTGTAAATGGCTTCCAGCATTTGCAGCCAGACGCTGTCGCCCAGCACCAGGTTCAGAAATCCTTTCACCACATTGAACCTGCTCACAATACCGGAGTTCGCCACCAGGTATTCACCGATGGCCTTTGCTGTTTCTTCGGGATTTTTCTTCGAGATCTTCGTCAGCGGGAAACACACGAGTGTGTGCGAGCCTTCAAACTCCTGGTTGGTTGGCTGCAGCTGAAAGTTCTCAACCTGCTGGCCGAATAACGCCAGGACGGACTTCTGTATTTCGGAGCGAAGCAGTGTATCTAGGTTCATGTTCAAATCGAAAGTTAGTAATGGTTGCCGGTTACCGGTTGCCTGTTACCGGTTCATTTCGGTGTTAACGACTCCTTACTGTTCCACATCCAGGATCAGGAATACAGCATGTGATAAGTTACTCCGCCTCAACTGGCCATCCGGAAACCGGCAACTGGCAACTGATTCTACCACTCAAGCACGTATGCGAACATCAGCGGTGCTACGATCGTGGCATCCGACTCGATGATGAACTTCGGTGTGTCGATGCTCAGCTTGCCCCAGGTGATCTTTTCGTTGGGCACAGCGCCGGAATACGATCCGTAGCTGGTTGTAGAGTCGCTGATCTGGCAGAAGTAGCTCCAGAACGGAACGCCATCGCGCTCGAGGTCCTGGTGAAGCATGGGCACCACACAAATCGGGAAATCGCCTGCGATGCCACCACCGATCTGGAAGAAGCCGATGCCATGCTCGCCGGCATTCTGGGTGTACCAGTCTGCCAGGAACGTCATGTACTCGATGCCGCCTTTTACGGTTGTGGGCTTCAGCTCGCCGGTAACACAATACGAAGCGAAGATGTTACCCATGGTGGAGTCCTCCCATCCGGGCACAACGATCGGCAGGTTCTTCTCCGCTGCCGCGATCATCCAGGAGTTCTTCGGGTCGATCTGGTAGTACTGTTTCAGCACACCGCTGTTCAGCATCTTGTACATGAACTCATGGGGCAGGTAACGCTCACCTTTATCGTTAGCGTCTTTCCACAGCTCGTAAATATGTTTCTGTAATCTTCTGAAAGCTTCTTCTTCGGGAATACACGTATCGGTAACGCGGTTCATACCTTTCGAAAGCAGGTCCCACTCCTGCTCCGGCGTAAGGTCGCGGTAGTTCGGAATGCGCTTATAGTAATCGTGGGCCACCAGGTTCATGATATCCTCTTCCAGGTTGGCTCCCGTACATGATATGATCTGTACTTTGTCCTGGCGGATCATCTCTGCCAACGAGATGCCCAGCTCACCTGTACTCATGGCACCGGCCAGGGTGATCATCATTTTTTTGCCTTCGGCGAGGTGTTTCTTATACCCCTTGGCTGCATCTACCAGGGCAGCGGCATTGAAATGGAGATAGTGCTTTTCGATGAAGGAGGAAATCGGTCTGTTTTGGCTCATTTTCTGATTCTATTTGCCGCGAAATTAAGGATTTATGCAATAAATCTGTCTTAAACCCTCAAGAACTTAACATGAAGGGTTGGGTACGGTATTTTTTAGTTACCTTCCAGTTTTTCGCATGCTCATGAATTGGCTGAAGGCTTCATTGTTGGTCCTGTTTGCGATGATAATTCCGTACTTGTTGCACGCCCAGGCAGAAAAAGCCGGGGACGAGGGATTCAAGCTGGTTAAAGAAAAAGACAACATCTTCGTGTACGAGCGCTGGATCTCTTTTCCCAAGACCAATCCGCCCGTGGAAGCCCGGGAAGTAAAAGGTGTGTTCTTCGTACGTGCCTCCATCGATGAGGCACTGGCCCTGGTGAAGAACGAGGCGAAGATCAAGGAGTGGCAGGACCACGTGGAAAAATTCAAGGTCTACCCGCAGACCGATACTACCTGGTACGAGTACTCTTACCATGACATACCCTGGCCCGTGAGCGACCAGGATCATTTTCTCGTATACAAGATCACGGAGAAAGTGCCGGGGCAACGCCTGTTCATGACCTTCGAAAGTGTGGTCAACGACAAGTATGCACCGGTGGATGACGACGCCTACCGCATGAGTCTCGCGGGGAGCTGGCTGTTTGAGAAACGGGAGAAAGATGTTCGCATCACCTACAGGATCCTGTCGATGCCCAGCAGCATTCCGCGCATCTTCACAGACCCGGTGATCAGGGCCAACCTGATGAGCACCATCAAGTCGTACATCAGTATCCTCGAGGAAGAATAGAGAAATTTCAGGTTTAAGGTTTCAAGTTAGCACAGATCCCAAACCGTAAATGAAATTATAAACCGTGTTACTCAGCGAGCACGGGTCTTCCCACGACAGCCTTCGCGGTAGCTTCAACGATCTCGAAAGCGCTTTCGGCCATCCTGTTCTCTGTGTCGAGGGTAGGGTTCACTTCCACGATCTCCCACGCGCACACTTTCGGATTTTTGGCCAGCGCTGCATTGAGCTCCTTGGCTTCGTCTACCGTGAGTCCGTTGGGCACAGGAGTTCCCGTACCGGTGGAGATCCTTGAGTCCATGCTGTCAACATCGAACGAAACGTAGATCAGGTCGCAGTGGTCCAGCATCTGCAGCGCCTTCTCGGCGATTTTGGCAGGGCCGATCTTCTTGACATCTTCCGTTTCAATAAAGTTGATGTTGTATTTATTGATGAGGTAGTTCTCGGGTTTTTCGAGATCGCGCACAGCGATGTAAACAATGTCTTCAGGATAGATCTTGGGACCGGGTATACCCACATCCTTGATCTGCTCCCAATAGTCGAGTGTTTCTCCGCGCGGATCGTTCACCTTACACTCAAGGTTATCGAGTCCGCAGGCCATCGCTACCGCCATGCCGTGCATGTTTCCGGAAGGGGTGGTGAAGGGCGTATGAAAATCGGCATGTGCATCGATCCAGATCACACCCAGCCTGATCTTGGGGTGTGCCTTCTTGATGCCTGCAATGGTACCATAGGCGGTGCTGTGGTCGCCGGCCATGATGATGGGGAAAAACTCGTCGAAAAGCTGCTCGTAAACTTCGAGGCATACCCGCTCTTCCATGATGAGCACGCCATCGATGAATTTGGCGTAGGAGTGTTTTGCGCCGTCGAACAACAGCTCGTTAACGTTCTCTACTTCAATAGAATCGTATTGCTTGAAAAAATCTGAATTCAGGTCAAGGCTCGCGATCTTCATGGCTTCAACACCAAGGCTTGCTCCGCGGGTTCCGGCGCCGATCTCGGACTTGACTTCTATGATCTTAATCTCTTTCATAATCTAAAATGTTCTGTGTAAAACAACCCGTCAAGCGACAGGCATTGCAAAAAGGTACAGGTATTCAGGTAAAAAATTTAATGGGTTTTGGGAATGATGGTGAATCGGCTAAAAAATTCCTGCAACCTCCCCGTTAGAAATCGGGTGGTTCGACAGGTAAAACTGAGCGCGAAAAACGATTCACCATACGTTCTGCAAGTGTATTGCAAAGATGGCAAATTTATCCCAATATTGCACCTCTCTTGGAATCGTTTATTCACAATCCCGGGCTGCCGCAAGACCGGCTCCAAAAGGTTAATCGTGGGGATTAATGGATTGATAGTGAGGTAATTACGATTTCCGAAACGAGGCTAACATATTAACGATTAACGCGCTACATGAAGAGCTACCGGGAGCTGATTGAACAAACCTTCGAATTCCCCCAAAAAGAGTTTAAAGTACGTGAACACGAGCTGCTTTTTAACGACGTTCCGCTCAACGATATCATCAAAGAATACGGTACACCTTTAAAGCTCACTTACCTCCCCCGCATCAGCGAGAACATCCGCTTCGTACAGGCTACTTTCAACAATGCCATGGAGCGGTTCAAATACAAGGGCAAGTACACCTATTGTTACTGCACCAAGTCGTCTCACTTTTCATTCGTGCTGGAAGAAGCGCTGAAAAATACCGACGTACACATCGAAACGTCTTCATCGTACGATATTCCGATCGTGCGCTCCCTGTACGAGCGTGGCCGGATCACCAAAGACACTTACATTCTCTGCAACGGCTTTAAAATGCCGCTGTATACCCAATACATCGCCGAGCTTCTGAACGACGGCTTTCACAACTGTATGCCCATACTCGACAAGATGGGTGAGATCGACGAGTATGAGAAGAACGTCAACGGCTCTTACCAGGTAGGTATCCGTGTAGCGGCCGATGAAGAACCCAAGTTCGAATTTTACACCTCGCGCCTGGGGATCCGCTACAGCGACATTACCAACTTCTATCGCGACAAGATCGAGAACAGCCCGAAAGCGTCGCTGAAGATGCTGCACTTCTTCATTAACACGGGCATCAAGGATACTGCTTACTACTGGAGCGAGCTGAGCCGCTTCATTTTCAAATACTGCGAGCTGAAGAAGATCTGCCCCACGCTCGACTCCATCGATATCGGCGGCGGCTTCCCCATCAAAACTTCGCTCACATTCCACTATGACTACAAATACATGATCGAGCAGATCGTGGAGAACATCAAGTGGATCTGTGATAAGAACAACGTTCCCGTGCCCAACATCTTCACAGAGTTCGGCAGCTATACCGTTGGCGAGAGCGGCGCGGTGCTTTATAAAGTGATCGATCAGAAGCTGCAGAACGACAAAGAGCTCTGGTACATGATAGACGGTTCGTTCATCACCCACCTGCCCGACGCCTGGGGACTGAACCAAAAATATATCCTGCTGGCCATCAACAAATGGGACGACCCCTACCACAAAGTGAACATGGGCGGCCTTACGTGCGACAGCATGGACTACTACAACTCCGAAGCGCATACAGGTGAAGTGTTCCTTCCCATGATCAACGACGAGGAGCCGCTGTACATCGGATTTTTCCATACGGGTGCCTACCAGGAATCACTGGGTGGCTATGGTGGCATTCAGCACTGCCTGGTTCCGGCACCGAAGCACGTGCTCATCGACCGCAATGAAGATGGCGAGATCACCACAAAACTTTTCGCACCCGAACAAACCAGCGAGAGCATGTTGAGGGTGCTGGGGTATGAAACCCCAAAAAAGTAGGAGTACAAGCTAGAAGCCAGAAGTAAGGAGCCAGGAGTCAGAAGGGTGGTCCTTCGATCAAAAACTCCGTTTACGTATTTCGTACCTGATCACCTTCTTTTACCGAAGCGGCCGTAACCATTGCTCTGCTTCCGGGCTTCGTTTTATCCTCATTTTTGCTTACATTCACTTTCCTCACTATTCCTTCACTGTTTTAATTAACTGCTCGCCTATGAAATGCCTACAGGGTTCATTAAGCGAAGGAATCTTCTACTTTCCCTGGACATTCCATGCCTGTGTGGACGCAGGCAAGGGCATAACCTTAAACTATTATCCTTATGAAAGTCTATGATGAAAAGCACATCAAGAACGTGGTTCTGTTGGGTGCGCCCAAGGCCGGCAAGACGTTGCTGGCCGAAGACATGATTTTCGAAGCCGGTATTGTACACCGGAGAGGTACCATTGAAGCCAAGAGCACTGTATCGGATTACCACGAGATCGAGCACGAGCGTGGTAATTCCGTTTTTGCCACTGCCCTGCACACGGAATGGAAGGATTACAAGATCAACATCATCGACACGCCCGGATTTGACGACTTCATCGGGGAGATCGTTTCTTCGGTACGGGTTGCCGACACCTGCGTGATGGTGGTCAACGCACAGCATGGTGTTGAGGTGGGTACATCGCTGATCTGGAATTACATCGACCGGTTCAGCAAGCCCACGATCTTCGCCATCAACCAGGTAGATCATCCCAAAGCAGATTTCGATGCCGCTCTCGGCGCACTGAAAACAAAATTCGGAGGCGCTGTAACGCAGATGCAATATCCCATCAACCAGGGCGAGGGCTTCAACGCCATTATCGACCTGCTGAAAATGGTGATGTACAAATTTCCTGTGGATGGCGGCAAACCTAAAAAGCTCGACATCCCGGAATCGGAGAAAGAGAAAGCAGAAAAGCTGCACAACGAGCTCGTGGAAAAAGCGGCGGAGAACGATGAGCGGCTGATGGAAAAATATTTTGAAAAAGGCACCCTGGACGAAGATGAAATGCGCGAAGGCCTGAAGCTCGGCATGATCAACCACGATGTGTTTCCCGTATTCTGCATGTCGGCCAAAAAGAACATGGGCAGCGGCCGGATGATGGGATTTATCGACAACGTAGCCCCTACCCCACTGGAAGCCAAACCTGAACTCACCACAGACGGAACTCCCCTGCCACTTGACCCCACGAAGCCAACAGTATTGTTCGTTTTTAAATCGCACCTCGAGCCCAACCTCGGCAAACTTTCATTCTTCAAGGTGATCTCGGGCGAGATCACAACCGGCTCTGAAGTTGTGAACAGCCAGACCGGCGCCGTGGAAAAGATCCACCAGCTCTTTATTATGGATGGCAAGAACCGCACCCCCGTAGACAAGCTTGTGACCGGCGATATCGGCGCCACGCTGAAGCTGAAGGATACTTTTACCAACCAGACCCTTCATGCCAAAGGATATGATGTGACCATCCAGCCCATCGAATTTCCGGCTCCGAGGATCCGCACAGCCATCGTTGCGCAGACCAAAGGCGACGATGAGAAGATCGGCGAAGTGCTTGGCAAGATCCACCAGGAAGATCCCACCGTTGAAGTGGAATACTCAAAGGAGCTCAAGCAGCTGATCATCTCCGCACAGGGAGAGCTGCACCTCGCTGTATGCAAATGGTATCTTGAAAATGTCTACAAGCTTCATATAACCTTCGAGCCTCCACGCATCTCCTATCGGGAAACGATACGAAAACCTTCGGTAGCGAGCTATCGCCATAAAAAACAGTCGGGCGGTGCCGGCCAGTTCGGTGAAGTGCACATGAAGATAGAGCCTTGGTACGACGGTATGCCGGAGCCGGCGGAGTACAACGTGAGGGGTAAGGAGTTCATCGACCTGCCCTGGGGCGGAAAGCTTGCATTCTACAATTGCATCGTGGGGGGTGTGATCGACGCACGGTTCATTCCTTCCATTCTGAAAGGAGTGATGGAAAAAATGGAAGAAGGCCCCATCACAGGCTCGTATGTGCGCGATGTGCGTGTGTGCGTGTTCGATGGCAAAATGCACCCCGTCGATTCAAACGACATTTCATTCAAAATTGCCGGAATGATGGCGTTCAAAGACGCGTTCCTGAGGGCAGAACCGCAGCTGCTCGAACCGATCTATGAGCTTGAAGTAATGCTTCCGGAAGAAGTGATGGGCGAAGTGATGGGTGATCTGCAGACCCGCCGGGCGCTGATCATCGGTATGGACAGCAAAGATCATTATCAGGTGATCAAAGCGCGGGCGCCGCTGGCAGCGCTGGACCGGTATTCTACCACGCTGCGTTCGCTAACGCAAGGCCGCGCCAGCTTCACACAACGGTTTTCGGAATTCTCGCCGGTGCCGTTTGAAGTGCAGCAGGAGATCGCCAAGGCCTCGCACGAAGTTGAAGCGGTTTAGAAACAACCAGGGCTGTCGAACAAGGGACAGCCTTTTTTCTTACCGAGCCCGCCTCAAAGCGGGTGTGCACACAAAAATATTGATCGCACACGCACACAGCTAATACCATTCATCAGGCATTTGGTCGATGATATTCGCCAAATGAATAAGAAAAAAAGTTTGTATGTCGAAAAAGCACCCCGGTCATCCGAAAACCGTTGTATAAAATCATTCTTTTAATAGATTTGTTATACCTCAAGAGCCCATATCGATGACCAATGCCATTGTAATCATACCAACGTATAAGGAGCGCGAGAACATCCGTGCTATCATCGAGGCCGTTTTTGGGCTTCCAAAGGCTTTCCACGTTTTAATTGTCGACGATAATTCTCCTGATGGCACAGCTGCCATCGTTGAAGAGTTGCAGGCCTATTATAATGGTTCGGAAACAAGGCTTCACCTGATGAAACGCCCCGGAAAACAGGGATTGGGTACCGCTTATATAGCTGGTTTCCGCTGGGCCGTTGCCAAAGGTTATGATTACATCCTGGAAATGGATGCGGATTTTTCGCACGATCCCAAAGATCTTGTGAACCTTTACCGCGCCTGTGCCGAGCAACGCATCGACCTTTCTATCGGATCGCGGTATGCCACTGGCGTGAACGTTGTAAACTGGCCCATCGGCCGTGTACTACTGTCATATTTTGCCAGCAGCTATGTGAGACTGATCACCAGCATGCCTATACGCGATACAACGGCTGGTTTTGTTTGCTACCGCCGCGAAGTGCTGGAAACCATTCCATTGGATCACATCAAATTCGTAGGCTACGCTTTCCAGATCGAAATGAAATTCCTCGCCTGGAAATACGGTTTCAAACTCGGCGAAGTCCCCATTATCTTCACAGACCGCACCCGCGGTGAATCCAAAATGTCTGCCGGCATCTTCAAAGAAGCCTTCTTTGGTGTATTGCAGATGACCGTGCTCAGCTGGTTCAAGAAGTACATCCCCAACACTTATAAGCCTGTAGAGAAGTTTTCGGAGGCAGCGTAATAGTATAGTCCACAGTCGACGGTCCACAGCAGGGCTGCGTTGGTTCAACTTTTACCCTATCTTAACTTTTACACCGAACTGCCGTGGACTGTCGACTGCGGACCGTGGACTCTTACAACGCCACGTTCAGCGGCGGGTAATCTTCTGGCGCAACTGGCTGGGTATCCGCTTTCTGGGCAGCGGCCTGGTGGTTCCACATCTCCATGAATACAAGGCTGTAGCGGCTCAGGTCTTCGAAGCTGCCTTCATCGATCACCACACCTTCACGCATGATGTAGATATAGTCGAAATCGGTAAGCAGGTGAAGCCTGTGCAGGGAAGAGATCACGGCCTTGTCGTTGAATGTTTCGAAGAGGCTGTGGTAGATCTTTTTCTCCGTTCGAGGATCGATGCTGCTGGTGGGCTCGTCCATGAGCACGATGCTGCTCTGCCTTGCGGCGAGAATACCACGGGCAAGGGCCAGGCGCTGTTTCTGTCCGCCGGAAAGATTCACGCCTTTCTCCTGAATGAGTGTGTGAAGGCCCTGGGGCAGTCGCTTGATCACATCGGTGAACTGCGCAGCCTCGCATACCTGCATTACTTCTTCTTCGGTGAACGGTAGCCCGAGTGTGATGTTGTACATCACCGTGTTTTCGAAGATCTCAGGTTCCTGCGGGAAAAGTGTTACGGCAGACCTGATGCTTTCGAGGTCGATTCTCGTTTCGTCTGCTTTTACATCTGTGCCGGGTGTGGCGTCGTGCAGACCGCGGAGCAATGCCAGCAACGTGCTCTTTCCACTTCCGCTTTCGCCGATCAGTGCGATGCGCTGACCTTTGCTGATGCGCATACTCAGGTCGTGAATACCACCGGATTTGCGCTGGTCTGAGGGGTTGTTTCTGCTGAAATTAAGTCCTTCGATATCGATGCTGCTCCACTGTGAAGGCAGCACCGCGCCAGCTTCCTTCACCTGTTTCTCATCATAAGCTTTTTCAAGCTCGCGTGCGTTCTGAACATCGGTGTCATATTTCACGATCTGCGTGTAGTGTGAGGCGATGTCGTTGAAAACGCTGGTGAACTGGTTCACGTATCCGAGAAGGATGACCAGGCCGCCGATCATAAAAGTTTCTCCGGGTGTATAATGCTGATAAATATAACCGATGGTTGTGATGGCGTAAATGACTCCCACCAACATCTGGGCTGTGAACCATTTGAGCTCGTTGATGGTGACATTCTTCTTGAAGGGAGGGAACACGTCACCGATCTTTTTCATGAAGCCGGCCTGGATCCGCTTCTCCAGCCGCAAGGTGATCACCGTGAGGATGTTGGAAAGGCTGTCGAACAACGTTGACGACACTTCATGCTCACGCTCGTTCACTTCACGCAACGACCTGATAAAAGGTTTATCGAACTGCACAATGATCCATATAGTAATGACACCGAGCACTACGCCGATAGCACCGAACAGCGGTGAGAAGTACAACATGGCGGCAAACGAAAAAATGAACTTACCGAACGAGTACAGGTAGATAAACCCGTGCTGAAAAAAATCACGGAGTGCTTCATGCGCTTTGCGAAGCCGGCTGATCGTGGAGCCACTGTGATGTTCCTGGTGCCATTTAACAGGCAGGTGTAACACCTTATGATAGAGTACGTCGAGAAAATTGCGCCCAACGTTGAAGGCTAACTGCCGTTCCATCACGCGTGCGGGACCGTGAAACATCCATTCAAGCAGGCGCAGGCCAAGGAAGCCTGCCACGTATATCCATCCCGTGTTCAGCACAGCAGTGCCGTGCTGTTGCAGCTCGTTGATGAACCATCCGTAAAATAAAGGGTTCATGGCCACGATCACGTTGGCGATCACAAACATGGTGTAGATCAGCACAAAGCGTCGTTTCTCCTCGCGCGCGTACTTCCACGCGGTACGCAGTAGTGATAAATAAGGGTTTCGCATTGTTTGTTGTGTGATTAAGAATGGGTTGGTGTTCACAGAATCACAACACAAAATTCCCCCATTGCAAATTGTAAAAGAAGTTCTAAATGAAAACGATTCTTACATGCGGCAATAATTTGTGCGCTTCAAAAGTATCTCTAGCGAACGTGCAAGATGCCTGCAGGCCGCCCGTTAGCACGAAGCGCTTCTGTGGAACTATTTCGACATAAGTGCTTGTAAGCGACAAGGATTATTGAGGCGGGGCTACTTCAAGGTAACGCTTTCAGCAGATGGTTCTAAAATTTTAGTGTCTATCGAAATTTAACACGTAACCATGAGGGATGACAAAAATCACATCAGGATCTTCACCTGGCATATTCACGGAAGTTATTTGTACTACCTCTCGCAAGGACCGTTCGAGATCTTTGTTCCGGTAAACGATAAGAAGACGACGGGCTATATAGGGCGCGGCACCACCTTTCCTTTCGGCGATAATGTTCACGAGGTGCCTGCGGCGGAGGTCAGGAATATTTCATTCGATTGCCTGCTCTACCAGACACCAAAAAATTATACTGTTGATCGATTTGAGATCCTGTCGGACAGCCAGCTTTCCCTTCCGGCGATCTACCTTGAACACGATCCGCCGCAGCAAGTGCCCACCGATACACGGCACATTATAGACGACCCGGATGTAACACTGGTGCACGTGACACATTTCAACAAGCTGATGTGGGACAACGGCCGCACGCCTGCTGTTGTTATTGACCATGGCATTACAATGCCCACGGCAACGTATACCGGAGAACTCGAACGCGGCATCGTGGTGATCAACAATCTTAATGAACGCGGGCGAAGATTAGGGCTCGACATCTTCCTGCAGGCAAGGGAGCACGTACCGCTCGACCTTATAGGGATGGATACCGAGAAATTAGGAGGATTAGGTGAAATATTACATCCTAAGCTTCCTGATTTCATTAGTCGTTACAGATTTTTTTTCAATCCTATCCGATATACGAGCCTTGGACTGGCCGTACTGGAGGCGATGATGGCGGGTGTTCCCGTAGTAGGGCTGGCTACCACAGAGATGGTGACGGTGATCAGGGATGGGCATTCGGGAATACTGCACACCGACATCGATTACCTCATCGGCCGCATGCGTGAGCTTCTGAAAGACAAAAAGCTCGCTGCACACCTCGGCGCTGAAGGAAGAAAAACAGCAATAGAAAGATTCAACATTGATCGATTCAACCGCGACTGGATGCAGCTCTTCACCCGTGTGATCGGCGACAGGCGCGTAACATCGCGGAGTGAAAACATAAACGAAATGGCAGTGCATTGATATGAAAAGGAGAATAGCATTTATCAGCGAGCACGCTTCACCACTGGCGGCACTGGGAGGAGTTGATAGCGGCGGCCAGAACGTCTACGTCGGTGAGCTGGCGCGGCACCTGGCAGCAACAGGTTACCAGGTAGATATATTCACCCGCCGTGACAATGCGCAGCTACCCGAAATTGTTTCGTGGACCAGCGACGTGCGGATCATTCATATCAACGCAGGCCCTGCTGCTCAACTTGAAAAGGAAAAACTATTGCCCTATATGCCGGAGTTCACCGCCAACATGCTGGCGTTCATGAACAGGGAGGCCGTGCACTACCGGCTGATCCATGCAAACTTTTTTATGTCTGCCCTTGTAGCGGCAGAGATCAAACAGATGTTAGGGATCCCGTTTGTAGTCACCTTCCATGCGCTGGGCAGCATCAGAAAGATCTTTCAGGGCGAGCGTGACAAGTTCCCAGCTACCCGTATCGATATTGAAAAGAGAGTGGTGGCTGAAGCAGACCGGATCATTGCGGAATGTCCGCAAGACAAGGAAGACCTCATTCAATACTATAATGCTCCTGTAGATAAGATCACGGTGATCCCGTGCGGGTTCAACACGCAGGAGTTCTATCCCATCGATCAGTTCCTGGCACGTATGGTGCTGAACATCAAAAGCGACGAGCATATCATTCTTCAGCTGGGCCGCATGGTACCCCGCAAAGGAGTCGATAACGTGATCCGTGCGCTGGCGAGGATCAAAAAAGTGTCGGTACCTGTAAGGCTGATCGTGGTAGGCGGTGAGACCGATGATGTCGATCCCGTTAGCAATCCGGAGATCGCAAGGCTGCAGGCCATTGCTGCGGAAGAAGGTGTGGAAGAGAGTGTGAGCTTCGCCGGCCGTAAAAGCAGGGACATTCTGAAATACTATTATGCTGCTGCCGATGTTTTTGTCACTACACCCTGGTACGAACCTTTCGGCATCACACCACTCGAAGCCATGGCCTGCGGAACGCCGGTGATCGGCTCGAATGTTGGCGGCATAAAATATAGTGTAGAGGACGGAAAGACGGGATACCTGGTGCCTCCGAACGATCCTGATTGTCTCGCTGTAAAACTTTACGAGCTGCTTCACGATCCGGCCCTGCGAAAAAAAATGGGAGAGAATGCCATCAAACGGGTGAACTTACATTTCACCTGGGCGAAGGTATCGCAGCAAATGGCTGCCGTCTATGAACGCATCCTCGACAAGGATCACGAAGAAGATGCAGTGGTCTTCATTGAAGGTGCCTTCGACCATGCCGTCAATGCTTTTCAAGAAAGCAAAAATGCACTGGTCCAAAGCATCCTTGAAGCTTCTGTGCTGCTCACACAATGTTTCAAACGAGGTAAGAAGGTACTGGTTTGCGGCAACGGCGGCAGCGCGGCAGAAAGTCAGCACCTGACCGCAGAGCTCGTGGGAAGATTCGAGATCCCCGAGCGAAAAGCGCTTCCCGCCATTTCGCTCACCACAGACACTTCTGTGCTAACGGCATGGTCTAACGACATCGGCTACGAAGATATTTTTGCAAGACAGGTAGAAGCGCTGGGACAGAAAGGCGACATCCTCTTCTGCTTCAGCACCAGCGGACAGTCCGTGAACGTTATCAACGCCATGAAGGTGGCACTTGACAAGGAAATGACCTGCATTGCGCTGAGCGGCAAAGGCGGCGGCGAAATGTCTTCTTATGCGCAGGTGAACCTGGTGGTGCCTTCAGACAGTACACAACGCATCCAGGAGCTTCACCTCCACATATTGCATACGTTGTGTCACCTCGTGGAGATAAAACTATTCGGAAACACCCGCCAGGCAGTGCCTGTCCAGCACCACCATTACACCAACGGGAACGGTAATGGCAATGGAAAGACCACTGAAAAAGACAAGATCATGTACGCACGGTTATGAATAAAGCTGTTTTCATCGATAAGGATGGCACACTCATCCATGACGTGCCCTACAATGTAGATCCGTCGCTGATCCGCCTGCAGGAGGGTGCAGCTTGTGGTTTAAGGCAACTGAAGGATCAGGGTTACCTGCTCATCCTGGTTTCCAATCAATCGGGGGTTGCGCATGGCTATTTCAGTGAAGAAGCGCTCACCGCCGTTCAGGAAAAGCTCCAGGACGAGCTGAAGAAAGACGGTGTTCAGCTCGACGGCGCATTTTTCTGTCCCCACCATCCCCAGGGCACGGTGAAGCGGTATGCCGTGAGCTGCGAGTGCCGCAAGCCGAAGCCAGGTATGCTCATGAAGGCAGCAACACAATTCGACATCGATCTTTCACGGTCGTGGATGATAGGCGATATCCTTCACGATGTGGAGGCCGGTAACAAAGCGGGCTGCAGCACCATTCTCATCGACAACGGAAACGAAACAGAATGGCAGCCAGGAGCAGATCGTCATCCCACGGAAGTGGTAAAGAACATCCGGCAAGCGGTATCCATTATACTAGAACAGAACGCCCATGCATGACAACAGTACATATCACGACCTGATCGACCGTTTTCACCAGAAGCACGTGCTTGTGATTGGCGACCTCATTCTCGATGTATATCTCAAAGGCGCCAGCACACGTCTATCACCGGAAGCCCCGGTCGCCATTGTGGATGTTGCCGAAAAAATCCCGCTGCTGGGCGGATCGGCTAACACCGTGTGCAACCTCAGAACCTTGGGCGCTTCAGTAACCTATTGCACCGTGACAGGAAACGATGCCGAAGGTGATACAGCCCTTCGGCTACTGAACAACATCGGCGTGCAGGCGCGTACCATTATCAGGCATCCTAACAGAGACACCGTTGTAAAAACCCGTGTGGTTGCGGGGTCGCATGTGATCACCCGTTTCGACTGCGGAACCCAGACACCTATCGATCATGGAACGGTGCTGCAGCTGATTGCGCACATCGAATCAAACTTTCATCAATACGATGCCGTGATCATCTCTGATTACGACAAGGGTGTGATCACCGCGCCGTTGCTCGAAGCCATCAACAGGTTGCGGGAGCAGCATCCGGTCTTTCTGGCCGTAGACTCGAAACGTTTGCCCTTCTTTGCAAGTCTCCAGCCCGACCTCATAAAACCGAATTACGACGAGGCAGTTAAATTACTGGATCTTGAAAGCAGGTCAACAGCGCGGGTGGAGCAGCTGATGGCGGAAGGAGAAAGACTAACAGCGAAAACGCAGGCGAAACTTATCGCGGCCACGCTGGACCACGATGGATCGCTTTTCTTTGAGAACGGAGAAAGTGTTTATCATGCACATGCGCCGGCCGTAGCATCGCCACAGGTTGCAGGAGCGGGTGATACGTTTCTCAGTGCCATCACGCTGGCGTACGCTTCGGGTGGTGACATTCCGCACAGCGCAGAGATCGCTTCTGCCGCTGCCGCTATTGCCGTGAGCAAGGAGTCGACCTCTTCATGCGCTGCCGCGGAGCTTAAAAACTGGTTCTACGGGAAAGCTAAATTTATTCATTCGCTGGCCGACCTGGGGTCGTTGTGCGAAAACTACCGGGCACAAGGCAAGCGGATCGTGTTCACCAACGGATGTTTCGACATTCTTCACAGCGGACACGTGACCTACCTGCACTGTGCGCGTGAGCTCGGCGATGTGCTTGTGGTAGGCATCAATACAGACGAGAGCATCAAAAGGTTAAAGGGCGAGAGCAGGCCGATCAACGCCCTGGCTGATCGCATCCAGGTACTCTCCGGATTAAGTACCATCGATCATATCATTCCTTTTGGCGATGCGCACGATGACACACCCGTGCCGGTCATTAAAGTTGTGCGTCCCAATGTTTTCGTGAAGGGCGGTGACTACACGAAAGACAAACTTCCGGAAGCTGCCGCGGTGGAGGAGAACGGAGGAGAGATTGTTTTTATACCCCAGATCCCGGATCAATCAACCACCGCGATCATCCGGCGCATCAGCACTACCACCGCCAGTGCGCCCACCCTTACCATGGCTAACTCATGAACGACTGGACTGTCTGCAGGAATCTTTTATGTGTACGCCTCGACAACATGGGCGACCTGATGATGAGCGAACCTGCCATCAGGGCCTTAAAAGAATCACTCAAGTGCAGGATCACCGTGCTCACGTCGTCTATGGCGAAGAACATCGCCAGGATGATCCCTTCCATAGACGAGGTGATACCATGCGATGTCTCCTGGGTGAAATCCGACTTCGAGCCCACAGGCGAAACGTTCTTCAACATGGTGAACCTGCTCAGGAGCAAAGGTTTCGATGGCGCAGTGATCTTTACCGTGTTCAGCCAGAACCCGTTGCCGGCGGCCATGCTTACCTGGCTTGCAGATATTCCACGACGGCTGGCCTACTGCCGTGAGAACCCATACAAGCTGCTCACCTACTGGGTACCTGAACAGGAGCCCTATTCTTTTATGCGCCACCAGGTGAAACGTGATCTTGCGCTGGTGAGCAACATCGGCGCCTCCGTGAAGAACGATATGCTGGAGATCAGCCTGCCCCACCACAGTTGGCACTTTGTGCAACAAAAACTTTCGGCAGCCGGTGTGGATATCAACAAACCCTGGCTGATCCTGCATCCGGGCGTCTCAGAAGAAAAACGAAAATACCCGGCGAGCCTTTGGGTGGAGGCTGGCAAAAAGATCGTGGATGCGTTACGGCACCAGGTGATCATCACAGGCTCGGCCGACGAGATGGTGCTCACCAAAAACATCGCAACGGCTATTGGCAAAGGAGCCTTCTCTTGTGGAGGCCTTTTCACCCTGGACGAATTTGTGATGGCGGTTAACCAGGCACCACTGGTCATCACAGTTAACACGGTCACTGCCCACCTTGCCGCAGCCACCCAAACCAAGGTGGTGGTGCTCTATGCCATGACCAACCCCCAGCACACGCCCTGGAGGGCAACGGGAAAGATCCTGCCATTTACCGTGGCGCCTCATTTACAAAGCAGGAACGAGATCCTGCGTTTTGCTAACAATGTATGCTGCAAAGGACCATTGCCGCTTCCGTCGCCCGATGAAATAGTTCAAGCTGCTTATGAGCTGCTCACCGATGTGAATGATTCACGGATTCCTGAGCTCGCAGGTACCCGTCAGCAGGAGCAGCATCCGTAGTTATTAAGATGACTGGTGGTTGTTGGTTTAGCTTGTTGGTAGGACACCATCAAGAGGCATAAAGAGACCGGGTGGTTGTTGGTGAAGAACACCAACAACGGCACACCAACAACGGCTCAGCTTGTTGGTGAAGAACACCAACAAGGGCGCAAGAACAACGGCACACCAACGCACATCAACAACGGCGAATTACGGTAGCAAGGGTGATTTGAATTTCAATGAACCGTAGATCCGGTAATAAATGGAGAGCACGGGGATCACTGCTGACGTGACGGTCATTTCAAGAATATGGTTGATGGAGTGCGAGGTGTGGGCAAGCCGCCTGGCGATGAACCAACCTGTGAATGCAGCCCAGCCGGCGAAGGATACAAGCATGAGCCAGGAGGTGCCGGTCAACACTGCGATCAGGAATGAAAAAATAAAAACAAGGGTCATATAATAACGCCATGGTGGCGCGGGCTGGATCCTTTTTTTGTAGAGCTCGGGAAATTTTTTGAACAACAGGGCATTGAACACACCTTTCTTCTCGTCTTTGATGCTCACGCCCCAGGGCGCCTTTCTTACGGGATGAGTGACCACGGCATTCTTGACGCTGATGATCGGTACACGGTGCTCCAGGAATTTAAACTGGAGGTCGCTGTCTTCGCGCCAGGCCATGGTAAACTGCTCGTCAAAGCCGTCAACCTTTTCCAGCGCAGCCCGGGTACAGGCACAGTTTGCCGTTATGAACTCCGCTTTCTCCAATTGCGCGATGTTGCGCTCATAATCTGTTGGCACTGCGGGGATCGGTACAACGGTCTTCCCGGTAAAGGCCGATTTGTTTCCCGGTGAACGCAGGAAAGCGTTCCAAAAAGCAAGCAGCCATTTGGGATCGGGGATACAATCGTCATCCGTAAAAGCAATGAGTCTGTTGCTGCGCGCCATCCTCCAGCCGTAGTTGCGGGCTGCGGCAGGACCCTTCTTTTTTGGAAGGTAATAGTACCTGATCACGATGGCAATGCCGGGAATAACTTTATGCAGGGCCGCCTTTGTTGCCTCATCAGGTCCATCGCTTACAACAATGATCTCATATTCATCTTGGGGAAAGGTCTGATGCGCAAGCGCTTCCACACACCGCAGTAAAAGCTGGGGGCGCTGATAAGTAGGTATGACCACAGAAATCTTCATTGCTCAAATTTGTCTTGACCAGCCATACATGAAAAAATTTTATGCCCTCCTGCCTGGCACTATTATTAACAAACCGGAGTGTACATTGATTGATATGGAAGCAGAAAAAATTCAAAAAGTAGCCGTGTTCAGGGCTTTGCAGCTGGGAGACATGCTGTGCATCATTCCGGCCATCAGGGCGCTGAAGGCTGCATTGCCTCACGCATCGCTCACGTTGATCGGCCTGCCGTGGCAACGGAATTTTGTGAACAGGTTCCATCATTATTTCGATCACTTTATCGAGTTCCCCGGATGGCCCGGGCTTCCAGAACAATCCTTCGATCCTAAAAAAGTGGTTGCATTTCTAAACCATATGCAAGATCAGCACTATGACCTCGTGCTCCAGATGCAGGGAAACGGCGCCATCACCAACACGATGTGTATGCTCTGGGGCGCGAAAAAAGTCACCGGCCTCCGAAGACCCGATGAATACGCCCCCGACGAAAATCTGTTTCCCATATCCGGCGACGATGAGCATGAAGTACTGCGGTTTCTGAAACTTACCGATGTCCTGAATATTCCACGACAGGGAACCTTTCTCGAGTTTCCGATCCTGGAAGAAGAAATTGTTCACTTCCGAGAGATCAGCAGCAAATTGGAGCTTCCCGGAAAATACATCTGCATTCATCCCGGGGCCCGTGACCCAAGGCGGAGATGGCCCGCGAAAAACTTTGCGCTCGCAGGCGACCATCTGGCCCGCAAAGGTTACAAGATTGTGCTCACAGGATCGGAAGACGAAAGATCGTTGCTGGAAGAGACGGCCGCTCACATGCACGCGCCCGTGATCAACACCATCGCCCAGCTCGATCATGTGAGCCTGGGCGATCTGGCCTCCATCATCGGCCACAGCAGGCTTCTCATCAGCAATGATACCGGCGTTTCTCACATCGCGGCAGCCTTGCGTGTGCCAAGCGTGGTGATCTTTTCACCCTTCTCCAACATGCAAAGGTGGGCACCCCTGGATATCTCCCTGCACCACGTTATCCCATTTGAACAAGCTGCCGATCCTGAGCTGGTGATCCGGCGTGCGCAGGAGCAGATGAAAGCTTATGCAGGGACCATCACCTAGTTTTCTCGATCAGAAATGAGCCGATGACAAGCGCATCGAACGGTGAGCTCCAGAAACATTCGATGGCATCACGTGGTGAACAAACAATGGGTTTACCAAGTGTATTGAATGATGTGTTCACTAACACCGGAACACCCGTGAGCTTTTTAAATTCTGTCAGTAGCTGATGGTACAGGGGATGTTGTTTTTGATTTACCGTCTGGATGCGGGCGGTGCCATCCACGTGCCTCACGGCAGGGATGCGGTCTGCCTTGTCCGGCCTGACGGGATAAACAAACAACATAAAAGGTGAATAGGAAGCGCCCTCAAACCATTCTGCAGCATCTTCTTCAAGCACCACCGGCGCCACAGGCCTGAAGTCCTCACGGTCCTTTACTTCATTGAGCCTGGCCTGCATGGTAGCATTGATGGGAGAAGCGAGAATGGACCTGCTGCCCAACGCACGGGGGCCGAACTCCATACGCCCCTGATACCATCCGATGATCTTATCTTCCGCCAGGATCTTCGCAGTCTCCGCCGCAACATTATTCAATTTCCGGTAAGGTGTTTTCGTCCACTGCAGGAATTTTTCAATCTCGTGATCAGCATACTCCGGACCCCAGTAGGCGTGATCCATCCTAAAGCTCCGGCCGTTCACCAGTCGCTCCGTTGCATCGATCCAAAGCGCTGCGCCCAACGCGGTGCCTGCATCGCCGGCTGCCGGCTGCACCCAGATGTTTTTAAAAGGACCATGATCGCGCAGGTAAGCGTTCATCACACAGTTGAGCGCAACACCACCGGCCATGCACAAATTACTGTCACCGGTCTGGCCGTGCAGCCATTCCGCCAGCTGGAGTACAGTATCCTGCAGCACTTTTTGCAGGGAATGCGCAATATTGAAATGATGTTTTGTAAAATCGTCACCTTTTTTTCGTTGCGGGCCGAACAGCGATGAAAGATCGGTATCATCAATGGTGTAGGTGCCGTCCTTGTAAACATAGATCATCGACTGAAATTCCTTCACAAATTGCGGCTTGCCATACGATGCCAGCGCCATCACTTTATATTCATCGGAAGAATGGAGGAATCCGAGGTGCGTGGTCACCCGTTCATACAACAAACCAAGCGAGTGCGGCATATCCACCTGTCCAAGCTGCACCAGGTCATTGGCTTCGCCCTGGTAATAAGCGGTGGTTGCTTTTTCGCCCCGGCCATCAATGGTCATCACGGCAGCGCGGGTATAAGGCGATGCGTGGAATGCGCTGGCGGCATGACTCAGGTGGTGATCGACAAAATGCCACCGCTCTTCAACTTTGTTGCTGCCGATGAAGCGAGGCTGAAGGTGGTGTGGCCAACCGTCTGCCAGCTGCCCCGGTGCGTTCACAATGGAAGACAGGAACAAAGGGTCCCATGGCGACATCCACTGATCCATTTCACGGCTTGTTTCTGCGCTTAGCGGAAGCGTGACAACTTCTTCCTGCATAGCCCTTGACAGCGACGGCCGCAACGGCAGCGTGATCACGTCAGATTGCTCGTAGGCTTCTCCCAGCAGCAGGTAAGGATTAAAAGAATAAGCGATATGATCTACATCGTTCAGGTGAATGCCGGCTACACGCAAACAATAATCGATGGCATGAAACGGCAGCTCGTACGTTGAAAAAGGTATCGGCCTTTTACCGTGTTTAAAGTGTGTAAAGCGTTCTTCTTCCGCCGCCGCCAGCAGCACACCGTCTTTTAATAAAGCCGCAGATGAATCGTGAAATGCCGCATTGATGCCCAGTATGTACATAGTTGTTAAGTCTTAGGTTAAAGCTGAGACTGGGCTAAAAAATTGTTCCATGAACGGTTTCTCAATCCGTCATCCTGAACGGGGAAGCGCAATGGCTGGCGGGAGTGAAGGATCTCCTTGCGGCAACGAACGAACGCATAGCGCAGATGCAAGTGCTAAGTACGCAGTATATAACAGGGGATCCTTCGCTCGCACAGCCCATCACACAATCATCGCTCTGGATGACGGTTCTATTAAAATTGAAAAAGGCCACCGGATATTCACACTACTCGAAGAACGGCATCCCGGGTGTTGCATACCTTCGCATCCCTTCCTCATTGATTTCGACACCCACGCCTGGTTTTTCGGAGAGCTTGATAAAACCGTTCTCCACCATGGGACCATCGAACTTCACAATTTCCTTGAACATGGGGTTGTCATGAAAATAGATCTGCCACTCGAGTATGAGGAAATTTGGAACAGAAGCGCATACGTGACAGGAGGCCATGGCGCCGAGATAGGAAGCTACCATGTGCGGCGCGAACGGCACGTAGTAAAGATTGGCGAGGTTGGCGATGCGTTGCCCCTCTCCCAACCCACCTGCTTTTTGCAGGTCGGGCATGATGATGTCGACAGCGCTCATCTCCAGCAGTCTCCTGAAGCCGTGCGCGAGGTAAAGATTTTCTCCGGCGCAAATCGGTGTGCTGGTAGAGTCGGTGATCGATTTATAAGCTTCTACATTTTCCGCGGGGATCGGCTCCTCCAGCCACATCAGGTTCATGGGTTCCAGTCGTTTGGCGATCTGCTGCGCTGTAACGGCATCGTACCTTCCGTGCATGTCGATGCAGATATCGATGTTCGGTCCCACCGCCTGACGCGCTGCCGCCACCTGGTCTACCATGCGTTGAAGCTCGGCAGGGCTGGCTGTCCAGTTATACGGATCGTATTTATTCGGGTCGTTGAACTGATCGAGGTCAAATTTGATCGCATTGAATCCCATGTTCTTCGCCTTCAGCGCACTGTCTGCAAAATCTTTGGGTGTGGGCAGATTGCTTTGGTACAACGCCGTATCACAATACACACGGATCCTGTCGCGAAACTTTCCGCCCAGCAGCTGGTATACGGGCAGGCCAAGCGCTTTGCCGGCGAGGTCCCACAACGCAGACTCTACTGCCGAAAGCACCGCCACATACATACCCGATTGGGCGCCCTCGAAAAATCCGCCACGCCGGATGTCTTCAAACAGCCTGTGAACATTGAGAGGGCTTTTGCCTTTGAGTCGTGCTTCGAAAAGTTTTACAAGATGATACGTGCCCGGTGTTGCGTCCACACCCTCGCCACATCCCCAGACATCCTGGTTGGTATATATTTTCACAAAGAGGCTGTGACCGCCGCGGATGTAACCACATTTGATGTTGGTGATCTTCAGGTCCGCCGGGGCCGATGCCTTCGGTGCGTTATTGATGGCTGTTTCAAATCCCTGGCCATACACGGCGAGCGGTGCCAGGGCCCCCGCTGAAAGGGCATTTTTAAAAAACTTGCGTCTTGAATTAGAGTTGGCCATAAGCTAAGATGTTTTTAAAGTTTACCACGTACGCGTTTTCAGCAGCTCCTGGATCTGCTCTTTGGGAACAGGAAGCTCGTTGATGTGATCATTGAGCCATTTTGAAAAGTCTTTTTCGATCTCATCAGACCACCGGGAGTCGATCTGGCCCGGGGTGTACATCTGCTCACGGAGTCGCTGGTGACCGAACATATCCCGCAACCGCACTACCTCCGAGGTCTTGACAACTTTTTCTGCCAGGTGAGGCGGAATGAAGATCACGCCCCCATCGCGCCCCAGCACCACATCGCCGGGCATCACGGTAGCTTTGCCGATGCGTGTGGGTTTGTTGATTCCCACCAACGTGGTGTTCAGCTCTCCGTCTGGATTATTGAGGTGATGTGACGGATGATAGGTTCTGAAAAACGAAGTGAACGATCCGATCTCTTTCAGGCCGTTGATATCGCGGATGGCGCCATCGTATACAATGCCGTTCCCCGTTTTGGTGTAGATGGAGTTGCCAAGGTTATCGCCGATGGTAGGACCGTCTTCGTGCGCGCCGAACTGGTCAACGACATACACGTCGCGTTTCACCAGCATGTCAATGGTCCACGAGTTCTGTGATTTTACCCGTTTGTCTTTGGTGTGGCCCTTGTCATCGATCACCCGGTGAATATCAGGGCGGCCGGGAACAAAGATGGCGGTAACAGCGCGGCCTACAAGCACACTGTCAGGATTGATCATCATCCATCCGTCATCATATTGGTGTTTGTAATTATCTCCTTTCAGCACAGCCCACGCTTCTTCCAGCGTTACAAGCTTCATGCGGTTGAGTATGGCGTCAGGCACCTTCGGGCGTCCATCGGCAAAACGTTCACCCTTCCATTCGGGGGTAAGGAACAGCAGCTCTTCCTTCGAGATCTGCTGACCGGAGAGCATGTGACCGCAGAGGAGAAGAACGGTCGTGATCAGTGTGTACCTATGTATCATAATTAGTTGACAGTTGACAAACAGAACAATTGACAAATACCCGATCCAATTGTATCACTGAGCGCTACGATCGGCAATACAGCGTTGTCAATTGATTTTTTGTCAACTGTCAACTTTAACGGACCAACATTCATCAGAAAAAAATAACCCGATCAGCGCCTATACACCCTACGCCAGGAAGATCTAATGCGCGCGTGATCCTTCCTTCACATCGTAGGTCAGCTTTTCATCGGGATCGGGTTTGGTGCGTGCACGCCACCAGAGCGCCAGCGACGACCCGGTGATGTTCATAATGGGGGCGAACACTGCCGGCGCAAGTCCAACGGTAGCCAGCTTGCCCATGGCCAGTGCTAACCCTGACGCCATGCCACCGTTCTGAAGGCCGACCTCGAGCGCAATGGTGCGGCAGTCTACTTCGCGCATGCGCAGGAGGCGCCCGGACCAATAGCCAAGAAAATATCCCGTCAGGTTGTGCGTCAGCATGGCGACGATCAGTAACGGCCCAACTACCAGCAGACCATTGCGTCCGGCCGCGGTGATCACCACGATGATCAGCGCAATGCCTGCCATGGAGAGTACGGGCATGATCTCGTCCAGTATTTTAAACTTTCCATGAAGGAAGTAATTAAAGATTAACCCGGCGCCGATCGGCAGGATGATGATCTCCATAATATGTTTCACCATTTCCCAGAAGTCAATGGCCACATATTGCCCGGCCAGCAGCTGCATGAGCATGGGCGTTACAATCGGCGCAATGAGCGTGGAGATGGCGGTGAGCGTTACGGCGAGCGCAAGGTTGGCCCGCGCCAGGTATGACATCACGTTCGAGGCCAATCCGTTCGGGCAACTTCCGATGAGGATAATGCCCGCTGCGACCTCGTCAGGAAAAGTGAAGATCCGGGTGATGGCAAAGCCTACCATCGGCATAATGGTGTAATGGCAAAGCACGCCCACGATCACACCTTTCGGCATCTGCATCACGCGCGCAAAGTCCTTTACGCTCAAGCTTGTACCCATGCCAAACATGATGATCTGCATGAGCGGTATGATCAGCTTCGAGAGCTTAAAATCACCTATCGAAACAAAGTACTGCGGATAATACATAGCCAGACTCACAGCGGCAAAGATGGTTACTGTGAATGAGTAGCCCTTCAGCAGCTCATATCCCCGGAATCCCAGCGCCACCAGCACGAAGAACAACATCAGCAACCACCCGGCATACGCATGGGCATCGGCCAGGGTCGCCGCGATGTATCCGACGAGAAACAGTGCCGCCAGTAAAAACAAAACTTTAGGTGCTACGATCTTAGACATGTTATCCGTTTCTGGTCAGCATGATTTTTTTGAAATCCCATTAGTATGGCATCAGCTCCACAGCCTGTCCCACGAGCGTTCTTTATCCCAATCGGTTGTCGGCGCAAAGTATGCCGAGTGTTCCGGGTCGAGGTGTTTTTTAACCACATCCTCGTTCAGCTCAACGCCGAGGCCAGGCGCATCGGGCACATTGGCAAAGCCCTTTTCGATCATCGGCTTTTTGGTTTTCACAAGACTTGTCCAGTAATCAACATCAACCGAGTGATGTTCAAGCGCGATGAAATTCTGGGTGGCTGCGGCGCAATGAACGTTTGCCATAAACGACACGGGTGTACCGGCAAAGTGCATGGCCATGGCAACACCTTTCTCTTCGGCGTAGTCGCCTATCTTTTTCGTCTCCAGCAGTCCGCCGGAGGTTGCCAGGTCAGGATGAACGATGTCCACGGCATGGGCATCGATGAGCTTGATGAATTCTTCCTTGAGATAGATGTCCTCACCTGTGAGCGTGGGTGTCTCGATGGCTTCGGAGATCTGGCGCCACTGGTCTGTGAATTTCCAGGGGATGAGGTCTTCCAGCCAGGCGAGCCGGTATTTCTCCACAGCCCTTCCCAGCCGAATGGCGTTGTTGTGATCGAAGTGACCGTAGTGATCGGAGGCCAGGGGAATTTCGTATCCAATCTTCTCACGCACCATGGCGATGCGCTGGGTCATGATCTCCAGGCCTTTATCAGTGATCTGCACCTGTGTAAAAGGGTGTTCGGTGCCACCATACGTCATGGGCTCGTTGGTCCACTGCCGGCCAATATCCCAGAAGTTGCTGTTGGAGGTGGTTCCGGGAATACCTTTCAGCAGCTCGATGCCAAAATCCATTTTCATGAAGGTGAATCCTTCGTCGTTGATGCGTTTGTTGACCCGGGCCGCAAAATCAGCCTCATCGTTTCCCTCGGGTGTGTCGGCATACAGACGCACTTTATCACGGTATTTTCCACCGAGCAGCTGGTAGGCCGGTATGTTGTAAGCCTTGCCGGCGATATCCCACAGCGCCATCTCAACCCCACATACGCCTCCGCCCTGCCGCGCATGGAAGCCGAACTGTTTGATACGTTTGAAGATCTGCTCCACGCTGCAAGGGTTCATGCCCAGGATGCGGCTCTTCAGGAACATGGCATACCGCCACGAAGCACCGTCGCGTACTTCACCGAGGCCATAGATCCCCTGGTTGGTGTCGATGCGGATCACCGGGCACCGCGCATGGCCGTTCATGACCACCGCATAACGCATATCGGTGATCTTGAGATCGGACGGCGCAGAGTTACGGTTCACTTTGGATGTGGACTGTGCCAATGTATCTTCAATGGAGCTGAACATAAACCCGCCGAGCATCATGCCACCCAGGCCAGCTTTTTTCAGAAAATTTCTACGTTCATTCTCTTTCGCTGCAGGCTCCCTCTGCACGTCTGCCTCAGGGTCTTTCAACCCGAGCTTTTCGACGAATTTCTGTGATGGATTTTTCATAACGGCTTATTCTAAGGGTAACGCATCAATGATTTTCACCAGGTTCTTTTTTTCATGTACTCATCCAGCTCCTGGCGTGTCATGGGAAGTTTTCCGGGGTTCTGATCGAGCCAGCTCAGGAAGTCTTTCTTGATCGTGTCGGTCCACTGCTGATCGATCTGACCGGGTGTGTATTTTCCTTCGCGCAAACGCTGGTGACCGAACTGGTCGCGCAACGCGATGAACTCGGCATTCAGCACAAGGTCTTCCACAAGGTGGGCCGGAATGAAGACCACGCCATTCTTTTTTGCCAGCACGGCATCTCCGGGCAGCACGGTAGTTCGGCCAATGCGAATGGGAACGTTGATGCCACCCAGCATCATTTCCTGGATATACGAGGGGTCGTATCCTTTCACCCACGCGTTGAATCCTTCGATCTTCTCCAGGCCTTCGGCGTCGCGCACAGAACCGTAGAAGATGACACCGTTCTTCGACTTCGCGTAGATGGAGTTGCCGAGGTTGTCGCCGATCAGCGTGCCGTCAACGATCTTGCCATAGCTGTCGGCAACATATACATCGCCGGGCTTGAGCATATCAATAGGCCAGGAGTTGAAGTTACCGATCCTGTTCTCTGCTTTTCCCTTATCGCGGATCACCTTGTCGTAATCAGGGCGTTTGGGCAGGTATTGAACGGTTAACGCCCGGCCTACCAGCACTTCGCCCGGTTTCAGCACCATCCAGTCGCCTTCGAACTGGTTGTTATAACCTGCGTTACGAAGAATGCCCCAGCCTTCCTCCAGTGAGATGTTCCTGAGCCTGGCCAGCAATTTGTCGGGAACATTGGGCCTGCCATCGGCCAAACGATCGCCTTTCCATTCGGGTGTGAGGGCGATGATCTGCTCGCGGGTAAGGGTGATCTGCTGCGCTGCAACCGTTGTGCAGAGCGTCAGCACCAGGAGACAAGTAAGGAGTGTTCTGTGCATCTTCAGTTTCATGGGTAATGGATTATGGTTTATCCCACCATACCCGGGTATCGAGATTATCAGGTCCCATTCTTGCGATCGCGACGTTTACATTCGTCGTGTTCACAGAAATTTCTGAATTGGGATACGTCAGGCGTCTGATAAAATCTCCGGTGATACCTTTTCCGGGAAATGGATTGGGTGTCAGCTGCGGAAAACCGCTTCGCCTGAAGTTAGCAAAAGCTTCTGGTCCGTTCAAGAAAGAAGCGATCCAGTATTGTGTATTGATCTGTTCGAACGCGGTACCCGGTGAAAGGGGGTTATTGGCGACATACGTATCGATGGCCGCGGTCGGCACAGCTGAACGGCTATCGTACGAAGCCAGTTGTTCCATGTGTGCCCTGATGCCATTGCTGAAATACTCGTCGGCAGTGCCCGCAGTGATCCAGCCGCGTTGCCGGGCTTCGGCCAGAAGCAACAAGGTTTGTGCAGCGGTGACCAGGAACATCGGGGCGGTCCTTTTTACCATACGCGTGCGGTCTACCTGGCTGAACTCGTAAAAGCTTGCGAGCCCTAGACTCGTGGCCACCGGCACAATGGTGCTGTTGGTATAACCCAGTGGCATGCCTACCTGCACCGCCGGATCGATGTTGCCATTGTAAGTAGCCAGGCTGGGATTGAATACCTGCTCAGGGCCTGATTTAGCGCCCATGTACCTTACGGCAATGGCCCCGAGACGCGGGTCGCTGGTATTCTTCAGGTGATTGACGAACGGGGCGGTGAGATAAAAATTGCTGGCCTCGGTAGCATTCAGAGTATTGCCCACATTATTGACAAAATTATCGGTATGCCGCACCAACACGTTGTCTGCATTGGAGGTGATCACGCCACCCTGGTAAGCACTCAGCGCGATCTGCGCGGCACGGGTGGGATCCACCTTGCTTAACCTCATGCCCACACGCAGCAGCAGAGAATATCCGAATTTCTTCCATTGCGCGATGTTGCCGCCATAGAGCACCTCAGCGCTTTCTGTTGGTGCGGATGCATCCAGGGCTGCGGTAGCCTCGGTCAGCTCTTTGATGATGTCTTTGTAGATATCTTCCTGGGAATCGTAGATGGGAAACAGCACACGATCGATGTAACCGAGGCCGCCCTGTGAGTATGGAATGTCACCATACGTGTCGGTGAGTACAACGAACCCGTACGCCTGAAGGATGCGTGCCATGTGCATGAGATTAGTCCTGCCTGGAAGACTCTGGGTTGCATGGATCACATCGCGTGTATTCCGGATCACGTTGCGGTAATATCCCTGCCACATCGTTTGTGTAGCCTCACGGTTGTCCTGGTTATAGTTGGCGCCTGCCACTACCCCAGAGTTGGGTGTAATGATCTGCTGCACAATACCCATATCGTAGATCAGCGCACTGCCACCACCCGAACCTGAGCCAAAAGAGCTGTTGATGATGGCGTGGTTGAGCTGAAACACCGGATCGATGGAGGTGACGTTCACCTTGCTGGTATTCAGTTCGTCGAAATCACTGTCACAGGCAGTGATGCATGATAGCAGCACTGCGAAAAAAGTATAGCTGAATATTTTTTTCATGATCTGCCGGTTTAAAATTTAACATTCAAATTGAATCCCATACTTCTTGTGGAAGGAATGCCGGTTGACTCGAGGCCCACCAGGTTGTCAGAGCTATAGCCAAAAGTTTCAGGATCGATATTGGGTACCCACTTTTTCAACATCAGCACATTGTTGGCCACGAAGCTGAGCCTGACAGCCTTCACGGGAAACTTCTGCGGCAACCATTTTGTGAGGTCGTACCCGAGGGTGATCTGGCGCAGTTTCCAGTAGCCAGCGTTATATACGATCGGCTCGATCAGCGCCTGCGTCCGCACCACCTCCCAGTAAGCCTGAACAGGAGCAGCAACCGTATTCACTTCGCCGGTCTCCGTCACGCCGTTGCCAACCACACCACCTTCTCTGCCCTCCAGGGTCATCTTATGAAGGCCGTGGCGCACAGCATTGAAGTTTGTGCCGGAGATCATTTTGCCACCAAGCTTGAAATCGATGAGGAACGAAAAATTGATCCCTTTATAGGTGAAGGCATTCGTAAATCCACCAACCCATTTAGGCAATGCGCTTCCGAAGGTGATCAGGTCCTGGGTTCGCAGCGGAAGGCCATTGGTACCAAAGATCTGGCGTCCCTGGTCATCTCTTCTGAAACCGAAGCCTGCCAGCTGTCCCATCTCTTTTCCTACGATCTGCCTCAGCTCGCCGTTGAAGATGTGCGTTCCTACGGTGATGCGCTCGCCCGGCTTGTCTGTGATCAGGCTCATCACTTTGGTGATGTTATACGCGCCGTTCGCTGTGAATTCCCAGACGAAGTCATTCGTTTCCACGGGAACAACATTCACCAGCGCCTCTATGCCGTGATTCCGGCTCTTGCCGCTATTGATCCGAAGGTCGACAAAGCCCGAGGCGTCGGAGATCTGCGCCTGCACGATCTGGTCGGTGGTGATCTTGCGGTAAGCAGCCACGTCGAAATTCAATCGATTGTTGAAAAGCTTCAATTCAAGGCCTACTTCTGTTTCTGCAACACGCATGGGTTTCAGATCCGGATTGTACAGCGTGTTGGAGATCGACTGCGCCTGGCCTACAGGTTGCAGCGCACCGGAGGGCGTGGGTGCCAAATTCGCGTTGGTGCTAAAAAACTGCACGTTGGAATAGGGCGGTACATCGGTATCGCTTCCCACCTCCGCATAAGCAGCCCGCAGCTTGCCAAACGATAACCACGACGGTTTTGAATTAAAGGTCTCGGAAAAGACGTAGGTACCCGATACCGAAGCATATCCGATGCTTTGATTTTCCGGAGACAGGGTTGAGAACTTATCCTTTCTGTAGGTACCGTTCAGGTACAAAAATTCTTTATACGAAAGCTCTGCAGAGCCGTACCATGAGTCTACACCTCTTTCCGAAAGGTCATACAGCGGATCTTTCGCCCTTCCGTTCTGAACAGTGTAAAGATCCCTTATTATAAAATCTGTTACCTGCACGCTGTTGAGATAAGAACGACGGCGCATCTGGTTGGCGCCAGCATTCATGTTCAAGGTGATGTCTCCGAAATCATGCGACCCTTCGATCAGCACGTCGGTATTAACCTCCCTGAACCGGCGCGACTCCTGGGTGTAAATGCCGTTCACAAAACCGGAGGGCGCCGCGGCCCGCGAAGCCTGGCCCGTAGGGAAGTTGTTGTAGTCCTGATCGCGCGACCAGTAATCCTGACCCACACGTCCCTGCACAGACAACCACGGAAGCACTTTGTATTTCAACGCAATGTTGCCGAAGATCCTGTCCCTGCGGATGTTCTGAAACTGCTCCGCCAAGGTCCAGTAAGGATTGGTGCGGTTCATGAACCGGGAATAGATATATTCATTTCCTTGCGCATTGTACTTCTTTTCATTCAGCAGATCCAATGGCATGGAATTGGCCATATTGTATAACGATACGGGTATGGTATTATCCTGCTGGCCGACGTTGGGCGGGTTCTTGTTGAACTCATTCGAGTAATTCGCGCTCGCTTTCAGGTTCAGCTTATCGGAAAGATCGTAGGCGAGTCCCAGGTTGAAGACCTTCCGGTTGAACGAGTTGTTCGGCGTGATACCTTTGCTTTCCATATTCGACACCGAAAGATTAAACCCACCTTTTTCATTGCCTGACGACAGCGAAAGTGTATTGGTCATATTCTGACCGTTCCTGAAAAACTTTTTAATGATATCGCGCTGTGGCACGTAGGGCACCTCAACGCCATCGAAGAGTATCTGCGTCATGCCCGGCTGAAACCTTTCTCCGAACGACCACTGCCCCGATGTTGGGTTCGGTGTGGTAGGTCTGACACCGTTTTCACCCTGACCATACTCGTACTGGTAGTCAGTGAAATCGAGGGGTGTTTCGTTGGTATAGTTTAAGTTGTAGGTAACACCGATACCCCTTCCCTCACCTTTGGTCCTGGTGGTGATCATGATCACGCCGTCTTTGGCGCGCGAACCGTACAATGCTGCCGCGGCAGCGCCTTTGAGGATGGTCATGCTTTCAACGTCGTCAGGGTTGATGCTTGACAGGCCGTCGCCACCATCGGAAGTATTGCCGTTACCACCTCCGCCACCCCGCACTCCGATGGAACCATCGGAAGCAGAGTTGTTAGGGTTGGTACCGAAGTTTGTATTATCGATAGGCACCCCGTTGACAACGATCAGGGGATTGTTTTGCCCGGAGATGGAAGACTGGCCACGAATGCGGATCTTTGAAGTACCCGCGGGGCCGGTGCCCAATCCGGAGATGCTAACCCCGGCGATCTTGCCCTGTAGCGCATTCATCAGGTTAGGGGTGCGATTAACGGTAAGCTCATCTGCGCTTACCTTGGCCGTGGCGTATCCCAGGCTCTTTGTTGATCTTTCAATGCCCAGCGCTGTTACCACGATCTCATCCAACGCTCTTACATCGGGTGCCATGGTAACATCGATCACGGTGCGCGAGCCCACCACTTCTTCGCGTGTGGCATATCCAACAAATGAGAATACGAGCGTTGAATTCTCATCCGGTACGGAGATCGCGTACCTGCCATCAGCATCTGTTGACGATCCAACAGCAGTACCTTTGACAATGATGTTCACGCCCGGAAAAGCCTGGTTGTCTTCGTCTGTAACCCGGCCTGTGATATTAATGGCCGTGCGGGTCTCAGTCAGTGTGAGCGGCGACGGGAAATAAGTGGAAAGCCTGAGCTCACCTGCAAGACTGGAGCTGGCAATCAGTGGCGCAAGCCCGGTGGATGCGCTTTGTGAACGGCGTTGACCCGACTCCGGTTTTACGGGAGCGATCACATAAAAATGGTCACCCGCTTTTCTGTAATACAATCCGGTATCTTCCAGCAGATCATCGAGCGCCTGCTCGGCAGACGTGAAACCCGACATGACGATCTCCACGAGCTTACCTTCAACCCACTCATCCTTATAAGCGATAGAGACCCCGAAGAATTTCTCCACCTCTTTCAATCTCTCCTTGAGTGTACCCGATTTCAGCAGCAGCAGCGTTTTTGGTGGTTGCAGTCTATGCGCCGTGGCATAAACCTCCGATGACTGCGACATTCCCTGGTAAAATACCAGCGATAGGCCAACTAACGTAAAGATACTTCGCATAGGCGTAGGGGTTAGTTTTATTAATCCTTCTATTCGTACATCAAATACCTGTTTTTCTGTTTGGTAATTTTTAGCTGAAAAGTCTGCGCGATCTGGCTCACCAGGCTTTCAACATCGGTGATTGGCATAGATCCTGACACCGTCTGGTTCAAAAGAGAATCTGCCTCCACGGCTACCTCAACGCCGTAGTTATCGCGGAGCATGTCTACCATGTCACGCAGGCTCGTATGGTCGAGCACCAGTTTTTTTTCCGTCCAGGCCGTGTAGGTGGCCGGGTTCACCATTCTGCGGCTGTAACTTTTTTGTTTGTACTCCACCAGGTCACCGGGTTTCATGATAATATCTTGGGCCGCAGATTCCGCCGGCAGGTGCAGCCTGATCTTGCCGGTATTCAATACGATTTTAGTTTCTTCGGTGCGATGGTAAACGTTGAACGTGGTGCCCAGCACTTCCACCGCCACACCTTCACCCGTGTAGACCTTGAAAGGTTGATGATCACGCTTGTGGATCACAGAGAAGTAAGCTTCACCCTGCAGCCACAGCTCGCGCACCGGCTGTTCTTCCCAATGGCTTGGGAAACGAAGGGTTGAATTCGAATTCAGGATCACCGTAGAGCTGTCTGGAAGCACGATGGTTTTGGTCTCGCCATAGGCCGTGTGATAGTCGAGATAGTGTGTGTCATTCCAAAGCCGGTAGACCAGGAACGAAGACGCCAGCAGCAGGAACGATGCAGCAACTTTGTACCACGTGCTCCATACACGCGCGGGTGCTGTGGTACCCTGGGGCTTGCTCTCGTAAGTTTTGATCCGGTTCCAGAGGTTTGCAATATCATCGCCAGACATGGCGTACTGCTGAAACCCGACATGCTTCACAATGTTTGTCGCTTCTTCGACGTCCTTTGCCCTTTCGGGATGGTCCTTCAGCCACTGCATCCAGAAAGTGCTGGAATGTTCGTCAGGCGCCTTGACCCAGGCTCTGAAAAAATCATCCAGGACAAAGTCGTTAACCGAAAACTTGGAATAGTCCTTCACGACAAACGATTTTTGGTGAATCCTGCCTTATAAGAGAGGCATCAGCTCCTCACCTCATCATTATTCCGGAAAAATTTTTAAGAAGTGTAAAAAATACCCTCATTCAGAGGAAAGCAGGGAACAATACAGGAAAATACAGGTAGGCGCGTTTCAGTATTTTGCGCAGGGCATCGATCGCCTTGGTCATGAGGTTGTAGACGGATTCCACATTCATTTCCATCACAGCAGCTACGTCCTGATAGCTCAGCTCATTGAAAAACTTTAAAAAAATGACTTCCCGCTGGCGTTTGGTGAGTGTGGTGATGGCTTTTTTCAGGTGAGCGATCTGCTGCGTGCTCGCTTCTTCTAGGATGATAGAATCTTCAAATGAGGTGAGCATTTCAAAACCCGGCGCTTCGGCATTCAGGAAACGCAATGATTCTTTGCGGCTTTGTGCAAGCTTACTAAGCAATAATCTCCGGAAAGACTTGAAAAGATAAAAATTCACCGCTTCCACATCGGCAACCTGTGCGCGTTTGTCCCACAACCTGCCAAACAACTCTTGCAAACAGTCCAGCACAAGATCGCGGTCGTAGCAGGTATGCATACCATAATTATAGAGTCGCTGAACATACTTCTTATATATTATAGAGAAGGCGAGATCATTTCCGCTTTTGAAGCGTTTCCACAACGTGCTGTCTTCCAGTTCCGCAGAACGGAGTTCACTTTTAAGTGACACAGCATGTTGTTCCGAATTGAATTTTGCAAACATCTCAAGTCTGGGAATAGGCTTCGTGCAATCGAATTTAATAAAAAATGTCATCTAAACACTTACAAGACACTACTATTTTATCCGTGAGCATCTGATCGTGACTGGTGTATATTTTGTCGACGGTAGCTGAAAACTGCACATTCGCGTTTCGTGTTTTTTGATTTAATGTGTTAAATTCCATAGAATTTAAAATCAAAAGACTACTGCTATTAACGCCTCTTCTTTTAATGTTTTATGGATCGCATTGCTCCTGGTGCTGGGCAGCGTGACTTGCGCAGCACAGGATGGAACGTCCCATGGATCGATGAGCATCACCATCGTGGACAGTCTCACCGGAGATCCTGTTGCAGCAAGGGTTCGGATTACGCGTGATAACCATGTTGTGAAGATTCTTCCACAGCAGGCAGTTGCGGTTATGTATGGTGTGTGGGACCATGCCGACGGATACGGATTCCAGCCCGACAGCGCTTTTTACGTTGATGGAACTTTTCAGCTCTCACTACCCGAAGGACAATATCACGTATCTCTTTCCAGAGGCATTGAATACCTCGACCAGCAGCACATCATCACCATCAGATCCGGAAAAGAATACACCCAAACTTTTCGCCTGCAACGGTGGATCGACATGCCTGCGCGTGGATGGTATTCGGCAGATGATCACATTCACATCAGGCGTTCGCCACATGAAGATCCTTTATTGATGACCTGGATCAAGGCAGAGGATGTTCATGTGGGTGTGCTGCTGCGCATGGGAGATTTTTGGGCAACCTATTATGAGCAATACGGGTGGGGTGAAAATGGGGTCTATCAGCAAGGCAATCACCTGCTCACCTCAGGACAGGAAGATCCACGCACACCGGAGGTTGGCCATGCCATCGGGTTGGGAGCCTCAGACAAGGTGCGCTACGAGCGTGAGTATTACTACTATGATAAGGTATTCGATAAACTCCATCAGCTCGGCGGTATGGCAGGGTACGCGCACCAGGCAGAGTCGTTCCATGGCTACCGTGGCCTGATGCTCGACGGGCTTCGACGCAAAGTAGATTTCCTGGAGCTGCTCCAGTTCTGCGTGTCGCAAGATCCGCTTCAGCTGAGGCATTATTATCACCTGCTCGACCTGGGGTATGCTGTTACTGCTGTAGCAGGATCTGATTTTCCCTGGTGTGGAAAAGATCACGACCATGGGCGGCCGGAAAGAAATGCCCGCATCGGCAACGCCAGGTTCTATACGCAGATCACGGGGGCACTGTCGTACACGGCCTGGAAAAATTCGCTTCGCAAAGGTCACACTTTTGTATCGAGTGGTCCAATGCTCGACCTGAAAGTAAATGATGCCATCCCCGGTGACACGCTTCAGGTGAAAAAGGGTACCCGTTTGAAAGTCACGGTGCATGCTTACGGTCACCCGGCACAGGTTCCGCTGCAGAAGCTGGAGCTCGTCAGGCACGGACAGGTGATCGCCACATCGAAATCCCAGGAAGGAAGCAACCAATCATCCGCTCATCTTTTCATTGAAACAACGCTCACGGCAGACGAAGGCTCCTGGATCGCCGCCAGAAGTTACGCCAACGCTGACCAGGCAGCGCACACCACGCCCGTTTATGTTTCTGTCAATAACAGTGGCTTTCACAACAAAGCAACCCTCATGCAATACATCACGCTCGCCGAAAAATACCTCACTGAACTGGAAGCTGATCTTCAGAAAGTAAACGACGATCCACAATATCAGAGCTGGCGTTACAAAAAAGGAATCGAACAACGCATCGCCGAAGCCCGTGCCGTATTGGAGCAGCTAAGAAAATTGCGTTAATCATTAACCAGTCTTAAAGGTACGAGGTACGATCCCGATAGCTATCGGGAACGAAGTACGTAGCGCGGTGTTTAATCGAAGGGCCACCTCCTTACTATTTACTCCTTAATTCTTACTCCTTTTTCTCTGTTTTCTCCATCGGTAGCTCCTCCAATCTGCTCCACTCCTGCAGTGAGCCGTCATACAGTTTCATATTGTAGCCGAGCAATCTTCCAGCCATGTATACCACACTGGCGGTCTGGCCAATGAAGCAATAGGTTACTAATTCTTTGTCCTTTCCGGATACAGGTGTAAAATAAGCCTGGAGCTGGTCCAGTGGCTTGAACATGTTAGCCTGATCCACCATTTCTGTATAGGGGATATTTTTGGCACCTGTGATGTGTCCGTCGCGGGGATTGCCGGTAGGCTCACCGTCATAGAAGCGCTGCATGCGTGCATCCACAACAATGCCGTTGTCAGACTTCAATGTTTTCAGCACATAGTTCTTGTCTACCAGCAGCGGAACACCAGGGCTGATCTTAACATTTCCTTTTTTTACCACGGGCACATCTTTCGTAACAGGGTTGCCTTCCTTTTTCCAGGCGTCAAGGCCTCCGTTCAAAAAAGATACTTTCCCGGCGAAGCCCAGGTGCTCTAACGTGAGGAACATACGCGCTGTGGGGCTTACCTCACCGCGGATGTGGCACAACACAATGTGAGAGTTGTCTGACACGCCCAATGTTTGCAGCAGCTCGGTAGCTTTTTTCAGGTCCGGCGCATTGTAGGCGCCTTCCGGCGAATCCGGCGCAAGCCATCCGGGCCACAGGTAGCGGGCTCCTTCAATGTGTTCGCGATCGTAATCGAATTTCAGGAAACTGGTCTGAAGCACCACAACATTTGGGTCGCGGAGGTGTTCCTTCAACCATTGTACTGACACCAGGATCGGTTTATCTTCTGCTTTCGCCACCAATAACAGGCACATGAGCAGGAAAAGGCCACTTATTTTTTTCATACCATCAAGATAACGATAAGAATTGTTGCTTGAAAATACCTCACCTGCCCTCTTCTGGGAGGAGGCGGTCGGGGTGAGGTTTTCCCACCGCTGTAGAATAATGCAACACGTTAAGCGGGCGTATGGAATAGTCGTTTTTTTTGAGCCCTGAATGGCAATGAGTTAGAAGCGGCCTTGCCAGATAGGTACGACATTCGAATTAAAGGCGGGAAAATATGTTAAACTAAACTCTTTAAAGTCATGAAAAAGTTATTGTTATCAATAGGCCTGTTGTTGGGTGGTGTTGCTTTTGTTAACGCACAGGATACAACTTCGGTACAACCACAGCCTCAACAGTCCACTACTACTACATCTCAGGACCAGCAACGTGAACAGGTACAGGTGAGCGACCTTCCGGACCCTGTTAAAAGGGCCATCGAAAGTCAGGACTACCAAGGCTGGACAGTAGCTGCAGCCTACAAGTCGACCATGAGCGACTCCGGTGTACAAGGTGAGAACGCCACAAAAGCAGGAGAAGAAATTTACATCCTTGACCTGAGAAACGGTGCAGAAACCAAAACTGTGAAGTTCGACAAGGACGGCAATAAGCTGGACAAAGAGCAAAAAGATGACCAGAAAAAATAATCTGCTCGTCTGAAGAGTTTGTTTCGTGCTGACCAAACAGAAGGCTGAAACATTACGGGTGCCATTGAACAAATGGCACCTTTTTTTGTGCCTGCGCCTTCCTCTCCGATTTCGCTAGGTTAATTTTATTCCACGATGATCCCCATTCTTTTCACGTTGGCAGAGATCTTCATACCTCTGCGCTCGATCGATCCGCAGTTGATCTCATATTTCAGTTTACCTTCCACCAGCAGAAAATTCACGCCGCTTCCTTTTCTGGCATAGTCCATCTTATTGGTAATAATGAGTGTCGGCTGAACACCTATTTTTTCCAGCACCGCAGCCAGGGCCCTGGCTTTGTAAGCAGGGATAAAAAGGATATGGCATCCTCCAACCTCCTCGGGTCGCTGAATTTCTTTTACCTCGATCTTCTGATTTCCTATTTTAGCGGAGGCCGTTGCTGTACCCAGCTCCGCCGCCAACGGAGGATACTCCAGCACACCGATGACAAAATTTCCGTTGTTTTTTGTTTCGGGCCATTGTATACCTCTTGCAAAATTGAGCATCATCGCCGAATATATTTTTTCCTGCGATTGCGACCACACCTGGCCCCTGGTCAACGTGAAGAGTGTGCAAAGTGCGATAAACCTTATCGATCTTGTAAGACTTCGAATACGCATCCTGAATGATTCGTTGGTGATCCGTCAATACTAGTGCGTTGCTGTTATCCGGATGTTACGGGGGCATTATTAAACAAAATGGTAAACGGTAATCGGGTAATCGGTATTCAGTAATCGGTTCGAGCGTTGTATTATCCCTCCACGTTACTGATCCTGATTACTGGTTACTGATTACCGATTACTGACTCCGTTACTAGATCATCTCGTCCAGTATCACGGCTTCGCTTTCAGGTGTGTTCACATTGCCTTGCCTGAGATTAGGCAGGTTCAGGTAAAAAACGGTCCACTCACCGAGGCTCGACTTTACAGAGATCCGGCCCCGCAGCATCTTCACCGACTCTTTTACGAGGAACAATCCGATGCCCGTTCCTTTTGAATGTTCAACGGCCCTGTAGAACATATCGAACACTTTGCGAATGTGTTGCCTGGCAATACCGATGCCGTTATCGGCCACCGAAATATTCATACAGGTTTCGCTCACCACACCCTCTATCCTGATAAAGGGATCGCTCTTGGTGAAGTCCATGTAGCGAAAGGAATTTGAGATCAGGTTTTTAAGGATGATCTCGAGCCGGGTTTTGTCGGTATAGAAATCAGCTCCTTCGATGTTCACAATCACCTGCATGCGGTCCGCCTGGGGAAGGAACCTCACGCTTTCGAGGATCTCCCGTACCATACGCTCCGCATCCACACGTTCTACCCTGAGCTGCTGTCTTTTGTTCTTGGCGTAGTCGGTGATGTCGCGGATAAATCCATCGAGCTTGCCCAGCGAAGCGCTCATCATCTCGAAGTAATGCGCATGCTGTGGACTGTTGATCTCTCTTTCGGCCAGTAAAACCAGTCCGTGCAACGACGCCAGTGGCGACTTGAGGTCGTGGGCAGCGCTATAGATAAAACGGTCGAGCTCTTCGTTGAGCTTTTGCAGTTCTTTGTTCTGGTGGAGGATCTCGCTGAACTGTGTTTTCAATTTGCGGCTCAGCTTGATAAAGGAATGTGAAAGATTACCGATCTCATCGGCGACGGCCGCATTCTCCAGCTCCTTTTCATTCAGCCCTTCGTTCACAATAAATTTTCCGATGGTGGATGAAAGCTTCCGGATCGGTCTTGCCAGCCGGGTGGAAGTGTAATAAGTAAGGATCATCGAAAAAACGATGAGAATAAAAGAGATCACCGAAAAGATGATCGCGCTTTTTTTGATCACCTCGTCTTTACGCTCGTTCGACAGCAGTGTGAGCTGCGCCAGCCGGTCTGACATCACCTTCGTTTGAACGTTCAGCTTGCCGAGCAGTCCTTCCTGGGGCGTGACGCCGATCTCGTAGTCGAGTGCCGTGAGATGCCTGAATGCAGCCTGGTAATTTCCGAGGATCTCGGCGCAAGCCTGTTGTCCCTTCTGGTTCATGGCCAGCAATGCCCTGGCGGCCACTTCATTGAAGCGATCTATGTAACGGTCTTCCTTGCGCAGCATGAAATCTTTTTCATGGCGGCGCAGGGTGAGCAGCTCCGTCATAGGAATGGCAGTATGCATGTTCTCGAGCTGGTGTGCATACTCACGCATGATGCCCTCCAGCCCGTGATCTTTAAAGCCGCGCTCGTTGATCCTGGACGTGAGCACGCTGAAAGTAGTATTGTAGATGGCAAGCGCACTGTCGATCTGGTGAAACTCATAGTCGATCAGGAAGTCGTTCGCCACCATTTCGCCGTATAATAACAGGTTCTGATTGCGAATCAATTCTGAGAGGCTGTCGCGCTGCTGCAGTAGCGAACTCTGCCCTGTTTCATAATACTGCTGATTGACGGTTTCAAACCGCAGAAAATCGAGATCGGTTTTAATAAGCTGTATGGCCAGGATCCGCTGGTTGTCGATGCGGTGGCTGATCTTGCTGATCACACCTGTGCGCCAGAGGAAGAACAGGGCCAGCACTGAAATGATCACAATATTGAAGACAAGGATACCGAAAGAAAAGAACAACCGTGTGGTTATTGTATTGATACGAAACCTCATTGCAGAATTAAACCGAAAATTATCAGATAATGAAGGGCACCGTAATGAATGTTGATTATTAATTCGTTAAGAAAAGATTACCGAAGAGTCCACGGTTCACAGTCGACAGTCCACGGCCGTGTAGTGTGTCGGCCATGACCGCACTTCGTATCCAGATAGCCATTGGCAGGTACTACTACCGTCTCGAAATAAGCAAACGCTGATTTAGCACGGCATTGCTGTGGACCGTCGACCGTGGGCTGTGGACTATGCATTTCCGCGTTGTCGTTCCTGCCGGATCTTGTATTCGAGCTCGTGCATTTTCAGCCAGTCCTGAAGTGGTAATTCCAGGAACAGGCCTATGATCTCGTCGTTGGTCATGGGTACCAGGCCGAACTTGTTGCTGAATCTTCCGGAGCGGCCGCAGGTGGCGCAGACGAGGATATCATCTTCTTCGAGCGAACCGGTGAGGCTCCAGCCTGACAGGGGATTCATACAGGCGCGGCATACATGCTGCTCGTCCTTAACAAAACCATGAAGATCTTTTTTGGGGCCTGGCTTACGCCCCATCCAACGCTGTAGCAGTAATTTCAAGGATGGAAATATTTTCAGTATTACATTTTAAAATAAAATCAGGAACCGGAAGCCGAGCTGAGATATATTAACCTAAACCTTCTTAATCAATGCAAGGATTTGAAGAGAGGCGTTCCGGTCCTGATTTTGCCAACGTTACCCATTTAGAGGAAACTCCTGAGACTAAGAAGTACTTTAATAACAATGCAGTTCACGCAAAGTGCACGAAGAGGCAAAGCGGCTAAGTTTTTTTTAACCGCGGAGATCGCGGAGAACACGCAGAGGGCGCAGAGTTCTCCTTGAACGAGCATTAGCGAAATCTTTGTGTTCTCCTGCCGTATCCGATAAGCGATTCAAACAGATCTGCGCAGGCCAGAGGAAATACTGCATATACTTCTCTGCGGTCTCTGCGGTTCCTTTGCGCTTTTTTGCGTTTTGCATTTTAAATAAGACACGGACGCACGAAACGATGACTAGTGGCGATGAAAATTTTCAAAAATCATAAAATTTTATCCGGAAAACGTAAACATGCGTTCTGGCGATTTTGCGAAATTAAGTCGGTTAACCCCACGTTTTATGAACCTCAATACCACAAATACCCTCGTGCCGCTAACGCTGGCAGGCCTTGCAGACCCCCTGGAGAAGGATAAGCTGGGCTTTGCGTACCTCTCGCACGCCAGCCGCACTGTTACTTCCGCCACCACCTTTTCAATAGCCCAGCGGCGTGATTTCATCGGACTGCATTTTAACCTGGGGGCCCGCGTACATTACACCATCAATGGCAAAAGTTACAGCCTTCGCCCGCAACAATATGCCCTGGTATGCGTGCCCACCGCTACTTACCAATGCACTGTAGCGCCCGGCAGATCGGAGACCTTCAGCATTCACCTCTCTGTTGAGTACCTTCAACGTCTGGAAGCGCACTTCCCCATTCTCAGCGAGATGCTTAAAAGTATCAGGGAACAACAGTTCTTTTCAGCGAGTGAAAAGATCCTGGAGTGCACCACCGACATGCGAAAGAAAATAAACGAGATACTGCACAACGACTGGACCGGCATCTGCTGGCAAACGTTTATGAATGTGCGCGTGCTCGAGATCCTGTTAGAGTGCCTCAATAACATCGCCATGCGCAATACAAAACAGCTCACCCGGCACCGGCTGGAGCTTGTGCGCAAATACCTGATCGATCATTTACAGGATCGTTTCTCTGCCGACGCTGTGGCCGGCAAAATGAAAATAGACAAACACAAGCTGCGGAAGGATTTCAAAGCCATGTACAACGTCACCATGCAGCAGTTTGTGCTGGAAGAACGTATGAAAAGGGCACGGGCTTTTCTTCGCGACTCAAAACTACCGGTCAGCGAGATCGCCGCCAGCATCGGGTACAAGAAGCTGTCGCATTTCAATGATCTGTTTAAAAAACGATATGGATATCCGCCCAGTCATTTGAGATAGAATTTTAAAACAGAATTTAGAATTTAGGAGTTAGAATTTAGAATAATACAAATACCTCATTCTATATTCTAAATTCTACATGCTATACTCTTTTCTTTAAGATCTGCTGGATCGATTCAGTCCATTCCTGCTCATTCAGCCCCTTTTGCTCATCGTCGCGCGCCAACAGGTCGTCCATGTGCTTTTCAATTTCGGCAGCCGCCTCGTCGTTTTGGCTCATGCGCAGGAATTCTTCAGCTTCCGGCTGCGATGCCGTGTTTTTGCTGAAGCGCTGAAGGAGGTCTTTGAACTTATCCATATATCGATACGGAATAGAATAGTCTACTGGCCTAATATAGTAAAGACCCAGCGAAAGGTCCAAATGACTATATCTGCTGCCTTTTTTTGGAAATGAAAAATTGTTTAAAAAAAAAGCCGGAATTGCTCCCGGCTCTTTTCTTAATGCTTCACGGTTACAGAACAATTACCAGGGTGCGTTGTTTTGCCACACGCCCTGCATGATGTCCATCTGACCCTGCGGGATGGGCCAGAGGTAGCCATCGAATTTACGCTTGCTTCCGTTCTGGTGATACTGGATCTGGGGGATATTGATGTGAGCAATATTCCAGCGGATCAAATCATTGTAACGCAGTCCTTCGTAGGCCAGCTCAACACGGCGTTCGTTTCGGATAATGTCCTGGGTCAACGCAGGTACGGGAGGCATATCCACGCCGGGCCGGGCACGCACATCGTTCAACGCTTTGAGCGCACGTGCATCGCTTCCCTGACCGCTTTCAAACATCGCTTCCGCATATAGTAACAGCAGATCTGCATAACGCATCTTCACGATATGCTGATCGCTCAGATTGGATGAGTTGGCGGTACGGAGCGCAGGATCGATCCATTTTTTAAATGCCATGTTGGTGAATGGTATAGCACCTTCCGATACGCGGCCGTCATTGGAGAAAGTACCCGTTTTGGTATTGTTAACCCATGGATCACCTGCCTGAAAAATAGTCATCTTCAAACGTGGATCCTTCAGCCCTGTCACCGGATTGGTCTCATAAGAGTCGCGTAGCTGCGGCGTGGGGAACACGGACATACGGCTGCTGACATACTGATCCAGCTGATGATAATCATCCGGGGCCTGGTATTGAACCGAGAACATGATCTCGGGATTGTTCTTCTGTTCTTTGAAAAAAATACCGGGATAATTGTTGTAAAGCCTGAACGGGTTAGCCGCATCTCCGATGAGACTCCATGCGGCGCTTGCGGCCTCATTGTAACGCTGGTTGTTCATCAGGATGCGTACTTTCAGCATGATGGCGCTTCCCTTAACGGCATGGCCATCGGTGTAAGCTGAATTGGGTAAACCGGCGATGGCTACATCGATATCCTGGAGTAGCTGTGTCACCACTTCAGCCTTCGGTGTACGCGGCACATTCTGGTATCCGCTGTTCAGATCCTGAGATACCAGTATCAAAGGAACTGCTCCATATAATTGCACCAGTTCGTTGTAAAAGTAACAACGGTTGAACAGCGCTTCGGCTTTGTACTTATTGTAATTGGCATCTGTAAGAAAGCCCTTTGCCTTGTCGACATTATCAAGGAAATAATTGCATTTAGCTATACCATTATAACAATCGCTCCAGAACTGGTTGATCGCTCCTCCCGTGCTGGGACCGATACCGCCCTGCATGATTCCCTGGTAGCCTGCAAAGCTTGAAGTGATGATGGCATTATCCGACAGGCTTTCCAGATCGAACGAAACACCGTTGGCGCCCCTGGCCGAACCAAAAATGCTGGTCCGGTATGCCGAATAGGTAGCAGCTAGCGCCGCCTGTACATCCTGTTCCGTTTTCCAGAACGTTTCAGAGCTCAATCTCGTCAACGGCTCCTTTTCCAGAAAATCACTGCAAGCCGATAGCAACATGATGGCTGCAATAAAAAAGCTTACTGATCTTATATTCGTTTTCATCGGTGTAAATATTATAAGGTTGCTCTGACGCCAAATGAATAAATGGTTGACTGAGGATAGATGGCGGCACGTGCCGAATTCGTTGCCGTACGTTCAGGATCCAGTCCCTGGAAGAACTTGGTAAAGGTCACCAGGTTGTCGGCGGCGGTGTATACCCTGAGGCTCTGCAGTTTCACCTTCTGGCTCCATGCAACCGGGAGTGTGTAGCCCAGTTGTACATTCTTCAAGCGCAGGTAAGAAGAGTTGCCCAGCCAGAACGTGGAGTTCTGTGAATTAGGGGTGTATCCGCTGTCTACATAGATGTGCGGAACGGAGTTGGACGTTCCTTCGCCATCCCAGGCATCTGTTTTCCACCAGGAAGGCGGCGCCGATGCCTGGTTGAACGGAGAAACTCCCCAGCCTGTAACATACGTTTTCCTTCCATAAACACCTTGCACAAAAACGCTCAGGTCGAAACCTTTATACGAAGCGGAAAGGTTCATGCCGTAATTGAACTTTGGAAATACGCCTTCCACCGGTGCCCGGTCATAGGTCAGGTCTACCACGCCATCCGGAACACCATCGGGGCCGCTGATATCTTTGAATCTCAGGTCACCTGGCTGAGGCAGTATGCTTGTATAGGCAGGGGTGGGTCCGTTAGTGACCTCATTTTGGTTTTGGTAAATACCGTCCTGGAGCAGCACATAATAAGTATTGTAAGGAAGTCCTTCCTGACGGATGTTGACACCGCTGATCTCCCGTGCGCCGAACCTGATCAGTTTGTTCCGGTATGTTTCCAGGTTTCCATTAACGCTGTAGCTGAAATCTCCGATCTTGTTTCTGTACCCGAGAATGAACTCCCAGCCGGTATTCTCGAGGATACCGTCGTTGATCGTAGGAGCTTCCAGTCCGATATGATCGGGCACCTGCAGGCTTCGCAGGATATCTTTCGTGGTCTTTTTATACCAGTCTACTGAACCGAACAATTTTGCGTTGAAGAGCGCAAAATCCAATCCGAGGTCCGTTACGGTGGTGGTCTCCCACCGGATGTTGGTATTGTTCAACGAACGCTTGGAGATCCCTTGCGTCAGCACGCCGCCGAAATTATAATCCAATACCTCATCATCAGGTGCCGTCGAGATATGCAGTATATCCTGATAAGGATAGTTACCGATATTCTGATTACCCAGCTGCCCCCACGATCCGCGCAGCTTCAGCTCGTCGATCCAGCTGATACCGGTCATGAAAGATTCTTCCGAGAGACGCCAGCCTCCCGAAAGCGATGGGAAAAATGCCCAGCGATTGCTCTCCGGAAAACGTGATGAAGCATCATAACGGAAGCTTGCCTCGAACAGGTAGCGATCCTTGTAATCATAATTCGCCCGTCCAAAAAACGACCGAAGCGCCCACTCATAAGCATCGCTGCCGGTGGTCTGACTTGCCGCAGGCCCTGCTGCGAGCTCCCAAAGCTGTTTGGATGGAAGTTTGGTGCGGTAAGCATCGAGACGGTCGTAGCGGAAACTTTCCTGCTGAAAGCCCGCCAGGCCTGTGATATGATGATCGCTGCCAATGGTTTTTGTGTAATTGAGTGTTCCAAACAGCGTATACTGATTCTCACGCGTGTTGCGCTGTGCAAGCGAGTTGGCGCCGCCATTCCATATCGCGCCCTGATTGTAAACGCCATTGGCATCAGGGAAGAACTCATAGCCTACAGACGACACCACCAGCGCCTTGGCCATCTCTTCCTGGAAACGGACGGAGCCCTTGACCTGGGCCGTCAATCCTTCCAGGATCTTAACATCTATATAAGGTGTGAACAGTATATAGTTATTGACGAATTCTTTTCCACCACCGTCTGTGGCAATAGCGATCGGGTTCTTGTTACCGCCTTTGTTCTGAAAAGCATAAGCTGTGAACCTCCCACTGCCATCGGCCAGCAAAGGTGTGCTCGTCGGAGGTGCCGCATAGGCTGACAACATTTGATCTTCAGAGCTGTTGGAGTCGATCAGCTGAGGTCCTGTGTTGCCGGTCGTCAGCGCTGAATCATGACGTTTTCCTTTTGCCATGGAAATATTACTCCCAAAGGTCACACGCCCGCCCAGGTTTGTTTTGAAATTGACCTGCGCATCATAACGGGAATAATCAGTAGCTAACAATAGCCCGGTCTCGTCAAGCACCCCCAGGCCGACATTGAAAGTGGTGCCACCTTTACCACCGTTGATCCCGAGATAATGTTTGTGGATCGGAGCTTTGCGGATGAGATATGAAGTCCAGTCGGCGCTGGGATATTGCGCGGGGTTGGTGACGGATCCCTGACGGTATGCCTCGATCTGCGCATCGGTGTATCGCCATTGTGTCTGTCTTCCGGAGTAGTCGATCGCCTTGTTCATCAGCTCCATGTACTCCACCGAGTTGGTCACACGATCGATCTTGATCGATGGGTCCTGCAGGGAGTAATTGTAGTTGTATTCGATGTTGAGGCGGCCTTCCTTTCCTTTTTTAGTGGTCACGAGGATCACACCGTTTGCAGCGCGCGAACCGTAGATGGCCGCCGAAGCCGCATCTTTCAACACGGAAATATCTTCGATCACATTGGGATTCAGCAACTCGAGCTTGCCTTCAACACCGTCGATCAGTACCAGTGGGTTGCTGCCCGCAGAGCTGAACGTGCCCTGTCCGCGGATCCGGATCTGGTTATCTTCAGCTCCCGGCAGGCCCGAATTCTGAACGATCTGGAGGCCGGGCGTACGGCCCTGCAACAAAGAGACCGTATTGGGAGCCTGCCTGGAAACGATCTCTTCAGAAGAGACTGTTGACACCGCTGCCGTAAGATTCACTTTCTTCTGCGTTCCATATCCTACCACAACAACTTCATTGAGTGTTTGAATATCCGGAAGCAGTGTTACGTTAACAACAGTTTTATTGTCTACCGCCACACGCTGGGTGGTATAGCCTATAAAGGAAAATACGAGCACTGCATTAGGGCTGCCAACACTCAATGTATACTGACCACTGGCATCCGTGGTTGTACCGATGGATGTGCCGTCAACGATCACATTAACACCGGGCAACGCTTCGCCATCATCGGCGCTCACTTTACCGGAAACTTGCTGCGCCCACGTTGCATTCGAAAAGAGCAGCAGGATCACCCCCAGCCCCAACGAAGTCCGTAGCGGATTCATAAGGTTCAATAGTTTTCTTATCATATGTTTTAATTAAGGTTCGACTTGAAAGATGAGATCAACTCATCTGTAGCAGATGACGTAAAAACGCGCAACAAACCTGATGTGCAAACATGGGTTTTGTTTGAAAAGTATCAGGCGACAGTAACGGTGTGCACATAACTGCGCAACTTACTGTGCAATTGCACAATGCTGGAGCGACCGGGTGTTGCTTTATTTAAATGCTGATGACAAGGGGAAGTAACATGAGACCCATGTGCGGCTCAAGCCTCTCGCGGATAAACCTCAGGGCGGTGTTCATATGATTGTTGACGGTGCGGTCAGAAATGTTGAGTCTGAGGGCGATGTCTTCGTGCGTGAGTCCTTCCATGCGTGAAAGCTCATATACGCGTCGCTGTTGTGGTGGTAGTTTTTCCAGGGTCTCTTTCAGCAGCGTGGCGTATTGCTGATCAGCCAGCGGATGTTCGGCCGTGCTGCAAGCCTTATCCCGCCTGATCGCATACTGATATGCCGCGGCCACTTCGGTAGCTTTTTTCCGGAGAATGTTCAGGGTAATATTTTTCGCCATGGTGAAAATGAAGGCTTCGAGGTTCCGCACATTCTCGAAGGCCTCTCTGCGCGTCCATACTTTCAGGAACACGTCTTGTACAACATCTTTGGCGAGCTCGCGTGATTTGAGAAGGTCAAGCGCTGCAGCAAATACCCTCGGGTGGTAACGATCAAAGATGCGGGTGAAAGTATGTTCGCTGCCCTGCACCAGCAGCGAAAGCATTTTGGCTTCATTGAAGGGAGTGTTTTCTTTCATTGACCCGGTAATACGTAGTCTTGTTACTTTTCAACATGCCGCTCCTTTCTTTCCCGGAAAAACCTTACGTCTAAAAGTAATGAAAAATTGAGCCACAATTCGTAAAGGATACTCGTCTACCGGTAATAAATTCTGCAGCAATTTCTCTTGCAGAAGAGAACTCAAGTGTGCGCAGAAAAAAGTGAATCCCTTTCACACCCATCGGCGTGGAAGTATAAAACAACAAAAAATGAAATGGATATTACACCGGGGAAATAGGCATTGGGAATGCCTCACTCATAACAGCCCAACAGCATCTTGTAAAAATTGATGTGCGTTTCACCTCCGGCTACCACAGCACATTGCGCAGACACCACGCAAACATCTTCTTCTTTTGATACATCGGCCCCTATGGGGAACTGGGCCAGGTAGCTTGCAGCGATAAAAAGTGCATCCAGGAATTTGCTGCTGTTGCTGGCGCAGGAGTTGAGGATGTGGTCTTTCGCGTACATCTTCAGCAGCACGTGCCCGGTACTTTTTTCAATGACCAGGTCATCGGCCTCACACCTGCCGAAGTAATAGTAATGACCATCCTGCCTGATCACTTTGTTGAAGGTGATCGCACCGATCTCCAGGCGCGAGGTATCGTAACCGCTGATGAGCGACAACAATGGATCGGTGGGTTCTTTGGGAGGGCCCTGATTTCGCTTCCTGATCCTGTAGCTGCTCTCCAGGTCACGGATATAGTCCCTTCCATAAACCTGGAGGTCGTTCTCACTTACGTTAAAAGTGATGGTGTTCATGATATCGGCAAATTCTTTTGCTTCCATTCCTTTGGGAAATCGTAGTGTTACAGATTCAAAAAATATTGGGATGGTTCGCAGTGCCGCAACGGGTACATGCGCAAAAAGCCAGCAGACAGGCGCCCAATATCGCAGTCGATTTTTTAATGGAATACATGCAGGTCTGAGCGCGGGTAAAATCAGAGGTAAGGTTTGCCCTGAAAATGCAACAATGCCCCTATAATCTCTCGGCGTCAACCACGTGACACGATCGGTCGACAACGGATCGTTTACTGGTTACGTGCGGCGAATGCAGGATGGCTGTATAAAACAAAGCCTGATTACTGGTGTAAGATGAATAAACATTCAGGCGATTTATAGTGAGGGCTGACCGGGTATCTTTATTCCAAGATTAAAGTTTTCAAAGAGAGGGTCTTTTCTTTAATCCTTATAACAAACCCCGGAGGATGTCCGGGGTTTTGTTTTTTTTGGTCATGCCTGATGCCCGGCCGGCCAGTAACGCAACCGTTGACTCTGTTGTGCGTGGCCGTGCACTCTTGCCATTGCCGTGAAATTTCATGCTTCCGTTTTTCAGCACATGGTGCCCCACGGCGCCCTCTGACCAATTTGGACATAACGTTTTACCAGCGTAACCCTGTTGGAGCAGGCTTCACAATCACTTAAATAATCCATACCGGCAGTTGAGGAACCAGGAGTGGGCTGGCGAGCGGCCGCTGGCAGACATCAGCTTAAAAGTGGTATTTTAGGGTCGGAAAACTGCGTAAAAATGGCCCTGAGGCAGGTATTTCGCCATTTTTTGAGCACAAAGCCAGAATTGATTGACGTCAGGCATTGCAAATTCGGTTTTAACTTCTACCTTTGCAGTCCTTATTTTGAAGTAGCACCATGGCAAATCATAAGTCAGCAGAGAAAAGAATCCGGGCAAATGAAGCTAAACGGGTAAGAAACCGTTACCAGCACAAAACCACCCGCACGGTTGTAAAAAAGCTTAAGGCCACCACAGTGAAATCAGAAGCTGAAGCCCTGTTGAAAGAGGTTTCTTCCATGATCGATAAACTGGCCAAAAAGAACATCATTCACTGGAAAAAGGCTGCCAACCAGAAATCGAAGCTGGCCAAGCAGGTGAACGCACTGAAGTAATTCCATTATATCTTTCAGATATCTGAAACCCTTTCCGGGCACCGGGAAGGGTTTTATTTTTGTTTAGGGGTAAACCATTTTCACAAGCCGGCGGCTATATTTGGTTTATGGAAGTGAGTGATTCAAAGGTTCCCAATATCAAGCACTGGTCGCCGCAAGACCGGCCGCGCGAGAAGCTTATGCTGAAAGGCACCACTTCGTTATCGGATGCCGAGCTCCTTGCCATCCTGCTGGGCTCAGGCAACAAGACCATGAGCGCCGTAGACCTCGCCAAAAAAATACTGAGGTCTACAGGCAACAATCTGCACGAGCTTGCCAGGCTTTCCGTGAACGACCTGATGAAAATAAAGGGCATCGGCGAGGCCAAGGCCATTGCAGTGGTTGCGGCGCTGGAGCTGGGCAGAAGGCGGAAAGACCTCGAAGCCGAAGACAAACCCAGGATCTCGGGCTCCAAAGACGCTTTTGAGCTGCTGAGACCCCACCTGCAGGATATCCAGCATGAAGAGTTCTGGATCATCCTGGTGAACCGCGCCAATCGGGTGATCCGGAAACAACAGATCAGTCAGGGCGGCGTAGCCGGTACCGTGGCCGATCCTAAAATAATCTTCAAGGCCGCGCTTGAAACACTGGCTAGCGGCGTGATACTGGCGCATAACCATCCGTCGGGCAACCTGATCGCCAGCCCGGCCGACATCCAGCTCACCAGAAAGCTTAAAGAAGCAGGTAAACTGCTGGAGATTCAGGTTCTCGATCATTTGATAGTGTCAGGGCAGAATTATTTTAGTTTTGCAGACGACGGAATGTTGTAATAAGGGGAGGGAAGTGTAGCATGAGAAAGAGAAAAGGCAACAGGAAAATCAAGATCGTTTTATGGGTGCTTGCACTGGTCTCTTTTTGCGCCCTCCTGATCAACCTTTCGGAACAGCCACAGGGAAAAACACCCGTGCCCCACGTAACTCTTCCGGCACAGCTCGAGCCCAACCCTTATGTTCTTGGACTCCTGAACGAGTACGAAGGTGATATCCTCAAGCTGCAGGCCCAAACCGGCACCCCCGGCGTGGCCATCGCCATTGTACAGGATACTTCCATCATCTACCTGAAAGGTTTTGGCGTGAAGCAGGTGGGCACAACAGACTCCATTGACGTTCACACCGTTTTCAGGCTGGCGTCTGTTTCAAAATGTTTCGCACCCCTGCTGACCGGCCTGCTGATCGAAGACGGAATCCTCCACTGGAACGACCGCATCGTAAAACACCTGCCTGATTTTTCGCTCAAGTCGCAGGTTTTCACAGACAATCTCACCATCAAACACGTGCTGTCGCACACCACGGGGCTGCCCTATCACACCTACACCAACATGGTGGAAGAAGGCATGGACCTGAAAAGTATGCTGGCGCTGCTGAAAGACGTGAACCTTACGGGAAAAAAGCCCGGCGAGATCTACAGCTACCAGAATGTAGCCTACAGCCTCATCGGAGAAGTGATCCGCTCTGCCACCGGAAAAACCTACGAGCAGCAGATGGCGGAAAGGGTTTTTATCCCCCTGAAAATGACCGACGCTTCCATGAGCTATTCCGACATCCTGCTGAACAAAAATGTGGCGAGACCTCATTTACAGTGGCGCAAAGGATGGCGTGTCACCTCTATCAACGACACTTATTATAATGTTGCTCCCGCGGGCGGCATCAACGCCAGCATTTCAGACATGGCCCAATACCTGAAAGTGCTGCTGGGCACGCGCAAGGATTTTATCCAGGATGCAACCCTCGATTCGATCTTTACACCTTCTGTGAAAGCCCGCTCGAAGAACCGGAACTTCAGGCGATGGATAGAACGCGCTGACTCATACTACGCCCTTGGCTGGCGGGTGCTCAATTTCCGGAACGACACCCTGCTCTATCACGGCGGATATGTGAACGGCTACAGGAGCGAGCTGGCCATCAACCGTAAAGACAAGATCGGCATCTGTGTGCTGAGCAACGGCCCCGGCAGCCTGCCTGACAACAGCGTTCCTTATTTTTTCAGCTTATATTTCAACCAGCGCGATTCCATTCTCCACTGGCAGGACGAGCAGGCTATCCTCGCCCAGCAATCGAAACTGATCAAACGTTAACATGAAGAAAAAAAATATCCTGTTGCTGCTCACGGTGGTACTGGTCATCATCATTGTGTTCTATGGTTTTCAGGGAAACGATACAGACCCCGCCTATGCAAACAAGATCCTGAAAGCACGGGAAGAGAAAGACAGGTTCATGCGCACATCGCCGGAGTCGCCATTCGCCAAAGCAGAAGGCACGTTCAACGGGCTACGGTATTTTGCTCCCGACGCGCGCTACCGCGTTGTGGCCAACCTCACCCCTGTGGAGAATAAAAAGATGGTGGCGCTCTCCACCAACGACGGCAAGAGCCAGCGTTACATGGAATACGCCCATGCAACTTTTTCAGTGGACGGTGTGGATTGCAAACTGCTGATCCTCGAAGTGATGGAGATGGGCCCCTTCCGCGGAAAATTATTCCTGGCGTTCGGCGACGAGACCAGTGCCCGCGAGACCTATGGCGCCGGACGTTACCTCGACCTGAACAAGGTGCCCGGAGCCACGTCTATCACCCTCGATTTTAATGAAGCCTACAATCCGTACTGTGCTTACGACAATACCTACTCCTGCCCCCTGCCTCCCACCGAGAACCTGCTGAAAGTTGCGTTGAAAGCCGGCGAGAAGAGTTATCACTAAAGTCCACAGTCGACAGACCACAGTCCACGGCAGTTTTGTTGCTGTTTTCGCTTTTCTGACAACGAAACACAGAACCGGTGATCTTTCACCCGGTCTAACCGTCGACCGTCGTCTGTGGACCGTCGACTATTCAAGAGTTTTCACAACTTTTAGGGGAGATTTCATCAAAGACCTTTATTTTTGAAGGTTTAAATCATTTCAAAGGCTAAGCCTCCAATTATGACCATATCGTACAACTGGCTGAAAGAATATATCGACATCCCCGAATCGCCCGAGGAGATCGGAAAAGTGCTGACGTCCACGGGACTGGAAGTTGAACATGTTCACGCTTTTGAAACTGTAAAAGGTGGCCTGAAGGGACTGGTGATCGGCGAGGTGCTCACCTGCGCCAAACATCCCAATGCTGATAAACTGTCTTTAACAACGGTTGACGTTGGCGGTGAAAGGCCGTTGAACATTGTCTGTGGTGCCTCCAATGTAGCTGCCGGGCAGAAAGTTGTGGTGGCGCTCATCGGCACAACGGTGTACCCCACCAAAGGAGAACCGTTCGCGATCAAGGCCGCCAAGATCCGGGGCGAGCAGTCCGAAGGTATGATCTGCGCCGAAGACGAGATCGGCCTCGGCGAAAGCCACGCAGGCATCATGGTGCTCAACACCACCGCTGCCAACGGAACCCCTGCAGCTGAATTTTTCAAAATAGAGAACGATCATACCATCGAGATCGGGTTAACACCCAACCGCGCAGACGCCACCTCACACATTGGTGTTGCACGCGACATCAAAGCATCCAGGAACAGGCTCATCAAATGGCCCGCGGTGGATCATTTCAAGACCGATAACCATGACCTTTCAATTCCCGTGGTGATCGAGAATGCAGACGCATGCCCGAGATATTCAGGTGTTACACTTACGGGTGTAACCGTTGCGGAATCGCCGGCATGGCTGAAGAACAGGTTGCTCACCATCGGGCTCACCCCGATCAACAACATCGTGGATATCACCAACTACATTTGTCACGAGATGGGTCAGCCCATGCACGCTTTTGATGCCGATGAGATCGCGGGTGGCAAGGTGATCGTAAAAACATTACCGGCGGGCAGCAAATTCACAACCCTCGACAACAAGGAGAGGACTTTGTCTGCTAACGACCTGATGATCTGCAACGGTAAGGGAGAAGGCATGTGCATCGCCGGTGTTTTCGGAGGCATCACTTCGGGCATTACCGCCAAAACCAGGAATATTTTTCTGGAGAGCGCGCATTTCTCCGCACAATACGTGCGCAAGACTGCCATGCATCACCAGCTGAAGACCGATGCATCGTTCCGTTTCGAACGCGGCACCGATCCTCACATCACCGTGTATGCCCTGAAACGCGCGGCCCTGCTCATCAGGGAGATCGCCGGTGGCAAAATATCGTCAGAGATTGTGGATGTATACGCGAAGAAGATCGAGAACCGGATCTTCGAAGTGAAAGACAAGAACATCAACCGCCTGATCGGCAAGGTGATACCCCGCGACGAAGTGGTGGCCATCCTCAAAAGGCTCGACATCGAGGTCTCCAACATCCAGAACGACAGGTACACCGTATCGGTACCGCCTTACCGCGTGGATGTGATGCAGGAGGCAGACATCGCCGAAGAGATCCTGCGCATTTACGGTTTCAACAACATCGAGCTGTCTGATACGGCCCGCACCGATTATCTCGCGGAATTCCCGGTGAAGAACATTGACCGTTACAAACGCACCATCGGAGAGATGCTGGTGGCCAATGGCTTTTACGAGATCTGGACCAATTCTCTTACCAATCAGTCATACCAGCAAAAGCACAACCTCACATTCAAGGGTGAAGCGGTGGAGATCCTGAACAAGCTCAGTGAAGAGCAGGGCATCCTGCGCCAGACGATGCTGTTCACGGGGCTCGAAGTGTGCGCTTACAACATCAACCGGAAACAGAAAGACCTCAAACTGTACGAATTCGGAAAAACATACAACCGGGTTTCAGGCAAATACGAGGAAGACGAAAGACTTGCCCTTTACATGACCGGTAATCTGGAGACAGAGAACTGGCAGCGCAAGACACAGGCTGTCCGTTATTACGATCTTGCGCAGCAGGTCAGTCACATTTTGCAAAAATCAGGTATACAAGACATTAAACAGGAGGACGTTCAGGATCAGTTACTGGAATATGGAGCTAAGCTGATGCTGCGCGACCAGGAGATCGGAAGGCTGGGAAAAGTGAAATCATTGTTATTGAAGGATTTCGGGATCAGGCAGGAATTATTTTACGCCGAACTAAACACTTCCTTGCTTTTCAGGTCGGCAAGTCCTAAGTTAGTAATTAAGGACGTTCCGAAATTTCCGGAAGTAAAGCGTGATCTGTCCCTTGTGCTTGATTCACCGGTAAGGTTCGATGATATCCGCAAGCTGATCCTGGAGACCGAGAAGCGGCTAATCAAAAACATTGTTGCTTTCGACGTTTACGAGGGAGAAAACATCCCGAAAGGTAAAAAAGCGTACGCACTGAGTTTTACGCTGCTGGATGAGACCAAAACGCTGACCGACGAGGAGATAGACAAGACAATGGACCGCCTGATGCGGGCATTTGAGCAGAAGCTCGGTGCGGTGATCCGGAAATAGGAAGAAAAAAGACAGAATAATGTAAGACCGGTATGATGGTCTTCGATAACCCACTAAAGGAAATGGATCAGGAAGTATTAAAATCCAATCTAAGCGGTTTAGAAAGAAAACTTCTGGTACTTATCAATGAGCATAAAAGCCTCAAAGAAGAGCTAAAAACCCTAAGATCGGAGAATCAGGAGCTCCGGTCTGCAGTAAAGGCGCGTGATGAACAGATCTCGGGTTTTCATAATCAACTGAAAATCACTAAAATTGTGGATAATTTACACCCGGAAGACGGAAGTGTTCTGGAGTTGAAGAAAAAGGTAGACGAGTATATTCGAGAGATCGATAAATGCATCGCTCACTTAAGTAGATAGCAACCGTAAGATTATTTGATGGAGGAACTTTCGATAAAAATCAGGATAGCCGACCGCGAATACCCTATGAAGGTAAAGCGTTCGGACGAAGAGAGGGTAAGGATTGCCGGCAAACTCATCAATGAAAAGTTAAAATCTTACAAGGAGCAGTTCGGTATCGACGACAAGCAGGATCTGTTAGCCATGGTGGCATTTGATTGCCTGGTTGATAAAATGGCGGCTGAAGAAACACACCAGGTCATCGATCAGACCGTGTTTGAGAAGGTCAGCCAGCTGAACCACATCGTCTCCCAGTCTATCCTTTAATTCTTCCGCCCATTACTTCCCAGCCAAAGCGGCATACCGGGGTTAATTCATAACCCTTATTATTTTTTATGTCAACGACAGTCATAGCCATTATCGTAAGCACCGTTGCTTCGGTTATCGTCGGCCTGTTGATCGGTTCAGCGATCTCCAAAAGAAAACAAGCCCGTGTAAACGAAGAAACCGAAGAAAAATCGAAGCTCATTCTCAAAGAAGCCGAGATCGCAGGTGAGAACCTCAAAAAGGACAAGATCCTGGAGGCCAAAGAAAAGATCCTCAAAATGAGGAGCGAATTCGAAGAAGAGGCCAACCGCAAGAAGAGCCAGATCATCAGCAACGAGCAGAAGATCAAACAACGTGAACAGTCGCTCAGCAAGGAGATGGAAAGCATCAAACGCAAGGAAGGAGAGCTCGACGACATCCGCACCGACCTGGCCGCCCAGCTTGAGCACGTGAAAAAACGCAAAGAAGAGCTGGACAAGTTCAACCAGCAGAAGATCCAGATGTTGGAAAACCTTTCCAAGCTCACCGCCGAAGAAGCGCGCGAGCAGCTGATCGCCTCTCTGAAAGACGAAGCCCAGACCAAGGCCTCCAGCTACATCAAAGACATCATGGAGCAGGCCAAGCTGTCTGCCACCAAAGAAGCCAAGAAGATCGTAGTAGAGACCATCCAGCGCACCGCCACCGAACACGCCATCGAGAACTGTGTATCGGTATTCAACATTGAAAGCGACGATATCAAAGGAAAGGTGATCGGCCGCGAAGGACGCAACATCCGCGCACTGGAAGCTGCCACCGGCGTTGAGATCATTGTAGACGATACCCCGGAAGCCATCATCATTTCGGGCTTCGACCCCGTAAGAAGGGAGATCGCCCGCCTCTCGCTGCACCGGCTGGTTCAGGACGGACGCATCCACCCCGCCCGCATTGAAGAGATTGTTGCCAAAACCACCAAGAACATTGAAGATGAGATTGTAGAGATCGGAGAGCGTACCGTGATCGACCTCGGCATCCATGGCCTCCACCCCGAGCTGGTGAAGATGGTAGGCCGCATGCGCTTCCGTTCGTCGTATGGCCAGAACCTGCTGCAGCATTCACGTGAAGTAGCCAACCTCTGCGCCATCATGGCAACCGAGCTGGGCCTCAACGTAAAGCAAGCCAAACGCGCAGGCCTCCTGCACGACATCGGCAAGGTATGGACCGAAGAGCTCGAAAAGCCCCACGCCATTGTGGGTATGGAGCTCGCCCAGAAATGGAAAGAACATCCCGTGATCTGCAACGCCATTGGCGCGCACCACGACGAGATCGAAATGACCAACATCATCTCCCCGATCGTTCAGGCCTGCGACGCCATCAGCGGTGCTCGTCCCGGCGCAAGGCGTGAAGTGATGGAACAATACATCAAACGCCTCAGGGAGCTTGAAGACGTAGGCCTGAGCTTCGACGGTGTTGAAAAATGTTATGCGATACAGGCCGGCCGTGAGCTGCGCGTGATCGTTGACGCAGAAAAGGCAACCGACGAACGCGCCAGCCAGCTGAGCTTCGATATCTCACAAAAGATCGAACGCGACATGCAGTACCCTGGCCAGATAAAAGTAACGGTGATCCGTGAAATGAGAAGCGTGGCGTACGCTAAATAGTCCACACATCGGCTGCGTTCGTAGCTTCAGCAAACGAGGTGGTCGATAGTTCACAGTTTTTTAAAAAGCCCTCCGGGGCTTTTTTTATTTTTATCCAATCCGTCTGAGCCGGTATCCTGAGCAGTGCAGGCGTGCTGGCCTTGTGCGCGCGAAGGATCCCGACTATCAGAAACACCCCTAACATCCGGTAGGGGGCCTGATACTACAAGGTACGATCCTGCGATGTCGCACTGCACTGCTGTGGTCCGTGGACTGCGGACCGTGGACCATTCAAAGAATTCAAATTATTCCACGGGTGGTACCATGATTTTAAAAGATTATAATTTATTTTTCATAGTCACTACTCCTAACGTGGCACCCTGATGTATAAAGCCCTCACCGTTTACTTGCTCTTCTGTGCATCGCTGGCACTGGCCCAACCCGCTGCCGACACGCTGTTTGTGCGGGATGCGGTGAAGAACACCATCGGGTTTTATACCACTTCCATCCAGGGACAGACATCGCTCTACAACGGCAGCCAGTACCGGGAGCCAAACCGGTCTAATAACGACCAGCATCCGTTTTTTGAAAACGACGATTGGGTAACAGGAACCGTGACCTATGACGGCCAGTATTATGAAGATGTGCCGTTGCTTTACGACATCACCTCCGATAAAGTAGTGACCGAGAACTACTACAATGCCGACCAGATCGTGCTGGTGTGGGAAAAGCTCGACGCCTTCACCATCGGCGATGAGGCTTTTTTAAAGCTCAGTCACAAGACTTTGCCCAAAGCCGGATTCTATCATGTGTTATATGACGGCGAGACCAAGGTGGTAGCGCGGCGCCAAAAAGTGATCCGCGAAAAGATCTCCGGGCAAAGCATCGATATCGAGTTCGATCCACGGTACCGCTACTTCATTTTCAAAAACGGCGCGTACTTCCCTGTAAAAAGCAAAGCCTCCATGCTCAAGGTGCTGGAGGATGAAAAACCCGCGCTCCGCCAATTCATCAGCAAAAATAAATTACACTTCAAGTTCATGCGGGAAGAGGCCTTGCGCCGCGTGGCTGCCCATTACGATACTTTAAAAAAACAACCATGAAGGCACGTTACCTTTTACTGCTGATCTGCTTATCCGGCTTTCTGGTAGCCAGGGCACAATCGGATCATCGCATCAGCGGCGACTTCAGGGGCATGACCTTCAGCCAGTTCGTTGCTGCCGTGGAGGGCCAGACCAATTATCGTTTCTATTATAAACCGGCATGGACAGACAGCCTCTCCATACAGGCGCAGGTGCAGAACAAGAACATTTCGGCCCTGCTGGATGAGGTCTTCGCCGGCACCGATCTCAACTATGCCATTGACGACAATAATACAATTTACATCACCCGCGAAAGGAAGATCCTGACCCAGCTTACGCCCGGCTTTTTCGAAGAAACGAAAAGTGTATCGAGGCCAGCACAAAGCTTCGATTACTCAGACTACGAGCGAAGGGAAAAGCAGAAAAAAATAGCGGAAGCAAAACTTTATAACATCGGCGCAAGAACCACCAACCTGCAGGGCAATGCCACCGTCGCAGGCAACATCCGCAACGCCACTTCCGGCGAACCGGTGATCGGCGCCGTGGTCTTCGTGGAGAATCCCACCATCGGAGTTACTACTGACCAGTTCGGCTACTATGCGCTTACCCTCCCCAAAGGCCGGTACGAGGTGAAGATCAAAAGTGTGGGCATGAAAGGAACCCAACGCCTCATTATGCTCTATGCCAGCGGCAGACTCGATATTGAAATGGATGAGGATGTCACACCCCTGAAAGAAGTTGTTGTGGAGTCGGATCAGGACCTGCGCGTTTCAGGCGTGCAGATGGGCATGGAGAAGCTCGACATCAAGACCATGAAACAGATCCCGCTGGCGCTCGGCGAAACTGACATCATGAAGGTGGTGCTCACCCTGCCCGGCGTGCAGAGCGTTGGCGAAGGTACGGTGGGCCTCAACATCCGGGGCGGCGCCGCCAACCAGAACCTCATCCTCTTCAACGATGCTGTGGTGTACAATCCTTCGCACGTGTTCGGCTTCTTCTCAACGTTCAACCCGGATGTGCTTAAAAATGTGGAGCTCTATAAAAGCAGCATCGGTGCCGAATACGGTGGCCGCCTTTCTGCCGTGCTCGATGTGCATTCGCGTGAAGGGAACACCAAAAAATTCTCAGGGTCGGGCGGCATCAGTCCTATCACCGGAAGGTTTACAGTAGAAGGGCCCATCATTAAAGACAAAACCTCTTTCGTGCTGGGCGTACGCTCTACCTATTCGAACTGGCTGATGCGCCGGTTGAACACCCGGTCGCTTCGAAACAGCAAGGCTTCGTTCTACGACCTTACCGCGCAGGTAACGCATAAGATCAATGACAACAACAGCGTGTACCTCTCGGCCTACACAAGCGAGGATGAGTTCAAGCTGAACAGCGATACCTTATACAAGTACACCGACCAGAACGCCTCGCTGAAATGGAAACATGTTTTTAATAACAAGCTTTATGGCGTTCTCACGGGAAGTTACAGCCAATACGAGTTCAATATCTCGAGTGAAAGGGTGCCCCTGAACGCCTTTACCATGGACTTCAACATCCAACAGTGGAGCGCGAAGGCAGACCTCAGCTACTTCCCCAATTCAAAACACACCGTGAACGCAGGTATCAACAGCACACGTTACTACCTGTTGCCCGGCGACATGAAACCTTACGGCACTGAATCGCAGATACTGCCAGACAAGATCGACCGCGAGCATGGACGTGAAAGTGCCGTTTACATCAGCGACCAGTACGAGATCAATCCGAAGCTGTCGCTGTACCTGGGATTGCGTTATTCTTTTTATCAGTACCTGGGCCCGCGCGACGTTTACGTTTATGGCAACGGGCTGCCGCGAGAAAAGACCAACATCACGGACACAGTGTATTATGGTAGCGGTAAATCAATCGCCGACTACAGCGGAGCCGAGCCCCGGTTCTCGCTTCGTTATTCTTTGAGCAAGAATGCTTCGCTGAAGCTGAGCTACAACAGAATGCGCCAGTATATTCAGATGCTCTCCAACACCACGGCCATTCAGCCAACGGATATCTGGAAGCTGAGCGACCGGCATATCCGGCCACAGATGGGAGACCAGTATTCCATCGGCATTTACAAGAACCTGAAAAGCGGACTGATCGAAATGTCGCTCGAGGGCTACTACAAGACCTTGCAGAACACCATCGACTACAAAGGTGGCGCAACACTTTTGCTGAACCACTACATCGAGACCGACGTGCTGGAGGCCAAAGGCAAAGCTTACGGCATCGAGTGGATGGTCAAAAAATCTTCCGGCAAGCTCAACGGTTGGGTTACCTACACCTACTCACGGTCGTTCCTGAAAACAGAATCGGCTTTCCCTTCGGAGACCGTGAACAAGGGTAAGTATTATCCCAGCAACTTTGACAAGCCCCATGCCGTGAATTTCATCGGCAACTACAAGTTCAGCCGGCGGTTCAATTTTTCGCTTAACCTCGTTTACAACACGGGCCGCCCTATCACGCTTCCGATCGCTGTGTATAACGTCAACGGAACACCTCGTGTGCTGTACTCCGACCGTAACCAGTATCGCATTCCTGATTATTTCCGCTCCGACATTTCCATCAACATTGAAGGCAATCACAAGGTGAGGAAACTGGCGCACAGCTCATGGACCTTTGCCGTGTACAACCTCACAGGACGGGCCAACGCCTATTCTGTTTTCTTTGTCTCGCAAAACAATGCCATCAAGGGCTATAAGCTCTCGGTGTTTGCAAGGCCGATCCCTACCATCACCTATAACTTTAAATTCTGATGATGAAACTGATCAGGCTCGGCTTTCCTTTCTCTTTTGCCATGTTGCTGATGGCCATGGGATGTGTCGAGCCTTATAATCCGCCGGTGGTCAGGCAGGAAACCAATTACCTGGTGGCCGATGCCTATCTGAGCACCAACGATGGCACCGTCACTGTATCACTGTCACGTACACAACCTTTATACGCTACTGAGATCCCGCCAGAGTCGGGTGCTGTGGTTACACTGGAAGATGACCAGGGAGCCGTTTATCCCCTTCAGGAGCAGCGCAGCGGTCAGTATTCAACGCAGGGTGTGACGGTAAGCGCAACAAAAAAATACCGCATGCATATCCGAACATCGGGTAAGGAAGATTTCTTCTCGGAGTTTGTCAGCGTCAAAACTTCACCGGAAATAGACAACGTGTACTGGCTGCCTGAAAGTGACGGTATCTTTATTTATGTCGACACCCATGATCCCTCAAACAATTCGCGGTATTATAAATGGAGTTACACCGAAACCTGGGAATATACTTCGAATTTCGCGTCCATTGTGAAAATACTCGAGCCTGGCGTGATCGTGCCGCGTCCTTTTGAGGAGTATATGTACATGTGCTGGCGCACGGTTAACTCCACGGGCATTTTCGTGGGATCTTCGTCCAAGCTGCAGGAAGACGTGATCCGCCAATACCCGCTCATCTTCATACCGAAGGCCAGTTGGAAGCTGGCAAGAAAATACAGCGTACTGGTAAAGCAGCAGACCCTCACAGAAGAAGCTTACAACTACTGGCTGCAGCTTGAGCAGACCACGGAGAGGCTGGGGGGACTGTTCGACCCAATGCCCTCGGAGATCACCGGTAACTTTTACAATGCCACTGACCCGTCGCAACCCGTGCTGGGGTTCTTCAGCGGAGGCACCGTAGTGGAAAAGCGTATGTTCGTATCTTTTATAGAGCTTCCCAGGCACTTACAGGAAACAACCCGCGACTTCTGTGTTGCGGATTCCATTAAACTCGAAGACATCGTCAACTATGGTCCAGGAACCTTGCTGATCGATAGTTATGGCTCGCCTTTCGTTGAAGGCTACCTGACCTCAGCCGGTTCGTGTATCGACTGCCGTACAAAAGGAGGCACTACTACCAAACCTTCATTCTGGAAATGATGGCGCTGCAAATAAAATATCAACCTCATACAATCAAGGCACTGTTCGCACTGCTGATGTTTTTGAGTGCGCACGTGGCACACTGCCAGCAGGCCGGGCTTGACTCGATCACCAAAAAATTTGATACCTACCGTCGTCATGCACTGCAGGAGAAACTGTACGTGCACCTCGATCAGTATTTTTATTTCACGGGTGAAACACTCTGGTTCAGCATCTACTATGTGGATGGAAGCTTTCACAAACCGCTGAATGTAAGCAAGGTCGCTTATGTCGAGATCCTTGACAGGAACAATGCGCCGATGGTCCAGGTGAAGGTTGAGCTCAGCAACGGCATGGGAAAAGGTTCGGCTTTCCTGCCGGCCACCATTCCTTCGGGCAATTACACCCTGAGGGCTTACACCCAGTGGATGAAGAACTTCGACGCCGGTTTTTTCTTCCGGCAGGAGATCACGATCGTGAATCCTTTTACAAAACCTGAAATCGAAGCAAGCAAGTCAACCGCTGATCATCGCATCGCATTTTTCCCGGAAGGTGGCCAGCTCGTATACGGCTTGCCAGGCCAGGTTGCGTTTACGATCACAGACATGTCGGGTAACGGCATACACCGCAACGGTGCCATTATCAACCAGCAAAACGACACCATCGTAACGTTCAGGCCGCACCGCTTCGGCATGGGACGTTTTTCGTTCACACCCGCAGCCGGCCAGGAATACCGCGCGGTGGTGAGAGACCACAACGGCCGCCCTGTAGTGCATGCGTTCCCGAAGATCAGTGATACCGGTTATGTGATGGCTGTAACGGAAAACAACAATCAGGTGAAGATCAGCGTGAGCTGCAAGCCTAACGGAACCAACCCGGCTTTTGTTTACCTGTTTGCCCATAGCCGCAACGTGGTCATTCGCGCAGAGATGAAAATACTGAAGGCACAGCAATGCGAGTTTGTGATCGACAGGAACAACCTGCGCGAAGGCGTAAACCATTTCACCATCCTGGATGAAGCACAACGCCCCGTATGTGAACGTTTATACTTCAGGCAGCCTTCACCCGCGCTCACCATCAGGGCCAGCACCGATCAGCAGCAATACGGCACCCGGCGAAAGGTTACCCTGCAGCTCCAGTCAGGCTTACGCGATCAGCCCGTACCGGCAAACCTTTCTGTAGCCATCACAAAGATCGACTCACTTTCCGCTCACAATCCGCATGACATCTTCCGCTACCTGATGCTCTCTTCCGACCTGCAGGGAAAAGTGGAGCTGCCGGCCTATTACTTTACACCCAACGATGCCGACGTTGCACTGGCTACTGACAACCTCATGCTTACCCGGGGATGGCGGAAATTCAACTGGGACAAGATCCTTTCATCGGACCTCACCTTCGCGCACATTCCGGAGTACCGCGGACATATCGTACGTGCCAGCGCAACCCGGGCCAGCGATACCACCAAAGGCAGCGTGCTCACGTATCTTGCCGTACCCGGAAAACAGGTGCGGTTCCGTGGAGCCCGCAGCAATGCCAGGGGCGAGCTGTTGTTCGATGTAGGCCTCCTCACAGGACAGCACAAAATGCTGATGCTTACCACGCCTAATCAGTCGGGCAACGCCAGGCTCGAAGTAAAGAATCCGTTCTCTTCCGAACCTGCCGCAGGTATAAGCCCTTTCAGGCTGCCCGCGGGCGCCGAGAAAAAATTCCTGGAACGAAGCATTGCCATGCAGGTGCAGGATATCTTTTATGAAGAAACATCAACGCAGGCTGCGCAGCCCATTTCTGATACGCTTGCATTTTATGGGAAAGCAGACGAGACCTATTACCTCGACCGGTACACGCGATTTCCCGTGATGGAAGAGGTGATGCGTGAATATGTTCCGGGTGTATTTGTGCGCAAGCGGAAAGATGGATTTCATTTTATCGTGATCGATGCCACCAACGGCGGTGTGTTCTCAGCAGACCCTATGATCCTGCTAGACGGTGTGCCGCTCTTCGATGCCGACCGCATCATGGAGGTAGACCCCAGGAAGGTGAAAAAGTTGGAAGTAGTGAAGCGAAAATATCACCTCGGACCATTGTCTATGCCCGGTATTGTGAGCTACACCACTTATCAGGGAGACATTGCTGGTGTTGAGATGGATCCCGGAAGCATTTCACTGAATTATGAAGCGCTGCAACAGTACCGCGAGTTCAGCAGCCCGCATTACACAAACCAGCAGCAGTTCGGCAGCCGCATGCCAGACCGGCGTTATCTTATTTACTGGGCACCACACGTAACCACCGGCACCGATGGTACCTGTACACTCGAATTCTATACCTCTGATGTTACCGGCACGTTTCAGATATCCGTTCAGGGGCTCGCCAAAAGCGGAGATGCAGGCAGCACTGTACAAACTTTTACAGTGAGGTGATCGCGGTAAATGGCCCATTTTAAAGGTAGTTCCACAAAAGGTGTTGCCTCTTGTGAAGTGACTGTGGCACAAGGCTCAGGCTGAACTTTTATAACACCAATTTCCTTGTTACGTTTGTAATTATAATTGTATGGCAACGAAAACTCAGGACCTGAAAGCGATCGAAAAGATCTCCAAAGCCCTTGGCGACAGGAACAGACTCAATATTCTGCAGCACATCACTAAAAAAGGCGGTTGTGCCCAGTGTTCAGAGATCCACGACATCATAGACCTTGCACAGCCTTCTATCTCGCACCACGTGAAAATTCTGACGGAAGCAGGCCTTATCGAGCCCGAAAAAGAAGGAAGGAACTTCAAATACACCCTGAATACCAGCGTGTTGAACGATTATCTGAAATTTTTAGAAAAATTGAAGAACGATTAGCGCTTCTTTTTTGTCATAAATACATTGAAGTTTTTAAATATATCAATATTTAAATTAAAGAATGAACGTATGGCAAACACCTTATTCACACCTTACCGCTTGAGCGGACTTGAGCTCAACAACCGCATTGTAATGGCCCCCATGACCCGGAGTCGCGCCATTGGTAATATTCCCAACGAGACCATGGCCGAATTTTATGCCCAGCGCGCTGCCGCCGGCCTGCTGATCACTGAAGGCACTTCTCCCTCGCCTAATGGCCTGGGTTATGCCCGCATCCCTGGCATTTTTTCAGATGAACAGGTTGCTGGCTGGAAAAAAGTGACGGATGCAGTGCATGAGAAAGGTGGCAAGATCGTGGTACAGCTGATGCATACAGGCCGGGTAGCTCATGCTGACAACCTCCCTGCAGGTGCTACCGTATTAGGGCCCTCCGCAGTGAAGCTCGAGAATACAAAAATGTGGGTGGATGCAAAAGGTGTTCTGGAATTGCCTGCAGCCAAGGAAATGTCAGTTGAAGATATCTTATTAACCATCGATGAATATGTACAGGCAGCACGCAATGCGATCCGCGCCGGCTTCGACGGCATCGAGCTGCATGGCGCCAACGGCTATCTCATCAAACAATTTTTAAATCCTCATTCCAACCGGCGCACCGACCAGTATGGTGGAAGCATTGAGAACAGGTCGCGCTTCCTGCTGGAAGTTGTCTCGGCCGTGATCAACGCCATCGGCAAAGACAAAGTGGGTATTCGCCTCTCTCCTTTCGGCACCTATAACGAAACACATGCTTACCCTGAAACTGAAGCCACGTACCTTTACCTGGCAGAAGCGTTGAAAAAACTTGACATCGCCTATCTGCACATTACCGATCAGTCTGTTAAAGGAGAGCCAAACGAGCTGACGAAAGCGATCAGGAAGATCTTCACCAATACAGTGATCCTCTCCGGTGGCTACAGTGCAGTAAAAGCAGAGGAAGCGCTGAGCCAGGGCTACGGCGACCTCGTTTCATTCGGCGTGCCCTTCATCGCCAACCCTGACCTGGTCGATCGTTTCAAAAGCAAACTTCCGCTCAACCAACCCAAGTTCGATCTGTTCTATACGGCGGGCAAGGAAGGTTACACAGATTATCCGGTTTTTGAAGACGTTCCGGTATTCGCGTGAAAAAGGAGTAAGGAGTAAGAATTAAGGAGTAAGGAGTCGCCCGAAGCCGGATCCTCCGTACCTCGTTCCGATAGCTATCGGGATCGTACCTCGTACTTAAGACATAGCTAGTAGGTTGAAGTAAGGAGCTAGGGATAGTGATGTCCCTGCTCCTTTAATTATTCCATATGAGCGATGATCTCGTTCTCGTCGATGCGGATGTCGTCTTCGCCTACTTCGTCAAACGGGTGCTCGAGGTGGTCCTGGATGTTGTCGAGGCTTACGAGAATAAAGCTGTAGAGCACGGGCATCACGTATTCGAGACTCGCAGAGAAGTCGTTGAAAGTGCTGGCGAAGTAAGGTCCGTAGATCACGGGAAACACGTAGATAAATACTTTGCTGTAGGCCCTGAGCGTAATGGGTGTGCGGTAGTCATGAATGATCCGCAGGTTATCGAAAGCAATGATCATTTTGCTCACGTACTGGTTCACACGCGAGATCTCTCCCGCCTGCACACCATACTGGCGAAATTCCATGGTGAGGTGTGAGAGCTTGGAAAAATATCCGTAGATCTTCTTTTCATTTTGCTGCCACTCCGCCTTCTGCCGGGAAGTGAACATGGTGCGCATCAGGATGATCATTTCGTTCACCAGCGAGCGCACACGGTTGGGCAGATCATTGTTCTTGTCTGTAGGCCAATCGCGTGAAGCATAATACATGGCAATGGCATGGCCTTTAAAATCGGAGAAGCGCTGCAGTGCAGTTTCGCGGCGATTGTATGCCGAACCGATAGAGAATACCACCGGGAATACGATGGCCACACCCACCAGCATATCCGGAAACTTGGCCGTAAGTCCCAGTCTGTAACACACATACGTGGAGATTACAGACAGGGCGGTAACAACCAAGGTCTTATAGTTGATGATGAGAAAAAAACTTTTCAGAACTTTTTTCATAGGCCGGGTTATTCGGACGCAAAAGTTCTAAAAAATAGAAATATTAACAAATTGTTAAGCCAGTAGGCAGTAGGCAATCCCGATAGCTATCGGGACCGATAATTATCGGGAGCGGTAGGCAACCGACCCGCCCAGATGCCAGGGACCAGGTTTCTATTCAGAGAGCACCTCTACCTCCACGCGCAAATTCTTTTTGGCATTGGCACTGTTCTCGTTATAGAGGGGTTTCTTGCCACCCCAGGCCTTCACCTCCATGCGGGCTGCGTCAATGCCGTGGCTCTGCAGGTATTCTTTTACTACATCAGCGCGGCTCTCGGAAAGATCTTTGGCTGAGCCCGTGCCCTCTTTGCCACCCTCCAGGGAGAAGAAGTTCTTGTTCGCTCCCAATGTGATGATGCGCCCGTGATAATTTCCATTGGCATGGCCGTGCAGGCGTATGCGACAACGGGGATTCTCCCGCATCATCTGCAGCAGCAAGTCAAGGTCGGGTTTCGATTCGGGAAGCATCAGCGCTGCATTGTTATAAAAGCTCACACCCGAAAGCGTGGTCACATCACCTGCGCGGTAACGGGTCAGGTTGAAGTTCATCACAATGGTGGTGCCCATAAGGTCCACATAATCTTTCACCGTGTCGGCCAGCGGCAACGGATAGTTGAGCTCCTGCTCGATGCGACGATAGCCAATCGATTCACAGATCAGCGTGAGCCGGCCCGATTTATTTTTAGGATCCGGCAGCAACAGGTACTCGTTGCCCCTTACTTCCTTGATCAGTCTTTTGCGATCGGCGTCCATCACTTTCACCACACCATCAACGATACGGTTATTGGCCGCGTCGTACAGGCTCAGAAATACCTCTGTGTTGCCGAGCGTCATCTGCGCATATTGTTTGATCTCCGGGTTGTCTGTGACTTCGGTCTCATCGACCTGAAGCGATACGAACGTCACCGGGGCAGGGCTTTGCGCGGCGATGTCAGACTGATTAAGCGACGCCGTCTCCGTGGCTTTGCCATCCGGTTCACTCGCTGACACGGTTGCCTGGGGCGCTTGCTGTGTTTCCTGTTTTGCATTTGCAGCCGTGATATTGCCGGAAACCACACGCACCCAGGCGCCCGCAAATTCTGATTGCTTCCTCGTCTTTTGCATCTCCCGGAGCGACTCTTTCAGATCTGTGAAATACCGCAGGTAAACGAAGAAGTAATTCCGGCTCGAGTTAAATCCGTAATCTGCCTGGAAGCCTTTCTGCTGAAGGATGGTAGCATAGCTGCGCGCGATGTTCTCATGGGCAGGTGCGTAAGCGCTCACCACGATGTAATAACCCGGCGCCAGCTCCGTGGCATGTTGCGCTTGTGTGGTAAATGACAGACATACCGATATCAGCAGGCCGAGGGCATAGGTACAGGTTTTCATGTAAGATTGAAGGGATTAATTCTACCGAATATTGCAAAAAGTTAAGGAATTTGCAACGGTTCGATGCCTGCTTTTAGCGGTATCAGGATTTTCTCACGTATGATTTTAACCGTTCTTGTAAAAAACCAAGACCATAGCCAAAGAACTGGATGAGCGCTGAAGGCACTGCCAGCACCCCCACGGCAAGGCTCCGGGTGGTGAGTACGGCATGTATAAAAATGGCCAGGAGGTAAAACAGGAATCCTGAAAACAGGAATCCGAACCAACGTACATCCACGAGCAGGGTCGCCAGCATCATCAGGGTACCCAGGGTAAAGAGCGCGGGAACCCAGTGGGTGATTTTGACCTCCTGTGGGTATACTTTTCCAATCAGGGCGCGGCCTTTTCCGAAATTGAATACCTGTTTATAGAACTGGCCGAATGAGGTCCTCCTTTTATGGTACACAAAGGCATCGGGAATCAGTCCTACGTTGAAGCCCTGGTTCCGCATGCGGATGCTGAATTCAATATCCTCCGCAAAACGGTCGAATTTGAATCCCCCGGTAACCTCGAACACCTTGCGTGAAATGCCCATGTTGAAGCTCCGGGGCTGAAACCAGCCGATCCGTTTTTTTCCGCCCCTGATCCCCCCCGTTGTAAGCACCGAAGACATGGTATAAGCCATCGCGCGTTGAACCGTGGTGAAATTCTCATGGCCTTTGTCGGGACCACCCCAGGCATCAAAACCAGATTCCTGCAACCCACGCTCCACAGCCTCAAAATATGCGGGCGGCAGAATGCAGTCTGAATCGAACACTACAAAATAATCACCCCTGGCCTGCTGGTAGCCTACGTTGCGGCTTGGACCCGGCCCCGAGTTGGGTTTGTAGATATATTGAATGGACAAACGGTCGCGGTACGGGTCAACCACGGTGTCACAACGGACTGACGACCCGTCTTCCACAATGATAACTTCGAAATCTTTTCGCGTTTGTAAGATCAAACTTTCCAGAAGCTCCTGTACCTCCTGTGGCCTGTTGTAGACGGGGATGATTATTGAAAACCTGGGATTCATTGGTGACCCGTAGACAGTAAGTTAATAGTAGGCAGTAGGCAAACCCCGATAGGCATCGGAGCAGTAGGCAAATGGTGGGTCAAACAAATCACTTTTTTTATTTTCGGGTTCGGCAGCAGCACCTAACAAAATCGCAGCACGAACTTTGCCTACTGCCATTTTGCCTACTGCCTACTGAATAACGATCTTCTTCGTGGGGAGATCCTGCAACCCTACTTCGTCTATCACCAGATAATCCCTCTTAGACAAGCTTTGCATGGCGATCATCTCGGCAAGGAACCCAGTTACGAACAGCTGCACCCCGATGATCAGGGCTACCAGTGCCAGGTAAAATAGCGGTTGGGCCGTAATATCCCTTTTCATGGGCAACTTTGAAAAGAACAGTGAATCCATTTTATCCCAGAACAGCTTGACGGTGAACAGAAAACCGATCGCCATAGACAGTGTTCCAAAGGTTCCAAAAAAGTGCATGGGCTTTTGCCGGAAGCGGCTCACAAAAGTGATCGACAGCAGGTCGAGGAAACCATTGATAAAACGTTCGAGCCCGAATTTGGTACGGCCATATTTGCGCTCCTGGTGCTCTACCGGTTTTTCCGTGATCCTGGTAAAACCAGCCCATTTTGCGATCAGGGGAATGTAGCGGTGCATTTCTCCATACACCGTGATATTCTTGACCACGGAGGTCTGATAGGCCTTCAGTCCGCAGTTGAAGTCGTGCAGGTCGATGCCTGACAGCTTCCGGGTAATGTAATTGAAGAACTTGGAGGGGATGGTCTTCGAGAGCGGGTCGTATCTTTTTTTCTTCCAGCCCGATACGAGGTGAAATCCTTTTTCGCTGATCATCTTATAGAGCTCCGGGATCTCGTCAGGGCTGTCCTGGAGGTCGGCGTCCATGGTGATCACCACGTTGCCCTTGGCGGCCCGGAAGCCGGTTTGCAGGGCGGCGGATTTACCAAAATTGCGATTGAAACGGATGCCTTTGAAGCGGCTGTCGGCGGCGTTGATCTCCACTATCTTCTGCCACGTCTGGTCTGTGCTTCCATCGTCGATCATGATCACTTCAAAGGAAAAGCCGTGCGCTTGCATCACACGGCCTATCCATTGACACAATTCCGGAAGTGATTCCTCTTCGTCTTGTGCGGGTATTACTACGGAAATATCAAGATTCTCTCTGTTCATTAAATCATTTCAGGCTCACGTTTTCTTACAAAAAGGCCGATGATCAATGCGCCCAAGCCATAAAATAATAGCGCAATGCCAAAGCCTGTTAACATTCCCAGAGGCGTAAAACGTTTCGTTACGTCTTCCGGGTTGTACTTATCCCTTATCTGCTCCACCGCATCTTCCGGTGCACCAAACTTCTGGGCCCAATATATAGAGGTATCCAGTTGCGATTGGGCCATCTGGTCAGGAAACGCCGGATCGATCAGCAAAAATATTGCTGTAAACACCGTACCGAGCAATCCATTAAAAAGCAATACGATAAATGCGTATTTGAAAGCAGCTCCATAGCTAACATAACCTCCTACACTTTTTCTCCATTGAATACCCTGGTATATCGTATAACCAAGATTTACCGCCAGGATGATAAACAGGTAGGAAAATCCCGTCAATTTACTGGGAAAAGCCACATAAATAACAAGAAAAAGAACAATATGTATCACGCCCAGTATTAAGCCTTTTTTCATGGCATCCTGGAACCAGGACGATTGTTGGACAACTGCTGTTTCTTCCATAAGTGTGAGGTTTTAGGTTTTAGGTTGACGTCTTAAAATTACCGATAAAATGATACTTACCAGAAGCCCTATCCAATAGCATTGCTTAAAGTAGTTCCATCCCATCCAGAAAGCATTAGTCGACGCCAGCGCTTCCAAATTACGGTCGATATTCTCTTTTCCGATCTGTTTGACCTCATCCGGGCCAAGCGCCCGTACCTGCTTGGTGAACAGATCGATAAAGGTTGTCACAAAGGCGTTCTCCCAGGTGGCGAACAGCGTGACCAGGGTCGACGCCAGGAGCCCGTACACAGTTATAAAAATAAAGCTGGCCATGAGTCCCTGCCCGAAATACAATACACCACCCTGATAATGGTCGCGCAGCTCTTTCAGCACAAAAAAGATGAACACGCCGAAAAGAAAGATCCGGAAATCAAAAAAAACAGGGATCAGGAACGGGTGCTCGGTAATGTAGTACAACCCGATCACCAGCACGGCACCCAGGCCTCCCGCGATGAGCCCGTAGAACAAAGGTACCTTGACAAGGGGTTTCATGTTAAAGATCGAACGCGTGTTTAGTATTGTTGAATACAGCTACGGCCTTTCCCCTGAGCTGCTGCCCGAACCAGGGCGAGTTCTTCGATTTGGAGCTGTTGCTCTTCTCGTCCAGTACCCATTCGCGTTGGGGATCGAACAGGGTGAGGTTAGCCTTCGTATCTTCTTCGATGCGGGGCATCTCCAGGTTCAGCACACGGCGCGGCCCCACCGTGACCTTTTCGATCAGCACATCCCAGTCAACATTGCGCGACAGTGACACTAGGTTGGCGCCGAAGGTCTGCAGGCTGATGATACCGAAGTCGGCCAGGTCGAACTCCAGGTTCTTGCTTTCGTCATCATGGGCTACGTGGCCGGAGCAGATCACATCGATGCTGCCTTCTTTCAATCCTTTGATCAGGGCATCGTTGTCTGCCTTTTCCCGCAGGGGCGGATTCACCTTGTAATTGGTATCGAAATCAACGAGCAGGCTATCTTCCAGCAACGGTTGGTATGCTGTAACATCGCAGCTGACGTTCAGCTTCTTCCGGGCAGCTTTGATCAGCTCAACCGATTTGGCGGTGGAGATCCGCGAAAAATGCAGGCGTCCTCCGGCATAGGCCAGCAGCTCCAGGTATTTGCTTACCACGATCTCTTCAGCGATGCGCGGCATACCTTTCAAACCAAGCCTCGTGCTGTTGATGCCTTCGTGCATCTGGCCGAACATGTTGAGCCAGTTGTCTTCGGGGTGATCGATCAGCACGCCGTTGAACTTCTGCAGGTATTGCAGCGCCTTCAGCATGATATCGGTATGCCAGATGGGTTTGAGTCCATCGGTGAAGCCCACGGCACCGGCCTCGTGAAGGTCAATCATCTCCGTGAGCTCTTCACCCTTGTTGTTGCGCGTTACCGAAGCCAGCACATGCACCTGCACCAGCCTGTTCTCGTTGTTGCGCATGAGGTAGCTGATCTCGTTCTTGGTCTGCACGGCCGGAACGGTGTTGGGCAGCACGGCAATTTCCGTGAACCCTCCTGCCGCGGCGGCACGGGCTGCGGAGTTAAGGTCTTCCTTGTGTTCCAGGCCGGGGTCTCCCACAAAGGTGCCCAGGTCAAACCACCCCGGTGAAAGCAACATGCCTTCGGCCCTGATCACTTTGTCTGCCGTGTAGTTCTTGTCGCCGATCTCGGTGATACGGCCATTGCTGACGAGAACATTTTTTTCTTTTTGATGAAAGGGTGAGTTGGGATCGAGTATTAGGGGTGATTGAATTAAAATCTTCATCAATCTTTATTTTAGAAAGCGGATCAGCAGAACCTCTGCCAGCAGGAAGAACAAAGCCAGCATGATGGCATACTTCCATAAAGGTTTGCCCAAATATCTCGCTTTTATTTCGTTGCTGAAAGCCTCCGTGGAAGCAGCCTCAAAAATAGTTATGTTTTTTCCGTTCCCCATCTGCTCGTGCACTTCTTCGCCTGTAAACTGATCGAGCAGGGATTCTGCCTTGTCGGGATTGAAGGCTACCAGGCTCACGGTGTCGCGGTTCGAAACCACGTTGTAAAATCCCTGGGCCACAGAGAATTTCGGAATGTCGAGGTAAACAATGTCGCTCACCTTGCGCTGCGCGGGCACGATCTCCTGGGCCCCTACCAGGCGCAACGATTCATCGGGCGAAAGGCTATCCACGCGCAGGGTGATGAAGTCTTCGTTCAGGGTATGATACAACCTGCTGTCGTTCTTGCGGCTGCTGCCGGCGATCCTGTACATCACAGGCACAAACAGCGCGTGGTTGTAAAAATCGGTGAAGGCCGACTTCAATGGCGACGCCATCAGGTACAAGGTGCCGCCCTGGCCAAACCTTGAAAGAAATGGCTGATCGTTCTTGAAGCGAAGAATGGCCGAGCGATCAATGCCCCAGTCAAGCACCCGGCTGGCCCGGGGCATGGCAATGGAAACGGAGCGCTCTTCAAATACATTTTCAAAAAAAGGATTATTGAAGTCGGGGCGGTCAAGCTCCTGGAGTGACGCGGCCCCCGTAATAACCTTCAGCGGATTATTACCTGCAAACTGCTGAAGGCTTGCGGCATCGGGACTTGTACCGGGGATCAGCAGCAGCGTGCCCGATTCGTTCAAATAGGTGCGCAACGAAAGACTCAGCGACGCGTCGAGCTTATTGAGGCCGTTCACCACCACAAGATCTGATTGCCCCAGCAGGCTGTAATTGAAATTGCCTACCGGGAAACTTCTGAAGTTAAAGACCTGCTTGTTGCCAAAGACCTTCTCAACGGGGGTAATTGCGTTGTCGGGTTTGATCTCGATGATATTGATCTTGTCTGTGAAATTGAGGGCCAGGAAGAATTCGTTGTCAAAGCTCACGGGAAAATCATTGAACGAGATCACGGCCCTGTTCAAACCTGAGAGGGCTGTGGTAAGATCGAAGCTGGTCTCTGTGATACCGTTCTGGGGGATGCCGATGGTAACGGTTCCGGCCTGGATGTTATTGATGGTCAGCTTGAGGTTGAGCAGGTCAACTTCAGACCGCCCTTCGTTCCGCACCTTCACCTTCAGCACATTTTTTTCTCCGCCTGCCGCAAACGGATTTTCGAGGTAAGCCGAGTCGAGAAAAACATTGGGCAGCGGTGCCAGGGCGATCGGTACCAGGTGCCACCGGGTAGTGCTGTCCCATGCCGCGGGGATCTTTCCGGCGGTGGATTTTTGAAAGTCTGAGATCCAGAAGAATTCGCGCGACCGGTTTACACCGTCCTGTTCAAGCCTTTGTTTTATTTCCTCCATGGAGCGGCTTACGGGCGAGAGGCGCACCTGTGCCAGCAGGTCCAGGGCTTCACTCCGGGTCTTGAATGCATTGGAGAAAGGGGCAAAGTCATTGGTAAGGATCTTATACCGCGTGTCTGGCGGGAAGAGCTCAACGATGTTCTGGGCGAAGCTCAGCGCCGCATCGATTGCCCGGGTCTTATCGCCGAGCTGGGCAGACATGCTTTGGGAGTTGTCGATGTACAGCACAATGCTTCTGCCTGCCCCCAGCTGTTCACGGGCCGGGATCAGCGGCTGGGCAAATGCCAGCACCACAAAGAGCAGGAACAGCAACCTTGAAGCAAGGATAAGGTAGTGCTTGAGCTTCCGTTTAGCCGTTGTCACTTCTTTTACAAGCTTCAGGAAGCGGGTGTTGGAAAAATAGATCCGCGTTGTTTTCCTGAAATTGAAAAGATGAATGAGTACCGGTATGGAAAGCGCTGCTAAAGCCCAAAGAAAGGTTGGATATAAAAACGTCATTCGCCCAAAGATAACCCGGGGAGGTTAAAAGTTTGAAGTTTGAAGTTTAAAGTTTGAAGTTTAAAGTTCAAGGCTTAAAGTTAGGAGCGGTGAATGGTTGCCCGTTGCCGGTTGGTGGAATCTGATTCATTCAAGGCCGATAGCAGATTTAACAACTTACCGTTGCTGCGACGAACCCAACTTTAACCTTAAATCTTAAACTTTAAACTGCAAAAACTAGCCGTCAGACCACCCCTTGGATGGCCCGAACGGCTAGAACCCCTCAGACTACCCGATTCTTACGGGAACCGGGCAGCCCGTGCGGCTATGGCTGCTCTTTATCACCTTCTTTAGTGGGACTGCCCAGCATCAGTAGCTCGTTCACGTTGACCTCTGTGATGTAACGCTTTTCTCCTTCGGCTTCATAGACGCGGTGCACCAGCTTTCCTTCCACCATAACCTCATTCCCCTTTTTAAGGTATTTTTCTGCCACGTCGGCCAGCTTGCCCCAGATCACGATGTTGTGCCATTGCGTTTCCTCCACCTTTTCACCTTTCTGATTTTTGTAGTTGTCGCTGGTAGCGATCGAGAATGATGCCTTTTTACTTTTGCTGAAACTTTTCACTTCGGGATCCCTGCCCAATCTTCCGATCAGTTGCACGCTGTTTCTCATGCTTTTCATAAGTGATGATTTTTTGATGGTTAATGATTTTTATGGTTTGCCAGTTTGTTTGTTATCGCGACTGACGATGCAAAGGTGGGGGCTGAAAAAGGGTGCAGTCGTATGAAAAACGCTTATAATCGATTATATTCGTTTGTAAACATTTTAAGATGCCCTCTCCTCAAGAAAAACTTTGCCTTGAATGCCAGGCTGCGTTCAGGGGAAGGATCGACAAAAAATTTTGCTCAGACACCTGCCGGATCGCCTACAACAACAGGCTCAACAGCCACGACATCGGTTACATGAGAAACGTGAACAACATCCTTCGCAGGAACAGACGTATTCTCATGGCGCTGAATCCGGATGGCACCAGCAGGGTAAGCCAGGACAAGCTCGCATCCAGAGGCTTCAACTTCAATTATTTCACCAGCATTGATACCACAAAAGGTGGTGCGCAGTATTTTTACTGTTACGAGCACGGGTATTTGCCTCTTGAAAAAGAGCAATGCCTGCTGGTGATCAAGAAAGATTTTAATTGATATTCCGTTGACAACACTGAACCTGATCTCGGGCCCCAGAAATATTTCTACGGCCCTCATGTATTCTTTTGCCCAAAGGAATGACATCCAAGTTGAAGATGAGCCGTTTTATGCGCTCTACCTTTCAAAAAGTGGTGCGCAACATCCCGGAAGGGATGAAGTGCTGGCTTCTCAGTCGCCCGACGAAGCTACCGTAAAGGCGCAGCTCGCTTCGGCAGGCAAACCGGTGTTGTTCGTAAAAAATATGGCGCACCACATGGAGGTGATGCAAGCTCCGTTTATCGAAAAAGCGATCCATATTTTCCTCATCCGCGACCCGAAGCAGATCATCGCCAGCTATGCACAGGTGATTGAAAATCCTGTGATGCGCGACATCGGCATCGAGTATCAGTATCAACTTTTCCAACAACTGGAAAAAAAGGGCGAACAACCGATTGTTCTTGATTCGGGACTGTTATTGGAAGATCCTGCCAGTGTGCTGGAAAAGCTTTGCCACCGTTGTGCTATTGGTTTTCAGCCTGCCATGCTTCATTGGAAGGCCGGTGCGAAACCTTATGATGGTGTTTGGGCTCCTTACTGGTATGAGAATGTACACCAGTCCACGGGTTTTAAAAAACAGCAGACCAGCGATCGCCCTTTACCGCAACATTTGGGGCCTCTCTATCAGCAGGCCAGGGGTTATTACGAAAAACTGTTACCATTTTCCATAAAAGCTTGACCCATAGCGAAAATAATCTTTACTTTACTCAAGCCCATTTTTACCCGCCCGATTGAAAAGGATTTTACTGGTTAATTGATTAGCTCACGTACGTGTAGCTACAGGTGAAGTATGTTGCAAAAATTTAATCCACAAAACTCTAACATCTTTATTCACGTTGGAGGGAGGCTCATGCCACGTCAAGAGGCAAAAGTTTCCGTTTTCGACAGCGTAGTGCAGGGCGGAGACGCAGTATGGGAAGGGTTGAGGCTCTATAAAGAAGGCATTTTCTGCCTCGACCACCACCTTGACCGCCTCCAGGCTTCAGCGCATGCGTTGGCATTTGCGCACATCCCCTCCAGGGAAGAGATCAAAAAGGCCATTGCCGAAACCCTTCAGGCCAACGGTATGACTGACAACACCCACATCAGGCTTACGCTGACCCGTGGCGAGAAGGTTACGTCAGGCATGGATCCGCGCCTGAACACAAAGGGCTCGTGCCTGATCGTGCTGGCCGAATGGAAACCGCTGGTGTATGACAACGACTCGGGGATCAGGGTGATCACCTCCTCACAACGGAGGAACAACCCGCAATTCCTCGACTCCAAGATCCACCACAACAACCTGCTCAATAACATCCTGGCCAAGATCCAGGCCAACGTTGCCGGAGCAGACGCGGCCATCATGCTCGATGACCACGGATTTGTGGCAGAGCTTAACGATACAAATATTTTCCTCATCAAGGATGGTTCAGTATTTACGCCGCACGCCGATGCCTGTCTTCACGGCATCACCCGCGGCCTTACCATAGAAATTTGCGCGGAGCTGAAGATACCTGTGGCAGAAAAAAATCTGTCACTTACAGAATTCTATACAGCAGACGAAGTTTTTGCAACCGGTACAATGGGAGAGCTCACGCCCGTCACCGAGATCGACGGCCGTAAGATCATCAACCATTCAGGCAAGAAGACCTATAAAAAGATCATAGAACACTTCAAAAACCTAATACCCAAGTTTTCCAAACAACTTAACTAAATTCTTATGGCAACAACAAAGAACAATTCTGTCAAGTTTCTGTCCGGCGAGCGCTGGAAGGAACTGGAGCTAAAGAAGGGCGTGACTACCAAGCGGTACGCCATTTCCAACCGTGGAAGGATCGTAAGTTTTAAAACCAAGATCGAAGAAGGTTACATCCTTCGTCCGCGCCTTACACAAGGTTATCCCAGCGTGACCATCGGCCGTGAAGCCAATCGTCAGAATTATTACCTGCACCGTCTCGTGGCGGAATACTTTACCAAAAAACCGAGCCCGAAGCACAACTTCGTGATCCATGTCGATCACATGAAAGAGAACAATAAAGCAGATAATCTGAAATGGGTAAAGCATGAAGACCAGATCTCCCATGCATTGAAAGACCCGAATGTGGTGCTGCGCCAGAATCCGGAAGAAGGACCGAAATTGAATGCCGGCAAAGTTCGTCAGATCAAACGTGCACTGAAGGCCAAGAACCAACCTACACTGAAAGCGCTTGCTAAACAGTTCAAGGTTTCTGATATGCAGATACACCGGATTAAAACAGGTGAGAACTGGTCGCACGTTACCGTATGATCACCAGTTCAACAACTTGTGTATGACTATTAAAGTTGGCTTGCTTTCTTTCTACCGACGATCGTCCGTCCGCAACTGACGATAAAAGCAACTGCTTCTAAAACCGTAAGCTTCCCGTTGCAGCGTTGCTGAAAGAAAGCAAGTCTTGATTACGATTATTTACCGCCCAGTCCGCAAAACCGGGGCAAAACATTCTGACGCCTCATCCCTGATGCTCTTCTACAGATAAGAAAGCCACCAGTATGCATGCTTTTTCCTGTAGTGTCCAAACCATCGGCATGGAAAATACAAGGCAGCCACCACAAGCGCCCAAACCAGGTAGATCCGCCAGAGACGAAACGCATATGCCTGCGGAAGCTCAGCCGCAAACGAAAGATTGACGGGCTTGCCATAAGCCACCACGGTCCAGGCATACGCAGCTACACTGATAACGACAAAGTGTAGCAGGAAGTAAAAGAAGGGCACCTGGCCAAACACCTGCAGCCAGGCCGTAACTCGGTTCTGATGCCTGTTGAAAAAAGACAGCAGCAACACGCCGATGCCGATAGTCACAGAGAGAAACAACAGCGACGGCGGATATTTGGTCACATTCAAAAATGAGCACACCGTAAAGATCCATCCTCTTGACTGAACACTCCAGGGAACCGGATCGCCATAAACATTGAGAGCCCGCACCACCAGAAAAACCCCAAGCAGCACCACTCCCAGCATGCACAGCTGACGATTCAGCCGTTCGGCAGGAAGTGTGAACCAGTGACCAACAACATACCCTGCGATCATCACCGCGGTCCAGGGCAAAATGGTATAGGCTACCAGCAATGTCGGCATACCTTCACCCAATGGAAACACAAAAGGGCTGTTCACCAGCAACGCGGGAAAAAGATTGGACGCCGTAACGGCCTGGATACCGGGCAAAAGATTATGCCCCGCTACAACAACAATCGCCAGTGCAGCGAGCACCTTCCGCGGTAACCAGATCAGGGCCGCCAGCAGGATCATCGACCAGCCTATTACCCAAAGCACGGCAAAGATGATGAACTGATAACGCCATTCTACAATGAAAGTGAACACAACAACTTCCACCACCACGAGCCAGAGTCCTCTCGTGAGCAAAAACACACTCACCTCCTTCCGTGATCTTTTCTGCGCGAGCTGAAATACACTGACGCCTGCGAGGAAAACGAACGTTGGAGCACACAGGTGGGTAATCCAGCGCGTGAAGAACAGCGGCACCGAAGTTTGAGTCACATCTTCAGGGCGGAACGGTGCCACACCCCAGAAGTCACGCACATGATCGATCGCCATGATCACCATCACCAGGCCGCGAAGAATGTCTATGGAAGCAATGCGTGTTTTTACAGACGATGAGGTCAGCGTTGACTGGTCAGCAAGTGCGTATGGCATAAAGATCGGTTAGCATAAAAGCTAAAGATACCGATCGGCAGGATAAAATTCCATGTGAAAAGTTGCGGAACTTAATAGTTGACAGTTGACAAAAGGGCAATTGACAACAGATATACAAGGCCACCTGGGTACAGCACTGATCCAGTGACGTATACCGCACATGTTGTCAATTGTTTTCTCGTCAACTGTCAATTGTTTACCCTTCGTTCACCTTGATCTCTTTATGATAACCATTGGCCAGCCGGTTGAACGGCAGGTTCACTACCAGCTCTTCATTTTCCAGCCGCGCTTTGATCTTGCTGATATCGATGTAATACGGTACGTTACGGTTATAAACAAATCGCGGAAGCTGGATCATTCTGTCGGTGCAGATGATGTTGATGAAATAAAAAATGGAAAGCGTGTTGTTATGTACTTCCACATGTATTTCATCCAGCTTGATACCGGGTATTTTCAGACGGATCTCGCGGAAATCTTCATAGTGGATGAGATTGATCTGCGGCTCACTCACACCACCATTCACCGTATTCAGAACATCGATCGATGTTATCAGATCCAAATAATTTGCTCTTTTCATGCTTCCTCCCCTTCCTGGTGCCAATGTCATAAGAACAATTACCATTCCAATCTCGCAGACAAAACGACGTCTATCTGGCCATTTTGACTAACTTTATGTTTGCGTATGCTGCCAGATTTCGAAAACATCAGCTACCTAAGAAGCGGTTCCCCTATCCAGCGGAAAGCTTACGATCTGCTCATACATTCAAAAATATTGTACCACCTCAGACCGTTCCGTCCCATATTAACCGGCACTTTGCCGCTTGACCTTTTCATCGACGGAAAAAGTGATCTCGACATCATTTGCCAGAGCAGCGACTTTGAAAGTGTTGAAAAATTTCTGCTGCGTACATTTGCCGCCTATTCTGGTTTTTCTATTCTGCAAAAAAATACCCGATCGGTGCCTACGCTGATCTGTCGTTTCCACCTTGAGGGATTTTTATTCGAGCTGTTCTTTCAGGCAACCGATCCAAGAGAACAAATGGCTTACCGCCACATGCTCATCGAGTATAAACTTTTGGAAAAAGGCGGTGATACCTTCAGACGCCGGGTGATGGAACTTAAAATGCAGGGTACTAAAACCGAACCAGCCTTTGCCGTGTTGCTTGGACTACAGGGAGATCCGTATGAATCCCTGCTTTCACTGGAGGAATAATGGTAATCGGTATTCGGTAAATCGGTGATCGGTAGGCACAGTACGACCGATACCGATTACTGATTACTGATCACTGATTACCGGTTACTGATTACTGACTACCGACTCCCATTTTACCGATTTGTTTATCATCTTTACGTTACCCACGCTAATCTGCCCTTGTTATGAACCCTGCTGTTATCATTACACAGAATTTATCGAAGTCATTCAAAACAAAAGTACTGAGCGACATCAACCTCACCATTCAGGCCGGGGAGATCGTTGGTTACATCGGGCCCAACGGCGCAGGCAAAAGTACCACCATCAAGATCCTGACAGGTATCATTCCCGATTTCGACGGCGAAGCAACGGTGCTGGGCTTCGACATCCGCAAAGAACCGCTCGAAGTAAAACGACGCATCGGATACATCCCTGAAAATGCGGCGTTGTATGAAACGCTTACGCCGCTGGAATACCTGCATTTCATCGGGCAGCTCTACAAACTTGAACGAACCGAAATAGAGAAAAAAGGAAAAGAGCTCCTGAACCTCTTCGAGCTCGGCAACTACATGGAATCGCGCATGACCACCTTCTCAAAAGGCATGCGCCAGAAAGTGTTGCTCATCGCCGGCATGATCCACAACCCTTCGTTGCTTTTCCTGGATGAACCACTCTCCGGACTCGATGCCAACGCGGTGATCCTGGTGAAGGAGATCCTGACTCAATTGAAACGCAGTGGCAAAACAATTTTTTACAGCTCGCACATCATGGACGTTGTAGAAAAGATCTCGGACCGCATTGTGATCATCAACAAAGGTGAGATGATCGCCAACGGCACCTTCGAAGAGCTCAATTCACAGGCGCACCGCGGATCGCTGGAGAAGATCTTCACAGAGCTTACCGGCAACCAGCAGCACGTTTCCGCCGCCGGGCAATTCATCAACATCCTCGAAAGCAAATAACGATGAACGACATCCTTCTGAAAGTGCTCGACCTGCTGCGGGGCCTTTACAAGCTGATGGGCGTTAACTACCCGCAGCTTCGCGCCATTGTGAGCATCAAACTGACCATGGACAACCGAAGGCAGGTGATCTCTTACCGAAAAAAAGAGAACAAGGAACCGGCCAATACATTTCTGATGACCATGTTCTTCTACGCGCTGTTCGGAGGTTTCATCGCGCTGGGCCTGTATGGCGTTTCTTCTTTTATGCTGGCGATGGTTGTGTTCTTCAGCTACATTATGGTGATGGTGGCGATGACACTGATCACGGACTTTTCGTCTATCCTGCTCGACACCAGCGACAATACCATCATCCTGCCCAGGCCGGTCGATAGCCGCACGTTGTTCATCGCCCGCACCACGCATATTTTCCTTTACCTCAGCCAGATCACCATAGGGCTGTCGGCTTTTCCCGCGTTGGTAGTGCTGTTAAAGTACGGTTTTGTGATGCTGTTGCTTTTTATTGTGGCCACTACCCTGGCCGTGATCACGGCAGTGTTCATCACCAATGCTTTCTACCTGCTCATTCTTCAATACGCCAGCGAAGAGCGCCTGAAAAATGTGATCAACTATTTCCAGATCGTAATGGCGGTTGCCATTATGGGAGGCTATCAGCTGATGCCACGAATAGCCGGCAGGTTGAATCTTGAGGATTACGTTTTTGAATTCAAATGGTGGAGTTTTCTCGCCCCACCCGTGTGGATGGCCGGTGCGCTCGAAACCTGGCACCTTAAAACAACCGATGCGGCACACCTGATCCTCACCGTTTTTGCCATTACACTCCCGGTACTCGGATTTTACGTCGTGAACAAATACCTCGCGCCGGCGTTCACCAGAAAGCTGGGTGTAATGGGTGTTGAAACAAAGACAACCGAAGCAAAAAGCACCAAAGCCGGATGGGGCATGCGCATCGCACCGCTGATCACACGCAACCGACTGGAGCAGGCTGCCTTCGAGCTCATCTCGCGTGTTGTGGGCCGCGACAGAAAGATCAAGCTGAAAGTGTATCCTTCGTTCGGTTATATTCTTGTATTCGGATTCATCTTCATGTTCAGGGACCAGGGCGGATTTACGAACGCCTGGCATAATCTACCCGATACCCAGAGTTACCTGTTCCTGATCTATCTCTCGTTCATGATCCTGCAGGTGGCACTGTATGAGATACCTTATTCGGATGACTTCAAGGCGAGCTGGATCTATTTCTCCTCTCCGCTGGAAACGCCGGGAGATATTCTTGCCGGAACAGTGAAGGCGCTTTTCGTGAGGTTGTTCCTACCGGGATACATGGTCATCAGCCTCGTCATTGGCGTGGTGTGGGGCTGGAAGGTGCTGGGTGATATTGTTTTCGGCCTGCTCAACAACCTGTTGATGCTGCTGATCCTGGTGCTGATCAACCGGCGTTATCTGCCGCTATCGGTTGCGCCCAACGCGCGAAACCAGGCGGGAAGTTTTATCCGAGGCCTGATCGTGCTGATCCTGGCTGGTGCTTTGGGACTCACGCACTATCTGCTGGCAAAAAGTCCGGCACTGCTCATGGCAGCCATCCCTGTACAGGCACTGGTTGTCTACTGGCTTTTCAACTTATACCGGAAAACCGGCTGGCGCCAGCTTACTCTTTAAAACGGAGCTTGAAGAACAATAAGGTAGAAGCGAGCATCAGGGTGAGCAGGTTGGCCGCGATCACCGGAATGTCTCTGACGATCAGTCCATAGGTAAGCCAAAGGGCCACACCAAGACAAAACAGGGAGAACATTCCTAAAGAAAGGTCTTTGGCAGAACGTGTCTTCCAGGTTTTGATCACCTGCGGAAGAAACGCTGCTGTTGTCAACGAACCGGCTGCTAATCCAAGTAGCTGGATGGAATTCATAGTTTTAAATTGCTTACACAAATATAACGCACTGGAAGGTGTCTGGTTGCGGAATGTAATTTTGGGTGAAATATTTCGTATTACATCGATTGCGGAAAAACAGCTCAGACCCTGCTTTACCTGTTAGGGTCATAGGTGATCCTTTCCTTGCGAGTAGCCAGTTCGCTGAGCTGGAAACCGAATCTGATTTGAAACCGTCTTGGATGAATCGGGTTTTTATCTTCGTTATTAAGGTTGTACAGCAGGGTCGTGTTCAAATAGAGCTTTGGATGAACTAGGATCTTCTTACCGATACCAACAAAGTAGTTGTTCCTCCATTCACGTTTAGCGTGATCATTTAACTTACCAGATAGTCGACTTCGCTCCCATTCACCATAAGTAAAAAAACCTTTGAAGACACCGTAATTAGCGAACCCTTTAAAGCTGGTGTTCACCGGTGAGACATACCAGTTGTGTTTTATACTGTCCCTGAAAGTATGCCGGTAATTCATGCCCACGCCTAGCGAAAACCTCGTTGTGAATTTATAACCTAGCAGTGGCGACAGATCGATAGAAACCGGGCTGGTGCTCACAATGTTGAAATTACCACCAATCACGAGGTGCTCCCAAAAGGTTTTACCTTGCATAGATGTCCTTTTTACCGCAGTGCTGAGATCTTCAGAATTTGATATGTCTCTGTATTTTGACAAAAGCTTACTGACCTTTGCCTGAGACATTTGCAGTTTACCTACGTGCGTGGCAAAATAGTCGAGTGCCTCTCCTACCGCTTTATCCTTTCCCTGTTCTTTTAACCTTTCCTGGTCTGTGTACTGCTCATACTGTTTGCTGTATTGCCCGGGCAGGTTCTTTAGCTTCCCCGCTTCTGCAAACTCCTCCGACAGTGTGCCAGCTCCCGTTAGTTTTTGAAACTGGCTCACTGCACGGTTTTCTGCCATAGAAAACAATTGCTCAGGGTTTGAATCAAAAACACCGGCGAGGGTATCGATTCCGGGAACCTGAGCTGCAACTGATTGCCAATTCACTGAGTCTCCGTTGAGCTGATATTGCTCCATCAGGTGCTGAAAACCAGGATAAAGGCTGGCCTTTTGTAAAGCAAGCTGTTTTACTTTCTGTTTTGCTTCCACGCGTAGACTATCGGATGCACTCGAATCTTTCGCCACAACGTACCATTGCTTCAATTTAGCATCTAACGAGTCCATTTGTGAGAGTTTGTTATTCGGCACCATTATTCCTTTTCTGGCCAGGCGTTTTCGAATTCTCTCCTGCTTGTGGTCAGCACGATAGGTGCTATCAAGAAGTTTCTTGTAGTACTTCTCTTGTTTCCTGAAATGTTTTGCACTGTCTCTCTTATAGAATTTATAAAACTTCGTCAGCCTTTTGTGACCCGATTTGATCGTTGAAAGTTTTTGGGAGTGCCTGGGAGAAAGATTGACGTTTAAGCTTTGAGCATGTATATAACAGGGCAAAAAGATCAATGACATAAGTAAACCAACCTTGTTCATGAATAAATTTTATTGGAAGCTGCTGCTGAATACACTGATCTCTTTACGAACACCCGGTTTATTATCACTATGATTCAAACATGGCGCGACACCTATCGAATCATTTCTTAAAAGAGAATGACTTATTCTTTTATCGAAGAGAACATGAATTTTACCTACAACGTTATACGTTTCCATCAATGCTTATCCTCTCTAAACCTTTTTGCAATAATTTTTATTTCACTCCCTGTTGAATTCAAACTAAACTTATAAATTTTCAATTTCACATCACTAATTACTCCCTTCCACTTTGAGTAAAGGCTTTTTAAATCCTGATCACTTTCTTCAAGTTCGGATGCATTTAAAATAGTTTCATTTGCCACTATGCCAAAATTCAAATTCATAGAAGCCCAATAAACCTCTTCAAAAATAAAATTAGTTTTCCCTTTTTCTTCTGGCAATTCGACTTCAAATATGATAGTGTCCTTAATGCCTGGACTATTCCTATCGATTTGTATATTTTTTATAATCGCATCATGCCAATAAATATCATTAAAGTTCATTTTATTGTTGTTTATAGTTTACCACCAAGGCCAATTTCCTGTAAAATGTTTTCCCTTACCATTCAAGTGATAGTGACTGAAATTCGGTCCTTTCATATTCGCTGGTGTTGGTGGGTCAATTCGCAGTTTCTCAATAAATTTCCCATTTTCTACTATTCCATAGTTAGAGCTGCGGAAAGGATTTTCTACAAATTCACTTGGAATCTTTGCTCCTTTCGGTAGCACTACTCCTTCCTTTGTAACAAGGAAAACGTTACTTTCAGCTTGTATTACCATCTTAGTGGCGACGGTTTGAACTTCAGAAGCAGTGCTTATTGTGCGAATAGTTCGCAGAAGACTGGAAAATGCTCCTAATTCCGTAAGCCCGCCCCCCAAATTCAAGGTAGCACTCCCATAATCCCCATTTCTGGCATCAATCAATCCATGTGCTACACCACCAACGATAGGTATGGCTCCTCCCACATACGACATCACCTGAAGGAAAGTGCCGTGTCGACCGCTCGCATATTGCTCTCCATAAGACTGATATGGATTATAATTGCCTGCCCTATGGGCCATATCTGTATTCCACTTTTCAAGCGTCGGCGCCCACAAACGCTGCTGCATGACATAAGAGGCATTATTAGCCATCTGCCCATACTGATAAGCTGTATTCTGCCATTGTGCTTGAGCTAGGAGTTGAGCGTTATAAAAAGGCCAGGTCATATTATAAGCAGGATTTGCCGTCCGGCCATCCGGGTCAACAAAGGAAAGCGGGTTATTCAGCACAAAATTATAAGGAGAGTGACCGTAGAAATTCTCGGCCAAAGGATCAACACTATTGAATCTTCCTAACGCAGGCTCATACATCCTCGCTTCGAAATCATACCAGTTCAGGTCAAGATCTTTCTCAAATGACTTTCCCTGAAACAGCATACGATTCCGTAACGACGTGCTGTACTTATTATTCTGAGGATTGACAGCGTCCGTGCTCACGGCATACAACCTGTCGGAATGATATTCATTGAATGGAAGACCAAAAGGATAATAGTCTGTTGCTTGTGTTACCTGCAACGACGCGGCATTCTTTTGATGAACGATGTAAAATTCGTCGAAGTAAACGTCTACGTTTGCCTGGTTGTTTTCGTTGGCTACATAGATGTAGAGATGCCCATTTGTAGTTGCGGTAAATGAACGGTCAAGCTTTTCGAACTTACCATACGCCTGTTCAGAAATTCCTTTAGTGCCGAACCTTATAAAATTATTGGCATCGTCAAAAAACAGGTATACCAGGTATGCCTTAGGTGTCGTAGAAGTTTGACCAAGTCCGATTGATGCCGATGGCGCATAAGTATTGAAACCAGACCAAAGCGTTGCCGTCTCACCACTGTTAGCAATATTGAAGCTGTTAGCGCCTGTTAATGCGCTCACCAATGCTGATGAAACAATATTGTTGGTATTGCTGCCACCCTGGTTATAACGTGCGAACACTTCCATATATACCGCATCACCCTGCTGCACCTTCAGATATTTCGCCGGACCTATCGGCGTACCTGCCAGGCCATTGAGCTTGGCAGCCCTGTCAGGAGACGGTGTATTTTCAGAAGCCGGTGTATAGTTGACCGTAGCTGTTGCGGGTCTTGTCTCATTCAGATTCCTGAATCCCAGATTCTGTTCGACAGTTGCCAGGCCAGGTTCCATGGTAGCCCTGTAGCTGGCGGTTTCTTTGAAGGAGCCAAATCCGACCCTTGTGTTGCCCAGGTAGTCACTCAGAAAATATTCATAATCATAGCCTGTGCCGTTGTTAAGGACCCTTCCCTCGGGATGAAGAAAGAAGGAAAGCCTGTTTTCATCATACTGATATTTCTTACTGTACCTGGTTGTCCAAACGTCTGTGCCATTAACATTAATTTTCCGGGACAACTTGTTCCCTAACGCATCATACGTATAATAAATCCTATCTACCTGTCCACCACTCCTGGTGAATTGCACCATCGTAGGCAGGTTCAAATGATTGTACGTAACCTCCGAAACGCTCTTGTTATGATCGAACTTGAGATTTCCATTCTCATCATATCTATATTCTTCAGGATCACTGGCTGCGGCCGGCCGAAAGCCTAATTTGTTGCCGGTTACATCCTCCATATTGATGATGTGATCGGTCTTTTCATCTGATGATGTATAATAGTCATAAGTCAGATCATCGATCAGCGTTTTGGCTCCTTGAACTTTGTTGTAACGCTTCAGCCCGTTGATGTTTCCGTGTTTGTCATAACCCGTGATCTCCTCATCAAACATCCCACCTTCTGCATTCCAAGCACCAGCGTTCTTAGTGGCAGAATAAGCGTATTTAATGCGACTCAGCGCGTCGTAGTCAAATCCGTAAATGCGTTCCGCTGGAGTCACACCGCTTTGCAGTGTATTGGTTTTCCACTTAACAGCTGAGATCTTACCGTCATAGTATTTTTCCGTTGTATAAGCACTGTTAATAGGAGACAGAGATGTTGGATTGTATTCTATCTCCATCCCGAACAGATCGCTCTGTGAGTCCCCTGCCTGTGCAGCAAGCGAGCTATTGTTGATATGTGTGATCCATCCGCGGATGTTGTATTGGTAATCCACAGATTGCAGATAAGTGCTACCGCCATCGTTTGAGTGCAGATTCTTCTCCACAAGCCGCCCGAGCTCATCATACTTGTTAGAGACAAGAATCAAGGGTGTAGCACCATTGACCGAATGCCTGATCTTTAATACACGGCCAGCATTGTCATAATCGTAGGTATACTCTTCAAACAGGGAAGAATATGAATTTTTGTGGTGTTTTTTTTCGAGACGTCCTGCGAAATCAAATTTATTAGTTGTTACCACAACGCCACCAATATCAGCCTCATCTATCGACTGGGCCATATGATAATCATCATAATAATATATCACTGAGTTAAGCCACTTATCAGGCTGACCCAGCACGCGAACTTTTGATCCGGTTTGATATCCCTTGACAGCACCCAATTTTTCTGAAGCCGGCGGATAGCCCGCCACATTTTGATAGCTGAAATCGTTACTCTCTTCGTCCCAGCCAGTAAGAACAAAGTCATAGTTATCCAAGAAATTGACCACGTAAACATCATCTTCGTCGATACCTGAAAAGGGAAAAGAGTTTCCAAGCGTGTACATCGCACCATTCTCGACCAATGTTTCAAACCGGCTGGCATCAGACACATTCATCGCATTGGTTTGCAAGGTGCCATGCGCAGTTGATGTAGTATATATACCGGCTAAAATGGGACGATTAAAACGGTCATATTTCACAAAAGACCACTGATTGGCAACACTTTGTTTCGGGTCCTGTGAGAGCACAAGGCGGTCCCACTTGTCATACACATATAAGTACCATCCAGTGCCCGGAACCTTCTTTTGGGATACTCTCCCATATTTATCGTAAATAAACTGATATGCCCAACGGTCAAGAAAAGTCTGGCGTTCAGTGTCTGTTTGAAAGCCCAGGTACTGCGAAATAACAGCAGAAGCCTCTGGCGGAAATACAATCCTTAACCTGTCCTGATCATCGTATACATAGTACGTTTGCAACCAGGATCCATCAGTACCCTGAACTTCTTCCAGCACCTTTCTATTAAAAAAGTCTGTATAAGTTTTTGTAACGTGATCCTCCTCATCAGTTGCCTCTGAGTAAGCCAGCGCTCCCACGGGATAACGTCCGGTCGGGTTTTCATAAGTGGCGAGGCTGGGGATACCGGAGGTTTCATTGTATTGCCAGAAAAGAATGTTGGCGCTTACATCTATTTTAGAAAAAGCGGAAATGCCCCGGTCATTGGTTTTCCAGTCGTTTCCAGGGGAGAAAGACCGAAGGGTGCGACTGAGTGGAGAACTCTCCAGTTCATTTTCTGTAAACGGACGACTATCGTTAATAATCCCCGTTGGTCCATAAAAAGCCGATTGATCGGAAAGGTAGTTTGCCTGAAACTGACCATTGGCTGAACCGGCGACATACGGTAAATAGTCAAAGGGAGATCTTCCAGCGTTGTCATAAGTAAAATATTTAACCACATCTTTTCCCAGGGGACTGTTTCCTTGAGAAACCTCCTGCGACGTCCGTCCCAATCCATCAACATATTGATAGTTCACTGCGATCTGCGAAGGAGTCAGATAAGGGATCTGGTCTTCGTTCACAATATCCTTTACCAGGATATTTTCGGTGCGGATAAAGTTCTTATCAAGGGAGGAAGGAATATTCTGCTTGATCCTTGAAGCTTCCGCAGGTTTGACGAAGAATACTCCTTGCTGAGCCGCGCTTATCTTGATATTTCCCCCGCCTCCAGGAGGTGAAAGCTTAACCCCCTTTGTATAAATGTATGACTTGTTTTCGTAGGCAGTTTTCTCGGCATACTCCACAAGCTCCCGGTTTTGCGCCGAAAGTTTGAAGCCGATAATTAAGAACAGTATTAATATTTTTTTCATAAACAATTACGGTGTCTTATGTGATGGCTTATCAATTAGTTCTCCTCACAGTCAGGACTGGGGTTGACATTGATTGTTACAATATTGCTTTCACCGGTCATGCCACAATTACTTGCGGTTTCTGTCACAACACACTTGAATTCGAGTGCGCCATCGCCATGAACAGTGAAACTAAACTGAGTACCAGTACCAAAGAAGGTCCATTCTGAGCCTGAAGTTCGCTGATACCATTCAACGGTCCTGTCCGGACAACCTCCTGATACCGAAGCATACAGGGTGCAACTTGGTCGGTTAAGCTTACAGTAATAGACATTCCCGCAATTACTGGACGCCGTCACAACAGGAGGCCCATAGACCGTAACAAGCTTATTTGTTGTAACCGAACCGTACTCAGGATTGATTGTTGCCAACTTCACTGTATAGTTACCAGGTGAGCTGTAACTGTGAGATACAGGTGTGGATGTACCTTCCAATACCTGGCCATCACCAAAATCCCAAACATACCGGTTTCCTCCAATCAGCCTGGAATCTGCAAAAGAAAAGCTCATAGAATTGCCAGGGTGCGTTATACCGGCAACGTTAAGCTCCACGCCGGCAAAACTTGCATTTACATAACTGGTCCTATAACGTTTTTTGATAAAGCTGTTGTTATCTCGTTCGAGTAACAATGCGCCAAACCAGTCATACTCATAATATTTACTTCTATCGTTTTCGTCTATCTCGCTCGTGGGCCCAATAAGCGGTTTATAGCCAATTGACTTTCTGTGCTGATAATCTTCTGATGGAGCGGTATTAGGATTCGAGGTGAAGGCGGTTACATAGTTCTTCTGATAGTCAGTGCTCCATTCATACGCTGTCGGAATGCCATCCACCTTAGTCTCGGCCAGGAGATTTCCCGTGGAAGCATCGTAACTGTCATAACTGTGGACTTTCCGCATCCGCGTGTCCGTATTAAACGACCCGTCTGCAGGGTCAATAAAAGCAGCCAGATAAGGCTCGATCCCTGATCCGTAGTTCAAACGCTCTTTCGTGCTCCATACATCCTTTGTAACACTATAGTAATTAGGGGAGTTACCGATTTTGGAGTATTTATAGACAGCACCGAAGACGAGCTTTGTTTCTCCGTTACGGCTGACCAGATTCTGCACCTCAACCGGCGCATTCAATTGATGTGCTGCAATCATCGTCTGGATAGCATCTGCCTCCGGTCCCGACGGCGCTGCACCAGGAGTGTCGATGCAGTTGGCACTTCCATAAAGTGTGTTGCACTCCTGCTCCATTTCTGCTCTTGTGAAGGGATCCGAATATCCCGCGGCTGCCTGCATGCATGCATTATATTCTTGCTGACAGTTAAGTGCAGGATGTGGATAGTAAGAAAAATCTGAGACGTACTTTGTTTTGGTGATTTTTTTAAACGACGGATATACCGAATTATACTGGGCAATCTCGGTTGGAAGAAGGGTATTCAGATCGTAAGCGTATTCCATGATCGTACTGGTATTCGTAAGATCACCCGCAGGAGTACTCTGATCATATAACGAGGTAGTGGTTTTCTTCAGGACATATGGCCGTGAAATAAGATAGTATCTGCCTACGTGGTAGGTGGCCCCAAAAGCAGAACCGGCTCGGCGACCTGCTTTGTATGCGGGAACCGATTTAATCGCAGCAAGATCAAATTTATATTCATACCGATCCGCAGATAATAGTTTTCCCTCTTCATTATATATAAGTCGGTCTGTCAAAAGACCTAGTTCTCCTGATTTTAAGGTCCGTGGCGTATATGGAAACCCATCTGGCGAGATTGAGCTTTGCGCTTGGCCGGAACCACCATAAACGTAGTAGCCAAATTGCTCAGGTAGCAAATTGCAATGATCTTCAACTCCGTTGGGATGTTCACCTGGCAGATCCTCGTGTTCAGGTATTGAGTTCGTAAAGTAATTTAAAACATACCCATTCCCGAGCATCTTTTCCCTGACGTTCGAGTATGTAACATGGGCGCCATTTATATCAAACAGATTTGTTAATGACTGAGATTGCCTTATTAAGTAGTCTCCTCCGTACACCCCGACCGGTGAAAGATAAGCAGTCCTGCTACGGAAATGATATTCGGGGTGACCATTGATAACACCACTTGACTTGGAATTATCATCAAAGCTCTTATAATAATAATAAGTCGCCTTACACTCAGAGTCACTCGCACACTCTCTGACGATCCTGATCCTCACGCCGCCCGCGATCTGATTATCGCCAGTGGCGTCTTTATACTGATGTGCCGCGTAAACAAATTCTGTGAATCCTCCGGTTGCCCTAACTATTTTTTCAAGGATATTAGCTCTTGATCTAAGAGAATCAGGACTTTTGTCGGCCCCCTCATGAGTTCTTCCACAAGGGCTTTCATGATCTGTCAGTCTTGGCACTTTGGTATCAGCAGTGTTTGCATTGAAAAAGCCCCAATGGTCCACAGCATGCGAATTTCTGCCAGGCAAATTAGTACTATTGTATTGAAAGCTATACAGATCAATAGAAGTACCTCCAGCCGATTTTGAGACCTTATTTAATTTTAGTCGCTTACACAAAGCACCAGTACAATCGTCACTGGAAAAATAACCGTAGTCAAAATCATATTCCTCGACCAAATTTCCGTTATAATCCAACATAACAATACTGCTCAAATACCGACCTAATTCATCTTCCCTCCCCGGTAAAGAATTAAACCGCATCTTCCCCAGCGTTGAAGAAACCTCATATAGATACCTGGGGCTGCTGATGGTGATCTCTACATTTTTATCACTCGTCGTACCCGTTGTACTCATATCACAAGCACCACTGCCATCGATATAAAATGAATAAATTTTAGCACTATTAACCTGCGTATAAAAGTTGTAGTTTATCGATTCGCCCGGCTGATAGGTAAAAGAGATGGTTTCACCTGAAGGTGTTTTTATTTCTGATAGGTACCATGACGAAATATAACTAACCGCATTTGCAGCACCTGACATCTTAGAGCTGGTTGTTTCTCTGGAAGCATTGTCGCCCCCAAATGTATAAACTGTTCCGTCTGCATCAGTCAGGACCCATTTATCGCTTATACCACAGATTGCCGGGATCAAGCTGATATTGGAATGAGGAAGAAAAACGGGCGCACCGGTCTCGCTTAAAATAAAGGCCCCCGACTTGCCCATAAAATTGAAGTAAAACATATCTGGTTCACCATCCCAAGCTCCTCCGCTAAGATTCTGAACGTAGGACGCATTCAGGGATTGATACGCTTTTTCCCCTACATTATTACTTCCGCAGTAACCATTTACCTTTTCATCTGGCAAGCCCCGAACAACCCGAGAGATAAGTCCGCCCGCATTTAAAGACCATCCTAAACCAACCCAACCAGGAACATCCTGGACTTTGATTCCGGCTGTATGATAATTTAGTGTAACAGGCAGCGATAATTTACGCCCCTTTAATTCCGTAATAGGAAGAGTAACAGCCGCTGTTCCTGTATACGGGCTAACAGGGATACTGGCATATTTGATAGCACCATAGGCATTAGGCGAAGGAGGTGAGTAAAGATTATTATCCTCCACGTCCTGTGCAAAAGCTATATTTAAGGAAATTACCAAGCCAAGCAGTGATAGTAAACGTTTCATCTAATACTAGTTTTTAATCCGTGAATTAGTTTCTTTAAGGCCATTGCGAAGGTCATCGATCTTTTTATTCGCTTCAATCAAATGCAACGTCAACTCTTCCACCTTCTTCAACAACAACAAATTCATCTCTTTCAAATTCAACCCATCTTCTGCCATCTCCTTCGCCGAAGGCACCTCCGGTAAATGTTTGTTGGCCTTGATATAAGCTTCGAGCTCGGCCAGTGAAAGAAGGTCATAGTCCTTTTCGAAGACGTAGTCAGGACCCTGGATCGGTGATTCCATGTCTACACGGACCTCATTCGTATGGATCACACCTTTCACCGTGAGCTTGGTATCAGGGGTAGTGGTGCCAATACCAACATTCATGTCTTCATTGATCGCCAGCACAGGTGTAAATAAGGCGGCGTTGTCTTTCCATCCCAGCCTCAGGTAACGGTTGGAAGCGCCGCCAACGCTTGGGTCATTCTTGATCTGTATGGCTCCACTGCTGGAAGTTCCGGAGATGGTTGAAATGGCGCCATCTAGGCCGAACGCTACGTCGCCGGCAACGGTGAGCTTATGCGAAGGCGTGGTTGTGCCGATACCAACTTTATAATCTTCAGTGATAGCCATAACAGGATAAAATACGGCGTTGTTGTCTCTCCATCCCAATCTCAGGTACCGGTTTGCCGCGCCACCATTGCTCGCATCGTTCTTGATCTGTATGGCACCGCTGCTCGACGTACCAGAAATAGTTGAAACGGCTCCACTCAAACCCAGGGCGAGATCTCCGGCAAGGGTAAGCTTGTGACTGAATGTTGATGAACCGATCATCACGTGCCTGGCGCTGGCCGCAATGTTCAATTGCCCGTTGGTCACCCAAAAATCACCATGATGCTCTACGCCGCCATCATACACCATAATGCCGCCAGAACCTCCTCCATAGTTATAGTTAAACCTGATCTGGCTATCCCCACTTCCTGAAGAAATACACAGGTTCCCCGCATTATTACGTTTGATCACCGCGTCGCCGCTGACGGGTTCAAGCTTCACTCCATAGGTGGTCGTGCTGATGAATGATCCGCCAAGGGTGAGGTTTCCTGTAGAGGTATTATTACCGCTATTGTTCCACTGACAATAGCCCTTGAGCGTGAGCAATACAAACAGGATCAATAAATTCTTTTTCATATCGTTATTCAGTTGGGGTTTCTTGAGGAAATAGCCTGGTCAGAAATGAGTTAATTTTGACATCAAGCCCATTAATTTTTCCAGCCATAAATATCTCTGGTCATCGTGACAACTAATGACAATGACCTGGAAACCCATGTTAGGGTAGCCGTTATTGAATAGTTGGTTTTCAGATGGAGAGGTTTTCATAAAAGATCACAGCGCCAGGCAAGCCGCAATATAATAATACTGCCGGTTGCTCCCGCCATATTCTAATGAGTGGTATAAAATTCCCGATGCCGAATTAAAAATTCAGCGTTGGCATCGACTTTTAACAGTTCCATGGAAAGGAACAATTATGATCACCGCAAGCCCGGCTCTGTCTCATCGCGATTTTCTGAAGATCGACAAAGACTACGAAGCAGCAGCCTCGGCGGCTAATCTTGTGTACGTAAGCGACGGTGAACCGGGCATTGTTAGAATAAAAAAGGGAAAAGGTTTTACTTATACTTATAAAGGCGAGGCCGTTGATGACCCCGAAACACTCGAGCGTATCAAAAAGCTGGTGATCCCGCCGGCGTGGACCCGCGTGTGGATCAGCCGCTCGCCCAACGGCCACATCCAGGCTACCGGCTTTGATATCGCCGGAAGGAAGCAGTACCGGTACCACCCCCGTTGGGCCGCCCTGCAGCGCGAAACAAAATTCCATCGCATGTACGAATTTGGCAAAGCACTGCCAACGCTGCGCAGACAACTGGAAAAAGATCTGGCTCAATCCGGATTCCCGGAATCAAAAGTGCTCGCCATGGTGGTAAGCCTGATGGAAAGAACTTATATCCGGGTAGGCAACGAGGGATATGAAAAACAATATGGATCTTACGGCCTCACTACGCTGAAGAACAAACACGTTGCCGTGCAGGGCAGCACTGTAACGTTTTCCTTCAAAGGCAAAAAGGGTGTTTATCAGAAGATCACGCTGAAGAACAAAAAATTCGCGCGCATCATCAAACAATGTAAAGCCATTCCCGGCAGCGAGCTTTTCCAGTATTACAACGGTACGGGTGAGCTACGAAAGGTCGATTCGGGACAGGTTAACCAATATATCAAAGCCTGTATGAATCAGGATTTCACCACCAAGGATTTTAGAACCTGGGCCGGAACGTTGATAATGCTCAGGCTGCTGAAACAGGCCGATGCATGCACATCGCTGGTCGCCTATAAAAAAACGGTGGCCGAAGCTTTGCAGCAGGTAAGCCGCAAACTGGGCAATACAGTCGCTGTATGCAAAAACTATTACGTTCACCCTGGCCTGGTGGATTATTACCAGCAAGATCAGCTCACGCGTTTTTTTGCGGATGAGAAGAAAGAAAAAAAGGGCAAATACGCACTTTCTCACGAAGAGGAAGTGTTAATGAAGATCCTGAAGTTCATCCAGCGTGAAAAAGCGAATCCGAAGCTCACTTCGCGGTTGCTCAGGGCATCGATCAAAAGAGAATCGCGCAAACCCGCCAAACGCGTACGTGTGGCCTGATCACACAATATATATAGTGTAGACCTTATGTATACCACAATACGTTTCTTCCCGTCCCGCAAAACATCCGCACTTACCTTCCATTAAAATCAATGACCGAAATCGTTTGTTATTTCAAACGAAATCATTTACCTTCAATTCACCGCCTAACGAAACACCGCCCTATGGGAAAAGTCAGAAATATCATCCAGACAAAAGGCAGTGCTGTCTTCTCCATTAACTCAGGCACCACTGTGTACAATGCCCTTGAACTGATGTTCGAGAAGAGCATTGGGGCCCTCTTGGTTGTTGACAACGGCAAATTTGTAGGCATTTTTACGGAGCGTGACTATGCCCGCAAATTGATTCTGAAGGGTAAGTCTTCCAAAGATACCCTGATCCGGGAAGTAATGACGGAACGTCCCATCACTGTGACACCCGACACGAGCATTGAAGATTGTATGAAGATCATGACCGACCGAAAGATCCGCCACCTTCCCGTGATGGAGAATGACGGTCTGGTGGGATTGGTCTCTGTGGGCGACGTTGTAAAATTCATTATCGAAGAACAGAAATTCATTATAGAGAATCTGGAACAATACATCACCCACTGATCGTATTGGCTTCACAAACTGTCTGCCGCTGGCGGACAGGCACAGAGCAGCAAGAATAGCGTGGCTATAGTTTAAGACTCAAAAGTGGTTTGCGGGAGGCAAACACGTTTTGGACAGCTTAAATGAAAACACCGGATTGCTTTGGCCCATAATCGCTTATGGAGCTATCGTTCTGAGCCTGGTATTAGCAATGCTGGGCCTTTCTTTTGTATTGGGGCAGCGTCATAAGGAACGTGCCACAGAAGATCCGTATGAAGGCGGAATTCTGAGCACCGGATCTGCGCGCCTGCGCTTCTCTTCCCAATTTTATCTTATCGCCATGCTCTTCGTCATCTTCGACGTGGAAACGATCTTCATTGTGTCGTGGGCTATCGCCTTCAGGGAACTGGGCTGGTATGGCTACGTGGGCGTGATGATCTTCGTGATCCTGCTGTTCGTGGTGCTCATCTACGAATGGAGAAACGGCGCCCTGGACTTTGGTCCCGACGGCAAGAAGATCCTGAAAGCATATAAAAAGCTGAATCAGAAAAAATCCGCTGCAGAAAATATCGTCAGCAAGGTCAACGGCGCATCCCAACCGCATGTTCCGGCTTTGAAGAACAAACACACTAATCAATCGACAACAGCATGAAGTGGTGGCTCAGTAAACCGGATGAACAGGCCGTGCGCGGCACAAGCTCCCTGGAGGAAACCATGAAGCAGAATATCATGCTCACCACAGTGCAAGACCTGCTGGCATGGGGGCGCCGAAATTCCATGTGGCCTTTCCACTTCGGACTCTCCTGCTGCTTCGTTGAAATGGCCACCAGCATGACACCCAAATATGATGTGGCACGCTTCGGGGCAGAAGTGATCAGGGGCACCCCCCGCGAAGCAGACGTGATGATCATTGCCGGCACCGTATTCATCAAAATGGCGCCCATCATCAAACGCCTGCACGAACAAATGATGGAACCGCGCTGGGTCATCTCCATGGGCTCGTGCGCCAACTCCGGCGGCATGTACGATATCTATAGCGTTGTGCAGGGTGTGGACAAGTTCCTGCCGGTGGATGTATACGTACCTGGATGTCCGCCACGACCCGATGCCTTCATAGAAGGTCTCACATTGCTCGCCGCCTCGGTAGGAAAAGAAAGAAGGCCCTTGAGCTGGGTGATCGGTGAGCAGGGCGTGATGAAGCCCGAAAAAGTTGATGTTAAAATAAGAAGACAGGAGAAACGAAAGGAGATGACCACCTTCCGATCGCCTGACGAGATATAAAATGCAGTATCCCGCAGATTTCGCAGATGGCCGCAGATCAACGCACCAAAAAATCAGCGTTAATCCGCGTGATCTGCGGGAACAAAAAAACCAACCCCACTTAATAAAACCGATTTGATGATGCAGTAGACAGGACGTTGAACATTAAACACTGAACACGGGTGTGTTTAGTTTTACCATGGACAAAATATTCAATCCGATGGAACAACTGCGGTTGAAATTCGGTGAAGGTGTCTTCACTGAACAACCGGCCAAAGATGGGATCCCCACCTGTTGGCTTCCGTTGGACCGTTTGAGAGCGGTGTTCACATATCTCAAATCAGAAATTTCGCGGCCATATCCCCTCTTGTACGATATCACCGCCATTGATGAACGCAGCCGCAGCAAGAACAACGGCTACCCCTCCTCGCAGTTCACCATTGTTTACCACCTCTTTTCTTTTGAACGCAACAGCTTCCTGCGCCTGAAGGCATCGCTCAAGGGCGATTACCCCACTGTGCCCAGCATCACTTCTTTGTGGGCCAACGCCAGCTGGTACGAAAGGGAAGTGTATGATATGTTCGGCATTCGGTTCGAAGGCCACCCCAACCTCAGGCGTATCCTCATGCCACTGACGTGGGAAGGACATCCCCTTCGCAAAGAGCATCCTGCCCGGGCAACGGAAATGGGACCTTTCAGGTTGTATGACGAGAAGCAGGACCGCGAACAATCGGCGCTGCAATTCAAACCCGAAGACTGGGGCATGGAACGCCAAAGCCAGGATTCGGATTTTATGTTCCTCAACATCGGCCCGCAGCACCCCGGCACGCACGGCGTACTCAGACTCATTCTGCAACTGGATGGCGAAGATATTGTCGACCTTGTTCCAGACATCGGCTTCCATCATCGTGGTGCAGAAAAAATGGCCGAGCGCCAATCGTGGCATACCTACATTCCTTACACCGACCGTATCGATTACCTGGGCGGCGTGAACAATAACCTCGCTTACTTGCTGGCGGTCGAAAAACTTGCCGGCATTCAGGTACCTGCACGCGCGCAGATGATCCGCATCATGATGTGTGAGTTCTTCAGGATCGCCAGCCACCTGGTATGGTATGGCACCTTCTCGCAGGACGTAGGACAGCTCTCCCCCGTCTTCTACATGTTCACCGATCGTGAGAAGATCTTCGATGTGGTGGAAGCAGTTTGTGGCGGACGCATGCATCCCAACTGGTTCCGCATCGGCGGTGTTGCACAGGACCTTCCCAAAGGTTGGGAAACGCTGGTGAAAAAATTTCTCGACTACTTCCCGAAAAAGCTCCGCGAATATGACAAGCTCGTGATGGCCAACAGCCTCTTCAAGGCCCGTACTGTTGGCATCGGCATCTTCACCCTCGACGAAGCCATCGAATGGGGCGCAACCGGTGCCAACCTCAGGGCGTGTGGACTGGAGTGGGACTTCCGCAAAAAACAACCTTACTCCGGTTATGAGCAGTTCGATTTTGAAGTGCCCATCGCCATGAACGGTGATTGTTACGACCGTGCCCTGGTAAGGGTAGCTGAAATGAGACAGAGCCTGCGCATCATCGAGCAGTGCCTGAAGAATATGCCTGAAGGTGCCTACAAGGCTGACCACCCGCTCACCACCCCGCCGATCAAAAAGCATACGATGAAAGACATCGAAACGCTGATCACACACTTCCTGAATGTGAGCTGGGGGCCGGTGATCCCGCCCGGCGAAGCCATGAGCTGCATCGAAGCAACCAAAGGAGCAAACAGTTATTACGCGATCAGTGATGGTAACACATCGCCCTATCGCGTTCGGGTGCGTACGCCATCGTTCGCACACATGCAGATGATTCCCTACATCAGCCGCGGCTATACCGTAGCCGACCTGCTCAGCATCCTGGGTGCAATGGACTATGTATTGGCGGATATTGATCGATAGATTAACGCTTAACCCTCAAAGGGTTCAGAACCCTTTGAGGGATGAATGAACGGAAAATCGTACCTCGTACTTAAATATTATGTTATCAACTGCCGAAATACACGAGATCGAAGAAGCGATCAAGGTGGTGCCGGTGAAAAAGGCCGCGTGCATCGAAGCCTTGAAAGTTGTGCAGGCACATCGCCGGTGGATCTCAGACGAGAGCTTGAAAGATGTGGCCGAGTACATGAAGATGACGGCTGAAGAGCTTGACTCCGTGGCCACCTTCTACAACATGCTGTTCCGCAAACCGGTGGGCCGGCACATCATCCTGGTATGCGACAGCGTGAGCTGCTGGGTGATGGGGTACGACAAGCTCCGCGATCAGCTCATACAAAAGCTGGGCATCAAATACGGGCAAACAACACCTGACGACCGGTTCACGCTGTTGCCCAACTGCTGCCTCGGTACTTGCGACACGGCACCTGCCATGATGATCGACGACGACCTCTATAAAAATGTAAGGATCGACCAGCTTGACGACATCCTGAAAAAATATTCGTAACACCAAAAGTGCCTGAACATGGAGAAGCCACTGACACACCACATCCGCGACGACAAGCGACCCCTTGACCTGAAAGAATACGAAAAGGTTGGCGGATACGAAGCGCTGCGTAAGGTGATGAAGGGCATGTCGCCGAAAGCCGTTCAGGACCTTGTGAAAGAATCGAACCTGCGCGGAAGAGGCGGCGCCGGGTTTGCCACCGGACTCAAGTGGAGCTTTGTGCCCATGGATGTGCCGGGACCAAAATATCTCATCGCCAATGCAGACGAAATGGAACCCGGAACATTCAAAGACCGGATCCTGCTGGAGAGCACACCTCACCAGCTCATCGAAGGTATGATCCTGTCTGCGTACGCGATCCAGGCAGACCACTCCTTCGTCTTTCTGCGCTGGGCTTATAAGACGGCAGCACAGGCCATTACCCAGGCACTGCGCGAAGCATACGAAGCAGGATATCTCGGCAAAAATATTTTGGGCTCGGGGTACAACCTCGAAATGCACCTGCACACGGGCGTTGGCCGCTATATGTGTGGTGAAGAAACGGCGTTGCTCAACTCGCTGGAAGGCAAACGTGCAACACCCAGGGCCAAGCCACCTTTTCCACAGATCAGCGGTTTGTTTGGCAAGCCTACCATTGTGAATAACGTGGAAACCCTCTGCAATATTCCGCACATCGTGAACAAGGGCTCCGACTGGTTCCGCACGCTGAGTCGCACAACTGACACCGGCACCAAGATCTATGGCGTGAGCGGCAAAGTAAAAAAACCTGGCGCATGGGAGCTGCCCCTGGGAGTGACCATGCGTGAGCTCATCGAAGAGTACGCCGGCGGCATGCAGGATGGTGTGAAATTCCGCGGCGCCCTGCCCGGTGGAGCATCAACGGACTTCCTGGTGGAAGAGCACCTCGATGTAAAAATGGATTACACACACGTAGCCCAGGCCGGAAGCCGGCTTGGCACGGGAACACTGATCATACTCGACGACAAGACCTGCCCCGTGGGATTTGTACAAAACATGGAACACTTCTTCGCCCAGGAGTCATGCGGCTTCTGTACACCCTGCCGCGAAGGATTGCCATGGGTAGACAAGATCCTGGCATCGCTCGATCTCGGCGAAGGAAGAGAAGAAGACCTGAAGCTTCTCGACTTTCATACGAAGTACCTGGGGCCTGGAAACACTTTCTGTGCGCTTGCTCCCGGCGCGATGGAACCCTTGCAAAGCGCGCTGAAATATTTCCGGAAAGACTTTGAACAACACGTGCACGATCACCGATGTCCGTGGAAGGAAAACGGTCATCGGTAATCAGTAAACGGTAATCGGTGACCAGGTAACTTGAAACTTTAAACTTCAAACCTGAAACTTGAAACGATCCCATGCCTACCATATACATCGATAACAAACCTTACGAAGTAAAATCAGGCAAGAACCTGCTCGAGACCTGTCTTTCGCTCGGCTTCGATCTCCCCTACTTCTGCTGGCATCCTGCCCTTGGTTCGGTGGGCGCCTGCAGACAGTGTGCTGTAAAAGTGTATAAGGATGAGGACGATAAAAAAGGCCGTCTCATCATGTCGTGTATGGAGCCGGTGAATGACAAACAACGGATCTCCGTAGCCGACCCGGAGGCAAGCGAGTTCAGGGCCAACGTGATCGAATGGCTGATGACTAACCATCCGCACGACTGCGCGGTCTGTGACGAAGGCGGCTCTTGCCACCTGCAGGATATGACCGTAATGACAGGCCATGCCTACCGGCGATTCCGTTACGACAAACGCACTTACCGCAACCAGGACCTCGGGCCGTTCCTCAATCACGAAATGAACCGGTGTATCCAGTGTTACCGTTGCGTACGCTACTATCGCGATTATGCCGGCGGTCACGACCTCGAAGCTTTCGCCTCCAAAAACAACGTTTATTTTGGACGCGCAGAAGATGGTCCACTTGAAAGTGAGTTCAGCGGCAATCTTGCCGAAATATGCCCCACAGGTGTATTCACCGATAAAACTCTGAAACAACATTACACCCGCAAGTGGGATCTTACCATGGCCCCTTCGGTGTGCCAGCACTGCAGCCTGGGTTGCAACACCATTGCCGGAGAACGTTACGGCGAGCTGAGATTGATCAGCAACCGTTACAACGGAGAAGTTAATGGATATTTCCTCTGCGACCGCGGCAGGTTCGGTTATGAGTTCACCAACTCTGAAGACCGCATCCGTCAACCCTTCATCGGGCGGAAGCCGGTAGACCGTACCGCCATCCTCCACGAGGTTGCGCAGGCCGTTAAAGATGGTAAGGTGATCGGCGTTGGTTCTCCCCGCGCCTCATTGCAGTCGAACTTTGCGTTGAAGAAACTGGTAGGTGAAGATCATTTCTATCACGGGGTTTCAGACAACGAGCACGACCTGGCCGAGCTTGTCATCAAAGTGCTGAAGGAAGGTCCCGCACGTACGCCATCGTTGCACGAAGTGGAGAAAGCAGATGCCGTCTTCATTCTTGGAGAAGACCTTATCAACACGGCTCCCATGCTGGGGCTGGCCGTACGGCAGTCGGTGAAGCAGCAACCGATGAAACAGGTAACAAATGCACACATTCCTGCCTGGCATGATGCTGCCGCGCGTGAGCTGATGCAGGACAGCAAAGGCCCGCTCTTCATCGCTACCGTCAATACAACCAAGCTCGACGATATCGCCACGCAAACCTATCGCGCGGCACCCGATGAGGTAGCCCGGCTTGGATTCGCCGTTGCCAACCTGCTCGATCCAACCGTTCCCCCTGTTAAAAACCTGCCGAAAGAAATACAACAGCTTGCCGGTGAGATCGCCAAAGCCCTTTCCGAAGCAGAGCGCCCTGTGATCATTTCAGGCGCATCGTGCGAAAGTCAGTCGGTGATCAAAGCTGCCGCGAACATTGCCTGGGCACTGCAGAAAAAAACAGCCCAGGCGGGCATCGTGCTCACGCTGCCCGAATGCAATTCACTGGGCCTCGCCATGATGGGCGGCCACCGCCTCAACTCTGCTTTCGACTGTGTGCTGAACGGACACTGTGATACCGTGATCATCATGGAGAATGACCTTTATCGCCATGGTAAGGCCAGCGTCGTGAACGAGTTCTTAATGAAATGCAAGAAGGTTATCGTATTCGATCACATCGTACACGCTACGATCGAGAAAGCCCATATGGTGATGCCCGCCGGAACCTTCGCGGAATCCGACGGCACGCTGGTAAACAACGAAGGGCGTGCGCAACGGTTCTTCCAGGTGTTTGAAGCTACAGACGCGGTGCAGGAAAGCTGGCGATGGATCCTTCAGCTGGCAGCGCTGACCGGGAACCAGAAGATCACCGCCTGGAAAAATTTTGAAGACCTGACGGAAGCCATTGCAAAAGAAGAGAAGCTGCTGGCAGGTGTTGAAAGGGTAACACCCAGTGCAGCGTACAGGGTTGCCGGACAAAAAATACCACGCGAGCCGCATCGCTACAGTGGCCGCACCGCCATGCTTGCCAACATCAGCGTGAGCGAGCCCAAACCTCCTGTCGATCCCGACTCTCCCCTGTCGTACACCATGGAAGGTTTCAGAGGACTGCCGCCATCGTCGGTGATACCCTTCTTCTGGTCACCGGGCTGGAATTCAGTTCAGTCTGTCAACAAGTACCAGGACGAGGTAGGAGCCTCTTTGCGCGGTGGTGATCCGGGCCTGCGATTGATCGAGCCTCACCTCAACGGTCGCGCGCCCTATTTCACACAGATCCCCGAGATCTTCACGCCGATGAAAGATCACCTCTGGACCGTGCCGTTGCATCACATCTTCGGATCGGAGGAATTAAGTGTGCGCGGTGATGCCATCGCAAAAAGAGCACCCGGGCATTACGTGATGATCAATGTCGACGACGCAGTACAGCTCAAGCTCGCCGAAGGACAGAACTTCGAATTCGAGATCGAAGGCCAGCCTTACCGTTTACCGGTTACCATCAGTACGTCGATACCAAGAGGTGTTGCAGGATTGCCTTATGGATTGCCGGGATTACCGTTCGTTGACCTTCCCGCGTGGGCAATATTTAAAAAATGAATTTATGGAAGCGCCTATACATCCAATGCTGATCGTGGCCGGTGTTCTCGGTGGTGTCATGCTTGTAGCACCGGGATTGATCTGGCTCGAACGCAGGCTTCTCGCGCTGTGGCAGGATCGCTATGGTCCGAACAGGGCCGGTCCGTTCGGAGTGCTCGTAGTCCTGGCAGACACACTCAAACTTTTCTTCAAGGAGGACTGGACTCCTCCTTTTGCCGATAAGAAAGTGTTCATCGTTGCGCCGGCGATTGTTGTGATCACGGCCCTGCTCGGTTTTGTGGTGATCCCTTTTGCGCCGGGCTTCATTGTGTCTGACCTCAACATCGGCATCCTCTTCTTCCTGGCCACATCGTCTATGGGCGCTTACAGCATTATTCTCGGAGGTTGGGCATCGAACAACAAATATGCGCTGCTGGGTGCCATGCGTGGTGCCGCGCAGATGATCTCGTACGAAGTATTCATGGGCCTTTCCATGATGGGCGTTGTGCTGCTGACCGGATCATTCAGCCTGCAGACCATTGTGAACGCCCAACAGGATCTGTGGTTCGTTGTTCCGCAGTTTGTAGGTTTTGTAACGTTCCTCATCGCGGGCATCGCCGAAACGCACCGGCTCCCATTCGATATTCCGGAATCGGAAAGTGAGATCATCGCAGGTTTTCACTCCGAATATTCGGGTATGAAGTTCGGAATGTTCTTCGTCGGTGAGTACATCGGCATCATCCTGATCTCCAGCATCACGGTGTGTCTGTACTTTGGCGGATGGCTCGGCCCCGCTTTTTTGCCGCCAGTGGTGTGGTTCATTCTCAAGACATTCGTATTCATCATCCTGTTCATACTGCTCCGCGCTTCACTGCCGCGGCCGCGGTACGATCAGCTGATGGATTTCGGCTGGAAGATCCTGCTGCCGGTCACCATCATTAACCTGATGATCACCGCGGCTATTGTATTGTTCAATGAAAACAGTCCATAGTCGATGGTCCATGGTCCATGGCAGTACAGGCAATAAACGCAGTCACGGCCATGGACAATAGACTATTGACCATGGACATAACAGAAACAAATATGTTCAGTATTATTCAAAGCATGTGGCTCACGTTCCTGCACATGTTCCACAAACGTGAGACCATCCAGTATCCCGAAGAGAAAGTGAAGCTCACCACGCGTTGGCGAGGACGGATCGTGCTCACCCGTGATCCGGATATGGGAGAGCGTTGCGTGGGTTGTTACCTGTGCGCAGCAGCCTGTCCTGTGGACTGCATCTCGCTCCAGGCAACCGAAGACGAACACGGAAGAAGATATCCCGAGTTCTTCCGCATCAATTTTTCGCGTTGCATTTTCTGTGGCTATTGTGAAGAAGCGTGTCCCACGTATGCAATCCAGCTGATACCGGATTTCGAAATGGGCGAATATAATCGGCAGAATCTCGTGTATGAGAAGAAAGACCTGCTCATAGACGGGCAGGGAAAATATCCCGGCTACAATTATTATAAAGTGGCGGGACTGGCCATTGGTGGAAAAGACAAAGGGGAAGCGGAGCACGAAAGCCCTCCGGTGGATGTAAAAAGTTTATTACCCTGATATGGAAGCTACGTTCTACATCGCTTCGGCAGTAGCCGTGCTGGCAACGATCATGGTGATCACGCGCTACAACATGGTGCACGCGCTCCTGTACCTGATCGTTTCCTTTTTGGCCATTGCCGTGGTGATCTTTGTTCTGGGTGCGCCCTTTATAGCAGCGCTTGAAATAATCATTTACGCAGGCGCCATTGTGGTGCTCATCATCTTTGTGATCATGATGCTCAACCTGCGCGAAGAGACTGTCACGCAGGAGAAAACGTGGCTTACAAAAGAGGTCTACGTCGGTCCCGCACTCTTGTCTGTGGTCTTGCTGGCGGAGATCGTCTATATCATTACTTCGGGCGAAACAACAAGCGTCAATCAGCCCGTGATCGATGCTACCGCAGTGGGTGTTTCACTCTATGGCCCTTACGTGATCGGTGTTGAGCTGTGCGGCATCCTGCTGATGTCAGGCATTGTGGGCGCTTATCACCTGGGCAGGCAAAAGAAAAAGATCGTACACAGGTTCCTAGAAAAGATAGAAGAATGAACACGATATCTGTAGAAGCAGGACTAATCCTGGCAGGGATCCTCTTTATGTTAGGCCTCATCAGCGTGATGATCAGGCGAAACATCATTTTTATGCTGATCTCCGTGGAGATCATGCTCAACGCTGCCGGGCTCGCCTTTATCGTGGCCGGCGCCAGGTGGGCACAACCCGATGGCCAGGTAATGTTCATTTTCATCCTGACCATGGCTGCCGCTGAAGTTTCGGTGGGGCTTGCCCTGATCCTGCAGCTTTACCACCAGCTGAAAACACTTGACGGTGATGCTGCAAACAAAATGAAGGGATAACAACCAAGGATGACATCCTTCAAAAGGATGTCATCCTTTAAAAGATAATCTATGGAAGCATTGTTATGGCTTATTCCCGCGTTGCCTTTAGCAGGGGCCGTCATCCTCATCGTCACGGCCGGGAAGCTCTCACGCAACCTGTCAGCCCTGGTAGGTGCCGGCAGCGTGGGGCTGGCCGCATTGATCACCCTCATCATCGGCTTCGGCTTTATCGCTGATCCTGCGCATACGTTTCACCAGACGTTGTGGACGTGGATCAACGTTGACGGCTTCAAACCTACCTTCGCCTTTCACCTCGACGCGCTGTCGATGGTGTTTATTTTTGTGATCACTTTCGTGGGATTCCTCATCCATCTCTATTCCATCGAATTCATGCATGACGATGAGGGCTTCTCCCGCTTCTTTGCATACCTCAATCTCTTCGTGTGCTCCATGCTCATTCTGGTGCTGGCAGACAACCTTGTGCTGATGTACCTTGGCTGGGAGGGCGTAGGATTGTGCAGCTACCTCCTGATAGGTTTCTGGTACCAGGAAGAAAAGAACGGTTATGCCGCGCGCAAGGCTTTCATCATCACCCGCGTGGGAGACACCGCCATGGCTATTGGCCTTTTCATGCTCTTCCAGCATTTCGGCACGCTGAACATCCAGAACATCCTCACGCAGGCGCCGCAGACCTGGACCATAGGTTCTGAAACAGCAACCGCCATCGCGCTTCTGCTGCTCGGTGGGGCGGTGGGCAAGTCGGCCCAGCTTCCGTTGCAGACGTGGCTTCCTGATGCCATGGCCGGTCCTTCGCCCGTAAGCGCGTTGATCCACGCTGCCACCATGGTGACAGCAGGTGTTTACCTGATCGCCCGCACACATGTGATCTTCGAGCTGGCGCCCGTAGCCCAGCAGTGGGTCGGTATCATCGGGGCCGTTACGCTGCTCATCGCCGGCTTCAGCGCCCTCACGCAATTCGACCTGAAACGGGTGCTGGCATACTCTACCATCAGCCAGATCGGGTACATGTTCCTGGCGCTGGGCGTAGGCGCGTGGTCATCGGCCATCTTCCATTTTATGATCCACGCGTTCTTCAAAGCTTTGCTCTTCCTCGGGGCCGGCGCGGTGATCCTGGTGCTGCATCACGAGCACGATATGTTTAAAATGGGCGGATTGAAGAACAGGCTCCCGGTGATCTACTGGACTTTCCTGATCGGATCGGCATCGCTGGCCGCACTTCCATTTGTCACCGCAGGGTTCTACAGCAAAGACCAGATCCTGTGGCTGGCATGGGCCGGTGAAAAAGGAAATCTCTGGTTCTTCCTGGCGGCGCTGATCGGCGCGTTCGTCACATCTATCTACACCTTCCGCATGGTGTTCCTTACTTTTTTTGGCGAAGAGAAAACGCATGTCGGGCATCACGCCGGCAAGCTGATCACCATTCCGCTGATCGTGCTGGCAGTGCTTTCGTTGGTCGGCGGCTTTATCGAACTACCGCATACGCTTGGCCATGTGGAGCTGTTCTCAGGTTTTGTGAAACCGGTGCTTCCGGCTGTTGAGATGAGGCCAGGTGCTGAAAGTGGAGAATGGATCATCCAGCTCACTGCCGCAACGCTCTGCCTGGCGGGTATTTATGTAGCGTACTACTTTTACATGAAACGTCCCGACCTCCGCCGGGAGCTCAAAAGCTCGATGATCGTGACGAACCGGTTCTGGTTCTCCGGCTGGGGCTTCGATGCACTGTATGATACCCTATTCGTAAAACCGTTCGTCTATTTATCCACCCGGAATAAAGATGACGCAGTGGACAGAATTTATGAAGGTATTGTATCCGGTCTCAACCGCGTTCACAACGTATTTGCGCAGACCCAAAACGGCGTGATGCGATGGTATATCATGGGCATTGTGATCGGCGCGATCTTCGTTTTATCGATCGGGCTTATCCTTACTTAAAATGGTAATCGGTAAGTGGTAATCAGTAATCGGTCATTGCCCCAATCACTGATCACCGAATACCGATTACCGAATACTGATTACGCAATAACAGTTATCTAATTCATGAACGAATGATCTTAATTTGGTTTATCATAATCCTGATGGGCGGTGGCATTCTCGCCTGGATCGCGGAGCAGTGGCAGGCAGGACTCTCACGGTGGGTCTCGCTGGCAGCAACGCTGATCAACTTTGTACTGGCAACGGTGTTATGGATCCAGTCTCCAGGTCAGGTCACGGTTGCAGGCTCGTCGTGGATCAGCACTTTTACGGCGCAATGGATCCCCAGCTTCGGCGTAAGTTTTAACCTGGCGCTTGACGGCCTCAGCCTGCTGCTGCTGTTACTCACCTTCTTTCTGGGATTGCTCGCCGTGCTCACTTCCTGGAACGAGATCCAATACCGCTGTGGATTTTATTATTTCAACCTGCTGTGGGTTTTGGCCGGCATCACCGGTGTGTTTCTCACGATGGATCTTTTCCTGTTTTACTTCTTCTGGGAAGTAATGCTCATCCCCATGTATTTCCTCATCGGCATTTGGGGTCATGAGAACAAGACCTACGCAGCTTACAAATTTTTCATTTTCACACAGGCCAGCGGGTTGCTCATGCTGCTGGCGATCCTGGGATTATACTTCATCCATGGCAGCAATACCGGCAACTATACCTTCAGCTACTTTGATCTGCTGGGTACAGCGCTCACACTCGAAGCATCACGTTTACTCATGCTGGGTTTCCTGGCGGCCTTCATTGTAAAACTTCCTGTGGTGCCTTTTCACACGTGGTTGCCCGACGCACACTCACAGGCTCCTACCGCGGGCAGCCTGATCCTGGCAGGACTGCTGCTGAAGACGGGCGCTTATGGTCTCATCAGGTTTGTAGTACCACTGTTTCCGCATTCGGCAGCAGAGATCGCACCCTGGGCCATGCTGTTTGGTGTGATCGGCATTTTATATGGCGCCGTGCTCGCCTTCTCTCAAACTGATTTCAAACGCCTCGTGGCTTACACCAGCGTGAGTCACATGGGCTTTGTGATGCTGGGCGTTTTTGCTTTCAACGCACTGGCGTGGCAGGGTGTGGTGATGCAGATGATCACACACGGCGTCAGCACCGGCGCATTGTTCATCCTGGCAGGCACACTCTACGAAAGGATCCACACGCGCGACATATTAAGGATGGGCGGGTTTTGGGCAAAGATGCCTTACATGGCGGTGATCGCGCTCATCTTTGCCATGGCATCGTTGGGATTGCCGGGACTCGGAAACTTCGTAGCGGAGTTCCTTACACTGATCGGGTCATGGCATGCAAGCCGCGTGCTTACAGTGCTGGCTGCCATCGGACTGGTGGGTGCCACGGCCTACTCACTGCGCATCATGCAAAAGATCTTTTACGGCGGCATAGCAGAAACTCATGGTCTTACTGATCTGTCGCGACGTGAGAAACTTATTTTCCTTCCCATGGTCATTGTCATCATCTGGCTGGGTGTATTTCCGCAACCCGTGATCGACACTGCCAAACAAACATTAACCGGCGTGCTGGAACAGGCGCATGTTCGCAATGCTTCACCTCCAGCGACAGAGAAACCAATATTAAGCGCGAAAGGAGGCATCCATGAGTAAGACCGATTTCCTCAATGTTATTCCGCTGTTCATGCTCACGAGCTCAGCGATCCTGATCATGTTTTCCATCTCGGTGAAGCGCAACCACAAGCTCATCTATATCATTACGGCTGCGTCGTTCGTAGCGGATTTCTTTTACCTGGTGATGTATCATCCGAAAGTAAAATGGGTCATCGAGCCGCTTTTTATATTCGACGGCTTCGGCGTCTTCAACATGGGCCTGATCTTATTAACGGCGCTGGCGGTGACCATGATCTCGTATGCTTACTTCGAGCAGCGCGAAGAACGCAAGGAGGAGTACTATATCCTGCTGATCCTCGCCACCCTGGGCGCCGCCGTACTCGTGATCAGCAAACATTTTGTGTCCCTGTTCCTCGGGCTCGAGATCCTCAGCGTGTCACTGTACGCCATGATCGCCTACCTCAGAAGGCGCGAACGTTCAGACGAAGCCGGCATCAAGTACCTGATCATGGCGGCCTTTTCATCGGCGTTCATCCTCTTCGGCATGGCGCTGGTGTACGCGGTTACGGGCGCCATGGAATTTTCTGGCATCGCCAAGTTTTTATCCACCGCACCACAAATGCCACTGCTGCTGCTCACCGGTTTCGGCATGATGATCGTAGGTGTTGGGTTCAAGCTCAGCCTCGTACCCTTTCACATGTGGGCTGCCGATGTTTACGAAGGAGCACCCGCGCCGGTCACCGCTTTCATCGCCACGGTTTCAAAGGGAGGTATGATGGCCCTGCTGGTGCGGTTCTTCAATCTCGTGGATGGGTATCGTTATACTTCGCTGGTGGTCATCTTTACCGTGATCGCCATCGCCTCCATGCTGGTTGGTAATCTTCTGGCCCTGCGCCAGCGCAATGTAAAACGCATCCTGGCTTATTCTTCGATCGCGCACATCGGTTATCTGCTGGTGGCTTTCCTGGCGGGTGGTGCCATGGGTATTGAGGCGGTGAGCTTTTACCTTGTTGCCTATTTCATTACTACCGTAGGCGCGTTTGGGATCCTGGCTACATTGTCGGACCGCGACCGCGACGCTGAACAGATGGAAGATTATCAGGGCCTGTTGTGGAGACGCCCCCTGACAGCAGCCATTCTTTCGGCCATGCTTCTTTCACTGGCAGGCATTCCGCTCACCGCCGGCTTTGTTGGCAAATTCTATCTTGTTGCCGCAGGTGTGAATAATCACCAATGGCTGCTGGTGTCTATGCTTGCGCTCAACTCGGCCATCGGCCTGTACTACTACATCCGCATCATCGCCGTAATGTTCGAGCGCCACGAAGGTGAAGAAGAACCCGCAGACATGCTGCACCCCTCCGTCTACATCGTGAGCGGTGTTACCATGGCTGTGCTGGTCGCCTTGTTGCTGTGGGTAGGGGTCTATCCCGAATGGATGATGGATGTTATTAAGACTTATGTAAATAGCTGATCTTTAGTTGCCGGTTGCCGGTCGCCAGTTACCGGTTTAAAGAGGAGTGCCTTCTACTGTGTCGCTACTAAAACAAGACACCTTGAGCCGCTCACAACTTGAAACTTGAAACCTCAAACTTTAAACTAACCCAATCGAACCGGAAACTGGCAACTGGCAACCATTCACAACCGATTTGTAAACTTAGGTGTGTTTCCTAAAACAAGCGTATGATTTGCAATAATTCAACACCAGCACATACTCTTTCAGCACCTCCATACCAATAGACGCATAGTTATGCCAGGGCGACTCGATGATGCCGGTGGGCAGGTCTTCCATGTGCATACCTTCTAACTGCAGGCGATCGGCAGTGGTTCTGTATCCATGGATCGGGCCGTTGAACCCGAGACCGATCACACGTTGCGCGGTGCTGTGATCAAAATCCTTCATGTTGGTGGTCTTCAGCAAAAGCCCGAGTGTTGACCCGGTGTCGATCATCAGGTCGTAGGACTTGTCTTTTTCGGCTCTTACCAGGATGTTCGAGCTCATGATGGGCCGGGAATCAACGATGCGCAAAGGAACCTGCACATAGCCGCTCGGCGCCGTTGCCTTCATGGCCGGGCGAAAGGTGATGGTCCTGGCCAGTGTATTGAGCTCGATCTCGAATTTCAGGAAGATGTCGTAGCCGATGACGCCATGAACGTTCTCATACACGCCGAGCACGTTTCTTTCAGGCACCACCACCACGGGAATACTTTCACCCAGCACCTGCTCGATAGACACTTTGTTCTGCAGCGACAGGAAGCCATGAACGGGTTTCCCGGATCCAAGTCCGGAGAACTGGATCTGGCGCGAAGGGTTCAATTGCAGCAATTTCTGAAAACGCTTGCCGAACAACACGAGGTTACGGCAGCCTGTGTCCAGAATGAGGTTGAGGTTGATCGAGTCGTTGATGATCACGGGCAGCACGATCAGGCCTTTCACGGCCTTGTACCGGAGCGTCATCTCCTCTACCGAGTCGGGCAGGTAAAAACCTGAGCGGGTGGGCGAAGAGAATGTAACATTGCAAAAAAATACCAGGATCGTAACCTGAAGAATTATTGGGCGAAGGGATTTCATGGTCGGGAAGTTTTCGATATGAAAAGCTACCCTCCTTATATTTGGAATTAAACACGCATAAAGGCGGATTTTTCAGCCACGCCGAATCATCGAAGCCAGATCACCAACGCAGGGTTACACCCAAACTCGGTAAATGTATCGGTAAAATAGTAGTGAAAAGCATCACGCGACTTGGGTGATTTAATAGTAGGCAGTAGGCAAATCCGATCGCAGGCGATCGGGGCAGTTGACAAAGGACGAGTTACAAGAATTCCGGTGAGCTTCGCATTTATTGGCCTCTGAACGCAGCTCAGTCTTGTAAGCCAACGCCCGTTCTTTGTCAACTGCCCTTTGCCTACTGCCTACTGTTTTTACAGGTTATCCAGGAACGGTCTCCTGCGTTCAAGCTTGAGGTCCTGAAGCACAGAAGCTTTCACTGCGATGGTGAAGTTGTATGACTGGAATCTTCCGAAAGGCACCCACATCAGGTTCATCTGCCAGCAATGGAGCTCGCGTGAAATGCCTAGATTGGTTTGTGTGAATTCCTTCGACTCAAAATGGTAACCTGAGTTGTAAGTGATCTTCCACTTCTGCGAGACGGAAATATCTCCGGAGAATTGCAGGGTCTGTGTGATGTTCGGCTTCTGATTGACGGAATGCCCGTAGTTCAGGTTGTAGCCGATATTCAAGCTCCATGGAATGTCAAAATCTATATAGGCATGCGGGTTCTGAATGATGTGCTGCTTCTCGTTCTCAGGAATATTTGACTGCGCTACTTTTTCGCGTGTGGCAGCCTCTTTGTTCCGCATCTTCGGGTTGAGGTTTGTGTTCACGGCCAGCGTTGCGTTGGTGATCCTTCCGAGACCGCCGCCCGTATTCCAGGCATACCTATTATGTCGTACCTCCGTATACTTTGTAACTTCATTCTCTCCTGTACCCGTCACACCTACCGAATCCATCCTGTACTGATACGGATCGAGTGTTGCCGAGAGATTCACGTTGAGCATATTGTTCAGGATATTGGTATTGGCTGAGATCGAAATGGTGCTCAGCTTGAATTCCTCTGCCATCAGGTTGTAGCTACCACCAATGGAAAAGTTATTGAGCAGCATCACCTTGCGCTCAACGGTATCTTTGGCACCTTTCACTTTCATCTCGAGGTTGTTACCAAGGGTGAAGCCGATGGCTCCCGCTCTTCCCTGCGTGGAAGCTCCGTACACAAAACCCTGGTGCCTTTCTTTCAGTATAACAGCAGAATCGACTTCAGTACCTTTAAATTTTAGAGTCTCCTTAAAGAAGTACCGGCTATCGTTCGTAAAATCAGGGGTATAACCAAAAGAAACGCTGGGGTTAATGATGTGGCGTATAGCCTTCACTTTGCTCAGCTTGTTCTTGAAGAAATACATTCCATAGATCCGGGTGGTGAGACCGGTGCTGAAAGAATAGTTGGCGATCCTGTTGAAGGTGCGGCTTGTGTCAACAATAACAGCTGATTTCGAGGCCTTATCATACGCCCAGTTAAGGCTTTCAAAATACCACTTCTCTTCATAGTTCACCGACGGCGACATGGTGAAGTGCTTCAGCATTTTGAATGAATACGACAACGGCATGGAATGACGGATCCCTTTTCTCGCATTCTCCAAAAAGAACGGAAGGTTGTCGAAAGTAAATGGCGCGATACTGTCTTTGGTAGCCGTGGGCGACATCCTGCCCAGGTTGTTGGTGATGCGGTTGGTGGCCGTCATGGCGTAGCCGATGGAAACATTGTCCAGTGAGCTGGTCTTTCCTTTCCGCTGAAAAGGATAGATGTTGGTCATGTTCACCGACAGGTTGGGCGCGGGTATATCTACGAGCCCTGTTTGCAGGTCCTGGCTGTGGCTGAGATTCACACCTGCCGAAAAGGGTGTGCCTGTAAACCGTTTGTTATAAGAAACGTTCGAGTTCAGTTTCGTACTGATGTTGTTCAGCGAGCTCGACGAAAAATCGTTGCTGGTGCCATACATCATGTTGTTGTTCTTATTAAATGTCGACGTTGCTGCGTTCACCGAAGCGGCAAAACGCCCTGTGCCTTTCGATTGTGGCGAGTGGCTCCAAGTGAGCCTGAAGTCGTTAGACACATCCGTGTCTTCGATGTTGGTTCCCATCCTGTTCTTGGAATAGGTGAAGTTGAAGCTTCCGTTGTAGGCATACCGCTTCATGTAATTGGAGATGACATACAGGGCATGGCCTCCTTTGGAATAGATGTCGCCCATCACCGCCAGCTTCACGTATTCATTGATATCGAAGAAATAACCGCCATTGCGCAGGTTGAAGCCCCGCCTCCGCTCTTCGCCATAGGAAGGGAATATGATACCCGACTTGCTTTCGCGTTGGGCGGGGAACATGCCGAACAGGAATCCGGCCGGCAGGGGAATATCATTGAACTCCATGTAGAAAGGTCCCGCAACGATCTTGTCGTTGGGAATGGCCTTGGTCTTGGTGGCGCGGATGCTGTAGTGCGGATGCTCCAGGTTACAGGTTGTATACCGGTTCCTGACGCTGAAGATCTCGTTCTGATCATTTTTAAAGGCCACACCGCTGTGCATAATGGCTTCACCCTGCTGCGTGACCACTTCCATGATGCGGGCGCGTTTGGTCTTGAAGTTGTAAATGATGCCCTTCGTTTCATACAGCTCGCTGCCGTTTTTGAAAAGCGGATACCCGATGCGGTTGCCGAGGGAATCGCGCACTCCCTGCGCCGTGACCGTGCTGTTGGCGTAATCGATCACGATCTCTTCTGCCTCGAGCTCAATTTCGCCGTATTTGATCTTGGCCTCCCCAAAGAGCCAGATCTGTTTTCCATCAAAGGTAGCCCGGATGGAATCTCTGGCAGTATAGTTGATGGTTGTTTCAATATCACTTTTGCGGGGTGGAATGCTGTCGTTCTTGGCCCGGAGCGTATCCGACGGGCTGACGAGCGAATCCGCAGAAATGCGGAGGGAATCAGACTTTACGCCCACCGTATCCGTTTTTATAGGTAACGGCCGGGCAGGATTTTTTAAGGGTCTTTCTACCTGAGCAACCGTGGGAACCGCTATAAAAAGAAATGCTGCAATGAAAATGACAGAATACCGCACAGGCCCCGAATTGATGGTCAGATCTTTAGGTTTTAGGGAAAAATTCTCAACTTTGCGTAAAGTTATTGCAAATAGTTTGAACATTGTAATGCCTGTGAGGAATATTGGAATAACCGCGGTCCTGGTAGCAATAACCTTGCTAAATTCTTCGAGTACCCTGATCAAGCCCGAATTTAAAGTCGATGTGGTGGTTATTGATGCCGGCCACGGAGGCAAAGACCCGGGAACCAGGGGTAACAAAACACTTGAAAAGGATGTTGCGCTCAAAATTGCCCTTAAACTTGGCCATCACATCGAAAAGAATGTGCCAGGCGTGAAGGTGATCTATACCCGCAAAGACGACCGGTACCTGGCCCTCGATGAACGGGCCGACATCGCCAACAAAAGCAAAGCCGACCTTTTTATCTGCATCCACGCCAATTCATTGCCTGGCAGCAAAGCCCTCGGAACGGAGACCTATGTGATGGGCCTCCATAAGGACAACAGCAACTTTGAGCTGGCCAAACGCGAAAATGCGGTCATTCTGATGGATGACAACTACAAAGAGCGTTACGAAGGTTTTGACAACAGCCCCGAATCCTACATCCTCTTTTCCCTGACCCAGAGCGCCTACCAGGAAAGCAGCCTGCTGTTTGCCTCGAAGATCGAAGACCAGTTCAAGCTGCGGGCAGGGCGGAAAAGCAGGGGCGTGAAACAGGCCGGGTTCGTTGTGCTGTGGCGCACCACCATGCCCAGCGTTCTGATCGAAACAGGTTTTTTATCCAATTCTACTGAAGAGCAATTCTTACGCACAGATTCAGGCCAGGAGCTGATCGCGTCAGGAATATATAGGGCATTCAAAGAATACAAAAGTGAAGTAGAATCTATAAATTGAGCCCAAATTCCAGGGTACTGCCCTTATCTAACTAACTCAGGATGAAACTATCGAAGGAAGTAAAAGTAGGACTGTTCATGGTATCGTCCATTGTATTGCTATACTTTGGATTCAATTTCCTGAAAGGAATAGACTTTTTTTCGTCAGACAAAAAGTATTACGCGATCTATAAGAACATCGACAAGCTCGCTGAATCAAACCAGATCTTTCTGAACGGATACGCCATTGGCCGCGTGAGCGATATCGAGATCCAGCAGAACAAGAACAGGGTCATCGTGGAACTGTCCATCGATTCCGAGATCATTGTAAGCCGCTCGTCCATTGCCGTGCTGAACGGTGAGTTGCTGGGGGGCCGATTCATTACGTTGATGGTAGGACCGCCAGACGAGGTATTGAAGGCAAAAGACACCATTCAGACCGATGTGGCCAAAGGACTCACCGACCTCATTGCAGAAAATGCCGAGCCCGTTGCCGCCAACCTGCAGACCACATTGAAAAAAATTAACGGTGTGCTAGATACCCTCGGCCAGAGTACTGTGCTGCTGAGAAATATGCTGGTAGACCTGCGCACCACGCCCAAGCTGCTGAACAGCACCATCTCTTCCGTAAAAGGCAACGTCGGTGAGATCTCCGGCACTTTTCAGACCGTTGGCACCAACCTGAACAACACGCTTACCGACCTGAAGCCCACACTCCAGAACTTCAGAACGTTATCCGATTCCTTGAAGATGATCCAGCTCAATGGCACGCTGATCAAAGCGCAACAGACCATCGGCAAACTGAATGAGACCCTGAGCAAGCTGAGCAAAGGCGATAACACGGCCAGCAAGCTGATGACGGAAGATTCATTGTATGTGAACCTTAACAGCCTGCTTCAGAACCTTGACTCGCTGGCGAATCATTTTAACGAGAACCCACGCCATTTTATGGCACCCCTGGGCAAAAGTCGCAAGAAGATCGAACGTGAGCTGAAAGACCAGAACAAAAATTCCGGGAAGAAAGACTGATCTTCTTCATCGGGAATAGTATTTTACCTCACAAAGCCTGCAGTTTTATACAAAGGCATTTGGGAATTAGACATTAGGGCATTGGAAATGCAGGAAACCTCTAATGCCTGATGCCCTCCCGATAACTATCGGGATTCCTGATGCCAGATCCCGGAAGGACAACAGACAGCTTAAACAAGACCGACACCTGATCATCGGAGAACTATGACAGATTTGGAATTCAACAAGAACGAAGACCAGCTCAAGCAGCTTGTCTACCAGCTTCGCACAAAAGAGAAAAAAACAAAGCTTGGCGGCGGCGAAAAGAAGATCGACGAACAACATCAGAAAGGAAAACTCACGGCACGCGAGCGCATCGCTTACCTCATCGACAAAAATTCTGAATTCCAGGAGATCGGGTTGTTTGCCGGGGAAGGAATGTACAAAGATGTGGGTGGATGTCCTTCTGCGGGTGTGATCACCGGTATCGGCCACGTTGAAGGACGCCTGTGCATGATCGTGGCCAACGACGCCACCGTAAAGGCCGGTGCGTGGTTTCCCATCACCGCCAAAAAAAATCTGAGAGCCCAGGAGATCGCCATGGAGAACCGCCTGCCGGTGATCTACCTCGTTGACAGTGCGGGCGTTTTTCTTCCCATGCAGGATGAGATCTTTCCCGACAAGGAACATTTCGGAAGGCAGTTCAGGAACAACGCCCGGATGTCGTCTATGGGTATCATTCAGGTGGCGGCCATTATGGGCAGCTGTGTTGCCGGTGGCGCGTACCTGCCCATCATGTCTGACGAAGCGATGATCGTAGACAAAACAGGGTCTATTTTCCTTGCGGGATCGTATCTCGTGAAAGCTGCTATCGGAGAAGATATTGACAACGAAACCCTCGGCGGTGCTACTACCCACTGCGAGATCTCCGGTGTGACCGATAATAAATTCCCCAACGACCAGGCCTGCCTGGATTACATCCGTTCACTGTTCAAAAAATTCGGGCATCAGGAAAAGGCTGGCTTTGATCGTGTTGCGCCAACACCACCGGCAGAGAAGTCAGAAGGCATCTATGGTCTGTTCCCGTCAGACCGCGCCAAACCTTATGATACCATGGAGGTGATCAAACGCCTTGTAGACAATTCTGCGTTTGACGAATACAAAGCGCTTTATGGAAAAACGCTCATCTGTGGCACCGCACGCATCGATGGCTGGGCTATCGGCATTGTGGCCAACCAGCGTAAGGTTGTAAAAACAAAAAAGGGAGAGATGCAGATGGGTGGTGTCATTTACTCGGATGCGGCAGACAAGGCAGCCCGTTTTATCATGAACTGCAACCAGCGTAAGATCCCCCTGCTCTTTCTGCAGGATGTAAGCGGTTTTATGGTAGGCAGCAAAGCAGAGCACGGAGGCATCATCAAAGACGGCGCAAAAATGGTGAATGCCATGGCCAACTCAACGGTGCCCAAGTTCACCATCATCATGGGCAACTCCTATGGCGCCGGTAACTATGCCATGTGTGGAAAAGCATACGACCCCAGGTTCATTTATGCATGGCCTACTGCGCAGATCGCCGTGATGAGTGGTGCCTCTGCCGCCAAAACCCTACTGCAGATCAGGGTAAATACGCTGAAGTCACAGGGACAGCAGATCACGAAGGAGGAAGAAGAGAAATTATTGAAGGAGATCACGGATCGTTACAATGAGCAGCTGAGCCCCTACTATGCTGCTTCACGATTGTGGGTGGATGGTATCATTGACCCTTCCGAAACCCGAAAAATAATTTCCCTGAGCATCGAAGCGGCAAATCATGCGCCTGTAGAGAAATTTAACGTCGGTGTGATCCAGACCTGAACTTCACGCCCGCCAAAGAGCGTTTGTAAATTATAGAAAATTTCTACCTTCATGGCTCGAAAGAGCCGTAGGAAAACAAAGATTGGAATGGGAATGGAGTCAAAAGAATTTAAAGCGCTGGTCTCGCTGTTGGATGATGACGACGAGCAGATCATCTCGCATGTTCAGGAAAAAATACTTTCGTTAGGCACTTCCGTGATCCCTTTCCTGGAAGAGGAGTGGGAGAGTAATTTCAATTCGCAGGTACAACGCCGCATCGAAGATCTGATCCACGCGTTGCAATACGAGCTGCTGAAGGAACGGCTCAGACAATGGTACGAAAGTGAAGACCAGGACCTGCTCACAGGCATGTGGCTCATTGCCACCTATCAGTATCCCGATCTCGAGCTGATGAAACTGAGGCAGGAGCTCGAACAGCTCTATTATGACACATGGCTTGAATTCAAACCCGACCTGTATCCTTTCGACCAGGTGAAGCTCATCAACAGTGTGCTCTTCAACAAGCTGAAGTTTGGCGCCAACACCAAGAACTTTCACTCACCCGGCAACTCCATGATCAACGTGGTGCTGGAGTCGCGCAAAGGGAACCCTATCACGCTCTGTGTGATCTACATGCTTGTGGCGCAAAAGCTGAAGCTGCCTGTATACGGTGTGAACCTCCCCAACCTGTTTGTGCTCACGTATAAAGACGAGCGGCACCAGCAGTTCTATATCAACGCCTTCAACAAAGGATTGATCTTCTCCAAGCAGGACATCGAAAACTACATCAACGAACTCCACCTCGCCCCGCAGGATTCGTTCTTCCAGCCTTGCTCCAACCTCGAGATCATTCGCAGGGTATTCCGCAACCTCATCATGTCGTTCGACAAAATGGGCGAACACGCAAAAGCAGAAGAAGTGAAAGAGCTGCTTTTGATCATTGCTGATGGAGGAGACCTGGGCGTGTAAGAATAGTTGACAATTGACAATCCCGATAGCCATCGGGCAGTTGACAACGAGCAGGGTAACTATCTGGACTTTCCTTCGAATTGAAAGACACCCATCAGGGTATTCTCCAAACGTTGTCAATTGTTCTTTTGTCAATTGTCAACTTCTATACTACCGCATATCCTTCATAAGTTTCCCAAGCATCTGCAACCCCTGCCCTATTCTCTCGGTCCACGGTTGGCCATAGCTGATGCGGAAGCAGTTCTCGAAACGGCCTTGTGAAGAAAAGATCTGACCGGGTGCAATGCCGATGTTGTGCTTCAGGGCACGCTTGTGAAGCTTATAACCATTGATCTTCTTGTTCATCTCGATCCACAAGGTGAATCCTCCCTGCGGCCTGGTAATGCAGGTGTCATCCGGGAAGTAATCGGACACTGCCTGAACGTAACGCAGTGATTGTGTGTGCAGGGCCTTGCGCAGGTGGCGAAGGTGAAGCTCGAACCTGCCGTTGCTCAGGAAGTCGGCCACCGCAGCCTGCGAAAGTGTGTTGGTCGATACAGTGTGCATGCGCTTGAGGCGAAGCACTTTCTCCTTGAACCTTCCGGGAATTGTCCAGCCGATGCGATAGCCCGGTGCCAGCGATTTTGAGAACGAAGCGCAGTGAAGTACCAGCCCTTTCTTATCGAACGTCTTGCATGTTTTAGGCCTGGTCTTGCCGAAGTAAAGCTCGCCGTAAATATCGTCTTCGATGAGCGGAATGTCTTTCTTAGCAAGCATGTCTACCAGCCGCTTCTTATGTTCATCAGGCATGCAGCTCCCTAACGGATTGTTAAAGTTGTTCACGAAGAGGCAGGCCTTGATATCGAACCGCGGGATCGCCTTTTCAAGATAATCGAGGTCTACCCCGGTTAACGGGTCTGTTGGGATCTCCACCACTTTCAATCCGTGGCTTTCCAGCACCTGGAAAATGGCAAAGTAAGTAGGACTCTCAATGGCAATGGCGTCGCCCGGTTTGGTGATAGCCTTCACACAAAGTGAGAGGGCTTCCACTGCACCCGCCGTCACAATGATGTCGTCTTCGCTGGGTGTGCCTCCCCAGTTGAAGGCCTGGCGCGCGATCTGTTTTCTCAGCGCCGGGTTGCCCTGAATATGCTCGTAGTTAAGACAACAGGTCTTTGACTGACGCAGCACATGCATCACCGCCTTGTTCAGCTTGGCGGTAGGCAGCAGCTCAATGGCCGGCGCCCCCATGGAGAAGTTCAGCAGCTTCTCGTTGTTCAGGTCAACGTAAACGCTGTTGATCATATCATCAACGCTTACAGGAATGGCATCATCGGGCGGATCGCACGTTTTAGGAAGATCAAGCGTATGGGCGTGCGAGAACTTAACGTAGTATCCCGACTGCGGCCTGGCTTCGATCAATCCCTTGCTCTCCAACATATAGTACGCCTGGAAAGCGGTGCTCAGGCTGATGCCCTGCTCTTTGCTGAGGGCCCGGACTGAGAGCAGCTTATCGCCTACCTTGAGTACTTTCTTTTCAATAAGCGTTTCGATACGCTCCGCTACTTCAACGTATTTGTGATCCTGTTTTATTTCCAACGTCTCATTCATGGAATTAAAGGTTTTAGCGTTGACCTCAAACTGATATGCCCGAAATTAACAAAATAGAAACTGTTTTTCAACCCTCTTTAAACAGGATGTTCCTTTTTCTGTAACAGGATGTTCCTTTCTCTATCTATCTAACAAGGCTTCTGAAAGCTTTGAGACCTGTGAAACTAAAATCTGGGGAATGTTGTATCTTTATGATAGTTCAAAACCGAAAACGATGTCAAAGGCTTTCGAAAATGAATTCTTTAAAAATCTCGGCCTGCTGAGCAAGGAGCAGCAGAGCAAGGTATTGGCTTATATCAAAACGCTGCTGAAAACACCACCCAGCAGCAGTCATGAGCTTCTTCGATTTGCCGGAAGCATAGACAAGGCAGAGGTCGAGAAGATGCGCGCTGCTATCGAAGCAGGGTGTGGAAACATCGACAAAAATGAGTGGTAATATCTATCTGCTCGATACAAACATCATCATCGGTCTTTTCGCAAACGAATCCTCCATCACTGAAAAAATAAAAACCTATTCTGGTGATGTCTTCGTCCCGAGCATTGTGATGGGTGAATTATTTTACGGGGCAGAACAATCAACAAAAAAAGAAGAGAACAAAAAGAGGCTCGAGGCATTGGCCGAAGTGTCTTTTATACTTGATTGTGATACCGCCACGGCCAGGGTTTATGGGAAAATAAAAAGTCAATTAAAGGCCAAAGGCACGCCCATATCAGAAAATGATATTTGGATCGCTTCACTTGCTGCCCAGCACCAGTTAACGCTTGTCACCAGAGATAAGCACTTTCTTAACGTTGACTCCCTGTCAATGGAAACCTGGTAGCGCATCAAAGTCACTAACAATTTAGGAAGTGCCTTTGACCGACGTTTTCAAAAAAGGTTAATTCTTTATGCTGCCGCGATACCGTAATTTTAGGGTATGCTTTCATTCAATCACGAAGTTTTTCTTGAAGTGGCGCGGCAACTGAGCTTCACCAAAGCCAGCCAGGTATTGTACATCAGTCAGCCCGCGATAACAAAACACATTCAGCAACTGGAGAAACATTATAAAGCAAGCCTGTTCAATCGCAAGGGCAACACCATCTCACTATCGGAAGCGGGGCGTACGTTATTCGATTTCCTGATGAGGGCAAAGAGCATCGAAAAACAACTGGAGTACGAGATCAACACACACCGCGACAAGTTTCACGCAAAGGGCGAGCTGAAGTTAGGTGCGAGTACTACCATTGCCTTGTACATTATTCCCACAGTACTGTCAGGCTTTCGGAAGAAACATCCCGAAGTGCGGATAAGCCTGCTGAACCGGAATACTGAAAACGTACTGAAAGCCCTGCTTGACAACGAGATAGACCTCGGTATCGTGGAAGGAAAAAATAAAATGTCGCAGGTGCACAGTCAGCCGTTCCTGGCAGATGAAGTTGTTCCGGTATGCTCGGCGCACAGCTACCTGACAAAAAAAATGAAGTACACCATCAGCGATATCAAAGACATTCCCATCGTTCTGCGCGAACGTGGATCGGGTACACTGGCCGTGGTGAAACATGCGCTGGGAAGCCATGGCATCAAAATGTCTGACCTGAAGATCAGCATCAGGCTTGGCGGCACAGAAGCGCTCAAAAACTTTGTGCTGGCCGATGACAGCATGGGTTTTCTTTCCATGCGGGCTGTATCAAAAGAGCTGGCGTCAGGCGAGCTGGTGAGGCTGTACATCGACGGCTTCACCGTGGTTCGCCAGTTCTATTTTATACAACGGCACGGCGATGAAAACCACGGCCTGAACGATGCCTTCATCAAATTCGCGAAAAGCTATTATAACATTAAGTTATAGCTGATAATAAATCAGTATTGGCTGGAGAATAGCAAACCAGATACATTCGCAGCAGGCAAACGATAGTATGACTGCCACGAAAACCATAACATCACGTATTACTTCATTAAAGTGCTCGGCGTGTGATCGCCAGTTTTCAGTGCATGGGGTAAACACCTATGCATCGTGTGAAAAGTGTCAAAGAAGTCCGTTGATCAGCCAATACAACCTGTTACCAGGATTGCAACAGGAATTGATAGACAGCAACGAGCGCTCTATGTGGCGGTATGCGGCGCTGCTTCCCGTGCTCGATAAAAAGAACATTGTAACCCTTGGTGAAGGCTGGACTCCCCTGCTGAAGATGGACCGTCTATCCAGTATTCTTCAAATGGGCAGCCTCTCCATCAAGGATGAATCGTTAAATCCCACGGGCTCTTTTAAAGCCAGGGGATTGAGCATGGCCATTTCCAAGGCGAAAGAGCTCGGGTTATCCGACTGCATTATTCCCACGGCAGGAAACGCAGGCGGGGCCATGGCAGCCTATTGTGCACGTGCCGGCATGAATGCAACCGTAGTGATGCCCAGGCACACACCCCGGGCATTCAAAGTAGAATGTCAGTACTTTGGCGCACGGGTCATAGAAGTAGATGGCCTCATCAGTGATTGCGCGAAAAAAGTTGGTGAAATGAACAGCACCGGCGAGTATTTCGATCTCTCCACCATGAAAGAGCCTTATCGCCTCGAAGGCAAAAAGACCATGGGCTACGAGATCGCCGAACAATCTGGCTGGAAATTGCCCGATGTGATCCTATATCCAACAGGAGGCGGCACGGGCCTGATCGGAATGTGGAAGGCTTTCGAAGAAATGATGGCACTCGGATGGATCCCTGATAAGATGCCACGCCTCATCGCTGTTCAATCGGAGAACTGCAGACCGGTAGTGGATACTTTTTTCGATAACAAGGCGCCCGTTCCTGGCAAACCTACCCTTGCCAACGGACTCGCCGTACCGCATCCATTTGCGCATAAGCTCATCCAGCAGGTCTTGCACGAAACCGGTGGCCGGGCAATATCAGTAACAGAAGACGAGATCGTGACTGGTGTGAGAGCCATCGCGACGGCAGAAGGTATTTTTGTTGCACCCGAAGGCGGTGCGTTGCTGGCAGCCCTGAGAAACCTGCTCGACAACGGCCATATCAGAAGAGACGAGCATGTTTTGTTGCTGAACACCGGCTCGGGTTACAAGTATATTGAAAATCTCACGTGAAAATAGATGTGAGGCCTGAGATGTGAGTCCCGATAGCTATGGGAATGAGACGTGTGAGATTTTTGCCAGTTGGCGCACCCCACATATGGCTCTTTCCGATATGATTACACGGCCGGAAAATTTCACACCTACCGAAACCGGCAAACCGGTAACCGGCAACCAACTGCCCTTCAACGCACTTGCGTGGGTTCTCATCTACAAGAATATACAAGGGGTCGCACATTTTTAAAATAGTGTCCTAACGACACTTTCAAAGGAATCTTTTCAGCGGCTTTTCCGTACTATAGCCTGAATGGCCTACCTGAAATTCCTGATCGCCACCGTCATTGCTACCTGGAGCATCCTCTCCTTTGCTTATTCGGCGCCATTCGCGACTGATCCTTCACATCAGCAGGGGTTATTTAAGCAGACTTCTTATTACACCGTATCCAGCTGTGCCGTATTGGAGGAGACCCTTGAAAACGATTGCAAAAAAACCAACGATCAGGATACCACCGGAACCACTATCATCCTTTCGGCATCCGTTACCATCACATCGCTGGCAACACCGGTAACGCATCAAAAGGTACAAGGCACCTCACCGCTGTATTTGCTTCACCGCAGGCTGCTGATCTGAACATTACTCCCCATTTACGGCGTCACTCCAGGCTCTTTTGCTGCAGCCAACATTGTGACGCGCTTATCCAACTACTGTTAACGCAACATTAAATCTGTACTTACTTTATGAAAAGGCGATTCATCATATCTATGATCCTGTTTGTGCGATTTTTTTCAACGCTGGCTCAATCAGAACACGACCAGGCTCACGCGCTTCTGTTGCTGGGCATCGCACAGAATACTGATTTCCCGGTAACGTCAAAGGAATACACGATCACCATCCTCGGAAAATCTCCTATCTACGAGGCGCTGGTGGCGCACTCCAGGAATATGCACATCAACGGTCTTCCTGTTAAGGTGGTCGAGGTGCATGACGTGCACGAGCTAACGCCTGCGCAGATCATCTATGTTACGAACGAAATGAATGTTGTGCTGGCTTCGCTGGCCAGTAAAACAGCGCAGCAACCCTTGCTGATCGTCGGTGCCCATCCGGATCACTTCAAAATGGGCGCTGAGTTCAGCATTGTTCAGCTCGACAGCAATACATTCCGCTATAACATCAATAAGCAGGCACTCGACCGAAGGAACATCAGGGTCTCCAGAACGCTCATCAACTCAGCCCACACGGTGATCCAATAACCCAACGCCTGCACGATTTTTTAAACCACACGCATTTCGAACCTAATCCTAATCTTACCAAACCCCATGGATCGGATATTCATCTCATTGCTGATTGTATTGTTATTGACCAGCTGTACCTCCAAGAAAACCATCACCGTGCTCACAGACCGTTATGAAAGCAGCATGCGTGCCGATCATTCTGTGGTGGCCCAGCTCTCTGCCGTGTTGCATTCCATAGACATTAACCTTCAGGAAAATGTTGACACCGCCAGCCTGGAGCGAACATTTTTAAAACGTGTCAAGGCCAAGGAAGCAGATATGGCAATTGTAAAAAATGACATCCTCATTGACGACTCGCTGGCAGACCTGCGAACGGTGATGCCGCTGTTCCCCGACGTGTTCCTGATGCTGTGCAAGAAAGAAACCTCGTACAAAAATATAACCTCGCTGATGGAACACGGGCGTGTTGTCATGATCACCGACAAGAAAGAAGAGATCCCTATCATCAACGGTTTCCTGGAGAGTCTCAAACTTGATCCCAGGAATGTGATCTTCCTCAAAAATCCGCAGGAGCCAGCCACGCTGCAACGGGCAAAAGAAAACGCCGATGTGATCATCATGTTCTCTTCGCTGAACAACCCGATGGTTGGTAACCTGTTGGCAGAGAAGCCAGGCTTCACGCTTTACAGCACAACAGGAAAGGAGCCTGGCTCCGTCATTGACGGCTTCAGCCTTAAATTTCCGCAGGTAGTGCCGTACCTGATCCCGCAAGGCATCTTCAATGGATTTCCCAACGAGCCTGTTCAGACATTTGCGATCTACGATGTGCTGGTCTGCCATAAAGATGTGGAGCCCGAGCTTGTATATGACTTCAACGAATCAGTATTCAACGCGGAGGCCAGGCTGGCGCAGGACAATTTCGAATTCGGCCTGCTCACGGAAAAATTCAACAACCACACCTTCCTGTTCCCGCTGCATGCCGGCACCGTTGCTTACCTGAACCGCAATCAACCGAGCTTCTGGGAGCGTTATTCCGAGTTGGTGGGACTGGCCGTTTCCATCCTGGCAGTGATTGTCGGCGCCATTTCCACGAGCTATCACAAGCTGAAGCAACGAAAGAAAGACAGGATCGACGAGTATTATAAAAGGATCATCGAGATCGACGACCGGGCCCATGCGTTAAGCGTTACCCGCCAGGAGCTGGAAAGTATGCTGCAGGAGCTATCGCATATCAGGAAACGCGCTTTTCAGTTGCTTGTATCGGAGCGCATCGAAGCCAATCACGCGTTCATTATATTTCTGCTGCTGATGCAATCTACAGTGCAACGCATCGACACAGAAGCCGAGCACCTGCGCCACCTGTCGAGATCGACGTTTGTTCCGAGGGAGAATTGAGCATCTGCTTCGGAAGCTTATTTCGCGTTGATAGTGAAGGACGTGCCAGTTACTAGATTCGCTTCTGGTTGCCGGTTGCCAGTTACCGGCTTTGTGTGGTGTGACTATCTGACCTGGTGTTACTATATCAGAAGAGAAACCTGCACGTTGAGAACGTGGTGCGCCAACTGGCAACCGGTAACTGGCAACCGGCAACCCTTTCACGTAACTCGCTAGTGTCACCGCTTGATCCCATGACACATCAGGTCGAGAACGAAGTCGAGGCGGTCGCCCATTTTTTTAGCGCGGTTGTCTTCGAGCAGGCCCATTTCAATTCCGCGGAGCGAGCTCAGTATGATGTAGCTTACGTCTTCGAGGGTTTCGTCACTGATCTTTTTGAGCTCCTGGCGGGCAATTCCGAAAGACAGAATTCCTCTCAAAAGCTCGAGTTCTCTTTCTTCGTAAGACTTTTTCAGTTTTTTGATGAGCTGAGGGTTTTCGGAGATCTCACCGAATACGATGCTATACAGTGCTGCTTTCTGGCTGATCGCCCGGATCTTGCTCGATGTAAAGTTCCGTAGTTTTTCCTCGGCGGTGGATGCCTGCTCTACAGCGTATTTAACCGAATTGAAGACCTCCTCCATATCTTCCTTGATCACTGAATCAAAGATCTCGTCCTTGCTCTGGTAATAATAATACAATGTGCTTTTCCCTTTACCGGCTGCCTTAGCAATATCTTCCATGGTCGTTTTGAAGAGACCAAATCGCTGAAACAGCCCTCGGGCAGCATTAAGCACCTCAGCTCGGATCAATTCATCTTTGGATAATACTATAGGGCACATGATTTCTGACTTATTTCATTTTTTAGGGTTTAATGATACGGTTTCGCAACCGAAGGGAAAAACCGTTGGTAAAAGGACTTCAAAAGAGACGTTCCCGGTCCATTTTGTTCATTTACAGACCTCTACCAATCGTCTAAGATACCGATAATTCCGCAGATCGAAGTAACCGTCATATGAATCTGTGGTGTAATAAATGTGAACGATTTTAAAATTTCTTAACCTTCAATTGAAGTCACGAGATCAGCGCAACGTAACGGCTGAAGAAACGCCGGAACTTCTGATTCTTTTGCAGCAACAGCTCGAACAGCGTGATACCCGCCACAGCGGTAACGATACCTGCCAGCACATCGAGCACGTAGTGATGGTTGGTATACACCGCCGCGAACCAAATGCCTGTGGTGATCACTGCAAACACGAGGGTTGCCACGCCCAGCCTATTCTTCCAGGCAGCATATACCACCACCATCGGGTAAGCCGAATGCAGCGATGGCATGGCGGCAAACACGTTGGAGCTCTTGGAATACAACGACTGAAAGATGGTGACACCGAAAAAGCTATCGAACCTGGCAAGGCCCGCGGTATTGCCCGGCGTAGACTGCACCAGGTCAAAGCCGTGCTGGCTGACATACCAGGGGGGCGCCGCGGGATACAGGTAATATACAACAAATCCCACCAGGTTCACGATCAAAAAAGAAAGTGAAAACCTGAGGAGCTGCTCGCGATCGCGAAAGAAAAGAAAGACCGCAAAGCCCAGTGGCACAGGGATCCAGCAGAGATAAAAAAGACCCGAGAGCACATCGGCCAGTGCATAACTGTGCAACTGAAAATATTCGTTGGGCGTAAGCCGCGCGTCACCTTGCTGAATACCGAAAAACCCGACCTCCGCGTTGTACAGGTCCCTGATGTGCACATCGTTGAACAGGTAGTTCGGAAATGCCTTCATGTAATCGAAGATGATCCAGAATACAATGAAAACGGAGAAGCCGAGAATGAATTTCCGCGTCGCCGCCGAAGCCAGGTAAAACGTGCAGAAGATCGTAGCCAGGATCAGCTGATCCGTTTTAAAACCGATCAGGAAAAAGGAAACCAGAAGGTATCCAATGGACACTGTCAACGCGGTCAGCACTTCGCGCCAGGATAATTCTCTTGGTATCGGGGCTACCGGATAGTTCATATTACTTTTCAAAATCAGATCTGAAAATTTTATCCCACAAGGCAGAGCTCACACCATAACCTTTAGAGGCATCCGTATAATGATGAAGCATGTGGTGCTGCTTCAGCCGTTTCCAGAAAGCGCCTTTGAAAGTAAAATGATGCATAGCGTAGTGTGAGATGTCGTAAAACAGATAACCGCTCATAAAGGCAGCGAAGAACGCCGCCACCCATGGCGTTGGCAATACAAAGTGAAAAAGAAAATAGAAGCCTGTAGCCAGCGGGATGCTGACAGACGGAGGCATGACCAGGCGCATGGCATCGTTGGGATAATCGTGATGCACGCCATGGAAAATAAAGTGGATCCGTTGTCCCCACCTGGAGCTGGGCTCGAAATGGAAGATAAACCGGTGAAGCACATATTCGGTCAGGGTCCAGAACAACAGTCCTCCGAGGAAGCTGCCGATGAAAGTCAATGCGTCGTTATGAAGCACGGCAAACGCCCTGTAAATGAAATATACGATCACCGGCACGTAGATAAAGAGCGGCACAGTGAAATGTACTTTCGAAAGGCTTTCCAGCAGGTTGCTTTTGAACATGCGGGTTGACTCTTTTCCGTTCGACACAAAATTCTTCTTCATAAACATCAAGGCTTAAATGTTTGGGTGATCTCTTTACCCGTTGCCGGGTCCGTTCCCTTCACTTCAACACAGACCACATTGGGCAGCCAAAAGCTACCACCTTCGATCTGCAGGAACACGCGTGATACTTCGATCTCGGCGCCGTTAATGGTGGCCACAATACGATAGCGGTCGTCACGCGATGACCGCGTCAGGTAAAAAGGCATTTTCTTGTACGAGACAAAACGGAGCTCATATTTGTCGTGAAGCTTTTTGGTCTTCAGTCCATAAGCATAATGTTCCTGGATAAACGACAACTCTTCTTTCTGACCCTGCTCGCCGTAACGCAGCCAGTAAACATGCACGGGCTCTTCAGGATCAGGAACGCCGCCATGCAGGTTAACGTCGTACATGATGGTGTTGGTATTCGGTGTGCGCTGGATATAAAACAACGAGCTGTTGTCTGCAGGAGGAACCGGGAATTTTTTTTCGATCCTGCAGGTACATGGCTCTTCTTTGGCCTCAGCATTGACGCGAAGGCCTGGAATGATGATCAGCAAAAAGCTTATCAGCAGGTTCATGATCGCTACTTATTAAATTCTTTTTTGTCGAGTGCTCTCTTTGCATCGCGAAGCCGGTTGATGGCCGTAATGTTTGTCAATACCGCCATCACCGTAATGGGAATGGTGAACACGGAAATGGTCTCGAACACGTGGAACGGAATGCCGGGAACGAAGAGCTTGTAGTTACCTCCGATATAATAGGAAGTGATCCCGCAGGCGATGGCTGACACGCCTACCAGCACCACACGTTCAGGCCGCTGCATCAACCCACCTTTGCATTCCACACCAAGTCCTTCGGCACGCGCACGGATGTAGCTCACCATCATGGAACCGATGAGGGCCACAAACGCGAAGAGCGAGCTCAGAAAATAATGATGTCCGATGAGGTAATAACAAATGCCCAGGAACATAACCAGCTCACTGTAGCGGTCGAGCACCGAATCGTACAGGGCGCCGAACGACGAGCTCATATTGCCCAGCCGCGCCACCTGCCCGTCGAGCATATCGAACAGGCCTGCGAAAAGCGTCAGCGCTCCGGCCCATCCTACGTACGACAGATCGCCACGATTTCCTTCTTCGGCACCCATCACAAAGATCACCGCCACACCCATGTTCAACGCCAGCCCCACCGTAGTAACCGCATTCGGCGTGAAGCCTATGCGTACCAGGAATCTCACCACAGGATTGATCACCTTATAGATCACCTGCTGCAACACAATCCGAAGCTCCTGCTTCTGCATCGTTTTTTTATCTATTGTATTTTGGATAGTATGGTTCATAAATAAAAATCAAAAATCAAATTTGAATCTCGCACGCAGGCCCCACTTCGATACACCCGGATTGTCCAGGTACGAAAGTCGCTTCACTACATCCACCCTGATCAGCTTGAAGATGTTGGCGATACCCACGCTCGCTTCCATGTAAGGCTCGCGCTGAAGCGAGTACGTTGTAGTGACCCCTTCTGCATTCACCGGAAATATGAATGCCTGGTGATTTTTCTCCGGATCGTTCTCCGGGCGAATGCTTCCATAAAGGAGCTTGAAGGTTGCCACCTCTCTCCATTTGAGTCTTTTGAACAACGGTATTTTGTTAAAAATGAATCCATTGAAATAATGATCTAAATTCACACTCACATATTTGTCGCTGACAAACTCGAGGAAGTTCATCAGGTTATACGACTGCAGCTGGTATGAATACGTCTGGTTGGCACGGTGTATGGCAAGCAACGGGAAGGGTACATTCCCGAAAATATAGCCGCCTTCTGCAACCACATCAGTATAACCGAACTGCGACAGGTATACACGTTTATAAACATTCAGTGCCACATTCTGATAGCTGTATTGACTGTTGAACAATCCATCCACACCTGCGATCAGCCTGCCGGTGAAGATCGGATACTTGTTGGGGATCGGGATGCGGTAAGATTTTCCCTGGTAGAATTGCTCATCCGGCGCCCAGCGAAGCTCGACCAAAAATTCCGACGTGGTTACGTTGGGAATAGAAACGGAGGAATCTTCATTTCTCACCTGGTACGTCAATCCACCAGCAGGGGTCTGCTTCCAGTTCTTGAAGCCGATGCGGTAAGAGAAATGGTTATCGAACTCATGCACGTAGTCGATGTTCCAGATGTCGTTATACAACCACTTATCGTTGACACCACGCTTGAATGATAATAAGAAGTTATCTTCCTGCACAAACTGCAGCTCCTGGCCCGGGATCTTCGTATCGTGCTGGTAGCTCGCCCGTAGCGTCCTTACCGGGAATTCGAGGAAAGACTTGCCCGTGAAAGAATAGGTGGCACTCAGGAAATACTTCCATTTTTCGTCTTTGAATCCATAGGCACCATAGGTTTCGAAATACAGCTGCTCGTTGAACTTGGGCGTGGTGCGTCCGCCAACCCTGAGCCTGAAGCCTTCCACCGGGTTGAAACTGTAGAAGGTGTTCACAGGTCCCAGCTCCCACCATCCAAATCCTTTGTAACCTGCCAGGAGCAGTGTGGCGATATCCATGGTGCGCCTGAACGACGGAACTTTCTGAAGGCTGTCGATATTCTGGTACACTTTTGATTCGGCACGGGTGAGTGAATCGTGGCGGTTGGTTTGCCAGAACTCTTCTGTATGCTCTTCAGCATCTGTGAGTGTTGTCTCCGCTTCGCCCGAGTAAAAATTCTCGTTGCGGGGATTGTTCACCGTGAAGTTCTTGTACGACACCACACGCTCGCCAAACATGCCGCCGCCAGCTTTAGACAGACCGAAGTCCGCGCGCATGCGGCTTCTCGAAACATGGTAACGGCCGTCTTCGGTCTTTTCAAAATCCTGATCGATGGACAGCTCACGTACCCAGTTCAGGTTGATGTTCTTGTTCACGGTCATATCCGCTTTCTTCACCGCATAGTTGCTGTCAAGCGTTACATACAACCTGCCCTGGAAGAGGAAGTCGGCCGGATTGCGCGGTGCAAATGAAAGCTCCACCAGCGGAGGCGTCTCACTTTTCAGCGTATCGGTAATGTAAAACTTGTAAAAAGTAGGCGCACCATCGGCAATGGGACTTAGGAACTGGTTGGTGAGTAGCGTGATGTTATTATTGTAAATATCGATATCGTTATACAGATAGTTCAGGTAGGTGCTCAGACCCTGGTTATCGATATAATCGTCGAAGCTCACTTTCTGATGGCCTTTGGTGACGGATTTCTTCTTTTCAGGATCGCGCCGGTAATACTGATCCGTCAGCGTCTCCTGAAGGTAAATGGGCAACAGCGCTTTTCCTTCAATGGTAGTGGTGTCTACGTTATCGAACAGCCACTTGTACTTCCGGAAGAGCTTCCGCTGCCTGAACTTATCCGACATATTGCTCAGCGACATCTGAAGTTTTTCATATTGTTCATATTCGGCGAAGTTGTAGTGCTCCATACGGTTCTGGTCTTTACGGGCGATCATCTCGCGCACCAGGTCTACCGCCGGGTTGTTCTTGTTACGATACCGTTCACGTCCTTTGCCGGGGGTGATCACTACTTCTTTCAGCTCCTTTGCTTCGGGCGATAGCTTCACATTGATCACCTGTGTTGCTCCGGGCAGGATCTTTTTGACAACCGTTTTATATCCCAGGAATGAATAATACAATTCCGTATAGGTAATGTTGCTGGTGTGAACGGTGTAGTTCCCATCGGCATCTGCCATGGCGCCTATTGACGTGCCCTTGAAATAAACATTCACAAAGGGCAATGGCTCTTTTGTTTCCGCATCGGTCACAACGCCGCTGACCACCGTAGCCTGGCCGAAAGCCCATGAGGCGCACAGGAACAGGCACACGAATAGCAGGCTTACCCTGAGAGATAAACGACCAAAGCCCTCCAGTTTCCCTGCTATTAACATGGGATCTTTCGTTCCGCTCAGGACACTATTTAAATACAAATCTTTTTTGCAATACATAATTATAACTTACACTCAGGGCAATGGCTACGGCTATCTTGGCAAGTCCGTAGTTGATTCCGGTATAACTTGTTACAGCTACCAGCAGTAAAAAATTCAGCAGCACATATCCGGCCCACACCACCCCGTACCGCCAGCCCTGTTGCCATGCCGGCGTTTCGGTTGCGCCGAACACCCATTTTCTGCCCATCATAAAATGAGTTACGGCGCCAGTGATATTTCCCAGCACGCTCGCCCCGCCATACCAGATGCCTGCAAGCTCGACGCAGGCAATGGTAATGGCAAAGTCTGTCGCCGAGGCAACAAGCGATGCAGTTTGAGCGCGCAAAAATGTGAACATATTTTTCAGAGGATCGATGTTCTTACAGCTACCTGCAGAATGATATTGGTGTAGATGCCTGCAAGCACATCATCTGCCATCACGCCCCAGCCACCGGGAAGGTTTTCGGCCTTCCGGATATACGCAGGTTTTGCGATATCGAAGAACCGGAACAGCACAAAGGCGGTGACCACGGTGACTATGCTCACCGGCACAAAGACGAGGCTGATGCACATGCCTGCTATCTCGTCTATCACAACACGGTTGTTATCAACACCCCAGTACTTTTCCACCCTTCCTGCAGACCAGACTCCAATAGCGGTGATGACCAGGGTCACCAGCAGGGCCACCTTCGGATCATTGCTTCCGGCAGACATCAGATACCATACGATGGCGCAGAGGGCGGCGGCTACCGTGCCACTTCCCTTGCGGATGAATCCGATGCCGAGTCCGGTAGCAATGATCTTATGCAGGTCCATGTTTTGATCTTTTACAACGCCTCCACCAGCTCCTGATAATAATCAAGACCGAGGTGCGTGATGAGGTCTTCGCCCATCATGTGACGCAGTGTGTTCTGAAGCTTGATCAGCTGTTTGAAGATGTCATGCTCAGGACGCAACCCGGGGGCTGTCTGCGGCGACTTGAAGTAGAATGACAGCCATTCCTGGATGCCGCTCATGTTGGCACGTTTCGCCAGGTCGATGAACAAAGCAAGGTCGAGCACAATGGGCGCGGCGAGGATCGAATCGCGGCAGAGGAAGTTGATCTTGATCTGCATCGGGTAGCCAAGCCAGCCGAAGATGTCGATGTTGTCCCAGCTTTCTTTGTTATCGCCGTGCGGCGGATAATAATTGATCCTGATCTTGTGATACAGCTCGCCATACAGCTCGGGGCTCAGCTCCGGTTGTAAAATATCTTCGAGCACACCGAGCTTCGATACTTCTTTTGTTTTGAAGTTATCGGGATCGTCCAGCACGAGGCCATCGCGGTTACCGAGAATGTTCGTCGAGAACCATCCGCGGATACCCAGTGAACGCGCGTGAAGTCCCGGCGCGAGAATGGTCTTCATCAGGGTCTGGCCTGTTTTAAAGTCTTTTCCGCCGATCGGCACATTGTTCTCCTTCGACAGCTCTACCAGCGCAGGAATATCGCACGTGAGGTTAGGGGCACCGTTGGTAAAAGGAACTCCTTTTTTGATCGCCGCATAGGCATAGATCATGCTGGGAGAGATCAGCGGATCGTTGTTACGAAGGCCCGCTTCGAAAGCATAGATGCTCTGATGCACGTCGGACTCTTCGATGTATTTCTCCGTTGACCCGCACCATACCATTACCAGGCGCTCGCAGTTATTCACTTTTTTGAAGTTCTCGATGTCTTCCATCACGGCCAGGGCGAGGTCGTATTTTGTTGCGGCCTCTTTCACGTTCTTGCCGTCGAGGTTCTTGATGTAGGCCTTGTCGAACACTGCCTTCATCGGCTTGATCTTCTCGAGCTCGGCTTTGATGGGCTGCAGCAATCCCAGCTCCAGCACCTTGGCGTGAACGGCAGCCTCATATACGTTGTCTTCATACACATCCCATCCGCCGAATACGATATCGTTCAGGTCGGCCAGGGGTACGAAGTCCTTTATCTTCGGATAGCGATTCTCTGTGCGCTTTCCCAGGCGGATGTTGCCGGTCTGCGTCAGGGAGCCCACGGGTTGTGCCAGTCCCTTCTTCACCGCCTCCACACCTGCGATCATGGTGGTAGCCACCGCGCCCAGGCCGGGGATCAGGATACCTAATTTCCCGTTCGCTTGTTCTATCTGTTCTTTCATACTGTTATGATTAGTGTTTCTGTTGTTCGAGGTTTATTTAAGCCATTGGTTGTCTTTGTACCATTGGATGGTTTCTGCCAGACCGTTCTCAAGACTGTACCGCGGCATGAACCCAAGGTCTTTGCAGATGTTGTCGATGCTGCACGACCAGTTGGCGGTAAGCTCCGCGATCTTGTTCCGGTTGAGCGCGGGAATATTGCCCCGCATCTTCCCCGCTGTTTCCTGCACCAGCGCCAGCGCACGAACCATGGCTGTGGGGATGTGCACCCTGAAAGTTCTCAGCTTCAGGATCTCTTTGGTGATATTGGCTAACTCGTAACGGTCATAGCTGCGCCCATCCGCCACGTTATATGTCTTTCCTGTAATGTTGCTCCGCAGCGCGTCGATGGTAACGGAAGCCAGGTCTTTCACATACACAAAGCTCAGCTGCTGTTCTCCCCACCCGATGTAAGGCTCGAGGCCCTGTGCAAAAGTTTTTAATAAAATAAATATGTCGCGGTCGCGGGGGCCGTATACCGCGGTTGGGCGCAGCGTGACCACAGGCAATGTGTGGATCCCGGAGAGATACCCCTCGGCCTGCAGCTTGCTTTTTCCATACCATGTCACGGGTTTTTCACGATCGTGCTCCGTGATGGCCACACGGTTCTGTGAAGGGCCCGCCGCCGCGAGGCTGCTGAGGAAAACAAATTTGCGCAGTGGCAATTGCACCGCAGCGATGGCTTCCCCAAGGTTGCGGGTATACTCCGCGTTGACGCGCATGTAATCTTCTTCACTGGCTGCCTTCGTTGCACCCGCAGCGTGGATCACATAATCGTACTGATTTGCTTCCAGGTCTTCGCGCAGGGCCTTCGCATCTGAAAAATCTGTTGTCGTGAACCGGATGGGCAGTGCCTTGAGATGATCGACGGCGCTGGTAGACCGCACCGCAGCATATACCTCCAGTCCTTTACGCAACGACTCTTCGATGAGGTGGTAGCCTACGAATCCGCTCGCACCCGTGATCAGCACACGCTCTTTCATATCGCTTTCTCAAAGATCCGGTAACGCTTGTGCGGAACGCCTTTCACATGCTCGAGCGCTTTGTTCATGAGCTCGTTGTGCTCGAGGATCCACGATGCTTCGCAATGTTTGTATTTTTTCTTCCGGTAGGCCTCGATGATGCTTGCATACAAACACGCTTCGATGCCCAGTTTCCGGTATCCTTCTACCACACCCAGTGCAATCACACGGATACCGTTGATCTTCTTCATGCCAAACAGGAGTTTGAAAAGACCGAAGGGCAGCAGCCTTCCGCGGCGGATGTTGATGAGGATCTGGTTGATATCGGGAATGGCCAAAGCGAACCCGACCAGCTTGCCGTCTTTTTCAGCAACGAGGCAAAAATCTGTATCCAGGATCATCTTGAGGTCTTTTGCCAGGTAATCGAATTCCTTGTGCGTCATGGGCACAAAACCCAGGTTCCTGTCCCAGGCGGAATTATAGACTTCCCGGATCTTATCGACTTCAGCCTGAAAATTTTTCTTCACGACGGGCCTGATGACGATGCCTTTGGTTTTCAGGCGATTGACGATCGCTTCTTTCAGCCTCACAGATTTATCGTCATAGCCGTCTTCACCGAAGCGGTAGGCGATCAGGTCAACCTTCTTGTGCAGGCCCACGTTGCCGATCAGTGACTCATAGTACGCTTTGTTGTAAGGCATCATGGCAAACGGCGGTGTATCAAAACCCTTGACCAGCAATCCGCAGGTCTCGTTGGTTGAAAAATTCGCCGGTCCCACGATGGAGGTTGCGCCCTGTTCTTTCAGCCACTGCTCCGCTTTCGAGAACAGCATGCTGCTGATCTCCTTGTCGTTCACACAATCAAAGAAGCCGAAGAAGCCGTCTGTGGTATTATTGAATGCGTTGTGATTCTTGTTGAAGATCGCCGCAATGCGTCCTGCAACCTTTCCATTGTCATAAGCCAGAAAAAGTTGTACGGGTGAATGATCGTGAAAGGGATGTTTCCCGGGGGTCAGCAGATCGCGCTGCGCAATGAACAATTCCGGAACATAACAAGGATCATTTTCATACAGGTCGTGCGGGAAATCGATGAACGCTTCCAGCTGCGCTTTGGAAGTAACTGCTACTACCTGTTTCATTTGATGCGCTCTTTTACTCTGACCACACCTGCGCGGCTGAAAGCTTTTGCGAGCTTTGCAACGGCTTCTTCGATCTGGCCAAAAGTATGGGTGGCCATCAGCGAGAACCGGAGCAGTGACGCATCGGAAGGAACCGCGGGTGAGATCACCGGGTTCACAAACACGCCGTCCTGCTGTAACAGGCTGGTGATGATAAAGGTCTTCTCGTTATCACGCACATAGATGGGAATGATGGGGCTTTCACTTTCGCCGATGTCGAAGCCTTCTTCGGTCAGCAAATGTTTGGCGTAGTGGGTGTTGCTCCACAGCTGCTCCATGTGCTGCGGCTCGTTTTCAAGGATATCGAGGGCCGCGATAACACTGGCGGCAGAAGCGGGTGTCATGCTGGCACTGAAGATCAGCGACCGTGCATGGTGTTTCAGGTAATCGATGGTATCGGCATCGCTGGCTACAAATCCCCCAAGGGAAGCCAGTGATTTACTGAATGTCCCGGTGATGATGTCGACCTGGTCGTTCAGATCGAAATGCGAAGCGGTGCCGGCGCCTTTTTTCCCGATCACACCCAGGCTGTGGGCGTCGTCTACCACTACTGTTGCACCGTATTGCGCTGCGATGGAAACGATCTCGGGAAGCCTGGCGATATCTCCCTCCATGCTGAAGATACCATCTATAACAATGAGCTTAACCGATTCTTCCGGCAATACGCTTAATCGGCGGGCAAGGTCTGCCATGTCGTTATGGGCATACTTGATCACCCGGGAAAAAGAGAGGCGGGTGCCATCATAGATGGAAGCATGGTCGTATTCGTCCAGGATCAGATAATCGTTGCGGCCGGTGAGGCATGACATTACGCCCAGGTTTACCTGGAAGCCCGTGCTGAAGATGAGGGCAGCCTGTTTTCCCGTAAAGGCTGCAATTCTATTCTCCAGCTCGATGTGGATATCCAGCGTTCCGTTCAGGAAACGAGAGCCTGCGCAGCCCGTACCATACTTTTCGATGGCTTTTTGGGAGGCCTCCTTGATGCGCGGATGGTTCGTTAACCCCAGGTATGAGTTGGAACCGAACATCAGCACACGTTTGCCGTGAATGATCACTTCTGTGTCTTGTGCTGATTCGATGGGCCTGAAGTAAGGGTAAACGCCCCGTTCTCTTGCTTCCTTCGCCGTTGTATAGCTGGCGATCCTGGCTTGTAATGGTTTGCTCATGGGTAAAATGTCAAATGTGTCCTGAAACTAAAGCAGGTGATTTTCCGTTTTTCGACTAGTTGATTGGTCGAACAAAATCGTTTTTTAGTCTAATGAATAGTTCGAATGATTTCGTTTTACGGTCCAAAAGTAGAAAAGTTTTTAATTTAGAATTAATAAAGACTTAAATATTTACTCATATATATTTTGATTTGTCCGGAATGTTGTGTAAGTGATGTTCCCATAAAATCGCCTTTTTTAGCTGATCGGCCCATTCTTCCCCTGCCAGGCTCGTTTTTTCACGAAATACCCTTCTCAACCGCTTCCAGGCTTCTTCAAATTCTACCCTTCGGGAATAACCCTTTGAGGGTTTACACGGGGTAATCTCTTAAACTTAGATTCTACCTCTTGAAAAGCCCTCAAAGGGTTGGGTTGACTGACCAAAGACAACCATCCGATCACAGACCCCTATAACACCTTTAAGTTTTTTTCGATCCCGTCATAGCGGTATCATGGAGGATACCAGCATGTCACTCTGGCGCAAGACCACACTATAGCTTTTGCCATCGTCTCCCCGCCAGTTGGGGGCCTGGTGCCTTCGACGCCGAACATGTGCGCATGACAAGGAGGGCTTCGGTGATCAGTACACCCGGAACCATACCAAAGCGAAGAAGTATGCATTGGTACGTGGATCTACTTTGCACTGCCCGTGTATTCACCTAAGCATTCTTCACCGCATTCAGCAATGCATACACAACTACATGACTATAGCATGAATCGTTGCCTACCCACCAGGTTGTAAGATAAGTTAACTTGGTTATATTTATAGAGAGGTTATTTGTATAAACCGATCTTCGCAATCGTGCCAGGAGACAACCGGCATTAGACCCCGTGCCTACAGATAATCTCTTTACCAGCGGCAGTATACATCACTGTTATTATTTCTCGTGTAAGTTTTCTCATGTTCCGCAAAACATCGGAACATTCCAGAAGGATAGTTTTGATCTCATTTATGAAGTTGGCTTTATTGATCGCTACCCTGACGACCTATACCATCTTTTCAACGGCGCAAACCAGCCCCGTCCTGAAAAGCGGAAGCTATCTTTATTACGGCCAACCCTATCTCGAAGATAATTCGATGCTGATCGATGAAGCTTTCAACCAGGAGGCGGGCATCATTCAGCACATTTCAAACATGGTGGTTTCAGACAAGATGCTGAACTACAGCTATACACAAGAGATCCCCCTGGTCAGTCACAAACATCAGCTCAGCTTCACATTTTCGTACGCGTGGTTGAAAAACACCGGGCAGTATACAAGGCCTGCCGGCATTCCGGCGTCAACCAGTGGCTTTGGAGACATTATGCTGAGCTATCATCCGCTGATCGCCGGAAAGCACAACTGGGCACTGATCGTTCCCCGCATCACCATCATCTTCCCTACCGGGAACGCGCCCTCGGGTTTCGGAAACGGAGGCTGGGGCAGTCAGCTCAATGTTGCTGTTACCAAACGATTGAGCAAGAAGATCACAGCCCATACCAATACAGGCTACACCTATATTATCCATGCCGATCATTATTTATATGAGCGCAATGGCACGCCGGCAAGCCGGTATGAAAAGAATATTGCTTCTGTAAACCTTGGTGCGAGCCTGGTATGGCTGGCGCATAAAAAGATGCACCTGCTTACGGAGTATATACTCTCCTGCGGGAAACGCATTGGAGATGATGGTCATCTGATCAATGACCAGCTGATGACAGTAAATCCCGGGATCCGATACGCTTTTGATGTTGGCAAGGTGCAGATCGTACCCGGTGCGGGAATCCCGGTAAACTTCAGCAACGGAGCTTTCGAGAGCGCCGGCACCTTCTTCTACCTTTCAGTGGAACCCTGCTATGCCATGAGATAAACACCATTTGCCGGGTTACCACGCGTCACCTCCCCTCCTGATGAAACCCTAACTAAAAATCCCATACCCCTTATGAAAAAAACAATTCTCGTTGTAGAAGACTTTGGAAGCATCCGCGACTTTGTTTGCGAGACGCTCGAAAGAAAAGGTTACGCCACCCTGGCGGCTACCAATGGCAACGAAGCCTATCAGCTATTGACCGAAAAAGCGGGCGAGGTGAGCCTCGTGCTTTCGGATTACAACATGCCGGGCTGCACCGGGTTCGAGCTGCTGAAAAAGATCAAAGGCCATCCCAGTGTCTCTAAAGTTCCGGTGATCTTTCTGACCACTGAAGTAGATCCTGAAAAAATGAGAAGCGCCAAAGAAGCGGGGCTCTCTGCCTGGATCAAAAAACCTTACCGCACCGAAACGTTCTTTGCGCAGATCGAAAACGCCATCGCTCATGGACAGTAATCAGAAGCGTTTCGTTGAAGACGCCCTCGACCTGCTGAACGAGCTCGACGAAGGCCTCCTGCAGCTGGAGGCCAACGCCCATGCCAAGGCACCGCTTGAACAGGTATTCCGCACCATGCACACCATCAAGGGCGGCGCGAACATGTTCGGGTTCGATAACATCGGCGAGCTGGCACACTACCTCGAAACATTGTTTGACCTGGTGCGACAGGGAAAAACGCAGGTATCTGACAAGCTGATCAGCATCACGTTGCAGGCCTTCGACAAGGTACGCGACCTGCTGAAGGAGAAAACATTCGAAGCCATTACCCGGAAAGATGCGCTGTACGATCACCTGACGGCCGTACACGCATTTCATCGGACGATCGATGCGTCGTTGACGGGTGCCGACCTTGTGACGCCCGCGGGCAACCTGAAAAAAGACGAGTTGGCCACTTTCTTCGTCAACGTTACGCCGCTCATCAGCATGACGGAAGACGGCAATCATCCGCTGGTGTTCATTGTTCAGGACATTGCCGCGCTGGGCACTTCCAGTGTCAAGGTAACCAAGAAGCAATCGCTCGAGATAGCGCAGTGGGAGATCTTCCTTTCCACTACAACTTCGCAGGCGGAGCTCGAGAGCTACTTCATCTTTGTTGAGGATGAGAGCCGAGCCACATTCACCCGGCTGGCTGCCGGAGATCTTTTCGAGCAGCCCGAATTCATCCAGTACCTGAAATCGGTGGAAGACAAACCCGTGAACCTGGATGAGCTTCGTTCCGTTGCCGGCCTGCATGATGACGAGGCCAAAAAGAAAACGCAGCAAATCGAAGAAGAAGCGGAGACGCAAGGCAAGAGAAAAGTGCTTAACGACACGTACATCAAGGTAAGCAAACGCAAGATCGACGACCTGCTGAACTGGATCAGCGAGCTCATCATACTGCAGGCACAATTTGCCAACACGGCGTCCAAGCTCAACGTGGCATCGCTCACAGATACAACGGAACAGCTGGACATGGTAACACGCCAGCTGCGCGATACTTCGCTCGAGATCGGCCTCGTGCCCATCGAAACGCTGGTAACGAAATTCAAACGCCTGGTACGCGACCTCTCCAAGACGCTGAACAAAAAAGTGAACTTCCTTTCTGAAGGCGCCGAAACGGAGATCGACAAAGACGTGATCGAGCTGATGACCGAGCCGATGATCCACATCATCCGCAACGCCATCGACCACGGCATTGAAAGTCCTGCCGACCGCAAGGCTGCGAGCAAGGCCGAACACGGCACGGTAAAATTAAGGGCCTTCACCGCCAGCAGTTACGTGAACATCATCATCAGCGACGATGGCAAGGGTATTGACAAGGAACGTGTGCTTCAAAAGGCAAAGGAGAAAGGCCTGGTGGATGCCGAAGCACAGCTTTCTGAAGACGAGATCCTGAACCTGATCTTCCACCCGGGACTGTCTACCACGGCACAGGTCTCCGATGTTTCCGGACGCGGCGTAGGGATGGATGTTGTGAAACAAAAGATCAACGAGCTTCGGGGCCACCTATCGCTCAAGAGCCTTCCGGGACGTGGTACCTCCATTCACATCAGGCTGCCCCTGTCACGCTCTATTATAGAAGGGCTGCTGGTGAAGATCGGTGTATCGGACTACATCATTCCGCTGGCTGCGGTGGATAAATGTTATGAGGTGCCGTCAAAATCGCTGACACCGGATGGCTGTCAGAAGCTGTTGCTCGACGGACAACCGGTGCCGGTGTTTTATCTGCAGGAGATCTTCCGGGACCAGGCAGCGATACCCGAGGTGATGCAGGTGATCAAGATCAACTATGATGAACACCCGGTAGGCATCACGGTAGATAACATCGTTGGCGAATACCAGACGGTGCTGAAGCCCCTCGGCGATATGTACCAACGCCAGGAAGAATTCAGCGGGGCTACCATCCTCGGCAACGGAGCGGTAGCGCTGGTGCTGGATACCGACAAACTGGTGAAGCAGCTTGTGCGGCAACAGCAGGCATCACTCATGTAAGAATCTCTAACCTAACTTTCTTTATTGTCTATGGAACAACAGACTTTAACCAGTCATTCGTATCTGACCTTCCGGTTGGGTGACGAAACTTTCGCGGCCAGTGTCAACCACGTGCTGGAGATACTGGAGCTGAGCAAGATCACCAAAGTGCCGCGCGCGCCCCATTTCATGCGCGGGGTGATCAACCTGCGCGGCAACGTACTGCCGGTGATCGATACCCGGATCAAGTTCGGGCTCGACAAGGCAGACGACACCGTTAACACCTGCATCCTGGTGATGAACCTCGAATCCGAGAAACAGAAGATCATGCTTGGAGCGCTTGTGGATGCAGTACAAGAAGTACGCGAGATCGAGCAGTCCAGCATTCAGCCTGCTCCCTCCATCGGCTCAAAATACCGTTCCGAGTTCATCGAAGGCATGGTAAAAGTAAACGATCAGTTTGTCATGATCCTGAACCTGGCACTGGTCTTCACCACCGATGAAGTCTCTATTATTCAGGAAACCGCAGAAGAAAAAATATCCATCGCTTAACCTCACTAATCCCCACAGTTATGAAACTCAATATAAAAACCCGTCTTGTCGCAGCCTTCGCTGTGCTGATCCTGCTATCGGCCGCGATCTTTTACATGGGCAATACCAATTCAGCTTCCCTGAACGATCAGCTGAACACGATCGTGGACTCGAACGTGAAACGTATCATGCTGGCCTCGAAGAACGCGGAAGATATCCAGTTCATCACCAAACGTGAAAAAGAGCTGATCCTCACCGGCCAGGTGGAAGAGGTGCAGGAATACGCCAACCTCATCGAGAACAAGAACCAGGAGCTGCAGGAGCGTGTGGAGCTGCTTCGCTCCATCTCTGACGAAAAAGGAGTCGAGATCCTCGAATCGTTCTCCGCCAAGTGGAACGACTACCTCAAGGTTTACGCCCGCATCAAATCGCTGAGCGTTAAAAACACCGATAGCACCCAGGCCGAGGCGTACACGCTCTCAAGAACCGAAGGGCGCGAGGCGGCGATGGGCGCGGTGGCCTCCATGAGCCAGATCCTCAAGAAAAATGAAAAGGCGCTGGCCGATGCCAAACTGCAGGCCGACCAGAATTACGAGAAAGCCCGCATGAACATGATCATTCTGCTTTGCACCGCCGTTGTCATTGCCTGCGTTGTTGCGTACTGGATCATCGCTTCTATTTCGAAATCCATCAGCCAGGCAAAATCAGCCATCAAAAGTATTTCAGAAGGAGACCTTACCATCGAGATCGTGAATGCATCGCAAGACGAAGTTGGTGAGCTGCTCGACCACCTGAGGAACATGGTGGAAAAGCTGAAGGAAGTGCTCATGTTCGTCTCCACCGCTTCAGATCATATTTTTTCTGCCAGCACACAAATGAGCGCTACCTCGCAGCAAATGTCACAGGGCTCACAGGAGCAGGCCGCCTCTGCTGAAGAGATCTCTTCTTCTATGGAAGAGATGGTCTCCAACATTCAGCAGAATACAGACAATGCACAGCAAACGGAAAAGACGGCATTGAAAGCTGCCTCCGACATCCAGGAAGGAAGCAAGTCTGTAAACCAGACCGTGGACTCCATGAAGAAGATCGCCGAGAAGATCACCATCATTGGCGAGATCGCACGGCAAACCAACCTGCTGGCGCTTAACGCAGCCGTTGAAGCCGCGCGGGCCGGAGACCAGGGTAAAGGTTTTGCCGTGGTAGCCGCAGAAGTACGCAAGCTGGCGGAACGCAGCCAGGCAGCCGCTTCCGAGATCAATGAGCTGTCAGGGTCAAGCGTATCCATTGCAGACAAGTCAGGAAAACTACTGGACCAGATCGTTCCCAATATTCAGAACACGGCCAAGCTGGTACAGGAGATCTCCGCGGCCAGCCTTGAACAGAACTCGGGTGCCGAGCAGGTGAACAATGCCATTCAGCAATTCAACCAGGTGATCCAGCAAAACGCTTCGGCCTCGGAAGAAATGGCCACGGGCGCTGAAGAGCTGTCGAGCCAGGCCGAGCACCTGCGCGAAGCCATCTCGTTCTTCAAGGTGGGCAAAGATCATGGCGCCGGCAAAAAGATCACACAGCGAAGACGCCCTGCTCCCGTCGCGGCCATCAAAACAGCGCCAAGATCACAGGGTAAACATGGCGTTGTGCTGGACCTCTCCAACGGCAACGGCAGCGACCACCTGGACAATGATTACGAAAAATATTCAGGCTGATGAGTGATTCCATTCTCAAGATCTCTGAACGTGATTTTGAACGGCTGAGAGGTTTTATTTACCAGGCCTGCGGGATCAACCTGTCGAAACAAAAAAAAGTGCTGGTGGAAAGCCGGTTGCAGAAACGACTCGTGGCCCATGCCATGAGCTCGTTCTCCACCTACTGCGATTATGTGATGAACAGCATGGAAGGGCAGGCCGAGATCGTTCACCTGATCGACTCGGTGGCTACCAACAAGACAGATTTTTTTCGCGAGCCTGGTCATTTTGAGTTCCTGGAAAGGGAGGCACTGCCTTCTTTTTCCAGGCTCCGGATGCCGCGGCCTTTCAAAGTGTGGAGCTCGGCATGCTCAACGGGTGAAGAGCCTTATACGCTGGCCATGGTGCTGGAAGAATTCTACAACAGCAACCCCTCGTTCGAATACCGCATTGTGGCTTCGGATATTTCAACCAAAGTGCTGGAGAAAGCCGTAAAAGGTGTTTACGATGAGAGGACCATCACAGGCATTCCCATGAGCTTGCGCAAAAGGTATTTGCTTCGCAGCAAGAACCAGGAGAATCCAACCATCAGGATCGCACCCGGCCTGCGATCAAAGGTTGCTTTCAAAAGGATCAACCTAACGGACAGCGTACTGGAAGTAGAGCCCGACTTCGATGCCGTGTTCTGTCGCAACGTGTTGATCTACTTCGACCGGCAAACGCAGGAGCAGGTTGTGCGGAAGCTGCTGTCGAAGCTGCGGCTGGGTGGCTACCTGTTCATCGGGCACTCGGAATCCATCTATCATATGCAGCTGCCGGTGAAGCAACTGAGGCCCACTGTTTTTCAGCGCGTTTAAATTAACCTGAGAGCCAAATGAAAAAACGTATACGGGTGTTGATCTGTGATGACTCTGCGCTGGTGCGGCAAACCCTGACCGATATCATCAACACCGATCCGCAGCTTGAAGTGATGAGCACGGCGGCGGACCCGTTCTTTGCGGCGCAGAAGATCAAAAACGAGATCCCGGATGTGATCACGCTGGACATCGAGATGCCGCGCATGGACGGTCTCACTTTTTTGAAGACCCTCATGGCACAATACCCCATTCCGGTAGTGATCATTTCAAGCTTTACGGAAAGAGGAAGTGACCAGGCTTTGCGTGCGCTGGAGCTTGGCGCCATCGAGATCGTGGGCAAGTCAGAGATCAGGAATACGGCGGAGCACATCGAAGAATCGCGCATCCGCATCACCGATGCCATCAAAGCTGCTTACATGGCCCCGGTAAAACGTGTGGCGCTCAACAGGCCCGCGCAGGAGTATACGCCTGCCGTGAAAAACAAGGTGGACTACGCCTCCTTGCATCACGCTACCACTACTGGCAAAGTCATCGCCATCGGCGCATCAACCGGCGGCACGGAAGCGCTTCGTTTTTTCCTGCGAAACTTTCCGCCAGGCAAACCTGGGATTGTCATTACGCAACACATGCCGGCAGGTTTCACAAGATCGTTTGCCGAAAATGTGAACCTCATCACGGAGATAACTGTAAAAGAGGCCGAAGACGGCGAGCCGGTATTGAACAGTCACGCTTACATTGCGCCCGGTGGAAAGCACATGGAGGTTGTGCGCAACGGCCTCCGGTATTGTATCAAGATCTGCCATGGAGAGCTGGTGAACCGGCACAAACCTTCCGTCGACGTGTTATTCAATTCCGTGGCGCGGCATGCCGGAAAAAATGCGGTGGGCATCCTGATGACCGGCATGGGAAAAGACGGCGCCGAAGGTCTGCTGCATATGAAGGAGGCCGGTGCATACACCATCGCACAGGATGAGAAGTCGTGTGTTGTTTTCGGGATGCCGAAAGAAGCCATCCGGATCAATGCTGCCCAGCAGGTGTTGGCCTTACAAGAGATGCCGAAAGCGATCCTGGAGCATTTTCATTGAGCTAAACAGCTTGCGATCACCTGGTCTTTGCTTCGAGGATCCTGCCACTGGCATCGAGCTCAACGGCGAGGTCTTCATCTTCAGACGACACGTCTACTGTGTAATACGTGCGGCCGGGTTCCTCCACAAAAACATAGTTGCTGCCTTCGTATCCTTTGCTCAGGTATTTTTCCCGGATGGTCTTCATCGGGGCGGCGGGAAAATCCACTTCCTGTAAAGCGGTTTGTGTTCCCAGCCACTGCCCTTTCATATCTACTTCGATCAGCTTGAACGCTGTGGGGCTGATGAGCGTGGCGATATACTTACCCCGGTTCTGATCGCGCACCCACATGGTGACGGGTGACCCGCCAGACCTGGCCTTGACCGCCGCCGCGATATTGGCGGGCACATCTTTCTCGTCCACCTTTTGGGCGTGCGAAAAGTGGCACAACAGGAGCAGCAACAACAAGAACAGAATACATCTTTTCATCTTGAGATATCGATTAAAATGAAGCATAAGGCACCGGGATGTCTCTGAACCCATTAACTAAAACCGACTGTTCCCGGATACCTGATGCCTGAGATTGATAATACTTTTAAAATTCAGAAAGCGATCATTTTTTAATGATCTGACGTGTTACCACCTGATGCGCTGTGCTGATCTTCACGTGATAGATGCCGGGCTGAAGATGATCCACTTGCAGTGCCGCGTCTTCTCCGGATGATGCTGTTTCACGGGCGACAACACGGCCCATGGCGTCGAACATTTCAATACGAACCGGGCCTACGGATGCAACGCTGACGCTCAGCGCATCATGCACCGGGTTCGGGTAAACACCCACAAGTACTTCTGCGCGACCTTCCAGGTCAGTAATAAGCTCCACTACGAGTGTTTGCTGCACGGACGAAGCTGCTTCGAATGTATCGTTGCCCGATTGTGTAGCAGTGATGACAGTTGTACCTGCGCCCTGGAGGGTAACCGTGTTATTCACAACTGTTGCCACCGCTGCGTTACTGCTTTCATAGACCACAGGAAGGGATGAGCTGGCTGTCGCCGATAGTGTGAAAGGCGCTTCGCCGAACATCTTCGAAGGCAATTCAGCGAAAGCGATTGACTGGAGGTTCTTCAGGATGTTCAGTATTTGTGGTACCTGCATGGCTGGCTCATAGTTCTCATTACCAGCCTGATTGGCGGCGATTGCTATTTTTCCTGCCTTGTGAAGGATGATCCTGTTGCCATCGATGGAAGCGATGTCAGGATGACTGCTCACGTAGCTGACGGGTAAACCGGATGATGCTGTTGCCGGGAGTATGAATGTTTCATCGCTCAGTCTTTTGTCGGGCAGCGCGTTGAAGGTGATGGTCTGGGTGGCTTTGCTTACAATAAGTGTTTGTTGTACTTCGTCAGCAGGGTTGTACTGCGCATCACCGGCCTGACGGGCCACGATCTTTGCAGTGCCCGCTCCTACAATCGCAACTACATTACCATCAATAGTTGCAACAGCTGTGTTTAAGCT